>JAQGHU010000025.1 GCA_028291515.1 Schlesneria sp.
GATCTTGGTCAGGAGGCCTACGAACAGATGTACCAGACACGAATACGCCGATCACTCGAAAAACGAGCTCTTCAACTCGGATTCCAACTCACACCGCTGCCCTGTTCCACATGAGTTCCTTGGAAGCCGCTAAGTCTCGCAGCGTTCATCAACAAAGGGACGACTCTGGTATTGCTGTAGATTTATTTAATCGCTTGCGCGATTGTCTTGGATGTGTGAGTGCCTTTTGCTGATAACGGTTACTTTTTCGCCTTGAGGTGCTTATCCAGGATAACCCCACATTGCATCTGCGGCCTTTTTCTGCGACTCGCCGCCGAAGCCGTGCCCCTGACCTTCCAGAATCAAGAGTTCATGCTTGGCCTTGGTGAGCTTGATGGCATCATCGAGCAGTTGCGCCTGCGAAGGTGGGACGAGCCCCCGCGGCGGAATGTTGACTCCAATCCGAATCGCTCGCCCTTTTCCTATCCCCTCATGACCACCGATTTGCGACTGCACCCGACATTGCAATTGCGAGGCAACTGGCCCACCGGTAGTATGTCAAAATGTCTTTATCACACCAGTCACGGCCTCTAAATATGAGCTATCTTCAGGAGAAGCCGCTGATGTCCTTTCGCCTCTTGGCTATTCTTATCATTTCGATGGTGGGGATCGTTCGTGCAGAAGACAGCACAGAAGAGTCCAAAGCAGTCGCTAAGATTGAATTGCTTGGCGGCCAGGTGACGAGAAATGACGCGCTGCCGGGATATCCCGTCGTTGGAATCAAGTTCGGCAACGGAAGTCGGTTCGGCGATAAGTCCGCTCACTTCCTCAGCCATGTTCCACACCTTACCCGACTGCATTTGTCCGGCTTGCAAATCACGGATTTATGCCTGAGAGAAATCACCAAATCTGAGGCTTTGACAGAGGTCGATCTCTACAAGTGTCCACTTGTCACAGATGCTGGCGTTCAGGAACTCATGAAACTCCGGAATCTGACGTACCTAGGTTGCATGAACTGTGAACAGATTTCGGACGAGGCGGTACAGGGGATCGAGAACCTGACTCAGTTGAAGACGCTGTACATCGGTGGAGTGCAATTCAGGGATATCGGCGCTCTTCGAATCGACGGACTGAAGGAATTGAATGAATTAGCGCTCTCAGGACAGGTCACCGATGTGGGATTGAAAGCGATCGCAAGGCTTCCAAAGCTGACGATACTCTACCTCGGTGGAACCCAAGTTACCGATGCCTGTATCGCGGATCTTCTGTCGTTGAAGCATCTGAAAACGCTTGCCCTCGACAATCGAAACATCACTGACGCAGGCGTCAAGGAAGTCGTCAAGTTGAATGAATTGACAACCCTACATCTGGGGGCAACGAAAATCACGGATGCCAGCATGAAGGAACTCAAGACTTTAAGAGACCTGCAATTGCTCGACCTTTGTCAGACTGCCATTTCGGATGATGGGCTCAAGGAGCTTCAGGGCTTTCCGAAATTGACTAAGCTGCGCCTGGACGGCTGCCAGCACGTCACGGATGTCGGCGTGAGAAAACTACAGGAAGCTCGTCCACACTTGCGGATCAGTCGCTGAGGCCGCTGCTTCCAACCACGTCATGCATTCTGCCCGCGTCAGTTGATTTGCCACGTGCAGTTGTGCCACGTCGAGATGCTTCAGCACCTGGCCGCAACACGACGGTATCTGCTGCGTCACTTACGCCAACGCGCGAGCGACAGCCGCCTTCGTCTTTTCCAAACCGGTCTTGGCGACTTCCAATGCGTCTTGCTTCCAGTACTCGCGGTTGAACAACTCCAGCGACAGAACGCCGTGATAGCCGACATCGCGTAGCGTGCGGAAGATCTTGTCCAGCGGAGCAACACCATCGCCGGGATAGACTCGCTGTGCATCGTTGATCGTGGCTCGTGGAGGTTCACCCGGATAGTCATTCACATGGAAGTTGTGCATCCGGCCGCCAGCGAACATGGCCAGACCTTCAAAGTCTGACCCACCTTTGTAGATGTGATAGATATCCAGCAGGAAGCAGGCCTGAGGATGAGCGGCCTCGATCCCGACGAAGGCGACTTCACCCAGCCGCGACAATGTCTTGGAGAAGCCCCACAATTCCAACTGAGGCAGCACTCCTTCCACTTGTGCTACTTCGCACAATGCGTGGTATCGATCAGCCAACTTGAAGAGATCCAGCCCCGTCTTATCGGTCACCCCTACCGGCGGAGCGGCCAGACGCGTGCCGCCAATGTCGTGGACCAGCCCCATGCATCGCTTGGCTTCTTCGAGACCCTTCTTTCGCTCTGCTTCATCTTCATGAAGGAACGCCGCGAATCCAATCGCGCTCTCGACCGTCAGCCCCGCGTCGGAGATACGCTTGCGCAGATCCGTCAACGAGCTGCCGGTCTTGGTGTACTGGTCCAGCTCATTGATCCAAGGCTCGATCCCCGTATAGCCTGCTTTCGAAGCGACATCGATGTCCGCCAGGATGTCGACCTTTTTTCCTTGATAAGAACATTCGCGAATCGTGCTCGTGTTCAAGCAATGGCGAAACGGATCCGACTTCGAGGCAACCGGCTTCGACTCTTGAGCAACCGACACAGAAGCCCCCGCCAGGACGGCAGCAGAAGCACCAAGAAAATCGCGACGCGAGAAATCGAACGACATGTGGTCAAACCTTAGGAGTTCCGGAGGAATGTCGGCATCTAGGATACGTCGACTCGCCACCGCCAGAAAGGCCCGACACTCACCTTTCGCAGTCTGAACCCATACGCCTCATCTGTCCCATCAGTCCTATTTCGTATCCTACCATCGGTGACCTGAATCATGGCCGGGGCCGGTGTCTTCAGGCCCAAGGGGCCGGAACTTTACCCAGCCAGGGCCCTTCGGCCCTGGAATTTAGACCACCCATAAGTCGGTCCGGAGGCCTGTAGGGCCGGTCATTTCAGGTGCGTCGCCGAGACCACAATCTTGGTATTCGGCGCCACGAATGGAGCGCGTACTTCCTAGAGAGATGATGCTCGGGATTAATGGGCCTCAGGCCTTCGAAAACGACTATTTGTGATTCTGTCCCAGGGCCGAAGGGCCCTGGCTGGGAAAAGGTCCGGCCCCTTGGGCCTGAAGACAGAGGCCAAAGCACCATGTCTGGAATGCAGACTGTGAAAATATCGAACCAAACGGGCCCATCAAATAATGCTTCACCGCGTTGCCCGTTTCTCGTCGTTTTTAGCAACCGCTCGTCACAGCTTCCGCAGCAACTGCCGAGCCCTGCTCTTCCAACGACCATAGCGCCGAGCGATCGCGGCCGGGCTACCGTTGATGTCGTGCAGTAACGCTTGCAGATGTTCGCGTGCGACCTGGGTGTTTCCTTGCTGAGCATGCAGATCGGCCAGCAAATAGACGGCCTCGGGATGACGCCAGCGCCGGACATGCTGCTCGAAGTGACTGGTGGCCTCGGCAGTCTCCCCCAGTTCCAACTTCGCTTTGCCATAGGCCAGTGACACGTCACCAAATTTGTACTGAGGATCTTTGTCGAGGATCTGCCGCGTCAACTGGCAGACATCGGCATAGCGTTTTTGAACCGCGGCGACTTGAGCTGCTCCCCACAACGCCTGCAGATTTTGCGGCTCCTTGGCGAGTGCTTTGGAGTAGGCATTTTTCGCTTCCTCCAACATTCCGGCATCCCGGAGTGCGTCGCCCCATTGAGTGAACTGGTACGGATTGCCGATCTGAACCGCCGCCGTCTCCAAGCGAGACAGCTCGCGCCCGCGGGTCCAGCGTTTGAAATAGGCGGGAGCTCGATAGTCTGCGGAGGGAAGATATCGCGTGACAAAATAAACGACCGCGCCGATACCCGGCACAAAGATCATCAGCCACATCCAGTATTGCCGATCGGGTTCTGTCCGCATGCAGTGCCACAGCATCCAGAACCAGAAGGCGGAATAGGCGAGCGCCAACAGGGTCGAGCCCCCTTCCAGCGCATGCAATAGCCAGGGATTGCCGCGATAGGGACTATACTCCGCCAGCAGGCAAAACGACCCAAACTGCATTATCTCTGCCATGCGGACCTCTCCCGCGGATGACGCGACGGCATACCGGATCGACGCAATTGTGATCGGGAAATTTGATCGCTCCCGGAATCGCGGATCAGCTTACTCTTCCGACAGCAATTCCAACAGGTGCTGGAAGTCGGGATCCTGTTTGAGCGAATCAAAGTCGGTCTCGGCAGGAACCAGCTTGCACAGGGTTTTGTCCATTCGCAAAGCCCGACCCAGCCACGACAGTGCCTGTTCGCGATTTCCATCGAGAGCCAGGTAACACGCCATGTTGTACAACACAATCGACTCTGTCGCGTGATCCTGATAGGCCGTCCGCATGCATTCGACCGACAGGGCAACGCGGTCGGTTCGCTTGTAGCACCAGGCCATGCCCATCAGAGCATCCAAGCTCTGCGGCTTCAGTTCATGTGCTTGCAGAAAACAATCTAGCGCCTGTTCGTACTCGAGCTTCGCTCGCCAGGCATCGCCACGCAGCAAGTGGCAATAGAACTCGGCCGATCCGAAATCGGAAACTTGCTTCAGGGCGTCCAGAGCGTGGTCGGGCATACCCAAGGACAGAAAACCCTCGGCCGCCTCCAACTGTTTTTTCTGTCGTTTCTCGATATTAGAGATCATGAGCGGTCGTCCGCGGATGTTCGGCGAAGTCGAATGGAAAGCATCACTGCTTCGGCATCTTGATGTCGAGTTTATCGTATCGTGGATCCCAGTTGGCTTCGCCAAACTTCATCCCAAATCCACTGGTCAACTCCCATTCGGCGCGACGAGCCCAAGGGGTGCCTGGATGACGCTGGATCACGTCCTTAAACTCGGCCATCGCGACTTCGTTCTGTTTCTTCAGCTCTGCCATATCGACCTTCGTCTGCCTGACTTGTTCCTTGTCGGGCTCAAGCATTTCCTTCACGCGGCGGATGTCCCAATAGTTGTTCTTGGGATCTTTCGGAACAGGTTTGTTCTTCTGATGAGCGTCCAGCGACAGCAACAACTGGAACAGGCGAACGCGATAGGCCAGACACTGGGCATGCATCAGATCGTAGTTGGCGCGCCACCGTTCTGCGGGCTCTTTGTCTCGCAATTTCTTGACCGAATCCAGCAATTGAACCGCTTCATTCAGCATTCCCATCGCTCGCAATGCTCGATCAAAAGTCTCTTTGCCCTCCGTCGCAAATTGATTTGGATCAAGGCTGTAACGATGCTCCCGCATGTTCAGCTTCTCGTCTTTATGCGGATTCAACGTGACAATCACACGCCACTGGGCATCGCGGAATTTGCTGGCGTCACGCTCCTTGGCATACTCCATGCGAGAACTGATGTCCGGCAGGTACTCTTTCATATCCAGCATTTCAAACTTGCGCGCTTCCAGCGATCCGGCACCCGCCAGATTGTCTTCTTTACCCGGCAGCATGAAAAAGATGCCACCCGTCTGTTTCGCGATGCGCACCTGCTCATAAGGGCCAACCCCACTCGAGAACACATCCCAGCGACCATGCAGTCCGTCGAACTGCAGACATTCAGGAAACGCTGTTTCCGGGCCGCGATTGATCTGCAGCCAGTGCGTCAAACCATACTTGGGATCGACCCATTTCAGGCGAGCATAGGGATAACCGAATACGGAATAGCGGCCCATGATATACACCGGGGCATCCGCGGATTTGCAGCGTTGAATCGCCTCCTCAACATGCTCGCCATCGTCGCCGGATTCGTCAGAGACGACGATCACGATCAGCTTTCGCTTCTGCCGAATTGCAGAGGTCCCGTATTTGCCGACAGCAGACGTGATGGCCGCACAGGTGTTCTCCAAGCCCGACTCGTCCACCTTGATCTTATCGATCGCCGCTTTGATGTCGTCTGCATTCGCGGTCGGTTTCTGCGTTTGCTCGGTGATCCCTTTGCCAAAACTCATGACTGAAGTCAGCAGAACTTCGTCCGAGGTCTTCAGTTTCGAATCATGCTTTTGGACCAACCCTAACTCTTCGTAAACCTTATAGAATCGCTCGCGGATCTCTTTCTGATCATCGGTCATGCTGTCCGATTCATCGAACAGCCAGACCACATGGACCCGGGACTCCCGCATCAGGCGGACAAGTTCCTGAGTGATCTGTCCTAACGCGGCTCCGTACCCCTCCACGACGCGACCGGTTTCTCCGGTTACCTGTCCTGTCCCCAAATCCTTACCGATGACATTGAACCCGGGAACATTCATCGCCCCCATGTTCACTCGGACTTCCGCCACACGCAGACTTTCCGCCTGTTCAATTCTTTGTTGAGCAACAGCGATTCCGCCGTTGCCGCCCCCGCCACTCGTCCCGGCACTCATCCCCACGGCCGTGGCACCCGTGACAAAGTTGACCGTCTCGGTCGCGACTGTCGATTCTTCGACATCCTTCGCGAACTCTTCCGGAGGGCGCTCTTCGGCATCGAACACCGTATCCAGCACCATCTGCAGATGTGCGAGCGGGCCTTCAAAGACAAGGAACGAGAGAGCGAAGAGAATGACGACGTGCAGGAGCACAGAGATGGTCATTGTGGTCAAACTGTCACGATTGATCTTGAACATGTTCACCGATCTCCGCAGGACAGCACCCGAACGCTGGAGGCCGAAGGCTGAAGGCCGAAGGCTGAAAAATTCTGACTTCAAACCAGCTCGAGTTCATCAGATCCATGCTACGAAAAACCCCTTGCAAGATCATCTGGCAAGGGGTGCAGCACATCTATCAGGTCATCATATTCGGCAGACCGAAGGTCCATCCTCGGCGTTCTTCAGATGTCACGTCGTTGCGGTTCGTTGTTGACCATCACTTTCTTCTTCTTTTTGGTGACGGGATCTTCCACTTCGATGAACTTTGGACCCTGCTTCTGATTGCCCCCGGCCATGCCGGTACTGGGGGTGTAGTTCGATTCTTTCCAGTCCCAGCCCATGGGGGTTCCCAATTCACGTTCGGCCAGCATCTGCCACGGCGTATTCGGATGCTCGTCAACGACGCGCTTCAGATATTCTGAAGCCCGATTTGCCAGTTTCTTAGTCGTAGCTCCCGAATTGATATCTCGAGAAGGAACCAGCTTCCATTGGTTGTTGCCAGCCTTGTCGAACTTACGCGGGCTGCTTTTCATTTCGGCCAGCATCATGTTGTAGCCAAAGCTACGAGCTTGAAGCGCCAGCACGCGCCCCATCGCCAGATCGAAACCGGCTCGCAAGCGAGCTTCCTTGATCTTGGCTCGATCCTTTTCACCGGGTTCCAGTAGAGTCTTGAGACCGTTGATCTTGTATTCGAATTCGGCGGCGGGACGTTGGGCATCCGTGATGGCCTGTCGCAGAATCGTGTCGTTTTCCGCAGGAAAGTCCAGGCGAGGCAGCGGAACGTTTTCAACCTTCAGCAACCGAGCGACATCGCGCAAGGTGCTCTTGGCCTTGTTCTTGGCGAAGTCCGAATCGATCATCGGAATCGGGCGATAGTCCGGCGCGTAGTTGCGCATCACTTGCGGATCGAATGTCTTCCCGCGGGAATCGTTCGCGACCAGATACAAACCGTTTGTTTCGGCACACAGACGCGTCAATGCATACGGCCCGAACCCGGACGACATGTTTTGCAGGTCGTAATCGTTCGTTCCCCAGAACGCGAGTCGCAAGGCTTCGGGATAGAGTGTTTCCGGCCCGCGTTGCATGACGCCGATGACCGTTTCGCCACTTTCCATCGTGAATGGGGCTTCGACCATCTCACGTCCGAATGGAGCAGCATCGCCCACGCAGTAACAACGCATCCCGTACTTCTTGGTCGAAGCGATCGCCGTTTCCAGGAATTGCGGCGCGTCCGAACCCGCTTCATCAGTGACGATGATGATCATGATTTCGCGGTGCATTTCCGTACGATACTTCTGGAAATGCTTGGCGACTTGTGTCACGGCAGAGAAGGTGTTTTCGTTGCCGGAGGCTTCGGACTTGATGCCGCGAACTTGACGCACCAGATCCGTGGGATCATCGATCGGATCTTTGCTGAGGATATTCGTTCGCTCGCCATAGACGGCGACGGCACTCTTCAGCGCCTTGTCGGCGGTCACATTCAACGCATTCAATTGGTTGTAGACGTTCTCCACGCGGTCGGCGATTGCCATGCGGCGAGCAGAGAGCGACGGTGAAACGTCGAACAACCAGACCACCAGGGCCTTCTTCTCGCGCAGGGTATTCGCAATTTCCCAAGCCAACCGATCAACAGCTCCTTCCACTCCACCCGGGTGTTCAGTCGCACCGGCTGTGGCGACGGAAGCCAGAACATCCGTCTTGGATGGCCGAACCATGCTTTCGGTCGCCGGGCTCTGGATATCCAGATTCTGCGCGATGGATTCTTCCATCCGCTGCTGTGGATCTTTCGAAAGCTGATTGGCCGCGGCTTGCGATGAAGAGAACGAATCGACGCTGCTATCACTGCCGATTTGATCCGTGATCGTCGAATCAAATTTGTACTTCGCCGGATCCTCATCAACATCCAAAGCGCTGGTAACCGTTGTGAACGCCTGGATCCGATCAGCAAACTTGATCAACGCGAGAGAACTGAGCAACACCACATGGAACGCGATGCTCGCACCGAACGCCAGACTCAGCGTCCGATTCGGTTTGCTGCTTTCGATCTCCATCTCGAAGACTTCGGGTTCATCGGCTCGAAGGTTGGCGCTCAAGATGCACTCCTCGCAGTTCGTGACCGCGATTGTTTTCTCAGCCTATTGATCACAGACCATCATTTGCCGCAGAAACTGATCTCGACAGTCTATCCATTCAAAAAGATCGTTGCAAATGGCAGTCTTGCCGCCTGATACGCTTCCCAAGAACAGTTAGCCCTATCCAGTTCAGACAGACACCACCGACCTATGGTTCCCCGATTTCGAAACCAAAGAAATGACCAGCGCCATCTGTCCGCCATAAAGGAACCCCGCGGGCACCAAAAACCTTCGTTCACGAATTGGAAAGAATAGCCCTTAAACCATGGAAACCACTGCGAAACTGGTGAGAATGCTTTCACTTTCATCAGGCGAGGCTTGAGTTTATTACGGACTCATGCCACAACAATCGTCGCAGAAGCAAGTTAAGACCAGGTGTCGCCAAACGAACCTTTGACGATGTTCCCAAAGCGATCAATCCGACGAGGATTCAGCGAATCAATAAACGTAATATATTGATATAACAAATCTTACGACTCAGGCACGTACCGAAAGTTGCCCCTCGCTGCATGAAGGCGATGAATTGAAGGGATCTCCGCACGATGCAACTCGATTCTACGGAGATTGAGGGGGTTGGTGGCCTGCGGCTGTTCGTCCGAGATCACCGTCCTGCAACGATAACCTCCGCTCCAACATTCCTTTGCGTCCACGGGCTTGGTGAACACGGAGGCCGGTACGAGCATTTTTCGGAGTGGCTTGTCAGCCGCGGATGCCGGGTTATCGCCTGTGATTTACGGGGGCATGGGCGATCTGCGGGAACTCGAACCCACGTCGGAAACTTCGATGAGTATGCCGCCGATCTCGGACTTGTCTGGCAACATTTTCACCTGCAAAAGGCGGCGACCGTCCTGTTTGGACACAGCATGGGTGGGCTGGTCGCCGTCCGAGCCGTCCAATCGAGTGCTGTCGATCCGGGGGCTCTGGTGCTGACGTCGCCTCTGTTGGGATTGAAACTGCGGGTCAATCCGCTGAAGCGATTGTTGGGACAAATGCTGGTGGGGATCCTTCCCAGAACACGCTTCAGCAATGGCCTGGATCCGAGCAACATGACTCGCGACCCACGATTTGCCGAAGAGCGGCGAAACGATCCTTTTATTGTTCGCACTGTCACCGCGAGTTGGTTTTTCGCGATGCAACGGGCCATTCAGCACGCGCATCGGGACGCAGAGAAGGTCGCGATACCGATCCTGGCGTTTCGAGGAATGGCGGACGAAACGACCGACGGTGATGTCTTGTCGACCTGGCTGACGAAGACCCGCTCGCCAGCAACCGAACTGGTCTCGTTGCCATTACACGTCCATGAAGTCTTTCATGAATCGGATTGGATAGAATCAATGGATCGCATGCGATGGTGGCTGGAACAGGTTGGTCTTTGGCGTGCGAATTGAAATCCGCAGCTCAAGCACTGACAATTGCAGTGCTTCATAGCGAATCTTCCAGACGATGAAGGATCGTGGATGTCAAACGCGGTCGAGGCTAGACCTTCTTACCCAAAACGCTGGTACGCCGGAGTTCCGGCATTGGCAGTGGCCTTCGCCATCTCGGCGGCCTACCTGGGCGTTCCCAAATGGTCCTCGGATCTGACCGCATTTGGGCATTTCGTCGTTCGCTCGGTCATTACGGCCATTGGCATTACTGGCCTGGTCCAAACTGCCGCCGCTTGGTCTCACATCCGCGGGACATTCGCCACGCCCGGGTTTGGCAAGCACCGCATGGTGGTTCCTGTGGAAGGGATCGTCTACCTGACGATCATGTTTGCTCTTTTCACCGGGGCCATGCTGACGAAGTCGAACATGTTGCTGCTGGTCTTTGCTTTGATGGCGGGGCCGTTCATCATCAATGGCTGGATGACGTTTGGAATGCTGCAAGCGACTCGAGTGATGCGAACGGCCCCCCCTCGGGCGATGGTCGGTGAATTGTTCGCCGTCGAATTGACGCTGTCGAACACTCGACCACTCATGTCCATCTGGATCATGTCGGTTCGCGATACGATCGTCCACGTTCGCGAAGAGTTGACCGCAACAGTGCTGTTCGCGCGTGTCGCACCACGTTCATCGCAGGCCGGACATTATCAGTTGCGACTCATGCGTCGCGGCCGTTTTCAACTGGGGCCGCTGCTGACATTTTCGCGGTTTCCACTGGGATTGGTCGAGCGAAGTCGACTGTTTTCTGACTCTGCGGAAATTCTCGTCTACCCACGGATCGGTCGGCTGAGTTCCGCGTTCCGGCGTCGCTGGCTGGGAGCCACAGAACTGGTCGCTCGCCCCCAACCCCACTCGGGCGTTTTTCACGACGAGTTCCATCGGTTGCGTGAGTTTCGCACGGGCGATAACCCGCGCGACATTCACTGGCGATCGTCGGCTCGACGGGGCGAATTGATCCTGCGCGAGTATCAGCAGAATCGCGACTTCAACCTGGCGGTAATCCTGGATCTGTGGCAACCCGATCTGCCCAAGGACCGTAATCCAGAACTGATCGAGCAAGCGCTAAGTTTTGCAGCGACCGCGATCGTCGAACACGGACGTGCCTGTCGCGATGCCATCCTCACATTGTCGGCGTCGGGCGCGACCTCGTTCCGCTGGCAAGGCCAGGGAACTTCGTCCAGTCTGGAATCTCTCCTGGACGGTCTGGCCATCCTGCAACCCGGCTCGGGGAGAGAAACGATTTCCCTTGTCAACGAACTGGTCCAGCGCCTTTCCGGGTCGACAAAAGTGATTGTCATGACGACTCGCCCCATGAGCGTTCCGCTGGACCTTCACAGTCCACGAGTGGACTGCTTGCGCCTGGCCGAAATGGAATTTGACCAAGTTCTGGTTTATGACGATCAACCGACAGCACCTCACGGTACTCATGCTCAGACTAATGGCATGGTGACTGCTTCCGAAGGTTGATCGAATGAACCTGGAGATCGTCTTTAAACGCAGCATGTATGCAGTCACTGCGTTGACGGGATGTCTGCTGGGTGCCGCTGAAGGGGGCTGGATCCCCTATGGGACACTGCCCGCCGTTGTGATCGGCTATCTGTGGACCGAGTCGCAGACTCGCCAGGATCGGGTCAAACAGCGAGGGATGAGCGATACCTTCGCCGCCGTCTGCGGACTAGCGGCCCTGATCTGTTCCACCAGCGAATTCTTCAGCGAAAGCATTGAAGGACGGCTGCTGTCGGGGACTCACCTGCTGGTTTATCTGACTTGGATCGTGCTGGTCCAACCAAAAACAAATCGGCGTTATTGGCTGTTGCTCGCGCTGGGAATTCTGCAACTGGCGGTGGCATCGGTTCTGGCCAGTGGTCAGGAAACAGTGTGGTTTGGCATTGGTGCGATCGTCTATGTGTTCGCCACCTTATGGACGCTGTCGGTTTTTTCGATCCACCGTTCCGCGTCACAGTTCGCCCCCAAATTGGCTCCTCTGACAACAGGAAGCTCGACGGGGCCATCGGTGTCTGGCAACAGCATCTCGATGGATTCGGTCCAGATTGAAGATGGAGTGACCTGGATCACCACCCCCTTCATGACGGGAGTCGCCTTCAATTGTGCGATGAGCTTGCTTGTCAGCGCGCTCTTTTTCATCTTGATTCCGCGAGTCTGGATTCCCGGATCAAGTGCCTTTGGAAGCAGTGATTCTGCGGTGCCCGGAGTTTCGAAGTCGGCGTTTGCCGCGGAAATCCGACTGGGTGATATGGGAGCGATTCTAGAGAGCCTGGATCCGGTGATGCAGGTGAAGCTGAAGACACCGCTACGTGCAGCAATCTCGGCTACGGACTACGCCGAGCGATTGGGACTGGCAGAGCCACTTTTTCGCGGTGCCGTGCTGTCGACTTACGAGGCTCCCCGCTGGAAAGTCGAACCACTCTCGATCCAGCGCGGGTCTCGATTGATCCCGGCCGAAAGAAAATCTCTGGTGCGCCAGGAAATCCGCCTGGAAGACATGTCCACGGATGTCCTGCTGGCAATGGGAAGCCCACTGGGATTGGTTGATCCGGAAGAGCATCCGCGAGGAAGTTACCAGGCATTAACCGGCCTGATCTATCGTCACCCCGATTTCAACAAACATGGGGCCGTTCGCTATGTCGTCTATTCTGAACTTCCCCCGCCCGGGGTTGAGATGAACGCCACACAGCCGATTAACGAAGTCCTTCGCCAACGATACGCACAACTGGGATATATCGATCGCCACCGAGAACTGCCGCCTCGACTGGAGCGGATGGCCAAGCTCGCGCAAGATATCGTACTACGGGAAGAGAAGCGACGAGGAATGCGTCTGAGCGAACTCGACAAAGCGCGCTCTATCGAAAGATTCCTGCGAGACTCGGGCGAATACTCGTACACCCTGAACATGTCGGTCGACGACAAGAAGATCGATCCGATCGAAGATTTCCTGTTCAATCGGAAGCAAGGTCATTGCGAGTATTTCGCGTCGGCCCTGGCCCTGATGCTGCGAGCAGTCGACATTCCGACTCGGCTGATCAGCGGATACAAGGGGGGCAACTACGACCAGTCGACACAAACTCTGCACCTTCAAAAGCGGCACGCCCACGCCTGGTGCGAAGCCTGGATTGAAAGGCAAGGCTGGGTCACGCTGGACGCCACGCCGGCCGACGAACGACAAGCCATCGTGGAAGCAGCGGCCGGGAATCGCTCGGTCTGGACAGACATGCGATCCCAGTTGGTCGGCATCTGGTCCGAAAATGTCGTCAACATCTCGCTCGATAAGCAAGAGGAAATCATTTACCGCCCCATTCGAGAGTTGGTGCGAGGGCTGCTGAAGTCACTCAAAGAATTGTGGGAGTCACCCAAAACAAGCCTGGCTTCCTTCTTTGGTTCGTTGACTCATCCCCTGGGCTGGTTCAGCTTGAGAGGAATCGGGACGCTGCTGGTGCTAGCCGGCATGGGATGGCTCGTCCATCGGACCTGGCAACGAATTGCTCGCTGGAAGGGTTGGAGCAGAGTCGAAGCCGACCGGCAAAGCATTCGATTGGTCGAGTTCTACGAGCGTTTCGCCAGACTGATGGACTCATTAAGCCTGCATCGCGGGGAAACGCAGACCCAGCAGGAATTCGCCAACCAGACAGCCGCGACATTGCAGTCGCGATTGCAGAGCGCCGGCTTCAGCGGCAGTCCTTTGGAGATCTCTGCGCTGTTCTATAAAGTCCGATTCGGCAACGAAGCGTTGCCAGAACGAGAGGTAGATCACGTCGAAGAATTGCTGTCTGGCCTGGAACGAGTTCTGCGACCTCAGACGTGACACAGCGGCAGAGAGAACCTACGAAAAAAGGCCAGCAGATGTCTGCTGGCCTTTGTGAATTCAATATCAAACTACTTAGCTGGTGCTTCGGCGGCTGGTGCCGGAGGGGCTGACAGCTTGTTGATCAGCTTGGTCAGGCGAGACTTGTCGCGAGCAGCCTTGTTCGGGTGAATCAAGTGCTTTGCAGCCGACTGATCCAGCTTCTTGATCGCCAGCATCAAGGCCGACTTGGCATCTTCCAACGTCTTAGCACCAGCAGGAACCCCTGCCGCAGCCGCGCGAACCTTCTTCACCGTCGTACGCAGCACCGAGCGCTGATGACGATTGCGAACTCGACGACGTTCCATTTTTCGCAAGGCACGACGGGCACTGTCAGTGTTCGGCATGGATAATTAACCAAAACAATTTCGAGATTTCAGCGGTCCAATAAGATCCCAGCGCAAACCGCTCTCCGGCGCCGGGTCGAGAAGTATAACGGCTGTTCGGCGGTGACGCCAGTGTTGGCGAGTCGACATCGCCCCGCCAATTATTTCCACCGTAACCTATTACAGATAAAACACATACAGCAACAACGACTACATTTCCCCCATGTCGATATTCTCGCCCCCGCCCATTTGCTTCTGGATTTCTTCCAGCCGGGCGGCGACATCTTTGTAGCTGTAATCGACAGCCAATACTTCACTGTAATGCTTTTCCGCGTCTTGCAGGTCCTTGCTGGCCTCGGACAACCGCCCGAGCAGGTAGTGACAATCCTTGAAGGCATCCGGTTGGTCGTTGGAATTCAGCTTCTCGACCGCTTTCTGGAATTGTCGCGTCGCCAACTGATTTTGTTTCTGGGCCAGGAAGCACTTGCCGAGGCTAACCAGCACTTGCGCTTCCAACCGGCTATCCTTGGAAGCCTGCTGCAGCAATGGAATGGCCTGGGCGTGCTTGGCAGACGCCATGAACCGCATCGCCAGTTCGTGTTTCAGCTTCAAGTCGGCAGGATAACGCTCGACGCGCCGACTGAAGACTTCAATTTCCTGGTCGCGCAGTTCCTTCTGCAGATCAAACGCATTCTTCTTGGCATCGGCATCGTCCGGGTTTCGTGAGGCAGCCTCTTTGGCAAACGTCACGTTCTTGCGAACCATTTCGAGTTCGACGTCTTCCATCTGCTCACGAATGTTGGCGTCACCGCTAACATCAAACGCTTGCTTGAATGTTCTGGCGGATTGCTCCAGCATCCCTTCGCGTTTGTAGTGGTCAGCCAGCTTGATGTAGTTGCCGACGTTGCCGGGATCTTTCTTGATGGCTCGCAGCAAATCGTTTGCGCGGTCTTCACCGGGAGCAAGCATCTCGCCGCTGCCGATTTTGGCATCGCCTTTGACCGATTCTTCGTAGCCCTGCTTGGGCTGATCCGTGCGAACATCCTGCGTGTTCTCGGCACCGCCGTAGTTCGCGTTAAAGATCACTTCATCGGCACCCAAGGCGTTCATTTTTGAGCGAACGGCACCATTAAGCGGGTCCAGCTTCATGACTTTTGAGAGTGTCGAGACCGCTTTTCTGAAGTCGCGACGCAGTTCGTAAGCCGTCGCGAGGCCGATCAGAAAGTCCTTATTCTCTGGAGCACTATCCGCAGCTGTCGCGGTCTCGTAAGCGAACTGAGACACCTCCAGAAAGCCTCGCTCCCTGGCCGCTTCACCCAAGTCGGCATTGAAATGGCCGTCCCAGGGGTTAATCATCAAACCTTCTTCGGCAGCAGTATCCATCTCGGCCCAGTTCTTGGCCGTGCGCGCTTTCTTCACCTTGGACCGTGCGCTATTGATCTTCAAAAACGCCATGCTCGCGCCAGACTTATTGTCCTTGTAGAGCTTTCGTTGACACCCACGCAACGTCTGTCTGAACAGCAGATTATCGGGAACCATCTTGACGGCCGTGCTCGCCATCTGGCTGGCATAATCAAAGCTGCCCTTCTGCATGGCTTCCGTCGCCTTCTTCATGCAGTCGGAAGCCAGCTTGCGCTTGCGTTGTTCTTCCGGTGAATAACCATCCATCGACATGTTGAAGATCTCGTGATTGGCCCGATGTTGGAATCGATGCCGTGCGGGAACGAGCGCCGGAATCGATATTGGAAAGTGCTGCCACAGTTTACCACAGCGCGGTCGAAAGTGGGTAGTGGTCTGAATTCTCAACGATTCATCAACGGGAATTATCGAGCGACAGCCAGCCCGTCGACGAGATTCCCAAAGCGATCCCAATTCTTCGGGAGAGGTGCGTGTAATTCAAGCGGGTCGTAACGAACCGGATGGGCCAGAGCCAGTTGATAGGCATGCAAGGCGATTGGCGATGACAGTCGATCGTAAGTCGCGGCCTGTTCGGTTTCCAACGTGGCACCGTATTGCAGGTCGCCCACGATGTGCCAGCCGCGCGAGGCCAACTGGACGCGAATCTGATGCATGCGACCGGTGTGAAGGTGGACCTCGACCAACGCTCGGCCTGCCGTCGTCGTTAAGACGCGATAGTCCAAGATTGCCTCCCGAGCCCCCTCGGTCCCCGGTTCCACCACGGTCACGTGTGCCGCCTCGGCATCTTTCAACAGCCAGTCCGTCAGTCGGCCTGTCGGTTGATCAGGGACTCTTTCCGTCACTGCCAGATAAATCTTGCGAACAGACCGCTCACGAAACTGTTCGGCCAGCCTCGCCGCAGCCTTGGAATTGCGAGCAAACACCACAATCCCCGAGACCGGTCGATCCAGGCGATGCGGCACTCCCAGATAGACGTTCCCCGGCTTGGAGTACTTCTGTTTCAGATACTGCTTGACCTGGGCTTCCAGTGCGGGATGCCCGTGCGGGACGCCCTGCGTCAATAATCCGGCAGGCTTGTTCACGGCAATGAGAGGCCCATCTTCCAGAAGAATGTCGAGATCCATAGTTGCTAAACAGCCGCACACCCGGTCACCAGTTGGCGACGCCAGGCTCTACTTGGCGGCGTCTGCCACCACTGCCGCCGTGTTCACTCCCTTTTTCCATTGGCCGTAATTGAAATCTTCGCGGTAACGACTGAAGCCTTCGCCGGTTCCCACGGTTGTCGGGTGAATCCCTGGCCGCTTCACAAACAGTGCCAATTCAGACTTCTCGGAAAGATCCCAGTCCTGCGGGTTCACTCCGTGCGAGAACGAACTGTTCTTGCGAGCCGCAGCAAACGCCGCCGACAACTTCGTGCCCTCTTTATCCGTATCACCCCAGAACTTTGCAAACGACTTCGGATCGGTCACGGTCGCGATCTTCTTTCCGCCTGATCCAATCCAGTTGGCCAAGTTGTAGCAGTTGCCACTCCCCTTCCAGGATCTCCCTTTCTTATCAGTCGCCGATGACAACAGCGATAGAGCCAGTGAATCGCATCGATAGGTGGTCAGGATACTCTCAATCCGCAGGTCACCCACCAGACCGGGACTGGCAATCGCTTCGGTTCCCTGCAGCACCGCCTGGTACAGATTGAGATCCAGATCAAGCGGTTGCTTGGTTTGAGGACTGATCGCCAACGTGATGCAGGGATTCGAATACAGCACCGTGTTCTCGATGATGACTTCTTGCTTGCCCGCGCCGATCACTTCCAGGCCGGTCCGCCCCCCGACGACGAGACAATTGCGAAGGACAAGTTGACCTTCGCCAGCAAGGGTTATCGGAGCCATTCCCTTCTTATTTGATTCCGAAACGGCACAGTTCAGCATTCTTAGTGAACCGCCAGTGATCAGCACAGCCTTCCAGGAAACATTGGCAGCTCCCGCTGGCGGATCCATCTGCAGACGCAGTCCCTCCAGAGTGACGATCCCCGCTGTCACTTTGAACATGTGATGCGATTCCGGATGCTTATCGGGGCGGTACCGCTGGCCGTCCGCAGACATTCCAACCTGATACTCAAAAATCGGCTCGTAGCCGAAGCCGGCCTGAATCGTGATGTCCTGGTCAAATATCTCGTGATTCGTTTTGAAGGGACCGTTCCCATCAACGCGGACGATATCCCCAGCTTGGGCACTCTTCAGAATGTCCTGCAAATTGTCTTCGCGCGGCACCTCGGCACGGTTAGCGATCGAGAATGCCTTCTCAGGCTTTCCCTGCAGTAACCGTGAAATGTCACTGCCGAGGTTTGCCTTTCGCAAGAAGAGCGAAGCGAAACAGGTATCCGCCAGCGCGCTTTCAGGCTTGTCACTGGGCCATGATCCGTCGGGCTTTTGAGATTTGATCAGTGCGTCGGCCCCCAGCTTGAACCAGTCGACGCCACCTTCGAATTGCTCCTGCCCCAACAGGACACCGATCCGTTCGATCGCCCAGATAAAGTATCGAGCCGAACCGGGGCCCATCTCTTTGGCATAGGATCCGACTCGCAGCAGTCCCTTGGCGTACTTCGGGTCGGACAGCAGCGTTTCCTTTTCACCGCTGCTGGTCACGGCAGATCGCCCTTTTAATTGTGCTCGAATTTTCGTTGCCCGGGCGACGGTCAGGCAGAACAGGCCCGCCGGAGTCATCGCCTGACCGGATGGGGTCGGCTCTTTGTCTTTCATCGTGTATCCCCAGCCGCCATCTTCGTTCTGGGTCTTCACGAAACGGGCGCCGACATCTTTCATGGCATCGTCGATGGGAACGCCATAACGCGAAGCAATCCAGAGACCGAGCACGGCGAATTGAGTGTTGCTGTTGTCTCCGGGTCCGTCTTTGCGATCGAGCCGCTTCAGATCCTGCAAGACCGACGCGTCGACATTCGGACAGCTATAGCTCCAGCCACCCGAGGTCGTCTGCCCCGCCAGCAGCTTGGCTCCGAGCGCGCGGATCGCAGGTCGATCCTGACGGTCACCCACTCGGGACAACAGCAGGATTCCCAGCGCGATATCGTAGGTGCTCTTCTGCTCCGGCGCGTTCTTGCGAACGTAGCGATACCCTTTGTCGACAGCCGTATCGTAAGTCGGAACCCCATTTTCAATCAGGGCCATCGTACAGAGCGCCGTGATTCCCAGTTCGTGACTGGGATACTCCCAACTGCCGTCGTACTTCTGTTGCGACCGAATGAAATCGAGCGACTTCAGACGCGCCGCATCGACTTCTTCGTCGGTTTGGGCCCAGACCGAGGTCGTCGAACCGATTACCAGAGCAACCACGAGGCACAGCCAAACGGTGAGCGATCGCGAACTCTTCCGCATGATGAAACCTCGAGATGTGATTGAGAGATGTGTGGTGCGTGCAATGGAGTTTACTGATGCGAGGATGGCATCACAAGGAGCGACTTCTGACGGTGAGTGATTGGCCGAATGAAGAAGTCTTTAGCCACGGATTGAACACGGATGAAACCTAGCGCGGGCGAAGCCCGCAACCCAATGAAGAAGCGTGAGGCCTGTTGGTAGAGTGGTGTTTGCAACGGACAACACTTTCCCAAAGAGGACTCACGCCATGTCGACGTTTCTCTCGCGTTTTGGCTCAGAAATCAAGGGCGTTCTTTCCGGATGGGATCGTCTTCGGTTCCGAGGGACGATCCGGTGGCTGGCGAGTTTGAGAGGGTTGGGATCTTACTTGTCCTGCCAGCACATCCTGCTGAAGGACTTCAAGACGTATGTGACCAGCTTGACGGACCGGATTCAGTCGGCCACAGCGGAGTTGGCGGAGCGTCATCAGCGGCCCTTGATCTTTCTTCCCAGTAGCAGGGAACGCCAGGAGGCTCGGGCCCTGGAGATTGCCCAGGCCCAGGGGATCACACAAGGACTGGTGGCGATCTTCAAGTGTGTTGAGCCTTGCTACACCTTCACCGTCGGGCCGAACGCCACCACCAAGCGGTTGGAGTTGCGGTGCGGGCCCGCCAAGTGTTCTCAGTCATGGCGCGAATCCTAGCGCCAGGCCAAAAAGAGCGAAAGTGACTTTCCACGCGATTCTGCAAAAAAAACTGACAGCCTCTCCGCGAGAAGAAAGCCGACCGCGAATCCGCGCTCCCTGAAACATCGGAGCAAGATGGCGATCAGGGCGTGGCGTTGATCGGCTTTCTTCTCGGCGGAGCGAGAAGGCTACTTAAAAGCAGCGGTTCACTCATGCCCCTTCCGTTCGCAATCAACTCAAGCGAACCCCGCTCGTTTCGAGCGCCGCCCGATAGTCCTCAGGATGATTCAGATTCAGCAAGGTCGACAGCGTTGGGTCGACGGTACGCAATTCTTCGGTGGCGACTTTTCGTGTGCAAACGGCGTCGAACAGCAGCCGGACTCGCAACTGATCCTGATGCAACAGTCGCTCAATCTGCGGCAACACCGTGCAGCGATAAACTGCCGCCAGTGGATGAAGGCGTTCTTGATCGCAGGGGACGGCAATTTCGTAGTCGCCCAGCTCGGCAAACATTTGGGTCACGAATGCCGGTACGAGCAACGGGACATCGCAACTGGTGACGTAGACGGCGTCGACTTCACCGCCCAAGCAACGCAGGCCCGCTGCCAATCCTTCGAGTGGCCCGCGATCCTGGTGCTCATCGTGAGTGACACGGATACCCGGCGGCAATGGAGGCAGTGTCTGTTCAGCAGCGGCGACAACAACAATATTTGCGGCGGGAATGACCTCGCTGATCAGCCGGACGACTCGTTGCAGCATGCATTCGGGGCCGAACGGCAGCGTGGCTTTGTCCTGCCCCATGCGGCTGGATTTGCCTCCACACAGGATGATCGCCCCGCATCGCATTTCTTTTCCATCGCGGACGCTGCCTGCGTCGGTGGTGTTGGATACACTAATTACACAAATGCTGGCAGCATCGGCTGCGAAATACCACTGAATTGGACAAGCCGACTCACTTATGCCCCTGCGACTTTCCTACTTTGGCGATACCACGATCCCGGTCGAAATCGAGGGGCTGACTCCTGATTGGGCCTGCGATAAGTCACTGGGCGAGATCGAGCGGTTCGAGATCTTTCACGGTAATCGCAAGCTGCCACTGGCCGAGATGTTCAAAGTTCATGGGGACGCCGCCGACAAGAACATTGATTTCGAGGGCAATCTGTTCGGTGTCCATTGGATCGGTGCCCACATGGCCAGCGGTTCGATCCATCTGCATGGTGCGGGCGGCAGGCATGTCGGGAGCCAGATGCGGGGCGGCGAGATTCATGTGACCGGGGACGTCCGAGATTGGCTGGGTGCCGAAATGCACGGCGGCCTGATTCATGTGCAGGGGAACGCGGCGAATCTGGTCGGGACCGGCTATCGAGGTTCCACCAGAGGCATGACGGGCGGCATGATCCTGGTGAACGGCAACGCAGGCGACGAAGTGGGCCACACCATGCGGCGCGGCCTGGTGGCCATTGGCGGTTCGGCCGGTGACATGGTTGGCTTCAACATGATCGCGGGGACCGTGCTGATCTTCGGAGACTGCGGCGTTCGCCCGGGTGCTGGCATGCGCCGCGGAACGCTCGGTCTCTTCGGTCCGAATCCGCCGCAGTTGCTGCCCACGTTTCGATACGCGGCGACGTTACAGCCTCAGTTTATTGGAGTGATCCTGCGTGACCTGCGATCGCGCGGTTTCAAAGTCGATGAATCACTTCTGACGGCCAGCTTCGATCTTCATCATGGCGATCTAATCTCGCTCGGTAAGGGCGAGGTTCTGTTTCGACAGGCGCCCTGAACTGCACTGACACGTCTGGATGTTCCCTATGTCGACTGATCTCCACTCGACTCCGTCGCCCGCACCGAAACGACGCACGTGGAAATACTGGTACTTCCGATCGCTGTTGATCTACATCGGCATCCCATACGTGGCGATTTTTGTTTTCATGGGTGTCTATCAGCGTGATTTCATTTACCAGCCGAAGAAAACCGGCCGATTGCTCGCCGACGCGGTTAGCAGCACGCCGCCCGTCGAAGATGTCGAGTTGCCGGCGGCAGACGGACTGATGCTGCACGGCTGGCGATATCGCGCCGTCGCAGATACAGATGCGAAGTTTCTGGTGATTTACTTTCCTGGGAATGCGGGCTGCCGAGCCGATCGCGTCTCTGATTGCCGCGACTTCACTCAACTCGGCTTCGATGTGATTCTGTTCGATTATCGCGGCTATGGTGACAACAAGGGCTCGCCGAGTGAAACGCTACTGGCGGGAGATGCCAGCCAAGTCTGGAAGTTTGCTACGAATGAGCTGCACTACTCGCCCGATCGGGTTGTCCTCTTTGGCGAATCGATGGGTGGGGCGATGGCAACGAGGCTGGCGTCTGATCTCTCAGTGGCGGGAACACCTCCAGCGGCGTTGATTCTCAATTCGACGTTCGCCTCGTTGGCCGAAACAGTGACGTGGCACTATCCCGTCTTTCCCTTTCAATTCATTCTGCTCGATCGATATCCGTCCGTGGAGAGAATTGCGCGGGTGACATGTCCCGTCTTGCAGTTTCATGGCACCGCAGACGAAGTGGTGGCGTTCGAGCATGGTCAACGATTATTCAATGCCGCGCCCGCTCGTTCCGCGACGGGGATCGAAAAGCAATTCGTGCAGATCCCCCATGGTCAGCACAATTTCATTACCATGAGCGAGATGCGGGACGCAGTGCAAGCTTTGATGAATGCCATCACTGCGGCAGATGTCCCTGTGGGAGAGTCGTGATGGCGATGAGCTTTTTTGGAATCATTTTTATCGCTATGGCCGTCGGGAGCCTGATCATTTTAGGGCCCGGTTTGGTGTCCGCTGTGGTGGCCCAGCGCAAAGGTTATCGGCCCTGGTTCTGGATTCTGTCGTT
This sequence comes from Schlesneria sp., assembly GCA_028291515.1. GTDB lineage: Bacteria > Planctomycetota > Planctomycetia > Planctomycetales > Planctomycetaceae > Schlesneria. The sequence continues at coordinate 22,711 of JAQGHU010000025.1, forward strand.
CGGTCTCGTCGGTCTATTGGTGACAGCGCTGATGCCGGGACTCGGCAAGGCAGCAACTCCCGAGCAGCGCGAACACTGGGAGACGCGCGCCGACTGGACGGGCGGTGTCCTATCGGTATGCACCTTCATGCTGATGTTCGTGTTCCCTTTGATGGGAGCTTTGTTTTTCGTGGGAGTCTCGGCTCCGATGGCAGGGCCCGCTATTCCGCGCCCGCCCGTCATGGCTCCGCCGATCGTTGTCGAAGAATCGATGATGGAGGTCGAAAAAATGGAAGTGGTGCCGAGCACGGACCAGCCGGAGTCGGACGGCAAGAGTGAATAAAGGTTGCTTGCCGAGGCACAGATCCTTTCGCTGAGTCGCGACTTTTCTGTTCGCACAAAATCAAGGTTCCGTTGACTTGACAGCCTCTCTTCCGAAAACAATACTTACATTGTAATAGTTAATTAGACGGCTGCCGTGGTTGAACAGACGCACTTGGACGCGCATCCGCAGCATGTGGCTTTGAACAGCTCGACTGCTTGTGGAAAGGGAAAAGATGCCCGTTTTTGGCGACAATCTAGAGTCGATCGGCCGCACGCCACTCGTTCGCATCAACAGGCTGACAATTGGTTTAGGTGCGATAGTCCTCGCGAAGATTGAAGGTCGCAACCCTGCCTATAGCGTGAAGTGTCGAATCGGCGCGGCGATGGTCTGGGATGCCGAACAGCAGGGGCATTTGCGGCCGGGAATCAGCGTTGTTGAGGCCACCAGCGGAAATACCGGCATTGCCTTGGCCTATGCCTGTGCAGCTCGCGGATATCGCTTGCGCCTGGTCATGCCCGACACCATGTCGATCGAGCGCCGATCGATGCTCAAGGGTTTCGGCGCGGAACTAGTGCTGACGCCCGGTGCCGAAGGGATGAAGGGGGCGGTCGCGCGAGCAGAAGCGATTGCGAGTGACGCAGGCTGGTTCATGCCGCGCCAATTCGACAACCCCGCCAATCCGAAGATCCACTTCCAGACGACGGCACCCGAGATTGACCGCGACACGGACGGTCAGGTTGATGTCTTCGTCAGCGGCGTGGGGACGGGGGGGACAATTACAGGTGTCGGCCAGTACTTCAAAAATGAGAAACGCCGCAAGTTGCACGTGGTTGCCGTGGAACCTGCCAGTAGTGCGGTGCTATCCGGTGGTGCGCCGGGTAAGCACAAGATTCAGGGGATCGGTGCTGGTTTTATCCCCAGCGTCCTCGACCGGTCCATCATCGACGAAGTGTTGACAGTGACCGACGATGAGTCTGTGGCGATGGCCCGTCGACTGATGCTCGAAGAGGGCATTTCCTGCGGGATCAGTTGTGGTGCCGCAATGGCGGCGTCGTTGCGACTGGCGGCTCGGCCGGAGTTCGCTGGTAAGACGATTGTGACCGTGCTTCCCGATGCGGGGGAGCGGTATCTGTCGACATCTCTCTTTGATGGTCTGGCGACTCCAGATCCACAGCCGCCGCGTGAACTTCCCTTTGTTCCAGATCCGTATCACTATGATCTCGGTGACGAATAGGTCTGCGGCTCGATAACGTTCGCATTTGATCAGCTCAGCATTCAAGGACTTTGTAGATGCCGGACAATTTGTTGCAGCGCAGCGTGACGACATCGGTCGCACGAAACCTGGCGAATACGACGAAGACATCGCCCAAGATGATGTCGATCACGCCTCGCTGGCTGCTCAGCCTACTGCCGTGGGTCCAGGTCGAAGGGGGGACGTATCGCGTCAACCGGACAAAGGTCGAGCTGAGTAAGGCTGAACGAATTGGGATCGAGTTCGCGAATGGCGTGGCTTCGTTCCCACCTGAATCTTTGCGTAGCGTCCCGCTGTTTTCCGGCCTTCCGGGCCCGGTGATTGATCGGATGGCGAAGAAATTCGCAACCCAGGAAGTCTCTCTGGGGAACAAGCTGGTTGTCGAAGGGAAGGGGGGCAATGAGTTCTTCATTATCGCCCACGGCCAGGTTGAAGTCCTCAGCAAGGGGGCTCACGGAACGGATCTGCGAATCGCTTTGCTCACCGAAGGGGAATTCTTCGGCGAAGTGGATGTGGTTTCCGACAAGCCGTCTGATGTCACCATTCGGACGATCACTCCCTGCGTGTTAATGACCCTCTCTCGTAAAGATTTGGATGCCGTTCTGAAGGAACTGCCAAATCTGAAGACCGACTTCAAGAACGCGATCGACCAGCACGTGGAATTGCGTTCGACGGTCAACCGCTATGGCGAACGCAACATCGATCTGGTTTCGGGCTTTGCCGAGAACGTTGAGATCCCCGAGACGTTCGTCGATTACTCGGCCCATCCGCGCGAATATTCCCTGTCGTCTGTACAGACCGTGGTGCGCGTTCACACGCGCGTCTCAGATCTCTACAACGGCCCTTTCAATCAGCTTGAAGAGCAGATGCGGCTGACGATTGAAGGGATCAAAGAGCGTCAAGAATGGGAGCTGATTAACAGCCAGAAGTTCGGGTTGATCCATTCGGTCGATCCGGCAATGCGCATCAGCACCCGGTATGGCGCTCCGACCCCTGACGACCTGGATGAACTGCTCGCCCTCGTTTGGAAGAAGCCCGCCTTCTTTCTGGCGCATCCGAAAGCCATCGCGGCCTTCGAACGCGAATGTACTTGGCGTGGTGTGCCGCCGGTCACGATGAATCTATTCGGAACCCCAGTCATCATGTGGCGCGGTGTTCCGCTCGTTCCGTGTGACAAGCTGGAGATCAATAGCCGCTATCAGGCGAACCTGTCATTCGGCACGACCAGCATCCTGCTGCTGCGAGTCGGTGAAGCCGATCAGGGTGTCGTGGGCCTGCATCAAATGGGGATCTCGGGCGAGATCATGCCGAGTCTGTCAGCTCGCCTAATGGGGTTAGACAGCTTGGGTGTCGCGTCGTACCTGCTGACGTTGTACTTCTCGTGCGCGGTGCTGACGGACGACGCGCTGGGGGTGCTTGAAAATGTCGAAGTCGGCTATTACCACGACTATCGCGATCGTGGTCACAAGGGATTTGAAGACGGTTTGGGAATCTGATTATTTACCGGTGTCATTGGTGATTCATTTGTTTTTGGTATGAAGGATCGGGCTTTATGTCGGACAATTTGTTGCAGCGCAGTGTGACGACATCGGTCGCACGGAATCTGGCAAACACGACCAAGACATCACCGAAGATGATGTCGATCACGCCACGCTGGCTGCTCAGCCTGCTGCCGTGGGTTCAGGTCGACGGCGGCACCTACCGTGTCAACCGGACCAAGGTGGAACTCACGAAGGCCGAGCGGATCGGCATCGATAGCACCAAAGGGGTGTTGTCGTTCGCTTCTGAGTCTCTCCGCAGTGTGCCGCTGTTCTCGGGGCTGCCTGCCTCGGTGACGGCTCGCATGGCAGCGAAATTCAAAACCGAAGAAGTCTCGCTCGGTAATAAGCTGATTGTCGAAGGCGAAGACGGCAACAAGTTCTTCGTGATCGCTCAGGGCCAGGTTGAAGTCCTCAGCAAGGGGGCTCACGGGACCGATCTGCGAATCGCCCTGCTGACCGAAGGAGAATTCTTCGGCGAAGCCGACGTGGTCTCCGATAAGCCGTCAGACGTCACCATTCGGACGATCACTCCGTGCGTGTTGCTCACGCTGTCGCGGAAGGATCTGGACGCGGTTCTGAAGGAACTGCCGAACTTGAAGACCGATTTCAAGAAGGCCATCGACGAGCATATCGAACTCCGTTCGACCGTGAATCGTTATGGCGAACGCAATATCGACCTGGTGTCAGGCTTTGCCGAGAACGTCGAAATCCCCGAGACATTCGTCGACTATTCCGCCCATCCACGCGAGTATTCGATGTCGGCCGTACAGACAGTCGTCCGCGTGCATACTCGCGTCTCTGACCTCTACAACGGTCCCTACAATCAGCTTGAAGAGCAGATGCGGCTGACGATTGAAGGGATCAAAGAGCGTCAGGAATGGGAGTTGATTAACAGCAAGAAGTTCGGGTTGATCCATTCGGCTGATCCGGCAATGCGGATCAGCACGCGCTATGGAGCCCCGACACCTGACGATCTGGATGAGTTGCTCGCCCTCGTCTGGAAAAAGCCCGCATTCTTTCTGGCCCACCCGAAAGCCATCGCGGCGTTCGAACGCGAATGCACGTGGCGCGGGGTGCCACCGGTCACGATGAATCTGTTCGGAACCCCTGTCATCATGTGGCGCGGCGTGCCACTGGTTCCTTGCGACAAGCTGGAAATGAAGAGCCGCTATCAGTCGAACCAATGGTTCGGCACGACCAGCATTCTGTTGCTTCGAGTCGGCGAAGCAGATCAGGGAGTCGTGGGTCTGCATCAGGCCGGTATCCCTGGCGAGATCATGCCGAGCTTGTCTGCTCGATTGATGGGCCTCGACAGCTTGGGCGTCGCGTCATATTTGTTGACGTTGTACTTCTCGTGCGCCGTGCTGACGGACGATGCCCTGGGCGTGCTGGAAAATGTCGAGGTCGGTTACTACCACGACTACGAACACCGCAAAGCGACTCCCAAGTAAGCGGTCCCGTCCGACGCGTCAGTGACTCTCTTTGATGGTACAGAGCTTCCCACTTCATTGTGGCGTCCCGCGAGCTGAAAACCGTTGAGTCTAACCCATGCTTGAACGCGACACACTAAAAACTGGATCGGCCGATGAACGAAGTGACACCCGACCTGATCGCGCAGATTGCCTCGCGGATGCTGAACGAACTCCCTGGCACGCCGTCCGCTCCCACGGGCATTCCGGAATTACCTTTTGGAGCAGGTCAGTCGATGCCGCACGTTCCGAGCAGCCCGTCAATGGCATCGGTCACGACGATCGCCCCGACGTCGCAGATGCCATCGCTGCCAGAGATGCCGTCGCCTAATTCGGGAACGTTTCAAACTCCGATTCCAGGCACTTCACTGCCAGGAATGGCACTACCTTCAATGTCGCTGCCGACTCTGCCATCGCAGATTACGTTTCCCTGGTCCGTTGCCGATGTTCCTCAGGGATCAAGCTCAGCGGCAACAGGACAGGCTGGTCAATATGACGGGCTGAAGGCGTTTGTCGAGAAGCTGCGAAGCACGAACAGTCGCTCACAAGGGGGACTGTGTGCCGAGTCGCCCGAGCAATCGATTCTGCATCGATTGCTCTCAGGGAACAACGCGTTGACCCCAGCCACCGGAGCCCGTCCCTTTGATGTGGCGTCGATCCGCAAGGACTTTCCGGTCTTGCATCAGCAGGTGCATGGTAAACCGCTGGTCTGGCTCGACAACGCCGCGACGACTCAAAAGCCGCAGAGCGTGATCGATTCGATCTCGAACTATTACTCGAAGGATAACTCCAACATCCATCGCGGCGCGCACACGCTGGCTGCCCGATCGACCGATGCTTTCGAACAGGCCCGTGAAAAGGTGCAGCGCTTCATCGGAGCGTCCTCGGCGAAAGAAATCATCTACGTTCGCGGCACGACCGAAGGGATCAATCTCATCGCCCAGACCTATGGTCGCAAGTTCCTGCAACCGGGCGACGAAATCATTCTGTCGACTCTGGAGCATCATGCGAACATCGTCCCGTGGCAGATGGTCGCCAAAGAGAAGGGGGCTGTGATTCGCGTGATCCCCGTGAACGATCGCGGCGAGGTCATGCTCCAACAGTATCAGGCTTTGCTGGGCCCTCGCACTCGATTGGTCTCGCTGGCTCACGCGTCTAACGCCTTGGGCACGATTCTGCCGGTCGTCGAAATGATCCAGATGGCGAAGCGCTTCAACGCCCGAGTGCTCGTCGATGGTGCTCAGTCGGTGGCTCACCTGCCGGTGAACGTGCAGCAATGGGATGTCGACTTCTTCGTCTTCTCGGGCCACAAGATTTTCGGCCCGACGGGGATCGGTGCGGTCTTCGCGAAAGAAGAACTGCAAGAAATCATGCCGCCGTGGCAGGGTGGCGGAAACATGATCAAGAACGTCACCTTCGAAGAGACCACATACAGCCCACCGCCAGCGAAGTTCGAAGCGGGAACTCCCAACATCGCCGATGCAGTCGGGTTGGGTGCGGCACTCGATTATGTTAATCGGCTCGGGTTGTCGAACATCGCCAAGTACGAGCATGAGCTGCTGGAATACGGCACTGAAAAGCTACGCGAGATCAACGGACTGCGCTTAATCGGGACCGCTCGCGAGAAAGTCGGCGTACTGTCATTCGTGCTGCCCAATCGCCGCACAGAAGAAATCGGTCGAGCCTTGGATGCCGAAGGAATCGCCGTTCGTTCAGGCCACCACTGTGCTCAGCCATCGCTGCGACGTTTCGGCGTAGAAACAACCGTCAGGCCATCGCTTTCGCTCTATAACACCAAGGACGATCTCGATCGTCTGGCGGATGCCGTCCGCCGAATTCAGCGAACGTAGCTCCGCAACCCCGCGCAGGCGGGAATCCAGGGAGTCCCTCTTGTTGCGCACGCCATTCAGGTTAGAATCGCCCGCAAGGATGGGACTGTGTATCGATTTGTCACTTGGATACTGATTCTCCATACGCTCCATGCTCCGGTATTCATGCCGGATACGGATGGTGAATGTCGTGGCGCGCCCATTGAAAGTCTGATCGAAAGTCAGGCATGGCACCCTGTTTTGCTGGGTGTGCGACCTAACGACGATATCGATCGTGGTCCGATCCGAACCGGCGATGAACAGGAATCGTCATTTGACGGCTCACAGTTTGGCGACTTGGCAATCCTGGGAAGAGTCGCGACGAACAGCATCAGCAGTGTCCTCTTGTTCCTCGTCGCTTCATTGCACGAGGAGTTTCGAGTCGAAGGACTTCGCGTCTTTTCTGCCGTCCCTTCGATGCCGCCTCCTGTTGCAGGCCGTTCTGTCTGCGTCTGTTATTGCATCTGGCGAATATAAGCCCTGACGACGCGTCTCTGCTTTGCATCGTCACCGCCAGCGGTCGAGTCCGGTCCTACGTACCTCGTTCTCGCTGCGTGCAGTGTCTTTTCACCCTCGACATGCGCGGATCGAATCTTTGTCGTCCGACGCATCTGCGTGAGGGTCCACGCCAGATCCAGGCTTTCAGGAGCTTTCGATGTCAAAAAATGAAGTATCGCGGGATCGAGTACACGGATTCACATTGATTGAGTTGCTGGTCGTGATTGCCATTATTGCGGTGTTGATCGCCCTGCTGTTGCCAGCCGTTCAACAGGCGCGCGAGGCAGCACGCCGAAGTCAATGTAAGAACAACCTTAAACAACTCGGACTCGCGGTTCACAACTACACCGACCAACACAAGGTCTTGCCCCCTGGTTACGTCTCCAGCTTCACGGCCACCGGAGACGACCTTGGAACAGGATGGGGTTGGGCTGCAATGCTCATGCCTCAACTGGACCAATCCCCGGCGTTTCAGGCGATCGATTTTTCTTCGGGAATCGAGTCCACAGCGAACGCGACGATGCGCCTCAAGAACTTTTCTGTCTTGATGTGTCCGTCGGACGATGCCCAGCCCCAATGGCCTGCCAGGCGATACGACCCCGCGACCGGCACACCATTAAATGTCATCTGCAATGTCGGATCGGCGAATTATGTGGGGATGTATGGCATATCAGAGCCGGGTGTTGATGGGGAGGGCCTTTTTTTTCGCAACAGCAATGTGTCATTCGCGGGGATTACGGATGGGCTGTCTCAGACGATTATGATCGGCGAACGCTCTCATCGTCTTGGTGAAGCAACTTGGACTGGGTCTGTGACTGGCGCGCTATTGGCGGGAGATCCAAGCGATGGCGTTGGCCAGTTGGTTCCCGAGCATGGGTCCGGCATGGTACTCGGACATGCGGGCGAACGGCATAGCCCTGGCGATCCGTTCTCTGACGCCAATCAATTCTACAGCCGCCACTCTGGAGGCGGTGTGCATTTCCTGTTTGCAGACGGTCATATCACCTTTCTTGGACGCAGTCTGGACTACAACATTTACCTGTCACTCGCCACGCGAGCTGGCGGCGAAGTCATCAGCGGAGACTACTGATGATCCTCTATTCATTTGGTCGCCAACTTAGAGCGCATCCTACCTAACTGTGGCGTCCCGCGAACGGAAACCTACTGTGTCTAACCCATGTTTCAACGCGACACCGAAGTGCGACCCGCACTAAAATGGAGATTTGACGATGAGATTTCTTCGAGTATTGCTTTACATTTTGAGCATCGCTTTCGTTGCCGGATGCGGGGAGTCCATTGGAGAACGAAAGCAACCAATTGCCATGGATAAAGTCCCCGCTGAGATCTTGAAAGTCGCACAAGAGAAGTATCCCGAGTTTGTGTTCGACACGGCATTCACAGAAATTGAAGACGGTCAATCAGTCTATGAACTCAAGGGGAAGGCGAAGTCAGGCAAGATTATCGAAGTGGAAGTGACTAAGGATGGCAAGATTTTGAAGTAAAATTGACACCACAGATAAATGACATCCGATCGTCGCCAGCAGCCGCATGCCTACTTTCGGATTCAGAACCACAACACAGGATCGTGACCGGCGGGAACCCATTGAACTACGAGACGAGGATTGTTTGGATCCTGAGATGCCCGGACTAACCATTCCACGCAACAATTGCGTGGTCCGAGCGTAGCACAGTTTCCGTTGGGCTCGCCCGGGTAAACCGGACGGAGAGCATGTTCTCCGCGGCGGTGTGCTGGTAGCTTGTGAGTTGTTGGCTCCGTTGGGACAAGCCGGACAAGCCCAACGGAAGCCAGGAAGGGTGTTGCTCATTCACCTAACGCGCTTGCTGTCGGTGGTCGACATGACAAACAGTACCACGGTGCCGGGGCTATTACCGGTTTGGGGCTTCGCTTGTGACAGGTGGCACAGCGATATCGTTTGCCTTTGATCGCAGTTTTCGGCCGCGATTGTTTTCCCGTTCTGACAACGCCTTTTGCCATTTGAAGCTCACTTCTCCTGCATCCAATATCGCCAAGAGATTGATGGATGGTATCGTTGATTCTACCGCCCCGAAGGGGCACCCTATCGCAGCCCAGGGCAACGCCCTGGGTTCGTATGCCATGCGTTGATGAAGCCCTGAAAGGGCGACCTAATCCTTTCAACTAAAATATGGCAAATAGTCCGTCTGGCAGTGATGCACAAGCCGCCAATACTTCTGGCGGCATCCATCACACGAATTGGGTCGCCCTTTCAGGGCTTTACAGATTTTCCTGCGGCCAGAACCCAGGGCGTTGCCCTGGGCTACGATAGGCCACGCCTTTGGCGTTCAAGAGACCTCCTTCACTCTGCCTTGGTTAGCGCTATTGCGGCCTTCCCTGTGGTCCATGCCTTCTTCATTCGTGCCGATTCGTCAGATTCGTGGGCACGTCGATTAAGAATTCGCAGGCTACCCCAGAATTCTCTCGGCTTCGCCCATCGTCTATCGCTAAAGTGACGATCCATTTCAAATTGCGGCCACAGGAACGTGGCTGATTGGTGGTTGACTGTTTCCGGCTGGGAGCCTGAGGCAGCTCAGTCTGGATATCCAACTTATGATTCGCCGCCTCGCATTCGTGATCGCCATCGGTCTGTCCACAGTCGTCTCGGCACAAGATGAGTCCCAGCAGATCAAGCAACAGATTCAGCATCTGCAGCAACAACTGGAAGCGATGGAGAACAATCCTCCCATCAAGCGAAACGTCACGCAGATCGGCGCCGCGCGAGCTCGCAAGGCGGAGACCGGACTGATGGTCCGTATCTACGATCTTGGCGATCTGTTTGCCGTTGCCCCTCCGTATCCCGCCATGCTGCATAGCGATCTCACTCAAGGCCGCAACGTCCTGTTCGAAACGAACTCGATTCCTGTCGCAGGAGCCGGCGGTGGCGGCGGTATGGGCGGAGGAGGCATGGGTGGCGGGATGTTCAGCGTCACTCCTGGAGCAAGAGCGTTAACAACGGCCGCCACGGTCGCGGGCGCGGCAGCAGGGCAAGTCAGCGGTGGAGCAGGGACGATCAAGTCGTCGCAGGATGAATTGATCCAGGTGATTCGCGAAACGATTCGGCCCGACCTTTGGAAAGAAGGGGGCAAGATCACCAAGCTGGGCAACGCCTTTGTGATCTCGGCCGACGAAGACGCCCACGAACAGATTGAAGCTTTGTTGAATCTGTTTCGAGCCCGCTGGGGGACGTTGCGTACGGTCTCTGTACGAGCCTGGTGGATCTCGCTGGCTGCGGCCGATCTGCGAGCGATGTTGAATACGCCGACGGAAAAGGTGAATCCCGAGGGGCCGCCTGTGTTCGGGGTGATCAGCAACGAAGCTTGGGAAGAATTGATGCAGATCTGGGAACAACCGCCTGGAAATGACGCTCATCGCCTGCGCTATCAGGCGACAGTCACCGCCTACAACGGTCAGACGGTGAACACGATTTCCGGCACGCAAGAACTGACCGTGTCGAACATCGAACCGGTCGTCACCCAAGGTGAAAGTGGCGCGGAGCAGGGTCAAATCGGTTATCGCCCCATCGTCTCGATGGTCCAGCAAGGCTTGGCCTTCCAGGTCACTCCAGTCACAAACGTCAGCGGGAAGACCGTGTTGCTCGATGTCCACAGTCGCCTCTCGCTCCCCGCGGAAAGTGCGGAAACCGAGCCTCCTCGGAAGAAGGGCGACGCGGTGTTGCCAGAAGATGTCGTCCGCCCGATCGATCGCCGCAAGCTGAACATCCAGCGTCTCTCAACCACAGCGCGAGTCCCCGTCGACCGCCCGTATTTGATCGGCGGCATGTCGCTTGCTGCACCAGAAACCGATGGGATGCAGCTCTACTTGTTTGTGAAAGTCAGTGTGCAAGAACTGCGAAACGACCAGGAACCCGCCGAGGACAAAGGCGAAGCCAAGTAGTGATGCCCTTGGGAAAACGCGGCCGCTCATTGGGCCGCGTTCTCCCCGTGGCTATTTCTTACGTCACCGTACCTCATCTCGTTCATGCAGCGATTTATGGACACTCGCTACGTTCCCAGTCGCCAGTGATGGAATCACGACTCGCCTGCCAGCCTCGCGGCAGATCGGCGATCGATGCGACGGAAGCATCCATCGCAAGGATCGTTTCCAGGCTAACCAGCTTTCCGTCCTCGGTCTTGCTGGTCGTCCCGCACAGGAACTGCCAGTCGTCGTCCTCGGAATGGACAACGAGCGAAATCGGCTGCGTTCCATCAATGACGGGCCTGGTCGTGAAGGCCATTCGATTCTTGCCCTCGCAGAATGGCCAAGCGTCCTCTTCCGACAAGATCGGCTGTCGCTGTTGGACCGTGGGATTACAGTGGCGATCCCACGGAAACCGATGCTCCTTGTCAGGCCAGAAACACTGCAGGACGGCGAAGGGGCTTGGACGATAGAACCAATTCGCGCAACCGAGATAGTCGGGATACGCCTTGGCCGGAATCGTGCGGAAGACGCACGAGTAGCCGTTCAGAATCTGGTCGCTCTCATGCCAGTCCTGAAAAGCCGAGCCCTTTTGAACGACCTCGCCGATCGTATTGATGATGTACATCATCGTCTCGGCATCATTCAGCCCGAAAACAATAATTTCCGGGTGATCGAATGTCTGCTGCAGTCCCACCGAATACGCAAACGCAGGCCCGCTCTCGTCGGCTTCGACACCGACGACATGCCAGCCATGCTCACGGATATCATCGATCACACGCTGTTCGTCGGGGTCGTCGCTTTTTTCACGGACCATGCGTAATTCCGTTTGTCGGATGCGTGTTCGAACTCAACTGGCCGTCTTGCGTTGTCGCAACTGATCGACGGTGACGGCCGCAATAATAATAATCCCGAGGATCATGTCCTGGATCGGATTTGTCAGTCCCAGGGCCGTGCAGCCGCTCGTGATGACCGACATGATCAAGGCACCCGTTAACGTCCCGATCACGGTACCCCGGCCGCCGTTCAAGCTGCCGCCGCCAATGACGACCGAAGCGATGACTTTCAGTTCCAGGCCCGATCCCGATGTCGGATTCCCCACAGTCAGTCGAGAAAACTGGTACAGCCCCGCGATACCGACAAACAGACCGCTAATGGTGTAGATCGCGATCTTGTTCCAATAAACATTGATCCCGCACAGTCTGGCCGTCGCTTCATTGGAACCCAGCGCGAACACGTAGCGACCGAAGACCGTGTAATGCAGTACCGCTGCCAGCAGTCCGGCCAGCAGCAGCGTCAACCAGATCCCCGAAGGAAGCCCCAACCACAACGCTTGCGGGCGAACGCTGAGTAATTCGCCGAACCAGTATGGAACCTGAGTCCCATTGTCCGGCCGGACAGTTGTTTCCGAAGCCGCGATCTTCGCGAGGCCCAGATAGAGCTGCATCGTTCCCAGCGTCACGATAAATGGAACCAGCCGCAGATAGCTGACGAGAGCACCGTTAATCAGTCCGCATATGGAACCACAAGCGATGGTAATCGCGACCACCACGAGTGATGTCCATAGGGCCGCTGTTCGATACGGTTTCGACAACTCGCGAATCTCTCCCACCAGCTTGTCCCGTTCCTGCTCCAGCGGTTTGCGTTCCTCGGCCGACTTGGATTGAGCTGAATCAAGTTGTTTGGTGACGCGCTCCAGTTCCGTCTTGGTAGCGGTAAGCGGCTTCATGACGACACTCAGCGGCCGCATCCCGACGACACGCGTGGCGACATCCTCTTTCAGCGACCAGGCCAGCACCGTCGCGCAGAGGGCAATCGAGGTTCCCACCGACAGGTCGATGCCCCCCGCAATCACGATGATTGTCATCCCCAGGGCCGCCACGGCGACAGTCGCCGTCTGCGCGGCCACCGTACGAAAACTTCTGGACGTCGCGAACGACGCTTTCTCACCATTCATCGCTCGATCGGCGACGCAGAACAGAACCGTCACAAAGATCAGCGCCAGAAACGGCCGTAAAAAATCGAGGAAGGCCCGGAGTTGCTGCCGAGCCATGATCTGGGCGGAAGACGTTTCCGGAGAGCCGGACTGAGAATCGCGAGGTGTCGTCATGGCGGCGTAAGGTCGTCCTGTGGAGAGCCGAGCGAGCTGAAAGACAGGCGAACGAAAGCGTTCGAGAATAGAAGAGCAGAAAGTAACGCTTTTTCCTGACGGTGACCACTCGCCGCGACTTGCCGAAGTGGTCGATGTTGCGAAACCGGCGAACATTCGGCAAAGTCGCCGTCATCGGTGGCCAAAACCGGCCAGGGATCTCGACTACGGACTCGGACGCATCATGACCAATCACAATTCAACGGAACCTCAACCCTCGGAAGCAACCCTGGCAGCGCGCGGCGGCTGGACCGAACCCTTCACGACACGGACCAGTTCACCGCCGGTCTACATGACAACCGCGTTCGACATCGAATCGCTCGAACAACTCGATGCGGTCACCGGCGGGCGCGAGAAGGGCTACATCTACACGCGGGATGGCAATCCCAATCACGAAGCCTTCGCCAACGATGTCGCTCGCCTGGAAGGGGCCGACGCCGGTGTCGTCACCGCCTCAGGAATGGGGGCGCTGACCGCCGTCCTGATGGCAATGGTCCAATCGGGTGATCACGTCCTGGCGGCGCGAGTCCTCTACGGTCGAACCGGACAGCTACTGAACCACATGGTCGCCTCGTTCGGCTTGAAGGTCACCTATTTCGACGTGGCCAACGTGGATTCGCTGAAGCAGGCCATCACACCTCAAACAAAGCTCTGCATCGTCGAATCGATCTCCAACCCTCTGCTGGAAGTCGCGAACCTCCCCGAGATTGTCGCGGCACTCAAAGGCGTTCCGCTGCTGGTCGACAGCACGTTTGGAACCCCCTGTCTGATTCGACCGATCGAACACGGAGCCACATTAGTCTGGCACAGTGTCTCCAAGTATCTGAACGGTCACGGTGACGTCATGGCCGGCGTCGTCGTGGGCCCCTACACCCTGATCCGCAAAATCCGAGCGATGTCCAGCCTGTACGGAGTGAACACCAACCCCTTCGAAAGCTGGCTCGCCTCACGAGGTCTGCGAACCCTCCCGCTCCGCATGGAACGCGTCTCGCAAACCGCAACACAGATCGCGAGGTTCCTCCAATCTCAGCCGCAAGTCACGCGAGTCTTCTATCCCGGTCTGGAAGATCATCCCGACTATGCACTCGCCCAGCGACTGTTGCCAAAAGGCTGCGGCGGCATGCTGGCCTTCGATCTGGCCGGCGGCCGAGCAGCCGTCGACTCCCTGTTCCGAGCACTGGCCCACGTCATTCCATTCTCGCCGACATTGGCCGACGCCAGATCAACCGTTTCGTACCCCGCAGGCACCTCCCACAAATTCATGACCGCCGCCGAACGATCCGAATACGGCATCGGCGACGGTCTGGTCCGACTGTCGATCGGCTTAGAAGACCCCGCCGACCTCCAGTCAGATCTAACCAAGGGCCTGGCTGCTTGCACGTAGGGCGTGTGCAGTCTTCGGAACACGCCATCACACACCACGGCCGGATTCTTCAAAAACATCTCTTGATCCCGGCCGATAGTTGCATATACAATGTGATTGACGGGCAACGGCAGCGTATTTCCATGGATCAGCCGATGAGCAGCGACATCGAGACGATTTCGAAGACCTGTATCGCCGTGCGTCTGCGCTTGCTGAACCGCGTGGTCACGAACTTGTACGACGACGCTCTGCGTCCGCTGGGGCTGAAGGTCAGTCAGTTGAACATCCTCGTTGTGACCGCTCGACTTGGACTAGCCCGGCCCGCCCAGGTTTGCGATCTGCTCCAGTTGGACACGTCCACTCTCAGTCGCAACGTCAAACCGTTGCAGGCGAACGGTTGGCTCGAAGTGGTTCCCGAGGAAGACGCTCGAGCACAGCCATTTCGGCTAACCGCTCAAGGAAAGCAGCTGATCGAGAAGGCGGTCCCCGCGTGGGAAGAGGCTCAGCGACAGGCCACGGAACTCTTGGGCCGAGACGGCGTCGCACAGCTAGCCAAAGCCGCGAAGAAGTTACGAAAGCCGGGTGTCGAAATATGAGCGACTCGTTTTTTTGCCCAAGTACTTGCATATGCAATAAAAAGAGGATCGAGATGCGGGTATCCATTCCCAAAGAGTGGCTGGGTCGACCAACGGGAGCCCCCAGAAATTGGCCGCTGCCCCCGCAAACCATAAGGCGTCACCATGAACCTCGCTGAACACCCCACCGTGCGGCGGTTTCGAGAGAACCACGCTGCCACCAGCGTCGCAGCCCGAGCACCGATCGATGCCGCGTCATTGCGGCAGCTATGCCTGGACTGCGGAGCCGACGACGCCGGGCTGGTCGAAGTCAGCCGCCCGGCCCTCGACGACCAGCGAGACGAAATCCTGCGTTACTTCCCGCCCGCGCGCACGCTGCTCAGCTTTGTCTGTCGCATGAACCGCGAGCCGATTCGCAGTCCAGCTCGTTCCACTTCGAACCTGGAATTCCACGCCAGCTACGACCATTCGAACGAAGTCGCTCGTCAGGTCGTGACCGCTTTAGGGGACCGCGGCATCCGAGCCGTCAACCCGTCGGCGGGCTTCCCCATGGAGATGGATCGCTTCCCCGGCCGGATCTGGGTCGTCTCGCACAAGCCGGTCGCCGTTGCCGCCGGCCTCGGTCGGATGGGCATCCATCGAAACGTCATCCATCCGCAGTTCGGCAACTTCATCGTGCTGGCGACCGTCTTGCTCGACGCCGAAGCGACCAGCTACAGCCAGCCGATCGACTACAACCCTTGCCTGGAATGCAAGCTGTGCGTTGCGGTTTGCCCTGTCGGCGCGATCGCTCCCGACGGCGAGTTCCAGTTCTCCAACTGCGCCACGCACAACTACCGCGAATTCATGAGCGGCTTTGGTGATTGGGTCGAGAAGGTCGCCGACAGCAATACCGCTCTCAGTTATCGAGAAAAGGTCACTCTGTCCGAGACCGCTTCGATGTGGCAATCGCTCTCCTTCGGTCCCAACTATAAGGCGGCCTACTGCCTCGCCGTCTGCCCGGCCGGCGACGACGTGATCGGCCCCTTCCTGGAGGATCGCTCCGGCTTCCTCAAGGACCACGTCCGTCCACTGACGGAAAAGGAAGAAACGCTCTACGTCATCGCCGGGTCCGACGCCGAAGAGCACGCCCGACGCCGCTTCCCCAAGAAAAAGATCAAGCGAGTCTCCAGCGGCATTCGAGCGAGTTCTATCGCTGGCTTCTTGTTCGGACTCAAGCTGCTGTTCCAACCCGGTCAAGGAGCCAAGCTCAACGCCGCGTACCATTTCACCTTCACCGGCCGCGAAACGAAACAAGCCACCGTCGTGATCCGCGACGGAAGCCTGCAAGTCAAAGACGGTCACGAAGGCATGGCTGATTTGAAAGTGACCGCCGACAGCGACACGTGGCTCGGCTTCCTGGCGAAAGAGCGCAGCCTGCTCTGGGCGCTGCTCCGTCGCCAGATCCGCATCAAAGGGCCGCCACGGTTGCTGGTCGCCTTCGGCAAATGTTTTCCGTCATAGCGACGGATCTGAACGACAAGTTTCGATACCTGACACGATATGCACGATGCTGAAAGAGAGAACGACTCAAGGGGCTGACTTCAAAGCGTTGGGTGCCACTGGCAGCCGCTCTGGGCAGCCAGTGTCTTCACGACGATGTTCGTGTTCTCAGTTGGTCAGTAACACCTTGAGTCGAACCAAAGCCACATCTCAAGATCATTTGTTGACCCACGACCTCGATTGAGAAGTATTGCTCAGAGGGTGGTGAATTCCGGAAGGACAAGACAAATCTCGATACCTAACAGGAGATGCACGATGCTGAAAGACAGGACGACTCAAGGAACTAACTTCACTTGCTTCCAGGCAGGCTCGATGGAGACCTGGAACGAGTTCCGCCTGGAACCACCTCACGCTCCGGTCGCGATGCAGGGCAAGCTGTTTCTGCGCAACCTGCTGCAATCGCCGGGAATCGAGATGTCGCTGAACGTCGTCCAACCCGGCGAAGAGATGCCGTTCCAACACAAGCACCAGCGGAACGAAGAGGTCTACATCGTCGTCGGTGGACGAGGCCAGTTCCTGGTTGATGGCGAATGCATCGACGTCGCAGAAGGATCATTCCTGCGAATCAGCCCGCCCGCCCCCCGCACTTGGCGAAACAACGCCGATCAACCACTCTACTTCCTCTGCCTGCAGTATCGAGCCGACAGCTTGATCGAAGGCGGCGGCGCCGACGGCAGAAAAGTCGAAGCCAAAGCCGCCTGGCCGAATTAAGTAGCCCTCTCTCCGCGAGAGGAAAGCCGATTCACGAAGACCCCGCATTCGCTGACCACCCAACGCTTTTGGCAAGGCAAAGTAGACGGCACACTCCGTGTGCCGCATTCAGCACACGGAGTGTGCTGTCTACTTTCAAGAGTCATCCCTTTTGAAAGCGACCCGTTCCCCTAAAGAGACAACATATGACAACAATCCTGGAACTCGCACAAAAGATTCAGCGTGGCGAAGCACCCCCGCCACCGATCGGCAGGCTACTGGGCTTCGTGATGAAGGAGGTCGAACCAGGCCGCGCGGTCTTGGAGATGGAAGCCGACGAACGTCATCACAATCCACTGGGAACCCTGCACGGCGGCGTCTACTGCGACCTGGCCGACGCCGCCATGGGCTTCGCCTATGGCTCCAGCCTAGGCGAAGGCGAGACCTTCACAACCGTCGAGTTAAAGATCAATTTCTTCCGTTCGGTGCGTCAAGGAAGGCTGACCGCCGAGGCCAAGCTGATCAAGTCAGGCCCCACGCTCGGCTACGTCGAATGCGACATCACCGACCAACGAGGCAAGCACGTCGCCAAAGCCGCCAGCACCTGCATGACACTCCGCCCCAGGCATTCACCGACAACATAGCCCATGCCACCCCGCCGTTGATTTCACGTTGATGCATTCACCAGGGTGCCACGGACTCGGAGTCCTCGACGTGGCCGTGCGACTGCGATCCACGCCTACCTACCTAACCCGGCTGAGCCGCGCTGCGTCAGCACGCGGATAACTTGATCTTCTCAGGCTCTACTCTCCATTCTCTCAAGTCAACTCTCTTCGCCGCAGGCGAGGCCATGTCCTCGATGAAAGACACGCCAACTGCGTTTCGATCGAGGAGCCCTCGTCCGTTTCCTGAGGCCCAAGACGTCATGGGGCGACTGGTGGTCGGCGGTTGGAGCAATTCGCGTAAGTCCGGTGCACGAGAGACTGTCGAGACAGGCCATCATCATCACAATTCGCAGATTGGGGAGCCACTCCGCTGACTGGCGTTATTTACTCAACCAAAGGTGCCGCAACGTTATGTCTGGCGCATCTTCACCGGTTTCGGCATAGCAGAACATTCGTTGGTGTACAGTGATCTGAGTCTGAGCACAGAAAAGAACCGTCTCAGAAGAGGGGCACAGAATTGCCATCGAGGTGGTTGAGATTGTCGTCGACTTTTTTAGCGCATCAGTTAGTTTGGGATCAATCGCGTATCCGTCCTTGGCGTACGCGACCATCATCGCGGTGGTCATCGCCCACGCATAGTCACCGCGCACGAACCGAAGAATACCTCTGTCGCAGTAGTGAACGCCGACCGTGTGTTTGGCGTCAACAGGCTTACATTCGATGAATATACCGTCCTGACTCTGGCAGACGAGCTCTCGTCCAATAATGCTGAGTGAAGATCAGGCATTTTGTCCGGGTGTTGCCCATCGAAATTGCGAATCTTTGACTCGCGGCTGCCGATGTGCATCATTGTGTCATCGAAACCCTCGACTTGTCCTGATCCATAGACTTCGTCGACAAGAATCTCATGCAGCTTCAGAGTAATTGCATCTTCATCTGCAGTGGTTAGGTCGAATCTCTCCGGCGAACGCTGCCGCAACCGAACCCATGCCATACGAATAGCATCTTCCGCGACGAGCCATACAGCCAGTGGTAAGGGGGCATGCGGTACTGGAAATCGCGGTGGCGAAGTTGCAAAAATCTTGCTCATGAACTTTGCCACCTCTCAAATGTTGAGAAGTGGTCACGAAGGATATCTGCCGCCAGCAAGCGAGCACGGCTTTTCGTCCAATATCGATATTGATTCAAGACCCCAACGAAAAGAACACCATCATTCGCCTGAATAATCAGACTCGCCCCGATTCGGTCGGCGAGTTGTAATATCAAGTGCCGAACATCGTCCACCGACTGATCGATGAAATCGATGACTGAGATTCGCAAAAACCGAAAAGCATCCTCCTTCGTTTGGTCACCACACTGTTCAACGTTAACCTCAAAGCCAACCTTCTTCGCAAAAGGGCGAATCGCCGCTCTCACTTCAGAACAGAAATGCTGAATTTCTTGCTCCGTCGTCGGTCTACTCCCACAAATACCTAATTCATCGTGAGGATTTCGAACATCACCAGTATCCGACATAACTTCCACATCACGTTTTGAAAGTCCGAACAGACTAGCAATATAGCGATCGATATCGTCAAAAGATGATATGTCAGCAGATTCTAGTCGCTTAGACAGCTGGAAGAGTTGAGATTTGGCTATCTCCGACAATTCGTTCAGAGGAATCAAAGCGCAGGAATCAAAATCACTCTTCAAGAATACAGGGCGTTCCGTCCCAATTGTGGGACTTGTTGCCAGCAACAAATAAGTCCACAGGCTGCCGTGTGCGAAGACGTGAAGATATCTAACGAGTAGTTCGGCATCTTCGTCTCCGCATGCGGAATAACCATAGTAACTCTGGTTAAATGCGATATCGACATAGCTCGTCAGTGAGTTTGCCAGTTTGCGATCCGGTGGCAGCGATTTTTTCAGCAGGAATAAAGGTGCACGGTAGGCCCTTAGTTGATCTTGACTCTTCTCATCAAGCCGTGTCCGGTCGAGGGTTTCGTGGCTAAACAGCTCATATGCCGTTGGGTCTACCGTGAACGGTGACGATGGTCGCTTTGGAGCACCCAAGTCCAAGAGTACATGTAGTGAAGATGCGTCGTTCGGCTCGCCTTTTACTTTATAGCCCTGCGTGCTCGCGAGTCCTAAATCACCTTCCCAATACTCAATCAAAGGGCGTGATTTGCAAGAGCGAATTTTCCGAACGACCTCCACGTCTAACCATGACCCGATTGCTAGGCACTTAAGCAACCACGACTCTTGAATCAATTCGCCGACCGAAAGGACGTGTGCGGCATGAGCATCAATGCGAAGCTCTCCAAGCCTGTTCAACGAGAAATCAGCCTGAGGTGATACAAACCAAAACTGACTATCGTCGTCAGGCCTTTCGTTCCTTGCGAATGCCAGCATGAATGGTTGATCCATGTCTGGCCACACTTTTGTCTTTCGCACATTAGAGCAGTTCACAATACCGGTGAAGCGGATAAGACGAAAAAGAGAAGTCCGTGCTTGAGCTGCGATATCGACTTGTCGGAATAAGATTCTTGCTGGTAGCACCATTGCGATTTGACCACCGGGGCGGCACCACTGCGTTGCCTTCCAAACGAATGGAAGGTCGGGTTCACCGCGAGGGTTGTGGTAAGTTGCTCCCAATTCACCGTCTTTTGCACTTACGATTTCTCTACTAGCACAATCAAACGCATCCACTACACCATCATCGTCGATCTTCGACCACGGTGGATTACATAGGATCAGGTCGAACTGCCCATCGAAGTCGCTGCCAATCTCTGTGCGAATGCTGCCGACAACCGGACCATTCGATGGGTCAGAAGTCGTACGCTGATTAAAAAGAACCAGGTTGTCGAGGTCCTTACAGAGTCGATGCCGTTGCCGGGAACGGCACGGCCCCGCAACGTCACACTCCTAACTCAAACTTCCCTGCCGACGTCAAAAACTGACAGCCTCGGAGCGAGAAGGCTACTTAAGAGAGCAATTCGCTTGCGGTGGAGTTTTTGGATATCGAGTAGCGGCCATTGAAGTGACTGCCTTTCCAAGACGCAGCTAGCTCGGTCGTTGTCAATACCACCACCATGTGAGGTAATAGTTCATGTGGCTGTCGGACGACAGATCATGAGTTTGCAGATCCCAATGCTCACCCGCGATGTCGTATGAAGCACAAATTAAGGTGAAGATCAGCAAGCCCCAAATTAGTTGAGCAGCCACCTTAGGTCGTTCTGCAACGAAGTAGGAAGCGAGCAATGCGACAGCGAACGGTGTTGCTGACTTCCAGCAACGCGAATAGAAGGGAAGCCATCCCCACAGGGCCCACCAAAACAAGCTTGGACTTGAAGTACGAAGCAATAAAGTGGTTTGCGAATAGATGACCAGCGACCAGAGCCCAACACCCAGCAGGTAATGCAGTGCGAAGCAAAGTGCGACAATGGACAAAACCTGCTGACGGCGCGTTTGATTTTGAAGTCGATACTTTTGCATCACCATTTTCATGTGAGCAACAAATGATCCATTCGTTTCCATGACAATCAAACCGAACGCTCTGGTTGAGTTCTCGACACCGTTACCGGTATGTTCCGTGAATCGATTCTGTCCGGAACTTGTCCGGGATGAAATAGGAATCGTGCTTGACCACCGGAACCTGACATGATTGATGAACTGCGCACTGCGATCTTGGAACTCCTCGACGGACGCCACCTCTCGATCGAAAGCATCCGTGCGGCGGTCGGGGCGATCATGGATGGCCGATCGACCGAGGTCGAGATCGCGGCGTTGCTGACCGCGTTGCGCTGTAACGGCGAATCGATCGGCGAACTGGTCGGAGCCGCTCAAGCGATGCGCGAGCGGGCCAGTCTGATTCCCTGCCGAACCGAGAATCTGCTCGATACCTGCGGCACCGGTGGCGACGCCCTGCACACATTCAACATCAGCACCGCCGCTGCGCTGGTCGCGGCTGCGGCCGGCCAACCCGTGGCAAAACATGGAAACCGCAGCGTCTCCAGTAGCAGCGGATCGGCTGATGTCCTGGAGGCGTTAGGAGTCAACCTGCAACTCAGTCCTGCGCAGGTCGCCGACTGTGTCGATCAGATCGGCATCGGCTTCTGCTTCGCACCGCTGCTGCATCAGGCGATGAAATACGCCGCACCGGTCAGAAAACAACTTGGCTTCCGGACGATCTTCAATATGCTCGGCCCGCTGACCAATCCCGCTCAGGCCGCCTACCAACTTGTGGGAGCGAGCCGGATCACATCCGCCGAGAAGCTGGCGAACGCGTTGCATCAACTCGGTGCCGGGCGGGCTCTGGTCGTGTGCGGCAACGATGAACTGGACGAAGTCAGTCTGTGGGGCGAAACCACCGTGTTCGAAGTGTCGACCGGCGGCGTGCAGCGTCACACATGGACCACGCCGACGCTGGGTCTGCCGACATGTCGCGTGGAGGATCTCAGGGTTTCTACCGCCGCGGAGAGTGCCGCCTTGATCCGGCGAGTCCTGGCTGGCGAGCAAGGTGGCCCTCGAGACATCGTGATGGCCAACGCCGGCGCAGCGTTATTCGCCGCAAACCGAGCACCCACGATTCACGAAGCGGTCACGCTGGCATCCGTCGCCATTACCGATGGCCGAGCCGCTCGACTTTGCGAGCGACTGATTGAATTTACGCAGCCCAAGGCGTGACTAGTGTCGAAAAGGGATGACCACAGCGTCTGTTTGCCTGGCAGCCGCATTTAACGCAAAGGCGCAGAGACGCAAAGGGGGAGAACTTCGGATCGTATTAGTCTTCCTTGGCGTCTCTGTGCCTTTGCGACTTTGCGTTGATAACTCCATGAAGATACGCCATCCGCCACCCAAGTGGGTCCGGCGAGACTTACGACGCTTGCCGCATGCGCAGCGTCGGTTTCTCCAGCGTCACCACGGTGTTCGGTGGCACGCTTTCATAGACCGAGGCACTGGCCCCGATGACCGAGTTTCGCCCGATCGTCGTCGTTCCGCCCAGCACGGTCGCATTGGCGTAGATCACGACGTTTTCTTCAATCGTCGGATGCCGCTTTGAGGTGCGGACCAGATTGCCTTCGTCGTCTTTCGTGAAGCTCAACGCCCCTAGCGTCACCCCTTGATACAGCTTCACACCGGATGCGATTTCGGTCGTCGCACCGATGACGACACCTGTCCCGTGATCGATAAAGAACGACGGGCCGATCGTCGCGCCGGGATGGATGTCGATCCCTGTGCGACCGTGCGCCCACTCGGACAACATGCGAGGGATCAGCGGCACCTTCAGCTTGTGCAGTTCATGCGCCAGACGATAGATCGTGATCGCTTCCAGGCCGGGATAGCAGAAGATGATTTCATCCAGGCTGCCGGCCGCAGGGTCACCGTCGTAGGCCGCCTGCACATCGGTCGCCAGCAATCGGCGGACATCGGGCAGGCTCTGCAAAAACTGAATCGCCTTTTCTTGACCTGATGCTT
Source organism: Schlesneria sp. (assembly GCA_028291515.1). Classification (GTDB taxonomy): domain Bacteria; phylum Planctomycetota; class Planctomycetia; order Planctomycetales; family Planctomycetaceae; genus Schlesneria. Next base: position 46,036 of record JAQGHU010000025.1, read on the forward strand.
CGAAGTCCGGCTGAACCTCACCGCAGGCAATCTGATTCTTGCGACGGAAGTCGTGACGCAGTGCGCGGGTGATCTGTTGCGTCAGTCGATCATGCAGACCGTCAATCAAATCACCGACGTGATAAGTGACGTTGCCAAAGTGCAGATTCTGCCGCTTGCGATAGCCGGGGTAGAGAATCTCTTTCAGCGTCTCGGCAACCTCGACCACCGCATCCATGCTGGGCAACGGGCAGTGACCCAAATGATTGATGGTGGCGATTTCGTGATAGGTGTCGACGATGCGATCCGTCAAATCGGGAAGCAGATCCTTCAGTCGAATGTCTGTCGCCATGATCCATACCTTCCACGAAACCGTCTACTCACACGATGCACCATTGCAATCGGCTCACGACCGCACCGGCTGTATGGAATCCGACAACCCAGATCGCACGCCGGTTCGGTGCAGCCAGCAAAGTCGACCGCACCGTCAAATCTTAACGTGCCGAGCGGCGAAGTGACCCGTCACTCTCGTTTTGGCGACTGAATTTCCGCGGGATCTTCCTCAGATCCATATCGGCCAGATCGAGTCTGCGGGCGGCGGCGACGACTTTGGATTCGTTTCGCCCCGTGGTCGATTCCCATCAGGTTGCGGGCCACTCTTTGCGTGACGTAGCACTACAAGGTTCGTCGGGATGACGTTTCGCCATCTGCTCGTCGATGCGTTTATGCCACCGGAAAGTTCCGAACCTCATTACTGGTTCGAGACTCGCAAGCCGTTCTGCAACCTGGTTTTCCTGCTTCCGTTGCTGCTGGTTTACGAACTGGGCGTGCTGCTGATCGGTGGAGCAGAATCCGATTCGTTCCGGAACGGGGCCGATGCGTGGATGCGGCAATTCCTGCTGCACCTGGGAATCGACTTGATCTGGATCCTGCCGTTCTCGTTGATCACGGCCCTGCTGGTCTGGCAATGGGCCAGCCGCCAACCCTGGCGAACATCGTGGGATACACTCGGCGGCATGATCGCCGAAAGCCTGCTGTTCGCCTTCGCATTGATCCTGATGGGTCAAGCCGTCGACTCCTGCTTCCGCCAATCACCGGCCAATCTGCTGGTCGTCGACGGGGTGGGTTGGGCATCCAGTGTCCTGGTCCGATCGGTCACATTCCTCGGTGCCGGAATCTACGAAGAGTTCCTGTTTCGACTGTGTCTGATTCCCATCACGTACGCCGCTTTTCGTGCTCTGTTGATTCCCCATCGCTGGTCGATGAGTGCTACGATCGTGATGACCAGCCTCGTCTTTTCACTGGCGCACTACCTCGGTTCGCCAGACCAGGGTTATTCGTTCACGATGCTGACGGACGCGATCTACCGCATCCAAACCACGCGATCGCTCTGGTTCAGCTTCGTGTTCCGCACACTGGCGGGCATCGTCTTCGCGACGCTGTTCTTCCTGCGCGGCTTCGGAATCGCGGTGGGTGCCCATGCCGCCTACGATGTCATCGTTGGTGCCGTGTTGATCCCCGAGTTGTAAGACCGGGGAATTTAGCCACGGATGGACACGGATCAAACACGGATTAGCAGCCAAGAATAGGATCTGGTTGCGGCCTGTTTTACCATCCGGTTGTTCGCGTCCTAATCTAGTTGGTTGGGAACAGGACGTCGATAAGTCACGATCTTGATGCACTCCCATTCCTTGATTCTTATCCGTGTTTCATCCGTGTCGATCCGTGGCCACTCTTCTCGATGGACTTCAGCCGACAGACTTAGTTGAATCTGCACAGGTCGATTGAGAATCAGGGTGGTGATTCGAAAGGTGACAGCTATGAGACGCGCGTTTGAGTTGGGTTGTGTGGTCTGGTGTTTGACATCGGGACTGCTGTTCGCGGCGGACTGGAAGGCACAGCCCGCCCCGTTAACAACCAAGTGGGCGGCGGATGTGAAGCCCGAAGCGCCGCACCCCGAGTACCCTCGGCCGCAACTGGTGCGCGAGCACTGGATGAATCTGAATGGGCTGTGGGAATATGCCATTCGCCCCAAGGCCGACACCACGCCTCCCGCACAGTGGGATGGTCACCTACTGGTCCCCTTCCCTGTCGAATCGTCGCTGTCTGGCGTGATGAAACTGGTCGGTCCTGATCAGGCGTTGTGGTATCGCCGCAGTGTGACTCTTCCCAAGGACAAAGCCTGGACCGACAAGAATATCCTGCTGAACTTCGGGGCCGTCGATTGGGAAACCACGGTCTGGGTCAACGGTGACAAAGTCGGCGAGCATCGCGGGGGATACGATCCATTCACGTTCAATATCACGAGTGCCCAGGCGAAGAAGCCGGATGCCAGCGAAATCATCGTTCGCGTGTGGGATGGTTCCGATGCCGGATACCAGGCACGCGGCAAACAAGTCCGCAAGCCAGGCGGAATTTTTTACACCCCGACAACGGGGATCTGGCAAACTGTCTGGATCGAACCGGTCGGCAGCGCTTATGTCACTTCCGCTGGTGGTCAAGCCGTCGATTTGAAAACCGGCAAAGCGTTGATCGAATTTGATCTGCAGCACAAACCGGGGAAGTCTGAGATCGAACTTACAATCATCGACGATGAAGGAAAACGTCGTGTCCTGGGCCCCACTGAATTACGAACAAACCCGAATGGCGAAGTTCCCGCGTCAGGGTACTTGCCAGTTCACTTCGCGATTATCGCAGAGGGCTTTCACAAGACATGGACTCCTGAGACACCTCATTGCTACCCGATCGAATACACCGAAAAGGTGAATGGTGAAGTGGTGGATCGTGGCACCAGTTATTTCGCGATGCGAACGATCTCGCTGGGCAAGGATGAGAAAGGAATCAATCGCCTGATGTTGAATGGCAAATTCGTCTTTCAGTACGGCCCACTCGATCAAGGCTTCTGGCCTGATGGTCTGTACACGGCGCCAACAGACGAGGCCTTGAAGTTTGATATCGAGATCACCAAGCAGTACGGCTTCAACATGATTCGCAAGCATGTGAAGGTCGAACCGGCGCGATGGTACTACTGGTGTGACAAGCTGGGGATGCTCGTCTGGCAGGATATGCCTAGCGGTGATCGTTTCATCGGCCCGAATGACCCCGACATCCAACGCTCGCCCGAATCGACAGCTCAGTTCGAGACCGAGTGGAAGTCGATCATGGACGCGCTGCGTCCGTTTCCCTGCATCGTGATGTGGGTCCCGTTCAATGAAGGTTGGGGTCAATTCGACACCGCTCGGATTGTGGAACTCACTCGCAAGCACGACCCAACGCGACTCGTTGATAATGCCAGCGGCTGGTCAGACCGAGATGTTGGCGATGTCCACGACCTGCATGTCTATCCGGGCCCCGCGTCACCACCACCCACCGACAAGCGAGCAGCCGTGCTGGGCGAATTCGGCGGGCTCGGCTTGCCGCTGGAAGGACATACTTGGCAGGGCAAAGAAAACTGGGGGTATCGCAGCTTTCCCGATCAACCGTCGCTGACCGCCGCCTACCTCGATCTGGTCGAACACCTGCGCCCGCTGATTGGGTCACCGGGGCTCTCGGCCGCCGTCTACACGCAGACCACCGATGTCGAAACCGAAGTGAATGGGTTGATGACCTACGATCGCAAAGTAATGAAGATCCCCGTAGATGTTGCCGCGAAGGCGCACAAGGCTCTCTATCTGCCACCTCCGACGGTGACGCCGCTCGCGGCCACGTCTCAGAAAGAAGCACAGACCTGGAAGTTCACAACCGAGAAGCCGACTGACGGGTGGGAGAAACCCACCTACGATGACGCCGCGTGGAAGGCTGCTCCGGGCGGATTCGGCGAACGATCCACACCGGGCTCTGTTGTCCGCACCGATTGGAAGACGAACGATATCTGGCTGCGACGTTCGTTCGACCTGAAGGAGAAACCGACTGGAGAATTGCGGTTTTACGTCCATCACGACGAAGACTGTGAGATTTATCTGAACGGAGTCCTGGCCGCCAAGATGACGGGTTGGACAACCGACTACCGGTCATTCCGCATGACACCCGAATCGATCGCCACCTTGAAAGCGGGGCCAAATCTGCTGGCGGTCCACTGTCTGCAAAAGTCGGGCGGGCAGTACATTGATGTCGGCCTGTTGGAGGTCACGGAAGCGAAGTAGGAAGAGAAAGAGTTTTAGCTACGGATGGATACGGATGAAACACGGATAAAGGCAAGAAGAACGGGAGAGAAATGGAAGAGGATAAGACGGGTGAGTGAAGAGTGGCGGAGTTGATGCACTCTGAAATCACGTCGGCGATTAATCCGCCTGCATCTTCAAGTTCATCCCCTTAATCCGTGTTCATCAGTGTCAATCCGTGGCTCACTTCTTCACGGTTTCTTTTCCAGTTCGGCGGCCAACAGATCGCATTTCGCTTGATCGCCCGCATCGGCCGCGATCAGCATCCATTCCTTTAGGATTGCTGTCTTGAATTCCCGATCCAAGCTTTTGCTGGCTTCAAGTGCCCGCTGGCCGAGCTTTTCACCCTGAATTGATAGATGCTTGCGCGTCAGGCATTCACGAGCCACTAACCACAGGCCCGTTGCATCTAACGCAGGACCGCTTTTCATCTTTTCTGTTCCCAGGGCGGGATGGACTCGATCTGCTTCGATCAGTTTGTTAACCGCCAATGTTGCCTTTTCCGCATCATCAGCTGTGAAACACAGGTAGGCAGATGCTGTCAATGCGGCCATCTTTCCGGTCGATTCGTCACTGATGCGGTCGAGTGCCGTAAGAAAACGAGTTCGCAGCTCAACATCTCGTGCGACCTTGCTGAGGATGTCCCATCGAGTCCTGAGTCGATCTTGTTTGACAAACAGATGCAGGCTAAACGGTCGAGATTTCGTGTCCAGTTCTTCGACAAATTTCACGAACGTCTCTGAATCCAAATCACGGAGCGCAGCAAACAGGCCACCAACGAGATCTCCGTGAGTCGCGTCACCATGCCTGACTGCCGCGACATAAAGGTCGATCGCGTCGATGGGGCAACCGATCATTCGCAATCGACTGCCAATATTGACGGTTTGCGAGAAGTCGGCGGTCGAGACGATGTCTTTCGTATCGGTCAGAATCCCCGCTGGCACCTGAGACAACAGCAGATCACGAGCGTCAGCGGATCGACCATGCTTTACATACGCGCCAATCAACGTGGCACCTGGCGATGCCGCGGACCTCCAGTCATGCCGCTCGTTCAAGCCGATGGCCAGTGTCAGATAGTCGGCCCCGACGTCCAAACCTTCCCGATGCCGGACCAATTCCCCGCCGATCTCCCAAGCCATGAACTCGCGATATCTCAACACCTTCTCCAGTTTCGGTCGCAGTTGCTTCAAGACTTCGACCCCTTCGGCCACTCGGCCCCGACGGAGATTGATTAAGGCCAAAATCGCCTCGCCGCCGGTCCACGCGGGCGTCTGCGTCAACTTCTGTTCGATCTCAGTCGCCGTTCCGTCGAGGTTGCCGTTTGCTTCCGCGAGAGACAGCCAGCGGTTCAGGACGGTTGTCAGGCCAGTCACCTTGAAGTCGTCCTTTCGACTTACCGCTCGTCCAAAACTGGCCCAGGATGTCGGCGATCGATTGGCATCGTCCGACACGATGACCGATGACAACCGTTGCTGAACCTCACTTAGCTTCCACCAGCGATCATCCGAAAACCGTTGCAGCAAATCGATCCTCCGCTCGGGGTGCTTATCCCACATACTCAGGAAGAGTTTGGTGGCCGCCGATTCCAGTCCGACGATTTCGGCAAATTGATCAATCACGCCACGCAAGACGGCCAACTGCTGGTTCGAAACTCCCCAATCCAACTGCAGCAGTAACTCTGCAAAAGCGATGCGTTCTTCGGGGCTTTGATAGTGTTCCAGTGTCGGTTGAATTCGGTACGCCAGGAATCCAGGATCACTTTCGACAAGGATCGCCAATTGATCGATGGCCTGATACTCCAACCCTGTCTCCATGTACTTCAATGCGAGACTCAAACGATCCGCAGATTTGCTCAGGTTCAGCTTCTGCTTCTCAATCGCGAGTAACTCCGCGCGTTTTGTGTGTCCTGCCGCCTGGTGCAAAGCGATGAGTTGATTCAGGGCGTCTTCATTGAACTTGAACTCCGCAATCCGCGTCTCTTCTTTGGTGATCAAATCCGTCAATTGCCCGGAAGCCTGCAAGACCTGATAACAACGCAGCCGTTGCGCCGCGGGATCAAACTGGAATTCGATGACTTTGCCGTCCACGCCGCGAAGATTTCGCATCTCCGCAGGAGATTGATCGAGTTCTTTGAGGAACGATAAGGCCGTTGCCGAAGCGCGCTCCATCGCCCCCACTGCAAATTGAGCGTCCATCAAAACCCTCAATTCCGTCGGCATTGGCCGACGGTTCTTCATCGCCCGCAACAACATCGCCTCGGCCTTGTCCGGTTGGCCGTACTTCACCATCTCAGTGGCCACACTCACTAACTGTTGATCCGGCACATCCTCTTCGGCCAATCGCTCGAGGAGTCGCCGGATCCGATTTGGTTCCGCAGCAGCAAAGGCCAACCGATAACGGATTGAATTGAGCGCACGCCGTTCCTCGGTGGAATTGACCGTGACGGTTTCGAGCACATCAAACGCTTTTTCCATCTGACGATCCGCCTCGTACTGCAGGGCCAGACCGAATTTGAGATCCTGCCTTTGCGGGAATCGCTCGCTGGCTTCCGCGAGAATCGCCAGGGCTTCGTCGCGCTTGTTCTGCGACCACAACACATCCGCCAGCGTATGCTGCCAGTATAAACACTCGACACTGGCAGCAGTCGTATTCTGGACTTGTTGCGTGATCTTCGACACCAGTTCGTCCGTGCGCTGGGACAGACGGAACTGATCGGTCACCACATTGAGCATTGCGTCAGCACTCTTATCGAAGACGATCGCAGGCATTTCCTGATTCATGCGAACCGCGTTCGCCGTCACGACATTGCGGGCCTGAAGCTGTGCCGGTTGAGTCCCGGGCGGCCGCCTATTCAGGCCGGTATTCGTGACTGGCACCACAATCGGAAGTTGCCAGACACCGACCGCAGCAGGCCGTAACACCGCGTGACGCGCAGACAAACGGACATACCGACTCCAGATCGCCAGCAGGAGATCAGGATCTTTAGACTGCTGCAAACGACTTTGCAAAATCACCGGCAGGCGTTCCGGTGTAAGGAATTGCAAGATCGTCGAATACGGGCTGGCCAGCGCTAAGCTCGACTTGACCGGTTGCTCTTCGATCGCGATCAAGCGGTCTAACAAGGCAGGTATGCTGGCCAATTCACCTGACGCGCGCTGATGAAACAGCAGGTAAGCGACTTCAATGCGTGTCGACGCGGTCCGGGCGACGTTCGCATACAGTTCATCGACCACCGATTGCCGATCTGCCAGGGTCAGTTCGGTCGTCAGCCCGCCCAATAGAATGACATTATAAGGAACCAGTTCCGGGCGAGCCGCAATCTCGCGATAGAGGGCCACCGCTTCGTCGAGTTCCTTCGCATCCAGACTCGACAGCCTCTTCACTGCTTGCCCTTGGCCGGGGATCAATTGCACCGTGCCAGAAACGACGACCTGGCTTGGAACCTGTCGCAGCGTAAAAGGTGGCTGCTGCTGACCTGACAGTTGCTGGCCTGTCAGATGTTGCAGATAGAGAATCTTTGCTTCGACATCGTCCTGCGAATGCATCATCAACTGCCGTGCCAAATCGCGAGGTTTTTTACCCCTGGTGAGTATCGAATGAACAACGAATTGATCGACAACTTGTTCGCGACTGACCGAGTCCATTAGCTCCGGAAACTTCTCATCAATGAATCCACTGCCCACCGTCTCCGCGAGCCATGCCAGCGCATACATCCGCGCCTCGCCATAGTCGATCGGATCCCAATTCTGCTGCGCCTGCTGGAGTTGTTGTGCCTGGGAACGGTTCACCCCTGAAACATACACCGCTGCTTGCGTCTTGCGCGTTTGCAACGCAAATCTCACTCGCGGCAAATTCGCCAGCCGCTCAATGATCGGCAACGAGGTCGCTGTCAGTTGCGATAGCCTGGACCGTCCAGAGAGTGAGGGCGTATCCGCCGAAAGTTTCAGTTTGAGCAATTCGACGAATAGATCTTTCGCCTCGTCCGAGGACTTCGCCAGCAAAGCTTCTCGATATAACAACTCCCAATTGTCAGGGAATCGGCGGCGCAGGGCCTGCACTCGGGCAATCGCCTGCGCCGTCAGGCCGCGATGATGCAACGTGTCGATCAGCTTCATCGCGCCCGCCGTCAACTGCTGCTCGCCCGCGTTGGTGATCAGCAATTCCACGGCCTCGTCGTTGTTTCCAGCTTGCAATAACAGCTGAACGAGTTGCATTCGCTCCGAATCGCTACCAGTCACCTTCATCAATTGGCGTTGAATTCGAACCGCCCCCGCGAAATCTTGTTGTCGTTGAAGCAACGTCCTCGTGTAGGTGAGCAGCTCTGTATCGCGGGTCTCATCTGTGACCAACTGTTCGAGTTTCTTCAGGGCCGTTGCTGTGTTGCCAGCGGCTTCGTAGGCATGGGCCAGGCAGATCGTCATCTCGCGATGCCTCGCTGGATCTCGACTTTCGCGTGCCAGCCGACTGTAAAGCGAATCGAGTTGATTCGTGTTTTCCAGCGCGATCGCCAGTTGCTCGACAACCGTCACGCGATCGGCAAGCTCGCGTGATCGATCGAACGCTCTCCATAACAATTCAACCGCGTCTCGGTGCTGATGCTGATTCGACAAGACATTCGCCAATCGAAGCAATGTCGGCAGATCACCAGGATTACTGCGCAGAGCCAGTCGCAGCGTTTGAATTCCTTCATCTTTGCGCCCCAATCGAAAACAAAGCTGTGAGAAAAACTCGTTGATTTCCGCGTTCGCAGGGGCTGCAGCAATCAGATCGCGACCTGCCTGCAAGGCCTGCTCGCGACGACCAAGCCGCTCTTCGAGGCTGGCGATCTGCCGCAAGTATTGCGTCCGCAGCCGACGATTCAGCGTCGCCAGCTTGGCATAGATTTCAATAGCGACCTCTAATTGATGTGCCGACTCATTCAATCGTGCCGCGGTCACCAGCATGGGGATCGATTGCGAATCGAACTCAACACTCTTAGCGATCGCGCTCAAAGCTTCCCGAGGTTGGCCATTCACTTCGTATGCACGAGCCAACCAATACCATCTTTCCGCTGACAGCGGCTGCTCGGCGATCACTTCCAGAATCCGCGTGCTTAATTGATCGACCGACTTCAATTCCGCCACTTCGCGCTGTAGCCAGCGTTCACGCTCTTCTTCGGTGACCGCCAACTTCTGAAATGAGGCCAGGTGCTGCAGAGCTTCTTCATGTCGCTTGGCCCGCGACAGTAAAGCGGAATGCTTCAGCAACAGATCCAGGTTTTTCGGGTCCAGTCGACACGCTTTTATGCTGACATCGATCGCCTCCGGGAGTTGATCGTACTGTGCCAAGACTTCGGCCAGGCGCGCGACGTTCGGTGCCGACTCACGAGATCCCGTCGCGATTTCACGCCAGACGCTCAGTGCTTCGTCTTTCCGTTTCAACGTAAACAGGTACTCGCCAAGATACTCTCGATATTGAATGTCTTCCGGAGCCAACTCGATTGCGCGGCGAAACAGTTTAATGGCGTCGTCTGTCATTTCGGCGTGGCGAAAGAGATCGGCCACCTGCAGCGCGGCATGAGCATCATCCGGCCGCACAGCCAGCAGCTTGCCCCACACCAGCGCCGCGTCCTGCTGACGTGATGCAACCGGCCGAGAAGCGACCTTCAAGATCGTGCGGCCCCATTCGCGAATCGTGTCGACGTTGTTCGGTTCCTGCCGATCCAGTTCCACATATTGAGCGATCGCCTCGTTATAGCACCGGTCATTTACGAGTTGCGTGATCAACGCCCGGCGTAATGGCAGATTCGAAGGAGCCAGTTTGAGGCCGCGTTGCAGCCATCTCTCGGCTTGGTTGCCGTTCCCCTGTCCAATCAATAACTTGGCCACACGAGAGATCGCATCGAGGTCCTCGGGATGTTTGTCGATCCAGGCTTCATAGTAGGCCTGCAGTCCCGCCGTATCATTTCCTTTCAGGTAGGCCGCTTCGATTCGTCGTCGGACATCGCGATACAGCCAGTTGTCGGGATTCAGTTGACTCAGCAGCGATTCGAACTCCTTGATCCCCTCGCTGGTCTTGCCCTGCCGAATCTTGATCTCGGCAATCTCGACCTGAAACTGCGACTGGCGATACTTGTCGCGAGTCGCTCGCACCAGAGCTTCAAAACGTGGCAGTGCATTCTCAAAGTCTTCTTCCTCCAGCAGCGTCGTCGCGATCTGCTCTTGAACTCGCAAATCATTGGGAAACTGCTGCTCCCAGCGAGTCCACACGCCGAGTGCTTCCGTCCGTTTCTGTGCGCGTTGATACAGTCGCCCCAGCGACTGGTAGAACTCCATCAGATCGGCACCCGCTGGCTTCCGCCGGATCGCTCGCTCCATGGCGTCTGCGGCTTCCGCTGTCTGGCCACTTAAGGCGAGAAGCTGCCCCAGATAGTAAGGGGCCATCGCGTTCGCAGGCTGAAGTTGCTCTGCTTGGGTCAGCGCGACAATCGCCTGGGGATCATGGCCGCGCTGGGCTTCGATCATGCCGACGATCATCCACCGCGCGGCCGCCTCGATTCCTTCGCGTTGCTCCGCCTGTTGCTGGTACGACGTCACCAGAGTGTCCAGTGAACCTCGTTCCAAGTGGTATCCATAGACCTTGTCGAAGGCCGGTCCGCGTCGAGGATTTCGCTCCAGAATCGTCGCGAAGCGTTCTATGTTCTGCCGCTCGACGGCATCATCAGCGGACTCTTGCGCGAGACAAGTCGCGACAGACCCAGCAATTACAACGGCCCATCCCAGCAGCACGGCGAGTACAATTCGCAACATCAATCTGCTCCGGCAGAAGATCAGGCGGCATCCGTACACGATTGCAGTATAACCGCATTTTGGAAATAGAACTCTGCGTTCTATAATCGGGCAGTCTGCGATCTGCGGTCTCTCCCCGAACAAAGTTATCTCATCGGAAAGGAAACGCGAAGAAGATTCTTCGCACCTCATGGATATGCCGCTGCAGTTGTTCCATCCCGTGATCCAGCAATGGTTCGAATCGCGATTCGAGTCACCGACCGAACCGCAACGGTTGGGCTGGCCGCATCTGGTCGCCGGTCACGATGCGTTGATCGCCGCACCGACGGGGAGCGGTAAGACACTGACTGCGTTTTTGGCGGCAATCGATCGGCTGTTGAGATTGGCGGAAGCAGGCGAACTGACCGACGAAATTCGCGTGGTCTACATCTCGCCACTGCGAGCATTATCCAACGACATGCATCGCAATCTGGATGTGCCGCTCGCGCAGATCCTGGCAGTCGCCGAAGACCGAGGGATGGCCATCTCGCCGATCCGTGCGGGTTTGCGAACGGGCGACACGAGTGCCTCGCAACGCGCCGCCATCCTCAAACGTCCCCCGCACATTCTGGTGACGACCCCTGAGTCACTGTACCTGATGCTGACCAGCCCCAAGGCGCGAGAAAAGCTACAGTCGGTCGAGACGGTGATTGTCGATGAAATTCATGCCTTGGTCCGCGACAAACGCGGCTCGCATCTGGCCCTCACGCTGGAACGTCTCGCCGCCCTCTGCCCGCGCCGACTGCAACGCATTGGTCTGTCGGCGACACAACGCCCGATTGAACTGATTGCCAGATTCCTCGTGGGGGAAGGACCAGCTGCACCTGACAATCCACAAGCCACACCCGAGTTGCCGGTGATCATCGATGTCGGACACCGTCGCGAACTGAACCTCGCCATCGAAGTCCCGCCCAGCGAACTCGGCACGGTCTGCATGCATGAGCAGTGGGCTGAGATCAACGAGCGAATTGTCGAATTGATCAATACTCATCGTGCGACACTGATCTTCGTCAACACACGCCGGCTGGCTGAACGGTTGACCCATCAACTGAGCGAACTGCTGGGGCCGGAAGCCATCAGCAGTCACCACGGATCATTGGCGGCCGACCACCGGCATGACACCGAGCGTCGCCTGAAGACGGGGGTGCTGAAAGCCGTCGTCGCTACCGCGTCGCTCGAGATGGGCCTCGACATTGGTTACATCGACCTCGTCATTCAAATCGCGTCCCCGCGAAACATCGCCACATTCCTGCAACGAGTCGGTCGGTCGGGTCACGCCTTGGGGCTGATCCCAAAAGGACGGCTGTTCGCCCTGACACGTGACGAGTTGATCGAATGCATGGGGCTGATGCGCGGGATTCATCACGGGCGACTCGACATCATCCCGATTCCAGATGCACCACTCGATGTGTTGGCTCAGCAGATCGTCGCTGAAGTGTCGACGCGCGAGTGCGGCAGCGACGAATTGTTTGCCCTCTGTCGCCGCGCATTCCCTTTCCGAAATCTCACCCGCACCGACTTCGACCGCATCGTCTTGATGCTGAGCGAAGGGATGACTCACGCGGCGGGTCGCAGCCGTGTCTATCTGCATCACGATCAAGTTGGTCGCCGACTGCGGACACGGCCCGGAGCGAGGATTGCCGCCACCAGCAATGCCGGCGCGATCCCCGAAGTCTTCTCGATTCGCGTCGTGACAGAAGAAGATCACACCGTCGTCGGTTCGGTCGACGAAGATTTTGGAACGGAGAGTCAGTCGGGCGACATCTTCCTGCTAGGGAACACGTCCTGGCGAATTCGCTATCTACGCGGTGGCGATCTGTTCGTGACCGATGCCGGTGGCGCGCCACCCACGATTCCATTCTGGCGCGGCGAAGCTCCGGGCCGGACCTTTGAATTGTCTGACGAAGTCTCGTGGCTGCGCGAAGAGCTTGAGCAGCGGATCGAAGACCCTCTTGCCGCCGAACAATGGCTGATGCTGGAAACGAACGCGACGGCGCATGCAGCGCATCAAATCGTCGAGTACATCCGCGCCCAGAAGGCTGCGCTTGGCATAGTTCCGAGTAAACGTCGCGTGGTTTTCGAACGCTTCTTCGACGAAAGCGGCGGCATGCAGATGGTGATCCATGCCCCTTTCGGCACGCGCATCACGCGAGCGTGGGGCTTGGCCATGCGCAAACGCTTCTGTCGCTCGTTCGATTTCGAACTGCAAGCCAGTGCCGATGACGATGGAATCGTGCTGTCGCTGGGTCCGCAACACAGCTTCCCACTGGAGAGCATGTTCGGCATGCTGAACCCGCGCAATGTGCAGGACATGTTCGAACAAGCGGTCCTGGCCGTGCCGATCTTTCAAAATCGCTGGCGCTGGAATGCAACTCGTGCGTTGCAGGTGCTGCGAGCCAAACACGGCAAACGAGTCCCCCCTGCGCTGCAGCGATTTCGCAGTGAAGACCTGCTGACGGCCGTCTTTCCTAAACTCACCGGCTGCCAGGAGAATGTCGTCGGTGATATCGAACTCCCTGATCATCCTCTCGTTCGTCAGACGATGGACGACTGCCTGCACGAAGCGCACGACATTGAAGCCCTGAAGGATGTGCTCGCCCGTGTCGAACGCGGGGAAATCGAGTTCATCGCCCGCGACACGCGCGAACCATCACCGTTCAGCTATGAGTTACTCAACTCCAATCCGTACGCGTTCCTGGACGGGGGCGAAGTGGCCGAACGTCGCGCCCGGGCGGTGGCGACACGACGATCGCTGAGTGTCGAAAGCGTTGAAGATCTGGGTCGGCTTGATCCCGAAGCGATTCGCCAGGTGATCCTCGACGCGCAGCCGCTAATCCGCAATGCGGATGAACTGCACGACGCGCTGCTCAGCCGACTCTTGCTACCGATTGACGAAGGCAGATCGTGGCAATCTGACTTCGATGAATTGGTCGCTGATGGCCGCGCCACACTCGTCGAAGTCCCTAAATCAGAATCGGCAGATCCGCCCCCTTTGAGTGCGTGGGCCGCGACAGAGCGCGTTCCTGCCGTACTAGCCGCATTCCCTCTGGCAACGCTGACACCGCCGGTCACCGTGCCTCCCGAAGTGCGACAAGATTGGGATTCGATCGAAGCCCGCGTGACGATGGTCCGCGGTCTCATCGAGTTTTGCGGACCGATCACGGGCGCGGGAGTCGCCGAGCGGCTCGGGATCACGGTCAGCCAGGCCGACGCCTGCCTGGAGGCTCTGGAAGGCGAAGGTGTCGTTCTGCGAGGTCGCTTCACCCCTGAAGCGTATGCGACAGATCCCGACGCTCTCAAAGTCGAACATCGTATCGAATGGTGTCACCGACGCTTGTTGGCTCGAATTCATCGACTGACGCTCGACGGCTTGCGAAAGCAGATCGAACCAGTCAGCGTCGAAGTTTTCATCCGCTTTCTGGCTCGACATCATGGCATGCTCGCTGCCAATCGTCGGTCGGGATCGAACGGACTGTTCGAAGCGATCGCGCAATTGCAGGGTCTCGATATTCCAGCAGTCGCCTGGGAACGTGAAATCCTGCCGGCACGGGTCGACCAGTACAAAGCGAACCTGCTCGACGAATTGTGTTTGACCGGAGAAGTCGGCTGGGGACGACTGTTTCCGCCGCCTCGCGACCCGGACAAATCGCGACCGATGGCCAGTCTGACGCGCATCGCCCCGATCTCGTTGTTCCTGCGAACCGATGCCGAATGGCTGACGGCAAAAGCCCCTGAACCGAATCCGATCGGCCTCAGCAGCCCCGCCGTTCAGGTGTGCGAAATCTTGCACAGCCGAGGTGCCACGTTCACAGCGGACCTGTTGACCGCCACGCAAATGCTGCCGTCTCAACTGGACGATGTGCTAGGCGAACTGGTGACTCGCGGTTGGATCACGGCCGACGGATTTGCTGGCCTGAGAACCTTGACCGCGGAGAAGTCCCATCAGCACCGCCGGGCGGCGCATCATCGTGGTGAACGACGCCGCACGACGCGGACCGCGATGGGCCGTTGGTCCTTGCGCGTCCCCTTCACCAGCCCGCCGGAAAACTCCGACGCACAGATCGCAACACCCCCAGCTGTTCAGTCGGACGTACCCGCAGTTCGACGAACGAGCATTACCGAAGATTGGGCGTGGCAGTTGCTGCGTCGCTGGGGAATCGTCTTTCGCGATCTCCTCGTACGCGAAGACGGCGCTCCATCGTGGTTCGAAGTGCTGCAAGTCCTCCGGCGTCTGGAAGCGCGTGGCGAGATCCGTGGGGGACGCTTCATTGTCGGAGTCGGGGGTGAGCAATTCGCCCTGCCCGACGCGATCCAGCAACTGCGCCGACTGCGTGACGAGGGAGCCGCTCAAGAAATCCTCGTCGTCTCGGGAGCCGACCCGCTCAATCTGGTCGGCATCATCACCAAACAGGATCGCATCCCCAGCACCGCCTCGAACCGAGTCGCCTACGTCGACGGCCAGCCCGTCGCCACCTTCCAGGGAGGCGAAGTCTGCTGGCTAGTCGACCCGCCAACGGAACTGGAATCAACGATCACGCTGCGATTGAAGGGACTGTTCGATCTCGAAAGCGTCACCCTGACCCCAGAACCTGTTACGGCCGACGCCACTTGATGAGCGTAAACAATTCAGAAGGAAGTTTTCACGCGAAGCCGCGGAGTCGCGAAGGGATAAGACGCAGAGGTGATCCCATTTTCAGAGACCCAACAAACTTCTTGCTCTCTCTCCGCGACTTCGCGGCTTCGCGTGAAAACATGCTTTTCTTCAATAAATGAAAAAGGGGATGCGAAAACTGATTTCGCAGCCCCTTCTCATTCAATCGTAATCAACCCGAACTACTTCGCGGCCGTTTGCAGGTTGCCAACGGACAGCACTTCCAGGTCTTCGGTTTTGCCTTCTTCCATACTGGCTCCGCCAACGATCACCAGCTTCGAATCACTCCAAGGCAGCAGGCGATGGAAGAAGCGAGGATGAGCGATCTGGCCGACGAATTCCCATTCCTTGCCATCGGTTGCCAGGCGTTGGATCGATCCTGAGACCGTCGTGACATAGAGCGCACCGTTGCTGGCGAAGGCCGAACTGCCGAAGCCGTCCATGGCGGTCCCTTGCAGAGCGGGCCCTTCGGACCATTCGTTCTTCGCGGGATCGTAGATCGAGGTCTTGGTCGTCGGGCCGCCTCCGTCGCTCATGCCACCGATACAGATCAGTTTTCCGTTCCAGGCGGCCAAGGCCAACGCACGGCGATGGAAGTTTGGCGCAGCGACAGTCTTCCATTCTGGCTTGTCGCTGGCGAGGTTCATGGCGAGTGCCGTGTCGTGCCACTTCGCTCCGGAACCGCCACCTTGCATGTTCCAGCCGCCAACCACATAGATCGTGTCGCCAACAACCGCGGCATCGTGGGATGATCGTGGCTCTGGCAGGCTGGGCAGTGTGATCCATTGTCCCGTGGCAGCGTCCAACTTGGCAAAGTCATCCTGCGAAACCAAGTTCTGTTTTTCGCCAGACTTGTTCGTGGCGACGAATCCGCCAATGCGATAGATCGAACCCTTGTGTTCGACGACGGCCAAGCCTTGGCGACGTGGGCCAGCGGAAACCAGTTCCCACTGCGTCGGGTTGCTCAGATTCAACTTCCACAAATCGCCAGACTGTTCTTCGTTCGTATATTCGTGAGCACTGCCATAGTTGCCGCCGTAGACATACAGCGTGTTGCCAGTGACAGCTCCGCCGAAGCTGGTCAAGCCTTTGGGTAGGGTCGGCAAGTTGTGGGCGGTCGGTGCCAGACGGCCTGGTTGATGATGCAGCGTCAACGTCGAGTAGTGGCGGACCGACTTGTATTCTTTCTCTTCGAGCGTTCCGGCCTTCTCTTCGATGTGCTTGGCACGAATCGAATAGGCTCCCGACTTGGGCAGTTCGCAGGCGAAATTGCCCGCATCGTCTGTCGTTCCTTCAATCTTCGTATCGATTCCTGGCCCAACCACCGTCACCAACGAGCCCGCTTGTGGCTTGCCGTTCCACAGCACTTGCAGGACAGTCTGAGCCCCCTTAGCTGTTGGCACGACTTCCAGTGGCAGGCGATCGGCATCGCGAACCGCTTTCCAAGTTCCAGGCAACGCAAACGGGTACGTCTTGGCGTAGTACTTCAACAAGAACGGCTCGGCACCTTTGGCCATGACACCGTAGGTGTGACGCAGAATCAACGTCGACTGTTGAGCCTGACCGTTCAGTTCGGCTTCCAGGGCATCGCTCCCCTTGGTCAACGGCAGCAGCTTTGGTTCGCCACGTCCAGCAACGGTCCAAAGTTCCGCCTTGGCGATTTTATCGAGCAGCGCGGGGTCGTCGGCTTCAGCGGCATCCCCAAAAAAGACTTTGACCTTTCCCGTCTGTGACGTGGAATCGTTCAACAGAAAGATGAAGTGGGCCTGGCTCAGGCTGGGGACAGCCAGCAAGAGCGCGATCATGAGTCCAAAACGTTTCATGAGTGATCCTAGTTAACAACGGTTTGGCGACCGCCACGGTCGCGGGACATTTTTGTAACGCCTAACGGAGCACGTTCCGATCAGCGTTTCGAAGCAATGCAATACAACACGTCGCCTCGACGCAGCAGCAGGCGATCCTTCACATAGACGGCTGCATACAACACCGGCGCGCCACCCGGATTACGAGATGCCGCGGGATCGGCGACCTGAGCTTCCCAAGTGACATTTTCAGCAAGCTTGTCGAAGGTCTCGCCGCTCGACACGATCGACACGGTGCCTCCCTTTCCGAAGATCCCAATGCGATCACCGAAGGCGATCGGTGTGGCCCAGATGCTATCGGCCAGACGATTCGAGTAGCGTTCTTCGCCCGTCTCCAGATCCAGGCAGAACAGGACTCCAGTGGCATTCACGTAGTAGGCGTGACCTCGATGTGCCAGCGGTGAGCCAAACGAAGAAGTCGCACGCTTGGCCTTCCAGACAAACTCGGCTTTGAAAGTGCCGTCATCGGCAGTCTTGATCTCGATCAGACCATTTGATTCCGCAGCCTTCCCGGCCTCTCCTTCGCCGCGTCCAGCCGTGGCACCGATCAAGAAACGGCTATCGCCGACAGGAACCGGTGTCGGCGTCGAATTCCCTTTGATTTCAGTAAAGTTCCACAAACTTTTGCCGGTCACGGGGTCGAGGCCCGCGATACGTCCAATCCCGCTCAACACCAGATGCTTATTGCCTTTGACGGAGATCAATCGAGGGCTGGCCCAACTGGTGACCCCCAGACCGGCCACTTTCCAATCTTCGCGACCGGTCGCCTTCTGCACACTCATCACATACGGGTCTGCTTGACGTTCGACCCACACGAAGACGTGACTGTCAGACTGCTCCAACGAAGCGGCCAACCCATGTCGCGATTCGATCGGGCCAAACTCTTCCACCAGGTTTCGTTGCCATCGCACCGTCCCTTCGTGGTTCAGCGCAATCAGGTTGCCACCTTCGAAGAAACAGACCACCCCGTCAGCATCGACGACCGGCGTCGGGGCTGCCTTGCTGACGTAGTTACTGCTTTCCGTCTGGGTCGCTGCTTCCAGATCGTGCTTCCACAAAACCTTACCAGCCTCCAGATCAAAAGCAGTGACGTGACAGTGCTCTTTCTTGGGACCCGAGATCGATGTCACATAAGCTCGTCCACCCCAGGTCACCGGGCTGGATTGTCCGTACCCGGTGATCTCAGCTTTCCAGAGCAACCCCGCTTCGGGTGACCAGGTCATCGGGACCGCTTCGACATTGGTGCCCTCTGGCACAGGCCCTTGAAAGCCAGTCCATCCATTTGCCAGCGCGTTAGCCGACAACACACATAGCGTCACCGCGATCGTCGCCCCTTCGATCAGCGATTGCCATGACCGACCACGTGTACTGCATGTCGTTTTGTCGGTTAAGCTCATCAGCATCAAATCCTTTGACCAATCCATTTCAGACCACCATTGAAGAGTAGCGCGGGCGACGAACCTGAACCCCACCCATTCTCACCCTTCATAGCGAGAAATCGAGTTTCTTTTCGCCGTCTGGCGAAACTTCGACAACTAACTTCGACTGCTGATTGAATTCAGGTGGAATCGGCTGTTGAGGCAACACGGGAACGCCACCCTTTTCCTGAGACGCCTTTGCGTACGCCGCTTCGTCATCCATTGCGAATCCAGGGTCGATAATCGACTCGATCTGGACTTTGTTCTTGCCAACAACCGGGCCATTCAGGACATTGAAGTCATAGAAGCCATCGGTCACAGTCGCCACCGCCGTCGGCCCCTTCGATCCGTCAATCGGCGTGAACGTGATACGACCAGCTTTCAGCATCTCATTATTGAAAAGAATCGCTCCCCGCACGGCGACTCGCTGCGGCCCTTTGGAACCTCCACAGCCAACCACACAACAAACAGCCAACAAGCCGATACTTGCCCAACGACATTGAAGAGTTCCAGCCATATCCCCCTCACCAGAAACAGGCACCCAACACATACGCAGATTCGAAAACTGCGGGGGCGGTCGCATCTCTGCGCTCCGCCCATGCCGGTCACATGACGCTGACTTCAAAAATCGCCAACCACTTCGCCACCGGATCGGGTGGCCAGCGAATTCAGCAAGTTGTGATCGATATTTTCACTGATGTATCGAGCAGAACCGTCGCACAGCAACATGTTCACGACACCAATATGCTCGCTACGAAAACTCGACAAACGCGAGGAATCACCCTGCATCGACTTGGGATTAAACGGCCCGGCAGTGGTGAATGCGGTGGCCAATGGATACGGAGACGACCAGTAGGTGAAGCCCCAGCGAACCTGACCGCTACAGGGCGTGGCTGGCATCGCACCCCACAGATAATCTCCAAAATTCCAGGCCGACTCACCGCACAGGAATGTCGACGAAGACCCATCGGTCAGATCTCGCATGCTCGTGCTACCGCTGCCCGAATTGACGATCGCACCATTATTCGGAACCGAGGTCGGATTGGCCGTCGTTGGAAATGTGCCGTACGGATCCAAGCTACCCGTACAGGCGGCATAAGTTCCTGGAGCGCGACTGTTGCTGTCGCAACCACTGATGGGAACTGGCCGTCGAAATGGTGCGGTCGGACACAAGTAGGCCGGGATCTTTTGCGAAACAGCAATCAGATTTGTGGGATCTGTATTCCCTAAACTGAAGTTGTATTGCTGGTACGTGTTCCCCTGATCCAGATAGGGAAGAATGCTCGCAAACACGCCCGACTTACCCAGTCCCGGATCGATCGAACTCAACGGGAATCGCGTGTACGAATCGTGATAGTTATGAATCGCCAAGCCGATCTGCTTGAGATTGTTGCTGCACTGAGTTCGACGAGCGGACTCGCGAGCCTGTTGAACGGCTGGCAACAGCAGAGCAATGAGAACGGCGATGATCGCAATCACCACCAGCAGTTCGATCAACGTAAAACCAGGACGAGACTTTCGACCACGCGGCATGACAACTCCCTCTCAATGAACCAGTGACAACGATTTCAACGGGGACCGAGTCGTTGGCTGGCTACCGAGAGGGGTGGCTGGCGACGGCATTTGATCGAACTCGACATTGAGTTCGATCGGATTTATTTTTTAAGGCGAAATACCGACAAGGAAGTCGGTGAAATCGCCATAACCAACTGCTGTAGAATGCGTTCCTACCACCTCACAGGGAGTGGAACTGCTAGCTGGCGACCGCGAGAGGGGCTGGCTGGCGAGTTGAGACTGAGTCTCAATCTCACGAATATCATAGCCGACATGACGCCGATTGCAACTATGGCTTTCAATTTCTTCAGTGAGATTCTTCTCCTCAGTGTAATGGCCACCATCGGGATTGCGGCCGCAGACTGCCAAAGAATGAAAGAGACCGCTGTCCTGCGACAGCGGTCTCTCATTTCAGATCTTACTCAACCACCTTACTTGCCCTGCAATGATTTCAGATGGCTCTCGCGACCCACCGGAGTATCCATAGCCAGATCGGCGATGATCTCGGCGGCCACGAACCCTTCTTTCTGCTTCTGCTTGATGGTCGGAGTCATCAATCGCAAGAGAGCAATTGAGCGAGCGAAGATTCGATACTGTGCCCCCCCTTTGGTCTCCGACAGATGTCCCGGAAACTGGGCGGTGTCCAGTAGCGGTTCCCAGTACGCCTCTTCGACCGGGGTCGGCAGCATGAAACAGATCTCTTCATGATGCGCGTTCAGCAACAGGAGAACGGTATCGCCTTCGATCGGTTCGCCGTGATCGTTCACTTCGCCAATCAGCTTGCCATCCAGTCGCAGACCGATGCATTTGACGAAACCGGCATCCCAGACTTCATCGGTCACTTGCTTGCCGTCAATGTTGATCCAGCAGACATCAGATGATTCCTCACTGCCTCGAATGGATTGGCCCTGGAAAAATTTCTGTCGGCGAAAGACCGGCTCGGCTTTGCGTAGAGCAATGATGCCGCGAACGAAATCGAACATCTGTTGCTGCTCTTCGTCCCAGTCCCAATTGAGCCATGTCAGTTCGTTGTCCTGGCAATAGCAGTTGTTGTTGCCTCCCTGGGACTTCACCATCTCATCGCCAGCCAGGATCATGGGAACACCCTGACTCAGTACCAATGTCGCCAGCATGTTTCTCATCTGCCGCAGACGCAGTGTTTTGATCTCGGCATCGTCCGTTGGCCCCTCGACGCCGCAGTTCCAACTTTGGTTGTCGTTCGCTCCGTCGCGATTCTCTTCGCCGTTCGCTTCGTTGTGCTTTTCGTTGTAGCTCACCAGGTCATGCATGTTAAAGCCGTCGTGACAGGTCACGAAATTGATGCTCGCATACGGACGACGACTGCTCCATTCATAGAGGTCAGCCGAACCGCAGATGCGGGTTGCAAACTCCGACAGCATCCCCCCGTCACCCTTCCAGAAGCGACGCACATTGTCCCGATAACGGCCATTCCATTCGGACCATTGCGATGGAAAGTTACCAACCTGATATCCGCCCGATCCCAAGTCCCACGGTTCCGCGATCAGCTTTACGCCGGACAACACGGGATCTTGATGCAGAATGTCGAAGAACGCCCCCAGCTTGTCGACTTCATACAGTTCGCGGGCCAGGGCACTCGCCAGATCGAAGCGGAACCCGTCGACATGCATTTCGGTCACCCAGTACCGTAAGCTGTCCATGATCAGTTGCAAGACTCGCGGTGACCGCATGTTGAACCCGTTACCGCAACCGGTGAAGTCCATGTAGAAACGAGCATCTTCGGGCGACAGCCGATAGTACGCCGCGTTATCGATGCCGCGGAATGTCATCGTGGGCCCATTCTGGTTCCCTTCGGCGGTGTGATTGTAGACCACGTCCAAAATCACTTCGATTCCCGCCGAATGCAGGCCGCGCACCATCGTCTTGAATTCTCGAACCGTCTCATCTGCACTGTCGGCGCACGAGAAGTGTCGATCAGGTGCCATAAAGGCCAGAGTGTTATAGCCCCAGTAATTGCAAAGCCCCTTATCGATGAGATGTCGATCGTCACAGCGGTGAAACACGGGCAGCAATTCGACGGCCGTCACCCCGAGATGCTTAAGATGATCCAGAGCTGCCGGAGACGTCAGACCCGCGTAGGTGCCGCGCTGTTCTTCGGGAACGCCGGGATGTAGTTGTGTGAATCCTTTGACATGCATTTCATAAATGATTGTTTCATGCCAGGGATGATTCGGTGGTCGATCATCGCCCCATGTGAACGCCGGATCGATCACCACCCCCAAGGGAGCCGCGTGCGCATTATCTCGATCATCGAACGACAGATCGGTTTCAGGATCGCCGATCTTGTAGCCCCACATCTCGTCGCACCATTTGGTGTCTCGGCCGATCCCCATGGCATAGGGATCGAGCAGAACTTTGTTGGCATTGAAGCGATGCCCGTTTGCAGGCTCGTAGGGCCCTGCCACGCGATAGCCATACAATTGGCCTGGTCGCGCGTCAGGCAAATAGCAGTGCCACACGAGATCACGGCGCTCAACGACAGGGATCTTTTCCGTTTCCTTCTCATCGTCTGGTGAGTCGAATAGACAGAGTTCCACGCTGTGCGCGTTTTCCGAGAAGAGGGCAAAGTTGACGCCATTTCCGTCCCATGTCGCCCCTAACGGATAAGGTCGCCCTGGCCAGACACGCATAATTCTTCTCGCACAATAAATGGTTGACTTGGTTTCGCGCAAATTGCGCTCGGATCACTCAACTGGTAAACATTGTACCGGCTACTGAGTGGTCAGACGCAAACTGCGCGCCGCCTTCCCCATCGAAAACAGCCGAAAGTTGTCCCTTAACTGAGCGATGTGATCGATCGATCAAGATGGACGTAACCCCCATCGACGTGAATCAGTTGGGCAGTGGTATGGCTGGAACGAGGCGACAGCAGAAAGGCGATCGTGTTGGCAATCTCTTCGCAGGTCGTCATGCGGTGCTCGAAAGGAATCCGCGATTCAATCTGTCGGCGCGTTTCATCAGGATTGGGAACAGTCGCCAACCATGTCGCATACATTGGAGTCCAGCATTCGGCCACGATGACCGCATTCACACGAATGCTGTACTTGGCGAGTTCCACGGCCCATTCGCGAGTCAACGCATTGCGACCCCCATTCGCCGCGGCATACGCCGATGTCCCCCCCTGCCCGGTCTCAGCCACCTTGGACCCGACATTCACGATCGACCCGCGCGATTTCTTCAGTTCGGGCAACGCGAAATGAGCCATCTCATAGTAGTGCAACAGATTCTTCCGCAACGACGCGACGAAGCGTTCTGTATCCCCATCCTCCAGATTCACGCCGTCGTTGATCCCGGCGTTATTCACCAAGCCTTCAATGCGACCGTACTTCGTCACGGTCGCTTCCACCGCGCGCCGACAATCCTCGGTCTGATTGAGCTCCGTGGCCACCGCCCAAGCCCGACCACCCACCGCTTCAATCGATTTCATCGCTGCCGCATTGTCAGCCTCATTGCGACCAACAATGACCGGAATCGCCCCCTCCGCCGCCAGCACGTGGCAAACGCCCAGCCCAATCCCTTTGGCCCCGCCGGTCACAAGAATCACTTTGTCTTGAAGTCCGAGATCCATGCGAAAGCTTTCTAAGGCGAAGTCGAAGTGTGCGAATTGAAACTGAGTTTGAAGGCTGCACTTTAGTGCAGCACGCCACCTCGCTCAATGAACGCTTCATTAAGTAGCCTTCTCTCTCCGCGAGAAGAAGGCCGATGAACGCGCCGCCGTGATCGCCATGCCGTTCCGATGCTCCACGAAGCGCGGATTTGCGATCGGCTTACTTCTCGCAGAGCGAGAAGGCTACTTAAGTGGCGCCTCGTCGCTCGTCACTTTCAAATTCTGCACCGCACAAACGCGCCGATGATAAGCAAACTCCGGCGACAGATGATTCAAGGGCACATGCTCCCAGGTCCACTCCTCTGTTTTCTCGGGCAATGACGCTCCATAGAGGATGTCAAACCGCTCCACGACCTCGCCCGTACGATTGACTTTCAGCTTCTCGACGTCCGTGATCAACGTCACCACACCCGGTAAGCGACGCAGATAGTCGAGGTGACTCTCAATCAGGTCACGCGCGTACGCATCCACTTCCGATTCGGGTCGAGACTTCTTCTCCAGGTAATACGCGGGGACATACGGAAGTTGAGACAGCAGATTCACCGAGACAACATAGTCGACCAGCGGATCGTCACAGAACAACTGCGGTTCCGCATGCGGCAGCGGCCTGCGAGGATCCTTCGCCGCTTCCGCCAACTCAACGGCGGTCGCAGTCACGTCGGCTCGAACTAGCTTCACGTTGCGATACCTGAGCGTCGTCAGATAGACGCTCAGCGGATGAACCACATCGACGAGGATCACCTGATCAAAGCTGGCCGCCAGATCCGCGAGAGGAACATCCAGCAGCAACCCCGATCCCAGCACCACCGCCTTACGTCGTTGCGGACAGTCGAGCACCGCCGTGCGGATCACCTGCATCGTTCGTTCCAGATGATCTTTCCAGGCCCGCCGACACTGCCGATGCCGGACCTTGATCCCCAGTTGCCCATTCAAATACCCCAATTTCCTAGCCGTCCAGGAACAAGGAGTGGTGAGGTATTCAAAAAGTTCCAGAATCACGCCAGGCCCTTGAGTCTGATCACTGCGACTTCGTTCGAAGTTGCGGATGTTACCCCTGGTTGGCGTCGATCAAAACCGAGTTGACCACAAATAGGACGAATCCCCACGAATGCGAGCCAGACAAACGCTCTCGCAAGGGCTCGCTTTCATTCGTGTCAATTCGTGAGGTTCGTGGTCAAATCTCCGACCGCGAAAGTCACTCGATCACGTCGTCGTCAGGTCTCGCAGTACTTCTTGCCACGAATTCATTCGTTTGACTCTTGGCAGGAATCGCGAAAACCTTTTCACTTCCGTCTCAATTGGCTGAAACAGGTACAGGTTACTGACCGTCTCGAGATATCCCAGCACTTCCAATCGATCATCGATGAAGTGGGTGACACCGAGCCGCTGACAAATCGGCGCTTTCTCGCGTCGCTCGCGACAAAAGTGGACATCCGCTTCGGCAATTCCTGTTCGATCGTAGAAATTGTGGTGAGCGAGCCACTGGCGAGTGCGGTCTTGAGTGCTTTGACCACACTTCGAGACCAGCACGATTTTGTCGAACCGCTCATTGAGTTGCTTGAGCACGTCAAACACATCGGCCACAGCGGTCGTCAGCAAGAAATTGCGGCCAAAAAAGGACGTATCCGTCCCATCATTCACTCGATCGATGATGACTCCGCCAACATCGACCCCTAACACTTCTTTCAATACATTCTCCTAAAACACAAACAATTCTGCGGCATCACGTTGATGCCGCATCAAGACTTTACATTTGCATGACACCGATCGGCCATTCAAGGTTCGCATCAAAATATGATATGAACCCCTTCGTGACATCACCCTGCCACATTTCTTAGCTCCTGATCCGTGTTCAATCCGTGTTTCATCCGTGGCTGGAAATCTTCCGTCAGTGATTGACACAAAACTCGGTCGAACTGATCAACGCCCAGATCATTTGGCCAATGGCCTGATCCATCTGTTCGGCTCGGCCAGCCAGAAACTGCTCCATGGCCTGCACTTCGTTCCTGGCAGGCATTCGCGATAAGACCGTGACAAACAACAAGTCACATCGTTTGGCGTGATCCGACTCAGTGACCAATTGCGCCGCGAGGTTGCCATCCTTCGGCTTCAGTAACTCCAGCACCCTGGCGTCATGCGACAGAAACAATGCCGCTTTGACCGAAGGAGCAAACTCAACTTCGGGATCGCGCGGGGGATTCGCAAAGGCGGCGACAAATCTCTTCCGCAACTCTTCCAGTTGTGGATTTGGCTTCGCTGCCCCTTCGGTTGGCATTTGGAATCGAGGCAACTCACCGGTCGCCTGCGACACACTCCACAAGAGTTGTTCGGTCGACAGTGGCTTCTCAATCGCGACGACATACTTCTCTGGCAGCGGTTCACGCTCTAGCTCCGCCGGCAAGATGCTTGACCGCTGATAGGCTCGCGATAATGCCAGTTCGCGCAGCAGCCATTTGATATCGAACTGATGCGCCACGAACTCATCCGCCAATAGCTCCAGCACCGCGGGATGACTGGCAGGATTCTCGCTGTGCTGCAAATCAAGTGGATGGACGAGTCCTCGCCCGAGCATCTGAAACCAAAGTCGATTCACGATGTTACGAACAAACGGCTTGTTCGTCGCAATGGGCAGTTGCTCGGCCAGAATTCCCAACGGGCTGAACTTCGGCTTGCCGGGAAAGTTGACTTTGCGATCCGGCGCGACGGCGAACTCTTCCCCTTTAGCGAACGCCGGAACTTCGAACTCGGTACCAAATGGCAATCGAGGCCCTGTCGCGTGCGGCTCTTTGACAAAGACCGACATGAACTCCGCCTTCTTGTCGATCACCTTTTCCGCAATCGCTGGATACTTCAGATCGGTGCGAATACTGGTGTGTGACAGGAACGTATGCAGCCCCTGGAAGTCGACCTGTTTGTAATCCTGAATAAACAAATGGTCGTGGCATTGAGCACACTGGAGATCGACACCGAGAAATAACCTGCCCACATCGCGAGTCAGCCCCGGCAGGTCCACCAGTTGCTGCCCATAGTTCTCCAGCCGCTTTGTCAGAAAGAACGCCGCCCCGCGAGTTGCCTCTTGATCGGGATCAGGATTCAAGATCTCACGCACCAACTGATTCCACGGCTTGTTCGACGCGAACGACTGTTCGAGATATCGCGACCATTCCTCATGATCGCCAGCCCGCTCCATCAACTGCACATGCCACGCTTCGCGCATGTGGCGCGGATATTCGGGCGATGCGAGTAGCCGATCAATCAGGGCCGATCGTTTGTCGGCCGTCGAATCACTGATGAAAGCGCGCGCCTCGCTAACCGACGGAATGCGGCCGGCAAGATCGAGATAAACGCGACGCAAGAACTCAGCATCATCGCTCGGTGGTGCCACAGTCGTTCCCGCCGCGGCCTCAATCAACTGATCAACTCGCGAGTGCACCGGCTCATCCGCGATCGTCACAGAGACTATGACGATCAACGACAACAAGGCCAGAATTCCGACTCGCATGCGATCACTCACTCATCGGAGAATACAGTTGCATGCTCGCAAGTTATCGACGGCAAGTCGTGATCACAAGGAACACCGTGCGACGTATCGGCTAAACCAAGGGTCTTTTACAGAACGGAACGTGCGGGCGCATTGCAGAGCTTCGATTTCAACTGGTACAACTGGTGCTCATCAGAATTCATCGTGTCGAGCCACAACCAGGCTCGGCCGAAATCCGCTATGAACCAGGAGGCCTCATGATTCAACCGGTGAACTACAACAAGAAGTGGCTGATCGCCTCGGGCGTGCGCATTGTAGATGTCGATGGAATGACGACATCCAAAGCGCCGGGTTCGGCCCGCACTCACACCGAATTCACGGTCTGCTGGTCAGACCGCGGCCGGTGGGTTCCGCAGGCGTTCCTTGGCCAACAGTTTAAGAGCGAGGAAGAAGCGACTGCCTACCTGGATACCAACCGTGAGCAGTTGGAGTCAGCACCGGGGCTGGTGGGGTAATCCTGTAGGTGATGCTTCAGCTTCACTCTTCGGTTGGACAGAGGTCTGGCCGAAGCATTGCCTCGATTCTGCTCGCATCCGCAAATCAATGGACGCTCTCAGCTCGCGAGGCATTGAGTTCGACAGACCTCGGTAGCGGCTCGATTTGTCGGCTGGGTTGGCTGATCTGTGTCCCCTGTCGACTTGGCTGTGTGATGGGAATCAACACCATCCAGATCAACAACGACGCCGTCGCGAGCAGTTTGACACCCATGGTGAGCCGCCCCGGAGACGGTGCCGCTTTGACTGTCCACGACCAGCGACTCCCTTCACCGAGTGCGACCATCAATGTTCCGACCAGCCAGATCGGCCAGGTGATCACTCCCACGACCACGATCACGGCCATCACGTGAACGATCAGAAACTCGACGGCGGGAGCCTCGGCCACGTTTCCGACCATCATGACTGGACGATCCCCGCGGAATCGACAGAGGAACAGCGAGTCCAGCACGAGCATCAAGATGAAGAAAGTTCCGGTATAGAACATCTCGTTGGCACGCGGGACGAACAACGTCGACAGGATCCGAGTCACCAGGAATACTCGCCAAAGCGAAACCATCCCCAGGAACCAGAGTTTGATGATCGCCGCATCGTCCGCCGACATCAGTCGCTCAACCGGAAGGATAAAGATCCACGCCAGTGGTGCGGTCATCCAGAACAGACCCAGGAATACGCGGAATCGCTCCCAATACTGCCCGTCCGCGGCACCTCGCATGCGGGCCACGACCACGACCAGCGGGAACAGAACCAGCGACAATGCGACGGTTGTGATGAAAGGAAGAGCAATCATCCACGGGTTCTGCAGCCAGTTGATCCCGTGATATTCCCGGACAAACCCGGCAGAGATCACCAGGACCAAACCCAGCCAGAACGTATCGCGATGCGACGCGAAGGCCAGGATCGCAGGGCGGGATCCCAACAGGAAGTGGAACAGCCGACCGATCGTAATATCAGTCGACTTCACGGCGGCATCGGTCTCGTCGTTTGACAATGCTGAGGGCAAACGATCTTCCGCTGGAGTTTCAATTTCGTTCATGGCTCATTTCCCGTAGAGGCACTCTTGCATCGACCGGTTGCAAGGATCTTTGGGCATGAATTAGTGACAGATCTGGACTCGAAAACTGACCTTGGTAACAACGCCCGCTGGACGCATTCAATCGACAATGTCAGCGGCAGATTCTACCGAACTTGATCGAATTCCGTTCCGAGCGACACCGATCAATGATTGACCATCAGCAAAAACAATCGCCCTGACGAACGCACATTTCGAAGAGCTCGCCAAGGCGACTGGGCAATGTATTTCGCTTATTCGGGTACCGCCTGCGCACCCGCTTTCATGCGCACAGTCGATTCAACAACTCATTTTTGGTCGGTGTCCACGCATTGCGGACGTTTTCGTCTCATCGGACGCATCCGCAGGGATCTCAATCTGCTGATGTCGAGCCGTCGCAGTGGAGCAGATTCATTCGTGATCGAGGACTATCAACCCCTGCAACAGGTCCATTCGACTAGCAGATTGCCAGTCTTCGACAATGCGAATTCAACATGAGGGACGAAGAACTGCTGCCACGAGCATTCGTTGATCAGTCTGGCATCGTGTTTGCTTAAGCCTTGATCAGGGTCCATCACAATCTTGATTCAAGAAAGCGTATACCATGAAACGAATCATCGCCGCCGTCGCCGTTTGCTCGTCATTGCTTGTGAGTGCTGGTTGCTCACAGCAGTCCACTGCCACTAAGAAAGAAGAAGTGAAGACACCGGGTGGAACCACAACCGTCACCACCAAGACCGACGTTGAAAAGACTGGCGATCACAAAGATACGAGTAAGTAAATTCCTCGCCACGTCTCGCTGCGGCTCGGGGGACCAAGCGAGACGTTGGCAGGATTTCACTCAGTGCTCATGTCGTTCACGAGATCTGTTTCGTGACGATGCGCACATCATGTGATTGAGGAACAACCGAACGAGTGCCATCACCGGTGCTCGATTCGGTCGTCTCCCATTGGTCGCCCAATCTCTCAGCGAGATCACCTCCTTGGCGGGAGGACGAAGTGGACGAGGCTCGCCTTCTTGCCTTCCTGGGTGCGGCGTAAGGCCTTGGCCTCTTTTCGTGGAGCGCGAGCCCCCTTTGTTCATCGGCAACCGAAGTTCGCTCCGCTTGCCATGACCATGGACATGGCCTTCCCCGGATCAAGTTTTGACAAACACAAGTAAGAATTCGCCTCTCGCCAAGCGTTCTCATTGTGTGGGAACTTTCGGATTCGCGCGGGCGTCCAACCAACGGTGCCGCGTCGAATCCGGAGCTATCGCAGTGGAGAGATCATCATGAAACGCTTTCTGGGGCTGATGTTAGGGCTGTGCGTCGGGTTCGCGAATGCAGTCACCTACGCGCAAGGGGTGCTGATCATCACCAACCATCCCGGACCACTGCCCCGTCCAATACCGCATCCAACTCCCCACATCCGCCCACTACCCCCACCTTCCAGTTCTTACAAGATTAAAGAGCTCAGCGTTCAGGCTCGTGTCACCGATCAGGTGGCTCGCGTGCAGGTCTCGCAATCGTTCGTCAACACGGGCAGCACTCAGATGGAAGTGCAGTTCCTGTTTCCACTCCCTTATGACGGGGCCGTCGATAAGCTGACACTGCTGGTCGATGGGAAAGAGTTTCCCGGCAAGCTGATGCCTGCCAAGGAAGCGAGATCGGTCTACGAAGCGATCGTCCGCTCGAACAAGGACCCTGCTCTGCTGGAATGGATGGGCAGCGGTCTGTTCCAGACGAGTGTCTTCCCGGTTCCCCCTGGAGCCGAACGCAAAGTCACGCTGAACTACAACCAACTCCTCCGCAAAGAGCGTGGCCTGACCGATTTCCTCTTCCCGCTCAGCACCGCTCGCTACACCTCCCACGCGGTCGAGAAGGTCGAATTCCAGGTCGCGATTGAATCGGCGATCGACATCAAGAACGTCTACTCGCCAACGCATACCGTCGACATCAAGCGCCCCGATTCCAAGCACGCTGTGATCTCGTACTCGCGAACCAACGAAGTTCCGACCAGCGACTTCCGGTTACTGTTCGATGTCGACAAAGGTCAGGTCGGCGCCAGTGTCATCGCGTACCGACCAAAGGACGGCGAAGACGGCTACTTCCTGCTGTTGGCCAGCCCGCAAGTCAAAGCCGCCGACGCCGAACGCCCCAAGAAGACGGTCATCTTCGTCCTGGATCGTTCAGGTAGCATGAGCGGCAAGAAGATCGAGCAGGCCAAGTCCGCTGTCAAATTCGTGCTGAACAACCTGCGTGAAGGCGACATGTTCAACATCGTCGCTTACGATGGTGTCGTCGAATCCTACAAGCCGGAACTCGAACGCTATAACGACGAGACTCGCAAGGCGGCCCTCGGCTATGTCGAAGGCCTCTATCCAGGAGGCGGGACCAATATCTCCGGAGCACTCACGGCCGCACTCGGCCAACTGAAAGACAACAGTCGCCCGAACTACGTCATGTTCCTGACCGACGGCCTTCCCACCATCGGTGAAACGAACGAAGCCAAGATCTGTGCCGGAGCCAAAGATGCGAACAAGATTCGCGCGCGGGTCCTCTCGTTCGGCGTCGGCTATGACGTGAACTCGCGACTCCTCGACCGCATCTCGCGAGACGGCTTCGGCCTGTCAGAATATGTTCGTCCCGACGAAGATATCGAAGCCCACGTCAGCACCGTTTACAGCAATATCAGCTCCCCGGTCCTGACCGATGTCGCGGTCAACTTTGAACTCGACGGCATCAAGCCCGAAGACGGACCGCCCGTCAATCGCGTCTATCCCAAGGGGAACTTCGACCTCTTCGAAGGTCAGCAACTGGTCGTCGTCGGTCGTTACAAGAAACCCGGCGCCGCCAAAGTTGTCATCAAGGGACAAGTCGGTGGCCAGGAACAGAAGTTCGACTTCCCCGCGACGCTGATCGAAAAGAGTCACGACGAAAGCTTTGCCTTTGTCGAAAAACTGTGGGCGATGCGCCGCATCGGTGAGATCATCGACCAGCTCGACCTGGCTGGTAGGAACGACGAAATGGTGAAGGAACTCGTCGATCTCTCGACCAAGCACGGCATCCTCACTCCCTACACCTCGTTCCTGGCAGACGAAACAATGAGACCTCTGGCCGACGCGGGTGCGTTCCGCCGAGCCAACGAATCACTGTCGCAACTGAACGACGCGTCGGGGGTGTCGGGCGTCGCTCAGCGAGCAGAAAAAGGTCGCTTCCAGAACGCCACGAATGCGGCCGCGCCTGTCGATGCCTTCAAACCCGGCCCCGGTTTGTCTGGAGGTGGCCTCAGAAGCGGCAGTGCTCCAGTCGCCAACTCGTTCCGCGACGCAAAGACCGACAAAGAAGTCGCAGCCGATTCAGTGCGTCAATACGGCAACCAGACGGTCTATTCTCGGAAGGGCTTGGCTTCGGCATCTGAAGCCAAAGCCAACGGAAAGGCCGAGCAGCAAATCGTTGTCACTCCAGAAACGGCAGACCTCGATCTGGAAAAAGACAAAGACAAGATCGAAATCGTCGATCGCTTCACCGACGGCTACTTCGCCTTGGTCAAAGCCAACAACCCCAGCGAAAACCAACTCCTCAGTCAGCAGCGTGGCGATGAACAACTGCTGATCAAGCTGCGAGGCAAGAACTACCTCGTTCGCTAAATGACCGTGCGCAATAATGCTCGTTTTGGATTTCAGCTTGGGTGCCACTGGTGGCCGCTCTGGGCCACCAGTGTCTTCGCGTCGCTGCAATCGCTTTGATCGGGTGAAGAGCGTGTGCAACATTCAGCGTCATCATGCATTGTTTACTCTTTGATACATCGGCAAGACACTGGCAACGCAAAGCCGTCGCCAGTGGCACCCGAAATGGCTCTTCAGGGCGCAAGCCCCTCTTGTCGACGCTGCCAACGATCGAGAGACGTGCCACTGCATTGGCCGCTTCGGACAACACAGTACCGATGCCACTTGACCCCGAAGGTCATCTCCTCGGCTAGCCCCGACACGTATCGAACGAGACATCTCATCAAATGGCACCAGGAATAACATCATGACCGCTCGATCTCATCTCCGATCAATCATCACCTTCAGCCTGATCGCGGCTGCCGGAGCAACGACAGCACACGCGGCCGATTCCCCGAACGATCAACTCAACCTCACGACAGACCGCGTCATCGTCTTCAAAGACGGGTACTACCTGGCCCTCAAGAGCGGCACGGCGGTCACCAACAAAGATGGCGAAGTCCACCTGCTCGATGTCCCCGACAACGCGGTCCTGGGCTCCGTCTGGGCCACATCCAGCAAGGGCAAGCTGACCGCCATGGTCGCTTCGCGCGAAACGATCAAGCAGTCCGAAGAAATTGCCGTGCCCTGCATGCAGACAGTGGACATTCTGCAAGCCAATATCGGCGCGAATGCCAAAATCGTGATGCACGATAAAACGGTCTATCAGGGTGACATCGTCCGCGTGTTGACAGAGCCCACAGTAACGACCCCGACCCCCGGTCTCATCGCTCTGATCAAGGCTGTTGGCTCGGACAAAGCGGGTGCAAGCGCCAAAAACGATGTGCACCTTGTGACGGTCGATCAAGGCGATCTTGTCCGCGCATTGAAGGAATCCGCGGCATCAGCGGCCGCACCAGGCGTCGCCGCATTGATCAAAGGTCTCGACCCAGAAGCGATCGCTCACGATCCTTTGTCGTCCGCTCTCCGTTCTGGCAAACCAACAACCACCACCGTCTCGGGCGTCACCGGATCACAGTTCATCGTCCGTACAGAAGACGGAGACGTCTTGCTTCCAATCGCTCAGGTTCAAACAGTCACGATCAAGAATATGAAGGCGGAGCTCAAACGCACCGTCACGGCATCGACAAACTCCAAGCGACTGACGATGCGTTTTACCGAGCCAAATAAGGCGGTCGACGTTTCGTTCATGTACTTTCAATCGGGCCTGCGATGGATCCCCACGTACCGCATCAACTTGACGGAAGACCAGGGTAAGCAGATGGCCAACATGGACCTGCAGGCCGAATTCCTGAACGAAGCCGAAGACCTCGACAACATCCCTGTCGACATCGTCGTCGGCGTCCCCAACTTCAAGTTTAAGGACACCCCCAGCCCGCTCACCCTGGAACAAACACTCCGCAATGTCCTGCAACAGGCCGCGCCGCAACTGATGAGTCAGTCCATGTCCAACAGCTTCATCGCGCGAAGCGGCGAACGAGCGGGCCCCGGGATGGCTCATCAGCAGGAAAATGCTGCTTTCGCCTTACCTCCCGAATTGGGAGCAGTCGGGGCTCAGGACCTGTTCGTTTACAGCTTGAAGAAGGTCAAGCTGATGAGAGGACAACGAGCGGCCATGCCATTGCTTTCGTCCCGCGTTCCTTATCGTGATGTCTACACGTGGGACGTGCATCTGACTCGCCAGGACATCGAAGCCGGCAACAAGGGAACAACGCCACAGAACATCTCCGAGAATCGCGTCTGGCATCAAGTGGTCCTTACCAACAACACCGGTGTCCCCTGGACCACCGGAGCCGCCCTGCTGATGCAAGGCAATCAGCCTCTGTCGCAGGAACTGCTCACCTACACGTCCGTTGGCGGTGATGTCCGCATCCCGATCACTATCTCAGTGGATACTCGGGGAACATATCGCGAAGAAGAGACCGCTCGCAAGCTGAACGCCCTCGGCTTCGAAGGCCACAATTATGCGCAGATCGACAAGACCGCGACGCTGAACCTGATCAATCACAAACCGCTGCCAATCGACGTGGAAATCACGTTCCGCACCGGCGGCAAGGCCGCCGAAGTCTCGAACGACGGCAAGATCACGCTCAACTCGCACTCAGCCGCGGACTGGATCGACTACCGCGGCTATTCCGCCGTGAACAACAGTTCGACGGTGGTCTGGAGAAGCACCATCAAACCAAAAGAAACGTTCGCGCCCATCGTAAAGTACCACTACTTCGCCAGGCATTAAATAACAGGCTCGATGGCCTCGGGTGCCAGGAGTTATCGAGCGAGGATATCTACAGATCTACCCGAGAGGGATCTGAACAATCGTCCGTCGATTCATGGTTCTCAGGCCCAAGGTGCCGGAACTTTGCCCAGCCAGGGCCCTTTGGCCCTGGAATTAAGCCCACAATTGGACTTCCAAAGGCCTGTAGGGCCGGGCATTTCAGGGAGGGACCGATTTCAAGATGAGGGAACTAATGGGCCGGCCCTTCAGGCCTCAAGAGATGTTATTGCAGGTCCTGTTCCGGGGCCGAAGGGCCCCGGCTGGGCAAAGTTCCGGCCCCTTGGGCCTCATGACAAAGGCCAAACAATCCTAAAACGAATGCATCAGAGATGTGTAGATACGAGTCCTCGGACGTCGCCGTCTCTTCCACCGAGAGCATTGGCTTAACACGTGTAGCCAATCTCGCCAAGAGATTGGGTGAAGTCGATGTGCTATCAACGTCGATGGTCGCTCACCCAAGATCTTGGCGATCTTGGCTACATTGATCCGTGTTCAATCCGTGTTTCATCCGTGGCTAAGTCTTCTCTTCTATCCGAACTACTCAATCGGCAAAAACGTCAGCGTTCCACCGAGCATATCCGGCACGATCAACTGCTTGTGATCGGCATCATAATAGAAGTCCGCTGCCGACTTCAGACCTTCCAGAATCACATTCACTTCGCGAGTCTTCCGGTCCACTTTCCAGACCTTACCCTGAGTCCAACTCGACGCGTAGAACGTGTCCTTCGTGACAGTCAGCCCGTCGATGCCGCGCATCCCAGTCGTCAGGATCTCGTACTTGCCGTTCTCATACGTGACGATGTGCCCCGCGAAGAAGTCGCCGGCGTACACATGCGAACCCTCTTCCTTCGGCCCCACGGCCACACCGTTTGGAAACCGCAGAGCCACGTTACCAGCCGGAATCGCGACCGAGATTTCACCCTTCAGCGTGACCTTGTAGATGCAACCCTTCTTCGGCAGTTCCTTGGCCTTGTCGCCATCCAGATCCCACAGCTTGCGTTCGCCAGCAGGATCGAACATCGCGCCAGGATTACTCATTTCCGAGATGTACACGCTGGCCCCGTCAGGCCCCGCGGCAATGTCATTCAGAAACTCGATCGGTTGCGGAAAGCTTTTCATTTCGGCCAGCTTCGCGGTCTTCCCGTCCTTGTCGACCTTCCACAACGTGGTCTCGTCACACACAACCAGATAGTCGCCGACGAACGCGATTCCCTTGGGAGCATTCAGCCCCTTGGCAAACACAGTCACTTTATCACCGTCGAGCGTCACGATCGTTCCGTCGCCAGGCTCTTCCCCGTTGATCATCGTGACATACAGCTTGCCGCCAAACCCCCGGCAAACGCTCTCCGGATTTTCTCCGACCTTGATGGTTTTTGGCGCATCGGCCGCCAACAGGCCACTGGAAACAACAGACAAAGCCAGGCACGTCAGGATGAAACGAGACATCAGCAACTCCCAGAGATAGTGAACATCAGGACCGCGATGCCAGCATAGTCCCACCCGTGTTGAATTCAACTGAGTCGGCCGTGGCCTTGAGAATGCAGCAGGCCGTCTTCTTTCAATCTGCGTGCTTCTGCGAAATCTGCGGATCAGAATTCATCATCCGCAGATGACGCAGATTTCACAGATTATGAGATGAAATTCAAAGAGGCTATACGTTGTTTGATTGAGCGGTTCACATGCCCGGCGAAGACACGGCCATGTCGAAGACTCCATAACCGTGGCGGGCGTTCTTATACCGTGGCTGGTTGCACCAACTTGCCCGCTTTCACAATCCCTCCCTGCAGAACCGCGATGAATCGCGTGCGGTCCTCAAGCACCGAGATATCCGCCACCACATCACCGTCAACAACCAGCACATCTGCCAGCTTGCCTGATTCCAAAGTCCCCAGTTCGTGATCGCGACCCAGGATCTCCGCCCCGGTTTTCGTCGCGCACATCAACGTCTCCAGCGGCGTAAATCCGACATAGTTCACGAAGAACGTCAGTTCACGAGCGTAGTTCCCGTGGGGATTCCAACCAAACCCATAGTCTCCGCCAAGACCAATGCGACCGCCCGCCTTGAGGATCCGCCGAGCACTCTCGGCCCCACCCTCCAGCGTTTCCTTGTGACCGTCGATCACACGCTGAGACAGATTAAACTCGGGGCCACGCTCGATACTCGCCAGCTCAAAATAGAGCGCTGGCACAACAGGGACGTTTCGCTCCAGGATCAACTGCAACGCCTCATCGTCGAGAAACGTCCCATGCTCGATGGCATCGTACCCGGCTCGCAACGCGTTCTTGATTCCCTCGGTCGCCCGGCAATGGCCTGTGACTTTCATGCCGTGGTTATGGGCCGTCGCGACGACCGCGTGCATCTCCTCAAACGTCATGCACAGCGTGTGATGATCGTTGATATCGGGCGACGCAGCATCCCCCGTCGGATACGTCTTCACCCACTCAACGCCATCCTTCACCAGCTTGCGGACCGCCGCTCGTGCTTCATCCGGTCCGTTGATCAGCAGCACCAGCCCATCCATGCCGATCTTGCGAAAGTCCGGATTCCAATCCATCAAGCCGCCGACTCCGCAGATTTCGCGACCACTCGTCGCCAGCCGAGGCCCCGGAACCAGATCGCTTTCGATCGCCTTCTTCAGCCAGACATCAACATTGAACAGGCTGCCACCACTGCGAGCCGACGTGTAACCACACTCCAGCGCCAACTTGGCATTGCAACCGGCCAGCAGCGTGACGTATTCGACCGGATACTTGATGTCCAGATCTTCCAGCGCGGACACGTTGAAGTAGGTCGCATGGAAATGAGCTTCGATCAGCCCCGGCATAATCGTGCCGCCCCTGGCATCGATCCGAGTCGCCTCGCGATCCACCAGCGGCATGGCCGCCGCCGGACCGACATAGCGAATCCGCCCATCTTCAATCACCAGCGCAGCATCCCGAATCGGCGGTGCTCCTGTTCCATCCACCACCTGACCATTCTCAATCACCGTCACGCCAGACGCCGTCTTCATGTGATGCCAATCCGGAAGTGAATTCAGAGCAAAGGTGTCACTATCACTATTGAAGGTTCAGTGGCAGCGGGTCAAGGGAGTCGCCAAGCCATCACACCTTCCGTCATTCCCGCGCAGGCAGGAATCCAGAGAACCGCAGAACGGCAGCGGCGAGTGGCACGTCCCTGACGGGAAGGGCGTG
The DNA here is from genome assembly GCA_028291515.1 of Schlesneria sp. Classification (GTDB taxonomy): domain Bacteria; phylum Planctomycetota; class Planctomycetia; order Planctomycetales; family Planctomycetaceae; genus Schlesneria. Next base: position 84,374 of record JAQGHU010000025.1, read on the forward strand.
GGCTGGGCCAAACGAACACGCCATTCGAAGACTGCCTCTTGATCCACCCACTCTTCATCCGTGGCGAACACTCTTCTCTCCGCCGCTTCCGTCATTCCTGCGGGAATCCAGTTGTCGATTGCCGCCAGAGATCAGTAAGCTCTCACCGCGTTCAAACAACGAAACACAAGGAGATCGTCATGGCGAAGAAGAAAGTGGCGCAGGAGTCGGCACCATCTGGCCTGGGAATGATCGGCGGCGCGGCCGCAGGGGCCGCTGCAGGATCAATGCTCGGCCCCATCGGGGCGGCCGTCGGAGCTGTCGTCGGCGGAGCGGCCGGGGCCAATGCAGGTGCCATCGCGAACAGCATCCCGAAGTCGGTCAAGAAGGCCGCCTCTAAGGGAATCAAGAAGGTCACGGGAGCGGTCAAAGCCGCGGCGAAAAAGGCACCCGCCAAGAAAACAATGAAGAAGGCCGTCAAGAAGACTGCGAAGAAATAGGCGGGATCAGATCGCGACCGCCAGCCTGTCGACACTGTCTCATTCGATACGCGTTGGCGGCGGAATTCATCTGCCGCCAACATTTAATCTCTCTTGTAGGGCGGATTTCCAGTAGTGTCCGCCTAAATTGGGGATGGCCGCTTCCGTGGCTTCCAGAGAATCAGGTAGGCGGAGAGCAAGATCAGTGGAATGGTGAGGGGCCAATATGTAACCTCGCAATACCAGACTTGATCAGGGGTACCAATTACTGTTCGTATAACTTCCGCGTACAAGGGCCAGTTTTCCAATCCCCTGAAGTCGTCGGGACCTGGAATTTCACCCCAATTGATCATCACAGAATGCTGGTTCGCGTGCGCTGCTTCCACCTCCGCCTCATTCCACTGCCACAAGCGAAGGCCGTCGGCAGAAGTGGCAACGATGTATCTCATGCCGAAGAGCGAGTAACCGAAAACATCATCGACTTGCCTCGCACGAACCCACATCCCTGTAACCACGCACGCCATCAGCAGCGTGACGCCCCCCGCCTTTCGTCGCCAGCCTTGGAAGAATGTGTGCATGGGGGGCATGATACCAAATGACAAAGGCCGGGCGGTTCACGCTCGGCCTTTGTCTTGTGATTCGCTATTCATCCGGCTGCTCAACAAGAGAATCCTCTGACAGGTCAATTAGCTTCTTCAGCCTGTCAAAGTCTTTTTTCGATACTCGCGACGATAGTCGCAGTCGCACCATCAACACAGATGCGGGACAGTACCGACCGGCCTTCATCCCCAATTTAGGCGGACAGTACCGGACTTCCAATCCGTCACTCTCCTCCGCGCCGTGAAGCCCCCAAGATCAAAGCGAAGGCGACGACCCAAACCTATCTCAAGAAGATGACGCAGCCCGCGCGCTGCTGGCATGCGCCGGCGGTCGATCAGCTCGGCCCAACACAGCAGCTGACACTCAACCAAACGTTTGAGTTCTTGAAAACACCAGATTTCGACAACAGGTGCGGTTGCAATTCCGGCGACGACCGCTACAGTATTGATACTGAGACTCAATCTCAATAAAATACAACACTGTTGTCGTACGCAAAATATTACCACTACAACACTTGTGTTTTTTTCCGCAAACGCCAGCGACCTTTCGGTAGCCAGCCAACGACCTCGAAATTGACTGCTGGTTGTCTGCTGACCCTAAACGAGGCATTGATGCCACGCCTTCATCCGCTGCGCCGTGCGTTGACGTTGATCAAACCGCTGGTTGCGATTGCCGCCGTCCAGCAATTTCACGTCCGATTCATGGTGTGTGTGACTGTCGTGGGTGGGGGCATGGATGCCGCCGCCCACACATTTTGCTCGCAACCGGCCGGGGCACCACTGACGTAAAGGATTCCGCATGGACTTCAACAAACGATGGCGCCGAGAGTTGCAGTTCAATGTGGTCATGCTGGGACTTTCCAGCCTGGCATGCGTGCTGACCGCTCTCGTTCGAGATCCCCTCGGCCTGTCGCACGAACGACCTTTGCGAGTTTCTCAGCAATTTCAAACAGCCGATGCGGGATCGGCGACGGTGAGCCAGTTCGGTCGCCAACCGCCCAGATAATTCTCGACAGCGTGCATCGCGTGATCCTGTCGGCGGGTTTGCTGACAACAAACATTCCAAGCCAATGCCGTACCCCTCCCTGTGAGATTGCCACCAACCGGGACGCCCATCATGTCTGAATTCGAATCCGTAGACATCGACCGCTCGGCATTGCATCAGGCCGAGGCCAGTTTTCGAGGCGGCAGGATTCGCGACGCCTTTGTGAAGATCCAACCGCATCTTGAGGATCAGCCCGACTGTGGACGCGGTTGGGAACTGCTCGGATTGATCCGCCACAACTGGCGGCAATGGGAAGCCGCCCTGGCAGCACTGGAAGAAGCGTCCATCCGAGTACCGCTCAGTGCTGCTGCCGAATGTGCCTTGGGAGACTGCTATCTCGCCGTGGATCGCGAAGCCTGGGCCCGACCACTCTATCGAAATGTGGTTCAGCGCAAATCGACAACCGTGTGCGCACTGCTCTCCGCAGCAGCGGGGCTGGATGCTCTGAACGAACCGCAAACCGCCGCCGTCGCCTGTCGACGCGCCGTCACACTCGACCCGAAGCGGCGCAGCCTTATTTCGATTTGTCGTACTATCTGCGACGATGCGGTGCCTCGACACGAACGATTGAAGCCGCAGCGCAGCGCGCGATCAGCCTGGAGCCAGACAATCTCAAGTTCCGATTGGGACTGGCCGGCTACCTGCAGTCACGGGACCGATCTTCCGAGGCCCTGGTCCTCCTAGCTCCGGTGACAATGGACCAGATCCGATCGGTCTATTGTCACGGTTGCCTGGGCCGCTTACTCGAACTGTTCGCGACAGTCGGCGACGACGAGCGGGCCGAATGCTGTCGGCAGCAGCAGGAATCATTGGATCATTCCGGAGAGGCCGGCGAGTGCTGAACGTCGCGAGCGAGAGATTTTCCCGCTTTCCGTCATTCCCGCGCAGGCGGGAATCCAGCGAATTGTCAGAGTGCTTCAATGTAGAAGGCACACTCCGTGTGCCTTCTACTCTATCGCCGAGCCTATACCGCTCAGGCCACCCCACCCTCAATCCGCTTCACTGACAGTCACCTTCGCTCTTTCACTGTGGATATCGAACAGCTCACGATTTGTGATAACGGGTCAGCCAATCACACAGACCCGTTATCACAAACCACGCCGCAGACGAGATCAAGCTGATCGCGTTACGTCGTGCTTTCGGTCGTTTCAGGTGTGTCTGGCGATGTCAGCCAGTTCGTAATCACGGGATAGTCTTCGCGACGATCGCTGATCGTGTGTGAACTGCGACGAGCATGCAGTCGACGATGATCGTCTTCGCCTTCGTTGAGATCCGCGTACGCGGGAACCAACGCACCCAGCACCATCAATTGAGCCATCCCGACGCCAAACACACTTCGAATCGAGTCCATGATACGCCCTTCTGCAAACATCTGAGTTGAGTGTTACTGGCCGACCGCGTCAATGCGGTCCAGCCCCACTACGTATACATACGGCCATCGGGGCGCGATCTAACAGAGCAAGTTTTTACTCTGTCGACTTTGCCAGCAATTCAGCAGTTTCTTGCTTAATTTGTTGCCAGATATCGACAGACCTTTCATGCAAGACACATTCGCCGACACAGAGAGCTGCCGATATCGGTAAGCCGTGATGCCACGGCAACTTCACTAACCAGAATTATTCACAAGCCGACATTTTTTTGACCCGCCACTGCTTCCGTCATTCCCGCGCAGGCGGGAATCCAGCGAGTTGTTAAGACGGTGTCGATACGAGAACCCTGATATCGTTCGATCCCCCGCGTCAGTGGTGAATCGCCGCCGATGAACTGGATTCCCGCCTGCGCGGGAATGACGGAAGCAGTGGCCTAGGCGACCATCTCACCGACCCGTGAATAATCCGGGCTAATGGATATCTGCCCGCGGCTATGGAATTTTCTGCCGGAATTCGTGGCGGTTTTCCGCAAACCCCGTGACCTGACATGAAGGGAAGATGAATTTACGCCCCGCGCAGGTCCCAATCGAGCAGAATCCCGCAACCTGATCTGACTCATCACTTCTTTCCTCTCATTCTTCGAAAGCGTGACATGCACAATTCCAGGCCTTACTTCTCGGCGATCGCGGGATTGCTGCTGCTGGGCGGCGTGGCGGTGGCGACGGATTGGCCTCGCTTCCGCGGCCCGAACGGCAGCGGTGTGAGCGAAGAAACCACGCCGACACCCGTCACGTGGTCACCCGATAAGAACCTGAAGTGGAAGGTGAAGCTGCCCGGCCCCGGTTCATCGTGCCCTATCATCGTCGGCGACAAGATCTTCGTCACCAGTTGGTCAGGCTACGGTACCGACCGCGGCGACCGCGGCAAACAAGACGCCCTCTTGCGACATCTGACGTGTCTCGACCGCCAGACGGGCAAGACCATCTGGGACAAGACCGTCAAACCGTACCTGCCCGAAGACGAATACGGCGGGATGTTTGCCGAGCACGGATACTGCACGCATACACCTGTGTCGGACGGCGAACGAGTCTACGTCTTCTTCGGCAAGACCGGGGCTTTGGCATTTGATATGGAAGGGAATCAGCTCTGGCAAACGGCGCTGGGGACTGATTCCAATCGCATGAACTGGGGCTCCAGTTCCAGTCCGGTGCTCTATAAGAACTTGGTCATCGTGACCGCCGCGATGGAAAGCCAGAAGGTCTACGCACTGGACAAGGCCACCGGGAAACAAGTCTGGCAAGCCGAGGCAGACGCGCTCGCAGCGACCTGGGGAACCCCGGTCCTCGTCGAAGTCGATGCCGACCGCACCGACCTCGTCATCGGCGTCCCCGATGAGATCTGGGGCTTCAACCCTGACACCGGCAAGCTGCGTTGGTATTGCGAAGCGTTGAAGACACGCTCGTTCTGCTCCAGCGTCATCACGGATAACAAAGTGATCTACGCGATGGGCGATCAGGGAAGCGGCTCGATCGCCATTAAAGCGGGTGGCAAAGACGACATCACGAAGTCGAATGTCCTCTGGACCGGCCGCGACAACAACCGCATCGGCACGCCTGTCCTCGCGGACGGCAAGCTCTATTTTGTCTCCAATCGCGTCGCCACCTGCGTCGACGCCAAAACCGGCGACCGGATCTACCAGGGTCGCTTAGGAGGCGGTTCGGCTCCGATCGCACAGGATGAAGGTGGCGGCGGTCGCGGTGCTGGTGGCCCAGGTCGAGGAGGCCCCGGCGGTGGTGGTCCAGGTGGTGGTGGCGGACGCGGAGGTCGCGGCGGGGGCGGAGGCGGTCAGGACTATTCCTCACCCGTCGTCGCCGACAACAAGATGTACTACATCGCGCGGAACGGCGAAGCTCACGTGATCAAGCTCGGCGACAAGTTCGAACAACTCGCCACCAACCGAGTCACCGAGGACACCGAAGACTTCAGCGCCACCCCCGCCATCAGCGACGGCGCCCTCTACATCCGTTCCAGCAAGTACCTCTACTGCATCGCCGAAGATGCGAAGAACAAGTAGCAGCCGCCAAAGTGGCGCCCGACTTTGCCTTTCAATCTGCGTGCTTCTGCGAAATCTGCGGATCAGTATTCATGATCCGCAGATTTCACAGATTTGAAGACGAAAGCCAGCGCGCTCGTCCGCGAAGTGATCGGCATGCCAACACTATGCTCGCTTGAAAGTAGAAAAGAGGTGGCCGACGCGAAGCTCGATTGATAACGTTTTGGACGAGAACTCTATCGTCATCCCGTGAGGTGCCTGCAAATGAAGACCAAACTTCGCGGCATTTTTCTAACGTCCGAGCACCCCGAACAAACCGCCGCGTTCTATCGAGACGTCGCCGGATTGGACCTCGAACAAGTCGGCGACCCCAGCACGTACATCTACTGGAAACTGGATCAGGACGGACTTCAACTCGCCATCCACGACGCGCAGAAGTTCGCCGACTACGCCTATCCCGCTCAAGCAACCTCCAACGTCACGCACCTCTATTTTCAGATCGAACGCCACGAACGGTTTCTCGAACACCTCCAGCAACTCCACATTCAACCTCACGCAATAGATGACATCGTCATCACGGTTGTCGACCCCGATGGGAGAATGGTCATGTTCGGAACCGCGTAGGTAGCACCGATAGTCATGTAGGTTATGCTTCAGCATATCTCTTCGATGCGCTCACCGACTGAAAGCATTGCTCTCAAATGTGGCCTCTGCCCCGGGGTGCCAGGGACTCGGAGTCCTCGACGTGGCCGTGTCTTCGCTGGCACAGCGACTTCGATAACCCCGCTATTTTCAGAGAGCCGCGCTGCGTCAGCACGCGGATAACGTCGTTCGCTGGCATCAATGCCAATCCAGGCAGGCCAGCTAGACGAAGTGCGTTTTCAAATGAGCGAGGTCTCCGACTTTCGCATCGAGGTAACCAGTTTCGCTGTCGATGAACGTCTCGAAGATCTCATGCTCCGGGCCAATGTAGCACAACGTTTCCCATTCGCGCAGGAAATGCGTCAATGTGGGAGCGATCGGACGACGAACCGTTCCCTCGTGAGACAGATAGACCACAGGCGGATCGATGTCATCGTTTGCAGTGTAAAGTCCAAGCGAATCACCGCAATTCATCGACATGAAGACAAACGAGTTTCGCCACAACTCCGCGCACTCAGGGTCAATGTCATCGAAGACACTTCGAACGCCTTCCGAATTCCAGCCCATCAGTCGCTCGGAATGGCAGAGGTTCGCGCCACCATAAAAACTGGAATACGAAAACTGAGATGCCATTTCCTCACCAACAAGCGCCACCAACCCGTCCGTAGGACGACGCCGAAATGTCAGGCTGTACTTGCAACGACACGAACCAGACTCGTTCAACAAAAACGCCGCCAGCGAATCGGGAATCTTGTACTCAATCGATGTCTGCAGTTCCGCAAGCTGTTCCTTCGTCAGAGGCTCGTCGGCCTCGGCAGAAACAATCGGCTCGGAACCCAATCGGCTGAGTGATTGCGTAAACTGAATCGCTCGCTGAACCCACTCCGACATTCTTCTTCCTTCACTATGCCGCTTTGGGACAAGCAGTGCGGAACATCAGCTCACGGTTCGCATTGCGAAATCATCATTTGGCAATCTGCTGAAGAAGCATTTGTTTTCGCAATTGATGCCGATAAGCGATCGAATAGATGACTTGGAACGCACTAAATGCGGTCATTGCCCAGAGGAAGTTTGGCGCTGCGACGACTTCCACCAGATTCAGGGAGGCCCCGCCAACCATCGCGACCATCAATATGACCATCACGATCCAGAGCCAACTACCTCTGGGGTGGTAGTGGAATTCCTCACCACTCTGTCTCCTCCAATGGAGGAAATTGGCGACTTCGCCGCAGCCAAACACAATTAAGAAGCATGTGGACGCGTTCATGATGGTTCGCACTGACCTCGCGACACCTTGGACCAATCTCATTTCAGCCTACAGCCTCCGCGCTGCACTTTCCAACAGTACCGCTTTCAATCCGTCGTCGACTTCCGCGATCCCCATGTTTACGATCTATCACCAAAAGATTTTCGTAACACTGCGATCCGATCGCATCGCAAACTGGCCCCCATCCAACCTCAGGAAACTCCCATGCTCGATAACATTGTGAAGCTGCTGGGTGATAAGGCTGACGAACTCCTCAAGTTCAACACTCCCAAGATCTCGCGCGAGCGACTGCATCTGCCATGTGGTGACTGGGTCGATCGGATCTTCGCGTCGTCTGATCGCAACAATCGAGTATTGGCGAATCTGCAGCGGTTGTACGGACATGGTCGACTCGCGGGAACCGGGTATGTGTCCATTCTGCCCGTGGACCAGGGGATCGAGCATTCGGCGGGAGCCAGCTTTGCCAAGAACCCGGATTACTTCGATGCCGAAAACATCGTCAAGCTGGCGATCGAAGGGGGCTGCAATGCTGTGGCTTCGACGTTCGGCGTACTCGGGATTGTGGCTCGCAAGTACGCTCACAAGATCCCGTTTATTGTGAAGATCAACCACAACGAACTGCTCACCTATCCGAACAAATTCGATCAGGTGATGTTCGGGACTGTGAAACAAGCGCACGAGATGGGTGCGGCCGCGGTCGGGGCCACCATCTACTTTGGTTCCGAGCAAAGCACGCGACAGATTGTCGAAGTCTCCCAAGCCTTCGCCGAGGCGCATGAACGCGGCCTGGCGACAATCCTCTGGTGCTACCTGCGCAATGATGCGTTCAAGAAGGACAAGGACTATCACGTGTCGGCGGATCTGACCGGGCAGGCCAATCACCTGGGAGTCACCATTCAGGCCGACATCATCAAGCAGAAGCTTCCCGAGAATAACGGCGGCTTCAAGGCCCTCAATTCAGGTGCCTCCAGTTACGGCAAACTCGACGAACGAATCTACACTGAACTGACCAGCGACCACCCCATCGATCTCTGCCGCTATCAAGTCGCCAACTGTTTCATGGGCCGCGCAGGCCTGATCAATTCCGGCGGTGCCTCGGGCAAGAACGACCTCGCCGACGCCACTCACACCGCAGTCATCAACAAGCGAGCGGGCGGCATGGGACTGATCTCCGGCCGCAAAGCGTTCCAACGCCCCCTGGCCGACGGCATCGCCCTGCTCAACGCGATCCAGAATGTCTACCTGTGCGAAGACATCAGCGTCGCATAAGCTCTTAGAGTGGCACTAAAGAGATGCGCCTACGAAGGGATGAGCGTTCAGTGTACCAACCTTCGAACGTCCAACTGAACGCATCCCACTCGGGGCGTAACCACTATTTGTCGTTCCATTTGATCATGGGGCCCACCTCCACCTTCGGCAGCGAGATCGTAATTCGTGTGTCGTAGGCGACTCTCTTGTCCATATCGACGCGCACTCTGTTCCCGACGGCTCGCAACATCACTTCGCCACCGTGACCCCGCACCAGAACTCGTTTTCTGGCAGCATCCACATCCAGCCAGCCGCTTCCGATTCTTTCGGCAATCAGGTCTCGATGTGTTGCGGACGTGACGACAACCGTGTCCTTCTGAATTATGATGGTGCCGCGACCGGCCGGCACGCGGAGTTGAAGCTGCCCGTCGTTCGCGGAGACCACCAGGTAGTTCGCAAAATCTTGGAGGATTGCTGGCTCCGGAACCTGAGGCACCGGGTTCTTGGACAGGTCCAGCCGAGCAATTTCATAACGCAACGAGATCGAACTAGGACTAAAGAGTTCGCCCACTTCCAGATAGCTAAGCTGGCCAACTCCCCCTTCGCGCGTGACAAACGGCAGCATCGCACGATGCTTTTCTTTAGGAATGACCTCCTGGAATGAAACCCACTTATCGTTCTCGACCGACTTCAAATCTTCGATGATCGACTGGGGCGTCCTCTTTGGCAGATTACCGGCTTTCTCCCACCAGGTTCCAACCTTCATTTCAAATATGACGATCGTGATCGATTGGCCATCGGTCTGAAACGCTGCGTCCAGCCCCTCCTGACGAATCCACGCTTTCAACTTGTCAGTGTAATTGAGTTCCGCGAGTTCGTACGGTTGCGCGGCTTCCACATTCAGCACACCCGGCGGCGGAGCCATAAAGCGGCCGGTATCAAAATCGAAAAACAGCGGCCGAAGCTCAACCTCGGTTAACACCCGCCCCAGCACAATGCCATCGAACGACAGACTCGCTGTCCCATCATCCTCGGCAGCGTTCGCCACATCACAAGCAAGAACGGCAAGCAACAATGGCAGCGCAACACTCTTGATCATTGTGAGCTCCAGTTGTCGATTCGATGCAACATCATCTACGTGCATGGGGCGACGATCCGATTATTGCCTTCTGAAGTTCGCGATGCCAATCTCTCATTCGCTTTCAGTCCCATGAAGGGCGAATCAAACACCATGTTGCCCAAACTCAACGTGGCCTCTGAGCCACATGGTCATTGTGAATATATGGCTTATATGTATCCGCTGAATACTTCCTACCCTGCCACGAAGACGGTTTGTCAATAACTTAGCCAGGCATCGGTCTGATCGGGCACTTTTGTCAGTCGACAAATTCACTCTCAAACGCAAGCTTCACTCTTTCCAATACGCGCCACAACGCGAATGGCACAAAAGACTTTCGCCAAGACGATGACCCCAATCCTGCGCCCTAACGCAGCGGCTGTGGGCTCTGTGGTGAATATTGTTGCACCGTCGCAAATTGTGACCTAGGTTCATTGTGGGGCCATCTATGGAATAGTGATCGCATTGTCTGGAGTTCCGCGACATGACTGTGGACAATCGCCCCCACCAGGAACCGGACTCAATATCCACTGTCCCTTGGAAACTCGACTGGCGCATCGCCGCCAGCGCCATTCTCACGGCCCTGTGCCTCAGTTATCTGAGTTCCTGGGTCGTGATGCTTGCCCTCCGTGATCTCACGAATCGAGCGTTCCTGCCGCTTGGCGTCGGTGCCGTGGGCCTGGCCGCCAGTACCGCTCTGGCAGTCTATGCCCTCCTGCGACCAACTGCCCATCTGTCAGCCTTGCTCTCGCGCAATCGCGAATTGGAAGGCGCAATCGCCCAGAAGTCGCAGATGCTGAATGACAGCGAAGCCCGAGTCGCCCTCGCGGTCCGGGGATCCAGTGATGGGTTGTGGGATTGGAATATTCTGACGACGGAAATCCGCTACATTCCACGAACGCGCGGAATGCTCGACCTCAATGATCCCGGTTTCAAGAATACGCTGGAAGAATTCAATAGCTCGTTGCATCCCGATGATTTCCTGCGGACCTGGCAATCCGTGAAACGTCATCTCGAACATCGCGAACCCTACGACATCGAGCACCGTCTGCGCACGAAAGCGGGCGACTATCGCTGGTTTCGATCACAGGGCCAGGCCATCTGGAATGATCAAGGGGAACCAGTCCGTATGGCAGGATCGGTCACCGATATCCATCGCCAGAAGAGCGCGGAATTCGCTCTGACTCACGAACGCTTCTTGCTCGACACACTGCTCAAGAATCTGCCCGATTTGATTTATTTCAAGGACACGCAGGGCCGGTTCTTGCGGGTCAGTTCCGCTCTCGCGAAACATCTCGGTGGGCGATCGCCCGATGACGTGTGCGGCAGAACAGACGCCGACTATTTTCCGACCGACTATGCGGATCAGGCACGTACCGACGAGGAAGAACTCATTCGCGGCGTTCGCACGGTCGTCACCAAAGAAGAACGACCGGTCTGGAACAATGGCACCAGTTCGTGGGTCTTGACGACGAAGATCCCGCTGAAAGATGCTAACGCACAAATCATCGGAACGTTCGGCATTTCCCGAGATATCAGTGTGCTGAAACAGGCCGAGCATCGGTTTCGCCAGGTGGTCGACGCCGCGCCGAACCCCCTGCTCCTCGTTTCTTCATCCGGCACGATTCAACTGGCGAACACAGCGACGGACAAACTCTTCGGTGTCACGCGAGCCGAAATCATTGGCCGCTCAATCCAACGACTCATCCCCGACTGGTCGCAGGCCGATTCCGAAGCACCGCCTGTCAAACGGCCACGTCGAGAAGCACTCGGACTGCATCGCGATGGCACATTGGTCCCGCTGGAAATCAGACTCAGTCCCCTGGTCTTCGGCGATGACCAAGTTGAGCTGGCAAGTATCCTCGACCTGACCGACCAGAAGCAGGCGGAACAGGCCCTGGTTGCAGCCAAAGAAGTGGCGGAAGCGGCCAACCGTTCCAAAAGCGATTTCCTGGCCAACATGAGCCACGAGATTCGCACGCCGATGAACAGCATCCTGGGGTTCACCGAACTGCTCCGCCGCAAAGTCGGCTCGTTCGAGCAGCAAGAGTTCTACCTCGAAACCATTCACGCCAGCGGTCGCCACCTGTTGACGATCATCGACGACATCCTCGACCTCTCGAAGATCGAAGCCGGGGAAATGGAATTCGAGTCCGTCCGCTGTTCACCCCACCACATCATCGGTGAAGTGCTGTCGGTCCTGCGCGTCAAAGCTCAAGAAAAACTGCTAAGTCTCGAGTGTCACTGGACGAGCGGAATTCCCGAGACCATCCAGTCCGATCCCGCGCGCCTCCGGCAGTTACTGATCAACCTGGTTGGCAATGCGATCAAGTTCACCGAGCATGGCAGCGTCCAACTGAAGATCACCGTCGCACCAAGTTCGCCTGAACCGCGATTGATGATTGAAGTTCAAGACACGGGCATCGGCATGACCGCCGCGCAGATCGCCCGGCTGTTCGTTCCCTTCCGACAGGCCGACAGCTCCGTCACCCGGCGATTCGGAGGAACCGGCTTGGGACTGGCAATCTCCAAACATATCGCCCGCCAACTCGGCGGCAACATTACCGTCACGAGCGAACCCGGAGTCGGTAGCGTGTTCTCCGCCGCCATTGCGACGGGCCCGCTCGACAATGTCCGGATCTTCGATGGTCCGCCGAGTGAAGCGTTGCTACCCGTGCGAAAGCGACCACATGCCCGAGTCCGTCGCTTGGACAAGGTGCGCATTCTCCTGGTCGAAGATGGTGAAAGTAATCGCGACCTCGTCAGCCTCGTCCTGCGAGAAGCGGGAGCGACCGTGGAGACCGCCGAAAACGGTCAAGAGGGCATTCTTGCCGCGATCAGCAGTGATTTCGACTTGATCCTGATGGACATGCAAATGCCCATCCTCGACGGATACAAAGCCGCCACCCACCTGCGATCGCTGAAGTTCGATGTTCCGATCGTCGCCCTGACCGCTCACGCCATGCGAGGCGACGAGCAACGTTGTCGCGAAGCGGGCTGTTCGGGCTACCTGACCAAGCCCATCGATATTGATGAACTGCTCAGGGTCATCAGCTACGTCCTGGCCCCGGCCGTCACCTCCAGAATGATCGCCAAGATCCCACCCGCGTGGTCCGAGGAAGAGGAAGGCCGCATCGTGTCGTCGCTGCCGGTCGAACACGACGGCTTCCGCACGCTGGTCGAAAGCTTCCTCACCAAACTACCCGACAAACTCGACGCCATCGCCGCCGCGATCGCGGTAGGCGACGCCGACGAGGTCGAACAACTCGCCCACTGGCTCCGCGGCACCGGCGGCACCATGGGCTTCGACTGCCTGACCGGCCCCGCCCAACGCCTCGAAGAATCCGCCCGAGACCTCGAACAAGACGCCCTCCACGACCAACTAAAATCCATCCGAAACCTGGCCGATCAGATGGCGGTTCCTGTCTAAAAAAGCGTGCGCGATGCTAGTTGTTTTGGGTACCACGCAACGGCGCGAACGGTTTTCCAACGCTGGATAAACGCGGGTGTGCCACTGGTTGGCCGCTGCGGACAACCAGTGCCGATAGCACGTAAACGCAACAGCAATGTCTTCGCCCGGCGCATCATGTGTCGAACGCGAACTCTCATCACGGCTGACAAGTCAACCAGTCTTCGTTTAACCGCGTGGGCATCGCCCCGCGCGTCATGCAAAGTTCGACGACGTTCTCCGATCAGGAGTGTGGCACGCCATGAGTCTTCGAAGGGCGTGGGATTTCGGCTCCACTCCTGACCACGCCCTTCGCAAAGCCTCAGAGCCTGCCACCCAAATTGAAAAAGCGATAGACCTGCGCGACGAACCGGACAGGAACACCTGTCCGGTTGTTTTTTTGTATCATGCCCCCATGCACACCTTCTTCCACGGCTGGCGACGAAAAGCAGGATGCGTAGCGCTCGTGATGGCCTTGTGCCTACTGGCGCTTTGGTTCCGTAGCCACGTCGTAGCCGATACCCTCGCGGTTTGCATTGGGGAGGCCATCGAAGCCGAAACTTCCCAAGGAATGTTTGAAGTATTGCACAATAACATTGGCTATGTGGATGATTTAGGAGTCCGACACACCTCGGTCCCCGGCGGCTTGTCGTGGAGGAGCGAATCAACAGATGTCCTGCCAACTGGTGGCCCTAGCATGTTCGGGGGAACCAAGAGCTATTTTCGATGCTCGCTGCTTTGGTTCGTCCTGCCCCTCACCATACTCTCCGCCTACCTCCTGTTAGTCCCCTCAAGAAAACGACCATCTACCGAGAGCCAGCCCCATGCGTGAATTCTTCCACGGCTGGCGACGAAAAGCGGGATGCGTTGCGCTCATAATGGCGTGCGTGCTGATGGTTGGATGGTTCAGAAGCCGATTGGTGCAAGATGAAATACGGATATCTGTTTGCTATGCCAATTTGTTTTTCAACTCCTGCAACAGCACCCTCACTTGGTGGCAATTGTCCGGCCTCGATTCTGCGTCTCCGCAATGCTTCGCTTTGCAGTGGCTGACGCATCCCGAGATACGAGGACGTATGTTCTCGTTTTCCGAGCTAGTCACATTAGAGGAAGGCAGCTCGCTAACCCCAACCCACGTCTATGTTCCGCGAGAAGAACAAGGAGCGGCGCTAGTGAATTGGACCGTGCCTTACTGGTCGATTGTCCTGCCACTCACCCTACTCTCCGCCTACCTCCTGTTGGTCCCATCACGGAAGCGGCCACCAACCGAAAGCCAGCCCCATGCGTGAGTTCTTTCGAGGTTGGAGGCGGAAGGTGGGTTGCTTGCTGCTGATCCTGGCAACGGCGGCAGCAACGGCTTGGTGTCGCAGCTTGATGGTTCGAGACCAACTCATTCATGTCAGCGGCAGTACGATGCGTCAGATCACATCGGAATCTGGGACCTTGAGCTGGGAAACATCCATTCACTTCGAAGATTTCTTCGACTCTGCGATGCCCGAATCCGGTTGGTTTTCCCGACCGGCGACGGAAACTGGCCACGATGGATATAGGGGCCTGTGCCAATGGCGGTTCGCCTGGGGAGGGTTTGATCTCGCCACAGGAACGATTGGACGCTCTCAAATTTACGGAGGGGCTGTTCCCTACTGGTCGATGGCACTTCCGCTGACCCTCGCGTCCGCCTACTTGATCCTCTGGAAGCCACGGAAGGCGAAGTGAGCCTTGTCCAAATTACTAGGTCGGCGGTCCCGTATGTTCTGCATCAGGGATCAAGAATCTGCCTCACCCGATCGCTCAACGAAAAGATCGAGAACGGTTTGCGGAGCAGATCTGTCACGGGCCCCAATTGATCTCGCGGGATGATCGGGCCGGCGTGTTGGCAGTTCAATTGTTCGTAGTCGGACATCATCAACACTTTGATCGCGGGATACGCTCGTCGCAGCCGGGCGGCCAGATCCCAGCCGCTTAAATGAGGCATCACGACGTTCGCGATCACCAGATCGATGGGCCGGTCCAGACATTGGCACGCTTGCAGCGCCTCGATCCCATCGGCCGCCTCCACCGTCTGGCAGCCGCATTCTCTCAGAACCAGGCAGATCATCCGCCTCAGGTCTCGATCGTCCTCCGCCACCAGCACCGTGGCTTGTGGCATCTTGGTATGACCCAGCGCCAGTCGCAGAGGTAGCGGAAGCACCTGGCACGGTCGAACAGCGCCGCTGAAATGAGGGCCGAGCATTCGCCACCTCCATAACTTGGAGAGACTAAGTTGACCGGTTCTGACATACCGGTTTTGTGGCCCACAGACATTGATTCGACCAGTTCCAATTTATGCGATCAGCTCAATGAAGCAATCTCAGACAAGATTTTGAGAATCGTGCAATTGAGCTACAAAGTAGCCACGATCGGGCAAAAACTGCTGATCCTGCTCCCTCTGTTTCGCGACTCGGCTTGGGACTTCATCGCACGGATCGGCCATCTTCTGGTCGGTGATCTCACAGTGCGATGCGGACTGTGCCATGAGGTCGTACATTGACCCACGCATTTGCAAGAAAGAGGGCCACTTCGGCGATTGGCAAGGGAGTTGCATTTGTTTCTCAAGGGGCGGCTCACATCACTAAGGAAGGTGCTCCATGGCGGATGATCAAAATCAACGAGGCGTTCAGGACCGGGCTCAGCTCAATGTCGATGAACGATACAACGTCGAGTCTCTCGCGCAGCGACTGGGCGTGATGGCAGAAGAGATCAGGAGCGCCGCCGACAAGGTCGGGAAGAGCCCCGCCAAGATCACAGATTACTTCCGGAACAAACTGACCTCTTGAAGCGCATCCCACTTAAACTGTGGCATCCCGCGAGCAGAAAAATGCTTAGTCAAACCCATGTTTCAACGCGACACGTAAGTGCTACACGCACTAGATCATGATCCGTCAGCATCCTCCGGCAGGCCGACACACCCTGCCCTGTGATGCAGACGATCATCGTCAGCCCGAGCCAAACAGCTCTGCGGCTGGCAGACGCTCGCGTCCTTAACGACGCGAGCGTTTTTTGTTGGCACGTCGGGCGTGTGAAGTCGAGCCCTTCCCATGCATCAAACTCCGACAACCCCCACCGAGTTCATCTCGGTGGAATTTGGGCCTTTGCACTATGCTGGCCGGCGATCCTCCCCCGAAATCGATCTGTCACAAAACCTCCACTTTTTTGAGGAAAACGGCCAAAAATAGCCCCGTTTTGTCCCCCATTGTCAAAAACTGTCCTGGGCTGTCAAAAACTGTCAGTGACGATTTCGCACAAAATTGGCAAAGTTTCTCAAACACCGTCTTGATCGTGGCTCGTCAATTGGCACAATCGTCGACGGTACGAATGACTCGTGGTGTACCGTAACCAACGGACACGCCTCTGGGCCGCTCTCTTAGCGGAAGATCAGAGGTCCAATTTCGTGATCTGACCAAGACAAACAGCACGCCGCCCACCTCCTTCCTGAGCGGGGCGACTTCACCCCCTGACTCCTCGGGCATCCGCCTGACTGTTGTGGCGGGTTCGTTGAACAACTTGAGGAACAAACGCCTGTGGACGCGCGACTCGCAAGAGCCGCACGCATCCAAAACAGTGGGAAGTGACAACACTTTTGAAGGGAGATTGCCATCATGTCGGCCCATCGTCGAGATACCGACCGCATCCTGATCGCCAGTTTGGCATCAGGGAAATCGACTCAAGTGGCGGCTGCCGAAGCCGGTGTCAGTGAACGAACTGTCTATCGCCGCCTGGAAGAACCAGAGTTCCGTCGGACCATGGTCACCTTACGCGAGCGATCAGTGGACTACCTGACCAGTCGTCTGGCCGAAGCGTCGAACAACGCCTTTGAGCGACTGCAGATCCTGCTCACAGCAGACTCGGAATTCGTGCAACTCGGAGCCGCACGAACGCTTTTGGATCAAATGCTGCGACTGCGAAACATGGTCGAATTCGAAACCAGACTCGCTCGGGTGGAGGAACTATGCGACACGCAACAAGACTCTTAAAACTCGAAGCCCGGACGCAGCACATCGCCGATGAATTGGACGGACCACCGTCTATGCAAGCCAAGCCGTTCTACGTGGCACTCGCAGAGTATATGGACTGGCTGCGCAGTCACCTCGACAACAAGGAATGCTCGCAAGAAGATCGCGAATACATCCACAACTCGATCGCCGCATTACAGGAGATGCATGGGGACTGGACCGTCGACCAAGGCTGGAGGCATTATTACGCCGGAGGCCCGAACCAAGGCGACAGATGTGATCACTTGGAGCCGCTACCGAATTGGCAAGACTTGCCACTCTCCCAATTTCGCAAATTCGATGATCCAAAGAAGAGGCCGAACAAACGGAAGACGCGATGAGAATCGAGGGCACTCTCATGAAGAAATCACCTGACACATCGACGCAGTTTGCTCTCTATCTTGTCCCCTCCGCGACTTCGCGTCTTCGCGTGAGAACATTCTTCTCTCCGATGCTGCAGCGTGGCACGCGGTTACTGGGAGGGCGAGGCTCCTGCCGAGCCGCGCAAGTTATTGTGCGTCAATCGACATGCGCGGCTCGGCGGGAGCCTCGCCCCCAACCGACATCAACATTTGTCACCAACAACGCTGCACCAAGGGGTATGTCATGCGAAAAAAATGGCACCCCCCCGAAAACCCTGCCATGGACTGACAAATTCTGCCAAATCGTAAGGAAACTCGCAGCGGTACCACGGACTTGGAGCACAGGGTATCCACACATCTTTCCCCAAAGCAAACTGAATGATCGTCGGCTGGTTCAGTGTCCTCAGGCCCAAGGGGCCGGAACTTTGCCCAGCCAGGGCCCTTCGGCCCTGGAATTAAGCGCATCACTAGACTTCCAAAGGCCTGAAAGGCCGGACATTTCAGGAGGGTGCTAATTCAAACTGCAGGACTAATGGGCCGGCCCTTCAGGCCTCCCGAGATGTTTTAAGAGGTCTTGTTCCGGGGCCGAAGGGCCCCGGCTGGGCAAAGTTCCGGCCCGTTGGGCCTCATGACAGAGTGCAAAGCTTCAATGCATCAAAGATGTGTATATACCTGTGGACTCGCATATCCTCGACAGGGCCATGTCTTTGATCAAAGACACCACAACCGTGAGCAAACACCATGACCGACAGTCATTTAGAACAACGCCGACGCGAGTCGCGCGGCACGGCGGCGAGCATGGATCTTCATCAGTTCGGCTCCGACCAGGATGATCTGAGCCGTGTAGTAGTTCCACAGCATCAACACCACCAGCGACGCGGCGGCTCCATAGACCGAGGTCGCTGCCACATGAGCCAGATACAGACCCAGCAAGGTCTTGCCGATCGCAAACAAGACCGAACCAGCGAACGAACCAACCCAGACCGATCGCCAGGGGACCTTGGTATCGGGCAGACTATGATAGATCATCGCGAACACGATCGTGACGAGGACCAGGGAAAACAAATGCGGGAAATAGGTCTTCAAGATCGCGGGAACGTAAATCGAGTATTCGTGCTTGTCGAGCATGACGTTCACGACATTCATCGCCGTGCTCAGTGCCAGCGATCCCAGCAGCAACAGGCCGAAGGCGATCACCAACAGAAACACCAGGAAACGCTGCTTCAGCAGCTTCCACATGCCGCCGCTGTCCTTGGGATGCCCGAGGATCGTATTCAGCGAGTCCTGCAGCTCACTGAATACTCCCAGAGCACCGATCAGAACCGTGATGACGGCAATGGTGCTGGCAATGACACCCGCCCCCTGCTTCTCGGCCGCCGAGAGCAACGATTGCAATGTCAGCGCCACGTCGTTGCCGACGACCGATTTGAGCTGATTGAACAACTGCCCTTCGGCCGCTTGTCGCCCAAAGATAAAACCTGCAATCGCCACTACGACCATCAGCGTGGGGGCCAGCGAAAAGGTCATGTAAAAAGCAATCGCCGCTCCCAATCGTGGGATGCGGTCAGTCATGTATTCCAGAACGGTTTCTCGAATGATACCTGGGACAATACGCAGCATCAGTTGGCTCTCCTGCCGACAGTGTACAGTATGAGGGTCGGCGATAATCAAGTCCGCCGAGGCCGATGTCGGAGAGTTGCCGACGATCACATCAGAAATTTACGAAGGGATCGATGAACGATGTGTGGACGAGCGGCCACGGCTCCAGTACTGAGTTGGAACGAGTACTATCAGGTGATGGGCTTCGACCTCTGGTTGAATTTCAAGCCCAGCTATAACGTCACCCCGACGCAGCCACTGCCGTGCATTCGTGTCGAGGACGGCCAGCGATCGGCGTTTGTCGCCAAGTGGGGACTGATCCCCAGTTGGGCGAAAGACCCGAAGATCGGGGCTCAGTGTTCGCAAGCTCGTTCCGATACCGTAGCCGAAAAGCCCGCGTTTCGAGCCGCCTTCAAGAAGCGGTGCTGCCTGGTCGCCGTCACGGGATTCTACGAGTGGGATCAGCATCACATCGTGAAAGGAAGGCCCAAGCAGCCCTATTACTTCACGCTGCAGGATGGCCGACCGATGACATTCGCCGGACTGTGGGAATCGTGGGTGTCTCCGGAGCAAGAGACGATCGAAACCTGCACCATCATCACCTGCGGTCCGAACGAGATCATGGAACCGCTGCACGACCGCCTGCCCGTGATCCTGCCCAGCAACCTGTGGGACGTGTGGCTCGATCCCGGGATGGATGCAACTGTGGCCGGTCTCGTCAAAGATGAATTCCACACGCGGCAGTGATTATCACTTCGGGTTGGAATGCATTGAACCTATCGAAGTCGAACCGCCCCAGATCCAGCAATCACTGTTTTGAAAGGAAGGCAAAGAAGTCAAAAAGGGTGAGCTCGTGGAAGCATCACCCTTTTTGAGTGGGACGATTGGATGCGAGCAGAGGTCCGCAACCCTTCATTCCCGATCTATCGCGATGTGCAGCGGATTACTTAGGAGCGGCCGTTTTGGGTTCACGTGGCTGTGGAGCGCCAGGAACTTTCGGAGCATTTGGAATGGGATCTTTAACCGCAGGTGCCTTCGGAGCAGCAGGAGCTTCCGTCCGTGGTGCTGGAGTTGGATTTGGAGCGGTCTTAGGAACTGGGTTCGGATTAGGAGCTGTCTTTGGAGTTGGCGAATCCTTGTCCGAATCATTCTTCGTAGCGGGCTTGTCGTTCCTGTCCTTGTTGTCGGAATCATTTTTCTTATCGGAGTCGTTCTTCTTGTCAGTATCGCTCTTCTTGTCCGTGCGATCAGTCTTCTTCGAATCTTTCACATCGTCATCATTGATCGCTGGCTTGGCGGCTTTGACATTGGTCGATCGACCATTGCCGTTCGCTCGCTGATTATTGATGTGGCTGGCATAGTAGTTGTTAACGCGTGGTGCCCATTGAGAATAGCCAACCGAACGCCACTGACTGGCCGAGTAAAATGGAGCTTGAATCCAGACGGATTGAGGCAGCGTCAGGACGGTATACTGCAGCGCGTTGCCCTGGCCATAGTACGGCTGGAAGACCTGCCATGGCATGACGTACAGCGAGTCCTTTTCCTTGGCGTCGTTCATCGCCACGACGGCATACAGGACTTCGCGAGATTCCCCGTTGATCACCAGATCTTTGATATGGCCCACTTCGGCGCCATCATCATTTTTGACCGGCATGTTCATGATGTCCGAGGCGCGATAAACGGCGCTGTCGGGATTGTTCGCATCAGTCCGAGCCGGTACAGCCCCTTTTGCTTCGTCCTCAGCACGCAGCGACTGAGTCGCCAGACCGGTCATCAACATTGCCACCATCGAAGCGGAAACAAGCAAGCTTTTCATTCGACTCCCCTTACATTCGATTATTGCGGAGGCGGCAAAGTGCCACCATCACGTTCCCCAGAACAATTGCTTGATCGCAAAAGTCGTTCCGGTGAATTTGCAGCATTCAATGAGGGCCACTGCGAACTCAGCCGGAGTCTGATGTGTCGCTTGATTCAGCAACGAACGGGTGCAGTGGTTTTCAGAGTGATCGTGCGGCTCGATCGCAAACACAGTGTGAGACCGATCTGATGTCGGCAACCGTTGCGATCGTTCAACAACCACCCTGGCAGACGGAGACTCACAATTGCACCACGCAATCTCCACTTCCTGCGTTTGTGCCCATGGCGGAATGGGAAAGCAAGGCGAAGAGCGACATCGCGATGTTTGTCGCAGCAACGGAATGGTTACAACGAGGCCAGATGAGACGGAGAAATGATCGCAACACGAAGGTCAGAAGACGATGAGTGAGAGCCCGATTCGTACAGATGCCACTGCCTTGGCAATGGTTGGTGAGTACCGAAGACGGTTCTCGTCAGCCCCGATCGGGACTTGGGTTGACTGTATCGACAACTTTATCGGTATGGGCTTTAGCGGCGTTTCCGGCAAGTTCTCTGATAGCGTCTTTTTTGAGGATGGTACCGGAACCACGGCGGACGCGGATGAGCGCATTCTATTCGAATGGAGAGCGGTCGGTGATCGGGTCATCGAATTGCGGTGCATCGAGCATATCCCTGCCCTTGAAGGTTGGACGGAACAGGAGTACGAAGAAGACCGACAGTGGCACCGGGTGGAATACGACTTTGTGGTTCCCACGGAAGTCAATGTCCCGACAATTGTGGATGCAGAGCAACTGACAAAGTACCAACACCGCGGTGCGCGCAACCTGCAATTTCTCGAATGCATCACCTACCGATTTGGGGGGCCACTCCGACTCGGTACAGGACGAGACGATCTACGCAACTTGGAAGATCTGCGGCGGATACTTTGCCCTCAAGTCCTCACAATCAAGCGGCCTTGGTGGAAGTTCTGGTGAGTCGCGTTTTGGTATGCTGGGCCTGCTGTGAGACGCAGGCGCGAATTTAATAGGCGGAGGATTCATGATCCAGACATCTTGTCGACTTTCGTTCAGTGCGACGTTCTTGATGGCGTGCTTAGCTTTACTGACATGCGCGTCCGCTCAGGAAGTGCATGTCACGATCCATGCCGACCGCGTCGTTCATCAGGTCTCACCGTACTTGGCCGGAGCCTGCTTGGAAGACGTGAACCACGAGGTTTACGGTGGGATCTACAGCCAGATGCTGTTCGGCGAAAGCTTTCAGGAACCGGCAATCACGCCCCCTCCGAAGGGCTTTCGAGTCCTCGGCGGACAGTGGACCGTTCGCAACGATGAACTGATCGCGTCAGGAATTCCCGGAGACAAGCTGATCAGCGAGACCCCACCCTTCACGAATGGCGAAGTTCATGTCGAAGTCTTCATCGCGGACCGCCAGACAACCAACGCCGGTCTGATCGTGCGGGTCGGCAAGGCAACTGCCGGGATGGACAGCTTTGATGGCTATGAAATCTCGCTCAACGCCGCCGCGCAACATGTGCTGCTCGGTCGACATCGACACAATTGGGAACGCATCCGCGACACTCCGTGCGAGATCCCGATCGGCCAATGGGTGCCGCTGGCCGTCAAACTGAATGACCGGACCATCGAGATCTCAGTCAACGGCAAGAGCGTCTTGCGACATGAGGACGACGAGAAGGCGTTGCTGTCTGGAACGGTCGGCCTGCGTCAGTTTCAGAAGGAAGCGAAGTACCGCAAGCTGTGGGTCAAGACGGGAGACGAAACGCGGCAACTGGAGTTCACGGCCCCCGCGGAGCCAACGCCTGAAGTGAGTGGCATGTGGCGTGCGACCCAGACTGGCACTGCGAAAGGGAAGTTCGCACTCGAACAGAAAGAGCCGTTTGTCGGGCGACAGTCGCAACGGATCACATTCGTCGACGGCCAAGGTGACGTTGGTGTCGAGAATCAAGGCCTGAATCGCTGGGGCGTCCACTATGTCGAGGGTCGCCTCTATGAAGGAACGCTGTGGGCGAAGTCGGAGAAGCCGCTTGATCTGGCGGTGATGCTGCAGAGCAGCGATGGCGCGCAGTCACATGCGGAAACCAAAGTCACCGTGAAGCCTGGCGAGTGGCAACGTCTTCGTTTTGAGCTGACACCGACTGCCACGGTAGAGCGAGGTCGCTTCGCAATCGCATTGAAACAGCCTGGATCGGTCGAGCTTGGCTATGCGTTCCTGCAACCGGGTGAGTGGGGTCGCTACAAGGGACTGCCGGTTCGTCGCGATGTGGCCGAGGAACTGGTCGCCCAAGGTCTCCGAGTCCTTCGGTACGGCGGCAGCATGGTGAATCATCCCGAGTATCGTTGGAAGCAGATGGTCGGCCCGAGTGACCGTCGGCCTCCGCACAATAATACGTGGTATCCCTATTCGACCAACGGCTGGGGAATCATCGAGTTCCTCGATCTCTGCGATGCGGCCGGGTTTCTCAGTATCCCGACGTTCAACATGGACGAGACTCCTGAGGACATGGCGGACTTCATCGACTACGTGAACGGTCCCGTCACAACTGATTGGGGTCGTCGCCGTTCCGAGAGCAGCCATCCCGCCCCGTACAACTTGAAGTACATTCAACTCGGCAACGAAGAGCGAGTCGACGAGGTCTATTTCGCAAAGTTCGCCAAGCTGGCCGAAGCGATCTGGAAGCATGATCCGCAGATCACGATTGTCGTCGGCGATTTCCTGTTTGCAGAACCAATTCGTGATCCGTTCAACTTCAAGGGGGCGGCTTCACAGATCACGACCCTCGCGGCTCATCAGAAGATCTTGCAGTTGGCGAAGAAAGCAGATCGCGAAGTCTGGTTTGATGTGCATGTCGGAACAGATGGCCCTCGCCCTGATTCAACGTTGGCCGGAACGTTCTCGTTCATTGACGCGTTGGATCGGATTGCGGAGGGGGCTCGATTCAAAGTGGCAGTGTTTGAACTGAACTCCGGCAATCACTCGCAACGCCGAGCCCTTGCCAATGCATTGGCGATCAATGCGTTCGCTCGCGATGGACGCATTCCCGTTGTCATCGCCGCCAACTGTCTGCAACCCGATGGCCAGAACGACAATGGCTGGGACCAAGGCCTGCTGTTTCTCAATCCGTTTCAGGTCTGGTTGCAGCCACCCGGGTACGTGACCCAAATGGTCTCGTCGCACTTTCAGCCAAAGCTGGTTCAATGCGACGCAGCCGATGCGGGCGATCGACTCGATCTGCTCGCCACAATCAGCGACGACGGCAAGACGCTGGTGCTGCAAGCGATCAACCCAACGGCTCAATACGTCACCTCACAGATCGAAGTGAAGGGATTCATCCCCAAGCAGCAAACCGCCAAGGGACTGGAACTATCGGGGCCGCTCGCTGATGCCAATACGTCAGTTCAACCGATCGCAATTACACCTCAGCAGCGCGAATGGAAGCACTCGTTGGGAACGAAGGCGACCAACTACACGTTCCCGCCGCATTCGATCACGATGCTGAAAGTAGAATGAACTAAGTTGTGGCTGCTTCAACTCAATTCGATAGAAGGCAACGATATTGTGACGACTGAACGCAACGGACCAGAGTTCGACCCACGAGTAGGCTTCGCAGCCGAGCGAACATTGCTCGCGTGGATCCGAACCGGTCTGGCATTGATGGGGTTTGGCTTTGTCGTCGCGCGTTTCGGCTTGTTTCTTCGCGAAATCGCTGTCGCCGAACATGCGATCGCGCACAACAATACCCGGATGTCATTCTGGGTTGGGACAGGCCTGATCATCCTCGGAGTCATCGTCATCGGAAGTGCCGCCTTCCAGCACATCACAATCATGCGACGCTTTGCCCGGCAAGAAATATGGGAGCCTAAGGTGTCGTTGCTTGGCCTGGCACTGACGGCAGTATTGGTCTGTGTGGGAGTGATCCTGACTGGCTACTTGGTGATTTCACAGCCCTAACAATGCTCCGTCTCCTGGAATGGCCCACTTGCTATGATTAGCGAATGATGCAAACCACAAATAATCCACCAACGATTTATGTCATCGCTGGCCCGAACGGGGCTGGAAAGACGACGTTTGCTTCCGAATTCCTGCCGGACTTTGTCACATGCCGCGAATTTCTGAACGCAGACCTAATTGCTGCTGGACTAGCGCCATTCGCACCAGAGACACAGAACATGCGAGCCGGCCGCTTGCTGTTGGAACGGATTGATGAGCTAGCAGCCAAACGAGTTGACTTCGGATTTGAGACGACGCTCGCAGGGCGAAGTTACTTGAAGCTGCTGAAAGACTGTAAGGCGAATGGGTATCGCGTCTTACTTTTCTTCCTGTGGTTGCCTGCGGTCGAACTAGCCATGGATCGAGTACGAAATCGCTTTCAGCAGGGTGGACACAACATTCCGATGGAAGATATTAGGCGGCGCTATGCCGCAGGCATCAGGAATTTTTTCCAACTTTATGAGCCGATCCTGGATGATTGGTGGATCTACAATGCGTCGAAGCTACCACCGCAACTGATTGCATCTCGAACTCAGGTGCCCGTCACCACCGAAATGAAATCGCTATTCAGTCAAATCAAAGATCAAGCGGAGGTGTCCGATGGAACGAACAGATAGTCGAACCATGACAGAATTAGCAGACGCTGCGTTTCAACAGGCAGCCAAAAAAGTCATCGAAAAAGCAATCCAAACAAAAACCCCTGTGATTGTCTGGGAGAACGGGGTCATCAAGAAGATTGATGTATCCTCCGAAAAACACATCGATGGCAATATCAACACCAAAGACGCTGATGTCGCTCAGTAGTCGATTGCGCACTTTTTGCGTTGTGATGACGGTGGCCATCAAACAAATGCGACAAATCAAAACAGTTCTCGTTGTCGCTGACGAGGGGCTAATGACGCGTGAGAGCCGGGCCATGTTGGCAGTGCTGGCAGCAACGGTAGATGCCGAGTCAGTGTTTCATGGAATGATTTGGCCAACTCCGGGGCATGCTGATCGTGAGGTGTGTGCAGGAACACATAGGGAGTCAGACCGCGATTGATCCAATCGGCAACCTTGGGAGCCCATTCGTCGATCCAGGTTTGTACGGCAGCGACGTCGTTGCGACCGACGAAGCGCAACATCGGGCGCTGGCCCGTTACCGAGTGACAGAGGGGACTATTGGGTTTGCGCTGTTGGGCTTCGGCTTCATGGTGGTCGCTCGGTGGGGCTGAGAAGAGCGGGCGGCTATCGAACAGTGCACGGTCGATTTGCAAGCGCTGCAAGAGTTCGTCCAAGGCTTGCTCGGTAGGTCCGTGATCAAAGAAGTCGTGGTGCCTCACTTCGACGGCGAAGGGGAATTCTTCGGGAAGTTCACGTAAATACGTTGCGAGGGCCGGAAGCTGCGCGGCGGAGAATGTGGGCGACAACTGCAAGAAGGATGGTCCGAGGCGATCTGCCAAGGCCAGTCGTTCGAGGACCGAGAGGAACTGCCGCGTTTCCGCTGCGGCGGCGACCAACTGTTTTTCATGGCTGATCGTGCGAGGAAACTTCAGCGCAAATTGAAAACCAGGCAACGTCTCCTCGCACCAGCGCTGGACGGTATCGAGTGTGGGGAGACCATAAAACGTCGTATTGCCTTCAACCGAGTTGAACGCCATCGAGTACTGGTGCAGAAACTCATGCCGCTTCGCGCCACGTCGAAAGACCGAGCCAACCCAGTCGGGACAACTCCAAACAGGGCAACCGAGATAGTAAGGGAGCGACGGTGATTGAACTGGAAGACTCATCGTTCTCACGCGAAACTTGGAAGCACTTGGCCCGCTCCATTGTAGGCGACTGTCCAGCAAACGGCGGACCGCGGATCCGAATGGATATGTGCTTCGCGCTAGTTACCGTGCGACGACTTTGTAGCCGATCTCGCCCAGGATTGTTTGCAGGCGGCTTAGTTGATCACCTTGAATTTCCAGGGCGTCCTCTTCGATCGCTCCGCCGGCACCGCAGGAGTTCTTGAGTCGCGTCAGCAGCGCCGGGAGATCGTTCGCTTCGGCTGATAGACCGCGGATCACGGTGACCAGTTTTCCCTTTTTGCGCTTTTCAACGCTCAGTCGCGCGGTTTGTTTCTGGGGAGGAATCAGTTCCTTGGCGGCGACGACTGGTGGACACGTACACTCCGCTTCCAGTTTCCCGCAGCGTTCGCAGGTTGGCGGGCGATCCCAGGCTGTTCCTTCAAACAATCTCATACGGCGGCTTTCGAGGGGAGGCGAAGACAAACGAGAACTCGCGGACGGACTCGCCGGAGCGATGTCGCCCCTGCTCCGATTCTAGACGGCCCCAGTAAAAGTCGGTAGGGACTGGATTGGCCGGCGGCGGTAGTCGATCGCAGTGGGCGGCCCACAGAGTTTCTTCAATCTGGGGGCTCGAAGACTCGACCCCAGCCACCCGATCTTGGCATGATAGTGTCCTGTGATTTGGAGCAATTGCAGTAGAGACGCAAGCGGATCACATCAGGACTTTGAGCGCGGCTCGTCGAAGTTCCGGTTCAGCCGAATTCTTGTGATCAATACATTACAACATGGCTGCGTTCAATGATTCTGCATGTCGACATGGACGCGTTCTATGCCTCGGTCGAGGAACGGGACAACCCGGAACTGGTCGGTAAGCCCGTCATTGTCGGGGGGACACCGCAAGGGCGCGGGGTTGTCGCCGCGGCGAACTATGCTGTTCGAAAATTTGGCGTGCATAGTGCCATGCCTACGTCCGCAGCACTGCGACGATGTCCGCACGCGATCCTGATCCCACCGCGTCTTAGTTACTACGCCGAGGTTTCCGAACAGATCCGTGAGATCCTGTACCGCTACTCGCCCTTGGTCGAGCCGCTCTCTCTGGATGAAGCGTTTGTGGACGTGACCGGGAGCGAATCCCTGTTTGGTCCGCCCGCAGAGATCGCTCGACGAATAAAGCTTGAGATCCGAGAGCGCGTGCGGCTGGTCGCCTCTGTAGGTGTCGCCCCCAACATGTTTCTGGCCAAGATTGCCAGCGATCTCGAAAAGCCGGATGGACTTGTCGTCGTCGATCCTGCCGGGGTGCAAGCGTTTCTCGATCCTCTGCCGGTGGGACGCCTGTGGGGCGTTGGCCGCGTCACGGGGCTGGCCTTGGAACAACTGGGCATCCGCACGATCGGAAACGTGCGGCAGATCGCGTTGGAAACTTTGCGGCACCACTTCGGAAAGACGGGTGAACATCTCTGGCAACTGGCTCATGGAATTGATGAACGGCAGGTGGTGGCGGATCGCGAGGCGAAATCGATTTCGCACGAAACGACATTTGCTGTCGATATCGACGACCGCGAAGTGCTCAGAGCGTGGCTGGTCGAACTTGCGGAGCAAGTCGGCTGGCGGATGCGCCGGCAAGACCGTCGGGGACGAACAGTGCAACTCAAACTGCGGTTTGCCGATTTTCAGACGATCACACGAGCGAAGACTCTGGCCGCGCCGACGAACATCACGGACGAAATCTGGCGAACCGCCGTGGAACTCATGGAAGGATCGTTGTCGGCATCGCACCAGGGGATTCGACTGCTGGGCGTTGGGGTAAGCGGGTTTGAAGGGACTCGCCAGGTTCAGCAGACATTGTTTGCCGACGAAGAGCGTGAGAAACAGGTCCATCTGGATCAGGCTGCCGATCTGATCCGCGCTCGCTTTGGTGCGTCTTTACTGCAGCGTGGCAGCGGACTGCTCCATGATGGTGAATTCAAGCCGGTTCCGCGACCACCGAGGAATAAGCCAGACTAGTAGCCAGGATCTTGGGCAGACGTTAATCGAGGTTGTTCGCACATCGACTTCACCCAATCTCTTGGCGAGATCGGCTACAGGCAGAAGAGCTTGGCTTCGTGGAACGGGTAGTGTGTCATTTCGAATTTATGTTGCCGGACGTGACGGGGCTTTGGCTTTTCGGTCGACGACTGAGCAGCATGTAGGCAGAAATGAATGTGAAAAGAAAAACAAGGACCGACTGTTCTATGAGAACTATTGACACCGCCTCTTGGGGCTGAATGCTCTCCGCTATCGCAATTGTCCGCAGCATGTCCGAGACACCCAGCCCGGCCAAGAATAACGTCACGCATCCGACCTTGCGTTTCCACCCGCGAAAGAATGCACACATAAAACTGAAGAACTCGCCCATGATTCACCTCATCGCCGATGATTCTACAAACTGGAGCAGGAAAGGCGACGGGGTCCCTGTAGTCGACGCTTCGTCGCCCACAGTGGATTCGAGAACGACGTCCATCCAAGAACTGGGGGCGAACGAAGCGTTCGACCCCAGCCACCCTAAACTAAGCGTCACAAACTTTGGGCGAGTGTCTATCGTATTGGGATCGCACAGCGACTTCGCCTAATCTCTTGGCGAGATTGGCTACGGGGAGGCGAGAATGGTGGCAGGAAATTGAACGTGGTCCAAGTTCTGGCACCGGCGTCTGGTTCTTGCTATACTACTGCGGATGAATTCGCCGCTTCGTCAGACCCGGTCCCATCTCATCGCCCTGTTTCAGCAGGAAGGGTTGCACCCGCGCGGGGATCTGGGCCAGAACTTTCTGATCGATCTGAATCTGCTGGAAAGTATTGTCGCAGAAGCAGATCTGAGTGCTGACGACGTCGTGCTGGAGATCGGTGCCGGGACCGGTGGCCTGACGACTTTTCTCGCTGCCGAGGCGGGTGCTGTCGTATCAGTCGAATATGATCCGAACATGTATCGGCTGGCGAGCGAAGCAGTTTCTCGCTTGCCGGACGTCACATTGCTGAATTGCGATGCATTGAAAAGCAAGCATCAGCTGAATCCGTTGATCATCACGGAAGTCGATCGAGAACTCGCTGCCGAGCCCGGGCGACGGCTGAAATTAGTGGCCAACCTGCCCTATCACGTCGGCACGCCGATCATCGCGAATCTGCTGGCGCTGGATTATCCGCTGGATCGGATGGTCGTCACGATTCAGTACGAACTGGCTCAGCGGTTGTGTGCGAAACCACATACGTCGGACTACAGCGCGTTGTCGGTTTTTATGCAGGCTCAATGCCGCATCAAGATCATACACAAGCTGGGACCGTCGGTCTTCTGGCCGCGGCCGGAAGTAGATTCGGCGATCGTGCGGATCGATCCCGATCCCGACATGCGAACCAAAATTGTGGACCGACACGCGATGCAAATCTTTTTGCGAGACCTGTTCACGCAAAGGCGGAAGCTGCTGCGAGGGGTGCTGGCTCAGAACTATAAGGGGCGTCTGACCAAGCCGGTCATCGACGCCATTTTGGCCGAGTTGCAATTGCCCGCCGCGGCGCGGGCCGAAGAATTGGAAGTCGACCAGTTGGTCGCACTTTCGAACCGATTGCAGCGGGCGATTGTCAGTCAAACACCGGAATCAACAACCAACGAACCGACTCGGGATGCGTGATGCATCCCTGACTACTGATCAGGAGCTGACCATGGAAGACCGGATTGCTTACAAGGGAGTCACGTTTGACGACGTGCTGCTGGAACCCGGCTATAGCGAACTTGTGCCGGCCGATACCGATGTCTCGACGCAACTGACGCGGAACATTCGGCTAAGTATGCCGATTCTCTCCAGCCCGATGGATACGGTCACCGAAAGTGACATGGCGGTGGCAATGGCCCAGGAGGGTGGCCTGGGGATCATCCATAAGAATATGACCCCTGAGGCTCAGGCGCTTCAGGTCGAACGGGTAAAGCGTGCCGAGCATGGCGTGATTGTTGATCCTGTGACGCTGCCGCCGGAAGCAACCGCGGCTCAGGCGCGGGATATCATGGAGGAAAAGAACATCGGCGGCGTGCCGGTCACACGCGATGGCAAGCTGTTGGGCATCCTGACTCGCCGCGACCTGCGGTTTCTGCCGTCCACCGATACTCCGGTATCGGAAGTGATGACAAAAGTGAATCTGGTGACTGCGAATGAAGACACCACGCTGGAGCAGGCGCAGCGGTTACTCTTGATAAACAAGGTGGAGAAGCTGCTACTGGTCGATGAAAACTACCAGTTGAAGGGGTTAATCACGATCAAGGATATCGACAAGAATCTCCGATATCCAAGAGCAGCCAAAGACACACGCGGTCGTTTACGGGTCGGGGCTGCGATCGGAGTTGGCGATTACGAGCGGGCCGCACTGCTGATTGAAAAGGGAGTTGACGTTCTGTGCGTGGACAGTGCCCACGGACATTCCAGGAACGTTATCGAAACGGTCAAAGAACTGAAGCGGCGATGGACAATCGATGTCGTCGCCGGAAACGTGGCAACGACAGAAGGAGCACGAGACCTGGTCCGCGCGGGGGCGGATGCGGTGAAGGTTGGGATTGGTCCGGGTTCGATTTGCACCACGCGAATCATCGCCGGGATCGGGGTCCCGCAACTGACGGCGATTGCCAATGCCGTCAAAGCCACAGCCGGAACCGACATTCCGATCATCGCGGACGGGGGCATTCGCTATAGCGGTGACATTACGAAAGCCCTGGCAGCCGGAGCCCACTGCGTGATGCTGGGGGGCCTGCTAGCAGGGCTGGATGAAAGTCCCGGCGAAGTCGTGCTGTTTCAAGGAAGACGATTTAAACGCTATCGCGGCATGGGTTCACTGGGCGCGATGGTGAAGGGAAGCAGTGAACGATACCGACAATCGTCCCACGACGACGGCAAGGGACCATCCAAACTGGTTCCTGAAGGAGTCGAAGGACGCGTGGCCTACAAGGGCTCATTGCCGGTGTTGTTGTATCAATTGATTGGAGGCCTGCGGGCCGGCATGGGATACTGTGGCGTTCGCACGATCGCCGAATTGCGCACGGAAGCTCGATTCATACAGGTCTCACCGGCCACGGTCAGGGAGAGCCATCCGCATGACATTACCATTGTCGAAGAATCGCCAAACTACTCGGCCGAACACGCGCCGATGGAGTCGCCTTAAACTGGCCGTCCTGGGAGCTTCGGTTCTGTGGAACCTGGCTCCCCTGGCTTCGGCCGACCAGCCGGGCCTGCGAACACGCGATACGTCTGCATCGCAGCCGGCCGCCGCACGGTGGAAGAAACTAAAAGGTCAGTACGAAGTCACCCCCAGTTCGTCGTCGCGTTCGACGCAACTGGAGCAGCCAGGCGGCAAAGGGACCACAGTCAAAGCGACTCCGGTCTCGACTGCCACCGAGCCACTGGCCGCTGAAGTCGAATCGACTTTTGCTAGTGACGAACAAGCGCCAGAACGCGCCCTCCCCTTGCCTGATGCCGAGCCGTCAGCGCAACCCTACGAAGAGAGCTTCAATCCCTTCGAGGATCCGGCCACAGTCGAACGATCAGTGCCCGTACAAAACGTGAGCCAACTCGATCAGAAGACTCAGGAAAAGATGCAGATCCAGACTCCGCTGGACCCCGTGGGTGCCCCACGCAACAATGCGCGGCCAATTGGTCAGATCCCAAGCGGTCCGCCGCGCAAGACGACGCAAGTGCGACGCATCAGCGATATCAATCCGCAGAATGACTTTGACCGCGATACCGAAATCAAGCAGTACGCTGCTGAGAAGGCTCGCGAGTTCAACGTCCGTTTCGGTGGCGACACCTATGTCCCTCGCAACTTCCCGGAGCTGGGAATGTGTTGGACTCCCCCGCACACGAACTACTATCCGCTCTACTTCGAAGATCCTGCCCTGGAACGATACGGCCACTCTCACCACCACCTGATTCAGCCGATTATCTCGTCGGCCCGAATGAGTGGTCAACTGGTGATGATGCCGTACCAGATGGCCATGGTTCCACCCTGGGAACTGCATTCGCCACTGGGCTGGTACCGACCGGGTGATGTGGTGCCGAAACTGCGTTATCCGTTCCCCTGGAACACCAAGGCGGCCCTTGTCCAAGCCGCTGCCGTCACCGGATTTATTTACGTGATCCCATGATCACGATGTGAAAGTCTTGCGACAGACCTGCAGTACCTCGGTTGCGAATCTCGTGACCGAGGTACTGTCGTTTGGTGCGTCGATGAATATGCGTCGTGGCCCATCAGCCCTGCGCGTGTCCGACCGGCGTTATCAACGCAAAGTCGCCAAGGCGCAAAGACGCCAAGAAGAAGATATCTTCTGCCCTCTTTATCTTCCCTTGCGTCTTTGCGCCTTGGCGACTTTGCGTTAATAAGGCAGCCAAGCGGCTACGCCCGGAAGTGCGGTTGGCTACTCGTCTTCGCAATTCAAGACCAAGATCAACAGGGGTGGATCGGTCACCGGGCCGAAGTCTGAAGGGTTGACCATTTGATGGTTTAAAGTGATGGCTCTCAAGCAAAGTGCTTGCCTCAAAGCCTTCAATTGATTTTGATGCTTTGTTCTTCCTGATTTGGCTCATTCGTTATTGAAGCCAAAGCTTCGTCTAGCCGGAGCGCTCCAAGGTGCGGGGAGCGACTTCCGAAGAGCCGCCGACGCTGGTATCTTCTAGGTGAAGACTGATCTCCTTTGCAGGATTGTGTGATGTCCCCTTCCATTGATGAGACGTTGACCTTGGCCGACCGCATTCTCGATCGTATTGAAGCCCTGATTTTTGAAGCCGAGCGAACCACCAAGCCGCTGGAAGTGGATCCGTATCGAGGTCAATTGTTTGAACTGTTCGTGACTGCCAACGGGGCCGGATATACCGCGGACGGAGCGGATCCGGACCTGTCCGCCGATGGACTGTGCCGCCTGCTGGGCAGCCGCTGGGGCCTGGCCAATGCCGCTCGCGAATCGATGGCCCAACAAACGCGAATGCCTGCCGATCAATTGGCGAAGATGCGATTGCTGTGGTCGGTCATGCGAATGTGGATGGAATGGGACTACGCGTGGGAACGCTGGGCCGAATTCCATAAGACTCCAACCAAGGAATCGCCCGATCAGGCCGAGTAGAGTTGCTCGACCAAGTGATCGAGTCGAGCCTCGGAGACTACTCGCTCTTCGACAGGGACAGGCCAGTGGCGAGCCAACTGATCCAACTTGGATAGAATTTCCGGCCGCGATGTCATCGGTAGCGGGAACTGCTTCAGCACGGTGCCACTGATGTCCAGATGCGCACCGCGTGGCTTGGCGGTCGCTTCAAACCAGTGTTTGGCACGGGACGAATTCAGGACGGCGGTTAGCGCTGCTACGGACATGCGAGCATCAGTGTTGGCCGGGTTTGCGACGATGACGTTCATCGAGAACCCGACATAGGTGGGCTGCTCAGCATAGGCGAACCGCGGCTCGTGGCCCATCTGCAGACAGAGGACTCGCGGTTCGACGAACAGACGTTCTTCGCGCGGCCAGTGCAAGTGCCACCAGGCAATCTGACCGGACTGCACTTCGCGTCGACGCTCTAACACGACACGATAGCGTTCCAAGTGCGCGGCGATGCGCGGATACGGCTGAAGTGAAGCGGCCGTTGTTTTCGTGAGGTAGAGCACATGATGAGACGGCTGCGAGTCGACGCGAAATCGTCCGACCGTCGACAAGGCGTAGTAGGGCCGCAACAGCGCGGCCTCGGCATTGTTCAGGTCTAATCCGGCTATCTCAGCGGTGGTCAGCACGAACACGCCCCGGCCGATCGCCACACGATCACCAAGTTCCAGGGCGGCGGCCCGAGTCACAAACGGCGGGTTCTCGGCCATGCCCTGTCGCACATCGAACTGATCAGCCAACACGCTGGTTGACTGTTGTTGCAGCCGGTGCGATTCGGAACTGGTTCGCAATTGCCCGTTCAACCACAACGCCTGCTGCGGGACGGTACGCACGGACTCGTCGGCCCAGAGATCACTTTGCATCGCCACTTCGATCTGACCGCGCGACTGGTTCGACAGATCGAAGACTCGACAGCTTGTGATCGCAGCCGGCTCTTTTCGAACGCGGAAGATCATGTGCCGACCGGAGACCTGTGGAAACAGCGGCACCGATCCAAAGTGGACGACTTCTTCCAGCGTCGATTCGGTCGCCATTCGCTCTCGCAAACGTTTCGCCGACGCCGCGCTGGTCCAGTAGCTATTCACGATGAACGCCAACCGACCGCCAGGCTTCAGCAGATCGAGGCCTCGGTGAAAGAAGTAGTGCCAGAGGTCCATGCGAGCGGTTCGCCACTGTTGCCCGATGGACGAAGCCGCGATCCGGTCGAAGTCGGCTTTGGCGTTGAGTTCGCGTCGATAGGGAGGATTGCCAATGATCAGATCGAACCCGCCGGCATTGGCGACTGTAGGGAAGGCGGTGCTCCAGTCGATGGGAGCGACTTCCTCGTTGGTGACATGGTGCGGAGTACTGAGTACTGAGTACTGAGTACGCGGTGGCTTGATCGGCGGCTCACTCGGTCGCTCGCATGGTGGCTTAATCGGCGGCTTTACAGAGCGGGTCGACCAAGCATCACCCAAGAGCGAATCGCCGCATCGGAACTGGGCTGCGAGGATGTTGGCGACTTTGGCCGTGTCTGGGAGCCCACCGCCGATCCACTCGGCTAGACGTTGATGTAGCTTCTTGATGGCGATCGGATCAGCGTCGACTCCGAAGATGCGATCACGCACAATCGCTAGCCGACCAGCCGTGTCAGCATGGGGAATACCACGACGAGCGGCGAGTTCTTCAAGGAGAGCCAGTACGAACGCGCCGTCGCCGCAGGCCGGATCCAGAATTCGCCAGGAATCGACGTGCGTCGCCTGAACAGCAGCGGACAGGGCACGCGCGACCATCCAGCGGGCTAGCCATTCGGGCGTGTAATAACTGCCAAGGGCACGGCGGCGTTTTGTGTTCTGCATCCGCGTTTGCCCTGTCTTCTTGCACTTCGGAAGTCCGCTCCAGCGGACTCGGCATCAAGCTGGTATTGAATGAGTTCACTGACGAGCGCGATCTACAATTGGCCAATCCACTCAAACCTTACCTCGTTGGTTCTAATATAGCCGGACAAGGTTTATCATTTCATCTCACAAAACGAGGTGAGAATTGCCGATGCCGCTTTCCGTCGATCAGTTTAAAGAAGCTCTCATTGCATCGAGGCTTTTCGAGACGGAACAGATCGAGACGTTCTGGAGATCGCTGCCTGTCGATCGACAGCCCCACGATGCCGAGGCCTTTGCCAAGCTGCTGGTTGACAACGACCATTTGACGGCGTTTCAGGCTTCGGAGTTGCTGTCGAATGGTCGCACGCCATTAGTCCTGGGTGACTACGTGCTGCTGGACCGCATTGGTGCTGGCGGCATGGGTCAGGTGTTCAAAGCCAAGCACCAGCACATGGACCGCCTGGTGGCGATCAAACTGATCTCAGAGGCGATGACCAAGGATGCGAACGCCGTGCAACGGTTCCAGCGTGAGCTGAAAGCGGCAGCCAAGCTCGTACATCCCAACATCGTGCAAGCCTACGATGCCAGCGTGCAGCGCGGTGTCTGGTACCTGGTGATGGAATATGTCGAAGGCCGCGACCTGGCGGAGATGCTCGCTACCGACGGCCCGTTTGACTCTGAACGAGCGGTGGACCTCGTCCGGCAAGCATCGCGAGGGCTAGCCTTCGCACATAGCAAGGGGATCGTGCATCGCGACATTAAGCCTGCCAATCTGTTGCTGGACCAGACGGGCACGTTGAAGATCATGGACATGGGATTGGCTCGCATCGAAGACAATCCCGCGGTTGACGGGCTGACGCAGACTGGACAGGTCATGGGAACCGTGGACTACATGGCTCCCGAACAGGCTATCGATACCCGATCTGCGGACGCTCGCGCGGACATTTACAGCCTGGGGTGCACTCTGTATCGCCTGCTGACGGATCAGAACATGTACGACGGTGCGACACTGGTGCAGAAGCTGATGGCTCACCAGAACAGCCCGACGCCGGCGCTGCAGCAGTTGCGTCCTGATGTCTCGACTCCACTGGCCGCAGTCTTCGAGAAGATGGTCGCCAAGCGACCGCAGGACCGACTGCAGACGATGGAAGAAGTTGAAGACGCCCTGTCCGGACTCATCGGACAGCGTTCGGCGGCTTTGCAACCAGGAGTCATCCAAGTCCGGTCGGAGCCAACGCCTGTGGATGTGTTTGCGCCGACGGTGAGACTGCAGTCGCCACCTGCTCCGGTCACGACGAGTGTGCCTTTATGGAAACGACCGGTACTGATTGTGGTCGCGGCTTGTTTGCTGTTGCTGCTGGCTGCGGCAATCACGACACAGAACGACCAACTCAGCCCCACCGGCCAGCTAGAAGAAAGCGGTAAATCGACCCAGGCGACGACTCGCAGCAACGATCTTGCTGTGCCGAACCGGTTCGTATTGCAACTGGCGAAGTGGGACAGGATCATCCCGCCGCCAGCGTTAGAACTCGATACTTCGCAGCCGTTTACCCTCGAATGTTTCGTGACACTTGAGGACGATGTCGACGAAGGCATGGCCACAATCATCTCGAATGTGGGGCGAGCTCAACTGGAGATCCTGGCACAGGATCGGCTTAGTTTTACGCTGTATCATGCGGATGGAACCAAAACGAGCGCGGTGAGCGAAGAATCGCTTAAGGAGAAAAAGCGAATTCATCTGGCAGCCGTCCGAATGCCTGACAAGATCATCCTGTTCGTCGATGGCAAGGCGATCGTGCAGCGCGAAGATTCAGACACATCGATCAGTGCTGGACCGAATACCTGGAATCTTGGCGGCGGCGATCTCGATCCATTTGAGGGTGTGCTCTCTGAAGTTCGCATCTCGCAGACCGCTCGCTACCAAAGCGACTTCACCCCGCCACTGCGTATCGAAACTGACGTGCAGACTTTGGCGCTGTACCAATGTAATGAAGGACAAGGCAAAACGGTCCCAGACTCCTCAGGCCACGGACATCATGCCAAGCTGAAAGGCGGGAAGTGGGTGCCGGTGGGATCGTCGTCACCGTAAGCGAAGCGACTCATCACTCGCCAATGACCTTTACCAGAACCTTCTTTGGCCTGCGACCGTCGAATTCGCCATAGAAGATTTGTTCCCAAGGGCCGAAGTCGAGCTTTCCGTTGGTGATCGCGACGACGACTTCGCGGCCCATCACTTGGCGCTTCATATGAGCGTCTGCGTTGTCTTCGCCGGTGCGGTTATGGTGATAGCGTTGCGGGGAGGCATCGAACGGAGCCAACTCTTCCAGCCACCGCTGATAGTCTTCGTGCAAGCCGGGTTCATCATCGTTGATGAAGACCGAGGCGGTAATGTGCATGGCATTGCAGAGCAGCAGTCCTTCCTGGACGCCGCTCTGTTTCACGATCGCTTCAATCTTCGGCGTGATGTTCTCGAATGCCATGCGAGCGGGGAGATTGAATGTGAGGTATTCGGTGTGTGATTTCATGGGTTCACCAGTCGTCGTGGGCCACATCAATGAGGATGTACAATGAAGAAGGCCATGATACCAGGCAGGAGGAGCGAATCTCGCTCACAGTTCATTTTCTACTTTGCCCATTGAGGGCTATATTGTCGCAATCTGGCAATCGTCGAAGGTGATTTACGAAAGGATGAAGGGTCAGCCATGCCACGCAAGGAAACGAATCGAGACAAGCCGGCCGCGGATTCAGCCACGGACAAGTTCCATGATGTGATGAGCGATCTCGTGGATCGCGCCCTCGGAGTCGTTTCCCATGATTCTAAGCCAAAGATGCCACATACCCCCTGAGTCTGACGGTGAAGCAACGGGAGAGCTTGATTCAGGGGACCCGAATCAAGAAGGGGATCAAGGATAGACTTCAGGAAGCGGGCGCAGGGACGCGAGTTATCGAGGTGACGAGAAAAGAACTCGATCACGTGAGCGACGAGATCGAAGCATCAATCGACGACGCCGTTGGTGCCGAGAAAAGGAATCTTGTGGCCGTGCTGCGCCGGATTTTGGAATTGCCATCTGTCGGTCTGGATGGATCACTAAGCGATACAAGTAGCAAGGCCCCCAAATCGGCGTTGAAGAGCAACGTGGTCTATCAGTTCAAGATCACAATACTGGAAATCAAACCGGCGATCTGGCGTCGGATTCAAATCCTGGACTGCACATTGGGGGATCTCCACAGGTACATCCAAGCGGCATTTGGCTGGGAGAACTACCACATGCACGAGTTCAAGATCGATGGGGTTTCGTATACGCAACCTCTGTCAGATGCCGGCATGTTTGGAATGGAATCCGAAGATGAAACAGAAGCCTATCTCAGCAAATTGATTCCCAAATCGAACCGGAAGCCTCTGTGGGATTACATTTACGATTTTGGTGACGACTGGGGGCACCAGATTCAATTCGAAGGATTTTTGCCGGTCGATCCGAAGGTCAAATATCCGTCATGCGTTGATGGCAAACGCGCCTGTCCACCAGAAGACTGCGGCGGGCCCTGGGCTACTTCCATTTGTTGGATGCTCTCAGCGATCCTCAACATGAAGACCACGAAGAATTGCTGGAGTGGCGCGGGCCAATCAACCCCGAAGCCTTCGATATTAAGAAGGCGACAACAGAGCTGAGGAGGGTGAAATGACCCGCAAATGACGCTTGCGTCATCCTCGACGGTTAAGCGTAATTCAGAAATCGCTGGCCCCATGACATCGTGCGGACGGGTAGTAGAAGTGGGTAGTCACATTGTTTCTCGGAGAAAGTGTGGCGTCCCTTTTGTGTTCAGCTTGCGCTTGTAGAGTCGGTCAGTCGATGTCACGTAGACGGTGTCGAAGTTGGGGCTGCCGAATTTGACGTTTGATAGAAACTTCGTCTGGGGCTTCACAATGGAGCCGCACGGACGGCCTGTGGGATCGAACATCTGCAGGCCAGCATGGGTCGCGACGTAGAGGCGGCCTTTGTCATCGACGGTCATGCCGTCGGAGCCTGGCAGCGTCTGGCCTGATGGAATCTGGAGCGGGCCGTAGTAGTTATCGCCGAACTTCAAACTGCCGTCGGATTCCACTCGGTAGGTGCGCAGGTGCGGGTGTTCGGAATCAGCAATCACGAGAGTGCCGCCGTCCGGCCACAGTGTTAGACCGTTGGGTTTGAAGCCGCTCGCGACGACGCGTTTTGCACCATCGGGAGCAACGTACCAGACCTGGTTCCCACCCATGTCGGTGACGTACACGCCGCCCTTGCGGTCGACCATGATGTCGTTGCCCGCGATGTCAGTGGCGATCACGGTTGGCTTCGCGTCGCGGTCGTACCAGACCACCTGCTTCGTTTCCCCCTGGCAGGCGTACAGTCGACCTTCGGGACCGAACATCAGGCCGCTGGCTTTGCCGGTATTCTTCGCCCAGACGACCGGCTTGCCATCGTCACCGAGCTTTAGAATCAAGCTTTGGGGGACATCGACGAAGTAGACAGTCCCATCCTTGTCGACCGCGGGGCCTTCGGTGAACTGATACCCTTCCGCGACCAATTGCCACCCTTCCCCGTCGATCAGGACTTGAGACAACGGCATGTCTTGTGCATGACCGACTGCGACGAGGGAGAGCAACGACAATGCAACGAACAAGCGGCGAATCATCTCAATTCCTTGGGAGCGCGAGGTGAGTGGAATGATCGTGCCACTTTACCGAGGCGATCGGAATTGATCGACCTTGGCGCGAATTGAGATCATGGCTTTATTAACGCAAAGACGCCAAGGCGCAGGGACGCGAAGGAAGAGGGGCGAGCTAGGGAGCCGAGGACTCCAAGTCCGTGGCACCCCGTGGTCAGAAAGTCTACTCGCCTGGGTCACTAGCCGGAGAGAAGTAGACTTTGCATTCCGGCAATGCGTCTTGAAGGGCGACTCGCAGATCCGTTGATACGGAGACTCCCTGCAGATCGAGAATGACCAGGCGGGAGAGGTCTTTCAGCAGAGTCATTCCTGCAGGGCTGAGCGGGGTATCGACCAACCGCAAGACGATCAGGTTTTCCAGCGACTGCAGATGTTTGAAGCCTTCGCCATGGATCTTCGTGGAATCCAAATTGAGGATTCGCAGCTTCGGTAATTTGATCAGGTGGCGCAGGCCTGGATCTGTGACTTTGGTTCCCGCCAGATCGAGGTAGTCCAGTTCTTTCATGTCCTGCAGATAGTAGAGCGACACGCTGGTGATCTGTGTGTCCGCCAGGATCAGTGTCTGCAGGTCGGTCAGTCCTTGCAGGTGATCGACCCCGTCATCGTCAATCGCGGTGCTTCGCAGATTAAGCTTTTTCAGGCTCGACAATTTCTGCAGATGCTTCAGGCCGCCGTTACCGATGTCGGTGTGACTTAGACCCAGATCACGCAGTTTCGATAGCCCAGCCAGATGCTGGAGTGCGACATCGCCAGCCGGCGTCCCACCGAGTTCCAGCCGTTCGAGATTGATCAGTCGGCTGAGGGGTTCCAACCCGACATTCCAGGCATCGATCTGCTGTGGCTCGCGGTCGCGACGGTCGATGTCTATTCGATCAGAACTGGCTACGTCACCGGTTCCTTTTGCGTAGGTGAGGCGAAGCTCTCTCAAACTGTTCAGCACGCCCAAGTCGCGTAGCATTTCCGGCGGCAGTGCCTGATCTTCCAAGCCGACCGCGGTGACTCGGTCAAAGGCAGCAAGCCTGGACTGCAAAGGTTGCGGGATCCACTTGGGGCCACAGTAGCCCCGCTGAGCCGTCCCTATCGCCAGAATGTCTTGAACGACGCGCTGTTCATTCAACCACACTGAGCGCAGACGCAGATAGGTTCCGGTCGTCGTCGTGATGAGCACGACGAATGAAACCGCGGCCAGTTGCCACCAACGTCTGCTCATCCTGCCCGCCAAACGAAATGTGACCGCTTGACTCGCCACGGACCGTAACGGAACAATCTGCGACTGAGATCATCTGCATTGTGACACCGAATCGAATCGAGAACAATCAGTTCGTCGACGGCATTCGACGACTTGTCAGGAACAAGCGATGAGCGTCGCAGGCAACACTCGGCTCAAACTGAAGCCAAGGCGACAGGCTCGAAGGCCATTCCACGAAGAAGCGTGGCCGTGTCCTCAATCGAAGACACGGCCATGTCGAAGACTCGAAGTCGGTGGCACCTGAGTCAGGGTTTCGCCAGCGACCAGTGGTGTTTTACGGGACGATCAGTTCGACCAGATCGTCGTTCTTTTCCTGCAGCTTGCGAGCGGTTTCGGGATCGACGTAGTCGCTGTGGCAAGAGGCCTTGTCGGCGGTTTCGGCGGTCATCACCTTTTTTGTCTTCGCGGCCAGACGGTGGATTTCGTCGGGGCTCAGGACGCCTCGTTTGGCGAGGATTTCCTGCTGTTCGGCGGTGAGTGCGGCGGAGACCTTGGCCTTTTCCCACTTGTAGTTCTCGTCCTTGCCGGACGTGAACTCGACGATTTCCTTGCTGATGCGGACGCTGCACCAGTCGTGGCCGCACATCGCACAGAAGTCGGTGTCAACGTCCAAATCTTCGTCGTGATACGCACGAGCGGTATCGGGATCGAAGCTGAGATCGAAATGCTTCTGCCAGTTCAAGGCGGCGCGGGCCTTGGTCAGTTCATCATCGCGATCCCGCGTCCCTGGGATCCCCAACGCAACGTCGGCAGCGTGAGCGGCGATCTTGTAGGCGACGCAGCCCTGCTTCACGTCGTCCTTCTTGGGCAGACCGAGGTGTTCCTTGGGGGTCACGTAGCACAGCATCGCGGCTCCGTGATAACCGGCCGCTGTGGCACCGATGCAACTGGTGATGTGGTCGTAGCCGGGGAAGATGTCCGTCACCAGTGGACCCAGTACGTAGAACGGAGCCCCATGACACAGCCGACGCTGCAACTTCATGTTGAATTCGATCTGGTCGAATGGGACGTGACCCGGACCTTCGACCATGACCTGCACCCCCTTACGCCAGGCTCGTTCGGTCAATTCGCCCAGCGTGACCAGTTCGGCCAGTTGAGCCTGATCGCTGGCATCGGCCAGTCCACCCGGTCGCAAGCCGTCGCCGATGGAGAACGTGACATCGTGCTTGCGCATTACTTCGCAGATGTCTTCCCAGTACTGATACATCGGATTCTGTTCGCTGTGGACCAGCATCCACTTGGCGAGCAGCGATCCACCACGGCTGACGATGCCGATCAGCCGTTTGGCGATGTAAGGGAGATGCTCTTTCAGCACGCCCGCGTGGATCGTGAAGTAATCAACGCCCTGAGCGGCCTGTTGTTCGAGCGAATCGAGGATGATCTGCGGTGTCAGTTCTTCGATCTTGCGACCGATGATCATCGAATAGATGGGGACGGTGCCGATGG
This sequence comes from Schlesneria sp., assembly GCA_028291515.1. Taxonomy (GTDB): domain Bacteria; phylum Planctomycetota; class Planctomycetia; order Planctomycetales; family Planctomycetaceae; genus Schlesneria. The sequence goes on from JAQGHU010000025.1 coordinate 127,655, forward strand.
GAACGGTGCTGTTGCGAATGATGGCCTCGCGAGTGGCGTCGAGGTCGCCGCCGGTCGACAGGTCCATGACCGTATCAGCACCCCAGCGTTCGGCCCACTTCAGCTTTTCGACTTCTTCGTCGGTGCTCGAAGAGACCGGCGACGCTCCCATGTTCGCGTTGATCTTGGTCTTCGACGCGCGGCCGATCGCCATCGGATCGAGCTGATACTTCAGATGGTTCCTGTTGGCCGGGATGACCATGCGACCCGCGGCGACTTCATCGCGAACTTGCTCAGGCGTCAGATGCGATTCGCGTTCGGCGACTCGTTTCATTTCAGACGTGACGATACCGAGCCGCGCACTCTCCAACTGCGTGATCGGCTCGAAGCCTGCGGGGGCCTGCCAGGCGGCGGCCTGTTCGTGGCTTTGCTCGCCCGGACCGAAGCCGGAACGTAGCGTCCAATCGGCGGGCATAAAGTCCCACGCGGTCTTGTCGGACGCGGCAGGCATTCCCGGCGTATCGGGCGACGAGAATGTCAGCGCACCATCACGGCCGGGCAACAACTGAGGCCGATTGGCAAAACTGCCTGGTGTCGTCCCTTGAGCGAGGGTCGAGGGGTTCAGGCCCAGTGGCGGAAGCTGATAGGCGCGTTCGGTAGGAACAGTCGGCATTTATCTTCTCTCTTAGGACAACAGGAAGCTGTCCCAATCTTAATTCTCAAGACACCGGGATACCACCAAGATAGAGGGCCCGTGTGCTGTTGGCTCACCCAAGAATCGTAGTCCGTCTCAAACGACTTTCAAAGTGCCAGCCGGTTCCGAGAATTTAGCCACCTGAAACCATGGTGGGCAAACGGTCAGCAAGTCAAAACAATCGCTGCTTTCATCTGGGTGGCACGCTCTGAGGCTTTGCGAAGGGAGTGGTCATGAACGAAGCCGAAATCTCACACTTTCCGCATCGATACGCCGTCTTGAGGGCTCGCTGGATTCCCGCCTTCGCGGGAATGACGAACACGGGAAGCAGACGGTAACAACCGGGAGGTGGCACGCGGAGCCCTGATCTGGTAGAGGATGTGACAAATTCCGTCTCAAAATTCAGGAAGAGCATCCGCATGAGCTACGATGTTTACGGCGTCGGCAATTCGCTGGTCGACGTTCAAGCCAAAATCGATGAGTCGCTGCTGGCCAAATTGGACTTCACCAAGGGGATCATGACCCTGGTTGACGAGCCGACACAGACTCGCGTGCTGTCTTCTCTTAACGGTGCTGCTGTCAGTCGTTGCGCGGGGGGATCCGCGGCCAACACGATCGCTGGACTCGCCGATTTCGGTGGTAAAGCGGCCTACGCCGGTAAGCTGGGCCAGGATGAACTCGGCGAGTTCTGGCTGAAGGATATGCGAGATCTGGGTGTCAGCATCGAAGTTCCGCAATCGGCGGGACAGACGGGAACCTGCGTCTGCCTGATCACCGATGACGCTCAACGAACCATGTTGACCCATCTGGGCCTGTCGTCGACACTCGGTCCTGACGACATTTCGGAAGCTGAAATCAAGCAATCGAAGTTCGTCTATATTGAAGGTTATCTGTTCACCGGAGAATCGACGAAAGCGGCCGCGCTGAAGGCGATCGATCTGGCGAAGCAGCACGGCGTGAAAGTCGCGTTCACGGTTTCCGATCCGTTCCTGATCAACTTCAATCGCGAATTATTCTGGGACTTGATCGCCGGTCCCGTCGATTTGTTGTTCTGCAACCTGGAAGAAGCCCGCAGCCTGACAGGATTGGAAGATCCGATCGATTGCGCTCAAAAGATTCACCAGCATGCGGCCGATGTCGCTTTGACGTTGGGTGCCGACGGATCGTTGCTGATGCACGCAGGGACGGCCGTTCCCATCGAAGGGGTGTCGGTCCGTGCGGTCGATACCACCGGCGCGGGCGACATGTATGCGGCAGGGATTCTTTACGGAATCACGAACGGCCTGACGTGGAAGCAGGCGGGGCATCTGGCATCTCATGCGGCGGCACGCGTGGTCGCCCAGATGGGTGCCCGACTTCACAGAAAGTTTACTAAGCAGGAGATCGCAGAATTACTCGGCTAGGTACACTGTGATCGGACAGATGTTGCGGCATTTGGCCAGGACGGCTCGAATAATCATCGCCAGCAACCTCTGTCCGCACACATCCATTCGCCAATTGAGTTTGCCTTCGCTCGGCAACAAGGAAGTTCTTCGTGTCATTTTTTCGATCCCAACGTCCCCAGAAGAAGACGGTTGCCCGACACGAGCAACTGGTCTTTTACCCTTCGTTTGGCACGCGATCGCCCGATGGCAGGGGTTGGATCCTGACAGTGCAAGGGAGCGTGTTCGATCCGCGAATTTCGTGGTTTCGGCGCAAGCCCGTCTTCGCAGTCATTCGCCGGGTGCTGCGCATGGATCGCACCGCCGAAGAATACTTCCGCATCCGCATGCGTCAGTTTCTGATGTTCGGACTGCGAGGTCGCTCTGTCACCGTCCGGATCGGTGACCAGGACCATACGCTCGAAGATTCAGATTACATGGGACTGTTCCGCGGCGACATTCATGTCTCTGACGCGGAACTGGCGAAGATCACTCAAGGTCAGCCGCCGATTGATGGCTGGCTGACTTATCAGGCCCGACTGTCGGAGGCCGACGATCGCCTGGTCACCGGGGCGTTGCAATTGGTCGAACCGACGGGGATCTCGATCATCTCTGATGTCGACGACACGATCAAACACAGCAATGTGCCAAATCGTCGAGACTTGTTTCGCAACACATTCACACGGATCTTCGTACCGATCACAGGAATGCCTGAGTTGTATCGCGACTGCGCGCAGGTGGGGACCAGATTCCACTTTGTCTCGGGCAGTCCCTGGCAGCTGTATGAGCCGCTCAGCGAATTCATGCGCGAGGAGGGCTATCCAGCAGGTTCATATCACTTGAAGCGATTCCGCATCCGAGACAGCGCGAGGAAGATTCGTCGTTCGCCGCAGAAGGCTTACAAGAAGTCCGCGATCGAACCGATCCTGGCATCGTTCCCGAAACGGCAGTTTGTGTTAATCGGCGATTCGGGCGAACAGGATCCGGAGATCTATGCGAGCCTGTTGCGCGAACGTTCTGATCAGATCGCGCACGTCTTTATTCGCGGTGTCCGCAACGAGACTCGCGAGTCCGAACGGCTTCAAGTCGCGTTCGCCGATTTAGATCCGCAGCGCTGGGACATCTACAAAGAACCGAGCGAGATCCGCGAAAAGCTGGCCGCGGTCGTGCGATCCACGCCAAAGTAGACGGCAAAGTTATGTCTTCAGGGCGAGCCGCGCTGCGTCAGCACGCGGACCCGATGCGCAAGTTGCGAAACTATTTCAACAGGGCACCAAGAGAGTCGGTGACTGACCACTGCTTTTCAACGTTCATGAGATCGATGGACCTTGACCATCGGTTGCCTGAATGAACAATCGGGTCCGCGTGCTGACGCAGCGCGGCTCACCTGGATCTACGATTGGGCCTGCCTCACTGTGGTAAACACCACAAGCCGAGACTGCCGTCTCGGCTTGCTGTGTTTGATCTATCGCGAATGGATCGCTTATTGTTCGATCTGTTGCAGAGCGTACAGGATTGCCGAGTGCAGTTCTTGATTGGTTGCCGAGTCGGCCAGCTTTCGCAGTTCGTTGGCGGCACTCTTGGCGAACGGTCCGATTTCGCCCAGGGCGTAGACGGCACCGACTTTCACCTTCATGATCGGATCGCGGGTCGCCTTCAACAAGGCTTCCACGGTCTCTTGTGATTCGGGTGCCAGTTCGGCCAGCGAGTAGGTTGCCAGCCAGCGAATGTTTTCGTCTTTGTCTGAGAGTCCGCCGAGCAGTGTTTCCAGAGCTTGATACGACCAGCGGTCGTAGCGGATCAGGACTTCGGCCGCGTGCAGTCGAACATAGCCGTCGCGATCGTTCAGGCTTTCGGCGAGTGTCGACAGGGCTTCACCCGCTTGCGGACCCATCTCGGCCAGTACGGCGGCCGAGAACGATCGCAATCCGGGGTCGGTCGACTTCAGCCCGTCGACGACCGTTTGCACGGCGTCGGGAGGCGAAGCTTCCATTCGCGCCAAGGCCAGGGCGGAGTGCGTTCGGACGAAGCCATCTTTGTGCTTGAGCAAGTGAATCAAGGCCGGTGCAGCGGGCTGGGCCACGGGGCCCATGCGACCGATCTTGTGAATACCTCGCTTCAGGCCTTCCGTGTCAGCCTCTTTCAGTCCGCTCACCAACTCTCGCAGCTCACCCTGCGCGTCGGGACACAGACCGACCAGATCGACGGAAGCAGGACTCACTTCCGACTCAACTGGGAGACTCTTGGAGACGACAGAGTTCTTGACTTTCTGAACCTTGTCGTTGACGGCTTTCGCATCCTGATGAACTTCCGCTTCGGCCTCGGCAGCGAATGACTTTGTCGTGGTACTCGCTTTCGCGACTTCTTTCTTAACAGCCTGCTCGCCGGTCTGTGCCCATTCTGGCAGGTCGCCCAGATCGGCCAGGTTGTCTTCGACCTTATGAGCGACCTCTTGAATCTTCGACTTTCCATCCGTCGCAGCGTCAGCCACCTTTTCGGTTGCCTTCTCGGCACTGTCGGCGGACTTATTCGCGAACTCGTCAAAGTCCGCTCGGATCTTTTTCCCCGTGTCAGATTCGGTCGTCGTCGCTTTGACTTTAGCTTTGGACTGAGTCAAAGCTTCGAACTCTTCCGACATGAATGGATCGTTAGATTCCTTGGCTGACGCTTTCTTGATCGATTTCTGAGCGTCGGCCTTGGTATCAGCAGCGGCGATTTCCGTCTTCGGCTTCGTCTTGCTCTTATCGCTCGATTCGACCTTGGGCTTCGAAGGGGACTTCTTCGCCAACTGCGAATCGCTTGTCTTGTCGCTCTTCTTGCTCGACGACGAAGATTTCTTCTTCGCCTTCGTGTCGACGTCAACCAACTTCTGGTCGTCTTTTTCACGACTGGAGCGGCTCAAGAAGGCCGACCCCTTGGCACAGCCGCTCAATTGCAGAGCAAGAGCGGTGACCAATACCAAAGCACAACGTTGATACCATTTCTTCATTGCCGGACCTCATAAGCATTCGCGTTGTGGCCCGCGAAGCAAGAGCTAATCCCAATCCTGAACGTTCGGCAAGAAGGACATCCGTGCCCCATGGTGGGGTAGAAGTGAGTGTGCCGAATGTTCGTTCGCTACAGAATCTATCGGTCGCACTGCGCCCAAGAATTCAGCCTTCAGCGCTGAAAAACCCGAATCTTCCGCGCGGAATGCACAATGAGAAACGATTGGCCGCATAACAGCTTAGGCAATCGTTAAGGTTTACCATTTCAGTCGACAGAGCACCTCGACATTGGCGATCGGAGGAAAGGCGCAGGGACTGTGTTCATCGGGGTTTGCCTGCGAAATGGGATTCGTTCGGCGGTTTACGCCGCTCTCAAACGACCGTGCGTGATGATAAAGAAACGTGGCCATGTCTTCGATTGAAGACACGGCCAAGTCGAAGACTCCAAGTCCGTGGCACCCACGGAGCCCGGCGTCAGTTTCAATCGAACCGTCTTGTGTCGATCGGTCCGCGTGCTGACGCAGCGCGGCTCACCTGAAAGATGGGAGGTCACAGCATCCCGGACGATTTGACGTTGATCCCCTTCAGCATCATCTTCAACTCTTCGACGTTGGGGCTGATTTCGAAGGCTTCGGCACGGCTGACGTATTCCTTGGTGATGAAGTGATACAAGCTGTCGTTGAACTGCTGCATCCCTTCTGCCTTGCCGATTCGAATCGCCGCCGGCAGCTTTTCGTCGGTGTGTTCCAGAATCAGTTTCCGGACGACGCCATTGAACAGCATGATCTCGCAGATCGGAACTCGTTTGGGCTTGTCGACGATTGTCGGCAACAGCTTTTGAGCGACAATGGCCTTCATGTTGAAGCCCATCGACGATCGCAGGGCGTTGTGCATGCTCTGCGGGAACAAGTCCAGAATACGGCCGATCGTCGAAGGGGCCGACGAGGCGTGGATCGTTCCGTATACCAAGTGACCCGTTTCAGCCGCGTGCATTGCCGTTTCGAACGTTTCGCGGTCTCGCAATTCACCCACCAGCATGATGTCGGGGTCTTGACGCACAGCATGCTTCATCGCGGTATGGAAATCGGACACGTCAGGACCGATTTCTCGCTGATTCAGCAGTGACTTGTCCGCCACGTACACGAATTCGACAGGATCTTCGATCGTCAGGATGTGCTTGGCGTAGTTGTGGTTGATCCAGTCGAGCATCGACGCAATCGTCGTCGACTTACCGGAACCGGTCACCCCGGCCAGCAGCACCATCCCCTGATCGTACTTGCACAAGTCTTCCATGATCGGCGGCAGGAACAGCCCTTCGAAGTTGGGGATTGACCGCTCGATTTTACGAGAGACCATACCCATCTTGCCGGTCTGGATGAACAAGTTTACGCGGAAACGCCAGAGTTCGCCTTTGTGCTCGACGATGTGCGCATAATCCGCCCCCCCGGTCAGGAAGAAGATTTCGGTGTTGCGCTCATCCATCATCGGCATGCACCACTCTTTCATCTGATCCTCAGTGATGAGGGGCATATCGAGTGGTTTGAGGGCTCCTTTGACGCGCAGAATGGCGGGCTTGCCGACCTGCAGGTGTAAGTCGGAGCCGTTGATGTCGATCATCGCCCGAAACAGCTTGTTGATCGGCAATTCGTTACGAATCGATGTTCCAAGTCGAATCGTCGACTTGGCCATTGAAGCTGGTGCACTGCCTCCACCACCCATGATTCACCTCAGAATGATTGCTCGAAAACGACGGCGATATGAAGCGCCGCGAATAGTATCGATCCATTCGCGGCCAATTCCAAAATGATACCGCCGAGGTCCGCACCACCGCCAGAGTCAGAACCCGAAGCGCCGGATTGGTCACGCCAGACGCATCCAAGCGGGCTGACCTGACAGCGAGAATAGAAGGGAAGAGATAGAAGCACAGAGGCACAGAGAACACGGAGAGAAGTGGGAGGAAGATTGAACCACGGAACACACGGAATCTACGGAAATGACATTCGTTCCATTCTGTCGCGGAGATCAGTGAGTTCTGGGTTTCCTGTTTCAAGATCAGTAAGACCTGAGGAGAACTTTCTAGGCTCCTGCGGTCACTATTGTGAACCTTTCTGGTGTCTTCATTTCGTGAATTTCGTGTGTTCCGTGGTTCGATCTTCCTACCCCCCGTGTTCTCTGTGCCTCTGTGTTTCTATCTCTTCCCTCCTCCATCAGCCACGAAAACGACACAGCCCGGCAGTGGTCATCTGCCGGGCTGTGTGTTAAACCGAAACAACAGGCCTGTGACGACTATTGCTTCGGCTGGGTCTTCTCAACGGCCTGACGGAGTTTTTCGACTTGCTCCGACAGTTCTTTCAATTGACGTTCAATCTCTCGTTGATTTTGCGTACGGTCAATCACCTTCGCCGTTGCTCCTGCCTTTGCTGCTGCTTCTGCTTGACGCAGGGTCACGGTTGTTGGGACCGCAACCTTGGCAGGACGAGGTTCCGTGACACGAATTTCCTTCATCACAGGTGGCGAGGCGGGCATCATGATGATTTTCGTGAATGGAGCGGGACTATTCAGGTGGCCATGCAACGCCATCGCGGCAAACGGACGAAGGTCGCCAGGGATCGCTGCCAGATCCTTTTCGGTCACGTCCCAGGTCTGATCACCTTTCTGCAGGGTGACCTTCGCCGGAGCTGATCCTTTGCGAACCGTTGTCATGGTCACATCATCAGGTAGCGGTAGCGTCGGAGCAATCGCTTGATCGACAAAGTTCACATTGCCACTCGTAGTTGCTCCATAGGCGAATGTCCGGGCGACGTGAGGGTTCCGTAGTTGCAACTGTTGCTTGACTAGTGTGCCAATCTCATCCGGCAGCTTATCGAGGGAATTGACTTCAGTCGTCCAGACCTGATCTCCCTTTTTGACGATTACTTTTTGAGGCTCTCCTTCCGCAGGCAGGAACTCCATCGTCATCCCTTCGGGCCATGGCTCGGCTCTGACATTCACGAACATCGGCCCTGCCCACCGAAGCCCCACCGCTTCCGGCGAGGATGTCCACATCGCTTTTGAACTTGGATCGGCAGCAGAGATTGTCAAACGTTGCGTCAACGTTTTGGGGCGTTCCGTCGGAACGACTTCTAATGTCTGCTTCCGTCCATGACGCAGGAACTCCACCTTCATAGCGGCAGTCTCAGCAGCCTGTACGGCAGTGATTAGATCCAGCAGGTTCTTTAATGAACGGACTTCGTCTTTTCCGACAACGTTCGTGGAGATCAATAAATCATGGACCTGCAGCCCGGCCTTTTTGGCTGGCCCACCGTCATAGACCTCGTCCACCAGAAGACCGATGTCGTTCGCCAGATCTAACTGTGCTCGCAGAGCATCGCCGGGTGGGGTACACATCAACCCGATCCAGAACTTGCTTTGCGATTCCGCCTCGGCCATTTTTTTCTGGACCTGGCCTTCCAAGATTAATCTGGCCGTCGTGAACTCTGGTGCCTGGTCCGATGTAATCGTGATCGAGCGAGCGGGTTCGTCTGAACCTCCCACCAGCACGTCTTGCGAAGTGATCTGTAACCGCGCGCCCTGGATGTTCAGCGACTGCGGTTCCTCGTCATCGGCCCGCACCAACCCTGGCGCACAGAGCGCCGTCAGAACCCAAGCCACACTTAGTTTTCGTAAGTCCATCACACTACTCCCTGTCTCAAGTGACAAAGCCAATGAAGCCACTCTGCGAAGGCATCCCTGCCAGGCAGATCCTTACTGATAAACATCCCAACCTGCTTTTTCGACGACGACATTGCTGATCGGCATGACACCATGACGACCATCTTCCAACGTCACTTCATAAAGCTGCCGTTGTTCGTAGACACGTTTTCCCGAACGTAACAAAGCCCGCTGCACGCTGTCTGGAATCACTGACGGTCCGGCCAGCAAATCTTCCGGCCGAATGCCCGTGCTCTCGACCATCGGGACTTCAACCGCTTGCGTTGCCCCCCCCTGCCCGTCGCCTAGTTCCAACCGCAAAGTCTGCTGTTGCTGAACAGACGAGCCCGCATCGGCGACTAACACCTCGTTTTGCGGGTCTTCCACAGGACTCGTCATCGACGGTTGATAGGTCGCGGGGGCCGATGGAGCGGTCTCGTGCGAAGCTTGTTGGATGCTGGAGGTGGACAGGCGACCCAATCCAAACATCAATGCGGCCGATGCCACGACCGCCACGATCGACGACGAACTCCAGCGGGATCGCATCGCAGGCCGAGTCACCCCGACCAGCGCAATATTGATTGGGGCGGCTGTCGCTTTCGAACGGCCACTCAAGCTGTCTCGCAGCGCCTGCGATTCCAGGAACGCCAGAGCCAACTGACGCCAGCCATCCCGTTCGTGATCAAGGGCCATCAAGACGGCGCGACGTTCATCACGCGACAACTCGCCGTCGACCAGACGATCAATCTGACCGATCGAAACAGGTTCAAACTCGTTCATGTTGTTGCCTCCGTCACTTCCAGCGCAATCAAGGCCTCTCGCAAACGCTGACGTGCTCGATGCAGCCGCGTTTCGACGGCACTATGACTGATTCCCAAATGTTCAACGAGATCGTGATAGGTCCAATCTTCGGTATACTTCAAGAGCAATAGTTCCGCATCTTTCGCGTGCAACTGATCCACCGCGCGGCGAATGAGCTGCTGGCGTTCATCGGCCAGCAGCCAGACCAAAGGATCAGCGATGCCATCCGTTTGCGACGGCAATTCGACCGACAACCGCTGTCGCAGTTTCCGCTGTCGCCCCAACCGCCGCCGATGCGACAACGCCTGCCGGACGGCGACCCGATACAGCCACGGAGCCACCTTGGCCTCGGGCACGTCGGGATTATTGCGTACAGTCACCAGAGCGATTTCCTGATAGATCTCGTCTGTGGCCGCCGCATCGCCTGATCGAGTCGTAATCACGGTCCGCAACCACCGCGCGTGCAACGTCAGCCGTGCGGTCCAATCGCGTTTCTCGTTGTGGCCTGGTAGTTGACGCCATTCACTCATCTCGTCTGGCGGCTCCCTCCACGTGACTCCCGGTCAGGCATTGCGATACATCAAGAAGTTGCCGCTAGGCCGCGAATCTTGCTTGTCACCTCAAGAAAATATGTCTGCGGGAAAAACTGGCAAGCCGGATTTCACTTAACCCAATGGCATGAAAGGAACTAAGGCTTGGCTAGGGCGTAAGCACGCTAACGAATCACATCTCGTCTGTGACATTCATCCCGGTGGATGCTTGCTCTAATCCTGACGGGGATCCTCAATCCCGATGCAGTCGCGGGTAACACCAGTAGCTGTGATCGGCGGTGGCATCATCGAGATGATCGTTTTTCAATTCAATGACTTTACTGCGAGCCGGCAGCTTGATGTCGATGGGGACCAGGCCAGCTTGCGGGCTGCTGTAGATCAATTTTCCGTCCGCCCACACTTCATATTTCGCGGAATTGCTGAGCGGCGTACTGCCGATCGCAGTAAACCGTGTCATGCCATCAGGGATCTGGTATTTGATCGATGATGGTGCATGGGCAAAGATGAATTCATGACATGGCACAGCGTCGCGGAAGTTGACAGGGGGCGAGTGAGCAATCGGCTTATTGTGTGTCAGCGACGCGGCACCGACCTCACTTGAGGCAACGACAAACGGGAGAGGCCCCGGCTTGCCATCAAGCATCTTGTCCGTCACGCGTTCGGCGGTCACAGCATGAAATCGGGGATAACACCAGTAGACGTGATCATAGCTGTGGATCTCACCCGGGTCAGCAACCAACTGGACAAACGAGGCCTTGGGCGGAAGATCGACTTTGACAATGTCGATATTTGTCGTGGCCGAACTGTGGACCTGCTTCCCATCCACTTCAATCAGAAATTTGGACGAACCGCTCGCACAGTTGTAGCCGACCACCGAAAAACTCTTTGCTCCCGCTGGAATGGGGCATTTCAGTCGGGATGGAGCGTGAGCGCCGTAGTAGTCATCGCAGAACTTGAATTCGCGAGAAACGCGAGGCCACCGCTCCAAGATCAAGGGGGGTTGCGTATGCGACAACTGGTTGACAGAAAACATTCCTTCGTGTGATTTCAATGCGATTGGCTTCTCTCCCACGAGACGGACATAACCATTCTTCAGATCCTGCTTTCGATCAACATCGGTTATAGAATCGCGCGTGATCGTACCCGACAGCATTCGTACGCGGACTTGATTGAACACGAGGTTGTTGTTTTCGTAACTGCCGATCCAAGGTCGCTGAAGTGATGTCGTTTTCCAGCGAGTCGAATCGGTATCCCGCAGCGCTGAGTACGCACCTTCCCACTTGAGGTAGTCTTTGACGTTGTCAAAGTCGATATTGAAGCTGGCTTTCTCACCATCGCGTCGCACACGGATGAGAACACGGTGCGGTTCCTTATTGGAAAACGATCCAGGGTGACGTTCGATGTCGCCCTTTCCATCATGAGCAACAAAAGAACGACTACCAAAACCCGAGCCTAGTGCCAGAAGCATGGTGTGAATTCCCACGGGGAACTGGATATCGGCATCACCGGCACCTTCATGCCGGGTGAAAACGGCCTCCATGTCGTAATCTCCGTCGAGAATCGCAGACAGCGGGAAATGAGCAAATTCCCCATTTCTTAGCTTTATTCCGTTTTTTGAGGGCTTTCCTTCGATCTCCCCATTCCAGTTGATTCCACTGTTCGACCAATCGACACCTTCCGTCCATTGAAGCACGTCAACCCACTCCCCTACCTTCGCTGGTTTCGAGACTTGCGAGCCCTTTGAATTGGATCCCGTGGTCTTGGGGAGCGCGGATGTGCTTGAATCATTCGCCCTCAATGAAGCGATTTCTTCGAGGCGTTTGCCGACCAGTTGCTTCTTCAGAGCCGATGTCAGGTTTGGCTGGCCCTCTTCGTACCATTCGCCAGCATGCAGAAGTACGGCCGTCTTCGACGCTGCCGACTCTTTCTGTGCGACATCCCACCACGCGTCGCCAATTGCTGCCTGAGCGGTGGCGTCCGTCGGTTCGGTCAGTTCCAACTCGGCGGCTGCTTTCCACTTTGGATCGCTGGCTTTCGCCAGGAATGGTAACGCGGCCTTCCAGTCGGCGATCAGCAGCGCATGCCAACGCCCGATGGCGTAATTCGCGACCGGATCATCGGCATTCGTCGCCAGCTTCGCAGAAGCCGCTTGAAACGCTTTCCACTCCTTCTCACGCGCGGTAACTTCAACTCTGACTGCCGCAATCGCGGGCTTGAGGCTGGCAGTTCCGGTCACCCGCCGAATTGCTGACTCGGCTGTGCCGAGTAGCGCATTCGCTTCCGCAAACTGGTTGTCTTGCGCCGCCGCTTGCGACAGGGCAAGCGCTTCGTCGATGACCAGCTTCATTTGTGCGCCAGACTTGCTGGCGTTGAGAAACTCGGTCAGCAGACGTGTCTTTTCCTTTTGGGAATTGAGATCAAAGTCCGTCACCAACGAATTGACCGCTTCCAGCCAATTCGTCGCATCGCCAATTTCCTTGGCCAATGAAATGGTGGTTACGAGGATGACATACCGTTCATCTGTTCCGAAGCTGTCGTCGCGACTCGCTTCTATCAACTGCTTCACGGCGTTCTGCTTCTTCGAAACCCCGTCCAACTTGGCGAGGTTATATGTTTCTTCCAGCAGCTTCGCAATTTCTTTCTGCTTCTCGGCCACAGGGATCGCGGCCCGCGTCTGGGCGAATCCGGAATCGGTCCCCATGACCACGATGCACATACTGAGCAGGGCGACGCGCAACACATGAAATCGACTGTGGCAAATCGCAAACGTCATCTGTCAATTCCCGAACGGCCACATTTGCGGCGGCATTCAATGGATGTCATGAAATAACTGATGCAAATACGATCAAGGATTAGCGAGGGTGCGTCAAGCATAGGAACTAACCCGGATAATTCACGTGCCCGTCAGATGCTTGCTTCGCCCTGTTCTTCCGTCATCCCCCTTTTGCTTCCGTCATTCCCGCGCAGGCGGGAATCCAGTCCTTCGGCACCGAATCATGACCAAAGCTCGGGATCGACGAGATTCGTCTTTCCTGCAGCGACACCGTTCCTTCACTCGCTGGATTCCCGCCTGCGCGGGAATGACGGAGGCGGCGAGCCGCGCGAGTGTTCAATCGAACTTTCATTTCCTAAACTCTGCGCATGGAAACAGAAGAAATCACGAAGCTCGTCGTCCTGTGCGGTTCGGCGGTGCTGGCGGGAATTGTGAATTCCGTCGCTGGCGGGGGGACGCTACTCACCTTCCCCGCTTTCGTCTGGACACTGGCGGATTCCGTCAAAGCGAATGCAACCAGTACGATGGTGCTGTTTCCCGGCTCGCTGGCCGCTGTCTGGGGATACCGCCGCGAACTGAAGGAACAGAAAAAATGGATTGTTCCCCTGCTGATCCCATCGCTGGTCGGCGGGTTCGTGGGGACGTGGCTGGTCCTGCAAAATGAACGGGCGTTCGAGAAGCTTGTTCCCTGGCTGATCCTGCTGGCGTCAGCTCTGTTTCTGTCGCAGCCACTGATCAGTCGTCTGACTGGGATCGGGCAGGCCCATCAGCAGCCGTCGCGCGGCTTGTTCATCAGTATCATCTTCTTTCAGTTTCTCGTGGCGCTCTACGGCGGCTACTTCGGCGCGGGGATTGGAATCCTGATGCTCAGCAGCCTGGCCTTGATGGGGATTGGCGACATTCACCAGATGAACGCCTTGAAGAGTCTGCTGGCCTCGGCCATCAACGTGATGTCCGTGCTGCTGTTCATCGCCAATGGCAAAGTCGACTGGAAGTACGCGTTCCCCACGATAGTCGCCGCGATCATTGGTGGCTTCGTCGGTGCCAGTGTGGCGCGGAAGCTCGACAAGAATCTCGTGCGGTATTCCGTCATCGCGATTGGATTCAGCCTGGCGGCTTACTACTTCGTGCGGACATGAGCATTGCTGGTGGTAAGCGGAATCGGCAGATGGCGCGTCGGCTTCCAAGTAAACATCTCTGATTGAGCGACGCGCCCGTCATTTTTCTGCGGACCAAAGCATTGCGAGGTTCGTCTGCATCAGCCCGTGCCGCAGCACGTGATCAGGATTTCACCACCACAGCCTTTCGCGCTAAAAACGCCTCAGGTTTTCGCTGATTCGCTTTCAAAACGAGATGGGCGATTCTTCTGCATCATGGTCGATCGCGCTTCATTGAAAACAAGTCGTCTCAAAGATGCGGTAAGAAACCTTCATTGGTTGATCGCTTTAGAATTCCCTGATTTTGAAGCGACATTGACATTCGCCCTCAATGCAATTCATTTTCAGCGCAGGGACGGCACATGTATTGCCAAGGTGGTCAGAGAGTGCCGCTCTTCACGTTGTGAAACGAGCGTGCGATATTGGAATCACCCAGTCAATGTTTGTAGGAGAGTCTAAAATGGTATCGAATCGTCCATTATTCGCAGGGGCTTTTGTCGTCGCCCTCACCTCAGTTTGCTTCGTCGCAGCACAAGAAGTGAAGGTTCAAAAAGTACAACCAGCGCTGCCGGACCAACAAGTCCAGCAGGCCCAACCAGGCGCTTCGGCCGCTAACGTACCCACTTATCGAGCCAAGCAGATCATCGGCTCGAAGCTGGCAATCCAAGGCAATGCATCTGCCGGTACTGTGGACGACATCGTTCTCGACGAACACGGCAATGTCGATTATCTGATCGTTGCCACCGCAGACGGACAGCTTGTCACAGTTCCTTGGGATGCCGCGGTCTACAATGCCGACAAGCGAGTTGCCACCGTTCAGATCACTCCCGACAACTTCAAGCAAGTGCCAACTTATACCGCCCAGCAATATCCCGTTTATTCGACTCCTGCCTATCGCAATCAAGTCTACCAGGCCTACGGTCTGACCCCAGGCCAGGCTCGCCGCGCCGTTCGACGCACGCTTCCGTAAGGGCAGCGGACATCAAAAAGCGATCGACACGAGCCCGCAACGATTTTCGTGCGGGCTCGTTTTGTCATTGCCTAGCACAAGGGAAAGAATCGTTCATGATCCCTTGTAGACCAGCAGAGGCTTCAGTTCGCGAATGATACGAGTGAGGTCACGCTGCGCACGCATCACTCGACCGATGTCTTTGTAAGCTGAGGGTGCCTCGTCGCGCAGGCTGTCTGCTTGTCGCTGATTGAACCAGACACCGCGCATCTGCTGCTGCAGGTCCCGTCGCGAAATACGCTGCCGAGCCGCCTGCCTGGCCATCGCTCGCCCTGCCCCGTGCGAACTCGACTGCAAAGACTCGGGAAGGCCACGCCCCGTGACGTGATAGCTGCGACTGCCCATCGAGCCGGGGATGACTCCTGCTTGTGACTCCGCTGCGGGAAGAGCCCCTTTGCGATGGACCCACAGTTCCTGGCCGAAGTGAACTTCCCGCTGCACATGGTTGTGGTGGCTGTGAATGAGCGATGTCCAGTCGAATTCGGTGGCGAACAGCGTTTGCATGACTGCCTCCACCGCTCTTGCCATCGCCAGTCGGTTTTGCATCGCGTATTCGATCGCCCAGTTGAGATCTGACAGATATGCCACACCATCCGGGTGTGACCCATCCAGGAAGCTCAGCCCACTGACTGACAGTTCTGCCTGACGAAGATGATGCTCGCTGATCGCCTGCCCCATTCCTCTCGATCCACTGTGCAGCATCAGCCAGAGGCGTCCCTGGAGATCCGATTGAAATTCGACGAAATGGTTGCCACGGCCAAGCGATCCTAGCTGGTACAGACCGTCTCGTGATTTGAGCTTCACTAAAGATGGCGAACTTAGATCGTGACGCATCAGTTCGTCTGGCAACTGGTCGGGCACGCGACCGCCAGAGTGCTTGTTCGCAGGGACGTGTTCGTACAACCCTGCGAGCACGCGCGCGGCCGTTAGTTCATTCGCCAGAACATCGGCAGGCAGATCACAAGCGACAGCCAGCATGCCGCAACCGATGTCACTTCCCACGGCCTGCGGGTAGATCAACTCCCGTGTGGCAATGACAGTGCCGTTGCAGACCTCGCCGGCCAAATGCACATCTGGCATCACCGCCACATGGCACACATCATCTGTCTGCGCCAGCCGATCCAGAGCTCGAGACACATCGGCTGGCAGCGGTTCTGACAACCACTTCGTGACTTTTGCGGTGGCATCATTCGTCATGCTTCACCTCCATCCGTCATAGACGTGGGAGGACTTGGCAGGAAGACTTGGAATGCCAGTTCCGGAACCTTTCGCCGACTGATGGATCGCGCCACTTCGGCGCGTAAGCGACCCATCGCCAGTTGCAGACTCTGCAGGATGGCAGTTGGATCAACCACGGCATCCAGCGACTGCACCGTCACCAGCATGCGCGTGGCATCCGGAGCCGGAGCAACTTCACTGACCAGCAATCCTTGCAATACATCGTCATGGCCATCGCCCGAGAGGACGTAATTCAAAGTCTCAAACACTTGCCGACAGAGTTGCCAGTCCTTGCGAGTATCGCGTCGTTGTCGCGTCGGTTTGAAGTAGTCTCGCGGATCAAGACCATCTTCCGGGCTGGGCTGCCCGCACATCGTTTCAAAGCTTTTTCGAGATGGCTTTCGCTTCATGAGCGTGAGAACTTTCAGAGAGTGTGTCTTCAATAGACCGCCTCTCGAACGGAGATCGGTCGCCGCAAACGAGAGACAAAGAGCGTGGTCGGCGGACCACCACCGACCACGAACGTGGGCGCACAGCGAACCGGGCCATGCATCACAGCACGTGGGTGAGAGTGCGCCGAAAGAACGTGGGGCGCGAAGAATGAGCCAGCTTCAGCCGCACTTAAGCGGAGAAACGCTGACTCAAAGTTTCAGTGAAGCGGAGGTTTGCGGCCATGATAGCTCTCCTGCCTGGGGTCACGCTGCCGAATCGATACGGCAACACGGACGACACGCTCAGCAGGACACGGCAGAAGCATTTCAGGTTCGCGCGACGAACAATTTCTTCAATCTGCGTCCCTCTGCGAAATCTGCGGACAAGAATTGATCCGCAGATTGCACAGATTTCGCAGAGAAGAATCGGCAGCGAGTGGATGTCAGTTGAACAGGAAGTGGCAGATGTCGCCGTCCTGCATGACGTAGGCTTTGCCTTCGACGCGGAGTTTTCCGGCCGAGCGGATGTCTTTTTCCGTCTTGTAGGTTTCCAGGTCTTCGAGCGCGTAGATTTCGGCGCGGATGAAGCCTTTTTCGAAGTCGGTGTGGATCACGCCGGCGGCTTGTGGAGCTGTCGCTCCAATCGGGATCGTCCAGGCGCGAACTTCCATTTCCCCGGCGGTGAAATAGCTCTGCAAGCCGAGCACGCGGTAAGCTTCGCGAGCCAGCGCGGCGAGAGCCGGTTCGGTCAATCCGGCCCCTTCGAGCATCTCGGCTCGGTCGGCTTCGTCGAGTTCCGCGATTTCCGATTCGAGCTTCGCACAGACCGGGACGACGGACGCTCCGACCTTGGCGGCGAAGTCGCGGACCTGCTGAACCAGAGTCCCCTTCCCTTCCAGATCGTTCTCGTCGACGTTGGCGACGTACAGGATCGGCTTGGCGGTCATCAGGCCGTAGCTTTTGACGACTTTGCTTTCGACTTCGTCAAATTCCATCTTGCGCAATGGCTCTTCCGTCGCCAGATGAGCCAGGCACTTGCGGATCACTTCGACCCGATACTTCGCATCCTTATCGCCACTCTTGGCAGTTCGTTCCGCCTTCGACAGCGAATTTTCCAGCGTCTGGATATCGGCCAGCATCAGTTCGATTTCGATCGTTTCGATGTCCGAAACGGGATTCACTTTCCCCGTGACGTGGATCACATCGGGATCTTCGAAGCAGCGCACGACCTGCAGGATGGCATCGACTTCGCGAATGTGAGTCAGGAACTTGTTCCCCAGACCCTGCCCTTCGCTGGCTCCTTTGACGATCCCGGCGATGTCGACCAGCTTTAGGGCGGCCGGCACGATCTTTTTCGGAACAATGTACTTGGTAATGCGTTCCAGCCGGCCATCGGGAACGCTGACAACACCCTCGTTCGGCTCGATCGTGCAAAATGGATAGTTGGCACTTTGAGCCGCCTTGGACATCGTCAGTGCGTTAAACAGAGTACTCTTGCCCACATTGGGCAGACCAACGATGCCAGCTTCCATGATTTCGCGAAAACCTTGCCAGAACAGAACTTCAAACAGATTCGGACCGATTTAGATAGCAGACTGATCCAACAAAGTCACGGCAGCCACGGATGAAACACGGATTGAACTCGGATCAGAATGGAATTCGCTTTCCTATTCCAACTTCTCGACGGCCACTGGCGGTCTGCCCCATTTCTTTGGATTTTCCGTGTTCCATCCGAGTTTCATCCCTGGCTAAGATCTTCACATGAGTGATGTCAGCCAAATCTTGAACGCAATTGGCAACGGCGACCAACACGCTGCAGCCGATTTGTTGCCATTGCTTTACGACGAACTGCGGAAGCTGGCGGCACAAAAGCTGGCTCATGAATCTTCGGGGCATAGTCTGCAGGCGACCGCCTTAGTCCATGAGGCCTACCTGAGGCTGATCGGTGGCCAGGACGAACAGTGCTGGGATAATCGAGGTCACTTTTTCGCCGCGGCCGCCGAAGCGATGCGACGAATCCTCATCGAGAACGCCAGACACAAGCTGCGAATTCGGCATGGCGGGGAATTCGATCGGATCGAACTTTCGCCTGAGATCGCCGAGGCCAATCAGCATCCCGAACGACTGATTGAACTCGATGCCGCCTTGACAAAGCTGTCCGAAGAAGATGCCGCGGCCGCTGAAGTTGTGAAGCTACACTTCTTCGCGGGACTCCCCTTGGAAGAGGTGGGGGCGCTACTCGGGGTTTCACGTGCGACGGCGTATCGACAGTGGTCGTACGCGAGATCCTGGCTGAAGTGTGAGATGCAGGACGAGTGAATACGATAGTCGCAAAGCTCTCGATATCTGCCCCTTAAGGTTTCCGAATGACAACCAACTACGATCCGATCGCCGAACAATACAAACGCTCCAAGCAGCAGCCATGGCGAACTTTCATCGAATGTCACACGCTGCTCGAACTGATTGGCGACCCGCGCGGTCAGTCAGTGTTGGACGTTGCTTGCGGCGAAGGCTTCTACACGCGAATGATCCGCGAACGAAAAGCGGGCAGTGTCACCGGGGTGGACTTGTCGCAAGGGATGATCGATCTGGCGCAGAAGCAGGAAGCCGAGCATCAGTTGGGAATCAACTATGTCGTCGGCGACGCGAGAGAACTACCTGCCTCAGATCCCTATGACTTGGTGATGGCCGCATATCTGCTGAATTACGCTCAGACTCGCGACGAACTGCAGGCGATGTGCAACGGGATCGCCCGGTCGCTCAAACCCGGCGGACGTTTCGTCACGGTCAACGGGAACCCCGCCCTGCACTTCCCATCAGCACCGTCCTATCGCAAGTACGGGTTCGAAACCAGCGTCGTCGGGCCATGGAATGAAGGAGCCCCTATCACCTGGAGGTTTTACCTGAGCGACAGCGTCTTTGAACTCGAGAACTACTTCTTAGACATCGCGATTCATGAGGCGGCCTTCAAACAGGCCGGTTTCCGCGAAGTCCGCTGGCATGCTCCGCAGCTGTCATCGCAGGGCTTAGCCAATCACGATCAACAATTCTGGACCGACATCCTGACTCATTCGCCCGTGACGTTTATTGAATGCATTAAATAATGGGATGAAACACGGATTAGGAAGTAGACGATTCCTGATCCGAAGGTTGCACCGTGCCAAAAGCGGTAGACAGGGGTGAGTCACTTCTCATCCGTGGCTACTTCTTCCGCAACTTGCGGCTGATTGCTGGTTGCGAGTAATTCGCGGCCGAAACCTTTATGATCGACGTTTTCGTCGGCCTGACCTCAAAAGTCTTACTACCTTGTTGCTCGCCGCCATCACTTTTCCCAACCCGGGTCAGATCGTTGCGTTGCTGTTGGCCATTGTGCTGCTGTCGGCCAGCATTGCTGCGTGGGCGGGGCTGTTGATCCGGGCTCAACTGACTGGCGAAATCGGGCTCGATTGGTGCGACGAGCCGCGTGCCGATTGGACTCGCTTTCCCGAGCGAACGGTGCTCGCGCTGACCTTGGTCCTGATTAGCATGCATCTGCTTTCCAAGCTGGACCCGCCGCAGGCGGAGCCCGATGATGCCAAACCTGCCCATGTTCGGCATCCCGATGTCCATTCCAAGCTGAAGCCCAGGCCGCCGGAACCGGTGGCACTGACGACGGACCGGTTGATTTTGAACATCGTATTTACGGGCGGATTGGCTGCGGTCCTCGTCGCAATCCTATCGTGCAGTCAACGATCGCTGGTGGATTATGGTCTCAAGTGGCAGTCCTTGGGTTGGCAGGTCGTTGATGGCGTCTATGGCTATTTGCTGGCGCTGCTGCCAATGGCCACGTTGATGTTCGCGACATCGCCGTTTCGAGACAAGCACAACCAAAACGCCTTGCTGACGTTGCTGGCCAATAGTCCGGACTTAGGAACCGTGGTCGTGATCTGCTTTGCGGCGGTCATGTTAGCACCGGTCTATGAGGAACTACTCTTTCGAGTTGTCTTGCAGGGGTGGCTGACGACAGTGGTCGATCCGCGCTATTCGATTCCGATTGTGGCGTTGATTTTTGGTGCGATTCATGGGCTGCCCGATGGGATCGCCCTGTTGCCACTCACGTGTGTTCTTGGATATGTCTTTCACCGACGACACAGCTATGTGTCGGTACTCGTGATTCATGGGCTGTTCAACGGTACCATGCTGATTCTGGCCTTGCTGATCCGGGAATGATTGACTGCCAGCCAATGCTGGTTCGACCTTTGAAGAAACTGCTATGATATTTGCACCTGTTGAAGAACAACTGGCCATTATTCGACGTGGCGTTGAGAAGATTGTCCCCGAAGAAGAACTGGCTGCGCGACTGAAGAAAAGTCGTGACACCGGCGTGCCGCTGCGAGTCAAATACGGCATCGACCCCACAGGGATCGACGTTCACCTGGGGCATACCGTCCCGTTGAGGAAGCTGCGACAGTTCCAGGAACTGGGGCATCAAGCGGTGATCATCATTGGCAACTACACGGCGTTGGTCGGCGATCCGAGCGGTCGCGATCACGCTCGCAGCAAGAAGCTGACCGCCGACGAGGTGGAGGCCAATGCGCGCGACTATCTGACACAGGTTGGCAAAGTCGTCGACATGTCCAAAGCCGAGGTGCATCGCAACGGTGACTGGTTCGGCAAGATGAGCTTTGCAGACGTGATCCAGCTGTGCGGCAAAGTGACGGTCGCCCAGATGCTGACTCGCGATGACTTTGCCAAGCGTCACGCAGCCGGAACGCCGATCTTCATGCACGAATGCCTGTATCCGATCATGCAGGCCTGGGATTCGGTGGTGATCAAGTCGGACATCGAACTGGGAGGGACCGAGCAACTGTACAGCTTCATGCTGGCTCGCGATCTGCAACGGGATCAATCGTTATCGCAGCAGATTGGCGTCATGTCGCCGATCCTGGTCGGCCTGGACGGCGAACGTCGGATGGGAAAGAGCCTGGGGAATTACATCGGTATCGCCGAGACCCCTTACGACATGATGAAAAAGTTTATGCAGGTTCCCGATGTCGTGATGAAGATGTACTTCGAATTGCTGACATCGATCTCGATGGAAGAAATCGACAAGATCATGGCGGGGCATCCGAAAGAGGCGAAGATTCGATTGGCTCGAGCGGTCATTTCGGGCTATCACTCGGAACAAGCGGCAGACGAAGCGGCGGATCGCTGGCAACGCGAGATCAGTGGGGGCGAGTTGCCAGCTGACATCCCCGTTGTGACGCTTAGCCTAACGGCACTGAAAGCCCAGTTTCCGCTGTGCGAGGCAGACTTGTCACAAAGGACACTGGCTGCCAATCGACTGGTGAAAGAGATGGGACTGGCACCTTCGAACGGTGAATCTTTGAGATTGATTGCTCAAGGCGGGGTTTCGGTTTATCGCGATGGTAAGTTTGTTCCGATTGCCGATGGTCGGGCACCATTGCTGTTGGAAGATAATATGCTGGTGAGAGTTGGCAAGAAAAAGATCGCTCGGTTGAGTCTTCAGAACTGATCAACAATCTCTTGGGAATACATCATGGAACGCCGCGCTTTTCTGCAAACGACATTGGCCACCGGAGGGATCGCCGCCATGACCGGAGCGACAATGGCCGATGATGCGAAGCCCAAGGCGGGTCGCGAATTCTTCGAATTGCGGGCTTACACGCTGAAACCCGACAAGCAGAAGGCGATCGACGGCTACTTCCGAGAGGCGTTGATTCCGGCACTGAATCGATTGGGAATCAAACAAGTCGGCGTGTTTTATGAAACCCCCGCTCCGACTCCCGCAGTCGCACATCTGTTGATCCCTTATCAGAGTCTGGATCAGGTGGCTGCCGCCAAGATCGGTCTGGAAGGTGATGCCGAATATCTCAAGGCCGCAGCCGAGTACTTGGCGATTCCGGCAGCCGATCCTGTCTACGATCGAATCGAAAGTTCGCTGCTGCACGCCTTCGAGACGATGCCGAAATTAGAAGCACCCGACAAGAAGGGGCGCCTGTTCAATCTTCGCATCTACGAAAGTCACAACGAAGCGGCTGGTCAGAAGAAGATTGAAATGTTCAACAAGGGCGAAATCGCGATCTTCCGCCGGGTCGGCCTGACTCCGGTGCTGTTCGGCGAAGCGGTCGTCGGGACTCGGATTCCGAACCTGACCTATCTATTGGCGTTCGACGACGATTCTGCTCGAACCGACGCCTGGAATCGCTTCCGCAGCGATCCCGAATGGCTGAAGCTGAAAGCGATTCCTGAATACGAAGACAAGCGAATCGTGTCGAAGATTACCAACAAGCTGCTGACTCCGGCGGAGTATTCGCAGATCTGAGGAAGAGGTTAGCCACGGATTGAACACGGATGAAACACGGATCAGGAAGTGACGCGCACAGCGGGTAACAGACCCGGACCGTTTCCGCCTGTAGAATTTTTGATTGTTAAAGGGCGAAGAGAAAACCAAGTCAAGGATTTACCACACGGATCAGAGCGTCTTCCTTCCTAATCCGTGTTTCATCCGTGTTCAATCCGTGGCTAGTTCTACTTCGCTTTGACACATCGGAATCCCACGGCATCATCCGCGTCCGTGGCTGAGTATTTGCGGCGGGCGCCGCTGGTCAGGAAGTCGTATTTGTCTTTCCAGGATCCGCTGCGCAGCACGATGAGGTCGGCATCTCCCTTGGCTTTGGCTGCTGATCCGTCAACGGGAGCGCCTTCGTAGCTATCGGCCCAGGCGTCGGCGGTGAATTCCCACAGGTAGCCATGCATGTCGTAGAGACCCCAGGCATTCGGTTTCAGGGCTCCGATTGGGGGATCATTTCCGGCGGCGTTGCCGGTGTGCCAGCCGTACTGATCGAGCAAGATGGCTTTGCGAGACTTCGCACTGCCGCCGGCAGCTTCGACCTCGGCAATCAGCTTGGCGGCGTCCTCTTTCGAGACACCTGATTTCAGCGGCTTGGGCAATCGTTCGACGAAGTCTTTGGCCTCTTTTAATCCCAAGCCAGTCTGTTCGCGGACGAGCTTGATCATCCCGATTTTGCTGTCGCCGAATCCTGTCAGGATGACATCGACTGTGTCTTTATTGTTGTCGGCTTCGTCGCCGAAGCTGTATCGCGTGTTTGTTCCGGCTCGGCAGCAGTATTCCCATTCGGCTTCGGTGGGCAGGCGGATGACATCGTTTTCGGCAAGCAGTTTCTGCTGCCGCAAGGCCTGTGTGATCTTCTCGCAAAAGTCATTCGCATCCTTCCACGACATCATTTCGACAGAGTTGCGAGGCCCCTTCCAGCGGCTGGGGTTGGTCCCCATGACTGCCTCGTACAGGTCCTGAGGAACTTCGTACTTCGCCATCGCAAAGGCGTACTTGAATGTCACCTCGTGTCGTGGTTGCTCGTATTTTCCTCTTTCGGACCCCATTTGGAACGAGTCTGGAAACTTGTCTTCGCCGGGCGTCATGACGACGAATTCATCGGCGAAGGTTTTTAGCAGTGCCTTCGTTTTGTCGTCAGCAGGTTTGGCATCGTCGGCGTTGGCGACATGTGATCCCGCATTCGTCAACAGCAGGCAGACCGCCGTGGCCCAGCAGACTCGTCGTAGACCAGAGGACATAAGTTGTTCCTGTTTGATTGTTTTAAAATCGCCTGAGCCCGGATTATTCATGGCCGAAATCTTCCCCGCTTCCGTTATTCCCGCGCAGGCGGGAATCCAGGCGTTTTGGAGCGAATCACCAACTGTTATTGCCTCGCAAGTTGCCTGGTTCACACATCGGTACCTTCTCGTGATTCGCTGGATTCCCGCCTGCGCGGGAATGACGGGAGCGGTTGGCCGATCCATGAATAATCTCGTCAGTCCCACAGCGCACGAATACCATAGAACGCGGTGTCTTTCACGCGACGTGCGAACTCTTTCAACACGTTTGTACGAGGGTCGGCGCAATAAGTCATGCTCAGCATGATCCGGAGGTCGCCTTCGGCAGTCGGGCTGGCTTTGTGCAACACGCGAGCTCCCTCGAAGACCACAATCGTGTTTGGCGACGTGCAGAAGACCTGGTCCTGGCCATCGGGACGCTTTTTCATGTAGTTGCTCTGCGACAGTCCCCCGGTGGCGGATTCGTTCGCGAGCGACAACAGCACCGTAAAGTGGCGACCACGGTAGAAATTGTGATCGTAGTGCCAGTTGATGTGATCGCCCTTTTCTTTATAGCACAGCACCGACAATGAGCTTTGGTCTCCATTGGGCGTGGGGAAGACCGGCATCCCGACAATTGTTCCCACCCATTCCTGTACGATCGGGGAATGATAGAAACCCAGGCAACCGGGTGCGTGAGAGTGGATTTTTTCATAAGAGAGCGTGCGGCCCTTCTTGTGAGTCGGAATAAAACTTGGCGTCATATAGGGGACGCTGCGTTCCGCTTCAGCTCTCAACGATTGCAGACATTCGAGTGAGACAAAGTTTTCAATCCGAACGATGTATTCGCGATTGAATGCGTCAGCCAGCGAGCGTGGATTAATCGACGACTGAATCGTCACGGGATATTGATCGACATCTCCCTGACGTTGCGCGGCGAGTTCAGCAAGCAAACGACGACGGTGGAGACGGTGTCGGATGAGCACCGTCAGCAAGATGGAAATCAAAACTGCGGCGGCGATGGCCCAACGCCACATAGAGTTTGCTTTCTGGACTGATTCGAGCACGGAGCGAAATGCAGGTCGCTATTTTTTGAGTCGCCGACGACATCGTCAAGACATATCGAGTGAAGCCGAGGGGTTTAACGCGGAATACATCGAAAACGCATCGACGTGTGGGGTGGACCATCGACGTGATGCGTTGACCTACTGCTTCCGGTCCCACTTCGGTTGTACAAACAGATCCCCGATGGAAATCTTGAATCCCGGCAGGAACGGTTCGCCTTGAAGCGTTTGCGTCTCCTTAAACATCCGACCTGAAGTCGGGGGATGAAACTGATGCACATGCTTTGTGATCGGATCAATCACCCAGACTCCTTTGATTCCCGCTTCCAGATAGCCTTTGACGCGCTCGGACATCCCGTCGCGTCGATCATTCGTGGAGGCAACTTCGATCACGAGGGCCGGGGCCTCCGTTGCGATCAAGTTGTCGGCCTGTGCAAAGCGATCTCCTGATTGGAAGCACGAGATCGCGGGACACCGAATCGTGACTGGATCATGTGCCAAGACCAGCGGCAGCTCAAAACAGGCGTAGGTGTCGGCCGACGATTTCAGATACTTGGCCAGCGGTAGTGACAGATTGCGGACCACATCGCCGTGCAGTTCGTCCGGAGGGTTGAGACGGATCAGGCGACCGGCGACCAGTTCGATCCAACGATCTCCTTCGAGCAATCGGTCTTCGTATTGCTGGACGGTTATAGGTCCAGTGGAATCGGGAGTCGGGGGCATGGACGACCTTTGTGATGCTCAGGCGTGCGTGAAGGTTCACGGTATTGTATGTTCAAAGTGGTACGAAGGCACGTCGATCGAACAACGTCGCGGGCCTCTCGAAACGGACTTTCATTGGTGGCGGAGTTCTTCGCTGAGAACGGCGTCGGTCGAGGAGTTGAGTGATGCGGATTGCCGTGATCGGGGCGTTCGGCCAACTGGGCAGCGATTTGATGCCGGTGCTTGGTGAGCGAGGGATACTTCTGGGGCATCACGACATCGAACTCGCCGAGCCAGACAGCATTGCAGCAGCACTGGGTGCTCGGCAGCCGACGCATGTGATCAACTGCGCGGCTTACAATCTGGTCGACAAAGCGGAAGACGAGCCTGAGGTCGCGTTTCGGGTGAACGGGTTCGGCACGCGGAACCTGGCGAAGTGGTGTGCATCGCAAAAGATTCCGCTGTTGCACGTCAGCACCGACTATGTGTTCGGGCTGGAGCAGAGCGATCATCCATGGATGGAGACTGATCCGACCGGGCCAGCGAGTGTCTACGGCACTTCCAAGCTTGCGGGTGAGATCTTCGTCCGCAGCCTGTGCCCTCAGCATTTGATCGTCAGAACGTGCGGGCTGTACGGCCATCGTGCGGCGCGCGGCAAGGGGAATTTTGTCGAAACGATGCTGCGTCTGGGTCGCGAACGCCCGGAACTCAAGATCGTGGCCGATCAATATTGCACGCCGACTTCGACGGCGGATCTGGCTGTGGCGCTCGTTCAGTTAATCGAATGCGACAAATGGGGTGTGTATCACGCAACGAATGCCGGCCAGTGTTCCTGGTATGAATTTGCATGCGAGATCTTCCGGCTGGCGAATCTTCCGGTGAAAGCGATCCCGATTCCGGCTGCCGAGTACGCCCTGAAAGCGCGTCGGCCTGACTACAGTGTTCTGGATTGCTCGAAGCTGCAGTCGGTTTTGGGAGAGGCGCAACCGTCCTGGCAGGATGCGCTGGCACGCTATCTTCGAGATCGGATCGCCGCCAGTTGAAAAGGAAATGTGGCTCGGTGAAGTGGCCGGGTTGGAGATTTCTGAAATCTAAATTGATCCGGCCGCCGTCGATTTGCGTACAGTAGGGGCACATCTCTCGACGGTGAACTCGGAGTCTCCGAGATGAACGAGAATCCAAGCCTCAGCCCAGGTTCCGTGGCCGCCGCGTCATTGCGAAAACGGGGGTTGGGAAGCATCGTTCTTAGGGGACTCGCGGCTTGCGGTGTCCTTCTGGCGCTGTTGGCCCTGTTGCTACCCCTGTTTAATCGCAACGCCGCATCGGCTGCTCGCAGGGTTCAGTGTTACAAGAACCTGCGGCAGATTGCATTGGCGCTGGAGAAGTACCAGGCGATTCATCAAGCGTTTCCTCCGGCTCACACTGTCGATTCGAACGGCAGGCCGCTCCATAGCTGGCGGACGCTGATACTGCCGTATCTTGACCAAGAGCGGCTCTACGAAAAGATCGATCTGTCAAAAGCCTGGGACGATCCTGCCAACGCGGAAGCATTCGGCACGAAGTTGCCGGTCTTCCATTGTTATTCGAACGCTTATCCGCAGAACCACACCGGGTACTTGGCAATCGTGGGGCCAGACGCCTGTTTTCAGGCGACGAAATCGAGGCCGGTTGCCGAGATCACCGATAACCCTGCGCAAACGCTGATGGTGATTGAGGTTCCTTTGGACAAGACAGTCCACTGGATGAAACCTGTTGACGCCGACGAGCAACTGGTACTGAGCATCGGACCCAACAGCAAACTGCTCCACCAAGGTGGCGTGAGCGCGCTGTTCGTAGATGGTCATCTTCAATTCTTGAGGACAGAGACTGACGTCCAGATACGCCGCGCTTTGATTTCGATCAACGGAAATGAGCCCGTGAGCGAAGGGAGTTGGTGAGCGCAGCCAAGCTGTTCCATCGTCGGCCAAAGAATCACTGACAACTGGGAGACTTCGATGACAGACAATCCTTATGCCAGTCCTGGCCCTGAGAACAATCCCGCTCCTTTGAAAGCGAGGTGGAAATTCGGTTTGTTCCATCTGCTGAGCATCGTCGTGATCGGAGGTTTGGGGATTGCTCTGCTCATTCCCGCCCCGACGCGATCTCGAGTCGCGGCAAGACGTACTCAGTGCAAAAACAATCTCAAGCAAATTGGGTTGGCACTGCACAACTACCACGAACATTACGGTACATTCCCGCCGGCCTATACCGTCGATTCGAATGGAACGCGACTGCACAGTTGGCGGACGTTGATTCTTCCGTATGTCGATCAGACAGAACTTTTCAATAAGATCGACCTGTCGAAAGCATGGGACGATCCCGTGAACGCGGAAGCCGCCGAGACACCGTTGTACATGTATCACTGTCCGTCGGCTCCTGGTCCAAACAATCACACGTCATACGTGGTTGTTGTTGGTGCTGATACCTGTTTCCCAGGTGCGGGCTCGAAAACTTTGTCTGAGATCACAGATGGAACGGCCAATACGATGATGGTGGTCGAAGTAGACTCGGAGAAATCCGCTCCCTGGATGTCACCGATGGATGCGGATGAGCAATTCATTTTGAGCGTGGGGCCGAAGAGCAAAGTTTCACATACCGGTGGACTACATGCGCTGCTGGCAGATGGGTCAGTCCGGTTTATCAGTTCAAACATCGATGTGAAAACCCGTCACAGTCTGATGACGATTGATGCAGGGGATACCGTCGGCGATTTCTAAGCGACTGTGCGTGATTCTGCTGCGGGTGCCGCTATTTCGATTTGTGGATGGAGAATGGCGATGACTGACAACCCCTATGCCAGCCCGAATCCAGAGAACAAGTCGATACCGACGAAGGGGGGGCTGAAGATCATTTTGCTGCAAGTCGCCGCCGCGGCGGCTGTGGTATAGGTCCTGATTGCGTTGTTGCTTCCGAATGTGCAGCGAGCTAGGGAACCGGCGAGGCGAACTCAATGCAAGAATAACCTCAAGCAGATCGGCATGGCATTGCATCAGTACCATGACACCTATGGTACTTTTCCGCCTGCGTACACGGTCGACGTGGATGGCAAACGGCTGCACAGTTGGCGGACGTTGATTCTACCATTCGTGGATCAGATCGCTCTCTACAATAAGATCGACCTGGCAAAAGCGTGGGATGACCCGGTGAATGAGGAAGTTGCCAAGACGATGCTGGCAATCTACCGCTGTCCTGCTGTCATCGGTCCACCGAACAATGCGTACTATGTCTCTATCGTGGGACCTGACACCTGTTTTCCCGGTGCAGCTTCCAGATCACTAACTGAGATCAAGGACGGCCCCAGTCAAACTTTGGCGGTCGTGGAAGTAAACCTGGAAGACGCTATTCCCTGGATGTCACCGATGGATGTCGACGAACAATACCTTTTGAATGTGGGGCCGAAGAGTAAGGAGGCGCATCCCTTAGGAATCCATGCCCTTTTTGCGGATGCGACCGTCCGATTCCTGAGTGAAAACCTCAAAGAGAGTACTCGTCGCGCATTGATGACCGCCGACGCACACGACACCGTTGGAGAATGGTAGGTCAACAGTTTCGAAGGTCGCGATGAAGAAGCTCAACCCCGTCACGTTGCCGAATCTGCTGCCGTTGGTGACAGCCCTACTGATCCTTCGCGTGACGGTCGCCGTGGTGCTCAACTATTGCGACTATCTGCCGCCGAATTTCGGATCGGACTTTTTGCAGGATCGTGAGCATTACTTTTGGAAAGGCTACCACTGGGCCTTCTACACGCATTTGGCATCAGGGCCCGTCTCACTGATACTGGGGATGATCCTGATCAGCGATCGATTTCGATTGCGGTTCCCGAAGTGGCACCGTTACCTCGGCCGAATTCAAGCTATCAACGTGTTGTTTCTGGTGGCACCCAGCGGACTGCTGATGGCCTATCGCGCAATGACGGGGCCCATCGCAGCAATGGGGTTCGCAATGCTGGCCATTGCGACCGCGGCCTGTATGGCGATGGGATGGCGAACTGCTGTGCAACGACGATTTGCGGAGCATCGCCTCTGGATGCAGCGCTGCTTTGTGCTGCTGTGCTCGGCCGTGGTTGTCAGAGTCATCGGTGGGCTACTGACCGTGATCGACTATGGGCCGGCGTGGCCTTATCAAGCGGCTGCCTGGGGAAGCTGGCTGGTGCCGTTGCTGGTCTTGGAGTTTCGGCAAAGCCGAGAATCAAGAAAAACGGTAGAAACACAGAGGCACGGAGAGAACAGAGGAAGAGTCATTGGAGAGATGATGAGAAGCCAAGCTCCTCTGCGTTAGTTGACAACTTTTGCAAGCCATCGATTCTCTCAACTCTGTTTCCTCTGTGCCCCCGTGTTTCAAATCTCTTCATCTCATTCCGATTGGCCGGTTGTGATCAGTGGCCTTCTTCTGGATGTTCGCCCATCTGCTGAGCCATGTACAACTGGACGCCGATCTTGGAGATCAGGTCGAGTTGTGATTCCAGCCAGTCGACGTGTTCTTCTGATTCGACCAGGATGGTGGCCAGCAGTTCGCGGCTGCCGTTGTCGACTTCTTCGGCACAAATGCGGACGGCTTCGTTGTAAGCGTTGACGCCTTTGGTCTCGAGAACTAGGTCGTTCTGCAATTGCTCTTCGACCGTGGAACCGACGCGGATCACGTCGTAACGGGCGATTTCGGGAACACCTTCCAGGAAGATGATGCGATCGATCAGCTTTTCAGCGTGCTTCATCTCGCCGATCGATTCGACGTAGTGCTTGTCGGCCAGCTTGTTCAGGCCCCAGTTGCGGCACATCTTGGCTTGAACGAAGTACTGGTTGATCGCGGTCAACTCGATCGTCAAACCGGCATTGAGGACATCGATAACGCGTTGCTTGCCTTGCATGGTCACTCTTTCTTTCGGAGTCCAATTCGGATTATTCTAAGTCGCTGATCTCGCCAGAGATCGGATCGGCCGCAATCGATGCGGGATCAGCGGCAAACTGTCCAATAGGGGAGCAGAATGGTCGAACTTGGATTGTAGAAGTCCCCGCGCGTGGCCGCTATCAATCTGAGCGACTCGACGGCCATTTTCCGCCGATTGAAATCGAATCTCGACAACTAATCGGCTGACATTGAGACGTGGTCGCGGCCAATGTCGACGGCATTCTCCGCATGCCGAACGAGGCTCACCCGCAAGATTGTGAGTTTTCCATCTTTCGTGAGCAGATATTGCTGCCAATGGGTGGGAATCGCTGCCATCTGTGCTGGACTGCAGTCGGATGACGTGCCATAAAGCATTGCCTCGCTCGACCATTGGCTGAAACCCGTCTAGAATGAGGTCACTCTGATGTCCCTGATTGGGGACGCGGAAGTTGCATCTGGAGATTGACGATGGACGACCTGTTAAAAATTCTGTTCATCATCGGCGTCGGCTTCGGCGTGTTGCTGACGATCATCGTGCTGGCCGTCTTTGCCGCGTATTTCAAGTTGTGGCTGCGAGCGTTTGTCACGCGAGCCCGTATTAACCCGTTCTCGTTGCTGTTCATGTCGCTGCGGAAGATCAATCCGACTGCGATCGTCGACGCGAAGATCAACGCCGTACAGGCGGGATTAAAAGAAGTCACGACGGACCGCCTGGAATCGCACTATCTGGCCGGTGGCAACATTCGCAACGTGGTTCGGGCGCTGATCATCACACATCGCGCTCAGATCGATTTGGATTGGAACACAGCCGCAGCGATCGATCTGGCTGGTCGTAACGTGCTGGAGGCGGTTCAAACCAGCGTTAACCCGCGAGTTATTGACTGCCCAGATCCGAAGTCGTTTGGTCGAGACACGCTGGACGGTGTCGCCAAGAACGGCATCCAATTGAAGGCACGCGCCCGTGTGACCGTTCGCACGAACCTGGCTCAACTGATCGGCGGGGCGACTGAAGACACAATCGTGGCTCGCGTGGGCGAAGGGATTGTGTCGGCGATCGGTTCCTGCGAAACGCACAATGAAGTGCTCGCCAATCCGATGCTGATTGCGAAGACGGTGTTGCAGAAGGGACTGGATTCTCAGACGGCTTATGAGATCGTCTCGATCGACATTGCCGATATTGATGTGGGCGACAACATCGGAGCCCGTCTGCAGGCGGACCAGGCCGAAGCGGACATGCGAATCGCTCGAGCCAAGGCCGAAGAACGACGAGCCCGCGCTGTGGCCGCTGAGCAGGAAATGAAAGCACTGACGGTGGAGAATCAGGCGAAAGTCGTACTGGCGGAAGCTCAGATTCCGCTGGCCATGGCCGACGCTTTCCGTGGTGGATTCCTGCGAGCCAAACCACAACCCGGCACCAATGGCCACGCCTAGTCTTGATTGAATTGACGGCTATTCTCTGACGCCCAGTGTCGAATCGTAGTGTGTTGCACGCATGCCGTATGTCTGGTTCGTTGTCGTCTGCTGCATCTGGGGAAGCAGCTTCGTCCTGATGAAGCGGGCGATGCTGGGGCTGTCTCCAATCGAGATCGGTGCTTGGCGCGACTTCGGCGGAGCCCTGGTGCTGGCGCTGATGTTCCTGCTGGCCAGACGCAAGTTCTCTGTCCGTAAATCGGATTTCGTGCCACTCCTGGGGGTGGCCATCCTGGGTTTTGCGTGGCCTCATTCCATTCAACCGGAACTGGTCAGCCGAATCGGCGGCGCGTTCGTCGGGATGACGGTTGGCATGACTCCGTTGCTGACGATCATGGCGTCGATCCCGATCCTGGGCGTGTTCCCGACCCCGCGACAGGTATTTGGCGTGATCGGGGCACTCGTCTGCATGGCCATTCTGATGGAGGACGGATTGCGACATCATGTCGCGCTGTCGGATTTATTGCTGGCATTCAGTGTGCCGACGACCTATTCCATTGCCAACTGTTGGATCAGGCGAGCACTGCGGCATCTGCCGCCGTTAGAACTGACGATGTTGTGTCTGGGGACCGCATCATGCGTGCTGCTTCCCCTGTCGATGCTGATCGATGACGGCCGGACATTCCATGCGCCACACTGGCCGATCGCTGTCGCGGCCGTCGCGACGCTGGGGATCGCCGGGACAGGAATTGCGACGTTACTGTTTAACAAGTTGGTTCAAGATCAGGGGCCACTGTTTGCGACGATGACGACGAACCTGGTTCCCGTCGGCGCGATCCTCTGGGGTTGGGCCGATGGCGAACGGATCACCACGGTGCAATTGGCGGCACTCGTCGGAATTCTGGTGATGGTCGGCATCGTTCAGTTCGGCGCGGCACAACCGGTAACGAGTTCGCCCGAGTAACCCGCGGATCTATTATGATGAAGCAGCAACCGTCGGTGTGGGGGCCGTTTCATAGCGTTTGAGCATCGCCGCCCAACGAGCACTCGGGGCTTCGACCAGCACATACATCAACTGAGCTGCCAGCATACTGACGACCAGGGCCGAGAACAGGATCAACCGAGCCTGAATGGGCGTTGGAGAATCGGCATACCATTTCCAGCCGATGGCGGAGATCACATGGCAGATCGGAAAATGAATCAGGTACAGGCTGTACGAAATGCGGCCGAGGTACTGCAGCGGCCACCAGTTCAGCCAGACATCCAGGCGTTGATAGTGGCCCGCCGTGAAGATCATCAACGCGCTCAACAGGGCTACGCTGTTTTCGTATCGCCATTCGGCATCGAAGAACAGTTCGACTTCGGCGACCAGTACAACTGCCCAGAATGTCCATTTAGGCAACGTGCGATCCAATGTCCACCAGACAAGCATCCCCAGGAAAAACATCCACAGAAAGTGAATGATCCAGTGATCGTTGCTGGCCATTTGTCGCCAACGGAAGAGCGAGGCAAACGCCAATGGTGCGAAGATCATCAGCAAGCCGATTGGCGATGGGCGCGGTTTGGTCGCGTCAGGGCGAGGAAACAGCCGCTGTGCGATACTCCAACCGAGGACGGCGACGATGTAGAACTGCATCTCGATGCACAACGTCCACAACCCGGCGCTCAACGCGTCATAGTCGAAGATATCCTGCAGGAACGTCATATGGGCGAGGGTTCGCGATACGGAATGATGACCGTCGACGGCACTCGGCAGATCCCAGAAATACCGGCAGCTGTAATCGGTCAACATGGCGATGGCGATGGCCGCCCAATAGGCAGGGACCAGCCGGACCAGCCGTCTTCCCAGAAAGAGCAGTGTCTCTTTCCAGGTTCCCCAAACATGACGAAGTGTGTAAGCGATCACAAAACCGCTGATGACCAGCAGAATTTGAACACCCCCTCGAGTGCGCAGCAATGCATCGTTGACCAGTCTGTTGCTGATCGCCACGAAGGGTGCCGGTTCGTACCACCAGATGTGAAAGATCATGATTGACACGGCGGCCAGCCCGCGCAGGCTGTCGACAAACGCGAATCGCGCGGGGGGCTTGGACGAAGTTTTACCGGCATCCGTCGCGCTGACGCTGCTCGTCGACACCGCTGCGATCTGATCAGGCTCGACGCTCATCAACCAGTCTCAATTGTCTTCTAAACGAAGTACGACCTGGGGTCGTTGGGGTGTAAAAACAAGTGGCAGGTGGAAACTGCACTTTAGTTTATCGACGGGAGCGACTTATGTCGCGGGTTCCAATGACAGCGAAGCCGCTGTTGATGGATCGCCAAGGTTGCTCGGGTTTCAAAGTCGGGAAAAGTTGCCATCGGAACGTAAATTATTGACGCAAAATGTGTTACATTGACTTCCAAGTTTCTGGCAGCGATCCGTTCTGACGATATCCCGCAGCTTGCAGATTTGTGGCAAATAATATGCCGAGAGAGGGTTGTCGGAGTCAGCGTACGGAACAAAATCAGGTCGAGTCTTTGTTGATTCTAACTGGCTTGTAATGTTGTAAGGTTTGCGGTTCTGCGATTCAGCCCGTAGAACGGTAATGCTAGAAGGCGATTCGGTTTGGCTCGCGACTTGCGGTACGGAAGCTCGGTCTCGACGCGCTCGATATATGCGCTGAATCGCGATCTCACGTCGGTGGTTTATGACGAACCAGGGTGGTTGGAAGTGAAGGCGATACTTGTGCGTCAGTTGACGAATCTCCAAGCCAGCCAGATATCTCGCCTGAATGGTCGCTTCGCTTCGCGCCGATCGCATTGTCGCGATTGCTGCTGCCACTGCTAACGAGTGAATTTTCTACTATGCCCACTGCTGCTCAATTGATGGCCTGGCTTGGTGAGGCCGTGATCATTTGTCCTGTGGCGCTGCTTTGCGTGCTGGGGATCCCATCGCTGCTTAGTCGTCGCCTTGCCGAGACGACCATCAATCGGTTCCTGCAGTCGGCCATGGTCATTGGTCTGGCCGCATCGACATTAATGCTCTGCATGATGCTGCCAATGAAGAATCCTCACGTCGCTGTCGAGTTGGGGAATTGGGTCAGCATCCCGGGGTACGAGTTCCATATCAAACTGATCTTTGACCGACTGTCCGTCCCGTTCGTGATGTTGTCGTATATTCTGTGCGGGACAATTTTCGCTTTTGCCAGCCGTTACATGCATCGCGAACCGGGCTACAACCGGTTCTTTACACTGAACGCCGTGTTCCTGCTGGGTATGGTCACCACGTCGCTGGCGGGAACGATCGAAACGCTGTTTGCGGGGTGGGAACTGGTCGGCCTCTCCTCGGCGCTGCTGGTCGCCTTCTTTCACGAACGCCCGGCTCCTGTTCGCAACGGTCTGCGAGTCTGGTGCGTCTATCGAGTTTCCGATGCCGCCTTGTTGATTGCCGCGCTGACGCTGCATCACTTTGGTCACAGCGACTTCGAAAAGGTGCTGGGTATCGAATCGTGGCCGGGCGGCCGGGCGACTGTCAGCGAGTACGAAGCTTTGGTTGTGGGTCTGTTATTGTTGCTCGCTGCCGCGGGTAAATCGGCATTGATTCCGTTCTCGGGTTGGTTGCCGCGAGCGATGGAAGGCCCCACCCCCTCCAGCGCCGTATTCTACGGGGCACTCTCCGTGCATCTGGGTGCTTTCTTGTTACTGCGTGTCAGCCCCATGCTCGAGAAATCGCTGACCTTGCGAATTGTCATCGTCTGTTTGGGACTGCTGACCGCGATCTATGCCACGATCGTGGGGAGGGCGCAAACCGACATCAAATCGGCGATCTGCTTTGCCTCCCTGACTCAAGTGGCGATCATCGTCGCCGAAATTGGGTTCGGCCTGCGCTTCCTGCCGCTGGTTCATATCCTGGGCAACGGATGCCTGCGAACCTTACAGTTCGTGCGAGCTCCCACGCTGCTGCAGGACTATCGACAACTCGAAAATGCCATCGGTGACCGCTTGCCACGCCTGTCTGGCTTCTGGGACTCCATTCTGCCTCACGGCGTGCGTGTCTGGATGTATCGCTTCGCGATCGAACGCGGCTACCTGGACGTGGTCATCGATAACTACATCGTCGACCCCTTTGTCGCCGTCTTCCGATGGTGCGATGGGATGGAGCGACGCTGGACCGACTATCTCTCTGGAGGAAAATCTCGTGAATCGGATCAAGTGACTGGGTCACCCGGTTCGCTGGAAGAATTCTTATGAAAGACTTTCATCTGCCGTGGCTGGAACTAGCGATCCTGTTCTGCCTTGTCGGCGGTGCGTGGGTCGGACGGCTGCGCAATCCCCATATTGCTCGCAACTGGGCCCTGCTCTTCTCGGGTCTGGCCCTCATCGCCACGACCGGTGCCTGGCTCGACTTCGACTACCTCGATGCGAAGCAGGCCGATGATACTTTTCACCTGCTGTCACATCTGACTGGGCGTGAACTGCTGGTCATGGACGAATTGAGCGCGCCGCTTTTGCCACTGGCCGCGCTGCTGTTTTTTCTCGTCCCCTTGGCGACGTTGCAGACCAAAGTCCGCCGTTTTTCGTTCGCGTGGAATCTAGTCTCCGAAGCCCTCGTCTTGGCTCTCTTCAGTTGTCTGGAACAATGGGGCATCATCACTCTCCTGGCCGTCGGCACGATTCCGCCGTACCTAGAACTTCGCGAACGCGGCAAGCCGACGCACGTTTATATTATCCATATGGCGTTGTTCATTCTGCTGCTGGTGGTGGGTTGGACGTTCGCCGAAATCGAAGGTGGCGGAGGTCGCGTGCATTCCTTGTGGGTCATTATTCCACTGCTGGGCGCGATCCTTGTTCGCAGCGGGATCGCCCCTTTTCATTGCTGGATGACGGACCTGTTCGAACACGCGTCTTTCGGAACGGCGCTGTTGTTCGTCATGCCGATTTCGGGGGCCTATGCCGCCGTGCGTCTGGTTATGCCGATTGCTCCCGACTGGGTGCTGAGCAGTATTGGATTGGCATCGTTGTTCACTGCAGTCTATGCCTCGGGCATGGCTCTGGTCCAAACGGAAGCGCGCCGATTCTTCTGCTACCTGTTTCTCAGTCACTCCGCCCTCGTGCTGGTGGGACTGGAAGTCGGTCCGGTGAATCCCCTGGCGCTCACAGGGGCACTTTGCGTCTGGCTGTCGGTCGGCATGGCACTGGGAGGCTTTGGGTTGACGCTGCGTGCGCTGGAAGCTCGTCGCGGTCGCTTATCGCTGACCCACTTTCATGGACTGTACGAGCATACTCCGGAGCTGGCGATTTGCTTCATCCTGACGGGATTGGCGAGTGTTGGGTTTCCCGGAACAGTCGGGTTCGTCGGGACCGAGTTGTTGATTGACGGTGCAGTGGAAGCGTATCCGTATATCGGCGTGGCCGTCGTGATTGCCGGCGCCTTGAATGGTGTGGCCTTGATCAAAACCTACTTCATCCTGTTCACGGGCACTCGCTATACGTCGGCCGTTTCTCTGCGAATTCGTTCTCGTGAAAGATTTGCCGTGCTCTTGCTGGCGTCGCTGATCCTGATCGGCGGCATTTATCCTCAGCCGGGAGTCCACTCCCGCAACGAAGCCGCCAAGGCCTTGCTCAAAACACGCGAAGCCTTGGCGCCCAGCCCGACACTCCCCACGCCGCACCATGTGGAAGAACACCACGCGCCCGAGCACGGCAGCTGATTTCAAAAACTCTTGGTGACTTCTCACGGTTCTCATCACGAGAAACCGATGCGATCTGCATGGACGAAATGTCCCTCCGTTCTGATACTGTCTCATCATTCGCTGCCTGCGAGTTCAACGAGATTGGCAACTCAGAGGAGATTCGGTTCATGACAGGTTCCCTTTTGAAGTGGACGCAGCTTGTTGCCGTCGTCGCGATGATCGGTGCAGCAGCGTATTGTCGTCCTGCTTGTGCCGCCGAAACGAAACCGAATGTCGTCCTGATTGTTGTCGATGATCTGGGCTGGGCTGACCTCGGCTGCTATGGCAGTAAGTTTCATAAGACTCCGAACCTCGATCGCCTGGCGGCGGAGGGGATGCGATTCGAGCAAGCCTATGCCGCGTGCCCCGTCTGTTCGCCGACCAGGGCCGCGATCCTGACCGGTCGATATCCGCAGCGGATGAACATCACCACCTGGTTACCTGGTCATCCGGATAGCCCCGCGCATCGGCTCAATCAACCAGTGGTCTCGCTGCAGCTCCCTGCCTCGGAAACGACGATTGCCAAGTCGTTAAAAGCAGCCGGCTATCGGACTGCTTCGATTGGCAAGTGGCACTTGGGAGGAAAGGGCTCGGCACCGACTGATCACGGCTTCGACATCAATATCGCTGGCGACCACACCGGACAGCCGTACAGCTATTTCGCTCCATACTCGAACAAAGATGGTAAGACGATTCCCGGCCTTGAGCAGGCCCCCGAAGGCGAATACCTGACGGATCGTTTGGCTGCCGAAGCCGAGAAATTTATCGATGCTAATCATCAGCAACCGTTCTTCCTGTACCTGCCGAATTATGCTGTCCATACACCGCTCAAGGCGAAGCAAGAGACCATTGCCAAGTATGGGGCGATGCCGGCACAGGCCAACGGTTCGCAGATCAATCCGATCTATGCCGCGATGATGGAGAGCATGGATGAAGGAGTCGGGCGAGTTCTGAAGAAACTCGATGACCTGAAGCTCAGCGAGCGAACATTGATCATCTTCACTTCGGATAACGGTGGCTTGGCCAACGGCAATGGTCAGATCATACCGCCGACATCGAATGGCCCTTTGCGTGACGGCAAGAGTCACCTCTATGAAGGCGGAATTCGAGTTCCACTGATCGTGAAGTGGCCCGGCATTGTGAAAGCGGGCTCGATCAATCGTGATGTCGTTTCCAGTATCGACCTCTACCCGACGATCATGGCGGCATGTGCCCAGCAGACAACGGGCGAGATCGACGGCTTAAACCTGCGTCCGGTATTGGACGGGACTGATGCCTTGAAACGCGATGCGATCTACTGGCACTTCCCTCACTACAACGGTAACGCCGGGGCCAAACCGGGGGCCGCAATTCGTGCGGGAGAATGGAAACTGATTGAGTTCTACGAGACGGGTCGCCAGGAACTGTTCAACATCGCGAAGGACATGCGCGAGTCCAACAATCTGATCGAGCAAAATGCGGACATCGCCAAGGGACTGCATGCCAAGTTAGCCGCCTGGCGCGAGTCGGTCGGTGCGAAGATGCCGACGCCGAATCCCGATTATGCGCCCAACTTACAAATGGAAAACGGTGTCGTCTCGATGCATTCGAGCACTGCGGATGTGAATGGCATCACATTGCGATATGAACCGCTACCAAACAAAGACACGCTAGGTTTCTGGGTCCGCCAGGAAGACTGGGCCAGCTTTGAATTCACGTTGAAGCAACCGGGCAAGTATCACCTGGTACCCCATGTCGGTTGTGGCACGGCAGGAGGAAGTCTTGTTCACTTCGAAGTCGCTGGCCAGACCTTCCCACTGACAGTCCCAGGAACGGGTGGCTTCCAGAACTTCGTGCCACAGGATCTGGGTATCGTCACATTCGACAAGCCGGGCCGATACACATTGACGATCAAGCCCCAAAAGAAAGAGGGCGTCGCCGTCATGGACGTGCGACTCGTGGTGCTGAAGTCTGTTGACGTCGCGACTCGCGACATGCTGCCTGAACTGCATCTTCTGGAGCCATTCTGGAGATCAACGACAGTTCATCGCGAGAGTGTGCTTTGTGTCAAGGAATCCACGGACGCTCCCGCCGATGGAAAGCTGCTGTTTCCCGCCACCAAAATTGTCACCGTGAGATTGGCCGATCGACGGACTCAATTCCAGCAAGGGATGGATTTCAATCTCAGTCCCGACGGAACCCGATTGCTGCTGACAGAGAAGTCGCGGATTCCGTCGCTGCAGACTTCGGACTTGTTTCCGCCCAAAGGAAAGCTGCCGCAGTGGAAAGGCGATGCCAGCCCCGGCCCGCAGTCGTTGCCACATCGGGTCGGTGATCCCGAGACGTTCATTCTGTTCAACAACGGTCACTGGTTCCACGATCAACAGATCGAAGTGACTTACGAACGCGCCGCTGGTGACTGGCCAGGCGAACTGCCTCAGTTCAATCCTGTCAAGTTGCCCAAGACGATCGCTCGATTGAAGTCGAAGCAAAAGCTGACCATCGGTGTCAGTGGCGACAGCATCACTTATGGCCTGAATGCGTCGGGCCTGGTAGGCGTTTCTCCTTTCATGCCGATGTATCCCGATCTGATCGCAGCCCAATTGCGATCGACCTATGGTGGCGACATCGCCCTCTTCAATCGCGCTGTGGGAGGCTGGGGAGTGCCGAATGGATTGGCGGACCTCGACCAATTGCTCTCTCTTGAACCCGACTTGATCATCATCGCCTACGGCATGAACGATGTGGGTGGCAGGAATCCGGACGCCTACAAGAACGGAGTCCAGCAGATGATCACCCGGATCAAAGCGAAACGGCCAGAGGCGGAAATCATCCTGGTGGCGACGATGTTGGGCAACGATCAGTGGCAGGCGACACCGCGCGAGATGTTTCCCCAGTATCGCGACGCGTTGGCATCGCTCTGCGGTGAGGGGATTGTTCTGGCCGACTTGACTGCGATTTGGACCGAGATGCTGAAGCGAAAACGTGATTGCGACCTGACCGGCAACGGCGTCAATCACCCCAGCGACTTCGGCCATCGAGTTTATGCATCGGCAGTCTTGTCATTGCTGATTCCACCGAGCGGCAATTGAGCACGGAGCGCGGTTTACGCTACATGCCGTTCTGGACGAGTTGCTCGACGACATCCAATTCCAGCGGCGCATCTTTGGTGAGCGATTCGACCCCATCG
Source organism: Schlesneria sp. (assembly GCA_028291515.1). Taxonomy (GTDB): domain Bacteria; phylum Planctomycetota; class Planctomycetia; order Planctomycetales; family Planctomycetaceae; genus Schlesneria. The sequence goes on from JAQGHU010000025.1 coordinate 168,959, forward strand.
GGTGTCACCACGACAGTGTCTTCGACGCGGATGTAAAGTTCCTCGTCCGGCACCCACAATTGGGGATCGAGGGCGAAGACCAATCCCGGTTGTAATGGTGCCTGCTTGTAGGCACCCACGTCATGGACCGCCATTCCCACAGGATGAGTGAACGCGACATCGGAATCGATCATCTTTCTCGCGGCGTCGCGGTATTCCGGCTTGCTCCAACTCCACTCTGCCCACACGGGCCCGATCAATTCCGCGGCTTCTTGAAGCAGTTCTGGGACAGTCAACGTGGGTCGAATAACCTTCAGCAGCGCCTTCTGATATTCGACGATAAACCCATACAGTTCGCGCTGTGCCGCCGAGTAGGTTCCGTTGACGGGCCACATCCGGCCGATGTCGCTCGTATAGCAGTTGACGTCGGGTGCATAGTCCAGCAACACCAGATCGCCATCCTGCAGAATGCTGTCGTTGCGATAATAGTGCGCGTTCCAGATGTTCGCACCGCTGGCGACAATCGCGCGATAGCCCGATCCGCGAGCTCCGCTGCGCAGGTATAGATAATCGGCCACGGCAGCCAGTTCGAATTCGAACAGTCCGGGACGAGTCATCCGCATCGCCTCGACGACGGCCTTGGCAGTCAGTCGCCCCGCTCGCCGCATCAGTTCCACTTCGCGTGGGCTCTTCATCAACCGCATTCGATCCAGGATCGGGGACAGATCGTGAATCTCTGCCTGCGGACAGGTCGCCGATAGTTTTTCCTGAAACCAGAGCTCGGCAGATGGGCGACCATCCCATGGGTCGGCCTCACGTTGATGTTGCGCATGCACCAATGTGTCGCGGCAGGCCTGTCGACCTTCACCTGGAGCATGGGGAATGAAGAGGTCTGTCGCCTCGCGCAGGTCTTCGGCTAAAGCTTCGAGCGGTTTGACGTCGTCGACTCCGGTTAACTGAGCCACCCGTTCGGCATCGCTGGAATGGAGATACGCTCCTTCACTGCGTTCAATTTTCGGATCGCGCCGAGGCAGATAGAGCGTCGTCCAACGCATCTTGCCGTGAAGCAGCAAGTAGGCATGCGGCACTTCGACGCCACACAAGTAATAGAACTCGTTGGTCTGACGGAACACGTCAAACGCTCCGCTCGCTCCGCCGCCAGCGATGACAGCCTTCCCCGAACCGATCTGTTGAAAGATCTGCTCACGACGGCGCTCGAATTCAGCGGCTGGGAAGTCAGTCTGATAGTAAGGGTGTGTGGATGTCATGGGCTTTGGCTGCGAAAAAATCGAAGAAGCGTGAAGCGCAGAGTGATCAGAGGTCGGTCAGAATCCGCTAGAAAGGAAAAGGCGAAGGAAGAACGAAGAATTTGAAACACAGAGGCACTGAGGAAACAGAGAATCACCTGCAAATGAAATCGAGGGTTAAGGCATCGCGTCATTCTGCTAACGCATGAAAACGAATTCCAGGGAGGAAGAGGAGGCGACTGGAAGCGACCTTGATTTAATCTCTGTTTCCTCCGTGCCTCTGTGTTTCAAATCTCTCTTCTTAATCGTATCCGTTCACAATCCGATAAACTCCATCAACTAAACGCTCTTCGTGGAAATTGATCAGCAGTCCAAACCGAAGACCAAGCAATCGCAGATGCGTTAGTGCCTGTGCTTTGTCCACTGGGTGAATGGCAGACTTTGCTTTGAGCTCGACAATGACCGTTTGATTGACAAGGAGGTCAAGACGATAGCCACAGT
>JAQGHU010000033.1 GCA_028291515.1 Schlesneria sp.
ACGCGCGTCCGCAAATCCATCGCCAATGGCGCTGCCATCATCGTCTCCTCCCTGAGTCACATGAACTCAGGAAAGTTACTCCAAACCACACCTCGGAGTGAAGATCATTTTCAAATGTGCTCTAGAGGGCGAGCAGATTCGGTTGATGCAGTCTCTGAAAGGGACCAGCTTGAACTTGAAGACATTCCTGCCGCTGGCTGTCAAATACAATTTGTCGACCGAGTTTCCGTCGTACTATTCGCATCGCTACCTGCACGAGCAGCAGTTGGGCCGCGACGACCTGACGAAGCTGGATGCCGAGAACAGGCGTAACCTCAAAAACTACATCGATAACATTCACACGATGGAGCAACTGACGCGGACGCAGACGAATCTGGCTCTGCTGAAGAAGCACCAAGCCGACAATGTCGCTGCGGGCTCGCGGACGATTGATGTGGAGGTCGTCGGGATCCGGATCGGCGAGTTCGTGATGATTACTTTTCCCGGCGAGCTGACGGTGCGGATCGGCCTGAATATCAAACAGAAGTCGCCGCACGCGAAGACCTTCGTAGCGGGCTACACGAACGGCTACATCTATTACGCTCCAACATCCGAGCAACTGCTGAACGTCGGTGGGGCTCAGGAAGACAGCGACTGCATCCTGGCACCGGAATGGCAGGCGTTGTTCGAAACGCGAGCGGCCGAGATTTTGAAGCGGCTGTGAAGAAGGGTGATAGTTACGGATGGAACACGCGTAAGACGGGCTCGCAATCAAACGCCTGTCACCTCGTGCGGAAGTGATCCCGGCAGGATAGACGAACATGACCGCAGATGAGGCGCTACAAGTTGCGGTGGAAGCTGGATGGCCATGGCACGAGCCAATTCAGGTGGGTAAGAAGAGGCTCTTTTTTATTTTTGGTCCGGCCACTTGGCATGTGATGTCGAATGCGGTATGCCGAGGCATGAATGTCAATGTTCATATTGACGATCAAACTGGAAGAGTGATTTCGAAAGGATTTGCCCCACGGTAGCAGGCGAAGTCCGTCGATGGCAAACACAATCGGGCAGATGGTTGTGAGCATGTCAGTCCGAAAATTCATCAGGTGTGTTCTGTGGAATTTCCTTGGAACGTACATGAGCCGTTACTCGGATTTCGACGGTTACTGGCTATTTGGGTTTCTCGTGGGGACAGGTGAGTCGTTGGAGATTGACCTGTTGGCCTCGCAAGTTGAAACCAGTAGCCCCGAGGAAAAAGCGGCGTTCCTGGCGCAGAAAAAGTTCGCCGATCAATTGAGAAAAGTTGGAATTGGAACGTCGCAGATTCGAAGTGCGGGGACTCGGATTACGAGATCACCTGATCGGATGCGAAGTCGGCTCTATGTCATCGGACCGTTGCCGCCACATGAGTTGGAACGAGATTGCTACGTCGTAACCTGCCGTGCAGAAGTGACCCTGCAGGACGAGACGGTCTTCGCAGTGGAGAGAGCCATGTTTGTGGCGCCACATGATCCCTCGGTGGAGTGTCGTTCCTACTTCGGATAACTGTAACCACGGCGTAATCTGGCGCGGCCTTGGACGAGCCAGGGGGCTTACGCCGGCTTACGCCGCCCTGCTCAGGAAGACGCTCTCTTCGCGTCGTTGACTCATCCCGCCGCCAAGGCCGGAGCAGGTGCATTTGGTTCTGATCGTTTCGGTTCTCGGCCTGACAAGGCGATGACGGCTTCGACGAGCATGGCGAGGGCCAGCAGCATCAGGAGGCTCGAGATCGACAGCAGGACGTAGGTGATCATCTGGGGATGCGGCTGATTGATCTGCTTCAGGTTTGTCAGGATCATACGGCCCAAGGCCCACATGCTCATCGTGTACATCCAGACAGTCGGGATGCCAGTCACGAACAGGACCCAGATGGCTCGACGTGTGCGCCAGAGCCAGACGGTGATGCCCAACAGCGTGAGGGCGGCCAGCAGTTGATTGCTGGCACCGAACAGAGCCCAGAAGATCTTCCAGAGCGGGGCGGGTTTGCCATCGACTCCCAGGATGTTCTGCATGACGAAGAAAGCGGGGGCACCACCTGTCAGAATCGTGCCGAGCCAGCGTCCTTTGGCGTCGTGCCAGCCCGTGAGTTCCTGGATGATGTACCGACCCAGGCGAGTACACACATCGAGAGTGTCGTAGACGAATGTCGTGAAGGCCATCAGGGCGAACGACACGGTGAGCTGCGCCGACAGATTGAAGTTCGACCAGCCCAACCCGCGGACGGTGACCGCGAACTTCTCCAGCAGCGTGCCGATCCCTTGAGCGTAGATCAGACTGGGTGGAGCCTTGCTGACGATCAACGGCGAATCTTTCGCGAGGATCATCACGCAACTCAACGAGACGATCGCGACCATTGCTTCCAACAGCATCGCGCCGTAGCCAATCAGCTTGGCATCGGTTTCGTAGCGAAGCTGCTTCGACGTGGTGCCGGAGGCAATCAATGAATGAAATCCCGAGCAGGCTCCGCAGGCAATCGTGATGAAGAGGACAGGGAAGAGCGTGTCGCCGGCTGGCGTTGTCCAGGCGGTGAAGTGATCGAATTGAATCTGGGGTCCGCCAAACAGCAGGCCGACCGCACCCGCGGCCAAGGCGACATAGAGGAAGTAGCCGCCGAGGTGTCCGCGTGGTTGCAGCAGCAGCCACATCGGGACCACCGACGCCACGCAGCAGTAACCGAGCAGGATCACGTCCCACGTCTTATGCGCCCACTCCATCGCCTGCTTATCCGTGGCCGTGGGGATGATCTTTTTCACTAGCAGTGTCATGTCGAGCGGTAGATGTTGGCCGGCGTAGATCGACAGACCCACCAGCGGCAGAAAGACAATCGTCGCCAGCCAGATCGGCATGCGAGCGTACCGCATCATCAGACCCATGATGATCGGCAAGGCCAGGTACATCAGCGATGACGAAGCGATTCCGGCTCCGGTCACTTCTTCGCCGTTCTCCAGTTTCTGAACACCGACGAACGAAGCGGCAGTAATGTCTGTAAACGCCACGATGATGTAGACGAGGGCCAGCCAGATGAAGGTCAGGAACAATAGAAACGCGCGCTGGCTCATGTGATCGCGAACGACTTCGGCGATCGATCGCGCCTTGTGACGGATCGACGCGACCAGAGCCGTAAAATCGTGGACGCCACCGATCAGAATGGAGCCGACTAGGATCCAGATCAACGCGGGCAACCAGCCGAACATGACGCCCGCCATGATTGGTCCGACGATCGGTCCCGCCGCCGCAATGGCCGAAAAGTGCTGGCTGAGTAATTCGTTGGGCGCGATCGGGGCATAGTCGACATCATCGCGTAGTTCGTAGGCGGGGGTTTTGGCCTTGGGATCCAGTTTCAACAAGCGGACCAGGATCGGTCCGTACGTCAAATAGGCGACCGACAAAATCGCCGCAGAACCCAACACGATGGCGAGCATGCTCATGGGGAACGCTTCCAATCCCGAACGACAACAGAGCCCGACAGTTTTGGGCCAACATCCACCTCGCGATTGTAGCGGAGGAGTAAGATCAACGAAATGGGATGTTTGAGGATGTAGATTAGACGAGCAGATGCAAGACGATTCTCACGCGAAGCCGCGGAGGCGCGAAGAAGAGCAAAATGCGGACTTCGGCGGACGCCGGCGAATAGAGCTGTCTTGACTTCCTCCTCTCCGCGACTTCTCGCTAAAAAAGGCCTTTTCTGACTTCTCCTGGATCAAGGTTATCCGCGGGCTGACGCAGCGCGGCTCGCTTGGGGAAAAAGGCGTTCGGCACACGGCGTGTGCCTACTACGATGTGGCGGGTCGTCGGAGCCATGTTAGTGTCATGGCGAGTACTGAAATCAAGAGGAGCGCGGCACCTGATAGTGGGGAGGCGGACCAGGCCCAGGCCGTGATGGCGATCAGGATCACGGCGAATAGTAGGATCGCGCCGGGTGTGAATCGCCAGGCCATGACTTGTTCGATGACCAGCAGGCATAGTGCTGCTAACAGAAACGATCGCGACAGTCCGCTGCTGGTGCTGACGACTCGGACGGTCTTTTCCGCGGAGACGGGGGTGTCTTCCCACTCGGTCTGATATCCGAAGTCGATCCCTGGCAGTACCTCGGACCGCAGATCGTCTTGCCGCAGCGAAGCCAGATCGCTTTCCTGGGTATCGACGTTGACCGCGAACCATTCGGTGCGACCGATGGGCGGTCCGAGGACCATTTTGTGAAAGCCGGCTCGCGTGGTGGGCTCGCTGATGACGCTACGGCCGTCTCCTGCGGCGACGGGAGCTTGCGAATCCCCATTCGGTGTTTGTAGCACCGCAGCGACATCGGTGGCTCGAACGGGCAGATGACTGACGATCGACTGACCGACCAGAATATCGCGATCTGACCAGCGGCTGGAGACGGCGAAATTCACGATCTCGTGCATCAACGGAATCAGGCTGTGCCCCCAGACGGCCCATGTGCTCCATTCGCGGTCCACCGATGTCGTGATCAGGATGACGCGTCCGCGTCCGAAGGGGGCCTCGATGATGGCGGGATCGCCAGAGCTGAATCGCAAGGCGACGCTGGCTTCACGTTCGTCTGAGACCTGGGCCTTGAAGTACGCGAATGTCTTCGTCAGTTCCAAGCCTGCGCCGGGGTTGCCTTGGAAGGGACGCACGATCGGGTGGCTATAGTCACCGGGATCGAATTCGAACGATGTCTCTTTGCGTTTGGCGTCGCCGACTTTTTCGATCAACCTGGCGGGCAACAGGCTGGTTGCCGTGCCGCTGGGGCCGCGAACATTGGTGGGAATCTTCGAAAGAACTTGATTGTAGTTGTCTGGGCGAACTTGATCACCCAGGCAGAAGACAACGCCGCCCCCCGCTTCCAGATAACTGCGCAAAACCTCGGCCTCACGATCGGTCAGCATGGCGACGTTGCAGACGAAGACGCAGTCGAATCGAGCCAGGTCGGTTCCCAGCAGTTCGCCTTCGCGAATCACAGTCGGTCGAATCGGGCTGATCTGCGTTCGATTGGGAAGTTCGGGGGCCAGCGCCAGCTTCAGGAAGTCGGTCGCGTTTCCCATGGGCTCGCCCGATGGTTTGCCGTTCACCAGCAGAACCTGCAATTCGTCGCGGACTGGAATCGCCAGCCGGCGCGAGTCATCCACCTTCAGACCATCCGGTTTTAAGCGGACTTCGACTCGATGCTCGCCGTTGGCGAACGCCGGTTTGAAGTCGACGCGAACATCAGTTTCGGCGGGGAGATCGACTTGTTGAGTATCAGCCAGCCGATCATCGATCAACAGTTCGACCAGTTGGCCCACGGCCCCCGACGTGCCGTAGTTGCGGATGCTGGCCGACATGGGAACGGGGCGGCCTGAGAGCACGAATCCGTCGGCAGCGCGCAGGCTGGTGATCGCGGTATTCGCTGTGCCGGGTTGACCGGCGTCCAGGAAGAATAGCTTGGATCGTTCGGAGAGCCTTTTCAGCCCCGATTTCACTCGAGCTGCCTCGGTCGAATCTTTCGGGGCCCAGCCTGCTATTTGCAGATCGGTCAAGAAATAGATCTCTTTGCGAGAGATCTCTGGCACCATCGTCAGCAGTTCGTCGATCTCGTTCAGGACAACAGAGACATCAACTCGTTCGTCGAGCAGGGGGAGTTGCTCGATTTCTTCCAGTACTGCCGACGCCTGGTAGGCGGGTTGCTTGACGATGACTCGCGGCATCGATTCGCCGATGCGAACGAGCTGCATGGCATCTCCCTGACGAGCTGTTCCGGCAATCTGTCGAGCCAGTTCGCGAGCACGATCGAAGCGGGACTTGTCCTGCGATCGATAGCCCATGCTGAACGTCGCATCAATGACGATGATTCTGTGTCGCGGCCCTTCGGCGCGGAAATATTCGCCGAACGTTTCGACCGAGGGTCGAGCCAATGCCGCTGCGACCAGCAGGACAATCAATGTCCGCACGATCAGCAGCAGGATCTGTTCGAAGCGCAGTCGCCGCGACTGTTTCTTCGTGGCGGCCATTAGAAACCGCATCGCCGCCCACGGCATTTCGATGTACCGCCGCCGATGCAACAGGTGGATCAAGATCGGCGCGCCGCCAATCGCCAGTCCCCACAGCATCAGGGGGCTGGCAAATCCAAAGGCGAGCAACAGTGCAGACGACATCGACGGTCCCATCGGTACAAATTTCGGGCCGTTCAGCATACCGGCGAGGCTAATCTGCCGGTAGGGGTGAGCGGGCGTCCGAGGGTCTGCTGGGCCAGATCCCAATTGAGACCTGAATGAATCGGGTGAGCCACGCTGCGTCAGCACGCGGATAACTTTGCCGTACCACAACATGACGAATACAAAAGAGGTCCTCACGTGAAGGCGCGAAGTCGCGGAGAGAAAAGAAGGCAAAAGCGATTCTGCAAGCTTGAGTCGTGGCCGTATTCGCATGGAGACGGTTATCAATGCAAAGGCTCCACCAAGCACTTCAGACTCTTTCTATTCCATTTCCTCTTCGCGACTTCGCGTGAGAACTGCATTTCTTGGGATCTATACTCATGAGCAAAATTATCCGCGTGCTGACGCAGCGCGGCTCACCAAAGATGTATCTGCACTTTGTCCACGTATTCCTTATCCGTGTTGAATCCGTGGCGAAGAAAGCTCTTCCTCTCTCTTCGCGTGTCGCGTCAAACGCACCACTTCTCGTGTCGTTTCAGTGACGGCTGATCTGCGCTGGGCTCATCATTGCATTTGATGATTCATCGGGTTTCCCGAGCGCTTTTATCAGGCGGCAACGCTCCATGTCTGTGCGCACAAGGCTGCACAAGGGGTTGCGTGTACACCTTTCGATCACGTTGGGGATCGCTCAATTCTGAGAATCCATGTTCGTCTTACCGAAGCCATAAGCCATATCTTCGGATATCACTTTCGCATTTCCGAACACGAAATACGCATGCCGACATCTTCTGCGGATTACGTTGATCAGTTCGTTACCGCTGTTCGCCCCTTGGGCATATCAGTTGCTTCATCTGAATTTCAGAGGACGCGGGTCAAAGGAATTTCTTCTCCTTTCCAGCGTCGCTGGTCTCGAATCATCTTTTCTGTTTTATGGAAGCACGAATCATGCGAGCTCGTCGACGAGGGTTTACGTTAATTGAATTGCTAGTGGTGATTGCCATCATCGCCGTGTTGATCGCTTTGCTGTTGCCTGCTGTTCAGCAAGCACGCGAAGCTGCTCGCCGCACTCAGTGCAAGAACAACATGAAACAGATTGGCCTGGCGCTGCACAACTACCATGACACTTACGACCAATTCCCCCTGGGAGCGTTGAATAAACTCAACTGGCGCGTGTCGGTCCTGCCTATGATGGATCAGGCGCCGGCCTACAATCAGCTCAACTTCACGAGTGGTGCCTTTGACGGCAACGTGACCGATGTCAACACGCCGGTACTCAAGAGCTGGAAATTGAATGCGTTTGTCTGTCCATCCAGCCCGCTGGAAACGAATCCCAACTATGGCGGCTGGAATCCAAACCGCTATCAGGGACATCACTACGCTGCCGTGGGCGGTGCGTACAACGCTGGTTATGGCAACTGCCTGAACTACTACGGAATTCTGTGCGACAACGGTGCGATGGAAATTAATCGTCGGCATGGACTGGCTGACATCACGGACGGTTCCAGCAACGTCATGCTGGTCGCTGAACAATCCAACACGGTCAAGTGGACCGGTTCCGCCAGTTGGGAATTTGCGAACGGAAGATCGCAGGGTGTCGGTGGTATGCGTGGCGGTTGGGGTGGTCCTCAGAACACAGATGTCTCGACAAGCGAGTACAGCAGCACGGTGGCAGGGATGTCGGTGGTGCAATACGGCCCCAACGCTAGTTGTGGTGACTTCTTCGTCTGTGGCGTCGTGTACTGTGCCTCAAACAATCTCGCTTCGGCTCACACAGGTGGTATCCACACACTGATGGCCGACGGTTCCGTCCGCTTCGTCTCAGACAACATCGATCTGACGACGTTCAAACGTGCTGGTATGCGTGCTGACGGCAATCCCATCAGCTTGGACTAGTTGGTACAGGTTGCCGCAAGCTCGCCTCGGTAACTCGAGTCGAGCTTGTTCGGTGACGGTTCAATCCGATCGGGTGAATTGTGCCTGTACGCACATGATTCAACGAATCCATTCTGGGAAAATGCGGTGCATGATGGTGTCGTCAATGAGATATTCAATGATCCTCGTCTTGGGCTGCCTGACACTCAATGGGTGCGGCGCGACTGACCCTCCTGCCGAAATCGTGACCGGTCGCGTGACCTACAAGGGCAAGCCGGTCATTGGGGCGGGCATTCGATTTTATGAACCACGAATCGGATTCAGTCTGGTCGCGAATCTGGATGGCGATGGGCGCTATGTGACACCATCAGCATTGCCCATCGGGGCCTATCAGGTGTCGATTACGGGTGCTCAGCCTGGAGGGCCGCAAATTCCCGATGCGCCTCCTCCTTCGCCGATTGCGCCTGCGTATGTCGATGAAGGATACCGAGAGGGGTCGACGAGCGGCTTGGAAGCGAGAGTCTCGTTCAAAGCCACAACGTTTGACTATGATATCTCTGAAGCTCCCGCCAAAGAGGTGATACCGCAGGGCCGTGTGCTGGTGCGAATGGCTCCTGAAAAGCCGCCGAAATGAACACTCACTTCTCATGCTGTTTCAATGGCGGCTGATCTGTGCTGGGCTCGTCATTGCGTTTGATGATTTCATCGGACTTGCCAAGCCCTTTAATCGGGCGTTAACGCCGCAAGTGTGCGCGCACGAGGTGGTCCAGACGGATGCGTGAACACCTTTCGATCACGTTTGGATTCGCTCAATTTTGAGAATCCGAGTTCGTCTTGCCGAAGCCTCAACTCATATCTTCGGATATCACGTTCGCATTTCCGAACGCGAAATACGCAGGCCGACAGCTTGTGCGGATTGAGTTGATCAGTTCGTTGCCGTAGTCCGTCCCGTGGGCATATCAGTTGCTTCACTTGAACTCCGGAGGGCGCGGATCGAAGGGATCTCTCCTTATGCATCGTTGCTGGTCCGTGTCATTTTGTCTGTTCTATGGAAACACGAACAATGCGAGTACGTCGACGAGGGTTTACACTGATTGAGTTGCTGGTGGTGATTGCCATCATCGCTGTGTTGATTGCATTACTGTTGCCGGCTGTTCAGCAAGCCCGCGAAGCGGCTCGCCGCACTCAGTGCAAGAACAATATGAAGCAACTGGGCCTGGCCCTGCACAACTACCATGACATTTACGATCAACTGCCCTTGGGTGCGTTGAACAGACACAACTGGCGAACCGCCGTGCTGCCGATGCTGGATCAAGGCGCAGCGTACACTCAACTGTCATTCGTGTCGGGTGGTTTTAATGGTGACGCTAACCCCGCAGATGCGAATACCCCGATTCTGAAAAACTGGAAAGTCGCGGCCTACATCTGTCCGTCGAGTCCGCTGGATACGAATCCCAACTATGGCGGCTGGAATCCAAATCGCTACCAAGGACACCACTATGCGGCGGTGGGGGGAGCCTATAATGCCGGGTTCGGCAACTGCAGACAATTGTATGGAATTATGTGTGACAATGGTGCCATGGAGATCAATGTCAAACATCGCCTGGCCGACATCACGGACGGATCGAGTAACGTGATGCTCGTCGCGGAGCAATCAAACAAAGTCAAGTACACAGCGACTTTGAGTTGGGAGTTCTCCGACGGGAAAACACAGGGTGTGGGTGGTATGAAAGGTGGCTGGGGAGGTCCTGGGGATACGAATACCTACTCGAACACAGGTAGCAGTACGATCCCAGGCATTTCGCCTGTGGTTTACGGACCGAATGCGAGCTGCGGGGATTCGTTCGGGTGTGGACTAGTCTACTGTGCCTCGAACAATTTCGCTTCGGCTCATACGGGCGGCATTCACACGATGATGGGCGATGGCTCCGTCAAGTTCATCTCCGACAACATCGATCTGACGACGTTCAAACGAGCAGCCATGCGAGCTGACGGCAACCCGATCAGCCTGGACTAGTCACTGCGATAGCAACGGGTTCGCCTCGATTGAGGCGAACCTCTTTTTGCGACCGGATTATCGAGTCGCAAGCGAGTACGGGCTTGGGTTTGTCAGAAGTGAACTGCAATCAATCGTGCATTGAAAGATATGGATCCTAAATGATGTTGTCAGCAAGATACACGATCGCACTTGGTTTGGGCTGCCTGGCCCTGGTTGGCTGTTCTAGAGGGCCCGATCCCGCGGAGATCGTCACCGGTCGCGTGGTGTTTAAGGGCCAGCCGGTCGCCGGCGCTGGAATTCGATTCTATGGACCGCACAATGGATTTGGTCTAGTCGCGAATCTGGATGCTGACGGAAGATACGTGACACCATCCCCCTTGCCGGTGGGATTCTATGAGATTTCGATCACCGGCAGTCAGGGCGGCATGGCCGAGGGTCCCGGTGCAGCGCTCCCTTCACCAATTGCACCGACTTATGTCAATGAGGCCTACCATGACGGCGCGACCAGTGGGCTGGAAGCGAGAGTCACATTCTCGCAGACGACGTTCGATTTCGATGTCTCCGAGCCACCTAAAGTGCCGGAAGTTCGCCAGGGAATGCTGGTTCGAATGGCCCCGGCGAAAGGACACAAGTGACTTCTCTTCTGTAGGACGGATTTCCAATCCGGCCAATGAAGACTCCGTTTCGGACGGGTTGAAAATCCGTCCTGCGAAATACCCCAGGCAACTTGTTCGCGAGACCAATCCGTCCAACTGGTGAATTGCCACGACGACTATTCTCCCACGCACCCCAGACCGCCTCATGCGACTGGGGTGTTCTCGTTTTCGGTCATCTTTCCGACCCATTGCAATCGCTAATTTCCATAAGTTTGGCACAGATTTCATATCGGATTAGTGCTTACGATTGTTATTTTGCGTGCGAGGCGAGATTGTCGTCGGTCACTGGGTCGAATTCTTCGAAGTTGCCCGCCCGCGACTTCCGATGCTAGGACGACCATTTCTTTCGCACGTTTCATTCGGCAGGTGGTCTATGGCGAAACCGCTGGTGTTTCACTTTGGCGATGGCGACTTTGCGTTCGGCATCAGCAAAGTCGATCGCAGTCGGCTGTATGGCTATAAGGACGTGGAAGTTCTGGACGAGAAGGGGCGTCGGTGCGAACTGGCGACCTTGGCCGGAGACGGCCACACGGTCATCGGTCGCGGGGGGTCGAGCTTTACTCAATTGACCGTTGACGGTGAGTGGTGCGACAAGGGAACCTTGAAGCCGGTCGACATCCACGGGAACGAGATCACGCCAGTCGCCTCGTCGTATAGTGCTCCCGTCCCGCTGGCCGACCCGACGACGGTGGCCGATTACCTGCAGCACAACATTCGGCTGGTCTATCTGCTCGAACCCGAAGGGGACGCCTCCCCGTTATATGAGCAGCTCAAGCAAGGATCGATCTTCAAGTTTCCCTATAGTTATCGCGGCGGGCTGGAAGCGGATGCCGGGTTCCTGATTCAAGGGGCGGACGGCAACTTCTTCATGGCGGTGGGCAATCCGACTCGCGTCGAATTCAGCGGCCCGACTCAGGTTTCGGCCGTCGAAGAAGAATCTGAAATGGATGAATCCGATCTGATGGACTTCGATATGATTTGATCTCGTCATTGATCAGGCAACTTGAGCAAGGCGGCGGAAAACGGCAAGGTGGCCAGAGACAACCAGGACATGTGACAGGCCGGACGCGCTCCGTCTGGCCTTCCTCACCAAGGGTCGACCATGCCGGAAATCAACATCAGCGACAGTGGCGGGCGCGATGCGTTTGTCGCAACGCAAAGTGTGGGGACCACACTGAAAGTGCGTTGGATCGACGGTCAAAAGCGACAGGTGAACAGTGCTCGCCTGCTGAAAGCTCCCGTCGCCAATGACATCGAAGCCCTGCGGATTCAGTTCGGTGAACTGAACGACGTCGGCAAGGCGCTGATCGAGTCCGATCCGGAAGTCGATCTGGAAAGCACCGGACGGTTTCTCAGCGATACCTCGAGAGTTTATATCGACTCTGATCGCAAGGTTGTCCACAAGGTGCAGTTCTTCGAGGTCGTGCGAAACCCGGACGGATCTGTTCGCGAACGCCGGCCTCGCAAGATCATGGAGACCAATCTGGACGGCGAACAACCACTGCGATGGTCCGGCGTCTACATCAAACGCGAACAGGCCATTCGCAAGTTCGTGTTCGTCAGCAAGGTCCAACTGAATCACACCAATGGGCTGACGTACGACTTTCTGTATCGCATGGCTCAAGAGTTGGAAGCCAAAGACAGTCTGATGTTGCTGGGGGCCGGACCCAAATCGAATCAGCCGCTGATCGTGCGGCGTGGCGGATCGCCCTATCGCGGCTTCCTGGAAGGCCGCACGCAAGGCGACAAGTACGCCTTGATCCTTCACTTCTCGGATCTGGAACTGAAAGCTCCCGCCGCCGTTCCCACGGAGACCGACGCATGAGCGCTGCTGTTCTGGATAAATCACGTGTTGAGATTCTGCTGGGTCACTACGGCACCGCATCGGCGACGGCACTCACCGACAACACCCTGCTCCCCAAGGTGCAGGAATACCGGCGCCTGGCCAGCGGTCGCATGCAGCCGCTCGATCGCGACGGGATCGCACACAAGATCCCAGCGGGTGAATACCACGTCAGCCGCAAGGTTGATGGCGAATTCACTGTGCTCGCGTTTCGCGATGGGATGGCGTTCAGCATCAATCCCGGGGGGACCGTTCGCGTCGGCTTGCCCTGTCTGGAAGAAGCGGCCAAGCTGCTGAGCAAAGCGGGCGTGCATGAAGCGTTGATTGCCGGTGAACTGTATGTCGTGCGGGAAGATACCGGTCGGCCGCGCGTACACGACGTCTGCACGGTGGCCCGGAATCCTCAATCGGCTGGCGATCTGAAGAAGCTGCGATTCGCCGCCTTCGATGTGATGAGCAAAGACAGCACGGTCATCAGCCAGCCGTTCACAGAAACCTGGAAGCTGATTCAGAAATGGTTCGGTCACGGCGACCTTGTGCACGCGGTGGAAGCGAAGACGGTCAAAACAGTCGATGAGATCCAGAAGCAGTTTCAAGTCTGGGTCGTCGATGAAGGGGCGGAGGGACTAGTCGTTCGCAGCGACGCGGCCGGGCAGTTCAAGATCAAACCCCGGCACACGCTGGATCTGGCGGTCTTGGGCTACACCGAATCAACCGACGATCGCCACGGGATGCTGCACGATCTGCTGCTGGGTGTGAAACGCGCCGACAAGACGCTGCAGGTGCTGGGTCGAGTGGGCGGCGGCTTCACCGATGATCAGCGTCGTGAAATGCTCAGTGATCTGAAGGACATGGCGGTCGACAGCGAGTACGCCGAAGTGAACGGTGACAATGTCGCATACCAGATGGTGAACCCTGAATGGGTGATGGAAATCAGTTGCCTGGATCTGCTCTCCAGCACGACTCGCGGCGGCACGATCAATCGCATGGTGCTGGATTATCACAACAACGGTTCGCGCGGCTATCACGTCGTGACTAAGCTGCCACTGGCCACGATCATCTCGCCTCAGTTCGTACGTCGACGCGAAGACAAACATGTGCGGCCCGAAGATTGCGGCGTCACGCAGGTGTCGAACATCGTCGAAGTGCCATTGATTGATCGAGACGCCAGGCAATTGACACTGCCGGTCAGCGAGATCTTGCGACGGGAAGTCTTCACGAAGGACCTCAAGGGCCAGACGATGGTCCGCAAGTTCCTGATGTGGCGGACTCACAAAGAAACCGCCAGCGATGAATTCCCCGCGTTTGTCGTTCACTTCACCGACTTCAGCCCCAATCGCAAAGACGCGCTGGCGCGAGAGCTGAGGGTGTCGAATTCTCAACTGCAGATCGAGCAGCTTTGGGATGTGCTGAAGACAGATAACATCAAAGCGGGCTGGAATGCGGTGGGAGCAACAGCCGCCCCAATGCCAGAGAAGCCGGTCGCCGTGGCAGAGGCTGCTGCCGAAGTACCTGCGCCGAAAGCCAGCAAGAAGAAAGTCGCCAAGGTGGAACCTGCGGCTGTCGAAGTAACTCCCGTCGAGGCAGAGGCTGCCCCGGTGAAGAAGCCGACAAAGAAAGCAGCCGTAAAAAAGACTACCAAGAAAAAGGCCGAGTAAGTCTTCAGGTGAGCCGCGCTGCGTCAGCACGCGGACCGACGAACGACTCGAGACTGCAAAAGGCGAAGAGTTTGAAACACAGAGGCACAGAGGAAACAGAGAATCAGGCATAGAAAAACCAGAAGGTGATACTGTCACCCTCCTCGCCTTCTCTGTTATCTCTGCGCCTCTGTGTTTCAAACTCGTATTCTCTGCGCCGGGCGACGGAACATTCGTATCAGCCTTGATTCGAGCGTCTCGTTTTTTCGTAGACCTGTGTCAACTGGGTCCGCGTGCTGACGCAGCGCGGCTCACCTGGGACGCATTTGCGAGGCCTCTCGCTACTTCGTCGGCTCGATCATCACTGGCGTCTGTTCCGCGTGCACCAGCGACTGAGCTGATTCGAGCTGCGTTTTGAGGTAGTCGAACAGCTCTTGCGCCGTCAGATGCAGATCTCGATTCGTGTCGGCGGCTCCTTGGATTGCTTCGGCCAAGGTCCAGGCAAATAAGCTGCGACCTTTTTCGTCCCAGGTCCGTGACTGCTGACCCTGATCGCACGAAATGATCACCGTGGTCGACTTCAGCGGCGTTTTCAGGCCATCGATCAATGCCTTGCCTGCCACTTGCCGTTTGACATCTTTACCTGTGCCGGGTGGTGTCACATCCAGGATCAGCACCTTGTCGTTGGCGGGGCAGTCATTCAGTTTCTCGGCCAGCCAATCGAGCGACACGCCGGAGTTGGCCATGTTGTCGAAGCGGAAGTCCTTCGGGGCCAGGTAGACCGTCTTGTCATCTCCCTGATAGGCATGGCCTGAAATGGAGATCAAGACCTGCATTTGCGGGCGTGCGCTACTTAGTGTTTCGGTGAGTTGTCTCTCCCAGTCCTTCCGAGTCCCATCGACGATGAGCGCGCCTCGCTGATCGGAAACGGCATAACGCGACAAGAGCGCCGACTGGATCAGCCGCGCATCATTGAGGGCCGTTTTCAAAGGGGAGAGCGATGAATCGGTGTAGGATTGAGTTCCCAGAACGACGGTCCAGCGATCGGTCTGAGCGGGGCGTCGAGCGTCGATCGTGGTGGCGGTCAACGCTCCGTCGGGCATCTCAGAGTAAGCGACTCGCACGTTGTCGAACTGACGCAGGTCCGGCAGCTTGACCTTGTCGAGAGCTAACGTGATCTCGGTCTTCGGGTTCGTGGTGAGCGTATGTCGCTCACCATTCGCGAGCGAGACGGTCAGTTCATTCGTCTTGGGATCGACGGACTGCACGGCACCATCGAACTGCTGGCTGCGGGTCGCGGTGACTTCCACGATTTCGGTATCGTGCTGGATCGAGACACGATCGCCCGGCTTCAGCGCGGCGGCGGTCAGTGGCATATTTTCAGAAGTAGTCGAACCGTTGATCGAGACCTTGCACTTGGCATCGACCGGCAGCTTCAGAGAACTGGCTGCCGCACCCTGGCCAATCTGGATCGAGAGCATCGCCTGATCGGGATCGTAACCGGCAACCGATCCAACTGTCGTGACGACTCGCCGTGCGTTCAATGAATTGAGGACGCGTCCGCGGGTTTGACCCGGTTCCGACAAATGGGTGATGTCCAGCCGATCGCCATGCTGCAGGTCACGGAGTTCGATTGTCTGGCCATTCAGTTTCATCACGGCGCTCTTGGGGACTCGCACCGGCAAGTCATCGCGCGTGTTCCCTTCTTCCATCGACAGAATCAGCCGCGAATCATGCAGCAGTAGTTCTTTCAGCGTGCCATGCGTCGGGACCGGCCGGTCGACGATCATGTTCACTACTAGATCCGACTGACTCTTATCGACATCCATCTCGACATGATCGCCCGGCTTCAGTTCTCGCAGCAGAATGTTCTTTTTGTCGTTCAGCAGGAAGATGCGTTGTTTGCGAGGCACCTTGAATGGTTCGAGTGCCCCGGTGTTCAAGTCCTGCACGACGAATTCGTTCTTGTCGCCATTCACTTCGCGAATCAGCCCGTGGGCCTTCTGGCCGGGGCCCTGATTCGCTTTGGAGTCCGGCCACAGCATCAGGCCGCTCATCAGCACCGAGGCTCCGAGCGCGGCGGCGGCCATGTAGGTGCGCCGATTGTTGTTCTTGCTCGGTTCGTCCAAGACCATCTCGCCGGTTTGTCCACCAACGAGTTTGAGATCGATCTGCAGATCGGACAGTGCTTCGTCGGCCGTTTTGTATCGCAGTGCCTGATCTTTTTGGGTCAGCTTTTGAACGACCTTGGCCAAGTCAGGCGGCACCCCTTCCAGAACGCGACCGATCTCGGGCAACCTTCGATCGGGGGCAGCGTGCCACATCATCCAGGCGACTTGCTGGTTGCGTCCCTTCGCATTCAGGCCCGGGAACAACTCTTCGAAATTCCCGCCGCACATCAGGTCGTAAGCGGAGAAACCGAGTGAATACAGATCGCTGGCCGGTCCGACATCGCCAAAGTCATCAGACACCGTTTCCGGTGCCATGTACTTCGTCGTGCCCTTCAGCAGACTGCCATCGACCGTCGCCACACGACAGGCCAGACCAAAGTCGCCCAATTTGACACGGCGCCGCGCATCGATCATCAGATTGGCGGGCTTGATGTCGCCGTGGATCACCCCTTGTGCGTGGAGGTACTTAAGAGCTCTCAAGACGTGAGCCAGGGTGGCTCGTAACGCTCGCAGATCGATCTGGCGACCCGACAATCGCTCGGCCAGACTCGACTGCATCAGTTCCATCACCAGCCAGCCTCGTTCTTTGACGATGTCGAAGATGGTGACGATGTTGGGATGCTGCAGAGACGCCAGCAACTGGGCTTCCTGCCAGAAGCGTTCCAGTCGCTTGGGATCGTCGACAAACTCCTGGTGCAGCTGCTTGATCGCGACTTCGCGACCGAGTTCGGTATCTCGAGCCCGGTACACAGTCGCAAAGCTGCCCGAGCCGATTTTTTCGAGAATTTTATAACGCGTATCGAGCGACACAATCTGATCTCACGAAGCCGTCAATTCTGGTTGCTGTCCCGCAAGAATGAAGCATCCGAGCGTTTGGTTCAAGCTGTCTAACGAATTCGCATGGGATTTCGCAACATCGCGGTCGGTTTGTGTGGGCTCTTGGTGACCGTCCTCAGGCCCAAGGGGCCGGACCTTTGCCCAGCCAGGGCCTTTCGGCCCTGGAATTAAGCCCATGAGTAGAAGTCCAAAGGCCTGAAGGGCCGGACATTTCAGGAGGGTGCCGATATCAAAATGAGGGATGAATGGGCCGGCCCTTCAGGCCTCCAGAGATGTGTTAAGAGGTCTTGCTCCGGGGCCGAAGGGCCCCGGCTGGGCAAAGGTCCGGCCCCTTGGGCCTGAGGACAGAAGCCAAAGAATCCCTAAACGAATGCATCCGAGATGTGTAGATACCCATACTCCAAAACCGTGGCACCCGATCATCTGGCAGTCAAGAACGCACTACTTCTGCTCGGCGAGCAGCTTTCTGGTGGCGAGCAGTTCTCGTGTGAAGCCTTCGACGATGTTGGGCGTTCCGCCACCGGGAAGGACTTCCCACGTGTAGGTTTCCACTTCCAGATGGGGGGCATAGTCGAGTTCGGGGATGACCGCCAGCGCCTTTTTCAACTCGCCGCGGGTCGTTCCCAGCGGGCCGAGGTGTTCGGCATCGACGGGGACGTGGAAGTGAACTCGCCACATGGGGGCGTATCGGAAATCGGCGGACGGAGTCGACGCGAGGGGTTCGTCGAGATCGACTTGTCGCACGATCGAGCCTGATTTCGTGCGAGCAAACGTCTGATGCAGATAGCGGGGTTCGACATAACGGGCGAGGGCCGTGCGGGCGGCGGCGTTGCTGCCGGGATTGGCAATCTCGATCGCGCAGGTGATGTGGACCTTGTTGATGCGGATCTGGGCGGCAGTCAGCGAGCGGATCGAGGCGGCCACGTCTTCGAATTCGACAGCCTGGTGACAGACATCGTAACAGACACCCAGATGAGTATTGACGACATCCAACGCGCCGGCGTTGGCGGCTCGTTCGCGAAGGCGTGCGAAGAACTGCAGGGTCTCGTCGGTGGTTTCGATCACGCAGAACGGTTCCGGCTCGATCGCCAGGCGAATGAGCTTGCCTGTTTCCGCGTGCAGGCGGTCCAGGCCGAGGGCGAGTTCAATCAGTTGGTCCGCGCAGCGATCAGCGAAGTCGGTGGGATGTTCGAATGGTTTGAAGCCCAGCGGCACCGTCGAGATGCTGCCATCCGCTCCAGCGGGCAACAGAGCCGCAAGGACCCGGGCACAGCCCAGCGTGTATTGCAGGCGATTGGGGGCGGTCCAATCGGGAAGGTAGACGTTCTCTTTGACTCGTGCCGAGTGAAAATCGCCGTAGGGAAACGCATTCAGCGTGTAACAAGTCAGACCTCGTCGTGCGAGCCCTTCGCCGAATTGGCGAACGACGTCGGGTGAGGCGTCAAGTTCCTGAATCACCGGGGCCGCCAGCCACAACCCGGCTGCCAGATCGTGACCGTATCCCTGTCTGATCGGCAGCGTAAATCGATCCAGCCCCTCTTCGACTTCCGCGACGGATCGACCGGGGTGAACATTGGTGCAGTAACTCAGTGGTAAGGAACTGATCGTCATAGGATTGTTACGGCCTTTGTGGCAGATGGAATGAGACGGCTGGGAAAGTAATAAGGTGAGAGATTTCGTTTAACCGCGTGGCAACGCCCCGCGCGTGATGAAAAGTCGGGCGAGGTTTTCCGGTCGGCTTGTAGTGAACCAATCTTGCTTCGCCCGCCATCACGCGCGGGGCGGTGCCCACACGGTTAAACGACCGAATTTCTGAAACTATTGCTGGCGAAAGCATTTCGCGACCGCGGCATTTCAATTCGGGTTCGATTCCGGGCGGGAGGGTGATTATACTCTCGGGACAACCGGGCCACGACCGCCATCGACGACGAAAGTGAAAGATCAGTGGGCGTGGTTCGGTGTTCCAAGTGCAATCGCAGATTCCGTCGAGCTGGCGCTGGCTCTCAGAGATTTTTCGTCCGTGCCAACACAGATCAAACCAGGATCCCCTGTCGAAGACTCAGGTTACCTGCATGATCCCGAAGTGCAATTGATGCTTCGGGCCAAGCAAGGTGATGAGGGTGCGTTTACGCAGTTGGTCAAAGCGTATCAGGACCGGTTGACAAACATCTTCTATCATATGCTGCAAAGTCAGGAAGCGGCCGAAGATCTGGCTCAAGATGTGTTCCTGAGGATCTATCGAGCCCGCCATGGTTATCAGCCGACCGCGCGGTTTTCGACGTGGCTGTTTCGGATTGCGAATAACCTGGCCAGCAATTCGCGCCGAGCCAAAGGACGTCGCAAAGAGGTGAACCTGACGGGGACCGAATCGGGACCGCTGGGCGTTCGGCCGACTGAACAACTCGCCACCGAAAAATCGGGACTGATGCCGAATCGACAGTTGGATCGGCGGGAATTGCAGGCGGTCGTGCAACAGGCGATGGAACAATTGAACGAGCGACAGCGGATGGCTGTCTTGCTGCACAAGTATGAAGAAATGAGCTACGAAGATATTGCCGACGCGATGGAATTGACCGCCACGGCAGTGAAGTCGCTGTTGTCACGGGCCCGCGAAAACCTGCGGATCGTGTTAGAACCCTATATGCAAATGGGGAAAGAGGCCAAGTAATCACCGGTGATTCCTCGAATCAGTGATTTCGGGGTTCGAATGGCGGATTTCAAATCTCAAATCTAAAATTTGAGATCACAAAAACGAGACAATTCTCTTCGAGTCGGGTTCATACAGAGAAGGATCAAAGATAACGTCGAGTCGAGATGATTGGCCGACCCTGTGGTTGGGCCATGCCAGTTGAGACTCGTCAGCGACCGCGAATCATGGAAAAAACACTTCGACTTTCCGCCGAGCAGCGCGAAGATCTGGTGGCTTATCTGGACGGCGAATTGCCGGACACGAAGTCACAGTCGATCGATCAGGTGTTGGCGCGCAGTGAAGTGGCGCGGCACGAAGTGGAAGCGCTGGCTCGCACCTGGGAAATGCTCGATGTTCTGCCGACCCCCAAGGCACCACCCGAATTTACCGAGCGGACCATGACCACCTTAAAGGTGGGCGAAACTCCGTTCGATGTGACTCAGCAGGCTTGGTTTAATCCGCTGAAACGCGCTGGCGTGGCCGTTGTATGGTTGGCGGCGCTCGGGCTGTCGGGATGGTTGGGCTACCAAATCACCAACGTCTGGATCGCCAACCCCAGCCAGCAGTTGCTGGCGAACCTGCAGATCGTGCAGAAGATCGATCAGTATAAAGAGGTCGAATCGGTCGATTTTCTCGAGAAGCTGCAGAAGAGTCATCTGTTCGAAGACGCGACGGCCGAGTCGAAGCCGGTTGATAACAAGAGTCTGCAGGAACGGCATCAACAGATCGTCAAGATGTCGCAGATCGAGCGTGATCGCCTCCAGCGAAACCTAAATATCTTCCAGCAACTCAGTCCAGAGCAGCAAAGCCAATATCAGCAGCTTAGCGACCAGCTTGACGAAAACAAAAAGGGGGGCGGGAACCTCTCCAGCTTGTTGCAGACGTATACCGCCTGGCTGCAGACGCTGACGCCCGGCCAGCGTGAATCGTTGCGATCAGAAGCGGACAGCTCGCGCAAATTTGCGATTGTTCAGAAGATCAAGGAAGAACAGTTTCGCAAATTCGAAACGGTTTCCAGCGACTTACCGGATTGGGATCCGTCGATGCAGCGACAGGGTCGACAATCGTTATCGGCTCCCGAACTGACAGCGATCATGAAAGCCCTGGTCGCTGATTTGCCGGAAGAGCAACAAGTCAAAATCGACAGCCCGGTGCGACCGGATCAGTGTGCGGAAGTGCTGCGTCTCAGCATCGCACGGGCGTCGGACCCCGACAACTGGCCGTCAGCAGCGATTCAAAATCAGATCCTGGATTCGCTGCCTCCGCCACTGAAGATCTGGATGAAGCGTAATCCCACCATGCAACGCGAACGAACGGTCGGAATGCTGTTCATGAGCGTGGTGCATGCCTACGAGGATGGGCGACCGAAGTGGCCGAACGAGTCGGAATTGAATCAGGTTCTGAATTCATTAGATGAGAACGAGCGGGCTCGAATTGAGAAAGAGCCACCTGACGAACGGCAGCACGATCTGCAACGTCGTTACTTTGGAGAGCACGAGCGACACCGTCACGAATTGCAGCATCAACTAGGCCGCCTCATGGGCGATGTCGGTGTTCATCCGCCACCACCCCCACCGCGTGGCCCCAACGATCCACTAGGCCCACCCGGCCCACGCGGCGAGCGGGGGCCGGGACGTGGCGGACGCGGCCCCGGATTTGGTCCCGGACCGGGTGAGCGAGGGGGCCCCGGTCCAGGAGAAAGAGGTGGCTTTGGTGAACGAGGTGATCGTCCGCCACCTCGCTCCGATGGTCGTGGTGGCGACAGACCGCCTCGTGATGGTCGAGATGACCGGCCGCCTCAGTAGGCGGCGAACGATTCCTGTTACCGCAGAGAATTTCTTTATGTCCCAGATCTCAGTTCCTGTTCTGGCGCTCGTGGTGTCGATGTGTCTCGTTTGTGGCACGTGCCAGACGCATGCCGATGAACCTGCGAAAGAGTTATTGGGGTTGCCATTAGTCTTTCAAGATGATTTCGAAATGGGCGACCCGGCGACTCGCTGGGAACCGAGCGACCCGAAGGCTTGGAAGCTGGCCGAACAGAACGGCAACAAGGTCTGGAGCCAGTTTCAGCACATCGTCACGCAAACGCCGGTCCGTTCCCCGTTCAACCGATCGGTCGCGAAGGATGTCGTCGTCGGCAGTTGCGTGCTGGATGTGAAGCTGCAATCGACCGCTCGCGATTATCCTCATCGATCCTTGTGTCTTTTCTTCGGCTATCAGGATCCCGCACACCTGTACTATGTGCATCTGGGGCAGAAGACCGACGATAACGCGAACCAGATCTTCATCGTTAACAATGCGCCTCGCACCAAGATTTCGACGAAGACGACGGACGGAACAAAATGGGACAACGAATGGCATCATGTGCGCGTCGTTCGCGATGTCGACAGCGGGAAGATCGACGTGTTCTTCGATGACATGAAAGAACCGGTGATGACGGCGATTGATAAGACGTTTACGTGGGGTCAGGTTGGCATCGGTTCGTTTGATGACACCGGCAATTTCGATAATGTGCTGGTCTATGGCAACAAGGTCTCGCGCCCGGCCAAGAATCCGTAACCGTTGGAATTGGTCTGATGCGACGACAACCCAGCTTCTGGCGCAGCGTCTCTCATGCGTGGGCCGGACTGGTCTATACGTTTCACACTCAACGAAACGCCCGCTGGCACACGATCGCCGCACTCGCCGCGATCGCTCTGGCAAGCTGGCTGCAACTGGATTTGACGCGCTGGGCGATCCTGATCCTGACGATCGGCGCTGTCTGCGCGGGTGAGACGATCAACACGACCGTCGAAGCACTAGTCGACCTGCTGTCCCCCGAATGGCATGAACGAGCGAAGGTGGCCAAAGATGTCTCGGCCGGGGCTGTCTTGCTGCTGGCGATCACGGCCATCGCGGTGGGAGCACTCCTACTCGGGCCGCCGCTGTGGGTAAAGCTGTTTGTCGCCGGATGACGCCTTGCCCGCGAATGAGTGCCGGAATTGACAATAGACGCTAATCCGGCATGCTGGCTAAGCGTTGTCAATTCTGCGAGTGAACGCATGCGAGCAAAGAGAGATCAGGAACAACTGTGACGACGTGGCTGCGAACACGAACTCGACTGCGATTGCCGATCACGCTCAGCGTGGTGCTGATGGCGCTCAACGTGACGTTGATGATTTGCTGGATCGTGCTGCTGGCTCGGCAGACCGGTTGGGGTGCGCTGATCATTGGCGTGGTCGTCTTCGCGGTGATCCTGCTGGGTCTGTCGTTCTATCTGGTGCTGATTATTAAAGAAGTGCGTCTGAACCAGCGGCAGGCGAACTTTGTCGACAGCGTGACTCACGAACTGAAATCGCCGATTGCGTCGCTGAAGTTGTATCTGGAAACCTTGGAGATGCGTTCGGTCACCGACGAGCAACGCAATCGGTTTTATCATGTGATGGGAGAAGAGCTGGATCGGCTGGATCACTTGATCTCACAACTGCTGGAAGTCGGTCGGCTGGATGCGATTGGCGAACAATCCGAACCCGAAGATATCCCCCTGGAAACGATGTTGCACAAATGCGGAGCGGCCGCGTGTGCTCATCATAAGCGAGAAGAACAAGCCACGATCACCTACGATGTGCAACCGGCGGTGATTCATGCTCGACCGTTGGTCGTGGAAACGGTGTTTCGCAATTTGATGGATAACGCCATTAAATATGCGGGCGATCCGCCCGCTGTCGAAGTTCAAGTGCGCGTCACAGATCGAGGTCGCGTGGCGACGCGGATCAGCGATAATGGGCATGGTGTGCCCCCGGAACTGCGGAAGCGGATCTTTGGGATGTTTTATCGAGCCGGCAGCGAGCTGACTCGACGACAAAAGGGAACAGGTTTGGGTCTGTATATTGTCAACACGCTGGTGCGGCAGATGAAGGGACGCGTCAGCGTTCATGGTCGCACGAACCAGACCGGTAGCGTGTTTGAAGTCGATTTGCCGGGAAGAAAGGGAAATGGCGAACTGTGATCGGAAAGATCCCGGCCCCCACGGCCAACGCCAGCACCATGCGAATCTTGATTGTTGAGGACGAAGAGGCACTGGCCCAAGGGCTGAAGTTCAACTTTGAACAGGAAGGGTACGAAGTCTTACTGGCGGGGGATGGCCCCACCGCCTTGAAGCTGTTTGACGATGCGAACGCCCCTGTGGACCTGTTGATCCTGGATCTGATGTTGCCCGGCATGAGCGGCTATGAGATCTGCACTGTAGTTCGCTCGAAGAACAAGACGGTGCCGATTCTGGTGCTCAGTGCCCGAACGCTGAGCGAGGATCGGATGCATGCGTTCGATTGTGGAACAGATCAATACATCACCAAGCCATTCGATTTGCCCGAGTTGCTAAATCGCGTCCGCAATCTGCTTGAGCGGCACAAAACTTTGCTGACCGCCTCGAAAGTGGCGAGTGCCGAGCCGACGCCACCACAGTACGAGTTCACTCATTTCCGAGTTGAACTGCAATCGTTTGAAGTCATCGTCGGCGATAAGCGACACAGTTTGACCACTCAGGAAATGCAGTTGCTGAAGTACTTCATCGAACATGAAGGGGAAGTGCTGTCGCGCTATCGCATCCTGGATGAAGTCTGGGACGAACACGTCGACGTGACGACGCGAACCATCGACAACTTCGTGTTGCGACTACGAAAGCTGATCGAACCTGACCCCGCACGACCGCAGTACATCTTGTCGGTCCGCGGGACCGGGTATCGGTTTGTCAGTGGACGCGGTGAAGCTGCAGGTTCGAAGACCTGAGCGCCGCTGGCAGACTGTCGACGCGGATTCTAGTGGATGAGTCTTCAACGCAAAGTCGCAAAGGCGCGGAGACGCAAGGTAAAAGGGGCCAGATGATTTCCTCTTTCTTTGCGTCTCCGCGCCTTTGCGACTTTGCGTTGAAAACGTCACTCACGCAGAACAAAGAATGACGCAGGCCCGGCACTCACCGTTGAGCATCGGGCCTGCGTATTTCGTTCTCGTTCGGAGCATTGAAGAATCTCGAACGAGGGGTGGCCGTCCGTACGGCAGCCCGTCGACGCCGTTAGGCTTCGCCACCTCGCTGGCGTTTACTGTCTGGATTCACGCGATCACCGTCCTTTCGTGCTAGAGTTCCCTGCTTCTACCGGACAGCCAGTGCCGGTTGCTTCGCAAGCTTTCCTAGTTCGCCGCGTACGTTCCCGCGACACACATCAAAATCATTTCCGAATTTCCAGATCGAGACAAGAGAAATCTTCCCCTCCAGCCAACTTTTGGCAGATTCCTTTCGGCTCTGTCATTCCCGCGCAGGCGGGAATCCAGTGAGTCGTGGGGCCGTATTGATACTTCGATTCCGAGATTCTCCTTGGGGTAATAACGCCAATGTAGTGAGATTAGTTTCACAATGGCTGGATTCCCGCCTGCGCGGGAATGACGAAATCGCGCCCCATTTTCGCGAATCGTTATGCCATTCACGATCGATTTGAGGGCTTTAACACTTACATGTCTGTAAAGACAGCATTGAGTGCCTGTTGATTCCAGATAACATTCGTAATGTTACGCCTGAGGGGATACAAATGTGATCACCCCTTCTGAGATGACACGGTGTCCATCGGGCTAGTTTCACAATCCTGTTCAAGGTGTGGGCAATGCGAATTCTCGTGATTGAGGATGATCCATCGATCGGTCGGGCTTTGCTGCAAGGCTTTACGGAAGCAGGACATTCCTGCGACTGGGTGCAGGATGGAGCGGCAGGAACCGAATCGGCGAAGTCTCAGCAGGCCGATGCCATCGTTCTGGATTTGATGCTGCCGAAGCGAAGTGGCCAGGAAGTCTTGCGAGACATCCGTAGCATGGGCGTGCTCTGTCCTGTCATCCTGCTGACCGCCGTCAGTTCGGTTGACGAACGGGTGATGGCACTCAACGCCGGGGCCGACGACTACGTCTGCAAGCCGTTTGAGTTCGCCGAACTGCTCGCCCGCGTGAATGCGGTCGTCCGCCGGACCAGCGTCCGTCCCAGCCCGGTTCTTTCGGTGGGCGATTTGACGCTGGACCTGACGACGCGACGAGTTTCACGTTCCGGTCGCGATATTGATCTGACTCCGATTGAATTCAGTATGCTGGAATTGCTGCTGCGATTCGCAGGACAGGTGGTCACGCGCAAGATGTTGTGCGAACACGTCTGGGGTTTTAATTGGGACGGCACGACTAACGTCATTGAAGTCCATGTGAATCGCTTGCGCGGTAAGCTGGATAAAGGTCGCACAGAATCGATCATCAAGACGGTCCGCGGTCGAGGCTATGCCATCGCTGGCGAGGAAACGGCCGACGTCGTCTGATTTGGCGGGATTTGGGCCGCTGGTCTACGGAATTCTGTCGCATCCGCGTATGATCCCGATGTCAGGGGGCCTTCGTGCCCGACGCGTGGGTTGGCTGTCTGACATCAGGCGGTGCTCGAGGATGATCGAACCTTGTCTTGTGGTTGTTACTGATTTATGTCGCACAATGGACTGATGCGGTTCGCCATCAAGATGCGGACACTACGTGTCCGGTTGACCGTTTGGAACACTGTCGTCGTCCTGTTGACGGTATTGATTGCGCTATTTGCCGTTCGTGAAGGTCTGCGCTTTTATCTGTTATTGGAAACAGACGAAGTCCTGGAAGCGGAAGCGAACGAACTGCTGCTGGCGGTCGAAGAGTTCTACCATACCGACCAGTCACAGATCATCGCGGAGATGAAACGCAAAGCGGAAGCTCACCGCAAAAGCGAGTGGTACATTCGCTGGGTCGATAAAACTCACGAGCACGATCTGTGGCACAGCGGGAATGTCCCCGCGGAGCCGCAGACTCGTTTTCTGGGATCGTACAGCGGTCATAACGTCTGGGGTTCGGCCAGCCATCGGTCGATCGAGGTGGAACTCAATAAGCCGGGGTTGCCGCGCCAGTACATCCTGGTCGGAACCCCAATTGCGTTCGTCGACGATGACGTCAATCGACTGACGCGCATCCTGGCACCGGTCGGATTGGCGATTTTTCTGTTGGCTCCACTAGGTGGCTTGTTGCTGGCCGAGCGGGCAATCGAACCTCTGCAGGAGATCATTCATACGACCGAGCGTCTGCGACCAAGTCACCTGAACGAGCGACTTGTCGTTCGTGGTGTCGGCGATGAACTGGACCAACTGGCCACGAAGATCAACACGTTTCTGGATGTCATCGCGACGCATCTGCAGAAGAACCGGGAATTCGTCGCGAATGCAGCTCACGAACTTCGGTCACCGTTGACCGCGATTCAAAGTCTGGTCGAAGTGACGCTGGAAAAGCCTCGAGACACAGGCGAGTACGAAGAGCTCTTGTTTCAGATCAATGACGAATGCCGCCACCTGGCTCAGGTTGTCAACCAGTTGCTGCAGTTGACTCAAAGCGAAGCGCTGGCCGCTGAGACTCGGCAGGAACTGGTCAGTCTTGATGAAATGGCGAACAAGGCCATGGAGATGTTTGAACCGGTGGCCGAAGAGCGGCATGTGAAACTGAGTTCCACTCTGACGGACGTCCAGATCACAGGCAACCCGCGTGAGATCCGCCAACTGATGACGAACCTGGTGGACAACGCGATCAAGTTCACTCCCGCGGGGGGGACGGTGCATATCGGCTTGAAACGACATGACGACAAAATGGTTTGCCTGACAGTGCGTGACACCGGGATCGGGATTCCAGAGGCCGATCTGAGTCGCGTTTTTGATCGCTTCTTTCAAGTCGATAAGTCGCGGCACCGTGGGATCGAAACGCGAGGCAACGGGCTGGGTCTGGCCATTTGTCAGGCGATTGTGCATGCCCATCATGGGACGATCACAGTCGGTAGTAAGCTGGATGTCGGGACGACGTTCACAGTGATGTTGCCCATGGCTCGCAGTCTGGCGGTAATTCCGGATATTGGCAGCCGACACAAATCGACAGTCGATCTTTGAAGGTGCTGACGTGACACCTGAATCATCGGCATCGATTCCGCTCGATCATTGTGATGCGTCCGCGGCCACTCTGCTCGTCGGCATGCGAGTTCTGCCGACGCGTTACTGTCTGGCACCGCTGGCTGGCTATACGCACCTCGCCTTTCGACGGGCGCTGCGCGAAGTCGGAGGCTTGGGGCTGGCGACGACTGATCTGGTGCATGCGACTCAACTGGTCGCTGGGCATCGTCACTCGCTCGAACTGATTGAAACGCATCCCGATGATCGACCGCTGTCCGTACAGATCTTCAGCGGTCAAGATGAGCACCTCATCAGTGCCGCCCGTTGGTTGCAGGATCGTGGCTACGAGGGGGTCGATATCAACATGGGCTGCCCGATGGCCAAAGTGAACGGGCAGGGGGGCGGAGCCCGGTTATTGTGTGACGCGGATCATGCGAGTCGGCTGGTCGAGCAAGTTGTGAATGCTGTCAGTATCCCCGTCACAGTGAAGATGCGACTGGGCTGGGATCGCGACACGATCGCCTCACCAATGTTGGCTCGTCGATTTGAATCTGTTGGCGTGGCGGCGATTACCATTCATGGTCGAACGCGGCAGCAGGGGTTCCATGGTCACGTCGATCTAGCGGGCATTCAAGCGACTGTGGAAGCGGTCGAACGGATTCCGGTGATCGGCAACGGAGATGTGCGATCGGTCGAAGAGGCGTTGCACATGCGACGCGTGACAGGCTGTGCAGCGGTGGCGATCGGTCGTGGTGCGATGCTCGACCCGTGGTTATTCCGCAAAATCGAAGACACTGAAGCAGGGCGTCCCGTGCGCGAGCCGACTGCGGATGAACAAGTCGACTTCCTGGCTCGGCATTTCTCTCTGATGATCCAACAACATGGCGAACGAAGTTGCTACCTGTTCCGCAAGTTCGCGGCGTGGTACGGCGCGCGACTGGGAGTGCCCGAAGATTTAGAGCAGCGGTTGCGGCTGTTCACCAGCCATGCCGAGTTCGACGAGATCATCGCCGAAATCCGACAACGGCACGGCGAACGGCGAACTCCGGTCGCCACGGCACTCGTGAAAGTTCCGAATGGCCCGGTCGAACGCTGGTAAGTAGCCTTCTCGCTCCGCGAGAAGAAAGCCAACTGCGAATCCGCGCGCCCTACTGCATCGGAACCGGATGGCGATCACGGCGTCGCGTTCATCGGCTTACTTCTCGCGGAGCGAGAAGGCTACTTAAGGCGACCCATGAGAAAACACTTAATCGGGCCTTGGCGGACTGAGAGAAGCGAACCACGAAAACACGGAACAACCACGAATGAAAGCCTGTTTTCATTTCGTGTGTTCAGTGTATTCCGTGGTTTAACTCATCTGATTCTTTCCGTGATCTCTGTGCCCTGTGTTTTCAATCTTCTTCGCGTTTTCCTCGGCAATGTCGCGAAACTCCAGTAATCGTCTGGTGCGATGCTTTGGCGACTCAATCGCGCCGTCGTATGATTGGCTGGCCGCGACCACTTCTCTACTGTGACTTCGAGATCTCCGCTGATGTCGACCGACAATCCCAAGCCTGCCGGCTCTGAACCGACCTTGCCAGCTTCGGCGAGCAGTTCACCTGATGACGAGATTAATACCTATCGGCTGACGATCTCGTCGCCGATGGTTCTCGACCCCGACGCACCACCGGTGCTGACTCCAACGCGATCCACGGCGAAGAAGGGGGTCAAGAAATCGAGAGTCTCCGGCGCCTGGATTCTGTGGGGATACAACGCGCTCGTGTTTGTGACCAGCGTCTGCGTCATGGTCCTGGAACTGACCGCGTCGCGGTTGATCGCCAAGACGGTTGGGTCGTCGCTGTATACGTGGACCAGCGTGATTGGCGTTGTTCTGGCGGGAATCACGTTGGGAAATTTCCTCGGTGGCTGGCTCGCCGATCGCTACGACCGCAAGAAGACTCTCGCCTGGACGTATCTGTTCGGCAGCGTGTCTTGTGCCAGTGTCTTGTGGTTGGACCAGATCGTGGCACCGATGTCGCGTCCTGCTTACTTAAGCTGGCCGACGTGGGTGCTGACGGTTGTCGCCGCGATGTTTCTACTGCCGTCATTGGCGCTGGGAACGATCTCGCCCTTGGTCGCGAGTATGGCGCTGGCGCGCAGTTCGCGGCTTGGTGCCACCGTCGGCAATGTGTATGCGTGGGGAGCACTCGGTTCGATTATTGGAACGTTTCTCACCGGCTTCTATCTGATGGATGTCTGGGGAACTCGCACGATCATTGGCTTGACCGCCGCAACACTTGGAATCCTGGCCATCGTCGTCGGCGGAGCCCCGCGACTGTTCCGGACGGCGGTCATCTGCGGCTGGATGCAACTACTCGGCTGGGTCGTGCTGGCGGCGACATGCACTGAGCAGGCGATGGCGTATGTGTCGGAGACTGCAGGCACTTTGACGACGGTAGCGCAAACACAGCAGCAGGCGGCAGAGACGCGGTCGCAATGGCAGCAGTTCGGCACCAACTTGGGAACAAGGCTTCACGAACTGGGACTGGCTCTCAAGCTGCGCGATGATCAAGTCGGCGCCTATTACGATGAGAGCAATTACTCGACGATCATGGTCACCGAGGGGAAGCACCGTGGGCGGCCGATCAAGCATTTGCGGCTGGACAAGCTGATTCACAGCTATTACGACTCATCGAATCCCACCGCATTGCACTACGAATACGAACAGATCTACGCGGCAGTCACCAAGCGGACTGCTCATCTGCTGACTCAGCCCGTGTCGCTGTCGACAACAGCCATCCCGAGTGAACGGATCGACCCCAGTCACCTGCCAGCGGGAACAAGCTTTGATCCGGCGACCGCGACGTTGCAGGTCAATCAACCAAGTCCTGAGGTCTTCGATGCCCTGTTGTCTTTAGCACCAGAGGCTGCGTACTGGCAGGCGATCGACAAGCTATTCCAGGAAACGAACAAGCCACTGTGGGGTGGCTTTGCCTCCGCTGAATTGTCGCAGATATCCGATGACATCACCGTCCCTGAAGATCTGCAGACCAAGATTCGTGTCGACAAGACTCTGCAGGTCATTACCGCCTATGAAGTGGTGACGCCTGAGATGCGAGACCGGCTGGTGGAAGTCACACCGACCGCGACCTGGTTTCAAGAAGTGCAGCGGGCTCGTGGGTTGTCTCATCGAGCAACCGCATTGTTCATGGGAGGTGGCGGGTATATCTTCCCGCGTTGGTTCCTGAAAGAGTTTCCGGGCAGTCCTCGCATCGAAGTGGCCGAACTGGACCCGGCGGTTTACCAGGCGACGATTGAATGCCTCGGACTGACCGCGGTCCAACAATCACGCATTCTCACCACGATTGGCGATGCCAGGAACCTGATCGATGATCGACTGCGAGACAACCGCGACCTGATTGCTGCGGGAAAAACCCCGATTCGCTACGACTTCATCTATGGCGATGCCTTCAACGATTTCAGCGTGCCGGCTCATCTGACGACGCTCGAATTTCTGCAGAAGCTTCACGACTTGCTGAACGATGATGGGGTCTTCCAGGGCAACATCATCGACATCTATCCGCGAACAGAGTATCCCGGCACGACGAAGGGGGATGGCGAAATTAGCTATCATGGACCGCTTCCAGTCGGTTTGTCAGATCGCGATTGGCCTCCTGGGCGCTACGAACCGGCAGGTCGGCGATTCGCGCCATTGGAGATTAAATCCTTCGGGAATGGCGAGTATTGGCTGCGAGCCAAGCAGACGATTGGTGCTGTCGATCAAGCTCGGTTGACCAATGTCGATCTGGCGAAGGAGGCCTCGGGCCCAGCAGTCAAGCCGAGGCAGCCGAACGCCCCTGATTGGTCGCAGGTGATTGAAACGTTGGCTGCTCAGACTCGTCAGCAGAAATGGTTTGAAGGCTCGATCCCGTCGACGGTGGTCGCAACGGAAGGGCTGCTCGAAGCGTGGACGCCCGCCAAAGATCCGTGGGAGTTCGTCGAGTATTGTCGACTGGGCAACAATGGGCAGTCGAGTCGATACGTGCTTGGCTTTCGCGGGATCGTTTCGGCGATGCAGGAATCACAGTTGATCGAACTGGACCGCAATAACCGCGATTGGGTTTCGGCAGTGAGGGACGCCGCCGGGCGAACTCGTCTACCCGGGCCGGGGCGGTTCCTGGGACGCTATGTGAAGACCGCGACCACCGTCTTTCCGAATGTTTATTTGTTCAGTACGACTGGAACGCAGCCGGGAAGTGATCGTGACACGTTTGTCATGGTCTGTTCCCGGCGACCGCTGGATCTGAAAATGCTCGGCGACACTGGAGACTGGAGCAGTGATTGGTTTGCCGCTTTCGAAAAAGGGACGGGCGATACCAAACCGAAGCTGCTGGGCCAGATGGACGCCGTGCTATCGCTGGCGGAAGGCCAGATCTTGACGGACGATTTCGCCCCCGTCGACAATTTGCTGCGACCGGTGTTCGCCGATCAACAATGAGAATCGCGACGATTTCCTTGAATACTCCGCGTTGATACCATGCTCGCGTGACTGGAATCTGCCACGCCTTCAGCGAAGAGCCGCCATGCCGCGTAATACTGATGAGCCCGATTCGTTCGACGAAGACAATCCTTTTATGCCGCCGGAATCGGATTTGTCTCGCGGTCGCGACGAGCCAGATCGAGAAGAAGAGGTTGATGTCACCGGCTTGGTGATGCCCCCGGCGATCTGTCTGCTGCTCGTGGGTTCTCTTGGCATAGCCGCCTCGATCTTAAATATCGTTCTCGCGGTTGCGTTCGAGGCGCCCGTCGCAGATCCCAACGCTCCTCCGTTCATGCAGGGATTTCAGCGAGGTGGTTTTGGTCCAGTCGCCGCCGTTGTTCACAGCGGCTTCCTGCTGCTCAATTTGCTGATCATTTTGGGCGGTGTCCAGATGCTGCGCCACAAGAATCGGACGCTGGCAATCGCCGCTTCGGTGTTGGCAATGATGAACTTTGGAACGTGCTGTTGCGTCTTGGGCCTGCCGATCGGCATCTGGAGTCTGATCATCCTCTTGAGAGAAGATGTGACCAAAGCGTTTGATGATGCGGCCGATTAGTTAGGTGCCATGGAGGTGGCTCTGAATCTCGAGTGATACGTCGGCGCCACTGACTCGAGATTCGATCCTCAAAATCACAGCTTGGGAAGATGAATGCCGGCCATATTGAAGACTGCCGCTGTCACGAGGCAGAGCGCCGTGACCCACGCAATACGTGCGGCCCAGCGACCGGCTGTGGTGGTCGGGTAGATGGAATCGTGAGGCAGAACTTCTTCGACTTGTTCCAGTGCGACCAGCACGCCGTCGCCTCGTGACTCCTGGCGAGTGACTCGAACGATGTAACTCAGGCCACAAAACTTCAGGTGCGCCAACGGGTCAGCCAAGGCGGCCGAGATCGGTTCCGGGACCATGACCGCAAAGCTACCCAGTGACAACTCGACCATCTGGCAGGCAATCTTGCGACCCGATACCACCAGCACAGCCGATGTCTGCACCGTCTCATGCTTACAGCGGGAATAGAGTCGTTGATTCAGCAACATAGAATTCAAGCACAAGAGAGCAAGTACGGATCATCAGGCAATCAGTAGTGATCTACCATGTCGATCGCACCGTCCCGAGTTGAACTTTCGTCTACGCCTTGAAATCAGCCAATTGCCGTTGGGACTGTATCGAAAATTCCAGAGATACCGTCGGCAATTGAGCTTACTGATGTCACGGTCAGCCGTAAGTGGATGAGCGTGTTTTCCGTGTTCGGTTCAAGCGATTGTGGCTATGCAGTCCCTGCAGCAGGAATTCGGCGACGCTGGCGAGCAGACCTTCGGACGACGCCCCGCGAGCCTCGCCCGTATCCAACGAAGCCGCGATCTGATCCAGTTGAGCCCGGAAGCCACGGATGGCGTCGACTTGCTTCAAGACATCCTTCGCGGAGAGTCCATCATCCAAGTCAAGCGTTTTGCCCCCTTCGAAGAACTCGACCACGTTGCGAAACTGTTTTGGATTCAGATCGTGCAGATCAAACACGGCTTTGACCGCTTCATCGATCAGACGTTCAATCAAGCGATCTTCCTGGCCGGGCTCGTCGCTCATCGTCAGTTCCAGCTTGCCGCGGGAACTGGCTTCCAAGTGCCACAGATCGCTCGGTCGTGCGACCGCGATGGTTTCACCAGCGATCGCACTGCGCCGCTCGGCCGACGAGATCAGGTTTTCGTAGTTCGCAATCGACATGCGCACGCTGACGCCCGACGCCTGATTGACGTGCGGGCTGTTGCGGGCCAGTCGCGATGTCTCTTCGACAACTTCCTGCAGGAAAGTCGGCACAACGACTTTGACGCCGTCTTCGCGAGCGGTCCAGGCGTTGTCTGAAGTGATCTTCATCCCCAACTCACGAGTGGTGGGGTAGTGGGTGCGGATAACCGAGCCGATGCGGTCTTTCAGTGGCGTGACGATGCGACCGCGATTGGTGTAGTCCTCGGGATT
The DNA here is from genome assembly GCA_028291515.1 of Schlesneria sp. GTDB lineage: Bacteria > Planctomycetota > Planctomycetia > Planctomycetales > Planctomycetaceae > Schlesneria. The sequence continues at coordinate 34,294 of JAQGHU010000033.1, forward strand.
CGCACTGAAGACCATGCAGACATCCAGGTTCAATCGGATTGGAAATCCGCGAATTTGCACGTCGCGTTCTTCCAGGACGTTGAATAAGCCAACTTGAATCTTCGGGCTTAAATCCGGCAGCTCATTCATGCAGAAAATGCCACGATGACTGCGCGGGATCAGGCCGAAATGCAGCACATCTTCACTGGACAGATGGCGGCCTTCGGCGTGCTTGACCAGATCGACCTCGCCGATCAAGTCGGCGATCGTGACGTCGGGAGTCGCCAGTTTCTCGTGATAACGGTCGTCGCGGCCAATCCATTCGATTGGAGTCTGATCGCCTTGCGATGCGATCAGGTCGCGTGCGAATTTGGAGAGCGGTGCCAGCGGGTCATCATGAATTTCGGATCCCGCGACAATTGGGATCGCATCGTCCAGAAGCGTGGTCAGCATGCGCAGCATGCGGGTTTTGCCCTGGCCACGCAGTCCGAGAAACAGAATATCGTGCTGCGACAAAATCGCATTTTGTATCTGAGGGATGACCGTTTCTTCGTAACCCAGAATGCCGGGAAACAGCTGCTCTTTGCGCCGCAGTTTGGTCAACAGATTGCGCCGAAGTTCGTGTTTGACCGGGGTCGAGCGGTAGCCAAAGTCGCGAAGTTGGCGCAACGTTTTCGGTCGATCAGACATTCGTGGAAGACTCCGTTGCCGGACAACGTCCGTTCGTCCGGCCGATTTTCTGGTGGCTGACAGCGATCCCCAGCAGGGGATGTCGCGAAGCGACTGCGCGCAGCGACAGACAAGTGTAGTCAGGCCACCTTGTCGAGACCACGGTTGAAGCGGCGAAGTGATGTCGACTCATCACAAATCGCGCTGCTCTGTGTCACGGTCAAACAACTGTCCGACCAGGACGAATCAGTTGCCACGATTGCCACTCAAACCTTGCGCCGCCAGGCCGAACAGTGCTGTTTCCAAGAGATTTCGCTCGAAGAAGGCACCTACTGCTTCCAGGCAGGTGTATTGCAGTAGGATAAAGTCGCCTGGCTGAATCACGATGCGTTCGGACAGATCGGTCCGGGCGCGATACAAGTCGATTTTGATGGGCACCTCGCCGCCATCGGGCAGCTTCCGCAGGACGATCGCGGTACTCGGGCTGATCGAGACATCGTTGTTCAGGGCGGACACGCCGCCGATGGCTCGGCTGGCACCCATCACTCCTCGCGACTGAGCCAGCGAAATCGCTTGCATAATGTCGAGGTCATAATCACGCGGCAGCGTGTATTGTCCACCACCCAGCAGACCGCCAGTGTAGAAGACTTCCGTGTCGCGAGATTCGATGAAGACGATGTCGCCGTCATAGAGGATCACGTCTTCGGGACGAATGTCCGCGGTTTCGCCAGGTCCCAGCCGGATCGGAATGCGGATGACATGTCGGCCATCCATGGCGCCACCTCCGGTCAGGACACCATGTCCGGGGTCGAGTTCCTGAAAGCCCAGCGGAGGTCCCCCTTCGGGATTGCCGTCGGGCTGAACCGCGGGAGGTGTCCACGGAACGAACGGTGTCGTGCCATTGGGCGGCATCCCCGTTGACGGAGTAACTGGAGGTCCGGCTGGAGTCGTCGCTGAATAATTCGGTCCTGATGAACCAAGATTCATCATGTTATTCGGCATGACACTGTTGTTGAGCGGTGGCCCACCCGCGGGAGGTGCCGGGGGCGGAGTCCAGCCACCGTTCGGGGTCATCGGCAGATTGTTAATGCGAGGATCGCCATAGCGTGGGTCGTTGAATCTGGGGTCGTTGTAACGGGAATCGATCGGAGTCGGTCCGCCTTGATTCAATGGGGTCGGATACTGCGTCTGAACAATCTGCGGACTGTATTCCGGCTGTCCGTCCGCCTGGCGCCATAGGGCAAGCCCGGACCTGTCGCCGTTCTGAGCGAAGCTATCGCTGCGCGGTGACCCGCCGGTTGGGGGCATGGAGGTCGGAGTCCAGCCACCGTTCGGAAGCATCGGGAGGTTGTTTACGCGGGGATCGCCGTAACGCGGATCGTTGAGGGCCGGTGCCCCTTGATTGAATTGATTCGGATACTGTGTCTGCACAATCTGCGGCTCATACTCTAACTGCCCGCCGACAGGACGATCAGACCAGATCTTCGGTGGAGCAAGCGGAGCGTTTTCGTCTGCACCACCATGAGGTGCGATGTTGAGTCCATGGCCGGGGGCGATGGGGAGCGTTCCACTCGCGTATTGAACGCGCTGGTTTGGTTGCCCGACAAAGTTCGCCTGCGTGACGTTATTGGAATTAGGGTATCCTGCATTGTTGTTGTACTGCGGCGATTGTCCACGAATGATCGGGGTTTCTGATTGCAACCCGAGTGGTCCCATGTTTCGCAGCAGGTCTGGATTCAAGTCAGTCGGCCAGCGTGGATCCAATGTTCCCGACTGAGTCGCTGCACGACGGCGAATGACGTAGACAGCGTTCTCCGCATCCAGTCCGGGCAAGCCATCAGTCGCCGTGAGGGCATTCAAGACGTCGTTGCTGTAGACGGGCAAGTTTACGACTTTGCCAGTCCCGCGTTTCACCATCCCGATGTTCACCTGGCCAAGGAACGCGTTCGACTGCGGTTCGTTTCGCGAATCCTGACGGATGACCAGAACTCGATACTGACGAGGTCGCTGCAGATTTACCTGGACGCGATGGTAGTCCGGCTTAATCAATTGGCGCGGCGTCAAATAGGCTTGCTTGACCCGCTCTTCGGCTTCGCCCAGAGTCATTCCACGCACATTGACCGATCCGACGAACGGCAATGATATCGTGCCATCTTCGCGGACAGGGTAAGGCATGCCGAAAGACGGCGGTGTGTCATTGTTGATAGGGAAGTAGACCGGTGGAGGATCGGTCGATTTGCCGACAAAGCCTTCCACGTAAATCCCCAGCACGTCGCCGCCATCAATGCGATGAACCAGGCTGCCGGTCTTGGGATCGAGCGGCGGGGGCTGGCGCAACAGCGACAGGTCGATCGTGCGACGATTGCTGCGATCGCCGATCTTCATTTCAGTTGGAAGATAGCGCGCAGGGACGCCATGCACAGGTCGGAATGCAGCGCATCCCGACTGCCAGCAGAGCAGCAGACACAGTCCGGCGAAGAGTCTTCGCTGGGTTGAGTCTCGCATTGCGATACGATCCTTGGTAACGGTCACAGCGCGGTCGGCCTGTTGAGTACATACATCAAGAGGCTTCGTGCGTTGTATGCAACGGGGGTCGTATGAGCGAAGCGATTTTTGATGTGGCGAATTCAATGGATTGAATCGATTTCTGTGCCATAAGGGTTTATGTGTAAATGTCTTACGATTCAGGTGCTGGCATGCATCGGCCACGGTCCGACGAAGTGACGCAGTTAGAAAGTGGACATTCCAATTCCCCTTCGGCAAGAACTGCCTTCCTTGGATCATCCGTGGCTAACCACAAGCCATAAACGTCCCGCTCGACGTCGCGTCGGCCGATCTCAAAGCGTTCGAACGGTAGTCCGATCAATTCGGTGGGCTGTCGGATGCTCTTCCTTACGAAGTGGCAGGATTTGTCAGTCCATGGCAGGGTTTCCGGGGGGGTGTCTGATTTTGGCAGTCGTGGCCCCGCTTCGGCTTGTCGTCTTCAAACGTTGATCGCGGCGCATTGGGACTCTCCAGCAAAAAAACGGCCACACCTGCTGACCTTTATTTAGCGGTCAGCAGGTGTGGCCGTTTGTTACGGTCCACGGAGTTTTCGTTTTCTCTGCCGACTGGGTTATGCCATACCTCGCGTGACTGAAGCCAGATGGAGTTACCGAGATTTTTGAAATTCGATGAAGAAATGTTTCGAGGACCCGCGATGCTGTTGATCGTCGACTGACAAATTTTGACAGCCCAGGACAACTTTTGACAATGGGGGACAAAACGGGCCTGTTTTTTCCGTTTTTGCTCAAAAAAGTGCGTGTTTTGTGACAGATCGATATTTCGGAGACCACAAGTCGGTGGCTTGTGGTGGGTGCACCGTTCTCAGGCCCAAGGGGCCGGCACTTTATCCAGCCGGGGCCCTTCGGCCCCGGAACAGGATCAACAAATAACATCTCTTGAGGCCTGAAGGGCCGGGCCTTTCATCCCCAGCATATTCTCCTCTGGAACTACGCATTCCATCGTCTGTGTGACCGCTAGGGATTGTGGCATCACCGACAACCCTGAAATGGCCGGCCCTTCAGGCCTCAAGAAGATTTATTTGTGGGCTAAATTCCAGGGCCGAAGGGCCCTGGCTGGATAAAGTGCCGACCCCTTGGGCCTGAAGACAATGGCCCGGAGATCATCAGGACCGAGTGATTGCGTTTCGCCGGAATGGCGAGCTCAGTTTTCGTGAGGGGGGCCTATTACGCATTGACCGATGTTGATGCAGGGGGCAGATTAGGTCACAATCTGCGGACATGATTCCGCCGCATTGAGGGTCAGCCGATGTTCAGTATCTTCGGAAAACAGAATCGTCTGTGCGATGGAATTAGCCGTCGTGAGATCCTGCGCGTCGGTGGCCTGGGGGCGTTTGGGCTGAGCTTGCCATTTCTCACCCAACAGCGTCAGACTCGGGCCGAGACTGCGCCTGTTGCACAAGCGGGCGCGAAGCGAGCCAAGTCCTGTATCGTGTTGTTTCTGATGGGCGGCCCGCCGCAGCATTCGACGTGGGATCCCAAGCCGGATGCTCCGAAGGAAGTGCGGGGCGAGTTTGCACCGATCAGCACCAGCGTGCCGGGGACTCAATTCTGCGAACTGCTGCCGCAGATGTCGCAACTGGCCGACCGAGTGGCGGTGCTGCGGGCGGTCTCCAGTAACGACAACGCCCATTCGTCGAGCGGCTATTACATGATGACGGGGCAGCCGCACGCGCCGATGAATTTTGAGAATGCCAATCCCGGCTTTCCGAATGACCATCCCAACATGGGCTCGATCGTCCGCAAGCTGGTTCCCGATCGCGGCAGTTTGCCGTCCTCGATTCGTCTGCCGCACCGAATCTTCAATACTGATGGCAGCGTCTGGCCGGGGCAGGATGCCGGGTTCCTGGGTCGATCCGTTGAACCTTGGCTGTTGAACTGCAAGCCGGCCGATACCGGCTTTCGCGTTGATGAACTGACGTTGAATGCGGAGATCTCTGATCATCGACTGGCAGGACGCAGGACGTTGTTGGACCACGTCAATCAGCGATTGGATGCGACAGAGAAAGCTGGCAGTAAGAACGGATATGGTCGCTTGGCCGAGCAAGCGTTCAACGTGCTGAATTCGAATGACTCGCGCCAGGCGTTCCAACTCGATCTGGAATCGGCCGAGATGCGCGATCGTTATGGCCGCAATCAATTTGGTCAGAGCGTGCTGCTCGGTCGCCGACTGGTGGAAGCGGGCGTCTCGCTGGTTCAAGTCAACTGGTATCGCGGTGCGGACGAACCGTCAGACGCCCCTTGCTGGGATAGCCACGCACGAGAAGCTGAGCGATTGAAGACCGTGCTCGCTCCGCCTGCCGATCAAGCGATGTCGGCGTTGATCCACGATCTGGAACAGCGCGGCATGCTGGACGACACGCTGGTCGTCTGCATGGCCGAATTCGGTCGCACGCCGCGATTCAACGGAGCGGGCGGCCGTGATCACTGGGGCCATGTTTATTCGGTCGCCATGGCTGGTGGCGGGATTAAAGGTGGCGTGGTCCATGGTTCATCCGATGCGATCGGCGCCTATCCCGCCTCGTGTCGAGTCCAACCGCAAGACCTGACCGCCACGATCTTCCACTGCCTGGGCCTGAATCCCGAATCCGAGATCCACGATACGCTTGGTCGGCCCATTCCGATCAGTCGCGGCGATGTGATTCAGCAGATCCTGGCTTAGCCCGTCTACTGCTAGTGAGTCACCTCGGGAAGTGATCGAATGCTCATGAATGACAATCCCGATGATTGGAAATGCATCTTCCAAAACGGAATCGACAGCACCACTATTGGATCTGTTCAAAAAGCTCATGAATTAGGCCTCCACCCGTACGACGTCGCGATTTTTGAAGCGATCCATCACGACTATGGTCAAGTCGAAGAGCGGAGTAGCTTGGCTGAGCGCGCGCTTGGCCCCGATAAACGCACCGTCGCAGAAGGGGCCGTTGACAGGTGCTTCAAGCTGGGGTGGATTCAAGTAATCACAACAGACTTCGAAAACGAAATGAGAGACGAGCTTCGCCAAGGGGGCTACGTTCTTGTAACCGGACTGATCGGAACAGAATTATTCCGTGAAGTCATAGGTAAGTCAGTGGCTGGAATTATCAGCTTCACAAGAATCGGTGCCGATTTGTGGAATCGTTGGTGTGGGGAGAGTACTTACGGTCACTACGCAATCGGATACGACGAAGATCAATCCAGAGCTGTCTTTGGCGAGTCATCAGATGTTGCGAAAGATGCGGCTCTTGTTATCTGGCAGAATTCTTCTTGGTCTCACCCGTTGACGCGAGAAGCCATCACGACCTCTGGGCCCTGGTGCGATCGATGGTGGAAGCGGTACCAAGCTGGATTCAAAATCAGATATTCGTGTGTGATGTGTTATGAGGAAGACTATGCACGAGAATCTAGCTGATTTGGAGCGTTTCCCTCGCCGCGGGTTTTTGGCATCGGGAGTCGCCGCCGCTGCGTCGCTCGCAATGACGACGCCAATTCTTGCTACCGAGTCGGCAGCGGACAAGCCGATTCGTATCGGTGTTGTCTCCGCGAGCATCGGTGGCAAGCCGCAGAAGACGAATGGTCATACGTGGCACTTCGCTCATCCCTTTCACCCGACGGTGAATCTGGATGTCGTCAAGAAGTACCTCGATCCCGGGTCGGCTCGAATCTTCGAGCAGTATTTCCGCAATCCACACACAAACTTCAATGTCGTGCCCTTCGCCGGGACGCGGATTACTCATGTTTACGATGCGGATCCGGTGAGTGCCGCGATGTTCGCCGAGGCGTTCCCGGGTGTTCAGGTCGCCACGTCATTAGAAGCGATGGCGGGCGAAGTGGATGCTGTCTGGATGGGCGACGCTTCAGGGCGCGGCGAAGATCATTTCGATCTGGTCGCACCGGGTCTGGCTCGCGGACTACCGACGTTCTGCGACAAGCCGATTGGCGGCACGGTCGCCAACACTCGAAAGATCCTGCAGTTCGCGACGGAGCACAAAGCGCCGATCATGTCGTCGAGCTTGTTTCGACATCAATGGGGAACCGAGACCGCCTTGCGCATGAAAGCGTCGGGCGAATATGGGCCGTTGCAATATGTGATTGCCAGTCAGGGTGGCGGATATTCGCATCCCTCGTGGTTTGTCTACGGACAACACCCGGTGTGGATGGCGGTGACGTTGTGTGGTGCCGGGGTGGATGCCGTCAGCATGTACGCTCGTGAAAACACCTGCCACGCGCTCTTGACCTATCCCGATCGAATGCCAGCCGAAGTCTGGTATGGTCGACCGGATATCGCCAAATTTTATTGCTCCACCTCGGTTCACTTCACGCAGAAGGCGTACGAGTACACTCCGGCGATCGAAGACGATTACTGGTTTGGCCATCACTATCAGATTGTTCGCATGGCGCAGGTGTTCCTAGAAATGGTACGGACACATGTGGAACCAGTTCCCCAGCAAGAGATTCTAGAGGTGACGGCGATCATTCATGCTGGTGCGAAGTCGCTCGAAGAAAAGGGACGGCTTGTGACGCTGGCCGAGGTACTGGGATAGAGATTGCACCCGTAACGCTGCGGGTTATGCTGCATACAACGCAGCGTTGTGGGAAGACGTTATGCTGAAGCATAACCTACGAGAAGAGGACTTTTGCATGCATCCGACGCCTACTATCGCGACATCCTCTCGCCGCGCCTTCTTGTCGCAGGCGGGGGGTGGGTTTGGGGCGATCGCTTTGGCGTCGTTGCTAGCCGATGATGGCCGCAGCTTGGGTGGTGAGAAATCTGTTCCGGCAGACGCTGGGGCGCAGCCGCATTTCGCTCCGCGCGTCAAACGAGTGATCTGGCTCTTTATGCATGGCGGGCCAAGTCATGTTGACCTGTTCGATCCGAAGCCGGACTTGATCCGCTATGCGGGCAAGCCGCTGCCCGACAGTTTCGGTAGCGTGATGACGCGTCGCAAGGTGGCCGAGAATCCGCTGTTGGCTCCCGTCAAACCGTTTCAACAGCGCGGCGAATCTGGCTTGTCCGTGAGTGACTTCCTGCCTGAGATCGCCAGTCATGCCGACGAACTGTGCGTGATCCGCAGTATGCACGGCGATAGTGTCAATCATCCTCAGTCCGTCTATCAGATGAACACCGGCAACATCCTGATGGGGCGGCCGAGTGTCGGTAGCTGGGTTTCCTACGGCTTGGGCAGCGAGAATCGTGACCTGCCTGCGTTTGTCGTGCTGCCCGATCCGAGTGGTGGCGTCAAAGGAGGGCCGCCCGCGTGGGGGAGTGGGTACCTGCCAGCGAACTACCAGGGAGTGACCATGCGAGCTGGGTCGCAGCCGATCCTGCATCTGCGCCCGCAACCGCAAATCAGCGCGGCTCAGCAACGATCGACGCTCGATCTGATCCAGCACCTGAATCAGGATCACCTGACCTTACGCGACAACGACGATGAACTGGCGGCTCGCATGCGAGCTTATGAACTGGCCTATCGGATGCAGACCGCGGCACCGGAACTGGTCGATCTGACCGGTGAGACTGCCGACACACAGGCGATGTACGGACTCGATCAGAAGGAAACACGCGACTTTGGTCAGCGCTGTTTGCTGGCTCGGCGAATGGCGGAACGCGGCGTTCGTTTTGTGCAGGTTTATTCGGGCGATACGAATGGCTGGGATGCTCACAATGATGTGATGAAGAACCACACGCAGATGTGCCGGGCGACCGATAAGCCGGTCGCCGCGCTACTGACCGACCTCAAGCAACGCGGCCTGTGGGATGACACGCTGGTGATCTGGGGTGGCGAATTTGGTCGCATGCCGATGAGCGAACAAGGGACCGGCCGAGACCACAATCCGTGGGGGTATTCCGTCTGGCTGGCGGGTGGCGGAGTGAAAGCCGGAATGGCATATGGGGCGACCGACGACGTGGGCTTGCGAGCGACCGAACGGCCGGTACACGTTCGTAATTTCCATGCGACGTTGCTGCATCTACTCGGCTTGGACCCGCACTCGCTGTCGTATTTTCATAACGGTCTGAACGAGCGGCTGATTGGTCCGTCGGATGATGTTGAGATCGTGAAGGGCATTCTGAGTTGAGCGGACCCGAATCGAGGTTTTGTGGCAAGCAGAGTCGGGAAACAGAAGAGCCAGGGGGTTGACGCCCCCCGCTCAGAAGTTCAGGAAGGAAGAGTTATGCTGAAGCATAACCTACAAAAGGCGTGGTTACTGCTTGCGCTTGTCGGCGTGCCGATGATCGTGCGCGGTCAGGAGGATGTTGCGCCGGTTGTTCGTAAAGAGGTTGAAGAGGATCTGATCGTCACCGAAACGCCACTCACCGATGCCGATCGTGATCATTGGGCCTTTCGCGCGGTGACTCGGCCGCCGCTGCCAGCAGTGCGACAAGGCGAATGGCCTCGGAATGGCTTGGACAGCTTCATTCTCTCACGTTTGGAGTCGGCGACTCTGACACCCACGGCCGAAGCAGATCGCCCTGCGCTGTTGCGGCGGTTGTCGTTTGATCTGATTGGCTTGCCTCCAACACCGGTTGAGTTAGCCGACTTTGAATCAGATACTGCTCCCGATGCCTATGAGCGTCAGGTGGAGCGGTTGCTGGCCTTGCCGGGTTATGGCGAGCGCTGGGGCCAGCATTGGCTCGACCTGGCTCGGTTCGCGGAGACTGACGGGTTCGAACACGACAAGGTGCGTTCCGACGCCTGGAAGTATCGCGACTGGGTGATCGCGGCGTTCAATGAGAACCTGCCTTACGATCGCTTCGCCCAACTGCAGATCGCGGGCGACGAACTGGACGATGGATCGCAAGCCGTGGCGACCATGTTCTGCTTATCGGGGCCCGATATGCCAGATATCAACGATCAGTTCGAGCGTCGACATTTGATGCTGAACGAGATGACAGCGACAGTCGGGGCGGTCTTTCTGGGCCTACAAATGGGCTGCGCCGAGTGCCACGATCACAAGTACGATCCGATCAGCCAGGCCGACTTCTATCGCCTGCGTGCGGTCTTCGAAACCGGCGTCCCGGTGCTGAAACGGGATGCTCCGTGCTCGCAATTGAAACAACAGCGCGACGTGATTCCGGCCCGGTTCTGGATTCGTGGCGATCATCGTCGGGCCGGACCGAAGATCGAAGCGGCGTTTCCTCGGATTGCCAGTGAGAAAGCGATTGGCGATGCACCGACGAACGACATGTCGCCCCGAGCCGCGTTCGCTCAATGGTTGACTCGTCCGGACAACCCGCTGACGGCGCGCGTGATGGTGAATCGAGTTTGGAAGCAACACTTCGGACGAGGTTTGTTCGATACGCCCAGCGACGTCGGTCTGCTGAACGCGGAACCGTCACATCCTGAGTTACTCGACTGGCTCGCATCGGAATTTCAGGCTCGGGGATGGGATTTGAAGTGGCTGCACCGACAGATTGTGACCTCGGCAACTTATCGTCAGGCGAGTCGTATGCCGGCGGGGGACTCGGACTGGGAGCGTCGTCTGCAACTTGATCCAAACGACGTGCTGTACAGTCGAGGAACTCGGCGGCGATTGGATGCGGAATCCATTCGCGATGCGATGCTGCAGGTGTCGGGGATGCTGACGGATGAGCGGGGTGGGGCCGGCGTGATGCCGCCATTGCCGCCGGAACTGGTTGAGACGCTCTTGAAAGGGCAGTGGGTCACCAGCCCGCGTGCGGCCGATCATGATCGCCGCAGCGTCTATCTGTTCGCTCGCCGAAATCTACGTTATCCGTTGTTTGAGGTCTTCGACCGTCCCGATGCCAATGCCAGTTGTGCGGTCCGCAACCGCTCGACAACGCCGACTCAGTCGCTGCTGCTCTTGAATAGTGAGCTGGCCCTCCAGGCGGCTCGGCATCTGGCGGGCGAGATCCTGCGCGAATCGACAGAGACCGAAACGCCGATCGATCGCTTATTCCGTCGAGCGTTCGCGCGGCGACCAACGTCCGACGAAACTGAGCGAATCCTTGGTTTCATTCTCGACGAACATGACGCCTTAGTGAAAGAAAAACGGAGCGTTGAACGACTGGCGCTGCCGTATGAACTCGAACCACAGGTTGATCGATACGTGGCGGCAGCGTGGGTCGAAGTCTGTCTGGCCGTGCTGAATGCCAGTGAAATGCTGTATGTCGACTGAATCGCGGCGTGAGTGAGAATGCTTAGTCGTCATCTGGCAGACCGCTATGCGAACGAATTTGAATGCCACTCGCCGCAGGGGAATCACGCTCGTCGACGTGATCGTGGTTCTCATCATTGTCGCGTTGTTCTTGGGGTTGCTCATTCCGTCCATTCTTGGCGCCCGCGAATCTGCACGCAGAAAACAGTGCAAGAATAATCTCAAGCAGATTGGGCTGGCGCTGCACAACTATCACGACACGTTCAACACATTTCCTTCTGGATATGTGCTGGGAGAAAACAGCCCTTACCTCGGTTGGGGTTGGGGAATCATGATCACGCCGTATCTGGATGCCAGCCCATACTTCAGTCAGATCTCTGGACGGTTTGGGAATGGCCTTCAGCAGGAGTTTACTGCGGCGGATTTGAATCCGATTTATGCCGTTTACAAATGCCCTTCGTCGCCTGCGACAAACACGATCCCGCATGCCAGCGTCGTCACGACGGATGTTGACGAGTGGCAGGTCACACCAGGAACCACCGACGTGCCAGACACGTTCTCACGAATCACCTACTTCGGTGTCGCGGGATATCTCAAGGAGAGCGTTGGCGGGATCGCTGCTGATGCTTCTGGTGAACCACCCACCGTCGAGCCATTCGTCAATGCCGGAAGTTTGGGCAACATCGGAATCCCGTTCTCGCTGGAACACCGCTATTGCGACCAGCGGAACTTTAAGGGAGTTTTTGGTCAGAACAGTCGGATCAGACTGAAAGACATCCAAGATGGATCTTCAAACGTGATCATGGTTGGTGAGCGATATGTCCCGCGAAATACAGGTGCGAACAGCATCGGGCATGGCACGTGGATCGGTGTTCCAGACTGTACCACTGCGGCAGGATTAGCGATGTCATTGGGAGACACCAGCATTCGCCTGAATGCTGGTGCGAGAACGCGAGCCCAGACAACCGGCTTCGGCAGCCACCATACTGGCGGAGCCCATTTTTGCTCGCTGATGGATCTGTTCGATTCGTCGCCGATAATCTTGGGATCAGTGCTTATCGCATGATCTCCGTGATCGACGACGATCCCGATGGTGAGTTTTGATTCGAACTAACCAACGAACTGTCGTATTGCCGCGTTGACTAATTCGGGCTGCTCCATCGGGCACATGTGGCCGGCGTTGGGGATCTGGACGAATTCGGCGTTGGGGATCTGTTCAGCGATCGTTTTCATTTCGGCCGCGGGCGAGATGGCGTCGTGTTCGCCGCAGATGATGAGTGTTGGCAGTTGCAGACTCGGGAGCCAGGCCGTGACATCGGGGCGCACGGCCATACCACGATGTGCGGCGGCGATGGCGACGGGATTGGATGTCATCACCATTTCGCGAACTTTGGCGATGACTGAGGGACAGTGATCGTCAGAGCATTTGGCGAACAGTTTGGGCATCATCGCCCAGGCGACTGGTTCCGGTCCTTCTCTTAAAACGATGTCCGCCATCTTCAGGCGATTGGCGGCGGCTTCTGGTGAATCGGCGGCCGCGCGGCTGTCGCAGAGGATCAGTTTCGAGACGCGAGATGGATGCCGCTGCACGAACTGCCAGCCGATGTAGCCTCCCATCGACAGACCGCAGAAGGTGACGGGGACGCGAACGGGCAGGGCCTCGAGCAAGTCGGCCAGATCATCGGCGAACTGTTCCATCGAGACCGAGTAGAGCGCTCCGTCGGTGCCACCGAACCCGCGGAGGTCGGGGGCGATGACGCGATGGGTGCGCGAGAACTCGGCAAGCTGAGCTTCCCACATCGTGTAGTTGAGCGGGAAACCATGCACGAACAGGATGACGGGGCCTTCGCCTTCGTCAGCCACTCGAAAGCGAACGCCGTTTACGTCAACTTCACGCAACATCGGAAGAGCTCCTTCGAATCGATCACAAAGAATGACACAGGCCGGGCGAAGCCGGCCTGGTTATATCATCATGGCAATCGGACGTTTGACGAATCAAACGGTTCCGGTGTTACCGACCATGCGTTGAATCTTGGCGCGGCGTTCGGCGCGACGACGAGAGCGGCGGCTGGTTTCGCTTGGCTTTTCATAGAATTCGCGCCGACGCATTTCCTTCTTGATGCCGGCATGCTCGACCAACTTACGAAACCGCTTCACTGCATCGTTAATCGACTCGTTATCCCGCAACCGCAACTTGACCACACAGTCCTCCGTCAGGGTTATTCAAGAACTACCCAAAAAATGCCGCCGGTCGACCGGCACCATCGCCGAAACCTCTGAAGCGGACCGAGGATTCTAGCGGGTGAGCTAGTCAGTGGGAAGTCAGGCCGAAAATTGAATTTCTGGCGAGTTTTGGGTCGCCTGCTGGTGGCTGACTCGAAAAGAGTGGTCTCGAGAAGAGTGACGCAAGTGTTGATAGGTAATGATATTAACGCAAAGGCGCAAAGGCGCAGAGACGCAAAGGAGATCCGGTAGATTGGTCGCTGCTCATCTTTGCGCCTTCGCGCCTTTGCGCCTTTGCGTTCCTTTGGTCACCGATTCGTGACAGATTTGAGGTGTTAGCGGCCTCGATCTTCAGTGGGATGTAGCTCATTCCAGATGGCGGTGAACCACAGCAGAGCGGCTCGCTTTTGGCCGAGGCTGCTGAAGTGGCGCTTCGATTTTGCGTTTCCTCGGTTGTCGCCGCCCAAGACGTCGGTATCGGGGCCGGGGCGGAATCCGGGCAGCTTCCAGAGCTCGGCAGTTCCAGTCCGGATGCGACGTTCGCCTAGCGGGTCGTTGTAGACGGTTGGATGCAGAGTCGATTTGGCGAGTAACCACGGGGGATTGAATCGCCAGGCCTCGGCCGCAGCGTCGTGAATCTCCTGCATGTTCTTGATGTAGTCGGCGGTCGATGTTTTCTCGATCACGTCCGATTCGCCTTGCTGCCAGAGCACCGCGCGGAACGAACCGATCTCGCGACCGACGTCACGCAGTCGTTTGTGCAGCGGGCCGTCGGGCATCCACTTAGTTGTCGAGGTTGCACCGACTGACACGTTGACGAAGGCCACCGGGACACGCAAAGTTGGGGCCAGCAAGTCACCGAGCGGCGGCCAGATCGATCCGCCATCGCCGTTCTGGGGTGGAGGGTCGTTGGCGATGCGCCAAGTTTTCGTTGGCCAGTCGTAGGTCGACACGGCTTGCGACGCATCGGTCACCTTCATCAATTCGTCATTGTGTCCGCCGGCGTACGACTGCCCCGCGACGAGGAAGACCTCGCCCACACCGATTTGTTCAACTTGACCCTGGGCTATGATCTTTTCTTCGTCGACGCAGCGAATCTTTAGCCTGTACCAACCTCCGGCGGGAGCTTCGACCAACCCTTTTAATTGTTGGTCGTTTCCTTCGTCTTCAAGGTGATACCAGTCGTGAGTGTCTCCGAAGCCGTGTTCCATCAGCTCCAATTGAAACTCCCATTTTCCCGTCACGCCTTTCGGTTTCGCCGCTTTGACAGTGATATCGGTATAACCGAGTTCCGGCCCCCCCGGTTCATGCACCGATGACAGATTTGGATCGAAGCCTTCCCGCTGCAGGACCTGAAACGGCTTCGGCTGCTCAATCACTAGCTTGGCCGGTTCTTCAGCAAAGCTGGGTGCGCAGATCGAAGTGATCATTGCGGCCAACAGGGACATGTTGCGACAATTCATCGAGAGAACTCCCGTACAGCAGCGAAGTCAGAACGAGATGATCGTAAAACGGTTGGTTTGTTTCGACAATTCGCTTGAAGTGCCGATTGGAATAATTTGTGTTGGCTTTAGCGACTGGCGGGGAGCCAGAACCGTTAACAGAATTGTTCGCTTGCGGTTGCTCGAAAAACACCTGACTGGCGGGATGTGAGTCTGTCATGCCTGATTGGTCGTACCGCACTCTGTTTCAGCCACTGCTGTTCTCGTTTTCAGCGGAAACGGGGCGGGATCTGGCACTGGGGGCGATGGGGCGACTTAGCCGTCTACCGTTTGGCCCGACGATCATCGACTTGTTCGGTCACATGCGGCCTGACGCTCGCCTGCAAACGCAGTTGCAGCAACTGACAATCGATAGTCCGATCGGTATCGGACATCTCGTCGATCCGCACGGGGTGGCTACCGCGGCCATAACCCGTTTTGGGATTGGTCTGATTGAAGTCGGGCCGATCGCCGTCCGCGAACTTCCGTTGTTGCAACCGATGCATAGGCGCGAGATGAACAACGCGATTCGAATTCCGGAGGCACCGTTCGCGGACAGTGTCGATGATTGGGCTGAGCGGTTGTCTCGATTCGATCGCCAGTCGGTCCGCGTTTTGGCTCGAATCGTGGTGGCGGCCAACACCTCTGCTGAACAAGCCACGGCGGAATGCCTGCTTCTGCAATCGCGATTGGCTCCGTATGTCGATGGATTCGTACTCGCCACAACCGACGAGTCATTGCGAGTTCGTTGGTCTCCAGACGTGTGGCGGCAGCATGTGCAGACAATCATCACCGCAATCAAATCCGCCAACCGACTGGCCTGCGTGGCAATTCGAGCCGACCTGAATCCTCATCAGCTCCATTCGATGATCGCCCCCGCCGTTGAAGCAGGCTGTCGAGTGATCCAGGTCGAAAGTCGTCTGGTCGATGCCCCGGATGGTTGGCTCATCGGGCACCTGGCGCTGAAATCAGTCAAATTGACTATCGATCATCTGCGAGCGGAATTTGGTGCGGGCGTGTCTGTGATTGCCGGCGGTGTTCACGAACCGATCGATGCCATCGAGCTGCAGCGTCATGGGGCGGATTGTGTGCTCGTGGATACAGGTCTGATCTATTCCGGGCCGGGATTGCCCAAGCGAATTAACGAAGCGGTGCTGTACGCGAGCGTGGCGAAGTCACGTGAGCGGAATCCGTCCACATCGGAATCATCGCGACCTCCGTTGCCGATTCAGAAGTACACCTGGTTCTGGAGTCTGGTGTTGGGAGCCGCGATGCTGTTGGGTGCAGTGCTGGCGTTTGGCATTGCATCGACGCGCGTCATTCTGCCGTATGACGAGGTCTTCGTGGGGATGTCGCGTCAGGAGTTGGACCTGATCAACCCGCGACTGCTGGCGTTTATGCAGCATGATCGCGTGACGTTGTCGGGGACGATGTTTGCGATCGCCGCGCTGTATCTGTTTTTGTCGTGGTACGGCATCCGTCAGGGGATGCACTGGGCCATGGTGGCCGTGCTGACATCGGCCTTCTTTGGCTTCGTCAGCTTTTTCTGGTTTCTGGGGTTTGGCTATTTCGATCCGTTTCACGCGTTTGTGACGGCCATCATGTTTCAGTTTCTGCTGATGGCGTGGCAGGGGGATCTTGGTCAGGCACAATTGACTTCGCTTCCCAATTTGCGTGAGACACCTGCCTGGCGAGCGGCTCAATGGGGACAACTGCTGTTCGTAGTTCATGGAGCGGTATTGGTTGGCGCGGGAGTCGTGATTTCGGGGGTGGGGTGTACGGACGTGTTCGTGCGTGAAGACCTGCAATTCATGGACACCTGCCCCGGTGATCTTTCGCTCGCGAATCCACGACTTATTCCGTTGATCGCTCATGATCGGGCGAGCTTTGGTGGGATGTTGATTACGACCGGGCTGGCGGTGTTGTTAACGGCGCTGTGGGGGTTCCGGCAGGGAATGCGCTGGCAGTGGTGGATGCTGCTGCTGGCGGGGATTCCCGCGTACGCTCTGGCGATCGGTGTGCATTGGGCCGTCGGCTACACCAGTTGGTGGCATCTGACTCCGGCCTATGGCGGGCTGATCCTGCTGGTCGCAGGCCTGGTGCTGCTCTGGCCGTGGTTGGGTCGGGTTGATCCTGCTCATCGCGACGAATGGAATCGGCTGTTGTCGAGTTGACTGCGGCAGCATTCCGCTATCTGATGAGTCGCAAACTTGTTTGATGTGGTTTCAACTGGACGATTGAAGTCCGCCGACTGATGTAGGGCGAAGTGGTGACGCAACGATTAACGGCTCTGGTCGCTTTGCTGCGAATATTGGGACTGATCAACTTCGCTGCTGTCGTTGCCGTCATCGCACCGAGCCGTTGGATCGTCTGGTGCCATGAACTGTTGGGAATGGGATCATTTCCCACTGCTCCGATCGCCGGATACCTGGCGCGGTCGACATCGCTGTGGTTTGCCTCATTCGGTGTGCTGTTGTGGTTTGTCTCTCGCGATGTGTCGCGATATCGCAGCTTGATCGCTTTCCTGGGATGGGCGATGGTGGTTCAAGGGCTGTTCATGCTCGGCATAGATTGCGCTGAACGAATGCCCGGTTGGTGGATCGCGATGGAAGGTCCGACCTGCTTGCTGTTAGGGGCAGCGATCTTGAGACTGGTTGCAACGATGTCGGCTGAAATTGAGCCACCTCGTGCGGGAGAATAGTCTCGATTCTGATGTGGGCCTATGATGAGGTTGGCAATAAGCACCAAGTGATTGCTGGCGCTGTTGGCGTCGGTTGCTTGTGATTCAAGATTGGTATGAAAGGGATGGCGATGGCAGCGAGCGCAAAACGAATTCTGATCTTCGTTGGTGATGACTATGAAGATCTGGAGCTGTGGTATCCCAAGTTGCGGCTGATCGAAGCCGGGTTTCAGGTGACTATTGCCGGGCAGCAATCCGGCAAGGTTTACGCCGGTAAGAATGGATATCCCTGTGCCTCAGACGCGTTAATTTCCGACATGAACTCGGCTGATTTCCAGGGGGTTGTTTGCGCGGGGGGATGGATGCCCGATAAGCTGCGCCGTGACCCGAAGGTGCTCAGCCTGACTCAAGAATTCGCTGCTGCCGGTAAGTTGGTCGCTGCGATTTGTCATGGTGGATGGATCCCGATCTCGGCGAACATCTATCGCGGAGTCAAAGTGACGGGATCACCGGGGATTAAAGACGATCTGATTAACGCTGGCGGGCTCTATGAAGATGCCGCTGTGACAGTGGACCGGCACTTCGTCAGCAGTCGCAAGCCGGATGACTTGCCGCAATTCTGTCAGGGGATGTTGAAGGTGCTGGGTTGATGCGAAGCGGGGAATTGAAACGCAGAGTCGCGAAGGACGCAGAGAAGAATCTCTGGTTGACGTGATACGTACTGATTCTATCAATGGAAGAGAAGAGATTTGAAACACAGAAGCACAGAGAAAAGAAGCGAACGACGGAATACACGAAAAACACGGAACAGGTACGAATCAAAACCTCATCTTTTCGTGTGTTCAGTGTATTCCGTGGTCTAACTCATCTAATTCTCTCTGTGCCTCTGTGTTTCAAATCTCTTCTTTCTTCACGATCAGACTTGCTCTGTCAGGCGTTTGACGAAGATGGTGGCGTAGGCGCCTCGGGGGAGGACGAATTGCAGGGTGACTCGGTGGCGGCCTTCGTTCATGTCGTCTTCGTCGGCGTGCAGATTCAGATCGCGTGGGATGACGATGGCGGCTCGTTCGCCTTTGGAGAAGAAAGCGTCGCGTGGGTATTTGATTCGCACTTCGCGCAGGGCGATCCCCTCATCTTCCATGACCGATTCGTAGAGCGACAGCAGCGGGCCGGGTTCCAGGTGCAATCGCGCTGATGGCAGTGGTAAGACCGTCTCGGTCAAGGTAGCTCGTTCGGTGTCGGTTAGCTCGATGGGGAACGGCACGTTGGCCGTAGCGAGTTCAACCTTGAAGAGTCTTGATCGATCGACTTGCTGCTGCAGCCACGCTGAGAGGATCAGGTTCCAGAGGTCGCTTTGGAAGGCGGCCAGCCACAGGCTGCGCATGTCTTGCCGAAACAGTGCGAGTGCCTCGCGGTAGCGAGTGGGGTGGTCACAGAGATAGGTCACAATGCTGCGGCGTGAACACTTGGGAAGGGCGGCTTTGCATTCGATCCAGCGGTTCCAGTGGTCGCGGATCGTCTGCTTTTCATCGCGGTCGCCGGGACGGTCGTGAGGATTCGATTCGGCCAGGGCCAGCCAGAGGGCTTTTTCGTAGTCGCCCAGGCACCAGGGCTTGGCAATGAATTCGCCCGATTCGCCGAGTGATCCGAATCGTTGATCGTCGAAGTAATTCGGCACGCCATCGCGGGCGAGTTGATCGCGGAGGGAAACGATTCGTTCCGCGTCGGCGCGAGTGAGGTTCCGCATGACGACTCGAAACCGATTGGCGGCGATGTCGTGTGGGCCAAATTCGCGAACCGATTGACCCTGGTAGGCCAACGTGAAGTGGTCCTGCTTCATGTCTCGTCGCGGTCCATGATGGATCGTGACCCACTGACGTGTTACCGCGTGCTTATCCTTCAGGCCGCCATAGCTGATTTGCCGTCGCGACAAGTTCCACCGATCAGCAATCGCCGTGATGGCCTCGGGCGTGCCGAGTGATCGTTTCGTCAGAAGGTAGACGGCAAACGAACCGTTCCCCAGTTTGAAGTCGCTGAGTTCTTCGACTTCAAAGTCGTCGGGAGTCGTTTTCAGTTTCATCGAGGAAGGCATAGTTGCGAATCAAGCACCGAAAGTAGAGAGATCAAAAACAAGACCGATATCGTTACTGTTTCGAGCCAATACAGTACAGCCATTCCTGGCGAGGGCCGCTGGACGCATCGGCGACTCGCACAAACATCTGCCCCTTGCTGCCGGCGGGACTCGCGAAGGACTCGGTCCCCAGGCGATTTTCGGCGACAAGCTCGAACGACTTGGGATTGGCCTGAAACACGGTCGTCTTGCCAGCCATATCGGTGATGTAGATGTTATCACCCGAGACGATCGGTGAGGTCCTAAAATCGCCGCCGATTCGCTTTTGCCACGTTTCCTTGCCGGATTCGGCGTTAAAGCAGCGCGCGATTCCGTCGTTAATCAGGTAGACGTAGCCCTTAAACGCCAGGAGTGACGGAACGTACGAATGCGATTTGTTTCGCCAGGCCACGCTGCCATCCGGCTTCAGCGCGATGGTTTCTCGTTCGGGCCAGCCGGCGCTGGCGATGACGAGATTACCCGAGGTGACTGGCAGACCGACACCGGATTCAGCAGTCCCTGCGACTGACCAGTTCTGATCACCTGTCAGCGGGTTGTAGCTACTGACTTCACGGCAGCCGCAAATCACCAGTTGGTCTTGGCCATCCAGAGTGACCACGCGCGGCGATGCATAACTCGACTTGGCGGGTCGGGGCTTTCGCCATGCGATCGAACCGTCTTTGCGATTCACGGCAGCGATGAAGCCACCTTCCTGGTGATCGGCTGCCAGTAAGACGAGGGATTTATACAAAGTAGGCGAGGCTGAGAATCCGAACTTGGACGAGAAGCTGCCGACTTCCGTCTTCCAGAGTTGCTCGCCATCCAGATCGAGAGCGATTGCCCAGATCTTGCGATCATTTAAGAACAGGCAATAGAGGCTGTTGCCATCGGACGCCAATGTGCTGGAAGCTTGCGAGCTTTCGCGATGCATCTGGGTTTCAAAGTTGCCTTCGAACAATGTCTTTCGCCAGATCTCTTTGCCGTTCTCGCGATTGAAACAGATCACCAGTTGCGTCTTCTGTTGTTCATCGGCGGTTTCCAGAAAGATGCGACTGCCGATGATGATCGGGGAAGCATGGCCTTGGCCGGGAACTGCTGTTTTCCAGGTCACTTTATCAGTGGCAGACCAGGTTGTCGGCAGAGCAGGGCCGGTAACGATGCCGTCTGCATTCGGTCCGCGCCACATCGGCCAGTCGTCCGATGCGAATGTCAGATCAGCAGACTCCGTTGTCGGAACTGCTTTCGCTGAGATTTCAGTCGTCGCTGCCACGGGGGGCCCGGGAGGTCGCGGTGGCCGACCGCAGCCGATCAGCATTGTGATCAGCAGGCTGGCTGCGACGGTCTGGAATCGCATGGCTGGAATTCCTGAAAAGTGCCCGAGGGATGTCGAAGGTCTTGAGTTCGCGGCGAATGGCGGGCATTCTAGGCCCCCACACAAGCGCTTCCTACCGTAAAAAGGTCTTGTCGAATCTGGAGATGTTGATGACTAGCTTTGATCTGTCGATGCATGGCATCACAGCGAAGACGATTTTGCGCAATGTTGCGCCTTCGAAGTTGTATGAAGAAGCCATTCGTTATGAACCCGGCACGACCATTTCCGATACCGGGGCGCTGATCGCCTATTCGGGCGACAAGACGGGACGCTCGCCTCAAGACAAGCGACTGGTCAAGCACCCCGACTCTGAAGAAAATATCTGGTGGGGGCCGGTCAATTTTCCATTGGATCAGGTGTCGTTCTCGATCAATCGCGAACGAGCCAAAGATTATCTGAATACGCGAGATCGACTGTACGTGGTTGATGGCTACGCGGGCTGGGATCCGCAGCATCAGATCAAGGTCCGCATCATCTGTTCACGGCCGTATCACGCGCTGTTCATGCACCAGATGCTGATTCGCCCCACCGACGAACAACTGAAGAATTACCAAGATCCTGACTTCGTCGTCTATAACGCGGGCAGTTTCCCCGCGAATCGGTTTACGACCGGCATGACATCAAAGACGAGCGTCGATGTCAGCTTCGAAAACGGCGAAGTGGTGATCCTGGGGACCGAGTATGCCGGTGAGATGAAGAAGGGCATCTTCACGATCATGAATTACCTGATGCCGAAGCGAGACGTGCTGTCGATGCACTGTTCGGCGACGGCGGATCGCCACACCGGGCAGTCTTCGATTCTGTTCGGTCTGTCTGGAACCGGCAAGACGACGCTGTCGGCCGATCCCAAGCGATCGTTGATTGGCGACGACGAACATTGCTGGTCCAACGAAGGGATCTTCAATATCGAAGGGGGCTGCTACGCGAAGGCGATTTATCTGTCGCGCGAATCCGAGCCGGAGATTTTCCAGGCATTGCGATTCGGGGCGGTGCTCGAGAACGTGATCTATGACGACGCTCATCACCACGTCGATTTCGACAATTCGATCATCACGCAGAATACGCGCGGCGCGTATCCGATTGAATATGTGACGAATGCTCGGATCCCCTGCACGGCGGGGCATCCGACCGACGTGATCTTTTTGACCTGTGATGCGTTTGGAGTCTTACCGCCTGTCAGCCGATTGACCTCGGAACAAGCAATGTATCACTTTATCAACGGTTACACCGCCAAGATCGCAGGGACTGAGGTGGGAATCAAAGAGCCACAAGCGACGTTCTCGCCTTGCTTTGGGGGGCCGTTCCTGGTCTGGCACCCGCGTAAGTATGCGGAACTGCTGGCCGAGAAAATTCAGAAGCACAAGGCGAATGTCTGGCTGGTGAACACCGGCTGGAGCGGCGGTCCGTATGGAGTCGGCTCGCGGATGAAGTTGCATTACACGCGGGCGATCGTCGACGCGATTCATTCTGGCAAGCTGCAGAATGCGCCGACGCAGGTCGATCCGATTTTTGGTTTGGAAGTGATCACTCAATGCCCAGAGGTTCCCGATGCTGTCCTCAACCCGCGGCAGACTTGGTCCGATCCAGCCGCCTACGACAATACCGCACGCAAACTGGCTCGCCTTTTCGAAGAAAACTACGCCCAGTTCAAAGAAGGGGGCGTCTTCAAAGGAACGATGGACGGGTGATGATGATGGGGGAATTCAACTGAAGCCGCCGGTCGATTGGCGGTTTCGAATTCCCCTTCTGGTGGTGTTATTGCTCCCGGTGTTGTTCGCGCCGGGACTGACATTGATCGGGCGTGTCCTGGCCTGCTTCATGCCGCTGGTGCTATCCGGCACGTTTCGGATCTCACGAATACGCGATGGGTGGCTGCAATCGCAGCTGTTCATGGGATTCGTGCCCGTGCGAACTCATAAGTGCAAGCTAGCTACGGTGGTCTACATCGGGACGAAGTATGGCGGTTCGGAACCGGGCGTGGGAACGTTTGTACTGTTCGGTCCGTTGCAATACTTCTTCGGTTACATTTTCGACTTCCTGATCCCGGCGATCGGCGGTCCCTACGAACTGTGGCTGGAAACCGCCAAAGGGCATGAGTTCGTCGTCTGGCAGGGGTTCAATCAGGAGCATTTTGAAAAGAACCTGGAACTGCTGCAGAATCAGACGGGGGCTGAGATCAAGACGAAGTGATCAAATTGCGACTTGGAAACGTTGATGTCGGTGCAACGAGGGCGATGGTATGCTTGGACTGAATCGCACTTCTACTCCAGAAGTGGAGACCGCAATTGATGCTCAGTTAGGAGCATTTTCCCCACCACCCGATTTCGATCACGGTCCTGAATTCAATTCGGCGTGTCCACGCCCGATTCCGATCGAATTCCACCGTGGTCGGTATGTACGTGCACGAAACGCAGGGGTTTGGATTCCAGCGCTGATCGGTGTGGCCTGTTTCGCCACCGATCTGCTTCCCTTTGTCCAACAACTCAGCTGGTATCTATTGCCGCTCGGATTTCTCAAGTGGATCGGCGCGGCTTGCCTGGCATTCGCCGCATTCGTCTGGTTGCGAAACCGATTTTCGTTGGGATACCTGCGTACGGTCGAGGACTGCCAGCCCCTGGTCGGACGAGTAAGGCAAGTTTATCAGAGAGATTACTGGTCTTCCCAGACCGTGCAGAACTTCTCGAGAACGCACTTTCTCATCGCCGCGGACGTGGAGTACCGCGATCCCGATTCCGGTGAAACTGTACGGCGAGAGATTATTGGGCCGGAGTACTTTCAGTGCAGATATCTGAACCAGGTCGATCCCGGCGTTAAGGCCGGTGACTATGTCACTTTGGTGTACTATCCGCATCGATTAGATAAGTCATTGCAACTTTACGGCTGGCTGGGCCTGAATCCGGAAGTCGATTTCATTCGGAAGTCCGGAAAGCCTCTACAACCGATGACTCCACTCAAAGTCTTGCTCGTGATCAACGGGCTGATGGGGATGACGTGGTTCCTGCTTGGATTGGTGTATGTGCTCGGGCGTTACATGCCGTTTGACGATGGAGAAGAACCGTCATTGCTGTTGGCGATCCCACTTGCAATATCTGCAATTCTCACTGCCATCGGAGCTGTTTGCTGGGTTAAGCGCAGTAACTCGGATCAGCCGAAGTCCTTCAAGCGCTATGCGTTCGCGGTCTTTAGCGGTTCGATGACCGGGTTTGCTGTTTCAATGTTCGGGATGATGCTCGTGAATGGCGCGTTCGACACCAGTCCGACGCATCTGGTACCCATCCGAGTCGTGCAATTCTGGAATCAGACCGTCTATGAACTTGGCGTTCGCTGGTATGAATTGGAGTTCGAACCATACCCCAAGGGCAAGCGAACGAAAAAAACTGTGACTATTGAAACACTGCAGTCATTTCAGCCCGACAGTCTCGGGGTGCTTGACGTAGGAAAGGGATCACTGGGCATTCCATGGGTTCGCGATATCCGACCGGTGATCTGGGAAGAAAGCGATGCGGCAACAACCGATCCAGACCACGGCGCGATCACGTTCCAGCGAGTGAATTCTCTCCAGCCAATGACAATCGCTCCCTTGGTCATCATGGCTGATGGTTCAAGAATCTCGCCCCCGGATGTCCTGCTTCCTGAACTGCGCCAACGAATGACCCACTACTTGCAGAACGATCTGCATGCGAAAATCGTCGATTGACAACGATCTGGGGGCAAGATTAGCAGTGTCTGGAGGTGCCTTCGGATACTTATTCGGCCGACGATAGCCAATATCCTCATTGCCATGAGGATGGTCACCAAAGCCTTGGACTATCGAAGTGGAATTCGAGGAACTCTGTGATCGAGTCGAACGAGTTCTGGTGAAACGCGCACGGTGGTTCTAGATCGCCGTGCGTCTGTTGCGGTGGTATTGCATTCACATGGGTGCGGAGTAACCGTCTCGCATCAGCTTGCCATTTGAGTCAAATTGTCTTACTGTTTTTCGGGAGACCCCGCTTACCATCTTGCAATTGCTCCTGTTCTCGCCAAGGATCCAATTCATGCTCATGGAAATTCGTCGTATCGCGATCATCGTCGCGTCTCTGTCAGCAGTGGCGTTCGCCCTCGAGAGCGGGATCCTGCGAGAAACGTCATCGAAAGCTGGTGCCGAAGAGCCAGAGGATGATGCCGAGAAGAAATTGGCTCTCGAACGAAAAGAACGCTATTCGAAGTGGATGCGAACATATGCTGAGGGGACGCAGGTCGAACTGACAGACGGAACCCCAGCTAATGATAGTGATCGGAAACTTGCCGAAATCATTCCGAATCCAGTATTACGTTACTCTGATGAAGAACATCGCATTCCTGATGCGACGCTCTGGGTCTGGACCAGCGAAGGTCGCCCTGCCGCCTTCCAAAAGGTGGAAGGAAACAACCACGGAGGAGGACAGCTGTGGACGATCTGCTTCGCGTCTCTGTCCGAGAGTTTGGTGAAGGTGAAGTGGCCCATGGGCCGGTCGTTCACTTCGCATAATCCAGGAATCACATTTCGGGCGATTCCCGCTGCCGAAATCCCATCCGAAAATGCCCGTCTGCGGACTTCTCAAATCAAATTGTTGAAAGAGCAATTCAGCGCCCGGTTCGGTGTCCAGGCCGACGGCAAGGGCGGTTCGGAAGCACGGATCCTGTCCAAGCCGCTTTTTGAATATTCCGATCCGAAGACAAAAATGCCGTGGGGCGCAATTTTCGGGATTTCGTCAACAGGGACAAATCCCAGTGCATTGCTGTTAATCGAAGCCCGCCCGGATGAAGAGGGCAAATTGCAATGGCAGTATGGTTTGGCAAGGATGACAACGTTCTCGGTACGAGCATCCCTGAATAACGTCGAAGTCTGGTCCGAGCCAGAAGGCAACAACTTAGAATCCGGCAGGTGGACTTACTTTTTTCTCCGCCGCGATTTTCCGTAACAACTTATGTTCGCAAAACTATTCCATTCGCAGAATGGCCTCCCGTTTTCGATTTGGCATCGCAGGCCAGTCTTCCAGCCCTCGGATGCCGGCCACGAAAAGTTCAATAGCCGTCCTGTCATCCCGATTTTTTGCCGCTGCGGCAAAAAATAGAGAGTCGTGCGGAGAGAGTTGAAAATAGACAGAACAGAGCCTAAACCACTCGACTCGGTCTACTTTAAACTCTCTCCTTTCTCTTTCTTTGATCCAGCCGAAGGCACAATCGAAAGGGCTGTGCTCAGATGAATCGCGGACGCGAACTTCTAGCTCTCGCGGCAGCGAGTCGAAGAACGAAGCGACCTCTTGCCGGTCATCCCTACTTAAGAGCCGCGGCAACGAAACGGGATAGCGACGGAGCACTGATTTAAGATCACTTGAACGATCGAATCTACTGCCGCTTTCGATTTCAGATCCCGGTCAGCGCTTTGAACGAATCGACCCACCAGCCGAATAGCATGCAATAGGTGATCAGCGTCAGGTGAATCATCACGATCACCCAGAACACGACACGGAATGACACTTTCAGCGTCTTGTGACGAAAGGTGATTCGCGCGAGGTGGGCTCCTGGCCAGCCGCCGAAGACGGATAGCAAATGCAGGGTTCGTTCGGAGATTCTCGGTTTGTCGCGGATGGCGCTGCGTTTATCGAGTCCGTACAGCACGAATGCCAGCAAACTGCAGACAACTGTCGCCAACAGGTAAATCGCAAACGTGGCCGACAGCTTGATGCCATCGGTCGTGAAGGCGCGATACAGCAGGTAGCTGGCGGCCAACAGCCAGACAATCGCGAAGAAGGTGAACCAACGTTGAAAACGACTGAACGGGTTCAACCATTCCAACCAGGTGCGTTTACGTGCCACGATAATCCATTCAGGCCGACTAGATCTAATGCCGCCGATCTCAGGCGAGATTGGCGAAACCGATACTTCTCACAACGGAATTGCCGCAATAAAGGATCATAACCGGTCTGCGGGCGAAACTCTTGCAGATCAGGTGTTGAGCCGCCGCACTCCGAAGATTCGGCAATTTGGAGTGCTCCAGTTCGACGGAGCTTTGGCTTCAGTCACCGGAAGTGCCGAAAACGAGGAGAGAAGAAGAGTTAGAAACACAGAGGCACAGAGGAAACAGAGAAAGGCAAATCGAACGAAACAGGGCTTCTTGCTCGGCGAGGTTTTTCAATCTCTGTTTCCTCTGTGTTTCTAACTCTTCTCTGCTCGGCTGAGATCCGACAACCTTAGTCTCCGCCTGCGGCGGAATAACTGCCGTGAGGTGGCCTGCTAGAGTTTGCAGTTTGCTTGATGCCGTCAGGCCTGCGTGTGACTTGGATCCAAGGCGGTGTTGAGCCGCCGCACTCCAATATTTCGGCCCTTGGGAGTGCTCACTGCATTCCCGCCTGCGCTGGAATGACGGGAGGAGCGGTCCGCGCTGACAACTACGGTCCTGATCGGGTATCCTGTCGGTTGCTCGAACTCCCCAGGCGGAGACAAGGATGCGACGATTTTCATTGATTTGTTCGTTGGCGGTGGCCTTCCAGGCACTGCTTGGCACCAGGGTTGGTGCGCAGAA
Source organism: Schlesneria sp. (assembly GCA_028291515.1). GTDB lineage: Bacteria > Planctomycetota > Planctomycetia > Planctomycetales > Planctomycetaceae > Schlesneria. The sequence continues at coordinate 62,013 of JAQGHU010000033.1, forward strand.
CAATTTTGGCGTTCCCGAAGTCCCTTCGTTGACGGTGGAAGCAGACCGCGAAGATCTGGGGGCGTGGCAGGAGGCTAAGCAGGCGATCGACCGCAAGCAGTATCTGTCCGCGGTGCGATTGCTGCAGTTTCTGATCGATCGGCCGGAAGACAGCTTTCTGAAGAAGGATTTCAAGAACGAGCACGCCGCTGAGGGGGGGATTCGCAAGCAGGCTGTCCGTTTGATTCAGTCGTTGCCCGCCGATGGGATTGCGGCCTACGATCTGGAATACGGAGCGACTGCCAGCCAGATGCTCGCGACGGCGATTGAGAATGACGACGATTTGGCCAAGGCCGAGGTGGCTCGTCGATTTGCGGCGACATCAGCCGGTTATCAGGCGGTGATCTCACTCGCTGCTCAAGCTGCCGATCAGAATCAGGCGCTGGAAGCGGCACTCTTGATCGAGCCACTGCGATATCACCCGAAGCGACAACCTCAGCTCGCGCTACAGCGGGCGGTCTATTGGAGTCGCGCGGGTCGACTGGAACGAGGAGTCGCGGCGCTCCGGGAACTCAAGAAGACGGTTCCCTCAGGCAGGCTGCACATTGCTGGCGACGAGATCACGCTGCCAACCAGTGACGATCAGGCAGCGCCCTGGCTGACGAACTATGTCGCGAAGATCGTCGCGTCGCCGGTCGCAGTGGATTCGTGGTTGCTGCCGGGAGGCAACGCGGCCCGCAATGCGTCGGCACAAGCCGCCAGTCCAGTCGGTGGCAACGCTTGGCGTGTTTCGACACTGGAGCATTTGTCGCTGGACGGTCGGCCTGACGAGGATCGTCGTCATCGCGTCGGCTTTCAGGAAGTGCTCGATCGCATCCGCCAGTCACTGATTGAAGAGAACCGACCTTTGCTGACAGCTGCGGAACCGCTGGTGATCGGCGACAAGGTCGTCTATCGAACGATTGGTGATGTCACCGCGGTCAGCTTGAATACCGGCGACCTGCTGTGGCGTTCCTCGCTGCTCGATGAATCGCTGGTCCGGTTGATTAATCCGCTGACGATGGATGCGCGCTTGCGGAACAGTCGCGCGGCGATGACGGAATCTCATCTGGAGCAGCGAGTCTATCGCGATCTCACGGCGGGGACGATCAGCAGCGACGGCCAGACGGTCTTCGCACTGGAGGAATTAGAGCGCCCCGTCAGCTTCTCGGCGAATGCTTTGGGGATGGTTTCCGAGCCGCGACCGGTCAATAAGCTGGTGGCCTACGATCTGGCGGGCGGACGCATGCTGTGGGAAGTCGGCGGGCCGCGCGGTTCATTGCCGGAAGAGCTTTCGTCTCAGTTCTTTCTTGGTCCGCCACTGCCAGTGGATGGGCTGCTGTATGTCATGTCCGAAGTGCAGGGGGCATTGAAGCTGTCGGCACTGAAGCAGGATGAGGATCGACGTTCGGTCCAGGTGCAGTGGTCGCAGACGCTCGTCTCTGTCAATCGGCCCGTGTCGTTGCATTTGCCTCGGCGACTATCGGGGCTTTCGCCTTCGATCTCGGATGGGGTTCTGGTCTGTCCCACATCCAGCGGCGCTGTTGTGGCGATCGATCTGGCCCGGCGATCGCTGATGTGGGGGTTTCAGTATCCTTCCGCCGTTCAGCCTGCCTGGCAGAATGGCTTTAACTTTCAAGGACGAACGCCGCAGGACATCCAGCTCGAAGAAGCCGATAAATCCAGCCGTTGGACAGACAATACGGTCGTCATTGTCGAGGGAAAGGTGCTGGTCACTCCTCGCGATTCCGGCAGCCTCTACTGCCTGGATCTCGTCGACGGTCACGAACTGTGGCGGTTGAACCGCGAAGAATGGTTGTATGTGGCCTGCGTCGTCGATGGTCGAGTTGTCCTAGTCGGTCGACACGGAGTTGGGGCTGTGCAATTGGCAGACGGCACGGATGTGAAGTCATTTGCCGAGGCCGAAGTCGAACCAGCCGGACACGGAGTGCGAGTTGGCAAGTTCTATTTTCTGCCGACAACAACCGGTGAGATTGCCACGATCGATCTGCGAAATGGTCAGGTGGTGGCGCAATCGAAATTGGCTCGAGGGATGGTTCCGGGCAACCTCGCCGCCGGTAGCGGTGCGATTGTCGCCTTGAGTGCCAGCGACCTGATTGGCTTTGCCCCACTCAGCACGATTCAGCAGCAGATTGCCGATGAGCTGAAAATGAATGCTCAAGATCCCCGAGCCCTGGCGCTGCGTGGCGAATTGCGGCTGCATAGTGGTGATGAAGCCAATGGACTGAAAGATCTGCGCGAGTCGCTGGCGAAGCGATCCGACCCCTATGTCAAATCGGTGTTGGCCGCATCGCTGCTGGCAAGTGCCCGAGCGAAGCCCGCGACGATTCGTGATTACGTCACGGAACTCGAAGCGCTTACGGACGACCCACAGCAGAAGAACGAGTATTTGCGATTGTATTCGCAATCGCTGGAAGCTGCCGGAGATCGTCGTGGGGCGTTTGCTCAGTTGATTCGACTGGCGCAGACCGCGCAGTTCCTGGACGACATGCTAGTGGTCGAGTCGGGTTATTCGGTGCGCACCGGCCGATCAATTCGCGCGCGGCTGATCGGCATGTACGCCGCCGCATCACCCGATGAACAGGTCGAATTGGATCGCACCCTGGAGCAGCACATACGTTCGTCCGGCGAGGGGGTCGAGAAAGCCAGGCACTTGGAGCGCTGCTTGAGATTCTTCAGCGGGCTTCCAAAAGCAGAGTCGCTGTTACTTCAATTGACGATGCAGTTAGAGGACGGGAAACGTCGAGCCGATTTGCTGAAGGCATTTTTGCGATCCAGCGACGACTCAATCGCGGCTCGTGCGACGGCGTCTCAGTGCGTTTCGCTGATCGCCGAAGAACAGTATGCCGAGGCTGTCCCTTTGATCAATCGACTGCGGACCGAGTTTGCCGATCAGGAATGCCTGACTGGCCAGAACGGCCGCAGCCTGGCCGAGAAATGGGGAGCGGAAGAGCCGCTGCGAACGCTGATGGCGACGCCAACCGTCTGGGCGGCGGGCTCGATCGGTTTTCGCAGGATTAACACGCCGAATGGGAGTGAGCAGCCGGCGAGTATCTCTTGCGAGGTCGTTTCGCGTGCCGGCCCGTCACTGGCCGGATGGTCGTTCGAGACAGACATCCGAGGAGCTGTCTTAACGGCTCGCGATGCTGCAGGTGCCCTGCGCTGGGCACTTCCTTTGTTGGCCGACGATGCCGGAGATCCAGAGGGGCGCAACGCTCTTTCCAGTCAGATTTGGATTCACGATAACTGGCTGATCATTTCTCGCTGGTCGCATTTCCTGGTGATCGATAGCTCGTCCGCGACTCCGCGTATTGCCTGGCAGCAATCCCTGAGAACATCGATCGACAATCAGCAGCAAACAGCACTCGCCGCCATGCGCGGCATCGGACGAGCCAGGCCGATAGTCGGAGTGACCCGGCAAGGACAAGTCGTCGGAGTGACGCGCGAAACCGTGATCTACACAATCGGCTCGAAATTGCGTGCGTGCGAACTGGAAACTGGCCGTCTGGCCTGGTCGCGACAAGATATCGGTTCCGGGCGATTCGAAGCGACAGCTGATGATCAGGCGGTGATGATCCACTCAAATGGTATCACGCTGCTGCGCACGTTGGATGGGGCACGATTAGCCAAGCGGATACTGCACCCCGGTACGGCACTTTGGAGCCGTGGATCGCAATTGCTGGTCGCGCGTTCTAAGGGAGAGCGCACGAATTATGAGTTGCGAAACACGGTCACCGATTCTGCGATCTGGAGCCAGGATTTTCCCAATCAATCGCTGGCCACCGTTGTTGAAGATGAAGATCTGGCGGTACTGGAGCCCAAGGGGCAGCTCGTCATGTTGCGCCTGGTCGACGGTCGCGAACGCTATCGGACTGAACTGCCGTTCAGGATCGAATCGCGTGACAAAAGCTGGTTCACCGTGCAGCGGTGTCTGGATCGCGACATTGTTCTTGGGGGCGAGACCCATGTCCAACGGCCGGGTGCGCAAGTCATTCCTTTCGTGAATCCGATGCTGCCGCCCGTGAATCGAGCCGCGGTGGCGTTCGAGGGTTTCGTCTGCTCGGTCGCACCAGTCGATGGCAAGCTGCAGTGGACGACGGCTGTCGAAAAGGCCGCCTTCGATCGATCGCAGCAGGCCAGTCTGCCGGTCTTGCTGCTGGCCACTCGCTACACAGATGGGCGGATTAACGGCAATCCGTTTTCGCAGCGTTATCGCGTGAATGCCGAATTGTTGGATAAGCGCACCGGCCGACGGATCTATGCGACAGAAGAACTCTCGTCGCTGGTGCCACCGCGGTTGGAAGCCGACCCCGATGAAGGACGCATCGTTGCGAACTTCAACGAGTGGCAACTGGAATTGACGGTTCCCGCAGCACCGAAACCCGCACCGTAACCGGGATCGTTTGAGTGTTGACATGATGTTTGGATAACAGGTGCAGGTGTGCAACGTTCATTCAGTCGAAACGATCTCTCTGTTGTGGTCAATCGCGCCAGTGATCGGGCAAGCTGGCTGGCATCATCACGTTCGGCGATGTTTGCGGCTCTGTTCGTGATTCTTGCGGGCTGCGGCAAGTCGACGCCGAAGCCAAGCGTTGGCGAAGTGGGCAAGGAATCGGCTGTCGAGGTCGATACAACGCCAGCAATCGAGAACCCTCGAGACATCGCACTGCGTGGTAAAGCGACGCTGACGGTTTCATCGAATCCGCCCGGTTGCCTGGTTCTGGTGGATCTGGTTCCCGTCAAGAACGAAAATGAGGGTCTGGCCTTAACTCCGTGTGAAGTTGTGGTTGCGACGGGGTCTCATTCGATCTCGGTAGAACGAGCGGGTGGACGACGAGCGACGCAGGTGCAAGAGATCCAAGCCGATCGCGAACTGGAATTCGATGTCAGTTCGGAGACCGGTGAACTGGACGAGGCCGGTGTCTGGAATGCACCGCTGTTTGAAGCAGCAGTCGGTCGCCCGATTGCTCTCACGTCGCTGAACACTCGTCAGAAGGAACTGGATCCGTTCATTGCGGTTGATGGGCTTACGATCTACTTCGTTAGTGATCGGGATGGCACCAAAGGGGTCTATGTGGCGACTCGGCCCAGTCCTTATCATGACTTCGAGTCGCCGAAGGTGATCTCTGCCTCCAGCGGAGCCGACTTGCCGATCTCTCCGTCAGTCACCACCGATGGCCTGATGCTGGTCTACGCGATTCCTGAAAAGTCGAGATTGTGGCAACTGACTCGGAAGAACGCCGAAGCTCCGTTCGATGGCAAAGAAATCGCGAGGGCGGATGAACAAGGGGAACGCCCCTGGCGATCATCGCAACTCTCCAGTGACGGCCTGCGTCTTTATTGGACTGAGGAAACGGAAGATTCACTACTGACCCGCGCGGCGGTTCGATCGGCATCAAACAAGCTGTTCGGCAAAACATTGGCATTCGAGCTGCCAGGGCATCATCCGCATCTTTCGTCAGACGGCCTGCGACAGTATTCGTTTGACGGAACGGTGCTGAAGCGGGCTCGCCGCGGAAATATCCGCCAGCCGTTTGGTGAGTTGGAAGTCGTCACCGAATTGCAATTGGACGGTTACGTCGCGAACTCACAGTATCGTCAGTTCTGGCTGACCGAAGATGAGCAGTGGATGTACTACTGCAACAATCCCAAAGGATTGGGTGATCTGTTCGTGGTGCGCCTCTCGGACGGACCAGGTTGGGGGCGATCCTATGTCGGCAAGACTGTTGCCGACAAGATGGCTGTTGCGGCGACGGAACCGGAAATGAAGCCCCTCGTCGATGCTGCGCAGACAGAGACAGTCGATCCGCGCACGCTCCCTTTGTCGTACACGACGCATTGGGCCAAGCTCACCAAGTTGCTGGAAGATAATCAAGGAGATGAGGCCGTTGCGTTGGTGAAAGAAGCATTGGCTGACAAGAACCTGGAAGGTGATCGCGAGCTTCTGAACTGGGACTTGACGTTGGCTGAAGCTTTGGCCGAGTTCAATCAGGACGTACAGCGCGGCTTGCAGGCGCTGAAGCCTGGTACTCCCGTTCGCGTGGCGGGAACGAAGTTTGAGTTTGGTCGAGTCGAGGGGGAGTTACTGCATCTGAAATTGAAAGACAAAGAGGTCGTCAAGAAGCTGTCTGACTTGTCACCGGGTGAACGAATCTCCATTGCCGAGACAGGGTTGGAAAAAGCCGCGGGGCCGCGGGCTTTGCGTTACGCGATTTATCTGTATTTCCAGGGGAAGCTCAATCAGGCCAATGCGGACAACTGGTTCAAGCGAGCCGAAGACGAAGGGGACAAGTTTCGCGAACGGCTGGCCTATCGAGTTTTCCATCAGGGTCAGTCCGAGTTGGCTCGCGGCAATACAGCGGCGGCAATTACGTTTTTAGATGCCGTGCCGAACGTGTCGGGGCCGAACACGGATGCGGCCAAACAAGCGGCTAAAGTCCGCGACAGTCTGTACGAGGCATTGGTCTGGAAAGAGGTCGGCAAGCGAACATGGAAACGTGGCGATCAGGGCGAATTCACCGCCGACGGAGTTCGCGCGAACGATTCGTATCTGGTCTCTGAAAAGGAATACAGCGACTTCGAACTGACCTGCGAATGGCAAGTTTTCGAGCCCAATGCGATGGGCGGAATCTACTTCCGCTACAGCGGCAAAGGCAAGCCGCTCGAAAACGGGGCCAAGATTCATCTGGCCAATGATGCTGACTTGAGGAAGATGGATCGCTTTGCGACGGGAGCATTGTTTGCCGTCGCGTCCCCCGATGCCAACGCCAGTCACCCCAGCGGCCAATGGAACACGCTGAAGATTCAAGTTCGCGGCACCGCCGTGAAGGTGTGGATTAACGACAAGCCAGTCCAGGAAACCACCCTGCCAAAGGCAGTCCCTGACAACGGCATTGTGATGCTCGACGGCGTGATTGGCGGGATCAGCTACCGCAAGGTGCTGTTGTTCGACCTCACCAGTTCGAAGTAAGCCAAAGGATGCGGAAAGATGTAGCCACGGATTGAACACGGATGAAACACGGATAAATCAAAAACTGCAGACATGAAGTGGTGAAGAAGAACGGTATGCCACACTCTTCTTATCCGTGTTCAATCCGTGGCTACATCTTTCCATGGCTGTTGACTACGGCTGTCGGACAACAGGCTGGGGCGAAGCGGGCTTGGCGACGGTCTTCAGGACTTCCACGGCCAGTCGATCATCCCCCTGCAGGCGGACGACCAGTTCCAGTTCGCGTGCGCCTGCTTCAGGGTAGCCCGCGACGATGTAGTGGTAAGCCTGTACGAATCGCGCACCGGCATCAGCGGGATGCTTTTTGGCGTACGCCTCCAACGTGCGAAGCTGCTTGGTGTAAGTGGCCACGTCGGGATACAGGCGGATCATGTCAGGCCACATCCAATACCTTCGCCCGTTTGCCAAGGCGATGTGCGACGAATTGGATGCCGTTTCATAGTCCCCTTTGGCGAAGAAGACGAGTGAACGCAGTTCGTGCAGCGTGGGATCATCGGGACACTGTGTCAGCGCCTGATTCAAGATCTTCACCGACGAGTCGTAGTCGCCTTGTTTGAAAGAGGCCGTCGCCTGAACCAATGACTGTTCACAGCGACCCACGACTTTGGAATTGATCGCGGTTGGCGCGGGGGCCACCGGAACGATCGTGACATTGGGCACCGGGGTCGGCGGCACCACTACTGTTTTCGGAGCTTCGATTGCCGGCGTTACTTCTGGGGCAACTTGTGCAGCGGAAATCAGCGTCCATTGCAGGAGTATTCCTGTCGTCCCCAGAAAGGTTGAGAATCGTTGCATCATGATGGCATTCCAGATGTCGAAGACAGGACGGACAGCGGCTTTGGAAGAAAGCCCACACTAGCCTATGCAATCGTAATGCCGCTAAGGAATAGCCAATTTGCGATGACAGACACTGAATGTGCGAGCCTGAAGAGCCGACGACGAGGAACATTCGCGACCAAAGTGGCCAAAAATCGACAAGGTCGGTTCCCGTCGCCGAACCGCGAGTTCGTCGCCAAAGTCACGGCAACCTCAATCCCTTCAATCTGTCTGTTCCCCAACAATGAGAGGGGGCGCAACTTGGGGGACTTTGGCACACGCATCGCGATCATCCCAACGATGGTGGCTCAAGTGGGTTCAACAATGCAGTGTTACGGAACTCGTTCGAGCTCAAAGAGAAACTGATTGTAATAGAGGTGCGATTGGAATTGTGTCGGGCGCAATACGCTCTCTTGCGAGATCTTGCCATCCGCTGTCAGTTCACGACCCTTATTTGTCCGCCAACAGAGCGTCAGTCGGTTGCCTTCGATCTTGTAGATTCCTTCGCCGCAATCCTCGGTCGAAACGACTTTGTCATCGCTAATTTTCCAACCTCGAAAGAGGTTGAACATGGGATTGCCGTTATTCCAGTCGCGGGATTTGGTTTCTTTGATGAAGTCGATTTGTGCTGGCAGAACATCGGGCTTAAGGGCAAACTTCGCTGCCAGTTCGGAGTCGGTACCGTTAATCACAAATCGAATTTCATCCTTTTCGGCGACCATGAATAGTTTGCCGAGGGAATCCCGCATGAAGTTTCCGCCGTTGGATCGGGCTGAGATCACTTTCCATCGACCTTCGAGCGGAGTTGTGACACTTCGTTCTTGAGCCCACGCTACGGCTCCCAAAAGCAGCATTGTGGTCGCCGCCAGAATTATCGCGGGGTGTCGGATCCGCATGTGACGTCCTTTCGATTGATCGATGCAGCGTACAGTTTATTTCGGAGGTTCTAAGACGGTGCTGAACCGACAAAAGTTCCGGCGCCTGTCAGGTTAAATGATCCAGACTGAAGCATCCGCCAGTCGAGCGCAGCGATTGCTGCAGGCCATTCGCCCGTCCGCACTTGGCGCAGAGCCGCCAGCACAGTTCGCTAGAGGGGTTGGCGTTTGAGGGTGTGGATTAGGATTTGCAGCACTGTCGACTAGACGATTCGAACCAACGACGAACATTTGCTGTAAGGAAATGACAATGACAACAACACCCGACAACAAGTTGCGAGAGCTATTGCAGGATTTCGGAATTGCGATGCTGGTGACTCGCGGACCGCAGGGGCAATTGAGATCACGGCCGATGGTACTGGTTCAAGTGGAACCAGACGGAACACTTTGGCTGCTGACTGATCGACACTCCGGAAAATTGGACGAGATTTCGCAGGATAGTCACGTCAACGTTTCTGCGCAATCAAGTTCCAAATTCGTCTCGATCAGTGGCAAGGCTTCGGCAGTCGAAGATCGTCGCAAGATCGCCGAGCTCTGGAAGGAACCTTTCAAAGTGTGGTTCCCCGGCGGCAAAGAAGATCCTGCGTTGGTTCTGCTGAAGATCACCGGCGATGCCGGCGAATACTGGGACAACAGCGGCACGAGCGGGATCAAATATCTGATCGAGGCGGGTCGAGCGTATCTCAGCGGAACGCGACCGAATCTGGAGAATGACCCCAAGATTCATGGGAAGGTCACTCTGTGAATGCGTTGAAAGTTTGCGGCAATTGGTTGCGGACTTGTTGAATCGATGGCCACGCGAACTGAGGTCAGCGACTTACAGCCGATCCCAGAAGCTGTCGACGACGGGGGCTCGGCGTGGCGTCGGGTCCGTTCTCGAATGTGAGTCATTCTTGGAATGCGCTTCATTCACGACGATCTGCCGTCCGGCAAGGCTGGCACCGTTCAGTCGTGTGATCGCCTCATCGGCGTCGTCTAACCGGGCCATCGCAACGAAGGCGAACCCGCGTGGCTTGCCCGTTTGCGGGTCTGTCACGAGCTTCACCGAGGAGACTCGTCCATAGTGTTCAAACGTCGAGCGGAGTTCGCCCTCCGAAGTGGTGTAAGCGAGATTGCCTACAAAAATCTGTGTCATTTCGAACTTCCTTTTTGAAGTGATTCGCTGGGTCGGCTCGCAGCAGACAAGCGGCGAGTACAGCGGATTGAGCCGGTCTATTTATTTCTGGAGACCGGCGTTGTGATTTATTCAATACTCTGTCGACACGGGGTATACCGCTCGACGGCATCTGGCTAACACGAGCGAAAAGCGATCGCGCTAAATTCTCTGGAAGACCAAGGTGGTCTGTTTCCGCACCGGTGAGGCGAGGAATTCGATGAGCAGCGTGAGTCTCTCAGGCTGGCGGAACGCCGAAGAGAAACGCTTACACCGGAATGTGCTGCTGAGTTACCAGCAACCAACCGTTTGCCTTGGATTCGCAGCCTGACAGGTTGCATTCAAGCAACTGATGTACCGATGGACATCATCAGGGGAGGGCGGCCCGCAGGATTGTCACCCTGCCGACGGAACAACCCTTGGCTAAGATTCTGCCTTGTCTGACCGGTAAATCAAATACTCGCGAGGTGAAGAGTCGAACAGGTCAAATTGACGCTGCCTTAACCTCGAGAAAAGATGTTTCTCGGAAAATCTCGAAGATCGTTCCGTTACGAACGCACTGAGAATATTCGGTACAAAGCACCGTTGATCGTGACACCCATCCGACAAATGCTAGCGATCTTGGAGTTGTCGGATAGGCCTGAAGTCGGGATTCCCTAGGAATTCGGGGAACTCGCTGGCTCCGGTGGCTCGATGTAGGCGACATCAGACGGCCGGGGAGATAGTTCCCCAGTCCCTTTTTGCTCGCGTTTTTTTTGTTTGTCTTGAGCTCGTTGTTGTTTGTCTTGTTCGCGTTGACGTTTAGCGTAGGTGTTTCGGTTTTTAGCGATGTGGTATTCCTTTAGGAAAGGGGGCGGTCTCTAGTTGGGGTAGAAGCCTAGCACACTTTGCTTTCGAAATTCATCGAAAAGAAAAGATGCTCCAATTTTGAATCAAGTATTCTGAATCGACTGTTTGCAGGAATCCTGCGACAACCAACTCAAATCAGCGATGAATCACTACCTCTTCGGCAGCAACTGACTTCCCGGTGAGGAAATCAGTGCTTCTGTCGACGCTCGATAAAGCGTTCGAGTGTTCCGCGGCGACTTTCATCCAGGCTGAAGGTCACAAAGTGTACGCAGCCATCTTCAGCTACGGAGAAATCAACTTCGATTCCATTTTTCTCGGCACCGTCCCAGCTTCGTTTTCCGGATCGACCGGCTTTCCAGTAAGCAGGTTTTCGCAGATCGATGAGTGGTACTGTGGTGCCAGATTGGACATGGATTTCTTCAATCTTCACAGTCGTCTCGAACTTCTCGTCCATGAACATCTGCTTGCGTAGAGCGACGCAATATTCACCCCAGTTACGATCACTCACTGCCATGGCGTCACCCTTCGTCGAACCAAATTTCCGTCATGAACTCGATGTACGAGTCCATCGTGATGCAGTGTATCGTAGGGGTTTTTGCCCAATGTTGCGCTATCGAAATTTGGAAATCAGAGGTTTTCTCCATCTCGCTTCGGTCGGTGATGTGGTTGTAATCGTCGTAACTTCAGCAGAGCATTCAGCAGAACGTGTCGTTGAGTCCGCGTGTCGAAAAGCGATTTATTTCTGACTGTCGGCATCGTTTCGCTTTGATCTGAATCCATATCAAGCTGTGTGGCGATTCCTTTGCTTTCAAGGCAAGGAGATCGAGTCTGCGTCGAGGCATAGGATTTGCCTCGTCTATGGCAGTTGCTTCCACCGGTTATCTCATGTGACCACGGCTGAAAATATCGACTTATGAATGATTATCCCGTTCAGTACCCAGCGAACGACTATTTTGGTCGCGAAGCGCGATTCGAACATGGTAAATCGCTGCGCAAGGACTGTACGCGGTCGTCTCATGCGGAAGTGGTGCTGGGGCAGGGACCACGCGATCCCGTCGCGTTGATTGAAGTCTCCAATGGGGATCGTGTCGAGCATCTGTTGCCGGTCAGGTTCGGTCGGATGTCAGAGTCGTCCTTCGCGTTTTTTCGCGGGACGGCAAACTTGCAGGCTCATGATCTGAAAGGAACCCCGTCGTCCGGCATCGTGGTGCAGTGCTGTGGCGATTGCCATTTGATGAACTTTGGCGGCTTTGCCACACCCGAACGACGGCAGGTCTTCGATATCAACGACTTCGATGAGACTTTTCCAGCTCCATTTGAATGGGATCTGAAACGGCTGGCCGTCAGCTTCGCCCTCGCTGCCACATGGCTGGAGTTTGAACCGGCAGATTGTGTCGCCGCTGCGGCAGCGGTCATCGCGGCCTATCGCGAGCACATCAACGTATATGCCAACATGGGTGCCTTGGATGTCTGGTACACGCAAATCACTGCCGAAGCGTTACTGGAGCAATTCGAGAAGGATGATGAGTTTCATAAGCGGTTGACGAAAGCGATGGAAAAGGCCGCGCTCAACACATCGGAGCGAGTCTTCAATAAGTTGACCACGGAAGACGATGGGCGCTTCCGGATTGTTGACCAACCGCCACTGTTGTTTCATGTCCATAGCGCGGAAGTGGATCTCCAAAGTGAATTGGAACCTTTCTTCAAGGCCTATCGTGAAACTTTGACCGCCGACCGCCAGACATTGTACGACCGCTTCCGGTTAACGGACTTTGCTCATAAGGTGGTTGGTGTCGGTTCGGTGGGAACACGCTGCTACATCGCGTTGTTCATGGCCGACAATGACGATCCGCTGTTTCTGCAAATCAAGCAGGCTCGGGCGTCGGTCCTGGAAGGATTAGCGGGGCCGCCACGCTGGGCTAGCAATGGCGAGCGAGTGATTGCGGGACAACGGCTGCTGCAGTCGGCCAGCGATATCTTTCTGGGATGGTCGCTCGATGCACATGGGCGAGATTTCTACGTTCGTCAGTTGCGAGATATGAAGTTCTCGCCCGACCTGACCGGTTTCACTCCCAAGTTGCTGGGCTATTACGCGAACATGTGCGGTCAGGTTCTGGCACGATCTCACTCCAAAGCCGGCGAAGCTCCAACGATCGCCGGGTATCTGGGAGCAGGCCCGGGTTTTGATGAAGCGATCGCGCAGTATGCCATCAGTTACGCCGACCAGGTAGAGCAAGACTTCGCCGCGTTCCAGTCCGCCATCCGTCTCGGTCGGTTGCCGATCGACAGCATGCCCGCAGCGATCGAACAAGCGATCATCTGAGTCGTCAGTGTTGCATCGGCTGAGATATTCACCTTCGGACCGCCGAATTCGGCGCTTCGGAAAGACACAATGAGTCTTTCGAAGTGTTTCCTTTGATTTCCCCCGCTTCGTCCCCCCGGCCGCTTCTCAGCCAGTCCATCAATAAGCGTGGATTCGAACGGCTTGGTTTTGCAGTTTCCGCTTGACCATGTGCATTTTTCATATCGGGTTGTTGACTTTTTGCCAGTTCGGTTAGTACGATCCCACATCGATTTTTGCGATACTGTGCTAGACACTCTATCTCCCAAACAGATACCTCCGAATTCAAATGAACCTTCGCGATCTCGAGCTTTTCTGCGAAATCGCCAGCTTGGGGAGCTTCTCCAAAGCGGCGAAGGCTAATGGCATGTCTCAGCCTGCGGCCAGCGAAATCGTGAAAGCTCTGGAAGAGCAGCTCGGTTGCGAACTACTCAATCGCGCCGTTCGTCCACTGGAATTAACTCCTGAAGGGAAAATATATTACGACGGATGTCGTGAGTTGCTGGATGATTATCGGCGACTGGAAGATCGGATTCTGCAGCGTCGCGACAAGGTCGTCGGGCCAGTTCGAGTCGCATCGATTTACTCCGTTGGTTTGCTGCAAATGGATTGCTACGTTAAGGAGTTCGAGCGACTTTACCCGGACGCTGCCTTAGATTTGCAGTACCTGCATCCAGAAGAAGTTCTGGCTCGGGTGGCCAATGAAGAAGTCGATCTCGGATTGATGTCCTTCGCGCCCCGTCGGCCGGATTTGATTTGTGAAACTTGGCAAGACCAGCCGATTGTCGTTGTCGTCTCTCCGCAGCACCGACTGGCCAGCCGGAAGTCACTGCATGTCGGGGAGTTGGATGGCGAATCGCTGGTTGGATTCACCTCAGAACTGCGCATGCGGCAAGAAATTGATCGGTGGCTGAAGCAGGCGAAGGTGTCAGTCAATATCGTGCATGCGTTCGACAACATCGAAAATATTAAGCGAGCTGTCGAAGTGGGGTCAGGGATTGGATTGCTGCCGATCGCCACGGTCCGCCGCGAATTGGAAATTGGGGCGCTGGTGGCCCTCGAACTAGAAGATGTCGCTTGGTTTCGTCGACTCGACATTGTCTACAAGAGAACGAAGCCATTCACGACGGCGATCAGCCGATTGCTAGAGCTTCTACATCAAGATCCGGAGACGTTCTCCCGACCCGGCGATGCGCACGATGCTGCCGGTGCAATCACAGCCACGGATGCCGCCTCTGTCCCTTCCGTGACCAAATGAGAACGAGCCCCCACAAATCTGCCGAGTCCTCCAAACGACTCGAAATTGCCTGACGAATGCGACAATCGGCGCTCTCGGCCCGAACGTCAACCTGGCGAACCCTGTCCCTGGGTTCGCGATCCCGAATCAGATGCCCGTTGAAGATCACTTGCGCGGGAAACGCGCCGCAGCACAAAGAGATGACTGATATGACCGAACCGCTCTACATTCGCCAACCTGAACTGTTTCACTCGGATGGAACACCCAAGGCCAACGGTCTGTACGATCCGGCCAACGAACACGATTCGTGCGGGGTTGGTTTCGTCGCACACATCAAAGGCCATAAGTCACGACAGATCGTTGACGACGCCTTGCGAATGCTGAAGCACATGGCTCACCGCGGTGCGTGCGGCTGCGAAGTCAACACCGGCGACGGTGCCGGGATCGTCACGGCCATTCCGCATGACTTCCTCGCCAAGGTTGTGCAGCAGGATTTGAACTGCGCACTGCCAAAGCAGGGTGAATACGGCGTGGGTGTTATGTTCCTGCCGACCAATCCTGAACAACGGCAGATCGCCAAAGAAGCGGTCAACAAGTTGATCGTCGAGCAGGGTCAGACCCTGATCGGGTGGCGTCCACTCCCCACGGATCCTGATGGGGCCGACATCGGCCCGTCGGCTCGCGCCGCCATGCCGGTGTTTGAACAACTGTTTGTCGCAGCCAAGCCTGGGCTCGATCAAGAGACGTTCAATCGCCAGTTGTTCGTCATCCGTAAGCGAGCCAGTCATGCGGTGCGTGAAGGGAAACTGCCGCAGGCGCTGCAGTTCTACATGTGCTCGCTGTCGTCTCAGGTTCTGATTTACAAGGGGATGTTGACATCTGAACAGGTCATGCCGTTCTTCAATGACCTGCAGGATCCTGACTACATCTCCCACCTGGCGATGGTGCATAGTCGGTTCTCGACCAACACGTTCCCGAGTTGGGATCGCGCTCACCCACAACGCTTCATTGCTCATAACGGCGAAATCAATACCGTCCGCGGCAATGGCAACTGGATGCTCGCTCGCCAGGGGATGATGAAGAGCGAACTGTTCGGCAGCGATCTGAAGAAGTTGTTCCCGCTGATCGAACCGTTCTGTTCGGATTCGGGTAACTTCGACAACGCACTCGAAACACTCGTGATGAGCGGCCGCAGTCTGCCCGAAGCGGTCATGATGATGGTGCCCGAAGCGTGGCAGAATCATGATTCGATGCCCGAAGACAAGCGCGCCTTCTACGAATATCACTCGGCCCTGCAGGAACCGTGGGACGGTCCCGCTTCGATTTCGTTCACCGATGGAACCGTGATTGGCGCGACACTCGACCGAAACGGTCTGCGTCCCAGCCGCTACTACGTGACTCACGATGATCGAGTCATCATGGCGAGCGAAGTCGGTGTGCTGGATGTCGAACCTGAGAACGTCAAGATCAAGGGCCGCTTGCAGCCCGGCAAGATGTTCCTGGTCGACTTCAAGCAAGGTCGACTGATTCCCGATGAAGAACTGAAGAAGGACTTTGCCAATCGCCGTCCGTACAAGCAGTGGCTGCAAAACCAGCGACTGTTGATCAGTGAGTTGCCCGAAGTCGAACCGCCAGAACGCATGGTCAATGGCGAGTTGATGCAGCACATGCAGTCATTCGGTTACACGACCGAAACGCTGCAGTTCATGCTGGTGCCGATGATCACCACCAAGAAAGACCCGATCGGGTCGATGGGTGATGATACGGCGCTCGCCTGCATGAGCGATCAGCCTCGACTGGTCTACGATTACTTCAAGCAGTTGTTTGCTCAGGTGACCAATCCCGCGATCGACAGCACGCGTGAAGAAGTCATCATGTCGCTGGAATGCTACATCGGTCCCGAGGGGAACCTGCTGGAATCGACTGAAGCCCAGTGTCATCGACTGGTCGTGCCACACCCGATTCTCACGAACGAAGAATTGGCCTCGATCAAGCATCTTGATTATCGCGGCTGGAAGACTAAGACGATCGATATCACCTATCCGAAGACTCAAGGTCCGGCTGGACTGAAGTGGGCTTTGGATCGCATCTGCGGTGAAGCCCGTCAGGCGATTGAAGATGGTTACAGCCTGGTGATTCTGTCCGATCGACTCGCCAGCGCGAATCGGTTACCAGTGAGTGCCTTGCTGGCGACCGGCGCCGTGCATCATCATCTGGTTCGCAACGAAGAGCGAACTCGGATCGGCATCGTCGTCGAAACCGGCGAAGCTCGCGAAGTGCATCACTTCTGCCTGCTGGCGGGCTATGGGGCCGATGCGGTTAATCCGTACATGGCGTTCGAAGCCCTGTGGCAGTTGCAGGATGACGGCGAACTCGCTGGCGACTGGACTCACGATCAGATCACGGCTGCCTATCGCAAGGCCACCAAGCAGGGGATCCTGAAGGTGATGGCCAAGATGGGGATCTCGACCCTGCAAAGCTACAAGGGAGCTCAGATCTTCGAAGCAGTCGGAATCAGCGACGAAGTGATCAGCAAATGCTTCCGCGGAACCGCCAGCCGGATCAGTGGTGTCGGCTTCGGCATCCTGGGCGAAGAGGCGATGCGACGGCACGAGTTGGGATATCCGACTCGCGATGCCAACAACCTGCCTGTGCTGCCGAACTTCGGTCTGTTCGCCTGGCGAGCGGCCGGTGAAAAGCATGCCTGGAATCCACACAACATCGCCAACATCCAGAGGGCCGCGCGACAAGGCGACAAGCAGGCCTATCGTGAGTTCTCCAAGATGGTGAACGAGCAAACGACGCGCGAATGCCATCTGCGTGGGATGTTGAAGTTCAAGGCAGGGCAGGCCGCTGTTCCCATCGAAGAAGTTGACACAGTCGAGGCCATCGTCCGACGGTTCTGTACGGGTGCGATGAGCTACGGTTCGATCTCGGCCGAGGCTCACGAATCACTGGCGATCGCGATGAACCGCATCGGCGGCAAGAGCAACACGGGTGAAGGTGGCGAAGACTACAAGCGATTCCAACCGTTGCCAAACGGCGATTCCAAGCGATCGGCGATCAAGCAAGTCGCGTCGGGCCGCTTCGGTGTGACGAGTTGGTATCTGACCAATGCCGATGAACTGCAGATCAAGGTGTCGCAGGGAGCCAAGCCTGGTGAAGGGGGCGAACTGCCCGGTCACAAGGTCGACAAGATCATCGCGGCCACTCGACATTCGACTCCGGGCGTCGGTCTGATCAGCCCACCACCACACCACGACATCTATTCGATCGAAGACTTGGCTCAGTTGATCTTCGACTTGAAGAACTCGAATCCCTCCGCACGCGTCAGCGTGAAGCTGGTGTCCGAGGTCGGTGTCGGTACGGTTGCAGCCGGTGTCGCCAAGGGCCATGCCGACAAGATTCTGATCTCCGGTGATTCCGGTGGAACAGGTGCGTCGCCGCTGACCAGCATTAAGCACGCGGGGATGCCGTGGGAACTGGGGATTGCCGAAACGCATCAGACGCTGGTGCTGAACGACCTGCGTAGCAGAGTCCGCCTGGAAACGGACGGCCAGCTCAAGACCGGTCGCGACGTGGTGATTGCATGTCTGCTGGGAGCCGAAGAATTCGGTTTTGCCACCGCCCCGCTGATCGTCCTCGGTTGCATCATGATGCGTAAGTGTCACTTGAACACCTGCCCGGTTGGGATCGCGACTCAGGATCCTCAATTGCGCAAGATGTTCAATGGTCAGCCTGAACACGTGATCAACTATCTGTTCATGGTGGCTGAAGAAGCTCGCGAGATCATGGCGTCGCTCGGGTTCCGCACAATCAATGAAATGGTTGGCCGCAGCGATATCCTGGAATACGACAACACCGTCGATCACTGGAAGCTAAAGCATCTGGATCTGTCCAAGATCCTGAAGCCAGCCACCAAGCCGCATGCCAACGTGCAGACCTATTGCACGATCGCTCAGCAGCACGGGATCGAATACCAGCTCGACAATGAATTGATACGCGAGGCCAAGGATGCGATCGAGACCGGCAAGAACGTCCGTCTGAACATCGAAGTTCAGAACATCGACCGGGCTCTCGGCACGATCCTCAGCCACGAAGTCTCGAAGAAATGGGGCGAGAAAGGTCTGCCCGACGACACGATCCACATCCGCTGCAAGGGCTCAGCCGGCCAAAGCCTGGGTGCCTGGTTGGCTCATGGTGTGACGATCGAAGTAGAAGGGGATGCCAACGACTACGTCGGCAAGGGACTGTCGGGTGGGCGAGTGATCGTCTATCCACCAGCCAAGTCGACGTTCGTTCCTGAAGACAACATCCTGATCGGTAACGTCGCCTTGTACGGAGCAACGGAAGGGGAGGCCTTCTTCCGCGGTCGAGCCGCCGAACGCTTCTGCGTCCGCAACTCGGGTGCTGCTTGCGTGGTAGAGGGTGTCGGAGATCACGGTCTGGAATATATGACCGGCGGGACGGCTGTCATCTTGGGTCCCACGGGACGCAACTTCGCCGCGGGGATGTCCGGGGGAAGTGCCTTCGTCTACGACCCACGCGACCAGCTACTGGGTAACTGCAACTTGGAAATGGTCGAACTGGAAAAGGTCGTCGACAGCGAGGACATCAGCCACCTGAAGAGCCTGTTGGTGAAGCATCACAAGTACACCGGCTCCACAGTTGCCGCCAACCTGTTGCAAAACTGGGACGACGAACTGCCACGCTTCGTAAAGGTCATGCCAATCGACTACAAGCGAGCGATGGCAGAACAAAAGAAGGAACTGGCCAAGGCCTAGCACCGATTTGATTCGTTCGTATTCGTGTTGATTCGTGGTCAAACATTTCATCTGAGTTTGAAGAGTAATGGGCAAGCCAACTGGATTTAAAGAGTTTCTGCGTCAGGTTCCGAATGACCGGGATGCCAAGTTGCGCATCTTGGACTGGAACGAGTTTCATGATCATATGTCCGATGGCGAACTGAAGACTCAGGGCGCTCGGTGCATGGATTGTGGAGTGCCGTTCTGTCACACCGGTTCGCTGATGGCGGGGATGGCTGCGGGATGTCCCGTCAACAACTTGATTCCCGAGTGGAACGATTTGGTCTATCGCGGCAACTGGCGCGAAGCCCTTGATCGTCTGCATAAGACGAACAACTTCCCCGAGTTCACCGGGCGAGTTTGTCCTGCGCCGTGCGAAGGATCGTGCGTGCTGGGGATTACGAATCCGCCCGTCACGATCAAGAACATCGAATGTTCGATCATCGATCACGGCTTCAAGAAGGGATGGGTCCAGCCCAATCCTCCAGTGAAGCGCACGGGCAAACGAGTGGCCGTTGTCGGCAGCGGCCCGGCTGGCTTGGCAGCCGCGGCGCAACTGAACAGCGTTGGTCATGACGTCACCGTGTTCGAACGAGCCGATCGGGTTGGCGGATTGCTGATGTACGGCATCCCCAACATGAAGCTCGAAAAGCACATCGTGCAGCGTCGAGTCGACCTGCTTGCCGCCGAAGGGGTGCAGTTCCGAACGAACACGGAAATCGGTCGCGATATCAGTTCAATGGATCTGCGCGAGCAGTTCGATGCGATCGTGCTGGCCACTGGTGCGACCAAGCCTCGCGATCTGCCGATTCCCGGTCGGCAATTCAAGGGAGTCCATATGGCGATGGAGTTCCTGCATGCGAACACCAAGAGCCTGCTCGATTCTCAGTTGTCCGACAACAAGTACATCAACGCCAAGGACAAGCATGTGGTGGTCATTGGCGGCGGTGATACCGGCAACGACTGCATCGGGACCTCGATGCGTCACGGATGTAAGAGCCTGGTGAATCTGGAAATCGTTCCGCAACCGCCGGACGAACGCGCAGGCAATAATCCCTGGCCTCAATGGCCGCGAATCTTCCGTGTCGACTACGGTCACGCCGAAGTCGAAGCGGTGTTCGGTGAAGATCCTCGCTTGTTCAGCACGACGACTGTCGAATTCCTGGGCAACGATAAGGGCGAATTGCGAGCACTGAAGATCGCCAAGGCCGAACCTGCTCCGCCGTTCAAGGTGATTCCCGGAACCGAAAAAGAGATCCCTGCCGATCTCGTCTTCCTGGCACTCGGCTTCCTGGGCCCTGAATCGCCAGTCGCCGACCAGTTGGGTGTGAAGCTTGATCCGCGAACCAACTACGAAGCCGTTCACGGCCAATACAACACCAATGTCCCCGGTGTGTTCGCAGCAGGCGATTGTCGTCGTGGGCAAAGCCTAATCGTCTGGGCGATTAACGAAGGTCGCGGTGCCGCTCGTGAATGCGATCGGTACTTGATGGGCAAGACCGACTTGGCATAATGCGCGGCAGTTGATTTCAGCATCGGCTAAGGGTGGGGACTTCATCGTCAACGGTGGAGTCCGACGAGATCGAGAGTTCATCAACATGAGAATTGCGCTCGGCTGTGATCACGGCGGGTTTCCACTCAAGCAACGGATCTTGGCTGTGATTCAGGCGGCTGGTCACGAAGTCGTTGATTGCGGCACCGATTCCAATTGCGCTGTCGATTACCCCGACTACGCGGTGAAGGTCGGGCAGGTAATTCTCGATAAAAAAGCGGAACGTGGAGTCCTGCTCTGCGGAAGCGGTGTGGGGATCAGCGTTGCCGCGAATAAGATTCCCGGCATTCGAGCCGGTATCTGTCACGACACCTATTCGGCTCATCAAGGAGTCGAACACGACGACATGAACGTCCTGTGCCTGGGGGCACGGATCGTCGGTGAAGAACTCGCCGTGGAACTCGTGCAGGCGTTCGTGAAAGCACAGTTCACGAATGAAGAGCGACATGTGCGACGCCTGGGCAAAGTGTTGCAGATTGAACGCGACGCCTTGGACGGCAAGTTCTCGCAGTGAGTCGTAGGTTATGTTTCAGCATAACTCTTCTCGAGAGGACTGTTGCAAGTCTGAGCTGTCGCCTGAAAAGTTATGCTGAAGCATGACCTACGAGGTGACACACTCAGCAAAGCTACTGGCCGATTCGGTACAGATGAGTGTTCGTGCGGAGAAGCAGCGAATTCTCG
Source organism: Schlesneria sp. (assembly GCA_028291515.1). Classification (GTDB taxonomy): domain Bacteria; phylum Planctomycetota; class Planctomycetia; order Planctomycetales; family Planctomycetaceae; genus Schlesneria. The sequence continues at coordinate 83,430 of JAQGHU010000033.1, forward strand.
AAGACCGCGGGTGAGGCCATGTGCTGGCCGTCGAGTTTGTTGCTCGCCAATTCTTCGTATTTCTTGCCTGGTTGTATGACGGTCGTTTCACCTTCTCGATTGCTAAAGTAGATCCGACCCTCTGAAGCCAGCGGGGACGCGGAATAATTGCCTCCGAGTCGCTTGGTCCAGACGGTTGCTCCCTTTGCTGCGTTGGCACAGGTTGCCACGCCTTGGTCCGTGATAAAGTAGATCTCTTCACCGACCACGATGGGGGAAGGCATCGTCGGGACAGACTTGGGAATCTTCCATGCGACGTGACTGCTGGTGACATCCCCCTCGCCATCCATGCGAATTCCAATCAGTTGTGGCTGCATGAAGCCGGTACAGACGCAAACGAGGTCATTGGCGATGACGGGTCGCGGCACATTCGAAAAGCCGTCGCCATAACGCACCCGCCAGATCTCGCGTCCGTCAACAGGATCATAGGCAACAACCCATTGCGCACCGGGAATGATGACTTGGTTCTTGCCTGCAACTTCGACGAGCAATGGAGTGCAATAGGATTTGTGGAAGTCTCCGTTCTGGCCCGACATCTTCGGGCGGTTCGTTTTCCAGACGAGTTCGCCAGTCTGCTTATTTAAGGCGGCAACGTACTGCACATCGGTTCCGTCGCAAGGGCAGATGACCAGATCGCCAAAGATGACAGGCGAACTCCCTGCGCCGACCGCGTGTGACGATGGCAGGACTTTCGTCCACTTCACTTTGCCCGAATATGTGTCCAAGCAAGCGGTGCCAAGCTCACCGAAATGGCACAGCAGCAGATTGCCATCCAGAACAGGCGTCGGTGAGGCGTAGCTGTTGAGGGTGTGTATCACCGGAGGAGTTGCCACGTTGAGCAGCTCTATGTCCGACAGCAAATTGCCCGTTTTCACGTCGACGCTGATGGCTCTCAAAGAAACTGAGCTTAGCAGGCTCACCTCTTTCGAAGCAGGGTCATCGCCTTGTTTATTCTTCTGCACCTTTTCTAACGCTTCTCCGGTCAGCGGATCTTCGACGGCTGTCGTCATCCAAACCACATCGCCATCGAAAACAGGAGACGACCAACCCCGACCAGGGATCGGTGTCTTCCAATGGACGTTCTCCGTCTCACTCCATTTCAACGGTAGTTCTTTGGAGTTGGTGTGACCCTGTCCGTCTGGTCCACGAAACTGCTTCCATTCAGCAGCCGTAGACACTGATGCCAAGGCAGAGCAAACGTACAGAAAATAAAGAGAGCTTCTCATCGATTGAATTTGCCCAAGAACACTACGATCAAATGCGCCGACACTAGGACTCAACTCAGCATATCCGAAACTCTGGCGTTAATCCTCGGGAAGGCGATGTGCTCACGCGACCGTGGTTGGCACGGTGGCAATTCCAGATCGATCGTGATCTGATAAATTACTTACCATTTGATCCGCCAGCAGGAATCGTCCCATGACTGCCGAGTCCCAACGTTTAGACGCCGCTCGTGAGGGTGTGGCTGCGTGGAAGAAATGGGGACCCTACCTCAGCGAGCGGCAGTGGGGCACGGTTCGCGAAGATTACAGTGATACGGGCAACGCCTGGGACTACTTCAGTCACGATCAGTCACGCTTGCGAGCGTATCGCTGGGGCGAAGACGGCTTGGCCGGAGTCTCAGACCAGAAACAGTTGCTGTGCTTCGCGCTGGCACTGTGGAATGGAAACGATCCCATTCTGAAAGAACGTCTGTTTGGACTGACGAACAGCGAGGGGAATCATGGCGAGGATGTGAAGGAGTACTACTTCTATCTCGATTCGACTCCCACGCATTCGTACATGAAGTACCTGTACAAGTATCCGCAGCAAGTTTATCCATACGAAGACCTGGTTCTGACCAATCGCGCCCGTGGGCGGCAGGACATGGAATATGAACTGCTTGACACGCAGATCTTCGACGAAGATCGCTATTTCGATGTCTTCGTCGAATATGCTAAGTCTGATCCCGAGGATCTGCTAATCCAGATCACGATTACGAATCGTGGTCCAGAGACGGCGACGTTGCATGTGCTGCCGACGCTGTGGTTCCGCAACACCTGGTCTTGGGGTGACAACAGCGATCGTCCCAATTTGGAATGCGCAGCGCAATCGGACCAGATGGCGGTTGTCGCCGCCTCGCATACCAAGCTGGGGCAAAGGTACTTCTACTGTGAGGGAAGTCCGACGCTGCTGTTCACAGAGAATGATACGAACACCTCGCGCTTGTCCGGTGCCGAGAATGCCAGCCCCTATGTGAAGGACGGGATCAACAACTTCGTCGTCAATGGCCAGGTCGATGCCGTGAATCCGGGCAAGACGGGAACGAAGGTCGCTGCGGATTACGTGCTATCTGTCCCATCCGGTGAGTCCCAGACGTTGCGCCTGCGGCTGTGTGAGGTTCAGCCGGGGGTGGTCACTGCAAAGGGGAAGGGGAGCCGTTTTGGTGCTTCGTTCGACGACACCATTCAGGCTCGACGACGCGAGGCGGACGAATTCTATTCTGCCGTGATTCCGCTGTCACTTGGTGAAGACCAGCGTCGTGTGATGCGGCAGGCACTTGCCGGGATGCTCTGGTCTAAGCAGTTCTATTTCTATGACTTGAACAAGTGGCTACTCGAACGCGGCTGCGATCCGTTTCTGAAGGATCGAAAACAGTCCACGCGAAATGGGGGTTGGCACCATATGTACAACGCCGACATCATCTCGATGCCAGACAAATGGGAATACCCCTGGTATGCCGCGTGGGATCTGGCGTTTCATGTCGTGGCGTTAACTCTGGTCGATCCCGATTTCGGCAAGCAGCAGTTGGACTTGATGCTGCGCGAGCACTACATGCATCCCAATGGGCAGATTCCCGCCTACGAATGGAATTTTGGAGACGTGAACCCGCCGGTGCATGCCTGGGCAACGATCTTTACATATCGCTTGGAAAAGGCCCGGACAGGCAAGGGGGACAAACGCTGGCTGGAAGGCTGCTTCCAAAAACTGTTGCTGAACTTTACCTGGTGGGTGAATCGGAAAGACCGCGACGGCAAGAATGTCTTCGAAGGAGGGTTTCTGGGGCTCGACAACATTGGTGTGTTCGATCGCAGTGCGCCGCTACCAACAGGCGGGCACCTCGAGCAGGCCGACGGCACGGCCTGGATGGCTCTGTACTGTCAGAACATGCTGGAAATCGCCAGTGAATTGGCGGCCGAGGATTCTGCCTACGCCGAGATGTCGATCAAGTTCATGCAGCACTTCCTGTGGATCGCGTCGTCGATGATCCATGCTGGTGGCGACACAGGCATGTGGGACGACGAAGACGGATTCTTCTATGACGTGCTCCAGTTGCCGGATGGCACATCGCAACGCCTGAAAGTTCGCTCGATGGTGGGCCTGCTCCCGTTGTGTGCGGCCACCGTGTTCGAAGGAAGACTGGCTGAACGCTATCCCGAGATCATCGAAAGATATCGCAACTTTTTGACCGCCCGCCCCGAATTGGTCACCTTCATCCACGACTCGCGAAAGCCTGGCTATGCTAATCGTCGCCTGGCATCGATCTTGAATGAAGACAAGCTGCGACGTGTATTGACCAAGATGCTGGATGAGAACGAGTTCCTCAGCCCATATGGAATTCGATCATTGTCGCGATACCATGCCGACCATCCGTATGTTGTGAATGTGGGCGGTCAGGAGTACCGCGTTGAGTATCTGCCGGCTGAATCTGACAGCGGCATGTTCGGTGGCAACAGTAACTGGCGCGGCCCGATCTGGATGCCAGTCAATGCATTAATCGTGCGAGCTTTAATGCAATACTACAGCTATTACGGCGATGAGTTTCAGGTTGAATGCCCGACCGGCTCGGGCCAGATGATGACGCTCTATCAAATCGCTGAAGAGATCTCGCGACGGAACTCGCAGATGTTCCTGCGCGACGAAAACGGACGCCGTCCTGTCTTTGGTGGTGCCGAGAAACTGCAGTCCGACCCGCATTGGCGCGACAATCTGCTCTTCTACGAATATTTTCATGGCGACAACGGAGCGGGACTGGGTGCCAGTCATCAGACAGGTTGGACGGGGATCGTCGCACGGGCTCTGCATCTGTTCGCCACCGTGACGCCAGAGCAGGTCCTGGCTGGGGGCAAGGAATCGTATGCGGAAGCCATCGCGGCCAATGGCGCTGCGGTGAAGGCTGACGCGGCGACTCACGCGGTCGTCTAAGCTCGACATCAGGGTTCGCTCTTTTATTCTGATCAGGCTCAGGCAGATCGCGCGACTATGTCTCCAACTCCACGCTACCCATCGCTCTATCAGATCAACACGCGAGTCTGGATGACCGAGCTGTCGCAGCAACTCGGTCGACGAGCCACGCTGGATGACATTCCAACCGCAGCCTTGGAAGCCCTCGCAGACAAGGGATTCGATTGGATCTGGTTGCTCAGCGTGTGGCAAACGGGCGTGGCGGCACAAGAGGTCTCTCGGACAAATCCGCAGTGGCGTCATGATTTTGAGGAAACGCTACCGGACCTGACCGACAACGATATCGCCGGCTCTGGCTTTGCAATTACGGCGTATACGGTGCATCAGGATCTAGGGGGCGACATCGCGCTGGCTCGCTTGAGAGGCCGCTTGCGACGATTGGGCATGAATTTGATGCTCGACTTTGTCTGCAACCATATGGCAATTGACCATTCCTGGGTGCATCAACATCCCGACTATCTTATTCATGGCAGCGAAGAGGAACTGGCACGAGAGCCGCAGAACTATTTCCGCGCTCTTTCAGACGATGGTGCTCAGATCTTTGCGTACGGCCGTGATCCCTACTTCGCAGGCTGGGCAGACACTGTGCAGCTTGACTATGGAAACCCCGAACTGCAGCAAGCGATGATTGGCGAACTGTCGCGAATTGCCAACCAATGTGACGGTCTCCGGTGCGACATGGCGATGCTGGCTCTTCCCGAAGTATTTATGCGGACTTGGGGCCTCGAAGCACAGCCATTCTGGCCCGCGGCCATCCAGCGTGTGCGAAGTGATCATCCCAGCTTCGTATTCATGGCCGAGGTTTATTGGGATCTCGAGTGGACGTTACAGCAGCAGGGCTTCAACTACTGCTACGACAAGCGGCTGTACGATCGATTGCATGCCGGTGATGCGCAGTCCGTGAAAGGGCACTTGCACGCAGCCTTGGAATATCAAGATCATCTGGCGCGATTCCTCGAAAATCACGACGAACCACGCGCCGCCGCCGTCTTTCCATTCAACCAGCATCAAGCCGCCGCGATCATCACTTTCCTATCCCCAGGACTTCGTTTCCTGCATGAAGGACAATTCGAAGGACGGCTGAAGCGAATCTCACCGCATCTCGTCCGTGCCCCTCAAGAGACCTTCAACGTCGACCTCGCCCACTTCTACGAGAGCCTGTTGGCGGTGCTGAGATTGCCGACAGTTCGCGACGGCAGATGGTGGCTTCTGGAGTGCCTCCCAGCGTGGGGCGGAAACGGGACGCACGACTGCTTTATTGCCTTCGCCTGGGAGCGATCTGCATCAGAACGTCTAATCGTCGTCGTGAACTATTCAGACCACCAAAGTCAGACGCGCGTTCCATTGCCATTCGCCAATCTAATGGGAAACGTGCACTTGCAGGAACTCATCGCCACACAATCTTATGACCGAGACAGCGGAGACCTCGCCACGAACGGTCTGTATGTCGACCTTCCCGCGTGGGGAAATCATGTCTTCGCGGTCAGTACCACGCGGTGACTTCCGCGGATTCTCTATCGTGGACTACCGTCGCGCGAAATAGACGAACATTAGACACCTCGGCCCTGGCTCTTCTCATGTCTTTTTCTTAGTCGCCTTGCGTAGACTTTTTGGGGCGTCACCAATCAAGCCTTTCAAAGTCCGCAGATTGATCGCATCCAGCTCCTCTCCGTCGCGTTCTCCCTTTTCCGTCTCCAGATACATCGGAATTTCCGCGAAGCGCGGGTCGTTCACGATGTGCCGAAATGGTTCCATTCCCAGGAACCCTTCGCCGATATGTTCGTGCCGGTCGACGCGGCTACCCAGCGGCTTCTTGCTGTCGTTCAAGTGCCAGGCGCGGATGCGATCGACACCGATCTGCCGATCAAACTCGGCCATCGTCGCTGCGTATTCGTCCGGCGTCTGCAGCGGATAGCCCGCCGCGAAGATGTGGCACGAATCGACACAGACGCCGACTCGTTCCGGATTGCGAATGGTGCTCAGCAGCGTCCCAATGTGCTCAAACCGATGTCCCAGGTTCGACCCTTGACCGGCCGTCGTTTCAAGCCACAACTGACACTTAAATCCCTTAGTCTGTTTGTGAACCAAATCAATCGCCTTCGCGATTCGCGCCAACCCTTCTTCTTCAGAAGAAGTCACAAAGCTGCCGGGATGCATCACGACCCCATCCAGACCCATCACCTCGGCGCGTTGCAGTTCGACAACCAGCGCCTCCAGAGACTTCTGCCACAGCGTATCATCGGGACTCGCCAGGTTGATCAGATAGCTATTATGCGCACAGGGCCGCCGCAACCCGGCCCGCTCGACCGCCTCGCGAAATAGCTTCACGTCCTCATCCGACAGAGGCTTCCCCTGCCATTGATTGTTGTTCTTGGTGAAGATCTGAACAGTGTCCATGCCCAGTGAAGCAGCCTTGTCGGCCGCTTTGTAGTAGCCGCCGGCAATTGAAAGGTGAGAACCGAAAAGTGGCAAGACGGATTCCGATGATACTGGAGTAGGGGCAAACGAACGCGAGATTCTAGCATTCGGATGTTGGATCTGCCCGCATCGATCGATGTGATCGATGCACGCGAGTGACGTTATGTCTCGCAGTGGTAAATCAATCAAATCTGATCCCCTGATTGAAGCTTGTGTGGTTTGAGCACCGACCGGCAGCGGGTGCCGCCCCGTTCGCGTGCCCCGCGAAGAATCTTGCCATCGATCGCAATCCCCTAACCCCCCGTAAGAAGCCTGCGAATAGGTCGAGTCCAAGAATGCGGGGCGGTGAGGGTTTCGGCCCCGGTCTACGGAACCGAAGGTTAGCATCCGGTTCGCTGCGATTCGTTTATGTGGATGTTCTCAGCCAATTCGGAAGTCGGTCAGGGGTTCTTGCGTAAGCCTGAATAGGAAGTTGCAGTGGCGATGGGAAATATCAGCACTCAAATTGATATTGCCCGAATTTAGGCGGACAGCTTCAATGATCCGCCCGATGGGCACAAAGCCGACCTTCCGACGCTCAAATCGGCTACAGCGATTCCACTTATCAGGTGTATGTGACATGAGCTTTCGATTTTCGCCTTTGGCGACGGGTTCGTCGTTCGTCGTAGCTGTTGTCCTGACATCTAGCTTCTGTTGGGCTCATTTTTATGAGCTTGGTCCTTCGAAGGACGAGTGGGGATTGAAGTACGATGGGGAGGTGACCGCTGCAAGTGGGGACAAGTTGAACGTCTCCTTCACCCTTACTGATCAAGGGAGACTCAAGCCCATCTATTCGATCAGCGTGGTGGCTTTCAGCGATATGAGAAGTGATGGCGGCCGCACATATCTTCTGAATACCACATTCGATTTGAAACCGACCCAGGACGGCAAACTCACGGGGCAACTGCAGATAGGCAAGGAATTTGCCGGCCGTGCCATGATTCGGATCCTCACCCAAACGTTCGACGGCAAGCCGCAACCGGCCGGAGCGAGGTACTATCAAATTCCGCTGAAGAAGTTCATGAAGAAGGCCCCGGCGGCAGCTTCATCCCAACCGCCAGCATCCATCGCGTCTCCGCCGGCATCGACAGCCACGAAGTAAAGAGCGGCGTATGCGCTGAGCAGGTGCAGTCGCCTCGCGGCGGTGAGAGGCCTGACACAGAAGCTCAACCAGCAATCATCAACTCTGAACCGAGAATCATGGAAGGACCCAGCAGCTCACAGACTTGATGTTCGTCAGTTGGGGTCCAGGCCGACATCCGGTAAACGCATTAGTCTTTCATGGAGCAGTGCCAGAATGCCAAACAGAACCACGGTTCCGAGCGGTACCATTTCCAATCCTCCGCGTCCCGCCATGACACCGAGGGTTCCGGGGACGACAGCGGCACCGATCATCGCGGCCGCGACCTGAAATCCGATGACGTGAGCCGACAATTGCGTCCCAAGCCGTCGCGGAGTCCGGGACATCAGGCAAGGGAATACGGGAGCCAACCCCAGTCCAGCGAGCGCAAGACCAAGGAGCTGAGCGCCAACGGGAAGTCGGGTCGCGAAGAGTAATGCGCCACTCCCTGCACCCAGCAAGCAATACCGAATGAGTCGATCGATCCCCACTCGATCGGCGATCAACCCAGATAGAATTCGCCCGGCACCGATACATCCCCAGTAAAACCCGACCGCAATCCCTGCCGTGCGCGGACTGACATGTCGTGACTCGGTCAGGACCGTAAACGTCCACTGACTGAATGTCACCTCCAGGCCGGTGTACAAGAAGAAAATCGCCATCTGGAGCCAGACAGCGGAGGATCGTAAAGCAGTTCCTGCACCAAGCGGCAATCGAATCTCCGGGGCAGTGAACGACGTTTCTTCCCAACACCGATGAGTGAGCAGGAAGATGATTGACATCGCCAGCATTGTCCCGCCGACGGCAGAGTAACCTGCGCTGTAATGGCGACCACTGGCCAGGACGCTCGACATCAGGACCGGTCCGATTAGTGCCCCGATGCAATAACAGGCGTGCAACCAGATCAATGATCGAGTCGACAGATGATGAGCAGCATACCCATTCAGTCCGGAATCGATTGCTCCAGACCCGAGCCCGTGAACACACGCGCAGAATACGAACAGGGCCCACATCGGCGAGAATGCGAACCCAAACATGGCGACCGCCACGAGGCTGGTACTGGCCGTCAAAACCAGTCCAATCCCGAGGGAATGCATCAATCGACCGGCAAAAAAACTGCTCAACAAGTACCCGAGACCTGAAGCGACCAAGACCAGAGCAACGGCCCCCTGACGAAGGTGGAAGGTGTCCCGAACTGATGGCCAAGCCACTCCAATGACGGCATCGGGCAGACCGAGGCTGATGAAACCCATGAATGCGAGAGAGAGCAATAAGAACTTCGGGCGAGCCGACACCGGGCGGTGCATTGGAGCGAGTGCTTTCATGTCAGCATTGACGAAGTACGTCCGGCGAGAATCGATCTTGAGGCGTTGAATGTGTTTAGATAAAGTTCCGCGCGCTTTGGTATCGAGAACCTACTTCACATCAGAGGCGAAGTTTCTGCATTTCGATGCAGTCACTGACGACAAGCTATGACAGAGCATACCCCGCCGCTGGATATCTCGCGGTCATTCTGCGTCATGCTGCATGATGTGGCTCCAATCTATGCTTCGCATGTTGCCACGTTTACGCAGTCGATGGCACCGTTGGTGGGAAATATGATGTCGGCTGCGGTCGTCCCCTGTTGGGGTGGGGTGCCTTTAGGGGACAACGATCGAGCATTCCTGGACCGAGTCCGTGACGAATACGCGAACATTCTGCTGCACGGTTACGAACACTTTCGGCCCGGCCGCCGTGGGTTGAAGTCGAAGATCGCCGATGGCAAGGACGAAATGAACGGTTTGGACCCCGCGGAGACAGACCGTCGACTGGCAGCGGGACAAGAAATCCTCGAACGCGTGATGGGCCAGCCAGCCTGCGGTTTCATTGCCCCGACTTACCAAATCGGGTTCGCAACTCCGGAACGCCTCGCGAAATTCGGCATCCACTACACGGTGGGATATGGCAAGGTTGCTACTTCAAGCGGGCAACGACTTCCACTAGCAACCTGGGTCTGGGACGTTTCGCCAATTCGTCTGCTGTGCCGCGTCGGGTACAGGTTGGGGCAAATTCAATATCGCTTTCGAAAGCACGCACTGCCGTGTGTCGTACTGCATCCCCTCGATCTGGAACGTGGGTTTCTGCCACAGATTGAATTGACTGTTCAGCGACTACTTCGCGCTGGGCGGCAACCGGTGTTGCTCGAGTCCCTGGGGTATGGAGCCAAGCCAGCTAAGCCTGTACCTGTTCCGGCCTGATCATTTGTCCGGAAACAAATGTCGTCCCGCGCCAGTGAGTGCGGACCAATCCAAAATGCGACAACAACGCACGGATTGAGGCGGCCATGACGAACAGCCGACCCAGTGGAGCCAACAGGACGGTTGCGATCGGGGCTCCCACCAGTCGAAAGAGGATCACGTCCATCATGCACCTAAGACTGAACGCGATTGCGAATCCCAGTCCGGCACCGTGAGTCAGCCAGTCGATGCTTCCGGTCTGAATCGCGTTGGCCACGCCGTACAGCATCGCACTGAGTGGTAGCACGAACAAGACTAGCATTCTGCTCACGGTGATCATCAGTTGGCTGGGTGTCAGAACTCCATTGAAGATGCGACTCCAGCCGTTCCAAGATTCGCGCCAGGTGCAATACGAATCCGTCTGGTAGAACCCATCACCCTGCGCCACCTGCAGACGCAAACCAGACCGTTTGGATAATCGCGCCAGTTCTAAGTCTTCACTGATTTTGGATCGAACAGAACTCCATCCACCGATGGACTCGAATGGCGCCCTGCGGACCATGATGAACGCGCCGTTGGCGAAAGCATCAGGCCAGCGAGGGTCACTCACACGTTCTGGCCGTAACCATGCCAGGATGGCCTCCGAACAACAGGGGACGATCACGCATTCCCGCAGTGTATTCATCGTGTACGTAGCTGCGATCGAGAAGAAATCAACATCGCCTCGAAGCATCTCCACCACTGCGGTACACAAGGCTGTCGGAGCTAGAAACTTGCAATCGGCGTCCGTGAAGCAGATCACACTTCCCGTGGCAATTCTCAGTCCTCGCTCCAGGGCGTATGGTTTGCCGAACCATCCTGCCGGCAACGTCGACACGTGTTCGACTCGCATGCGATCGGGGAATTCCAAAGCCAGTCGGTTGAGAATTTCTCCCGTGTCATCTGTACTTCGGTCGTTGACCGCGACGACTTCGAGATCGGGATAGTCCTGACGAAACAGCGATCGGATGCAGGTTTCGATGCAATCCGACTCGTTCCGGCCCGCGACGATCACACTGAGTTTCGGGAGTCCTGACAGTTGCGAGGTATCGGTCATTGGCTGCAGTGACGATTGCTTCCGGCAGGCAGCAATATAAATCACGGTGATCGTCATCCAGAGGCAGGCAACCGCCCACGCGAGCACAGTCAGCCCGTTCGTGTAGAGAAAGTCCATGGCCCACCCTTTTCAGTCAAACAGCGACACCGAACTCAATTTAGAAAACGATTTCGCTGCGACTGGTCCCGGACGGGTACCGTGAATGACTTAACAGAGCCGCTCACGGGAATGGTGGGACACGAGCGCCATCAGGATTGCGCTTCGCATCGATGCCTGTCTTTCGCCAATCTCTTCTCGTTCGTGCTACGATCGATCGAGATTGCAGCAAAATCAGACGTGGCGGCTGAAACTTAGCTCACGCGGGGCAAAAGGCAAATCCGTGTCACATCACAACGAAATGTCGCCGCGACGATGGCCATTTCATCAATTAAAAGGGGCAACGATCATAAAGCTGAAATTGTCGGCCCCACCTGATGGAGGGCTGTCAAGTTGGAAGGATTTCTCGACGATTCCAGTTATTGGGTCGGACACACGAACCAGCGCTCGCCCGCCAGGTTCCGCACCCGGCGACAAGAATGTATAGACTCGATCGTCTTCACCAATCGTTAACAGCTGTCCAGTCACGGGAAACTCTCCAAGTCCCTTTCCTGTTGTCGCGTCGAATTGATAGATCAACGCACTATTCCGGTCGGCTGCCAAGAGTCGGCCCGATTTGCTGAATGCGATTGCTCCGTATCCGTGTGTTCCTGTTTCTCCAAAAGTCCCTATCGTTTTTCCGGTAGTACCATCGACCTGGAGAATTCCTGCCTGATTTCCAGAAAGATAGACGTGCTTGTCAGGGCCGAAGGCCAAAGCCAGCGGATCGAATTCTTCGAGTTTAGCGAAGATCGCATCTTCTATCGTGCCAGCGGTTGACGGCAATGGTTTCCCATTGGCCTCGTCAAAACGAAGGATCTGCCGGTTATCGTGAACCGCGAGATAGAGATGTCCATCCGGTCCGCTGACGATGTTCCCCATAAATCCTGCGAATGGATTTGCAGTCAACGGGGTCGCGTCGAGCTTGGCGTCAGTTTTCTTAAGACGATGAATCATGAACGTCCATTTGTCCGGTGCCGAGATATTGGCGACTGCAAACATCTCGTGTGTCGTCGGCACAACCGCGAGACCGTGAAATTGGCCTACAGCGGCAGGAGCTTCAATGATTGACTTAACGGTGCCCGCCTCCAGATCAATGTGTTGAATCTTGTTATCGCCAGCGTTGAAGAGTAGATGTCGCGCCATCGCAGGCCGGATCGCCTGGAAGGTGATCGACTGTCCCTCGAACGAGTTGCTCTGGCCGGATTTGCTGATCACCGTCAGGACGGGAATATATTCGCCAGGTTTGAGATAGGTGTGCTTCACCTTCAAGTCTGAAGTTTCTGTTGGAGCATCTCCTTCAGCTTCGTCACCAAATTTCCACGAGCGTTTTTCAATCGGGCCGGTGGAGTTGTCTGTGAAGGTCACTGTGAACTGAGGCGTTTCCGAGAGCACTTGAACAAACGCGGCTTTGACCGGTTGCTGCTGCAGTAAATAGATCGCAGAAATGGTGAGGACCAACAATGCGACGACGAGGACGATCAGCCACCACGGGAAAGTAGTCGGGGGCTCGACGACGGGATCGACTTCAAATGCGACAGCCGGACCTTCAGCATAGTCATCGTCTGGATCAGCGGCATTCAATACATCCAATCGAAATGAATATCGGCCAGGTGCCATTTGGGATGGTAGTCCAACACGAACTCGACATGGATAGGTTTCATTCGCCTTGAAGTCGCGTTCGATTTCACCGACAAGAGCGAGTGACGTCCCACTGGTCTGTCCAATTGGCGTCAGTTGCATCCGTCCACGGACCGCTCGGTTGGCGATATTCGAAACCGTAAAAACCACTTCACCCTGCCGTCGGTCAAGCGTCATTTCGCTCGCGGGCGTCGTGACAGAAAACGATCGAGTCATCTCATTCCTTCCTGACTGAATCTCGCTTGTCAAAAGCCGCAATAGACAATGAAGGGCTTTAATAACTTGCCATACGATTCTCGGCGGACCAATCCAATGATACTGGTTTGAGTGGATCGTAATTCTTAAATGCTTCGAGATGAATCGCGATCAATTCTTGAATGTCGAACTGATTTTTGGGCTTTGCACATCTTTCTGTCCGACCGCGGTAATAGACCACTTCCAAGTGCCGTGACGATGTTCCAGAGCAATTTGCGTAGACGTGGCCGCAGTCTCTCCCGATCCGGTCGCGCTCCATGACGTTGCCGATGAACTGTTTGAAGAACCACTATAGGCGAATCGATACCGTATTGCTCGATCCACCGGATTCCATCGCAATGTGACCTGTTGAGGGATTGATTCGGGATTCGACGTCAACGGCTTACGAGGGTCTGGTTCGACCAACTTTGGTGCCGGCAGCGTATCGGTCATCAACCTCGCTCTGGCAGCCTGCCCTCCAGTTGTCCGTGCGATTGTCAGCGTGCCTCCTGGCTTCAGAATCGGCCAGCTTCGTTGCTCGCCGGGGCCGAGTGACATCTCGATCTTCTGATCAGCACTGGGTGGTGATGTCGACGGCGAGTAGTTTAGTTTGAGTGTGGTGTCATCGAGATTGCAGATTGTCGCGATTCGAACTGATCCGAAGTAGGCAGTGCTTGGAGCAACAACAGCATCACACTTCTCCACGCTCGGCTGCAGGAGGAACAGACCGTCTTTCAAGCAGTCGGATTTGACCTCTGTCGGCTTCAGGCTTGGCGGGGTGAATGTCGATTTCAGCCCTTGGATAAGCCAGTTACTGTCGGGAGCACCATTGTTCGACACCCCCACAAGCCCGCTTCCAAGGCAGATCGTGGCAACAATTGCGAACAAAATCAGAACAGTCAGGACGACACGCTGGTTCGACACGAAAGGCACTCCAACTCAGTCCCGTTGCTCGAACACTCATTGAGGACGCACGTAGGCCTTTCGCAGCCAGTCTGTCCTTGCAGGGTGAAGGTCTATACGTTCCTTTGTTAGCTCCCACGAAACAGTGACCTGGATCTTGGCGCCAACCTCAATGGGGGGCGAACCAAACATGGGACTCTGAGACAGGACTTTATCAGGAAAAATAAAGTGATGAATGATCGCGGCGCCGGGACTATTCGTGATTTCGATCGCGAGACCCGCCTTTTTTGCTTCGTTGTCGGCATTGAAATAAGACAGTGATTCCAGTTTCGGGACGGGGACTCGTGTGGGTCTAATCCAGAGCAAGACTCCCGAGTTCTTAGCGACCAATTTGCCCGTCGACCAGGGAGGGTCCTGTTTGTATACCTCGCCGGGTTGGACTCTGTTGTGTTCCGGTGAAGTCGGGTCATCGTTGCCGTATCCTTTGACGATCAGATTGCTGCTGACGACTGTATTAACAGCGTCGTCAAATCTCTTTCCGACAAGATTGGGAAGCTCCATGCCGTCACCGACGATCGTCACCAAGAGCGGTAGATTCCGGCGGACGTATGTTGGGCGTTGTGCGTCAAAGGGAGGGTCCTGTTCAAGAATAGTCCCCAGCGGCTTTCCTTGCTCCAGCCTGGTCTCTTCGACGGCGATCTGCATCCCTAAGTCCTTCAGAATTGCCGTCACGGCGGCATCCTGAATGACCTGGTTGACCAGGTTCGGCACGGCAACAAGAGAAGCCTCGGTCGTCAGTTGCACCTTCGTTCCAACAGGCACGGGGGTGTCCGAGGCCGTCGGCGATTGCTCGATGACGGTGCCTGGTTCTTTGTCGGTGACCTTGGGTTCAATTTCCACAGGCACAAACCCTGCGTCTCTGGTCATCTGCGTTGCCTCGCTGATCGGTTTTCCGATGACGTTCGGAACCTTCCCGGTGCGCGGCCAAAGTTGCCAGGAGAGAAGCAGCAGCACGGCCAGCGAACCCAATGTCGCGGCCAGGATTGCCCCCCACTGCGTTGCGGTGACGGGACTCGGAGTCGCTTGGACATCGAATTCCACGAGGTCGCTTTGTGCAAAATCGTCGTCTGGGTCTGCGACATTGACGGCATCAAGGCGAAATCCGTAGCGTCCAGCGGGAGTGCCTGGGGGGATCACGACCCGAATCACAACCTGTTGAGATTGATTGGGCAGAACGTCGTATTCTAAATCACCCACCACAGACAACCATGTGGCACGCGTTGTCCCCTCGGAGGATGGTGTCACTCGCCCTCTGATGGGGCGAGCCTGCAAACTGGTGACACCAAATACCAGGTCACCACGCCCCGAATTCAACACGACTTGTTTCGGAGGAGTAATCGAGAAAGATGGCATTGCTGCTCATTCCATGAGTTTAGCGGGGTGTTGGAAGGCCGTTAAATTCCAGAGTGTAAGTCACGTACGCGGGTTTCTCTTGTTGAATAATACGATCCAGCAAGCTGCGGTCCGATAAGGCGGACGCGGGTGCCCGCACGCAGATATGAAATGGAAGAACATCGCTTCCCGAACCGCGAACCTGCTCGTCGATCGTAAATTGTCCAGGCAGTCCTGTCACCGTTTCCAGGACGAGCAACAAGCCGCGCGCTGTTCCTCGCCACTGCGCAATCTGTGCTCCGACCGCCGCCAATTCACGCAGTCGACCGAGCCTGTTCGACTGCATCACTCCACCGTCGCAATGATCAGTTGCACGGCCCGCCTCAAAAAAGCGTTCCTGATCCAACCAACGTCCCAGGAAGGGGACCCAATCGTCATCCGTCAGCAGTGGGTCGAGCAATTCATCCCACCGGCCGATAGCTCGCGATGCCCGCTCATGCAGCAACTCCATGACTTCCAGCAAGGCAGATAACGGCGTCCCCGGCACAATTGTCCGTCGGAAGATTTCCGGTAGCAGTCGCTGTATTTCGGAGTGCTTCATGTGATCCTCTCAGCCATTCGTCTTGGGATTGGCGACAGGGACACTTCCTGAGTCGAGTACTTGTTCGTTGTCGACGAAGTTAATGACATGCTCGCCCGAGCAGAATAGCCATGACTCGGGCAACGTCACTCGGTCTGTCAGTTCTGATTGCGAGCAATTCTCATAAGTCTTGCCTAAATTCGTACTCTTGTAGATGGACGATTCGCTACTTGCAAAGAGCAGTCCCGATTGAGGATCAACGGCGATGGCAGCGATGCTGCGAAGTCGGCCTCCTTTGTCTTCCAGCGGCAGTTTAGAAGTCGCGATGTCGGGGCCGGTCCAACTGCTTTCTTTCGCGGCCGTATCCAACCATAGCACTCCCGCGCGTCGCGTTGCTGCAAACACGACGGATTGGTGGAAGGCAATCGCCATGCAACTCCCTCCGGTCCAGTTGTCAGAGAAGTCGCGTCGAGACTCGGCCACGCTACTGCCGTTCGTGATTTCCCAGCGGAGACAACCATTGCCGGGCTGGTCTTTTTCCGCCCACCGTCCGGCCCACAGGAACGTCCGCAATCCATCGGTCTGGAACTGCAGCGTATGAATATCATCGCCGCGATTTCCGATAAACTGGAAAGGCCGTTGATTTACTGACAGGTAGACACCACGCAATTCAGTCGCTGCGACGGCGATGCATGATGCCCCACTCGCATCGACCCCCGACGCCACCGCATAGAATCCACAAGTCTGTTTTTCCGGTAGAACTTCTTTCGGGTTGTATAACGATCCCTGACGCACATCGAACAATCCATCCTGGGTCGCGACCATCAGGGTTGGAACACCATCGCGGGCGACCCAGGCAAGATCATAGATCCGAGACGTCATCAATCCCCAACTCGTCTGCCATGTTTCACCACAGTCGGTGGAAACGTGAACTTGATACCCTCCGCTATCACCCTGCAATTCTGTCGCGATGCCAAGCATCCCCGGACGACCGGATTGAAACAGATCGGGACGGCCAGGCATCGTTTCGACTTTCAGAAGCCGTTCACTGGGAAAGCGTGCCACGACTTCCCAACCATCCCCGTTATTTGTCGATCTGAAAAGTGCATCGCCAGAGCAGGCGTACCACGTGCTGGGTTGGAAAGGGTCGGCAGCGAGGCACTCGACTTTGTCTTGGGGTGCATCTTGCACCACGAATTTCAACGATTGAACATAATCGACTTCCGGCTCTCTCAGAATAATGTGATACAAATTTGAGGCGCGCAAGGGTTGTCCGAATTCCCAGCCGTTATAGGGAGGTGATGTGGTGAGAGAGGGCAGGGGGTTGATTGTGCGGTGCAAGCTTTGCAGGATTCTCGACTTGACCGCTTCTCGATCTGTGCCGGGAAAGAGCTTGACGTACGCCTCGGCGATGACTGCCTTGCATCGAGCCCACGCCACGAGACATGCGGTTCCTAACGGACGACGCTCGTCTAGAATTCTCTCAATTGACGCTCGGTCATCTTCGGATTGGAACTCACGTAGCTTTTCGACAGAAACCGCTCCATGGTTGTCGCGGAATTCCTCCGAAACATCATTTAAGATACGGACTTCCACGGCGCCCGGCTGTGCATGGACCCACATGGATTTCTGAGTGAACGCTTTCGCGCGAGCGACGCCATCGATCATGGCAAAACGTTCGAAGTCGATTGCCGTGATGGCGCGCTGCGGTGTTCGGAACTCGAGAGGCCCACGCATCAGTGCGTTTGGCAATGTTTCGGACGCGGAACCACCCTTGGCTGGCCCAGGGTTGGTGACAATCACTCCAGGAATTTGATCTTTGAGAATCGTCAGTTTGTCGGCGGCAAGATTTCCCTCGCTGCCGCCGCCTCGGCGATACCACAGCCGTATTTCACGCCCCAGCAGAGGGACCTGCGCCAGCGTCCGTGGTTGTTCTTCATGGCTGCTCGACAATTGCAAAGCAGGTGAGAACGTGATTCGTCCGGTGAAGCGATCGGCGAGATAGACCGGGCTATCTCCCCCGGCTGTGGTGAAGTTCTCGACTTCTTGCCAGATCTGAAACGTCTTGCCATCGTACTGCATCGATCTCGACCGCTCTGGAGAACGATCAGTGCCGACTTCCACTCCGACGATCAGGTCCCCATCATCGCCCGTGGAAGCAATGATGGGAGCCCGTTTTGCGAAGACGAATTGACCCGGACGTCCGGTACCGAGACCGGCCGATTCCGCCTGCACAAGTTCACAGTGCAGTGCCTGCACTGTCTTACTTGTTACTCCTGGCTCAAAAACCAGGTCTGAGGTCGTCACAAAAACGGGAGCTTCTGCCGATCCCGTGCGCCCGCCGGTCGTGACCCGCGTTCCAGCGCGGATCTCGAACTCTTGTTCTCGAGGTGCGTCCAAGACAAATTGCAGTGCCGTACGCGAGCATTGTGGTGGATGAAGTTTCACGCCCAGCAGACGAAGAAATTCGATGTAAGCCTTTTCAGGCAGGCGATTCAGGCGATAAAGCATTACTTCTGTCAAATGAGCAAAAGCCTCGATCAGGACCGTCCCCGGATTACCGGGTGATGTATCCCAGTCGCTGCAGGTTGACTTGATCCGCTGTGTCGCATCATCGACAAGTTGTTGAAAATTTCGATCATCCAGATTAGGGGATGGCAAGGTCATTAAATTGTCCCCCCTGAAAGTTCGATGGGGAGCTGCAATTGCTGGTTTTGCTGGGTCGCTCGAATTCTGTAGTCGAGCACGATGATCAGGCGTTCCGCAAACTCTGGATCGCGCGTGGCATCAAGTTTGGTGACAACGATTCGCTTTTCCCAACGCTGAAGTGCCTGCCGCACGTAGTGAATCGCCAGACCTGCTGTCGTATCGTCATTGGCAGCGAATAGCAGTCTGTGAAGCGAACAGCCGTAACCGGGGCGCATCACCCGTTCGCCTGGACGCGTTGATAAGAGCAGAATGATGGCTTGCCGAATGGAACGGTCGTCTTCCACCGTTTCAAGGCTACCGGTGGCAGTCAATTGAAAGCCAATTCCAGCCGAGTCTATCGCGGGCGGATAAAAGAACCGGATGGCGCGGTCTCGTTGCAGGGTCATTCCATTTCCCCAACAAAATCTTGCCCCGCTTCGATCACTCGATAGACAACGATTCCCGGAGGCGTGCCATCTGTCAGGCCTTGCAGGGTATCCAGGCAGACACGGTTGCCATCGATACGCAGCAGATCCGAATAGCCCTCTTTAACAGTGAGGGTCAATTGACAAGGCTTGATCCCAAGATTGATGTTTGGGCAACCAGATATTTTTTCCCCCACTGGATCATCTTCAATCATGACGATTCGTCCGTCGATTGTAACCCAATCTTGAGTCATCTCGTTTTTCACGTTTCCAAGCCGATGGTCACAGACAAGTTTCGCCTCTTCAGTCAGGAGTCGCATCTCATTCCTTCCTAAAGTCGATCGTTTTGGCGGAAATGACAATGGCCCGACCGGGCGCGGAAATCTCAAGATCGGATGATGCGTGAATGTGCAATTTCCCAGGTGCGAGGTCAACGAAATTTCCGCCAGCGGTTTCCATTCGGACGCTCCCGCGGGCATCGTTGAAACTCAACTGCTGGCCTCGTGCCGAGCGAATCGCGAATCGCTTGATTGCAGCTCCATCGACCCCTGAATCATGCGGGCCTTTGCTGCCATAAAGACCACCCAGAATCACTCCTTGACCGATACAGGCTTCGGGTAGCAAAACCAGCACACTGTCTCCGACATTGGGGAGGGCAATCAGTCCCTTGTTGGCACCTGCCCCTGGCGAGAGGACTTGCATCCATTCTGATTCGAGGTCGTCATAAGTCGGCAGTCGCACTCGGACTCGACCCATGCGATCGGGATCAGCGACACTCGTCACAACACCGGGGGCCGTCAGTGATGCAGCAAGGTCAGCCAAAGGTGTGGGGGGCGTGGTATCAATCTCGGAAAGGAAACCTCGCACCGGATCACACGAATGCGTGACTTCAGTCAGGACATACTGTCCTTCGATCGATGCCGCAACGCCGCTGACTCTGACAATTGCACCGGGTTGTAAGTTGGCGTTTCCGTCGCAGGCCCCCGACAGGATCACTTCCCGGGCGGTTCTCAGGTCCAGCTCGGCCTGGGCCAGTCCTTCTGCATCAGATGCATTCTGCACACTTGCGCCGGTGATTGTCACGGTTCCCGATCCGCCGACCGCTGTGGGTGGGGCAGCGGCTTGCGCTATCCGTCCTCCTCGAGCTGCAGCCGCTGTCCCACGATGATGATCGACGCGCAAGGGATCCCATCCGATGGTGTTCACCTGGCGACAGGCAGTGTCCCCATTCACTTCGATTTGCGCATTGAAGAGATTTTGTCCGAGCCTGAGATCGATCGGCTCACCGATCCCTTCGAGTGTGAGAAATTGAAGCAAGTCGTCGCGGACAGAAAAGAACAAACCGGACCGCTGAGCAATCAGTGTCAATAGTTCGAAATCCGATTGTGTGGTCTGCATCAGGCGATTGTAGACAACACCCCCGTAGACCCCGTCGATGCGAAAGCCCAGATCTCCGACGAGCTCGCGAGCCAGATTGCCCAAGTCCGTCTTCACGTGGACCCGGACCGGCTGGCGCTTGCGCAGGCGATGTAGTCGATCGTAACCGCGAATTCGAACTTCGCGCCGCAGATCGCTGCCATAGATGAATTCGAACGCCGTCACATCACCCACGAACAACGGTGTCGTCTGGCCACCGACCGCAACTCGAAGGGAAGCCCCGATCACCTGACTGATGTCCTGTCCCAGGCCATCTGTCGGCTCAAAAAAACGCAACTCACAGAGGGAGGGCAATGACAGCCTCTGCTGGACCAGCACGTTCCCCAGGCAGGCGGCATCCGCGGAACTGAGTGGACTTCCAGCGAGTTCAACGGAGATAGTTGATAGGCCTTCCAGACTATTCATTGCGTCCTCCTCGGCTGTCCGAGACTCGGGATCCGCAAGAGCTGGCCAGGTTCAACGTTCAGAGGGTCATCAATGTTGTTAAGCCTCGCGATGATTCGCCAGTAGCCGGGGTCGCCAAACAATTCGTAGCCGATTTGATCCAGGCGCTGAGCCGCCTTTCCGCCGGGGATGTCATCGCCATTGGGCAGCGTTTCATCGAATTGCAGAGGGTTTGGATTCGGGGGATTAGATTCGTCTGTCAGCCATTCGAGATCAGACGGTAGCGCATGTGGTTTGTCGTCCTGCTGAATCGGATCCTGGACTCGCAACATGCGCAGCCGCAGCCAGGATCGAGAGGGGATGCCTTCGGGTGTGAAATACTCCAGACGTTCAGCGACGGCCGTGATGACTCCAGGGACATTCCAACTCTTGCCCCAGACGAAATGCACGAGTGGCGGGCGCTGAATTGGAAATATATCCTGACTATTTTCTGCTAATTCAAACAGGGGCCCTGTCAGCGTCCGTACATCTTCAACCTGCATCGTGGCATCTGCCAGAGAGATATCAAACAGCAGATCAAGTTCGAGCGTCGTCTCACCACCCCCGGTGAAAATCAGGGGGTCATCGGTGAGCTTTTCTCCAGTGAGCGAACCCACAGTCAGTCGTCGGGGTCTCACTCCTGCGCGCCGGCGCACGACAATACTTTCCGGGTTCAGCAGGCAATTAATTCGGACGCCCGTGCGATCCACCAGGAATGCTACTCTTTCCATCGTCGACCCTTCTGTTCCAGATCAAGTCGATGCCGATGGTGCCGGTCACGATCATCTCCCACAAATTCGTCGTCGGCTGGCATTGAGTCTGGCAACTCTGGCCACAAATTGCGGGACACCTTGTCGATCTCAATTTCGCGCAATTCGCGCTGCGACGACTGACGCACAAAATCGCTGCTCTCGATGGCAGGCAAACGACTGCGTTCGCTCTGCTGGTATAGTTGTTCGTCAGCTCGCGAACGGCTGGTCGACTCCCTGTGAAGAATTGTCGGAGTCGATCGATTCTCAAACTGACCGAGTGTACTTTCGGTGTCTGGCGCAGGCGTCGACTGATGACCGTCGACCGGCTTCTGATGTCGCGCAGGGGACGCCAATGGTGCAATTGGCGACGGACTCGCAGCAATCGACTTTCGCGGTGTCTCGGCC
Organism: Schlesneria sp.; assembly: GCA_028291515.1. Lineage (GTDB taxonomy): Bacteria > Planctomycetota > Planctomycetia > Planctomycetales > Planctomycetaceae > Schlesneria. Next base: position 105,597 of record JAQGHU010000033.1, read on the forward strand.
GAGCGGGGATGAATAGTTTCAGCTTCTGCAGAGGGCCGAATTGTACGCATTGAATCGTCGCCCTCTGGTGGCAATACGATGCCCGCCCAATACGCTTTCAGTTCGATTTGAGCGAGTTCCTTACCAATATCGACGGGCTCGGAGGCAACTACGTGCGACGCCGAGGATTTGCAGGCTGCTGGTGCCGACTCAATGTCAGTTTCAATCTTATCCGCGGGATGTTTGACGGACGTGGTCGGTTCCGCCTCGTTCGCGGTTGCCTTTCGCTTGGGCGGTTCCACAACGTCGAACGGATCACGTATTTCAATGGATGAGGATGCAATCGCCGCCTCAACAAGTGTCGATTCGAATTGCGGGGCATCTCGTCGAGACGTCTGTTCACTGGGGAAAGGTTCAATCGTTGCGAGATTACCTCTAACAACGGATGAACTGGAGTCCCGTGTCACCGCGTCGTCGACCACATCTTCTGGAGATTCTGATCGCTCACTAAAGGCTTGGTCTTGGATTACTGAATCGCTGAGGATGTCTCGATTCGATTGAAGTACAGGGGGGACTTCGACGATTGCGGCAACCGGAAATTGTTGCCGACTCTCGGTCTGAGATTCGAATTCGTCCACAGTCGATTTCTCGCGGACAGGTCTGGTGGTCTTGCCGCCAGGGTGCGCGGGGGTTGATGCAGGATTTGTGAGAGACGACAGAAGGTGTGGGGCCACCAGTCGAATTCGCTCCAGCCAATGGCGGGGAGGGCCTGCGTTCGTGACCGGCCCGAATTGAGGGGAGGTCCGATCATCGGCGTCATCAGATCCAGTGCTAGTTGCAGACTCGCTATTGCCGTCTTTCACGGGTGCAGAGGAGCGCCACCAGTGAAACGGTGATAGGATTCGCCGGAAGGCGTTACCGATGATGTTCCATCGCATGCGACTACCCGCGATCCAGGGTCTCGAAGACCAGCGTGACGGATTCGATGGCGGCTTCGCGGCTGAGGGCGTCGAGGATGGCACCACGCCACTCACGCACCCACGCGTTAACAAGATTCCATCGTAGCGCTTCCGCCACGCCGTCCGCATCGAGCAGGACGATCGAAACATTTCGCCGAGTGACAGTCCCCTTGACCGCACTCATGAACCACTGCCAGAGGTCGGTCGACTGGGTTAGTCCGTAGCGCAAAGTGATATCGGCGTACTCGACTCGGCCCGGCAGCCGATGCACGACTTGGCTCACGCCCCCTTGTCGATAAGGGATTGCATCAATCTTGATGCCCATGCCTGAACATTCAGTGAAATGTCCCTCTGTCACCCCCTGAATTTCGAGTTTGAAGTTATAAGACCGATAGGGATCGACAGAGACTCCGGTAGCATTTGCCATGGTAAATCCTCTCGTCAGCTATGGAGATTTTAATTGTGCAGTATGGCTCGGGATAACCGGCGCGAATTCAGAAGAATCCCAATCGATTGCAGTTGGCGTGTCCGTTCAGATGTTGTCAGGACTGCACCACTTCAGTTCCAGCGGCACTTTGACCAATCCGAAAAATAACGAACTCGGCTGGCTTCACCGGACAAATTCCGATGACGGCGACAACCTGTCCGGCATCAATGATATCTTGAGTATTCGTTTCCGAATCACACTGTACAAAGAAGGCCTCTTCCGGAGTGGCTCCCATGAGTGCCCCTTGTCGCCACAACAGCGTTAGAAAAGCACTGATGTCGCGACGAATCGACTTCCACAGCGAGGCATCATTCGGTTCGAAAACGATCCATCGCGTTCCTCGCGCAATGGATTCTTCGACCAGGTTGAACAATCGACGTACATTGACGTACCGCCATTCGCTGGCGCCGGGGGCCAGGGTTCTCGCTCCCCACACCCTGATCCCTTCACCGGGAAACAATCGAATGCAATTGACACCCTGCGGATTGAGTTCTCCTTGCTCCTGAGGTGTCACCAGATAACTGACATTGAGAGCACCGCGAACGGTCTCATTGGCAGGTGCCTTATGGACACCTCTCTCCGAATCCGTTCGGGCATAGATCCCCGCGAGATGTCCAGACGGCGGGATATCTACCAGCCTGGCTGGACTCGGTGACAGAGGATCACGGATCGTGATATACGGGTAATACACCGCACCATAGCCGCGATCAGATCCCCGCGGCCGCTGCCCCTTTGTTCCGCTCGATTTCGATGACTTCCCGCCTGCATCCGCCGTGGCCACCTGCAGGAGGCCTCGGACATCTGCTGCCTTCGGTGTGTCGAGAATCGCGACTCGATCGCGCATCGTCTCGCAGTGCGTCAGCAAGTCGTCATATGCACCCGCATCACTAAACCCAGGGGCCGCGACGATCGCAATTTCGTCGAGGGCTTCCAGCAGGTTCAGCCCGTCTCGCCCGGTTCCTGAGCCTAGTAACGACGTGCTGTCACCGATATTGACGATGTAGCAACGGCTTCCTCCGTTCTGAAAAAAGCCGAACACGGCGTGGGAGAGATCCGTGCTCTCGGGAGGCGTGTCCGCTGCAACTGCCGTTTTTGTTTTTCCGTCCGTCGGTTGGTCAGGGGACGTCGCTGTCGAGGAGTCGGTGGTCGCAACAGCCTCCGCAGGTTTTGCCTTCTCAACAAATTCCTGAATGAACTGCTGCCAGTTGTTGATCGCCACAACTTCTTGAAGATGGCGGTCAGATCGAGGTGCCTTTCCGATGAATGCCGCCGTGCTCGTGCCTACGGCTTCGATCGGTCGAGCTCCCGTGGAGACCTCTTCGACGTAGATACCCGGTGTCAAGTACGATGTCGGCATGAATCAGGACTCCGATTCGTCTAGATGAATCACCAGCGGCTTTCCGCTACCAACGGTGCGGTCCGCAGTGACAGTCACTTTTCGGCCCTTGAATTCGACGTTGAATATTGGACGCAAGTCCGCAGGGAGAGCAGGGAATCGAAAGCGGCCGTCGAAGTCGCTTCGCGTGTTGAGTTTGAGCGTCGCAACTTCGATGGAGGCGTTGGCGATAGGAATGGCATTCGGGCCGAGGATGACTCCGGTCAGCGGCGCCAGCTTTGTCTCCCGTGTCGTCAAGCCGGTGCGTACCGGCGGCGATTCCGACAATGCCCGCGTTCTAGCAAGCTGGGTGCGGACGACGATCGCCGGACGTGGTCGCAATTGCAATGCGGTCCATAGATCCGTCGATAAGGGCATCCACTCCAGTTCCAGCCGCTGTTGCTCCATGGCAGAAAAAGCGAGTTCGCCGAGGACGCGATGAGCATTCTGAGGTTCGTGATCCCAAGCGGTGATCAGATATCGCAAAGAGAGCTGCGTTGCTGGGTTCCGGCCCTGCTTGGCGACCGCCTGCTCAATGCCGAGCAAATACAAGCTGATCCCATCGCCATTTGCCGCTTCGGTCGGCAAATCAAACGAGACCTTCAATGCCGGAAACACCCGAGAAATCCACTCGGCAAGTTCGCGATCGACATCGGCAACAGTGATGGCGCCTTCTTGACTCATCGCGATGCATCTCACTCAGACGAGGGATGTGGCACTGGATGTGTGTGTTTGCCGCGCGTTCGTAAAGGCCCTGACGTGATTGTAAGGTGCCACTCCGGTTTTTCAATGGAGGACGACGCGACAGCAAATTCGGTTCGGATCGACGCGCGGACTCCGAATCAATTGCTTAGGAAACAAACTAGACGTGCTAGATGATTGCCTTCAAAACGGCACCCAACGAAGAGAACAGTCCGATCAAAGACCAGATGATCACGATAATCAAGACCACGATCGCGGCAATCGCGTCGGTAATACTGACGAGTATTCCTGGAACGATGGCGTGCAGGAAGCTGACCAGCAGTGTCGCTCCCAAGGACAATAAGACCAGAATCACGAGCGACTTATTCTTCAAAAACCGCTGATGGGCCATAATAAGACAGACTGCGAACGACAACTTAAGTGTCATAATGAGGCCGAGAGTCACGCCCGCTGTCCCCTTGGGAAATCCGCCCCAGCCGGCCAGGTAGGCAATCGTTCCGAACGGGGGTGCCAGGAGCAAGGCCAGCATCAGCATGAGCAATTCAATCGTCGCCAGCAGGAAGAGGAACGCCCCGATCAGCACCAGAAGAAAGACAATCAGCGTGGCGACACCTTGCAATCTGGCATGGGTCGCGGCGTTGACGATCATGGACAGCCCGATCATGGCGACGGTGAAAAGCAGAATTCCATCGAGAAACGCCAGGCTGACAATCCCGACTCCCGGCGGTGTTTGAACGCCACCAGCGGCTGTCGCGGGTTGAGTCGCCTTTTCCGCCGCCGCTGTCGCCTCGACGGGTGACAACCCCTGACCAATTCCGATGTCGATCATTTGCGCTTTGAGACTCGCGACCGCATCCGGCGACGGCGTTAGCGGAAATAATTGCATCCCGCTCGCGACGGATACGGAAATCAACAACAGCGCCAGTGCCGCAATGAATAGAGGCCGTCGAAGTTGATCCATTCCCGGAACTCCGAAGAGGGCCTCTTAGCGCCAAGGCCAGACGCTGGGGTGTCTTCCTCTTAGCGATGTAAAGTACTCGAATACGAACAGCATCATTAATGCGGAAAACACATGCCAGAGTGCATGGCCCTGCAGCAAACCATTGTGACCGAATAGGCCGCATAAGCTGCCGCCAGCTCCATCGTTGAATTTCATAAAGGCTGCCCACGCGAAGCAGAACAGCGACAATATTCCAGGCAGCGCCCAAGCGCTGCGGCGATTCCAATAAAGCACGGCGCCCCAACCTTGAAGGACGAACAGCAACGGTCCAAGAATCGCTGCTCCGACCGTTGAGCCGTGAAAGGGGACGATGTTCTTTGTGGATCCGGCAATCAGTCCCAGGGTCAGTGCCCAGCAGAACCAAAGCGGGGCGGTCGGCTGAGTGGAGTCGAGGCCTCGGACCTCGAAAATCCCGTAAACTCCCAACGCGATCAGAGCGACATACACGCCGATGATATCAAGAAACTTGCCACTTTCGGTCAAGGTCCCATGCCAGAAGCTGCTGCCAAAAAAGAGAATACAGATCGCAATTCCAGTTCCGCGTCCGATGAATTCATCGGCCGAGAAATAGATCATCAGCCCCACAAGCAGGTAAGCAAAGTTGGACCAGAAATTCGGCCCCTGAACGAAAATCTCGTCTGTGCGGACCTGTTCACAATGTTCCGATCCATAGTCTTTAATCGCTCCCGCAGACGTTTCAGCCCACGGTTTGCAGCCGGCGACTTTTAACACCAGCATCGTCACGATTGTCGACCCGAGAACGACCAAAAAGACAATCAACCAACTCCACCCTCTCAGTCCCGTCCGCTTGACTGCGTTGCTCATGCTCATCTAGCGCCTTTCTGATTGGAACTGTTTCACAAACGACGCAATTCGGAGAGATCGAACCGTTCGCGCTAGCGTAGCACTCTGAGCGTCAGAAACCTATCGCTTGTGTGTGGCGACACCAAGCGTATTGTAGAGGATCGTGCAGTCTTGATTGAGGACAAGAGGTTCTCAGGAAATCTTTCACGCCATCCGCAGACAACGTTTTTGCCGCAGGTGAGCATTTGTTCATCCCATCGCTCCTTAGTGGTTTGATGTGCGAACTGCCGTAATTGTTTTACGTTGGGTTCTCTGAAATGCATCACAACTGCACTCCAGTTGCGTAGCTCAATCCGACACACCGGTCGTCGTTGTTCAGTTGGCTGTCCAGCCGATCAGCGACTTCGTCAGTACTCTCATTCCTTCGTCGGTCTTCGGCCCTTGCCCTCTCCGTTGTCGCCCATGGCCATGGCGCAGCCGGAATGTGGATTTATGGATCAGGCCGTCCAAATGGAACCCCCGCCCAACAGATGTTTGGCTTCAAAATCGGTCCACATCGATTAAAGTCGTACTCTGCAGGGAAGCCGTAACGACACGCTCCTTAGACTCATTCCGGGAGACAAGCGCTTCGCCAGAGCCATTTTTGACGCGGATCCGTCCATAACGCGCGCTGCTGAAAATCTATCTCGGATTGCAAAGCCGTGATTTTCCAGAAATCATGCCTTCAAAACCCTACAATGATGCGTTGCTTTGCTACCGCAGAGTTCATCGACACGCCCGCCAATCGCTGTACAATCTCGCTCGCCATGAACGCTACCTCAAAATCGCTCAATCTGCATCGAAATCATTGGGTTCATCTCGGAATCGGAGTGCTGGTTTCATCCGTATGCCTCTGGATCGCCGCGCGAGAACTGATGCATGACCCAGAGGGTTTTTCCAAGGCCAAGACTGCCTTCAAGCAGGCAGACTACCGGACCGTGATTCCGATCATGCTCGCCACCGCGACTTTTTACTGGCTGAAGGCCGTGCGGTGGCGACTGTTGTTGTCGCCGGTCGGAAAGTTTCGAGTGGGCCGCGACCTGTTTCCGTTCGTGATGATCGGGTTTGGGCTAAATAATATTCTGCCGGTGCATATGGGCGAGGTCGTTCGAGTATTGCTGTTCGCGAAACGAGCGCACGTGAAAACCTCGACGGTCGCGGCCTCCATCGTTCTCGAGCGGACCTGTGATTCCATTACGGTCTTGTCGCTGTTAAGTCTCGGCTTGGTGTTCGTGCCCGGACTCAGTCGACAGATCCGAACGAACACCCTGATCGTGGCCGGACTTGTCGCCTGCCTGGTGATGGTGTTGCTGCTGTACGTGTTCTGCATCGACAGATTCATCGCGACGGTGAACTTCCTGTTTTCTCGCATTCTGCCGGCGTCAATGCTGTCCAAGCTCACAGGCGTGTTGATCGCCGGTGCTTCGGGGCTGCATGCTCTGAAGCAACCGCTGCTGATCGTCTTCATCCTGGGACTGTCGCTGGCAAGTTGGGTGATCAATGGTTTGGTCATTCACCTGGCACTTTGGAGTTTTGGTCTGCCAAGTGGCCTGTTAATCTCGTGCATCGTGCTTGGCCTGACGGCTGTTGGTGCCGCGATCCCATCCGCTCCCGGATACGTCGGCGTGATCCAGATGTGTTTCATGACGGTCCTCTGCCTGTTTACAGATGATCGCGCCGGGATCTTTGCCGCGTCGATCTATTACCATGCCATTGAATACGCCATGGTCACCCTGGTCGGATTGATTTATCTAAACACCGTCGGCACCTCGTTGGCGCAGGTCCAATCTGTTCTCCGAGAAGAACCCACCCCAGTTACCAGCGATGCTTGACCTGCCTCTCGGATTCGAACACCGGGCGCAACTTTTCTTTCTCCTGGTCCAAGCCAGAGGTAGGGGATGACCTGACGCGACAACGCGCGAAATTGATCTCGCAGCGGGCCTAGCGACAGACACAAGTGTCTGAGTAACTAGTCGTCACGGGCGAAGCCTCTTTCAATCTCCTGCCGGAAGATGCGTCCTTCATTTACTCAGTCCAGCAGTGTCAGCAAGCCCCAATTGAGTCGATGGTCAAGACGTAGCCATCTCGAATCGCGGGCTGTGGAATGCATTTTGAGTCCGACTGGTGGCGCGGCATTTGCGAACTCTGTCTGGCGCAATCCGCGGAAAACTGTCAGATGGAACGCGGCGATACCGTGGCCGTGTGGGGTTGTGGTCCCGTCGCTCAATTCGCCATCAAAAGTGCCTGGATGCTCGGTGCGACCGCGCCATTTGCAACCGTTCCGCGATCCGGTCGAAGGATGAATCAAGGTCCTGAAGCCATAACTAACCGTCACTCGTACCGGGGAAACCATCATGGTCACGCAAGATCAGCAGTCGATTGTGAACATCTTTCTGAGTAAGGATGAAGCGAGCCACGCGATTAACGAATTGCTTAGTCGCGGATTTTCTTCGCAGCAAATCGGCTTTGCCTACGGTGCCGCAGAGCATGACGCGCTGAAACCCGGTGAGACCTACGGCTCTGAAGGGGCCGCTGCCGGCATTGCAACCGGGGCCGGCGTGGGGGCTCTGTGGGGCCTTGGTATTGCCGCCGGTGTGCTACCCGTGATCGGTCCCGCGATTGCCGGTGGGACGCTTGCCGCCATCATCGGTAGCGCAGCAGCGGGTGCCGCCGCGGTCGGGTACGTCGGAACAATGATTGGAATGGGCATCCCCAAAGAGGACGCCGAGTTCTACGAAACCGAACTTCAATCCAATCGAGCCGTTGTTATTGTCACCGCGCCGGGGCGAGAAGTGGAGGCAGCCGACATCATGGCGCGGCATGGAGGCTATGCACGCGGTAGCTCTGTCTTCGCCGATATCGTCGACTAGCCTGGATTAATTACAGCCACCTCCTCCCGTCATTCCCGCGCAGGCGGGAATCCAGCGCAATGAACAACGTTCAATCCTTCGCAGGGGGTATTGCAAGCGGACCCTCCAGCGGCGCGAACCGTCGGCACGATTCGGCGGCTTTCGTCCACATGACTGCCAGCTTCTTCATCCCCAGTTGATCACACAGATCAGCGATTTGCAGACGCAGTTCCACATCTGTTGGCCGTTCAATCGCCGATTGATTCAATAAGGACAGTTGACCGATCTGCTCCATCGTTTTGACCGCTCGCTTGACCTCCACGTCTGCTTCGGCAGTCTCGCCCAGCAATCGCAGAGCTTGGGCCAACTGATGTCGACTTTCGAAGTCTCGGGGATTGAATGCGGTCGCCTGACGAAGGGGCTTCACCGCCGCAGCCGGACGACCAGCGTCCAGTTCCAGCCGACCTAAGATTTTCAGCATGACGGGTTCGTCTGGATTGATTGCCCGGATTTCTGTAACCAGTTCTGCAGCGGCCTCCGGACGCCCCAGCGACATTTCACATTCGGCTTGAAGTGCCAGGTTCGGTGCCGTGCGCTCCGCCCTGGCCAGTGTCGCCATTGCGGCAGAGTACTGACGATTCTGAATCTGAACGGCAGCGAGTGAGGACAGGGTCTCTTGAGCGATTGGTTCCGGTGGTCCAGCTTCCAACGCCGCAGTGTACTCCTTGATAGCAGTGGCGAACTGATCCGTATCGGTCAGCATATGCCCCTTCAAAAGATGCGGCCGATAGTCATTCGGGGCCAGCCGCAGCACGATATCCAATTCACTCATCGCCTGATCAAATGCTCCCAGGTCGTAAGCGATTGAAGCCAGCCAACGGTGCGATTCGACATGCCCCGGATGCTCGGACGCCACCAACCCGAATAGTCGTTGTGCGTCCGCAAGACGATCTAGCGAGTACATCGCCTCACCCGCAGACATCAGTGCCGGCTCGCGAAGCTCGCCGATCGGTTCGAACTTCGCCAATTCAACGAGCGCAGCATCAGGGCGGCGGATCTTCAGCAGAAAGATGCCGCGCAGCAGATGTTCCTGAGCGGCAAAGTCCGCATGATCTTTCAGTCGATCAGCGGACCGCCGTACTTGCTCCCAGTCACCTTTGGTGACGGCGTCCAACCCAAGTTGAAACTGTTGCTTGGGCGAATCACCAGAAGACCACCAGAGCCCACCGCCAACTGCCGTTGCCAATACAACGGCAATGAACACGGACCGCACACGAGAGATCGTCATGAGATCACAATCTGTGATGTGGCGATTTTAGAACTCGCCAACCACTTGACCGTCACGACGATCGCCCAGCTTCTGGTAAGTATTGTAGTCAACGTTTTCGCTGATGAATCGGATCGAGCCGTCGCCAAGCAGGAAGTGTGCTCCGCCAACATGGCGCGACTTAAATCCCATTGAGGTGTTCCATTCATTGATGCTGTTGCAACCCGAACCGCCAGTGCAGGTATTGAAATTGATAGGTGCGGCAGTCCCGAACCAGTTCATGTTCGTATTCGCCCATCCATTCTGGGCGTGATCCGAACACTCGGCTCGAACTTCTCCCATAAAGATCGTATTTGATAGGCCATCTGTAACGTCGGCAAAACGGAATGTGGCTCCTCCGCGAGCTGAAATCCCGGAAATTTGCTGAGAGTTTGACACCGAGCTGAGAGCTCCAGAACCTGTCCCAAAAGTGTTTCCGCCGTACGACGAACAGAGGTGGCTTCCGTGCGCCTGACTTCCGTCGCTAAGCCCATAGCTGCCGGTCGCCCAATTCGATGCAGGATTACCAAGGGAGTAGGTTTTAGGGGCCGTATCACTGGGGCAGCGGGTGAATCCGGGGGAAATCTCGAAATATCGATTCCCGGCCGGCGCACTACTTGCCACCGGCAAGCTCCAATCCGCTGCCACATTCGAAAAATTAATCGAATTGTAGGCTGGCGCTTGGTCCATATAGGGCATCAACAACACCAGGGCCCCTACTCCGGATACCCCACAACAAGTACCAGGATTGAAGTTCATCGACGAAGGCAGGATGTTGGCAACGTCGTTGTAATTATGGATTGCCAATCCGTACTGCTTGAGATTGTTCTTGCACTGCGTTCGCCGAGCCGCTTCGCGGGCTTGTTGTACCGCGGGTAAGAGCAGGGCGATCAAGACCGCGATAATTGCGATCACGACGAGTAACTCAATCAGCGTGAATCCACGTGATTTCGCTTTGCTCATGGCAAGACCCTTCAAGAAGTGAAGATGAGAAATTGGTATGACCAGAGAGGGATTGTCTGGAATTGTTTGTATCGCGTTTGTCGTAATGAATCAAGATTCTCTGATCAAAATTCAGGTACCTCAAAGATCATTTACGTGGTGCCGACCGCAGGCTTTCTTCAACCAACTTGACTTGTGGCAGCAAATCGAGCTCCTGCGCCTGGGCTGCTTTCCGTGCCGCGACCAGGACTTGCTCGGCCTCAGGAATTCGTTGCAGATCACGATAGATTTCGGCCAGTGCGATCAGCAGATCGGCTCGTTGCGCATGGGTCACTTCGACCGCGCGGGAAGCATGCGGCAAGGCATCTTCCGCAGAAAGTTGCTCGCGAAACACTCGTCGCAAGGCGACGCACGTCTCGCGGTGACGCGGGTCAATCTCTAACACTCGTTCAAAGGCCCGAATCGACTCCTCCCAGCGCTGCAACTGGACGTAACATTGACCCTTCATGGACTCCAACTGCCGGCTCCACGGTTCGATCTCGGCCGCTCGCACGTAATGCACGAGCGCGGATTCTGGCCGCTTGGCCAGATAATCCAGCCAACCCAGCATCGCGTGCGGTCCCGGATCGTTCGGATCCCCTTCGGCCGCAATCCGCAGATGTTCGATGCCCAACGCGGTTTGGCCCGTCGCAGCCAGTAGGGTCCCCAGTTCCAGATGAGACTTCGCCGAATGTGGTTCGATCTGCAGCAGTGATTCAAATATCAATATGGCTTCGTTCAATCGACGCTGCTGCTTCAGATGAATCCCTTCGAACCACAATGTCGTGGACCGATGGTATAGACCTGTGATTGCTGCCAGCTTTTCTTTCAGTTCCAGTGACGGATTGAGCTGAATCGCACGACGATAGGCGTCGATGGCACGCAAAAATCGTTGTTCTTTCACCGCCGATTCGGCGACCGCCGACCAGTGAACTGCCAAGCTCTGCCGCAGTTCGTTGATCACTGGCTCGTTCAGGTTTGGTTGCCTGGTGTGCCAGTCCAGCAAGACTTCCTGTTCCGCTTCAGGATAGACGGCGATCCTGTGTTCATAACGAGTCGCCGGAAAGGCCACTTCGTCGTCGCGAGTCGTGAATCCAACCTGAACCTTGTTGCGTAACGGCATATGGCAGGCGACGCATTGGTCTCGCACACCCGTTGGCAATCGATCCTGGGCACCACAGTCGGCCGACTGATGGCAACTGCTGCAGACATCGTGCGAACGACTGCCTTGACCCTTGGAAGCGACATGATGCGGATCGTGGCACGAGATGCAGGTCAGCGATTCGCTCTGCTGGTAACAGCGGCTTTCCTTCAGGTATTGGACTTGGTTGGCGACGCGATCTTCCTCGGGATAGCGCATTTTCAGAATCCGAAAGGCTTCTTCGATCGCTTCGCCCGGCCTGTAGCTGAACGGAGCTTTGCGATGCCGCACCGCATTGGTGTGACACTGCGCACACAGGTCCAATCGCTGCTCACGCGTCATGGACTTGGGCGCAACGATGTCGACTCCTTTAGCCTCTCTGGGGTGAGATCGATGATGTTCAACGTGCGATTTGGCGGGCCCATGGCAGCGTTCACAGGTTACCCCGACCAAGTCCCGTTGCAGCGGGCCGTATTCGTTCAAGGTCCCGCGATGGTAATCGACCCAGGTCGTGTGACATTCCAGGCACTGAGGAGTGAGCGGCCGAGATAGGTCGCCTGTTCCATGGGGATCGAATAAACTGGCCCCCCATTGATCCTGCGGATGCAGCCAGGCGACGGGCAGTTCGAACAACTGGTCACCACGTCGCGTGAAATAAACTTCGTCCGTTCCACCTCCCGCTCCATAGATGAACTCGATTGGCGAGCGAACCGGTGGCGAATTCGAAGCGACCGGCGTGGCGGTCAGGGTTGCGGTCCCTGCTGTGGCCGTCATCTCAAACGCGACGGGCGAATGTGCAGGCTGAAATAGGCTGAAATCTGGCTGAAAGCCACGGGGAAACTCGACTTGATCCGGAAACCGTAACGCCAGGAAATGGCGAGTTTGCTGGAACTCTTCGACCCGCTTGCTATGGCACTCAGTACAAGCTTGCCAACCCACATACTGTTGAGGTGAAAGGGCCGCTGCGGCTACCAACGCAGGGACGGTCGCGACCGGCTTCGTCGGCGCAGACCATTGACTGGCGATCAAACCTGTCGCAACGACTAAAATGCTGATCGCCAACCACCACCGATTGCGTTTCATGTTCGCTCGCGCGGCGCCTTCGCTCAGTCAATCAATTCAATGGTGATGTCATTCTTCCCGGCATCCACAGTGTTTTTAAGCGGCGTTGTCTTGGCGTCTTTGTATTTGTCCGGAATATTGCCTCCTTTTGGCGGAGGGGGTGGGCCGTTCGCGGCAAGATCCGCAGGTGTCATCTGCTTGGCAGTGGCCGGTTGCTGAGTCACGGTCACCTTATGAGTGCCAACAATCGCACCATCGTTGGTGTCAAACGTCGTCAGTTGAAATTCGCCGTTGGCATTCGTGGTTCCCGTGCCCGCGCGGGGAGCTCCCTCAGTCATAAAAGTCACACTGGCCTCAGGGACCGGATTGCCCTTGTAAAGCACCTTCCCGTTGACCTTTCCCAGCGGCGGACGCTTCTTGTTCCCGCCACCACAACCGCAGGCCATGGCCAGACACAGGCTGAGAATCAAGAGCGGACCGGTAACCTGGGAACGCGGCAGCATAGGAAGCCTTTCGTGATGATGGTCTGCGAGTGACATCGCGATGATGAGCTTTGAAGGATCGGAAGCTCATTATGGAAGACGGCCCAATGTTGTCAATCAAGGTCGCCGCACCGATCATCAGTTCGCGTCCTGATAAGGTCGGCTGACTTTCGCGATTACGTACTGGAGGACGCCATGCGCCTCGATCGGCGGGCAAGTTGAGATTCACCGGTTATTCAACTTCAATGCAGTCGTCCACCTTCTGGAACCGCGCGATCCGGACGCACCAGCGCCACATTCCCATTTTCGTCCGGCAACCCCAGCGTCAGGACTTCGGACTGATGCTTCCCAATTTGCCGCGGAGCAAAATTGACGACCGCCAAAACTTGCGTCCCGACAAGTTCCGGCCCCACATAGTTAGGAGCCAACTTCGCCAGCGACTTCTTTATTCCCAGATCAGCCCCAAAATCGATCAGCAGGATATGCGTCGAGTACCGACCTTCCGGAAACGCCTGAACGTCCACAACTCTGCCGACTCGAATATCGAGCTTCTCGAAGTCCTCAAACGACACGGGAATGAGTGATGTGGTCATCTGGGAATCTCCGGGAAGCAAGAATCAACTGGACGATCGACGGCTTGTTATACTATTCGCCGCTCGCGTCGCACTTCGAAATCCGAATACGAGACATTCATGAATCCTTTGAAATGGCCGCTCATTCTGTCCTGCTGTGGGTTCATTCTGTGTACCTCGCTGATCGCGGATGCTCAGCAGAAACCCGACAAACGGCTGCTCCAGAAGGTCTCCGTCGAATGGGATGCCAAGCCAATTGAAGATGCCCTGAAAGATCTCTGCGAGAAGCATAAGCTACCCGTGGAATTTGACGCCTCGTTCAAAGACGATGGTCATGAGGGAGCGCCGATCTCGTTGACGGCGGATGGGATCACCTTGGGCTCCGTAATTCATCTGGTTTGTACTTCGAATCATTTGGTCAGCACGATAGAAAAAGGGAAGTTGCTCATCCTGACTGAGGCCGCTGATGAGAAAAACCTGATCCTACGCGAGTATTCGCTGGCCGCACTGGGGGGCAATATCAACCCTCAACTTTTCGCTTTCAATTTGATCGGACTGACATCTGGACATTGGATGGTGATCGATCAGGAAGGTGGCGAGGTTGTTGAGATCACACCTCAATCGATGTCGGTTCGTCAGACTCGAACAGTCCACGAGGAAATCCAGACCGTGTTTGATCAACTCGCTGGCAAAGCGAAGGCGGCCACACCGCAAGAGCGCGCCGAGCAACTGGTACTTCGCAAGCTGCAAACACCGGCACTCCCTCCGGCCGATGTGACGACTCTTCCCGAAATCTTCGACCAGCTGATCAAGAAGAATGGTGTCCCCTATTGGGTCGATGTGGCGTCGTTGAAAGAAGCCAACATTGACTGGAAGAACCTCACCTCGACGCTCGATACGAAAAAAGTTGCCACCACGAAGCGACTGGATGCCATTGCTGCCGAACACAAATTGTCCTGGCGCTACGACGACGAAGTCATCCAGGTGACATCCGCTGAAAAGGCCGACGAACGAATGTCGATTCGTGTCTACGACGTTCGTAAGAAAGTTGGTCCCGAGTTCACTGTCACCGTCTTGATGTTGAACTTGATCAGCGACAAGGACCTGGGCCCCTGGCAAGCAAAAGATGGCTCTGGCGCCGGCATCATGCCCTTCGGAAACAATCTCGTGATCCGCCATGACGGTGAAGGCCACGCGAAGATTGCGAAGCTGTTGAAATGATGACCTGAGTCACTGCTTCTTTTTGCCAGCTGAAGCCCGGCAGAATTGACTTGCCCGCTTTATCGCCATCGAGCACGTTTATCTAGAATGTTGAGAACATCGGTTATCCGTTTACCCACTCGCAGGAGCAGGTCAAATGGCCGTCGATTCTGCTGCACAACGTTGGCCGCTCGTCGCGAGATGGAAGCAATCGAAAGAGGACGGAATCATTCACTGGTACCTTGCAGGTCTGCATGCGGATGGCAAGTTCTGGGGATATGCGCATTTCCGCTTGCGCAGCCGACGAGTGAATTGCGGCTTCACTGGCACTCTTGACAGTGATGTCCTTAGGCAGGTCGCCGCAATTATCGAAGTCCTCGTTGTAGTTCCACCCCGTGAGCAATTGCGCTGGTCCGCGGGGCTCGTCGGAATTGGAACTCGTTCGTCTTTTCGCCTGATCTTCGAACTTCCATTAGAAACGAATCGAGATCTAGATCCAAAGCTGGTGGCCGCCTATCGCTCGTTCGTCGAATTGTTGCAGCCCGCAGCACTCCAATCCATCGACGATGCTATTGCTAATTACGATGAAGATGAGAGCGAGGAGTGATGAGAGGCTGTTTTTGTCGTATCAGTCTCGATTAGCGCTTTCACACTTCAATTTAACTCGAGATCGGCGATCCCAGAGATCCTCATCGCCCGGACACTCGCCAATCGCCTGCCTGCACGCCACAATCAAGCGACTGCACCGAATCGAATCGATAGAGCTCACCCCGCGGCTCGGTGCCTGACGCCAATCATTTGCTAAGCGAGATGCTGATGACTGTTTCTGAATCGACCGTTGAACATGTCCTGGTGGTCCCGACGCTGCTGTTCAAGGAACTCGGGTACTTCCAGGGCTTCAATGCCAACGTGGATCGCTACCTGACGACGTTGCTTGATCCGGCTCACACCAGCTTTCGGCCTCGGAACGAAGTCGAAGAGGATCCCAGTTACAAGCAGTTGATTCCCTACTGTATTTTCATGCACGATGGCAAAGTCTTTAACTACCGCCGAGGCAAGGCGGGGGGTGAAGGACGACTGCACAGCAAACGCTCCGTCGGAATCGGCGGGCATATTTCTTCGACCGACCGGATGCAGGGCGATCGCCGTTATAACGAGGCCATGCATCGCGAGATTTCGGAGGAAGTGTTTCTGGACGCAGGGTTTAGCGATCGTTGCGTCGGTCTGATCAATGACGACGAGACTCCCGTCGGCCGCGTCCATCTTGGGATTGTCCACATTTTTGATCTCGACTCCGCAAAAGTTCTACCACGCGAAGAGTCGATCTTAGAGACAGGATTCGCACAACCCGCAGAATTGCTACAGACTCGCGATCAGTTTGAAACCTGGTCGCAAATCTGTCTGCAGCATCTCTTTGGCTAAGAGTGGTCATGGTGTCCAGCCTGACCGCTTGAAGAGCGGTCACGCCTGTCGGTGCTTGGGATGGCATCAACATCGGGTCAGCAGGCGGGAGATTGGCGAATCGCTTTTCAAAGGAGTGAACAGCGATGGACATACATTGGACTCGACGAGCAGTAGTTGGCGCCGCGTTGTCGGCTGTGGCCGCCCCCGCCATGATGGGTATTGCCGCCGCACAAGAGAAAGCAGCCGCAGGACCTGCGACTGCTCCCGTCGTCAAAGGAAAACTGACAGACCAGTCGCTGGGCACCCTGCTGAAAGCGATGGGCTTGGAAGCGAAAGCGACCGAACTGCGCTACGACTTCGCATTCAAGTCGACGATCGAAGATGCAGAATGGGAACTGTCGATGTCGACCGTGATGAGCCAGGATGGAAGCTCCATCTGGATCATGGCCTGGCTGGACGAACTCCCCAAATCGGCCGCGGACGTTCCACGAACCGCCTTGCTGCGATTGCTATCGGACAACGATAAGCTCGGCAAAGGGAAGTTCTTTGCCTACATCGCTCCAAACCGGCGGTTTGTGCTGCAGCGAGTGATCCCCAACGAAAACATCACCGCCGCTACGTTCCGCGCTGCTTTGGATGACCTCGGTCAATCCGTCGTGGGCACACATGCTCACTGGTCGGTCGCGAACTGGGCGTCCACGACAAGTGAAGACCCAGCCGCAGCGGCTCGCACCGCAGCACCAATCAAGGGAAGCACGCCTCAGGCTCCCGCTCGACCCGCAGCTGGGACTCCGGCGACCACTCAAAACCAAACAGCCAAACCGCTTCAGTCGGCGGTGAATGATTCCAAGTTCGGCGCGGTTCCCAAGAAATAATGTCGCCAATCTCGCGAGGAGATTGGGTCGTCTCGAACGAATCGGACATCAAAAAACAAGCCCGCATGCCAATTGGCTGCGGGCTTTGTTGTTGTACGAATCCGGATCCGATCAGTCTGATCTGGTCCATTTCACCTCGGGCTTTTGGGGTAGCCTCGTTCGGCATCCTTGCGCACCATCTCGTCCAAGACAATGGGATGCAAATTGATGCTTCGGTCTTCGGCTGGAGTGTAGTGGCGACGAGCCCAAGTTCGCATGCGCATCTCTTCGACGGGGTCCACATCGAAGGTACGTTCCTGCTCCAAGACTGCCTGCGAGTTCACGATTCCTCCTCCTCTGCGTCACGGTACCAGATTCACTTTTCAAAGAGCCCCGCGGAAGTTTTGCCCCCCACGACTCTGATGGTATCTTCGCGGAATATGGCTGCAACCAAAAAAGAGGGCCGCCGCCATTTTTCACGGAAAATATTTGACCAGATCGTGAAAATGGCTTGACGTTGGTGGCTGCGCAAGATTGGCGGATGCCGCAACCTGTGCTACCAGGGGACTTCCATCAGATTGACGATCTGTTTCGCCAACTGATTCACCGCGGTCTGAGTCGCAGTGGCCTGTGATTGGCCGAGTTCCGGAGCAAAACCGGCCTGCGCCTGCAGTGGAATGGCCTCGGGAGCGACCGGAACCTCTTGCTGGGCCAGAATTTCGTTAGTCCGCAGGTTCTTCCAGGTGACTCGCACCATGATCGACAATTGAAGCTGACGTGGATCGTCTTGGGCGTCTTCACCCAGGACATCCTTACGAACCTGCACAATCCGGCCCGACAGTTCGGTATCCGCTCTTTCCCCTTTGGTCAGCCTGAAGGGAGTTCGGTTCTGAATCTCTTTCTGAATCGCCTCGGTAAGCTGGTATTCCAAGCCTCGCCGCTGGGTGTCATTTTCGAAGATGGGGACCGACACCGACTTGATGTCGGGACTGAATCCATTTCCGACCGTGTAGCCGCAGCCGGATAGCAGCAGCGCCATCACGCAACTACCTGCGGCAGCCAAGCGCGACAGACGCACCTTCACCGGTCGGCATTCGGAAGAAAGCCGACTCGTTATTGTCGCGAAGTGTCGTCGATCATTCATACAGGTCATGCCGTACAGGCAAAGTCAGCGTCAGTCGAATAAATCAGCTTTCCCGGAAGGTTCGTTCGCTTCCAGCTTCTTGGCGTTGATATCGCTCTCTTCAGGTAGCTTTCGCGGAGCCGGCCAGCGCCAGGAACGTTTGCGAGGTTCCTTGTCACTCGATTCGGCACTCGCGCCATCTTCAGGCGTTGCGGAATCTTCTTCTGATTCGACCGGGGCCGAGTCTGGAGCGGTTCGTTTGCGGAATGGCTTCGTGAGCCGGCTGGGTGATTCTTCCTTTTTGTCGCTATCTGCGTAGGCGGCTTTCCCCGCTGCATCTGGCCGTCGCGGCATTTCGATTGGATCGTCCGGTCGGATGCCCATGGCCTGCTTCCAGATTGATCCCTTCGGCGGATCGATCGGCCTTAACAAGACCGCACCACTGGCATATTGCGGACCCAACTCCTCCAACAGCTTGCGTGCCTGTTCGGCTCGAGACGAATCGGGATAGCGACTGATCAGTTGGTGCATCTTCACCGACGCGGCTCGCTTGTTTCCCTTGCGCAGCCACAACTCAACTTCGCTCCATTCGCGTTCTGCTTTGGCCGCTTCGATCTTGGCGAGTTCGTCCCGCAGGCGATCGGCCTCAGGAATATTGGGGTACAGGCGAATCGTACTTTCTTTCAACATCTGCGCGTCAGTCAACGTCTTGCCATCGTAGTCGGAACCCTGATACGACATCAGCTTCACGTGCGATCCGATCAGGAACGCATCCTGCAGATGCGGACTGTTGGGGAACGTTTCTCGCAGCATTCGGAAGTAACGATCCGCTTCGATGTAGTTCCCTTTACGGGCATGGTGGCTGGCCACCAGCATCATCGCATCGTCGGCCAACGGTCCGGTCGGGTCGTTCATCCAGATCGCTTGTAGAGCGGCCACACCGTTGCCCGGCGCATCAAACATTGGCCGTTCTTTGTTCGTGAAGTTAGGCACGTAAACCGGCGTACGATTGACCTTCGGCGGCTCTTCGGGGGGCAATCGCTTGCCAGGCTCCTCAAAGTCGACTTGGCTGATTTCACCGAGCTTCGCGACTTCAGGGAAGTCCAACCAGATCCGGCCGATCTTGAACAGTCGTTCGGAAACAACATCCAGATGCCGGGTGGAAGGAAACTCTTTCAACAGGATCGCGTAGGTGTCGTGCGCTTTCGAGTAGTGTTGCTGCTGGAAAGCAGACTCGCCCTGCATGAAGAGTGCGTCTTCGCGGATATCGTTCTTTTTATACTTCTTGGCAACGTTCTTGAAGGCTTTTTGAGCCTCTTCGTATTGCTCGTCTTTGTACAGCTCCGTGGCGGCGAAATAGTCGTCCGTCCCTACCAGCGGCGGCAACGAACCATCATCGCTATCGTCGGCACTCGCCTCTTGCCGTTTCGCCCAGAAGACATTGCGCATCCGGCGTTCGGTCGGTCCCTGGACCTTCGTGATGTTCGGAGTTGTATCCTTCATCAACGCGTACTTTTCCCACGGCGTCACACAGCCAGGAAGAGTGTTGAAGAGGAACAACACGGCGATCACGCGCCAGGGCTGTGGCCCTCGCGGTTGCGTTCTCGCGTCAGTCGCATCGCCGTGTTTCATGGTCATCCGTGACCGAAGTGTGGCAGGCCGAAAATGGTCTTCAGCGTGCCGGATCATTCATTAATCAGCCCGAGTCAACATCCTGTCGTCGGGCTAGTCTGCTCTGCTTCTTGAACTCAACTCAGGTACTTCAACATCTTGGGCCGACGCCCCAGGACATGCGAAATCGCCGCCGTGGCAATCTGTCGGATTTCCTTGATCTGTCGTGGCGTCAGCGTCAGCCGACGCCACGCCTGTTCGCTGTCTCCGGCAAGCAATCGCAGGATCGCTGCCGAACCCGCATGAATCTTGATCTGTGTATTTTCATCGTGCTGGCACTCAGGGCAAATCAGGCCACCCTGATTGACCCAGAATCCAAACGTCTGACCTTCCGTAAGGGGTGTGCCGCAACCGGCACAGGTTTCAAAGTCGGGTAGTTGACCTATCTCACGCAGCACGACCATTTCAAATCGCAGCACCGCGATCGGAGTGGTCTGGCTGGTCTTAAATGATTCCAAGGCATCCTGAGCGGACGCGTAAAGTTCGGGATGTGGATCGTAGTCTTCAGTCAGTGCCAACAGCAGTTCGGCAACGTAGTAACCAGCGTAAAGGCAAGCCAGATCCCGTTGCTCTGGATGAAAGCGATGCACGAGCTTCGCTTCCGTCAGCAGGTCCAAGCCAGACGTGCCTTTACGAATGAACACTATCTGACACGTCGCGAGCAGGTCAAGAGCGGATTCGAACGGGCCTTTCAGCCTGCGACCCCCCTTGGCGAGCGCCGAAATCTTGCCGAATTCCCGCGTGAAAATGCACACAATTCGGCTTGTTTCACTGAAATCCGTCACTCGCAACATCAGGCCCTCGGCCTTCTCACTGGACATCGATTCCGCTTCGCACAAAAAGAGAGTTACGAGTCATCACAAAGCGTAGTATCGCGACTTACGGCGATTCTTGCAGCACCGGTTGGTCGAATCAGTCGATCCAACCACGTCGTCCCCACCACAATCAAGTGGTTCCAGGTGAGCCGCGCTGCGTCAGCACGCGGATAACTTCATCGCACGCCCCATCAGATCACGCCGCGCCTCGTCTTTAGGCCCAAAGAGTCGGCCGTTTATCCAGCCTGGTCGAAGGCCCAGGAAATCGACGACCAATACCTCTTGAGGCCTGAAGGGTCGACTCTTTGATGGATTAAGGGGATCGTAGTCGCGTTCGAATTCACCGGTTCTCGCTGTCTACGCTCGATTGCGTCACCAACTCGACGAAGCCGGTGCCATCATCGAACCTGACGAAAGCATGTAATCGCGAGTTTGCGGCACCGCATGGCGGTCCTTGGTGAGTTGCATCTGGAAGACCATCCCGCTGCCATGGCGGAACACCATCTCGGCGCAGGCGAGGTAAAACTCCCACATCCGACAGAAGCGTTCGTCGTACAACCTGGCAACTTCGTCTCGATTGGCCTGGAAGCGTTCGGCCCAGTGGCGAAGCGTTTCCGCGTAGTGCAATCGCAGGATTTCGACGTCGGTCACCCATAGGTGTTGACGTTCCGTCGCGGCGAAGACTTCAGACATCGATGGCGTGTAGCCGCCTGGGAAGATGTACTTGCGAATCCACGGACCCGTCGTCCCCGGTGGACTCATGCGACCGATCGAGTGCAACAGCATCACCCCGTCATCTGTCAGCAGTTGCCCGATTTTGTTGAAGAACTCGTCGAAGTGCTTGACCCCCACATGTTCGAACATGCCGACCGAGACAATGCGATCAAACTTCTCGGTCAGATCGCGATAGTCACGCAGCTCAAAGCGGACCCGATCACTGAGGCCCAAGTCGCGAGCCCTCTGAGTAGCCACCTGATGTTGTTCGGTCGATAGCGTGACGCCGACAACTTCAACATCTTCCATTTGAGCCAGTTCCAGCGCCATCCCGCCCCAACCGCAACCAATGTCGAGGATCCGTTGGCCCGGTTGCAGCAGCAGCTTGGCGGCAATATGCCGCTTCTTATTGAGCTGAGCTTGCTCGAGCGTATCCGACTTATCTTCGAAGTACGCACAGGAATATTGCTGATCCACATCCAAAAATAAGGCGTAGAGGTCTCGTGAGAGATCGTAGTGATGAGCGACGTTTTCGCGAGCTTTCCCGATCGGATTGTGCTGTTGCAGGAAGCGGAACGTCCTGGAAATCTTCCGGGTCACCGATTGCAGCGGGTGCGCTCCCAGTGATCGTCGGTTCAGGTTGAACAGGTACAGGAAGTCGTAGATCGTGCAATCGATGAACTGCAGCGTGCCGTCCATGTACCCTTCACCCAACGCGAGGTCAGGGTTAAAGAACATCCGGCGATAGAGCTTCTTGTCGGTGATCCGAAATGTGACTCGCGGTTCAGCCTGGTCGCCAAACAGATGGCGCTTGCCATCGGCATCAATGACAGTCAGCGTTCCCGTTTTGACAAAACGCTTCAAAAGATGGTTGAGCAGAAACATTTCGGGCATCCAGTAGCCGTAAGGGTGAAGTCTGCTTCGCATATAAAACGCGCGCGACGACACTAGCAGATTCAAAAAAATGCGAATAGGCGACTATCGGGCTCGCCGACAGGGGGCTCGCAAGGACGACTTGACGTGACGACCTGGCAAACGTGGCGGACTTTTCCCCGGATTCGTTGCAGCATCATCCGGGTCGCGTCCCCGTATTTCCGGAAGCCCGACGTTCCAAAATGGAAGAGGTTTTTGAAAGAACGAAGGATACGGACCAGACAGATTTTCCCCTTATTGTCTTTGACAATCCTATAAGTGATCGCTATTCATAAGCTGCGTCAAATGTGTCATGCTCGGCGCACAGTCATTTCTTTTCCATGTTCATGGACCATTATCATGCGAAGAATGTCAGTATCCGGCGGGAAAACGTCTGTAGATCGGTCGGGGTTTACCCTGATCGAGTTATTGGTGGTGATCGCGATCATCGCCGTTCTCATCGCACTGCTGCTGCCAGCGGTTCAGCAGGCCCGTGAATCGGCGCGGCGCACTCAATGCAAGAACAATATGAAGCAACTCGGGCTGGCACTGCACAATTTCCACGACACCTATCTGCGGTTTCCACCAGGGGCGGCAAATGATACGACGCCGTTCGGAACCTCAACCTCGGGGGGGTGGGGAATGTCGTGGAAGGTCTACATCCTGCCGTACGTCGATCAGGCTCCGCTTTACACAAAGTTGGATTTTGCGACCGGAAACGGTGGTTACACGAATCCAACCAATATGCCTCTGTTCAGCAATGTCGTGATTTCCGGGTACCGTTGTCCTACTTCGACGATGAAACAGTTCAGGATTTGGAACGGCAATAGGATGATGACCAGCTATACGGGAACAGCAGGTTCCTTCAGCAACACCGGTACTCTCAATGTTGTTCCGTTCAATCAATATGGCAGCGTCAGTTGTTGCAACGGAACTGGGGGCGTGGTGTCAATGAATGGCCTGCTCTACAACAACAGCAAGGCGAATATGCGGGACTGTTCGGATGGGACCTCAAATACGTTCCTCGTCCATGAGGAAAGTGATTTTATTCGCACCACAACCGGCATCGTCGTTCCGGGAACGAACGACACCAGTACCAGCGCCGGGATCTACGGCTGGCCCATGGGGGCTGCGAACCCTTCTGCCGTCGGTGGCACGGGCGATTATCGGCACTTCAACTGTTCAACCGTTCGCTACGGGATCAACGCGCGAGGCTTGACCGGGACGGCGACTGACGGGACGAATACCGACGTCGGCCCCAATTTCCCGATGAGTTCGGAGCACACCGGAGGCGCCCACGCTCTCCTTGCCGATGGTTCGGTTCGGTTTGTGTCGCAGAACCTGGACATTAATACGTTGCTGAAATTGGCGGCCGCCAACGATGCTCAGACGATCGGCGAATTCTAAAATTGGCTATAGGCGATCTTACCTGAAGATCACCAGCTGAGTGGTGTATCGGAGTTCGCTCCAACTCCTCAGGCTGATGCCCACGGTCAGTGACGGGGTGGTGGCGGAATTGATGGATTTCTTCGTAACCAGTGCCGTCGCCTGAGGACCTGGTCGTATTAATTGTCGCTTTCAAGAGCCGGAGTGATTTGAATGACAAGATGCGCAGTGGCAGTGTTGCTGATCTGCCTGCTCGGGATTTCAGGATGTTCAAAAGCAGTGGATAGCCCGAAGACAGCACCGTTGGCGGACGTCGCCGGGACTGTCACTCTCGACGGCAAGCCAATGGACGAACCGGAAGGGACGATCTCCTTCGCTGCGCCCGGGCAACCTCCTGCCGCGTTTCCGATTAAAGGGGGAAAATTCGAGGGAAAGACACGGGTCGGTGAGTCGAGAGTTGAGATCCGTGCCATGCGTGTTGGTGGTGAGCCTGTCATCATGGACGGTAAGCCGGTCGAGGGGTCCGGTAAAGTCAACTACATCGCCGAACAGTTCAATGACCAAAGCACCTTAACGGTGGATATTAAGGCGAGCGGAGCCAAAGATTTGAAATACGAAGTTCAGTCGAAGCCATAGGCCTTCCGCACCGAACCAACTCAACTCCTCCCGTCATTCCCGCGCCGGCGGGAATCTAGCGAACTTTGGAGGGCGGTGGCTCGACACCGCTTTGGATCCCGATGCGGAGCCGCTTACGCTTCCTCGAGCCGAGAGAGAAAAGTGCCATTCATGGCACTCTTCTCTCCTGTTTTCAGGCCCAAATGGGCCGGCACTTTTCCAAGCCAGGGCCCTTCCGGCCCTGGAAGCTGCCCTCCACTACACTATGCTGAGGCCTGAAGGGCCGACCATTTGGCGGTTCAAAATGATGGCCACCAACGTCACCTGCCATGAACAATGAGCCGTGGCATCGCCCAAACCTCGGACCTCCTGTTAGTTCGGATTTGGGTTCTCACCCATTGCAAGTCATTCGCTGCCAGTTCGTCCCAAATCCTTCAGCAATCGCGACACGTAGTCCGCATAACGAGCATCCGGAACCGGTCCCTTCGTCGGCAGTCGCTGCAGCGCATCGAACATTGGCGCGGCCTTACCTTCCAACGCGTCCAAACTGTTCAGAGCGGCAACACAGACGAAGACGTCGTTGCTCGACCAGTCCGCACTGGCGACCAACCGCGGCAGAGCAAGTTTCAAATCGTCTGCTCCGCCAAATTCCGCCAGGGCCTGTGCCGCAGCGATCGCGACGAATGGGGATTCCTCGTCGAGTGCTCGTCGCAACTCTTGTCGAGCCCCCATGACGCTCGGTTCGCCTCGCATGTGCAGGCCCAGCACTCCCCAGTAACGAACCGCGCTGTCGGAGTCGCTCAGCAACAGCTTCAACGCCGGCACGGCCTTTGGCTCCATGTTCGACGCCAGTTCGGCCGCGGCGAAGATCTTGTCGAACGGATACCGCGAATCATCGTGGCCCATGGCGTACTGCGAATCGCTTCCTGCGCGCCGGAAACGCTCTCCCTCGGGTAGGAACCCCAGATCGCGAATCTGTCCGGTGTGATCCTGTAAAGCCTTCTTCAGCCGGTCGCGAATCGGCTGGTGCTCGGCCGACATCGCCAGGTTCGTCACCTCGTCGGGATCGCTCTGCAAGTCGTACAGTTCTTCCGGCGGTTTGCGATTCCAGAACGCATCCTGCTGCAGATTTAATTTGCCCTCATCGTGCAGTCGCTTCCACACCACCGTTGTCGGCGTCTGGAACATGTACTCGACATGCTGCCCATAAATCAGATGCGGCAGGTACTGACGGACATACACATAGCGGCCATCCGTCACACTGCGGACCAGATCGTAACGCTCATCCATCCGGCCGCGGAATCCATATAGGTACGGCTGCGGTGGAGCGATGTACTTCCCCAGAAACGCATGCCCCTGCATCCACTCGGGCGGCTTGACTCCCGCCAGACTCAGCAGTGTCGGCGCAAAGTCCACGAAGCTGACGAGTCGCTCGGAAACACCCCCGGCCACGTAATCAATCGGCTGCAGGTCCTTGAACTGAGCGGGAATATGCACGACCAGCGGCACGTGCAGGCCACTGTTCTGCGGCCAGCGTTTGTTTCGAGGCATCCCCGAACCATGATCGCCAAAGTAAAAGACAATCGTCTCGTCGAGTAACCCGGCCTCGTCGAGTTCCTTCAACCGCATGCCCGCGTCAGCATCCGCTTCGGTCACCACGTCATAATACTGAGCCCAATCCTGTCGCACTTCGGGCGTATCAGGATGATAAGCAGGAATACGGACCTTTGCTGGATCATGCACCTGCTGATGCGGCCGACTCCGAATCTTGCTCTCGTGACTCTTCTCCGAATTGAACACGGCGAAGAACGGTTTGCCCGCCGGCCGATTCTTCCAGTGCGCTTTTTTCGACGATTCGTCCCACACCTTCCCCGGCTTGGCGACGTTGTAGTCTTCCTTCGCATTGTTCGTGCAGTAGTACCCCGCCGGCCGCAACAGCTGCGGATACATCTGCCTGCCCTCGGGGCAGGGGACCATGCTGCGCATATGTTCGCCACCAACCGAATTCGCATACATCCCCGTGATCAACGTCGTCCGAGCCGGCGCACAAACCGGAGCATTCGACCAGCAATGAGCAAACCGCAATCCCTTCGCTGCCAACCCATCCACATTCGGCGTCGTCGCGAACGAGTCCCCATAGCACCCCATATGCGGCCCATGATCTTCGCTCACCAACCACACAATATTAGGCCGCTCCGCAGCCCTCGCGACACCCGACGCTGCGACCGCAAACACAATCATCATCACAATTCGAATCGCCATGAATCAACTTTCCGCAAGCAGGGTGCGTGCAGTCTTCGGAACGCACCACCAACGTTATTTGACGCCAATCATGGCGGGTTCGAAGACTGCACCACAGTAACGGTGGTGCACCAACACGACTCTGAGGGAAAAGAAGATTAGAAACACAGAGAATGGCGAATGGATATCGTCGATGGCCGAAAAGCGACTTTGATCTGATCTCTGTTACCTCTGTGCCTCTGTGTTTCAAAACTCTTCTCTTCGCTATCAATCCTGGACTCAATTGCCGATGAATCTCGACGCCGCCCCGATAATCGCGGATGTAACTTCGTTTATTTGCATGGCGAGTCAATCGAGGCAGAAGGGAGAAGCGAATCAAGAGTTCTGAAACACAGAGGCACAGAGGAAACAGAGAAGATGTCGAGGATAAAATCAATTTGCGCTAGATCCTGAAGGCATTCTGTTTGGTTGCGGGCCAACTATTTGAACCGGATTGAATAGGCTTTTCTCTGTTACCTCTGTGCCTCAAAACTCTTCTCTTCGCTATTCATACCCGTTCACGATTCGATGAATCCCGTCAACCAAGCGTTCTTCGTGAAAGTTAATCAGTAGTCCGAACCGAAGACCAAGCAATCGCAGATGCGTTAGTGCCTGTGCTTTGTCCACTGGGTGAATGGCAGACTTTGCTTTGAGCTCGACAATGACCGTTTGATTGACAAGGAGGTCAAGACGATAGCCACAGT
>JAQGHU010000079.1 GCA_028291515.1 Schlesneria sp.
ATCTTGTTCAGATGGCGGCAGAATGTCATCTGGCGATCACGAATGCGAATCACACGACAACGGCTCGATTTCTCCTGGCGGGTAAACCCGTGTTGATGATCCCGCTGCATCTCGAACAAGAGTTGATTGCGCATGCGGTGCAGCATCATCAAATGGGAGTGTCAGTTCGTTTGAGAGAACCTCGAGACGTATTCAGCCAGTTGGCGGAGCTACTCAACAAACCGACCTATCACGCCGCTGCGACCGCATTCGCCGCTCGATACGGGGGAAAGTTTGAAAATCGATTGGAGAAAATGACAGTCGCAATCGAGGAACTGCTGTCTCGATAGCGGTCTCAGTCATCACAAGATAAAGTGCAGCATTCAACGGGCAAGCCGGTTCGGGCGCAGATCGACGGTGCCAACCTGTCAGGAGACTCACTGATGCTGGCGATGTTTTCCATGGGACCAATGGAACTAATTCTGGTCCTCTTTATGCTGGCATTGACGGCGGGCGTCTTCGTCTGGCCGCTCTGGAGAATCTGCACCAAAGCGGGCCTGCCTCCCGTGTTATCCTTGCTGTCGCTGCTCCCGTTTGGCATTGTCATTGTGCTGTTCGTCGTTGCGCTTAGCGACTGGCCGTCACTCAGACAGAAACCCGGAAGTCACGACTAACGAGCGGTTCGATCTTCTCGGACTTGTCGTCGCTCGTCATTCGACCGGAGTCTCCAGAAACTGGCACTTCAAAAGGGAACACAGATGCGATTCTTAGCCGCTGCACTCATCATCACAGTAGCTGCCCAGCAGACCGCTCATGCGGATGTGGATTCGGGCCCGAAGGTCGGAACGGAAGTCTCGGCATTGAAGGTCTTCGCCGTCACCGGCGACCTGGCCGGGAAAGAAGTCGACTACGCCGCCGAACGCGCCGCGAAGCCCACGGTCTACGTCTTCGTTCCTCACGAACGATTCGATCGACCAATCGCGCGGTTCCTGAAAGAACTCGAAAAGTCCGTTAAAGAAGCCGGAAACGAAACGCAGATGGTGACCGTCTTCCTCACCGATGACGCAGACAAGACAAAAGAGTATTTGCCGAAAGCTCAGATGTCGCTGCAGTTCACGTCGAATCCTCTGACGGTCTACCCGAGTGCAAAAATGGGTCCCGACGGATGGGCCGTCAACACGGATGCTCACGTCACCGCGATCGTCGTTCAGTCCGGCAAGGTCGCCGCCACTTTCGGCTATCGCTCCGTCAACGAAACCGTGGTCCCCGAAGTCGCTGGCGCTCTCAAGAAGGCAATCGGGAAGTAGCCTCAAATCCGATTGCTCGGTTCCCGTCACCAAAGGACGAGGATCAAGCGGTGACCGATCAACGATAGTCAAAGGCTCATGTAAGAGACCTGCCATCCGCACTCTCATTCGCGGAGTCTTTTGGTTGCCACACCAGCAGCCACATCGAAAGTAGAGTCAGTGGAATGACCAGCATCCAATACGGAAGCACCCAGGTCTGAATGCGGATCGATTCAGTCGCACTTCGGACTTCACTCGCATCACCCACCAGCAAACCGCAGCATTGCCAGTTGCGGTGCCAACTGAGCTGTTGATCGTCAAAGACGATTGGTCCGCCGCCTTTGCGAGGTGGTGCTTCGCCCGCGAATTTGCAGCCACTCCACAGAAACAACATCTGGTTCGCGGTGAATCCCTCGTTGGGCACCGATTGAAAGGCGAATTGCGTGGCGGGCGGCATCGTCAGTGTGCCGAGCATCAGTCTGACGCTGGAAGCCACCAGTCCATGCTCATTTGATCCGAGTAGATAGACGGTCTTCTGACGACCGCGCGCCATCACCACGACATCGTCGTGTCGAAGACCTCGCAGCCATCTCGACGACAACAGGACTGCCATCACCAAAGTCAGACAGCCACACCGTCGTCGCCAGCCGTGAAAGAGTTGCCGCATGATGCCAGTAGCATAACATCACAACCTCAATTTCACGGCTTGAACGCGCTGTTTTCGCAATGCTGCTTTACCAGAGGATGCTGGCCTTACGCGTGTGAATCGCCGGACCGTAGCCGCGGATGTACATCATAAACGACTGCTTTTCCTGGCAGCAGATGGCCATCTTCTGCGACATGCATCCGTAGCTTCGTGAATACGGACGACAATAGCCCGGTGGCGGATTGAAGCACCATTGCCCATCAGGCCCCATCACATATCCGGGTGGGGTTGGCTTCAGGACCATGGGAATGCGTCCCCCCGGTTCCCAGTACTCGGTCATGTCGGTCATATAGCCGGGAGGAACATATCGAGCATCAGACAGCGACATCCCCGGTTGCGGCGGCTGAGGAGTCGACTGCTGTGGCGACGATTGAGCCGACGCCAGACCCGCTGTCATTGTAAGCGATGCGACGAACCCAAACAGCTGCAAACTGACCTGTACTTTTCGTGCGACGATCACAATCGTGCCCCTCTTGCGATGACGATTATTCTCGGAATGTCCAACAATCCGGATCTAATCTTCGATCCACCGGGGCCGACCGTATGAGTTATTTCGATTTCGCATGTCTATTTCATCAAGTCCAGCGCCGACCGCGTTCCCAAAACTGAATTCCAGCTTGGCCCGCCAGATTTGTTGAAGACGCACACTGCATTCATTCAGTCGCGACGATGCCTCATCCGGCAACTTTCGCCGGATCCCAACCGCCTCATCCGTCATCTATTCGAATCGCGCGAGCGTGATTTCTTGCTTTCACCACCCGCCAGCTTCTCCGCTTCCGCACGAGTGACCGGCGTCCGCAGTTCGATACGGTCAGAGATCGTCATGCCATCAAGCCCCCTTAGTCGCCGCGAAGCAGGAATGTCCCAGATTCTTTCAGGTCGTTCACTGCCCACTTCGATTCTCCTCTTGAAATCCTACAAAATGGCCTCGCCGTTGAAAATCTGGGAAACCATCTGAAGTTCGTTCGTCAATACAATGAGCGACAGATGACTTGCCATGTTTGAAACTAAGAGGAGTACGGCACAGATGCGGAATCTTGCCATGATCATAGGTGTTGTGCTGATCGGCGCGATCGCATGGCAATTCAGCAATGGGTTCGCGACCAGCACGCGATCCCGCATCGAACCAATCCCCGTCGCCGAAATCGATGCCCCGCCGCCTGAGTCGACACTTCGGATCAGTGCGCCGGACTCGATCTCTGCCGAGTCCGCGTTGAGTGCTGCCGTTCCCGAAACGGCGGACTCCGCTCCAAAACGCGAGCCCCTGTCGATCGCACAGAAGCCTGTGGTCACACAGAAACCCGTTGAAGCTGCTCCCAAGGTCGCGGCGTCCGAGCCCCCCAAACGCAAACCTCCTAAGGTCGATCCCACCGATGAGTTCTTCCAAAAGGGAATGATCCCGGAAATTCGCATTACGCTCACGGACAAAGAAGAGCAACAACTGCGACGTGACTTGCGGCGCTATGTCGATGTCACGTTCACCGAGAACGAGACGATGAACTTCAAAAACGTGAAGATGAAGTTGAAGGGAGCCGCCGGCAGCTTCCGCGACCTCGGCGATCGCCCGGCCTTAACAATCTCCATGCGTAAAAAGGGAGAACGTTTCCACGGACTCGATAAGTTTCATCTCAACAACTCCGTGCAGGATGAATCGTATCTCAATGAATTGATCGCGTCGCAACTTTGTCGCGAAGCGGGCTTGCCCGCCGCACGCACCACCCACGCTCGCGTCTGGCTCAACGGCCGCGATCTCGGGTTCTATGTGCTCAAAGAAGGGATGGACGAAGAATTCATCAAGCGTCACTTCAAGCATCACAAGGGCAACTTCTATGAAGGTGGCTTTTGTGCCGACATCGATGCCCCGCTCGAAAAAGAATTCGGTGACGGGCCCGATGATCGTAGTGATCTGAATGCACTGATCGCCGCCTGCCGCGAAGGAGATCAAGCCAAGCGCTGGCAACTGATCGAAGAGAAGGTCGCGATCGATGAGTTCATCAATTTCGTCGCGATGGAACTGATGATGTGCCACTGGGACGGCTACTGTCAAAATAAGAATAACTACCGCCTGTACTTTCATGCCGACGACAAGAAAGTCTGCTTCCTGCCACACGGCATGGATCAAATGTTCGGCGACATCAACTTCAGCGTCTTTCACATTCCCGGACAGATGGTCGCCAACGTGGTCCTGCAAAACCCTGCGGTCCAAGCTAGATATCGCCAGCGCGTCCGCGACCTGTTGCCGCTCTTCGCTCCGGACAAACTGCACGAGAAGATCGATGCCGCTCACGTCAGGATCCGTCCCGTGCTGGCCTCCATCAACGAAGATCGAGCCCGCCAGTTCGATGGTCGCGTTCAGGACTATAAGAATCGCGTCGCGGGCCGAGTCCTGGCGATCAAATCTCAGTTCCCGCCCGAGCCCATCGCCTTCAACGCCGACGATTGGGCACTCGTCGAAGATTGGGCCCCCAAGCCACAGGGAGATGCCAAGCTGGAATTGACGGAGATCGACGGCAAAAAGGTCATGTCGTTCTCTCCGGGCCCCGGCAATCAGACTCAGGCTTCTTTCCGCACTAAAGTCCGCCTGGCTCGCGGTCGCTACCACTTCGATGCCGGAGTGAAGACCAACGAAGTCATGGCCACCCCTGAAGACAAAGGCTTCGGAGCCGGTGTCCGCCTCGGCGGCGGATCACGCAAGAACAACGTCACCGGCACCTCAGATTGGCAAATCGTCTCGCACGAGTTCGAAATCACGCAAGACCTGCAAGAGGTAGAACTCGTCGCCGAACTCCGCAGCACCGCCGGCAGTGCCCAATTCGATCTGGCCTCGCTACGTGTTTACAAACAGAAATAAAGTTCGAAGTGTGGCACGTGCAGAGCCCTCGAGAGGCGTCGGGATAAACCCACGAAGGCCACACCCTTCACACAACGTCCCGGTTGCATGTCACCATTGAAAATAAGATTGTCAAAGAGCGATCCCGCGGCGCGGGCCTGGATTCAAGTTGTCTTCAGTTAGCCATGCCTCAAACGATGGGGGCCGACTGGCACTCCAACACTGGAGGCACGAAAAGCAGAGAAGAACGGGACCACGAATCGGACGAATGAAGAAGTATTTAGCCACGGATTGAACACGGATGAAACACGGATTAGGAAAAAGATTGAGAGGAGAGAAGCACAGCCGGTTTTTGTCGTTAAGGTCTTGGGGCGAGATCGGTACGTTGGTAGTGCCGCCCGATTTGGATGAAGGACATTGCAAATTGCGAATTGCAAAGTTAGTAGTTTCAAGTTTGTTGAATGGCAGTAGATGAACGCAGGCCCAACTTGGAGAATGATTTGTGTCAACGCAAATCAACCCCAAGGAGGTGGGCCATGCGTTCAAGGAAGATTGTAACATCGGAATGGGCTCAGAAATGGGTTTTGAGCTGGTTGTCCGCGATTCCTTTACCGGATCATGGTTGGCTTTGCACGGCGACCGTGATTTGGAAGGTCTTGGTCCGGGCGGCAGCACGACGGCAGACGATCAGCGCCACGTGTGCCGAGTTCGGGGCTCCCTCGCTGCAGGGGGTCCTGGATGCGCTCCGCGATGGCTTGCCCAAACGGACCTCGACACTCGAGCGACAATTCCTGGCGGGGTTGCCAGCTCACATCCCGCGGCGGGTCTTGAGAAAGCGACAGCAGGTCGCCATCGATTGGCATCTGATTCCGTACTATGGCCAGCCCTACGCCGACGACAACGAGTTGGTTCGTTCGGCGGCCCGGTCGGGGACAACTCGGTTTCATACTTATGCCACCGCCTGTGTGCTGCAGCAGGGACAGCGGTACACGGTGGCGCTGACGTGGGTCAGGCGAAACGAATCCGCCGTCGTCGTGCTCCAGCGTCTGCGGTCGCAAATGCGGCAAATCGGCCTGAAAATCAAGACCTTGCTGGATCGGCAGTTCTTTTCGGCGGCTGTCACGAAGTGGCTGATCGATCAACGGCAGCCTTTTCTGATGCCGGTGAGCTGACGTGGCCGCAAGCCCAAACCCGGTCGACGCGCGAAGGGGCTGAGGGCCCTGAAGCAGCAGCCGGCGGGTTGGTATTCCTGGACGCAGGGAGCAGGACGCCAGGCCGTGTCGTTTTGGATCTGCATCACTTACAAAACCTATCTCGATCATCGATCACAGAAACGGCACCACAAGAAGCTGATGTTTGCGGCCTGGCACGTGAACGGTTCGCCGCCGACGATCGCTCGGCAGTATCGTGGCCGCTTCGGTATCGAAAGCAGCTACCGCCAATTGAATCAGGCCCGCATTCGTACCTGCACGCGCGATCCGAAACTTCGGCTGCTCTTCGTGGCCGTGGCGCTGCTGCTCCGCAACGTCTGGGTCTGGATTCATGGAACCGTACTCGGCAGGCAATCCGGAGAACGCCCGGAACTACGGCTGAAACGGCTTCGATTTCCGCGACTGCTGGATTGGCTGGCTCGCCTCATCGAACAGCAACTTCATAACCATTCACCCCGGATGTCGTTTATCCTTGAATCAACAAACTTGAAACTACTGAATTTTCAATTGGAAGACGAGAGAAAGAGGTTTTACGCAGACAGTGCATGACACAACTGACGGAACCCTACCTTCGTCATTCCCGCGCAGGCGGGAATCCAGCGATTTACGAAGCAGCGAGCTTCTCTATCATCGTACGACAAGACCGGCA
>JAQGHU010000009.1 GCA_028291515.1 Schlesneria sp.
ACGAGGGCTAATCGAGCGGCCTGGGCTGCCAGGTGGGAGGACCAGTGGGACAGGGCTTCGTCGATCTGGGATTGCCGGGTGCCGAGGTCGGTCATGAACATGTCGATGTGATCACGCGCTTCCGGGGGAGAGTGTGACACAACCGGTGCGAGGTGCGCCCGACACAACCTCGGGGAGGGAGAACAGCTTGTTGATCACGGAGGCAAAACCGTCTTCGGTCGCCTGATCCACTTCGTCATCGGTCCAGCATTGCGGCCGGGCTTCGGGCGAGGCGATGAGTAAGCGGCTGGCCAGTTCGCAGGCTCCGCCTTGCTTCGCGAACTTCTGGGTGAAGAGGTCGGCGGACAATGTCCCTGTCAGACTGACGGCCGCGGGAATCAGTGTCGCTGTGGTGCGGCCTTTGATCGTGACGGAGTGACCGGCGTAGAGATCCAGCCAGGCTTGCCGCTGGATGGACGCTCGTTCGCCGGCGCCGCAAAGCTTAAGGCCAATCGTTCTGGCGCTCAAGGATAACAGCGCCGAAGATGTCTGACCCCGTCTTGGCATCCGTTCCGGTAAGGTGGAACGGTCGGCGAAGGTTTTCCAAACAGTCCGCGCACTGCGATTTGCGGCCTCCGCGGAACTCGAACATTACGATCTTCCCTGAAGTTACGCCCCCCTTTGATGTAACTCCATTCTAGCAAGCATTCTTCGGAAACTGGCCACCTTACGGTTCCGATTAAGCCGGATTGAACGAAACCACGGGTCGCGCGTAACGTCCGAGTTGTGAGTGGTGTGACTTGACGGACAGATCGTTTATGCATCGCATTCCGAGTTCGCCGATGTGAACGAAGACGCGGGTCATAATCCGACGCATGGACTGGCGTCGGTAGACGAATGCGATTCACGGAAGGTGGCGACAATATGATCAGGCGATGGCTTCTTTGCCTCACCGTGCTGTTGAACGGCTTCATAGGGACGGATGGATTTGCTGCTGAAGAGCCCCCTCTACCGAGCCCAGATGCCCAGACAGAGGCCGCGGTCAAGGGTGGCATTACCCTCGAAGAACTGATCATCCTGGCCGAGGCTAACAGTCCCTCGCTGCGACAGGCGGCTGCGGCGGTGGAAGCAGCCCGAGGCAACGCCGTTCAGGTCGGCTTGTATCCGAATCCCTCTCTGATCGGCGGAGCCAATCAGCTTGTCGGCAACCAAAGTCAGTACTACGCCGCCTTAAGCCAGGAAATTGTCACCAAGCACAAGCTGCAGTTAAACCGGGCTGCCGCGACGCAGGCCGCTTTGCAGGCGGAACAGGAATTCGTCCTGACGCGATTTCAACTGCTGACCAATGTTCGACAGGGATACATGATGGCCCTGGCGGCCCAGCGCCGTAACGAGGTACTGATCCGGCTGGTCGAGATCGCCACCAAATCAATGCAAGCCGCCGAACGCCTGCAGCAGGCCGGTGAAGGGACTCGAACGGATACGCTGCTCTTCGAAATTGAAGTGGAAAAGGCGGAAGTGGCCGTCGAGAACTCGGAAGCCAAAATGAAAGCCACACGGCGCCAACTGGCCGCCATCATCGGCATCCGCGACATGGATATTGGCAGAATCAACGGCAATCTTCTGGAATCGCTGGATCAGATCGCTCAGCAGGTCCTGCTCGACGGCTATGTCCCGTTCAACGCCAGCGTGCAGATTGCCCAGTTGGAAATCGAAAGATCAAAGTACCTGATTCGCCGAGCGGAAGTGGAGCCGTTCCCCAACGTCACGGTTTATGCGGGATATCAACGTCAGATCGAACCCGCCTTGCATAACATGGCCTTGCTCACACTTTCTCTCCCTGTCCCATTGTGGAATCAGAACCAGGGGAACATCAGCAGCGCGTACGCTAACCTGACCAGGGCTCACGCCGATGTCGATGTGATCCAGAACACGATCTCGAAGCAGATGGCCGATGCCGGCGGACGCTACCGCATCTCCGATCAGCAGGCTCAACGCTTCGAACGAAAAATCGTCCCCAAAGCCCGCGAAGGAGTGAAAATCATCCAGGAAGGCTTTTCTCAAGGCCAGTTCGACTTCCTGCGTCTTCTCCAGGCTCAACGGATTCTGGTCGAATCCAACTTAGGCTTCATCGATGCCCTGGAAGCTCGCTGGGGCGCCGCCGCTGAAATGGCCGGCATGGCCCAGATCGAACAGTTCCCCTGATCGTTCTTGTGTGTCAGATCCTCTCGCCATCCTGAGCGGGGCGGCGTCAGTTGACTTACGCCCCCGCTCAGGAAGATGGTTCTAATGCACGCGATGACCTGGTTTGGCTCCGGTATCGGGATTGAGCAGGAAGATTTCCTTGCCACCCGCTCCGGCCGCCAGCACCATCCCTTCGCTAATTCCGAACTTCATCTTTCGAGGAGCCAGGTTCGCGCACAAAATCACCAGGCGTCCGACCAGATCTTCCGGCTTGTAGGCACTCTTGATCCCGGCGAAGACGTTGCGAGTTCCCTCGCCACCCAGGCTCAGCGTCAACTGCAGCAGTTTGTCCGCACCGGCGACTTCGTTGGCGGCGACGACTCGGGCGACGCGTAAATCGACTTTGACGAAGTCGTCGATGGTGCAGTGTTCGGCGACCAATGGCTCGGCCGCAATCGGCTCGGGACCATCGTTCCACTGGGACGCTGGTGCGGTGGATGTTGTCGCTTCAAGGGCAGCGGCGGCTTGTTCACCTTCTTCAATCATGGCTTGGACCTGTGCGAGTTCAACTCGCTTCATGAGGTGTTCGAACTTGGTGACGCGCGTTCCCACGAGCGGCGTCTGGGCATCTTCCCATTTTTCAATCGGCTGCTGAAAGAGCTGACTGACCTGCGTTGCCAGTCGCGGCAATACAGGAGACAGATAGATCGCAATTTGACGAAACAGATTCAGTGTGACCGTGCAGGCATCCTGCACCTCGGTCGCTTTGGTTGGATCTTTACGAAGCGTCCACGGAGCCTTTTCGTCGACATACCGATTGGCGCGATCGGCCAACGCCATGATCGTTCGCATGGCCCCATTATTGTCGCACGCTTCATACGCCGCCGCGATCGCCTCCGCCTGAGCCGCCGCATCGCGAAACAATCCTCCATCGTCAGGATAGGTGCTGGAGAGACCGGTCTGCTCGACAAACCGAGCGGTCCGGCTCGCCAGGTTGATCACCTTCCCGACCAGG
Source organism: Schlesneria sp. (assembly GCA_028291515.1). GTDB lineage: Bacteria > Planctomycetota > Planctomycetia > Planctomycetales > Planctomycetaceae > Schlesneria. The sequence continues at coordinate 3,179 of JAQGHU010000009.1, forward strand.
TCGGTATTCACCTTTGTGAGAAACTCTTCGAAGTTGAGGTCAACATCGTCCAGCCGGGAACCAAGCTTGGTGGCGTAGTAATAACGCAGGCAACTTGGGTCCAGGTGCTTCAAGAAGGCAGACGCCTGGTGAAAATTTCCCTTGGTCTTGGCCATCTTCTCACCGTTGACGGTCAAGAAGCCGTGGATATGCACCTTCTCGGGAAGACGCAGTCCGGCGGTCTTGAGCATGGCTGGCCAGAACAGCGTGTGGAAGTAAGTGATATCCTTGCCGATGAAGTGGTGAATCTCGGCAGGCGTCCCCGTCGGCCGCCACCAGTCTTCCAACTTCTCGCCATGCTTCTGACACCATTCGGCGGTCGAACCGATATACCCAATCGGAGCATCGAACCAGACATACCAGTAGTCGCCGGGACTGTCGGGAATCTCGAATCCAAAGTAGGGCGCAGGTCGCGAGATGTCCCAATCGCGCAACGGATTCCCCAGGAAATGCCCTTTCAAATAGTTGGCGATTTCGTCCTGAAGATGATCACCGGATTGCGTCCATTCTGTCAGCCAGTCATGAAGCTTTTCGATCTGGACAAAGAGGTGTTTTGCCGATCGCACTTCGGGCGTGGCACCGGACAATGTGCTGACCGGGTCGATGAGATCAACCGGACTATAAGTCGACATGCACTTGTCGCAGTTGTCGCCATACTGACCCGGCGATTTACATTTTGGACACGTCCCCTTGACGAAGCGATCTGCAAGAAACGTGTTGGCCTTGGGGTCAAACAACTGTGTCACTTCGCGTTCAACAATCAGGTTCGCGGCGCGGAGCGATCCCCAGATCTCATGGCAAAGCTGGCGATTGTATTCGCTGTGGGTGCTGCCATAGTTGTCGAAGGCAATGTCGAAGCCGTCGAAGTCGCGCAGATGCGCTTCTCTCATATCCGCGATCAGGGCTTCTTCGCTGCGTCCTTCCTGCTTCGCCCGAATCATGATGGCGGTGCCGTGAGTATCATCGGCGCAGATGTAGATGCAGCGGTTGCCGCGCAGTTTTTGGAAGCGGACCCAGATGTCGGTCTGGATGTACTCGACCAGGTGCCCCAAATGGATGTGCCCATTGGCATACGGAAGGGCCGAGGTGACTAAAATGCGTCGTGCCGTCATGCGTGATTGTACTCGAGTTTCAAGTATCTAGCTGCGAAGTCGTCGACTTGGACGGGTCCGCCGGGAAGTGGTGGCGGGACCGGCCAACTCCCTGACACTGCGAAGCTTACGTGTCCGGAAGGACAATTGCGAGTGTCCGCAGTTGGCGTCAAAACGGTTGCCGTTAAGTAATGGAGACGTTACGCTCCGACTCGGTTCGCTGGAATCTCGTCACGTAGGAGTTTGCTTGAATGACCGCCCCGATTCATGTTGCCGTTACCGGTGCTGCCGGCCAAATTGGTTATGCGACCCTGTTCCGCCTGGCCTCGGGCGAGATCTTTGGTGCTCACCGTCCCGTTGTCCTGCATCTGATTGAAGTTCCACCCGTCATGGCTGCCCTCGACGGGATCCAGATGGAACTCGACGATTGTGCATTCCCGACGTTGGCCGGGGTGCAGAAACACGACAGTGACCACTTGGAAGAGGGCTTCCGTGACTGCAATTTCGTGATTCTCGTCGGCAGTATTCCTCGTAAGCAGGGAATGGAACGAGCCGACTTGATCCGTATTAACGGCCCGATCTTCACCAACACCGGCAAGGCAATCCAAGCTTCCGCTGCGAAGGACGTGCGCGTCGTTGTCGTGGGCAACCCTTGTAACACCAACTGCCTGATCGCGATGTCGCACGCTCCAGACGTGCCTCGCAATCAGTGGTTCGCGATGACGCGACTGGATCAGAACCGCGCTGTCGCTCAGTTGGCTCAAAAGGCTGGCAAGCCGGTGGCTGCAGTTTCGAACGTCGCGATCTGGGGTAATCACTCGGCGACTCAGTTCCCTGACTTCGTCAACGCGAAGATCGATGGCAAGCCGGTTCCACAAGTGATCACCGATCAGGCTTGGTTGAAGGGGGACTTCATCAGCACCGTTCAACAACGCGGAGCCGCAGTGATTAAGGCTCGCGGTGCTTCCAGTGCTGCCAGTGCCGCGAACGCAGCACTCGATACTGTGAAGAGCATCATCACCCCGACTCCAGCCGGATCGTGCTTCAGCGCGGCTGTCTGGTCCGACGGCAACGGCTACGGCGTCGAACCAGGCTTGGTGACTGGCTTGCCACTGTCGACCGATGGCCACACTTGGCGCGTTGTTCCCGGCTTCCAAGTCGACGACTTCAGCCGCAGCCAGATCGATAAGACGGTCAACGAGTTGAAGCAGGAACGAGATACTGTGAAGGATCTGTTGCCTTGAGGATTTCCTGAGCGGGGGGCGTAAGCCCCCTGGCAGGTTTGGGATTTTGGGGTAGGCTGACATCGCTCTCGGTTTGGGGAGACGCGAGATGTCCTTTCTTCAGCAGTTTGGTCGAATGCAGCCGGGGGGCTTACGCCCATGCGTATGGCGAGCAGCCTGCTCCGCCCAACTCGGCGTTACGATCATGGGTGACGAAACAGCTCAAAGGTGGTCCTGTTCGGCTGAGTGTTCAGCAGGCCGAAGTCCTGTTGGAGCAATTCCACACCACCGCCGAACATCGCGGCTGGAGATTGCACGCGGTCGCCGTGATGGCCACGCACGTTCATGTCGTCATGTCGGCACCAGAATCCGTGGAGGCCGAGGATATCGTTCGGGATCTGAAGAGCTACGGTTCACGGCGTCTTACGCAGCAGTCGGGAAAGCCTGCGTCAGGAACCTGGTGGACCGAATCGGCGTCGCGCCGGCCGCTGGATCAAGAGAGTAATGTTGAATCTGCCGTGCGATATGTTGCCGAGCAGCAGTCTCCGTTGGCGTTGTGGGTTCACCAGGAGTTTCAATGGCTTGTTCCGGAGAAGAGGAGAGATGCGTTGAGTGAAATTGGGCCAGGGGGCTTACGCCCCCCGCTCGGGAGGACGGAAGAGGTCAGGGGGCTTACGCCCCCACTGCGTCAACTCGACAATGATCACGTCTGGCATCCGTTTACGGCGATGTCGGCGTATCGTGATGAAGACGCGCCGATCATTGTGGATGCCGAAGGGTTCTTCCTGATTGACTCGACCGGGCGACGGTATCTGGACGGGCATTCGTCGCTGTGGTGTAACATTCACGGGCATCGAGTTCCCGCCATCGATACGGCGATTCGGGCACAGCTTGATCGGGTTGCCCATACGACTTTGCTGGGGTTGTCGAACCAGCCGGCAATTGAGCTGGCGGCGGAACTCGTTCGTCGGGCTCCGGCGGGCCTCAACAAGGTGTTCTATGCGGACTGCGGGGCGGCCGGTGTGGAAGTCGCGTTGAAGGTCGCGTTTCAGTATCACCGCCAGAAATCGACGGGGCCGGAAGAGCGGAATCTGTTTGCTTGCATGGGCCGAGCTTATCACGGAGACACTGTCGGGACGATCAGCCTGGGTGGGATCGATCGATTCCATAGTCTGTTTTGTTCACTGATGTTTCCGGCCTTGCGGATCCCCACGCCACAAGGGCATGAGCCGATCGACGTCGAGACACTTGAGCGATTGCTCGCAGAGCATGCTGACCAGTTGGCGGGATTCGTGATCGAGCCGCTGGTGCAGGCAGCGGCCGGGATACTGGTTCATCCGCCTGGCTACCTGAAGACCGTTCGTGAGCTGACTCGCAAATATGGCATCTTACTGATCGCGGATGAGATCGCAGTCGGCTTCGGTCGCACGGGAAAGCTATTCGCATGCGAGCATGAAGAAGTTTGCCCTGACATCCTGATCCTGTCGAAGGGCCTGACCGGCGGCTATCTACCGCTGGCGGCGACGCTGGTGACCGACGAGATCGAAAACGCCTTCCTGGGAGATCCCTGGGAGGGGCGCACGTTTCAACATGGCCATACTTATACTGGCAATCCCCTCGCCTGTGCTGCGGCGTTGGCTTCGCTTCAGTTGTTTGATGAGAACCGGATCCTAGAGAATGTGCAGGAACTGGAGTTGGTGCTGCGACGCGAATTGGGCGTGCTGACCGACCTTGACTACTCGCACGCGGCAGCGATCCAACAGCGCGTCTTCGTCAGGCAGCGGGGAGTTATGGTTGGGATTGAGCTTGTTCAAGATCGTTCGACGCGAGCGCCGTTTGCAGCTTCCAAACGAATCGGACATCAAATCACGTTGGCCTGCCGAAATCGCGGGGTCATTCTGCGCAATATTGGTGACACGATCGTGCTGATGCCGGCCCCTGCGATGCCAGCGGAACTGGTTGAGCAACTATGCCATGTGGTGATAGAATCACTGCAAGAGGTGTTGGGGCAGTTGGATCAGTCAGTTGGTGGCTGATAGCCATCCGGTGCGGTGACGACTTCGAAATCCTCACCTTTCACCTTCCGCAGTTCTTCGTGAATGTCTGGGATGCGCGGGTCGGGGGCCATCGACAACGACCAGTCGATACCATTGTCGGCGACGAACATGCCGTACTTCTTCAGGCCTTTCAAGATCGTCTTCACGTGTGGTGAGAACCGGGTGGTGTCGAAGTCTTGTCGCAGGCGGAAACGTTCGCCCATGCGAGGAAATGACTCATCCGTACCGTGACCGGCGTGGTGCGTCGCGGGATACACGTAAGCCTTGCGGCTGCGGCTGATGGTGAAACGCATCGCGTGTTCGATCTCACCGCGATGCAGTTCGTCATAACGAATGATGGCTGGAAAGATCGGCAGACCCGCGGCATCGGCGGAGGTCCAACCATCCGGCCGCAAGCGGTTGCTCTTGAGGTCGAAGATGGATGATTGATCGGCCGCCCAGCCTTCGGTGGTCTTGCCCATCACGAAGAATTCGTACAGTTTTCCGGCGACGGGATCGACGATGATCGCATGGCGGTCGCCTTCGTATTTGGCGGGTCGGCGCTGAGCCTCGGCAAGAGTCAGCTTCTTGCCGTCTTCGGTACGAATCTTGGGCCAGCCCTCAATCGGCAGGTTGTCGGGAACCGGAAATGGTCCCGGATCGGATTCGTCTGGATAGCCAGCCAGCTTCACATCGACCAGGCGTTGATTCGGTGGGACGATCAGGAAGCACATGTCGTCGTTCACTCGCAAGACCTTGTCGGCACCGACACTGGCCACCATGGCTTTGGAGTCTGGATGAACCGGCCAATCGTTGATGACCAGATTCCAGGGGTTGTTCGGTGGATAGATCTCCATCGCGGAGAGAACGGCGTCCGCTTCGGGGGTATCGAACGAGATGACCTTGTCGATCTTCGGCATCTTGGCGGCGCGGATGCGAGCCAGTCGAGCAGGATCGCCAGTGACGGTTGCCGAAGTCGCGGAAGTCGCGTTTTCGGACTCGAACGGAGTGACAACCAGATCGACCTTGGCATCGCCGATTGTTCCGCGCACTCGAAAGGCACCGGCGGGTGTCGTTCCCTTTGATTTCGCGACGGTCGGCTTCGTTTCTTCAGTGGTGCTCGCGGACTCGAGAGCGATGTCGCCGAAATAGAGCGTGGGGGACATCCCTTCATCACAGTTGATGTACCACTTGACGATGTTGGTCAGATCTGGCTTCGAACCGTCGACGTTCAGCAGCCCATTCAGTTCGATGTCGACGGTATTCAGGCCAGCCTTGATCTTGAGTGGATGGACAACCCTGGTCTGATAGTTGAAGGTCCGTTTGTGATTGATGTTGAAATCCAGTCCCACAGCTTCCTGATTCGGATTGAACACTCGAAATCGAATCCGTGCGTGTGGCTGCCAGTTCTTGACTCGTGAAGTGCGGTCCCCAAAGCTGTCTCCGGCCGCAAACACGACCTTCAGCGCGTTCCCGCCAATCTCGGCCGATTTCTCGACCGTCATTTTTGTTTGGCCGTCCGAGCCTGTGTCATTGGGAACCTGCCCTTTGGAGGGACTGAGAAGATAGGCGCTGGTGGTTGCCGGCCCCTGACCGAACGAGAAGTTCGTCAGGACGGCAGCCATGACGAGAACGCAGCTAAAGCGGCAGGAGCAGATCATGGGAGATTCCACGCGGGGAGATCAACGTCGACGACGAAGAGCGCAGAATACGGCGTGAAGACGAGTAAGAAAAACGAATCGCCGCCAGAGATTGGTAGAAATCGCTGAGGACTCTGCCACAGAGACGGGAAGCTACCCCCGACCGCACCCGAAATCTGATGCTTAGGGCTGCTCCGGTTAAGGCCTGACCCGGTTCACACGACCCCGCCGCAGCAAGGGGTAGCTTCTCGTCTCTGCAGGAGCCGCCATCGGCTTTTTGATCGAGCGGACCAGTATGGGGAACAATCGACAGAAGTCAAGGCTGGGTCATGTTTTTCGTAATCTGGCGTCTCAAAGGCAAGGAATCCGAAATCGAGGTCAATTGAGGACGATCCGCCTCCTTTTGGGACTGCCTCACGGCAGTCGTGCATTGTCGTCTTGGCGTCTGAATTGAGGTGTCGTGTCACGGAGAATGTCAAAACTGGAAAGTTCGTTGCAATAGGTCCAGAGATGCGGATGATCGAGGAAGAGGTCGCAGATCGGCACAGCAATTCGATTTAACTCATTGATACCGAATACTCTGTGGCAATGATTGGCCAAGTAAACAGGCCGAATCCGGGCGAGTGCCGGCAGTGTTGTTAAGCTAATCACAGGTGAAATCCACCTATTGCCGCGCTCCCACAAAGCATAATCTATAGACACACTCACATCTCTTGATTGCCATTTTGGAAGGAAACGGGCCAGGCATGCAACGCTTGAAATTTTTCGGCTTCATCCTGCTCTTGATCGTCGCCGGATTTGGGGGAGGCTACGTGATCGGATCGCGCGCGGAAGAACTGAAAAAGTTCGACGCGCACGAAGCTCAAACGCCTCACGCGGATGCCACCCGCCGCCAACTCACTGGTGTCGAACTTGGGAAGTTGCCTGGTGAGCTGGAGTTGAATCCAGATGTCATCAAATCACTCAACATTCAGGTCGCCGCCGCTCGCCAGGCTCCGAATACAGAACCGCTAGTGCTCGCTGGTTCGCTCTTCCTCGATTCCAGCCATCTCGCGGTAGTGCATACTCGTTTCACCGGAGAGGTCGTACGCGTTGGCGATGCGGTCGAGATTAATCCCAAGGAGGGCGATTCCAAGTTACGGCAGGTGCGGGCGGGTGACTTCGTCAAGAAGAACGACATCATCGCCGTGATCTGGAGTAAGGAAATCGGCGAAAAGAAGAGTGACCTTGTTGAGGCGTTGTCGCGTCGAAATGCTTCGAAAGCGACGTTGGAGCGCCTGGAGGGCCTGGAAAAGGGAAGTGTCTCGGGTCAAGTTGTTCGCGATGCGCGCCGCCAGTTCGAATCCGATCTGATCGCGATCGATCGCGCCGAGCGAACTTTGCGTTCGTGGAAAGAGACCGAAGAGGAGATCGCCGAGGTCTATGCGGAAGCCGAGCGGATTGTCCGCAGCGAAAATCCAAAGGACTCACGCGTGCGAGAAACCTGGGCGAACGTCGAGATTCGCTCACCCCTGGACGGCGTGGTGCTGGAGCGAAACATCTCCATTGGCGAGATCGTCGATACGGGCTTCGACATGTTCAAGATCGCAGACATCACTCGCATGGGTGTGCTGGCGAATATTTATGAAGAAGACATCCCGAAATTGATGACCTTGGGCGCCGGTCAGCGGCAGTGGCGAATTCGCCTGAAAGCAGAGCCGGAATCCGAACCGATCGCCGGGGCTTTCGAGGTGATTGGCCACGTGATCGATCCGGGGCAACATACGGCGGCCGTCGTCGGGTGGATCCACAATCCTGACCAACGGTTTCGAACGGGCCAATTCATCACGGCCACGGTCGAAGTTCCGGGCCCGAGCAACGCGATCCTGATCCCGAACTCGGCAATCATCGATCAAGGGGCATCCGCCACTGTATTCGTCGCGGCGGATAGTTCGCGCACCAAAGTCACCGCGCGTCACGTCACTGTGATTCGGCGTGGACGAGATTTTGCGCTGGTTCGAAAAGCATCCACGGAAAACACGGGTTCTGAGGAAGCCCTGAAAGAGGGCGAGTTGGTGGTTACGGCCGGGAATCTGGAGCTGTTTGGCGTCTTGCAAGACAACCCCCCGGCAACGGCGGCGAAGTCTCCGTGATGTCGTGGCTCGATCTCGTTCCGCAGAGTTATCGCAGGCATAAGGTTCAAAGCGCTCGCCATGATTTTCCGTCTCATCCAATGGGCTCTCAATAATCGTCTGGTCGTGCTGCTGTTGACGATCGCCTTGATCGGTGTGGGCAGCTTTTCGTTGGTCCACCTCAACGTAGAAGCGTATCCCGACCCTGCGCCGGCAATTGTCGAAGTGGTGACACAGTTTCCTGGGGCGTCCGCCGAAGAAATTGAACGCGAAGTCACGATTCCCCTGGAGATTGCCCTATCGGGTATGCCCGGGTTGCAGTCCATGCGCAGCAAGTCGCTGTTCGGACTGTCTCACGTTCGAAATCAGTTTTCCTATCAGACAGACTTCTTCCGCGCGCGAATTGAAGTGTTGAACCGAATCTACACAGCAGGTCTGCCGCCGGGTGTGCAGCCGACGCTGGCCAATACGACACCGACGGGCGAGATCTTTCGATACATTCTGAAGGGCCCGACCGATGCTTTGGGTAACCAGATCTATACGACGGCCGATTTGAAATCGCTGCAGGACTGGGTCTTGGAACGTGAGTTTCGACGCATTCCCCGTATCGCGGATGTGGTTTCCTTCGGTGGGACCGTCAAGCGATACGAAATCCAACCGTCGCCCGAACGTCTGAAGGCTTACGGGATCAGTCTGGAGCAGCTTCAAAAGGCGATCGAGGAAAACAACTCCAACGTCGGAGGCGACTTCGTCACCGCCGGGCCCACCGTGCAGGCGGTCCGCGGGCTTGGTCTGCTGGGATTAGGGATCGATCCTGCGACGACCTTTCCAAACGGGTCGACGCCCACGGAAGTGGCTTTGCATCTGCGAAAAGGGGAGGACCGACGACTACGCGAGTTGCGAAGCATCGTGCTGGCGGCCACGAACAATGTTCCCATTCGTGTTGGTGACGTCGTCGACGGAGGAACTTATTCGTCAGACACCGTGGCGGGTCAACGTGGCGTCATTGTCGGAGCGCATCCTCCTCAGGGTCGAGTCGCCGTCAGCCGGCCAGTCTCCGCGGATGGCAAAGATGCGGATGACGCCGACGAAAATCGCACGTGGACAGATCGCCCTGATGTCGTCCAGGGGATCGTCCTGCTGCGAAAAGGGGAGCAATCATTGCCCGCCCTGACGGACGTGAAGGCGAAGGTCGAAGAATTAAATACCACTGGCACCAAATTGCTGCCTGGTGTGCGCGTCGAGACGATCTACGACCGGACGCACCTTGTTGATCTGACGACCCATACTGTTCGCGAAAACGTGGTGCTGGGTATTTGTCTGGTGACGGCGATTCTGCTGCTGTTCCTGAACCACGTTCAAAGCGCGGTCATCGTAGCAATCAATATTCCGCTCGCACTGCTCTTCGCGATGTCCGTGTTGTACTTCCGCGGCCTCAGTGCAAACCTTCTCTCGCTGGGAGCAGTCGACTTCGGGATCATCGTGGATTCGTCGGTGATCATGGTCGAGGCGATTTATCGGTCTCTGAGCGCTGGTGAGCGCGCCGACTTGGAGTTGAAGGACCGCATCCTGCGTGCCTGTGGCGACGTGGAACGAGGCCTGTTTTATTCCACCATCATCATGGTGTTCGCGCTCTTACCTCTCTTCACGATGCAAGGCCCCGAAGGTCAGATCTTTGGCCCCATGGCCGACACCTATGCGTTTGCACTGGGTGGGGCATTGATTCTGTCGCTGACACTGTCACCTGTGTTGTGCGGACTCTTGTTTGCGAAGTTGAAGCCCGCTAAGGACAACATGCTGGTCCGAGCCCTGAAAGGCTTCTACGTCGGCCAGCTCAGGTTGGCCCTTCGGTTCCGTTGGCTGACCGTCGGTCTGTTCGCCGCGCTGCTTGCGGCGACCGCGATCGCCCTGCCGCACCTGGGCGCCGAGTTCATGCCGGAATTGGAAGAAGGCAACGTCTACGTCCGCGGTACATTCCCGGTGAATGCGTCACTCGATGAGGTCGCCGACAAAGCCCTGACCGCTCGCAAGATCCTGCAGAAGTATCCCGAGATCACCTTGGTCCTGAATCAGATGGGCCGCCCTGGCGACGGTACCGACCCGACGGGTTTCTATAACTGTGAATTCTCGGTGCCGCTGAAGACGCACGATGAATGGCCGAAGTCCGTGAAGCAGACTGGTGTCGCTCGATGGTTGCACGGCCCGATGCGAGCCCGCTCCAAGGATGAACTGATTGATGAGATGAATGCGGAGCTGAACGCTTCGATCCCTGGCGTCGACTGGAACTTTTCGCAGTACATCCGCGACAACGTGCTGGAAACACTCTCGGGAGTGAAAGGCGAAAACGCGGTCAAGATCTTCGGTCCGGATCTCGACAAGCTCGAAGAGATCGCGGAGAAGGTGAAGGCCGCATTGAGTACTGAAGTTCCGGGCATTGTGAACGTCGGTATCTTCCGCATTAAAGGGCAGGCCAACCTCGAGTTTGCCGTGGATCGATCCAAGTGTGCATTGTGGAACGTCAGCGTGGCCGACGTGCAGAACGTGCTGACGACCGCTGTGGGCGGAAAATCGTTAACTCAAGTCGTCGAAGGCGAACGCAAGTTCGATGTCACGCTGCGGTGGCCAGAACGATTGCGACATAACGAAGAAACGATTCTCGATATCCCTGTCGAAGTCGTTCGCAACCGATTGGTCGCCGACGCGCCTCAAGGTCCAGGAAGCAAAGCGGGACAACTTGACTATGCGGGAGGCCGCGTATCAGATCTGGCGACCACCGGCAGTCGCGAGAATATGTCCTACACCGACGCCGCCAGTGTGCCTCGCCGTCGCTTACGCGATCTAGTCACCCCTCTGACCGCAGAGGGCGAGCCCCAGGAGGATGGGACGTTCGTGCGTTCTGGTGCCTCGACGATTTATCGAGAAAAAGCGAGCCGCCTGATCGCCGTTAAATTCAGTGTTCGCGGTCGCGATCTGGCCGGGGCTGTCGCCGAAGCGCAAGAGAAAACCAAGCCATTCTTGAAAGAGCCCTACTCTGCCGAATGGAGCGGTGAGTTCCAGGAAATGCAGGAGGCCGTCCATCGCCTGATGATCGCTTCCACACTGGCTATGATCCTGATCGTGGTACTGCTGTATCTGGCCCTGCGGTCGCTGCTGGACGCCGCTGTTGTCCTATCCAACGTGCTGGTGATGTGCATGGGCGGGATCTGGGCCCTGCTGCTGTCGGGGGTCAACTTCAACATCTCGGCGGGCGTCGGGTTTATCTCGGTGCTGGGCGTCGGAATCATGAATGGGCTGCTGCTGATTGCCCGCTTCAATGCGGCTCGTTCCCACGACGTGCCGCTGGTCGAAGCCCTGGTGGATGGTGTGGATAAGCTGATCCGTCCACTGACCATGACCGCGCTCGCCGCGATTTTCGGACTGTTGCCGGCGGCGATCTCGACACAGATCGGGTCCGAGACTCAACGACCGCTGGCGATCGTGGTTGTCGGTGGCATGACGATGACGCTGCTGCTGATCAATTTGCTCCCCGTGCTGTACAGCTTCTATGGCAATCGTCAGCCACCAGAAGTCGCCGGAATGGGGCACTGATTGGTCTCGTGCTACCAGACAAGTGACTGGGAGGGCGAAGCTCCTGCCGAGCCGCTATGTCATTGTGAGTCCATCGACATGCGCGGCTCGGCAGGAGCCTCGCCCTCCCAAATACAAGGTCGCAAGCTGTCACTGAAGAGTGATCAAGGGAATTGATCCATTTGCAACAGTCCAGCGATGACGGCGGCGGCTCGTAGACGATTTTCCAGAGCGGACACATAGTCCAGATTGGCTTGGAACACGGACCGCTGTGTTTGCAGCAGTCGAGTGATATCGAACTGGCCTCTGGCATACGCCTTCTGAACCAATTCGAGAGTTCGCATGGCGTCTGGAAGAATTCCTTCTTCGAGGCTTTTTACGGTCACTTCCGCAATCTGATAATTCTGCAGTGCCTCCACCAATTGCTTGGTCAAATCCAACTGCACGGACTCACGGTTGGCGTGGGCGCGGAAGATGGCCGCCTGTGCCGCAGCGATATTCCCCTGATTTCGATCCCAGATCGGGACATCGATGTAGACACCAACCAATCCCTGGGTGTTATTGGTGGCATACTGGTATTGAAAGCCCCCCTGCACTGTCAAATCGGGGATCGGTTGCACTTCGGCTCTTCTGAGTAAGAACTGCGTCCGACTGATGTCGAGCAGAGCGATTTGCACGGCAGAATTGCCGGTCACAATCTGCAGGAGTGACTGTTCGGAATCAAATTGTTGCAGCGGGACCGAAAGGCTTCCTGCCACGGAAACGATCTTCATATCGGTGACGCCCATCGTCGCCGCCAATTGTCGTTTTTGGGCCTGCATGGCGATCTCGGTTGTTCTCAACGCGAGTTCGGCACGGCGGCGTTCCACGCGCAGCAGCAAAACGTCCGTTTCGCTGACCTGCTCGGCTTTGAACAGATTCGATCCGGTCTTCTCTGATTGTTCTGCGAGCAGCAGCAGCTTTTCCGACAACGTTTGCCGCCGTTGGGCCGCCAGCGTGGTAAAGAATTCTTGTCGCACCTGAGTGAGCACTTCATAGCGAGTGCGCACTCGATTCCACTCGGCTTGTCGTGCGGCTTCGGTGGCGGCGGCTTGATCTAATTTCAACTTGCCGGCGGTCACAATTCGTTGCGTCAAACCGGTCGTCAGAATCGTCGTTTTCTGAGGACCGATTGTTTGAGGGTTACCGCTGTCGATTCGCGGATTTGGATAGAGGCCTGCCTGCAGTGCGTCGCCGCGAGCTTCGTCGATCTGGAAGCTGGCTTCGGCCAGGCGGGGATGGCGCATCTGAGCCCAGGCGATGCACTCGTCGAGCGTCATGCCCGGTATGGTTTCGTCCGGAGCGGGTGGAACTTCATCGCCCCATGAAAGAGACGAGGTACCGATGACAATGAGAATGATGAACCAACGCATTGAACGGATTCCTCCCTGAATCGCAGTCCTTAACTACTGTAGGGGTCGGATCAATTCCGCCACCGCCTGAATGTTCGTTGCGTCGCTTGTTCCGACCCATAGATTCGGATATTCCCGTACCACCGGATCAATTCCGCAGATAGTCACTGAGTATCTGTGGCATTGCCGCTACAACCGTCACCACACGATTTTCCGCTAACGGAATCGCAAGTCTCATCCGCAACATAACGCCATCAGTCGCCGGGAATGAACGTCTTGGCAGCAATTCGTTGATCGGAATGTTAAAAGTGATAGGTGACTCGACCAGTCCATCCAGGGTGCACGGTCAGTCAGTGACCACCACAGATCTTCTAGGGGAGGGGTTCGGAATGCGACATCGTTTGGCGTATGCGCTGTTGTTCGTCGGCCTGTGTAGTCAACAAGCACTGGCGCAGACGGTTTGGCCCACCGAGAACTGGGAAGTTGCCTCGCCCGCCAGTCAGGGACTAGATGCGGCGGCCTTGGAAAAGGCCAGGGCCTGGCTGGAATCTCACAACAGCAAATCGGGCGTCGTCATCCGTCACGGCCGCATCGTGAGTGAATGGTACTTCGGCGGGGCAGACCAAAAGTCAAAGTTTGCCGCTTATTCCACCACGAAGTCCCTGTCGAGTATGGCGACCGGCCTGGCGATCGCCGACGGTAAGCTTGCTCTGGATCAAACTGTCGGGAAGTACATTCCTGATGCCAGCCCGGAAACGAAACGAACGGTTACCGTCAAGCAGTTGCTCAGCATGACATCCGGCGTTCACAACGATCCAGCCATCGGACAACATCAGGATCTGTTCAGCTATGCGACCAAGACGGTCGCGATGGACCACGAACCGGGCGCGAAGTGGGACTACAACAACACCGGGTTAGCGTTGCTAAGCCCCGTCTTTAAGAAGGCGACCGGTCAGCAGGTCGATGAAGTCTTGAACAATCGAGTCTTCCAGCCAATTGGTATTACGTCCAGTGATTGGACTTGGGAACACCGCGAAGAATTGTCGATGCCGTATTCTGGCTGGCATACCAATGCCCGTTCACTGGGGCGAATCGGACTACTGGTGCTGCACGAAGGAAAATGGAATGACCAGCAACTTGTGCCGGCCGCGTGGTTGAAGGAATCGATCGGTCCTTCGCAAGATCTGAACAAGTCGTACGGATATCTCTGGTGGAACAACACCACGAACAAATGGCCCCAAGTTCCGAAAGATGCCTTTGCCGCACTCGGTCGCTGGGACAACAACATCCTGGTTGTTCCCAGCCTCGATCTGGTTGTGATCCGTCAGTCGGATTTGGAGCCGGCAAAAGGTCACAATATTGCAGAGTACTTCCAACTGGCCTGCGACGCTGTCAAGAAGTAGGCAACTTGTCTCACTTCGCAAAAGCGAAGAAACGCAGAATTCTCGCGAACTTATCTGCGTCCTTGCGCATCTGTATTGTGACGGTCATTCAATAAGCAGAACAGGTCGCAATCAGGACCATTCCCACTAGCAAAGTTTCGCAGATCATGTTGTTTTCACAGCCGATGTCCCGCAGCGAATTAAAGGGTGTGCTTGCCCAAGCCGCAAGTAGTCTCGCCGCGCGATCTGTATTGTCTCTCTCCCGGAATCGACAAGCCGGGAATCAGGGAGCAACCAGTTCGCAGAGCGCGAAGTCCCTCTATCGTCTGCGCACGTGACATCGGCCAAAAGCCAAACGGAAGCTTGAAAAAGCCCGGTGTCACGCAAAGGACACCGGGCTTTTTTCGTTGTCAAACCATATCGATTCAGCATTTTCTTTCGAGAAACAACGCCGGGATCAAGGTGTTAGCGGCAGCACACTCGGCTCTTAACCGAGCAGGTGACGGTTCAAGTCCGTCTGGTCCCATGCGTCCGAATCGCTTTGCGATTTGGACGCAGAGAGTGGAGGGGAGAAAGTAGAGAGTAGAAAAGAAGGTGATGCACGGCGTTTTTCTACTCTCTCGGCTTCCGTGGCGACACGGAAGCCGCTATTGCGGTGGAGTCCGTGTTGGTACGGGCAGGCGGCTATTAACCGCCCGATCACAGGTTCGATTCCTGTCGCCGCAGCTTGATGGTGTTCGTCATCGGATTGAGGCAGGCAATTCGTCTACCAACCAGGAATGGGCAGTGAATGTTTGCTCGCCGCGATTCGAAGTCGCCTCGCGAGAGATGGAGCCACGATGCTCAATTCGTGCGGTATTTCTGCTACTTCGTAGCAGATTGTGAGTCCGGTCCATGTCGCTTGCACCGAAGTCATTTCGGTCCAGGCAAGCACGGTGTCACGCAAGAAAGTGGTTTGGATGGTGATGCCCTTCTCAGTCACAACCAGGCGACCGAGTGGCCAATCGGCTCGTTTGATCACTGGGACAGTCCATCCGGTTCCGGACGAAAGGTCAAAACCGATTCGAGCAATCAATAGTTCGTTCATTGTTCGACCTGCAACAAGTTCCTTCCTTTCTATCAGTACGCAATCGGGGCGAATGTGGATCACAAGTGAATTTGGAAGTCATCCGGCTGGATGAGGAACCTGCCTCGAAAGCAGGTGCGAGCAACACTCGTTGTGGGTTCGAGTCCCACGGCTTCCGTTGCGTCCCAATCGCGGTGCGATTGGGACGCAGAGAGTAGTGGGTAGAAAGTAGAGAGTAGAAAAGCGCTGTGCATAACCGTCTTCTCTACTTTCTACTCTCTCCCCTCTACTCTCTCGACTTCCGCGGCAACGCGGAAGTCGCGTGCCCTTGGCCGAGTGGCAGAGGTGCCAGACTTCCAATCTGGACAGGCAGGTTCGATTCCCGCAGGGCACTTTCGATGCGGGGTAGTTTCTGTTGGTAGAAATCCGTGGCTTTGAACCACGGGTCCGCTGGTTCGATTCCAGCCCCCGCAATTGTTTGGGAAGCCATCCGACCGGATGAGGAACTTGTCTTGAAAACAGGCGACGGATAACACCGTTTGTGGGTTCGAGTCCCACGGCTTCCGTGCGTCCAAATCGCTTTGCGATTTGGACGCAGAGAGTAGAGAGTGGAAAGTAGAGAGTGGACATGACGTTACGAAGCGGGTTTTTCTACTGTCTACTTTCTCACCGCTACTCTCTCGACTTCCGCGGCAACGCGGAAGTCGCGGGCTCATGGTCCAAGAGAAAGATCTCGGTCTTGCAAACCGAGGATTCGGGTGCAAGTCCCGATGAGTCCACTGCGGCTGCGCCGGAGAGAAAGCGGGCATGCCCAAGTATGCCAATGGTTGAGCAACTCGTCTTAAACACGAGTGTTTGCGGGTTCGAATCCCGCCTTGGGCACATGATGAATAGATCAACGCGTCGGCTGGGCATTGGCGTGCCTAAGTGGCTGTAACCCACCCGCCCTCAGGGGCATTGCAGGTTCAACTCCTGCCCGACGCACTGCGGCTGTGCCGTAGAGAGAGTAGATCGGAGAAAGTAGTGAAGAAGGGACGTAGCTGTTTCTTGTCTACTTTCTACTCTCTCAAATCTACTTTCTCGCCCGCCAAAGCGGGCGCGTCCGAGTACGCAAATGGAAAAGCGGCCAGGTCGAGAGCCTGGTGATTTTGTGGGTTCGACTCCCACCTCGGACATTGGATGAGGTGAATGGTGTGAAAGGGTCTGTAGGTGTTCCGGAAGCATTCCGCTTTGGTAAGGCGGCAGACCGGGTTCGATTCCCGGACGGACCTCTGAAATTTGGGCTCATGGTCTAACGGCAAGACACCGCCCTGGCGTGGCGGAGGACCGGGTTCGACTCCCGGTGAGTCCACTGCGGCTTTGCCGCAGAGAGAGTGGAGATGAGAAAGTAGAGAGTAGACAAAGTGGAACTCAGTGGTTTCTTGTCTACTCTCTCGCCCGCGGGCGTTGGAAGGTAGCCGGATACGGCTGGCCGGGGCACGTTGCTAACGTGTTTCCCCTTCACTGGGGATGAGGGTTCGAATCCCTCACCTTCCGCTGGAGACGTTGTCTCCCTTGGCCTTGATGGTGAAACGGAGATCATTCCCCGCTTCGAACGGGGCGTTCCAGGTTCGAATCCTGGTTGAGGCACTGGATTGGATCGACGACGGTTATGACGACGGAAGGGCCACCCGATTGGCGACGGGAACCGGTTGGAAGCCGGTCGAGCACTTGCAGTGCCTTGCGGGTTCAACTCCCGCCCCTTCCGCTATGAGCATGAACCGGCACGGGCGGCGGACGACTTGTTTGACCGCGTGGGCATTGCGCCGCGCGTGAGCGGCGGCGTGCAATCGACTGAAATTTCGAAGAAATGGGACTGCTACGACCCGTAAGACACATAGGTCGTTGTGCATCTCACACGCGGCGCAATGTCCACGCGGTGAAACGAAAGGCGATTTACAGCGAGCCACCGACGCTGCGGTTGATGTCGCGGGCTTCGTCTGACCAGATGAACTTATCGAGTGGATCTTCGCTGCTTTTTCTGGCCATCCCCTGGCGCAGATTCGATGGGGCCGAACGCCAGTCGGAGGCATTCGAGGCTTCGACATCCGGTTCCCACTGATCGCGGGCGACGGTCTTGCGTCCGAACAAGCCAGACGAAGCACAACCCATCGCTCCACACGACAGAGCGAGCAAACAGAGGGACACGGTCAGATAGCGCGGCATGTCGATCCTTCCCAGTTCAGGTGTCGGCGATCGCCTTGCATTTCGCGACGGCGTCGATCACCCTTTGGGCGGCTTATCTCACATCACACTTGGGCTGTCGAGAGGGCCCCTGCGATCTCGTTCAAGTGAGTTGCCGTGCCTCCTTTGTCGTTACCTCTTGATGTTCTTGCAGTTGCTCCTCATCCAGACGATGCTGAAATCGGTGTGGGGGGAACGCTGGCTTGTTGCTTACGGCAGAATCTGCGAGTCGGAGTCCTCGAATTGACCTCGGGCGAGCCGACGCCGCACGGATCACCGGAAATTCGGGCTGCGGAAACGGCCGCCGCGACCAAAGTGCTGGGACTCGATTGGCGTCACAACCTCGGCCTGCCGAACCGATCTCTGGAGCATACGCTCGAAGCTCGACGAGCCCTGGCAACTGTCTTCCGGCTGACTCGCCCGAAATTGATTCTGGCTCCTTATTGGGAGGACAGCCATCCCGATCATGTCGCCGCGACCAGCATGATCGAAGCGGCCCGGTTCTGGGCGAAGTTGTCTCGCAGCGACATGCCGGGGGAACCCTATCATCCACCGCGCATCCTGTACTACTTCAGCATTCACCTGCGGATTCATCCACAGCCAGCGTTTGTCTTCGACATCAGCGAGACGATCGAGCAGAAGATGCAATCCATCCGCTGCTACGAAAGCCAGTTCATCACGGGCAAGTCGCAGGACTACCCCACGGCCATCGACGATATCAAAGATCGAGCTCGCTATTGGGGCTGGAGCATCGGTGCCAAGTACGGTGAACCATTCGCCAGTCGCGAATCGATCCGGGTGACCAGTTTTCGCGACGCGCTTCTCTAAACGTTTCCTAAGATCGTCGACTACTTCTTACCGATGCAATACAACGATTCTTCCCGCTTCCCGTCATTCTGAGCAGCAACGCGCATGTAGATTCGGCTGTCGACGATCGTTGGTGTGGCGTAGACATCGGAACCCAACTGGTTCGTTTCGAGCAACTCGAATTCCTTCGGCGAGGCATTGAAGATGTACGTCTTGCCAGCTTCGCTCGTCGCGAAAATCTTGTCGCCGACCAGGACCGGAGACGCACTGAAGGTTCCCTGGATTCGGCCCTTCCACATTTCCTCGCCGGTGTCACTCTTCCAACACATGGCGACACCCGCATCCAGCACGGTGTACAGGTAGCCGTCGCGAACCAGCATGGAGGGAACATAGACGCGTGTGTTGTTCTTCCAGACGACTTTGCCCGAGCCATCCGCGGCCATGGCCGAGATGTGATTTGCGGGGTAGCCGCCACTGGTGAAGATGAGCTTGCCGTCGGTTACAGTCGATGTGACGCACTCGGTCGTCGAGCCTTCGAACTCCCAGAACTTCTTGCCGGTCAGTGGATCAAAGCTGGTGACCAGTTCGCACCCCGTAAACAGCAACTGGTCGTGGCCATCGATATTCAACACGATGGGCGAGGTGTAGTTCGGAAATTTGGGTCGAGGTTCTTTCCAGACGATCTTGCCTGTTTCGCGATCCAACGCTGCGACGGCACCGGCTCCCCCTTTATTATCGGCCGAGACCAGCAGCAACGATCCGTAGATCGCCGGCGATGAACCGAAGCCCTGATGCAGCACGTAGTCGGCGATTTTTGTCTGCCAGACTTGTTTGCCGTCGCGATCGAGGGCCGTGGTGTAGATGGCACCCGCGTGCAGGAAGTTGATGTAGATCTTCTGACCATCACAGGCCACGGTTGACGATGCGTGCGAGCTCTTGCTGTTCCCTTTGGTGTCGAAGGCTCCCTTGTGAACATCTGTCTGCCATTGCCGTTTGCCCGTGTTGCGGTCAAAGCACAGGACCGATTGAACTTCACGATCGTCTTCGGCCGCCGCGAGGAACACTTGATCGCCAACAACCGTCGGTGAACCATGGCCGCGGCCAGGCACGGGGCTCTTCCAGACCACATTTTCGGTCTCGCTCCAAGTGAGCGGAGAATGTTGATCGGCATCTGCGATGCCGTTGCGATTCGGGCCACGCCACCAAGGCCAGTCCGTGGCAGGCAGCTTCACAGCATCGAGGCGTGATTCACTTCGCTCCGCAGCGTTTACTGACGCTGCCGCGAGCAACGCACACACCAACGCCATCCCGGCCACACAATTCCGCATGCGCATCATCGAATCCTTTTCCTCGTTGTCTCGAGCCGCGCAGGTCCGCGCGACGATCGGTCAGTTCGATGTTGTAGCACAGACAGCCCGGCGGCTTAACTTAGGCACCGCAGAAAAATGTGGCTAAGCGAGAATATCATGCACGATCTCGCCATGGACATCGGTCAACCGGAAGTCTCGACCGGCGTACTTGTACGTCAGCTTCAGGTGATCGAGTCCCAGCAAGTGCAGCATCGTGGCGTGCAAGTCATGCAGATGGACTTTGTCCTCGACCGCATAATAGCCGTAGTCGTCGGTTTTGCCGTATTGAATCCCCGGTTTGACGCCCGCTCCGGCCAGCCACATGGTGTACCCTTGTGGATTGTGATCGCGTCCATCGTCACCTTGCGCGACGGGGGTCCGCCCAAACTCGCCGCCCCACAGGATCAAGGTGTCTTCCAGCAAGCCGCGCGATTTCAGGTCCATCAACAGTGCGGCTATCGGCTGATCGACTTCCATGGCGTTCTTGGCATGGTCGGCTTTCAGGTTGCCATGCTGATCCCACTTGTAGCTGTGAGTGCATTGGACAAAGCGAACTCCGCGTTCGATGAACCGGCGAGCCATCAGGCACTGTCGTCCAAAGTTCTTGGTCGCAGGTTGATCCAGCCCGTACAGTTTTTGAGTCGCCTCAGACTCGCTGCTGATGTCTTGCAGGTCTGGCGCTGCCGATTGCATCCGGAAGGCGAGTTCGAACGATTCAATCCGGCTTTCCAGCGTGCTGTCGGGGCCCGTGGCTATGAGTTGCTCGGTGTTCATTTCGCGAAGCAGATCCAGTTCCAGACGCTGCACCCGCCGCGATTGCTGCTCTGCATTGGCAATGAACGGGATCTCTGCCTGCTCCGAAGGAATGCTGGCATTCCCGAGTGGCGTCCCGGAATAAACAGCGGGCAGGAAACTGGAACTGAACGCGTTCACGCCGCCGTGAGACAATGTCGGACACATCGTGATAAAACCAGGCAGATCCTGATTCTCAGTTCCCAGCCCATAAGTGATCCATGAACCAAGACTCGGTCGGACAAAGGTATCACTGCCGGTGTGCAGTTCCAGCAGTGCTCCACCATGCCGCGAGTTGGAACCGTGCATGCCGTTAATCATACACAGGTCATCAACGCGGCCGGCGATGTGCGGGAAAATCTCGCTGACCCACGTCCCGCTTTGGCCATACTGCTGGAACTTGAACGGTGACTTCAGCAGGTTACCTGTCGGTGCCGAGAAGACGCGAGGTTTTGCAAAGGGCAACGGTTTCCCGTGATCTCGTTCGAGCAGCGGCTTATAGTCAAACGTATCGACCTGCGAGGGACCGCCGTGCATAAACAGAAAGATGACTCGGCGAGCCTTCGGCTGGAAATGCGGCGGCTTTTCCCCTAGCGGGTTCGCCTTCGCGTCGGCGCGAACTTCTTCAGCGGCAAGTCCGGCCAGGGCCAGGCCACCGAAGCCGGCGGCGCTCACCTTCAAGAAGTCGCGACGGTTCGAAACCGGCGTGAATGTATTGCAACGCATGCGGGCAGCCCCTATTCGACATAGATGAATTCGTTCGCGGACAGCACGGCCCGGCTGAGGCTGGTCCATGACCGCAGATCGAGATCCGATTCGGCGACGCCAGCCTGAGCCATGGCATCACGAATGCGATCGAGGTAACCAGCGGCTCGACTGACTTCTCCTTCAGACGGATCGCGGCTGTAAGCCAACCGATACAGGTGTCGCAGCCGAGCCGGTTGGTCCAGATCGGTCCGTTGCAACAATCTTTGGGCGATGATGCGTGACTGCTCCAGAACGAACTCGCTGTTCATCATGAACAGCGCTTGCGGAGCGACGGTCGTCTGATCTCGCTGTCCCGCCAAGGTGCTGGGATCTGCGAAATCAAACGCGGTGAAGAGTTGAAACAAGGATGAGCGAACCACCGGAAGATAGATCGAGCGGCGATGGCTGCCATAGATCGCAGGGTTCTTGTTCTCTGTGCTGGTGACGTACGCTCGATTCGCAGTCGGCAACAATGTTCCCCCGGGGGTTTCATCGAGTTGTTCGCTGATCGCCAGCAGCGAATCGCGCAAGGCTTCGACATCCATCCGCAATCGATGAAACCGCCACAACAATCGGTTCTCGGGATCTTTCAGTGCGGCGTTCGGATCGAATTCGGTGCTTTGTCGATAGGCGGACGACGCGACAACGCGGCGGTGCATGGCCTTGATGCTCCAAGCCTGGGCTTCAGGGCTGTTCGCGCTTCCGGTGAACTCGCTGGCCAGCCAATCCAGTAACGCAGGATGCGATGGCCGTTCGCCCAGTCGGCCGAAATTGTCGGGCGACCGAACCAGCCCGTGACCGAAGTGCCATTGCCAGATTCGATTGACCATCACCCGGCTCGTTAAAAGATGATCTCGATCGGCCAGCCAGGGCGAGTTGCAGGCGTCCGCTTCCTTCTGTCAACGTGCGCGGGTCTTCGCCAGCGAGGATGCGTGGCAACTGCCGAGCGACTTCACGGCCCAATGTCAGATGGCTGCCTCGCAGATGAATCTTCAAGTTCTCTGGAGTTGAGTCGACGACGGACATCGTTTCGACGAACTGCGGGACAGCGGCATCGCGACGTGATAACTCCTCGCGCCCCGCTTTGAGTTGGTCGACGGTCTCTGGCGAGAATGCGGTTTCGATATCAGCCGGGACTGCGAACAGGCCTTTCGGGTCCTGTAGCAGCGATCGAAAAGGCTCGAGGACGGGATCCGGCAATGCTTGGGCGTCTTTGCCTTCTGGCGTGGCCTTCAAATTCTGCCAGGCCTGCTGAGCTTCTGCGAACAGCTTCTCATAGCGATTCGCTAACTCGGCAAGCGACGTTAGTTGAGCGTCTGCCAGCAATCGGGCGACGCCGTTGTGGGGAGCCGACGAATCCGCGACCAGACTCTTACTCGCGATAAATTGGTGCCACGCAGTGAAGATCGATTGTGGAGTCGACCGCGATGCTTCGAGTCCCTTTGCCCATTGTTGAACCAGCGAAGGGATCAACTTCGAGGCAGCAGACTTCCCATCAGCAATCTGATCACCTGGGACTGCCGCAGCGTCGACAGGCGTCAGCAGTAGCTTGTCGATGTGAGGAAACGCCTGAGGCTGCTCTAAGCGGACGATGTTGCGACCGGCGCTCAGCGTCACGAACCCTTCGACAAACCAAGTCTGCGATTCGGGCGTCCACGATCCCGTGACCTTGTTGGCTGCATCAGCCTTTATTAGATGTCCGTTGACCAACACCTTCACCGGCCTGGACGCGGCCGCCGCGTACCTTAGTTCAAACTAGTAGGTCGTGGCCTTCTCGAGATCGAGGTCGTATTCCGTAAAATTGGGGGCTTCACCGCGATTGACCAGGACGCCGATGTCTTTGCCATAGTTCGATCGCTCTTTCAGCACGTTACCGCGAGCGTAGTCTTCCGCTTCGATTAAGATCACCCCGACAAGCTCACGCAGATTCGGTTCGTTGCCGCGCGGCTTGGCTCCTTTCAACTGTTCCGCCAGTTGAAATTCACGAGTGGCCGCTAGGAGGTAGGCGCCGGGATGTCGACGGGCTTCGCTGAGAATGGCTTCCGTCGCATCGGCTTTCAACTGCTCCACGACTTGTTTTTGAGTGCTGGCCAACTGCTGTCGCTCGTCACGTTGTTGCAACTGTTGCGTCGTCGCTAAGGGACGCTCGTGCCAGCGAGCGACGACCGTGAACGTATCCATGGTCTGCGTGCTTTTGAAGATTCCGGCAAGCCCGTAGTAGTCTTCAGCGGTGATCGGATCGAATTTGTGATCATGGCAGCGAGCGCAACCCATCGTCAGCCCCATCACCGCGCGCGCGACGGTATCGACTTGTTCGTCGATGATGTCCATCTGCATTTTCACCGGATCATCTTCGGCCAGCATTTTCGCCCCCAGGCATAGGAAGCCCGTGGCAATCAAACCATCAAATGCCTCAGCCGAAGGATTGAGCCCCTGTTGCGTACTCTCCGCAGGCAACAGGTCACCCGCGATCTGCTCGATCAGGAAGCGATCGTAGGGCTTGTCTTCACGGAAGGCTTTGACGACGTAATCGCGAAAGCGAAACGCGGTGGCGTAGGCGAGGTTTTCGTCCAATCCATTCGAATCGGCATAGCGAGCAACATCCAACCAATGCCTGGCCCACCGCTCGCCATATCTGGGCGAGGCGAGCAACCGGTCGATCAACCGTTCCAATGCGTCGACTGCCGTTTCGGACGTGAAGTCTGCAACCTCATCAGGAGTCGGCGGCAGTCCGGTCAAATCGAGTGTGACTCGGCGAATCAATGTTCGCCGGTCGGCTTCGCGAGCGGGGGTCAGTCCCTGGGCTTCAAGATCAGCGAGAATATACTGGTCGATGGGGCTGCGAATCCAAGCTTCGTTTTTGACAGGTGGCGGAAGGTCGCGCCTGACTTTTTGAAATGCCCAGAACGACTTCTGTTCTTCTGTGAAGTCGGTTGCGGCCATCTTCGCCGCCGGCGCAGCGACAGTTGATTTGGAGTTGGGCCAGGGGATGCCTCGACGGACCCATTCTGTCAGAACCGCGATCTCGGCGTCCGGCAGCTTGGCTTTCGGGGGCATCTGCAACGCGTTGCGATAGCCAATGACTTCGATCAACAGCGACTCGTCCGGCTTCCCGGCGATGGCCGCCGTACCACTTTCGCCCCCCGCCAGCACCGCCTCGCGCGAATCGAGCCGCAGTCCTGCCTTGGCCTTGTCGCCAGCGTGGCATTCCTGGCACTTCGCGATCAGCAGCGGTCGGACCTTCGTCTCAAAGAACGCCGCGTCGGAAGTTTCTGCAGCGACGAGTGACTTGGCTGTCACAAGGAGACAGATTGAAAATAACCACACAACAGTGCGCTGCATCTCGAAACCCTAAAAACCAACCATCGCATCAGAGTCTGCTTGATTGTAGAGCAGTGTGGTATCGAATCGGAAGTCCGATTCAGCGAAGACCATGGTTTTGCGGCTTCCCCTAGGTCCGGCATCAACGTAAGCCCCTGGCCGAGTATCGTCAGCGATCACTGCGGTCCGCCACTGATTCAGCGGGGCTGCCGACCACCGACGCGTCAACCCCGCGCAGCTGGGAATCCAGCCGTTCGTCAGATGCGATAGAAATGTTACTCAAGTGGATTGCCTGCTCGCGAAGGAAGACGACTCTTCCTGCAGAGTCTCACTTCGGATCAGCCGATTCCGGTCGCAAGGCGAGCTGATGTCGCCGAATCGCTACTGCGTTTGCTTCGTTGACCGGTACTTCTCCGCGTACTGACGAATTTCCCCATAAGCCCGATGTCCCTGGCCGTGCCAAGCGACAATATGCGGTTCCTGCGCGCGGTATTGTGAGAGCCATTGGACACTGTTCCACGCATGATCCAGTGCGTAGAACTGCTCTCTGTGCTGTGGAACAACGGAGTGAAATGCATGCTGTTCGCGCCAGGGATGATTTTCATCAGGCGCGTCGAGCCACTTCTTGACGAACTCGCGGACGAATTCCGTTCGGTTTCTGAGAAAAATCACTCCCAGGTTGAAGTGGTCGTAGTGGTGCCCAGGTCCGGAGCCAGGGGCATCATGGTAGGTCGCGGCGAGCCACGCGTCTTGGGGCGCGTTTTCCCAGCAGTCCAGCAACGGCCGATCGCCTAACCACAAAGCATCCGCATCAATCCAGACAATGTGCTCATAACCTTTGTCGATCGCGTCCTTCACCATGCGCACTTTTTCCCAGCACGCATGTCGTGGCAGTTTGGGAAGATACTCGACAACAAAATCGTATCCATATCGTGCACAGGCCGCTTGATGGATCGGCTCGGTGACGTTGAGCATGTCTCTGGCGACTCCATTGCCAAACTGCAAGACAACAATGTTCGATCGTTTCTCCGTGGCAATTCGCTGGTGATCGGAACGGACGCCCGTCGTCACCACTTCGAATTGATCCATGTATTCGCGACAACGCTCCCAGAGGGGAATTAAAGGCGAGTTTTCGACAACTCGTTCATTTTTTGACGCGGGTTGTTGCCACTTGTAGCCGTGGTGAAATATCACTTCTTCGGCGCCATTCTTCTGATAGAAGAGCGGCCAGGGGGCGGTGCCCGCGAAGGGAATCATGTTGTACGCCGTATCCAGTAGTCGCCAACCCAGGCGAAAGGTGTCTTTATCTCCGTGCATGTGTTGGTACCAGAATTCACTCTCCTCATTGAACCAATTGGAGAGCACCAACTCGCGCCAGCAGCGTCTGCGATCGATCAGCATCTGGCCCGACTCGAACTCGGCTTCATCGCGGTACGTCAGTCCCGTGAGCTTCCAGATCTTGTTGTCGGGAGCGAATCGACCCCGATCTGGCCAGAACAGGCTGCCGTGTTGCAGGTATTGTGGATCATCGAACAGATTGGTGACGTCGCGAAGCGGAATGTTATCTGCATCCAGCAACATGACTTCGCGCCAGGGACAGTGCAGCAACGCAAACGCCTTCAATTCCCAACCGAACAATCGCGGGTGCGGAAACAGCTCTGCCACTCGATGTGCATCGACCGATTCCGCATCAATCGAGGCAAGCGCTGCTGACAGTAATGGAGAAATCTCCTCAGGCCCCAGGTGCCAAACTTGAATCGGCAACTGACAGCCAAGCTGCCGAAGGACTTTCGCTGTCACCCAGGCTGATGCGGCGTACTTTCCCCCGCCACAGATGACGATTCCACGACCGGACAGGTCATCAGGCGGATTACTTAATCTCGCTTTCGCGGTCGCTACCTGGACGTGAAGAAGGGCGTTCCGCTCGTTGATTGGTTCAACGCGAATCGGACGAAGATTGATATGGGGACACTGTGGACCGGAATTTGTTTCGGAATTGCCGCCAACATCAACGATCCAGGTTGGCCAGGCTTCTTTCGTGACAATTTCCGGATCACGACCGAAAAACTCCGTGACGGCCTTCTTTACTCCAAAGTCGCCCTCCGGTCGAAGACCGTCGAGAAAGTCGTGTCCGGCAAACGCCCCTCCTTTCCGAATCTTCGGCAGCCAGGCGGTCAAGTCGGCCAACACTGCTTCGTATGAATGACTGGCATCCAAGTATACCACATCGAAGTACTCGTCAGGAAAGCACTTCGCGGCATCGACCGAGGACAACCGAAGCATCTGCACTCTTGGAGCGAATTCCGCCGCGACTCTCCGGGCCTGTTTGAAGTTTCGCTCGTGTTCGGCATCGGTTACTTTTGAGATATTGAAGTCACCTTGGGGTAGGTGAGCCCACAAATCAACCATCGTATAGGCACCGACCCAACGGCTTAGAATTTGCCGCGCAAAGTCGCCGGCAGCGACTCCGATTTCCGCAATTCGGAGATAGCCACGATCTACCAGCCAGTCAGGGAATTCTTCGCGAGTCTTCATGGGGATTCCGTGCAATTAGCGAAACGAGAAGCAAGCGACCTTATAGCGGACTGTCGATTCTTCGCAAGGTGGTGTTCAGTTTCTGCATCAGAATATCGCCCGCATTGCGTCGTTTTAGCGCCAACGAATCTTTCCGTATCATTATTGTCCTGACTGCCGAAATAAGATGTTGACTGAGAGCATTACAGTGTTCTCTAATCAGTCATTTTAATGTGCGACAACACGTCAGATCGGCTATTTGTGTGTTGCACGATGACATCGATGCTACTCGCGAACCGTGCGTGCGACCTCTCTTCAATTTGATGTGATCTCGGTGGACGTCGAGCCCCTCAGGGTTCTTCCTCGGAATGCAATCTGAAAATCGCTGTGAGTTGTTGCCAAGGAGGGTACGCGGATGCTGGATAGCCCCCAGCGCCTTTTCCTGAAATGTCACCTCAGTCCAGGTGATATCGTCATGCTGACAGCAGCAGTTCGCGATCTGCATCGCGCTCATCCGGGTAAGTTTGTGACTGCCATAGAGACGGTCGCGCGAGAATTATGGGATCACAATCCGCACATTTCCGCTTTCGACGCGGCGACCGCTTCCGTACGCACGATCGAGATGCATTACCCGTTGATCAATCAAAGTAACTCCGCCCCGTATCACTTCATTCATGGGTTCGCCCAATACCTCGAACAGCAACTCGATATCCGTATCCCGCTCACGGAATTCCGAGGTGACATTCATCTTGCTGCGATCGAAAAATCCTGGATGAGCCAGGTGGAAGAGACCGGATTCCGCGGGCCGTTCTGGATCATGATGGCCGGGGGGAAGTTTGACTTCACCGCAAAGTGGTGGAATCCGAGCTTCTATCAGGAAGTGGTCGATCACTTCCGCGGTCGCATTCAGTTCGTCCAGTGTGGCGAAGCCCAGCATTGGCATCCTCCGCTGACAGGCGTGATCAACCTGATCGGGAAGACGAATGTCCGGCAATTTGTCCGACTGATGTACCATGCCGACGGCGTTGTTTGCCCTGTGACATTCGCCATGCATCTGGCCGCTGCGGTGGAGACGAAGCCAGGACGACCCAAAAACAGAGCGGCAGTCGTGATTGCCGGGGGACGAGAGCCCTCGCACTGGGAAGCCTATCCGCACCATCAGTATCTCCACACTAACGGTGCCCTCCGCTGTTGTGACCAGGGGGGTGCTGGAAAAGTCGCTGTCAACCGGTCGGCGACAACGACCCGAAAGATCAAAACCTGTGCCCGAATCCGGTGCGGATCAATCCTGATCTGCAGATCGCCCAATGCATGAACATGATTACCCCGCAAGACGTCATTCGTGCCATTGAACGCTACTACGACGGCGGAGCCCTATTCCCGCTGTCCTCATCTGCCGCCTGATAGGGATGCGGCGCGAGACAGCTTCGACTTCAATCAACACTGATCGTCAGCAAGGGTTATTCGGTTACTATCGCAATCTTCGTGTGTCTCAAGGAAAAAATAATGCCAGGTGAAAGTAGCACATCGTCAGTTTCAGCGTCGAGCCTTCAACAAGTATCGGACCCTGGGCCGTCGAGTTCAAACAGCCCTGTCATTGACCCACCGGTCAGTAGCTCAACTTCACCTGGAGCTCAGCCTTCGAGCAGTAGTGGGCCCAGCTTCGTTGTCGACCCACCGGTTAGCAGTTCGTATTCGCCCGGAGGCAATTCTTCGAGCAGTAGCGGACCAAGCTTTGTCGTAGACCCGCCAGTCAGCAGCTCACAATCACCCTCCAGCAACTCGCCGACAACATCCTCATCGTCTAGTCCAAGCGAAAGTTCGAGTTCTTCGTCGTCCGAAAGTTCATGCACTTCTGGTAGTTGCAACATTACGTCCATTGAAAAAGACAAAGACATTACCGGCATCACCTGCGAAATCACTTTCACTGCCAAAGGTACTTGCCTTGGCTATGTGCAATGGAGTGCTACCGGCGCAGATCCATCATCTGGCAGCGGTGCCACATTTACCACCAAATGGGCGACGGTTGGTGACAAGACAGTGTCCGCGATGTGCCAAGGCGGTGACAATGCTCTGGCTGCGACTGTGAAGGTCGTCGCAATCGACAAGATTATTGTTGCAGGCTCTGACCCCGAAAATTCGGGACCGGTCACAGTGAAGCTCGGTATGTCGGTAGATTTGATGGCAAAACGCACACCGGTGCCGGCCAACGGACCGTGGCCAGAAGGTCAACCCACATGGGAGATAGTGGATCCTCCGAATCCGTTCGCAAGGGGGCGACTACTGCCATCCACTGGTGGAAGGATCACATTCGTACCTGATTCTGAAGGAACTTGGACAATCAAAGCCAAGTGCTGCGACTCCGAAGACACTATTGTCATAAATGCGGAAGCTGGATGCGGCTGGATAACAAATGTGAGTGCTGACAACTGCTTCGAGCGCGTAGACAGCGGTGCGGGAACGGAAAGTATCCCGATGAATGTTCTGGGCAAACGAGGAGTGAATGCCAATGAGAAAGTCACCCTGACAGTCGAACTTAAAGATGGCGGCGTATCGAACAAAGTTACATGGAACGGCGCGACGCAAGACGGCTCGAATCCGCTGAAGGCGACCATCCCTATCGGCGATTCGGTCCTGAAAAAAATAATTGTCAAATATGATGGTGAGGATTGTCGCGAGATTCACGTGTGGCCCGTCTGGGCACAGTCACGATCGCGGTAGATGGACAACTTAACCCCAGCGACAAGGCTCCGACGTTAGTTAACAATGGTCAGTTCAAGGATAAGTATGGGAGCGGAAAGAGCTTGGGGCCAATCGACAAGTGGACCAACCCAAAGCTGACCTACAAAGATGCGGGCACACGTATCGAGGCGCGCGCCCTACTTTCTCCATCCGGAGTCGGTGAAATAATCCCAATCGGAAAGCTGACGTTCAAGAGAAAGTTGAACTCAATCGCATGGTTTAATGGTGGCCACTACATTGGCGGTAGCTGGGTTGCCGGGCCATCTGATGTCCAAGTGAATGCAGATGACGACTCTGCAACCGAGTTTCTCGACGTCAATCCAGCAGAAAACGATTCGTTGTTTGACCTTGATATCCCTAGATTTGGGGTGCCGCCACAATACCATACTTGCGAGATGTATGCGAGCTTTGTGCAATACGTTACAATTAAGGCGTGTGGATCCGGAGTTCAATGTTCAGCAGATTTTCCTTGGAGTTATCGCCTCCGGATTGACTATGACAAGGCAAATAACAAAGTTGATCTCAACGATGTGAAAACCTCGGCCATCGACCTTCCAGATAAGCCGTTTTACAAAAAATTTGGAACGATGTGATACAAAACAATTGTTTAGGAGTATAAGTATGAAGGCATTAAGGATATTTGTCTGCGGCATCGTGATTGGCATTTCCGGGATGGGTTTGAGTAGCCTAACCGCAGGACCGAGACTTGCGCCTGCATCGGCCGACCCTGCCAGATTCTCGATCAGCATGCCAGACTATCACAGAGTCGGTCGAGAGATTTGGATGGGCGAAGTGAATACAGCATGGCTTCAGCTACAGTCTATTGCTGATGAAGCCGTAAAGGCTGTTTCTGATAGTCGGCTGACGATTGACCAGCGCAGCGTTATCGATTGTTGAACGATTCAGTGCAAATGTAACGGCAAGTTCACTCGTGGAATGCATAGATTTTGAGGATGATAGGTATATCCACTTTTCCGGCGTTCCTCGAGGGCGATATCCTGTTGTCACTACATTGATAGAGTACGGCGAACCGGTCGCGGAGCACATCAACTTTGCCCTTAGCAACGACGACAATGCAATCCGACGAAAGTTGATGTGTGACGTATTGCAGAAAGCGGTCGGTTTACATCGAGCTCGTCAACTCATCTTGAAGTTTCTTGCTGACAGTAAGTTTTCTGAGGACCGAACGCGCCGCCTGAATGTTGCAGTTGAAGAGCTGGCAACTCGTGATGAAAATCTCGACATTCGGTGAGCGCCAACGAATACTTGCGTACCCATGACTAAAACGAAACTCGCCGATACCTACGTCTCGTGGTTTGTTCTGGTTGGGGATTAAAGGGGGACAGGACTGGCGAGCACGTTCGAGCAGATCGTATTTTGCTCGCATCGTTTAGTATACCAAGTCGAGTCCCATCCGTCACGCCCTTCATCCGCTACTTGGAACTCACCACGAACTCGACCAGTCCACAGTCGATGTACTGCCCTCCCGAGTTTTGATGGCAGTGAATGGCGATCGTGTTCTCGCCCTTCTTCAGTGATTTGATCGCGTCCTGGTCCAGAACGACTTCCACGTAGTTCGATGTCCAGCGATTCAGCCGGGCAACTTCGCGTCCGTTGAGGAAGATTTCGGCATCCTCGTCGTGATGGACTCGCAGGGAAACCTTCGAAGTCGGATCGACATCGGCAGCCAATGAAAACTTCCGACGCAGCCAGATATCGCTGCTGCGCCAGTCCGTGCGAACGGTGCTGCCAGGAGTTCCCATTGTCCCAAACCCGCCTGGCCCCAATCTCCACGAACTGTCATCGAAGTCACGTTGTTCCCATCCCGCAGCCGCGGAACGTGTCGTATATCGCCACAGGATAGGTGACTGCTCGGACGTCTCTGCCAGGATCCGTCGACGGACTGGCGTCAGGTCGACCTTGGCCAGGTCCATGCGGTAGACGGTCCCGTTGTCGTAGCCCACCAGTGCCAATTCTCCGTCACTTTCTTCGGTGAACGAGACAATCCGGGTCGGAGCGCGACCGATCTCGACCGCTCGGACCAGCTTTTTTTCTTTTTGCTGCAAGGCCCAGATTCGTCGTGATTCGAAGTCGCCGAAGATATACCAGCCAGCGAGTTGTGGAGCCCGAGTTCCGCGATACACGAAGCCACCAGTGATGGATACACCCAGGCTGCGAGGGTAGCTCAGAACCGGCTCGACGAATGTCTGCTTCTGATCGCGGTGTTGGTCCGAGAACTCGGCGAATCCTTCGTAGACGTTCCAACCGTGATTCTCGCCCTTGCTGACGATGGCCACTTCTTCATAGCGGTCCTGCCCGACGTCGCCCACCCACAGTTCTCGCGTGGTGCGATCGAAGCTGAATCGCCACGGTTCGCGAAAGCCGTAGGCCCAGATCTCTGGCCGTGCGTCATCCCGTTTTGCAAACGGATTGTCTGCGGGGATGCCATAAGCCAACGGATCGACTTGCCGATTGATGTCGATCCGCAGGACCTTTCCGAGCAGTGTTTTCAAGTCTTGTCCGTGACCTCGCGGATCGCGCTGCGGTCCCGAGTCTCCCATACCAATGTAGAGGTAGCCATCGGGTCCAAACCCCAGGCTGCCGCCGTTGTGATCCTGGGTTGCACCGACGATCCGCAGGATCTCTCGTGCCTGTTCCAGTCGCGGTTTCTGATTGTCGGTCTGCATCCAACGGCGTTCTTCGACAATCGTCGTGATCCGACCTCGATCGTCAATCTGGTATTTCAGAAACACACGGCCGTTCTGAGCAAACTGAGGATGAAAGGCCAGGCCCAACAGGCCCGTCGCTCCGCCCAGCCGCACGGTGCGACCCAAGTCCAGCAGACCTTGTGGTTCTGTCCGAGGCAGGGATTCATCCAACCAGTAGATTGCTCCACCATGCTCGATGACAACAAACTGCGACTTCTGTCCGGGAACGGGTTCCATCGCGACCGGTCGAGTGGACGTCGCGTCGCGAAATCGCGGGACCAACTCCAGAGGGGTCTGGCACCGATCAATCTCGTTCACCGCGCCGCGATGCGACGGCAGAGATGTTTGGGTCTGCTTCAATGCCTCTAGATAGGCAACAAGATCGGCAAATTCCAGCGGGCCGATCAGCGTTTCGATCCGCTCGGGCATAAGTGATGTGGAACTTTCGCGCTGTTCTTCGATGGCCCCGCTTCGATGCGGACTGTCTTCGAATCTTTGTCCTTCAGTTCGAGGAATTCATCTGTGACTCGTTGCAGCACACCTTGATAGGCCTGTCCAGACTCGGTGACGACAATGGTGATGCCATAGCCGATGGCAATGGAACTGGACGGATCGAGGATCGACTGAATCAGGCCGGGGCGTTCGAACTTGTTGCCGATCGAACCGAGATCCGGCCCGACGCCTCGTCGCGAGCCATCGATGGAATGGCACTTCGCACACGCGGCCTTAGTCGCGTCTTCGAAGACAATTTTCCCAGCAGCGGCGTCACCCGGATTCGCCGCCGCGAATTCGCGATATTCGGATTTGCGATTGGCACTGTCCTGCGCATGGCCAAGTTGTGGAACAAGAACCAACGACAGTAGACCGAGCAGTTTCCAAAACACGGTGAACCTTATCTGAACGCATCGGATAGTGGATGAAAACAGGGACGGTAATATCGTAGCCAATGCAATCACGCCCGCGTTAATGACTCCAGCGATTCTCTAGGCGTTCCACCTCTAGCATAAACCTCAGCCTATCGCCGACAATTTCGACGATAGGCTGGCCCGAAACCGCATCAGCACCGCCGTACACGGCTCATTGCATGGCCGTCAGCGCTGGTTCTGATCCTTTCAGCTTCTCGGCAGGCCACCCGATTCCACCCAGGTGCCAGATGAGCGATTTCAGATTCCTGATCCCCAGCTTGGCGAGGATTTCTGCTCGTCGATGATCGACAGTG
The DNA here is from genome assembly GCA_028291515.1 of Schlesneria sp. GTDB lineage: Bacteria > Planctomycetota > Planctomycetia > Planctomycetales > Planctomycetaceae > Schlesneria. The sequence continues at coordinate 37,147 of JAQGHU010000009.1, forward strand.
CGCAGCGAGATCTGCAGGCGCGAGGAAATCACCTTGTTGGGATTGTCGCTGACCATCATGGTCAGGATCTCACGTTCTTCGTCGGACAGATCCTGGATGGATGCCATCAGCATTTTGCGGCGCGATGAAAGCGCGCGCTGATCGCGATCCTGTTGCAGAGCCCGCACGATCTGGTCCCACAAGTGCTGGTCTCGATACGGCTTTTCGATGACTGTCATTGCGCCCCGGACCATCACCTTTACGGCGACCTCCACATCGGCGAAGGCGGTCATCAGTATGAACGGCATCTGGCTTCTGTCTGCACGCATGGCGGCCAGCAGCGAGGTTCCGCTCATTCCACACAACCTGAGATCGGCGATCACACATCCAGGTTGATGGTGATGGTGTCCCGCTAAGAAATCCTCGGCGGTCTCAAAGACTTCGGCCTTTAACCCCATGAGGCGAACCATGGCGGCTACAGATTCACTCGTTCCCATGTCGCCGTCAACGACAAATACCGTGGCATTCCTGTCGAAAGTGTGCATGCATGTGTACTCCGTTCACGTCGCAGACTCCTTACCGAGGCAATTTGCCTGGCACATCACCGATCGCCAGCAAGACTGGTCACTCTCTTGGAATCGACCCTGATTCTAAGGGAAATGATCTTACGACAATCGTCTTTAGCCTATTGCGACTTAGGTAGTGGCCCGCAATAAGTTGAACCGGCACCCAGCACCGATCCACACTCTTACCTCACACGAACAGGGACGTCGCCGATTTCGGAGTATTTCTAATGTTTTTTGGAAGAATTCCGACTGGCTGTCGGCATAAACGTCCCGGACAATCGTCAGAGACCGTCTTTCCCGTCGCGAAGGGCCGCTCCAATGTTTCGGACCGTTAGCCAATCACGCTGTTGATCCATTCGGCGAGATCGCCGAACAGACATTCCTGTGTGTATCGCCCAGGAAGGTACAAATGAGTCGTTATTCTCATCCCAAGCGCGCGCAGAAAGCGACCCGTTGAAATTGCTTCGCTGACCGCTGAATTCGAGCGAACTGAATTCGCGAGCATGGCGCGAAGATGATTCAAGCCGTGATCGACCTCAATCGACTTCGATATCGCAGTGAGATCCGCGTTGAACAAAGCGATACCGAGAAAATCCTCGGGTTGAATCAGTAACAATCGCAACGCCATGGCCGCACCGGACCCCATCGACGCGAGATAGACATGACCCAGCGAAATGGAGTATGTCTCGCTGAGAAGGACGACAACCTCGCGTAGTTCCGCCAACACGTTGGTGAGCATCGCGGTGCTAGAAGTGATGCAGTCATTCATTTGAACATGAAGCCAGTTTGCATCGCCATGAACAGTCGGCATCGTGGGCTCCTCGTTTGAGTCGCCGTCGTCCCCGTGAATCCAGATGATCAACGCCGTTGACAGCGTTTGATCGGTGACGTCCAACGTTGCGGCCAAGTTCCCCGAGGCGGAGCCCATTGGTGCAAATGACCAGGAGATCGTCTGGCCCGTTCTCAAGCGAAGTCGACGGCCCCCTATTTGCGATAAACCGCATTGTCTCATCCGGTCGGGGCGTCGCCCGAATCCATCCTCGGTCTCTTCACGAATTATGAGTTGTCGAGTCATCTTCGGTGATCCTGTTATGAGTGGCATGAGCTTCGAAGTCGATTGGAGATGTGGTCCACGATTTGGCGACATATTGCTAGTGGACAAAAGGGATTCTCGCGCCATCGGTCGTCTACGCCGTCCGTGATCTTCGAAAGCTGAAACCAAGAATTCTGTTCCAAAACGAAGGCGGAGATTCCGTCGAAGTGACTGCCGTTGGATCTTGGAACGGCAGAGACAGTGCTTCGTGGCGATCCAGCCAGTCGCGACATTCAATGGCACTGCCGTGAAATAGCGGTCGATCTTCGTCGTAGATGCACCACAGATGGTCCTTGACGATCGAAAACTTCATCGACAATGGTTCGACGCGCAATTGTTTCATGATGGCTCCTTCATTGTGGTGACAAACGTTTTGGTGAGCAGCGATGCGACCAACACCCGAAACATTGGTCATCACTACGGAAGGAGCGTTGCGTAGATACGCAATCGCGTGCGCACCTGCGCAAGCCTCCGAATTACAGTCGTCCTTAATGCCTTGAACAAGACATGGGGGCGAACCAAACGGGCTTGACGAGAGTCGCGATCAGCCCCGAAGGGCTGAGACTTCCCCATTCTCTTGGCATGTCTCTGTGACCTCCGTGACTCTGTGTTTCAAATTCCCTTTTTACATTTCGCTGAACTCGGCGTCTTTCGGCGTTAATTCGCCCACCTCTGATCCAGCTTCCTGCCTTGATGTTTCCACTCGACAACATGTGGTGAATCGGCAACGGCGTTGTGATGTTGATGTTGCCCAATCGCCACGTCGACTGTGATGTCCGCGAGGGGTTCACAAATTGTTTACCGAACTTAACTGCTCATTCCATTGAGGATTGCAACCAGAACCATTCGGCTCGTTAGCGCTTTGGCATTCCATTTGTTTAGCACTTGATCAGACCGTTTCACTGACTGAACATTGAACCTCACAAATCAAGACCTCAGTCAGTCGCCATTCGCCAAAGCTCGACAGGATTTACTCCATGAACAAGCCAGTCATCGTCGTCCTCAGTCGCGATCAAATCATGACGTCTGAAGTGCCGGGGCTGTTTGATGGCAAAGCGGACATTCGCTCGTGCGATTCGATCGATGAACTGATCGACCTCAGCGGCCATGTGGAACCACAGGCTCTGCTGGCCGACTTCCGACGCGTTGACAGCGGCGGACATGCTGAGAATCGCATTCTGGAAGTCTTGGCTCAACGGTTTCCTAAACTTCGCGTTGCCATGCTGACGGCTGAAGAATGCCCCGAACCACTCGCCCGTCACGCCGTGATGAACGATATCGTCATGTGCCGCGGCAGGCTGGATCGAGCGACGCTGTTCAAGGCGTTCCAAAATCTGTTCCCCTGCGAGCCAGAAGTAGAACCAACTCCCGCCGCGGCCCCCGTCGCTCGCGTGAATGCTCCATTGCAAACCTCAGCACTGTTGCCGAATGATCTTGGTGAAGAGAAAACACTGGGAGTCTTGACCGGGATCGGTCGCCGCTTCGAAACGAACTCGCCTCAATTGCAGCAAATGCTGCTTGACCTCGAAATTGCCGCGCGACACGACGTGACGATCCTGCTGATCGGTGAAACAGGTGCTGGCAAGACCTTCCTGTCGAAGCTGATCCATGAAGTCAGCCCACGACGTCATGAACCGTTCCTGCCGGTGGCGTGCGGAGCTTTGCCATCCGACTTGATCGAAGGTGAACTGTTCGGACATATGAAAGGATCTTTCACCAGTGCTCATGCTGACAAGGAAGGAAAGTTCCTGGCGGCTCGACGTGGATCGATCCTGCTGGACGAAATCGATGTCCTGGGCCCCGAACAACAAGTGAAATTGCTGCGTGTGATCGAAACGGGTGAATTCGAGCCAGTTGGTTCAAATCAGACCCAACACAGTCAGGCTCGGCTGATCGTGGCGAGTAATCTCGAATTGCAACCACTGGTTGAACAAGGCCGGTTTCGCCCAGACTTGTACTATCGCCTGAACATGCTGAAGTTCGTGATTCCGCCGCTGCGACAGCGACGCATGGACATCGTGCCGCTCGCCAAGAAGTTCGTACGTCAGTTCGCGATCAAGCACGGCGTTCGCATCGAACACATCTCGCCATGCCTGTTCAGTGCCCTGGTGAACTATCCTTGGCCTGGAAACGTCCGCGAACTGGAACACGTGATCCAGCGGGCGGTAATCTATTGCAGCGACGGCACATTGACCCAGGCGAATCTGCCCCAGCATGTGCTGTCAGGGACGGCCGGACCAACCAATGATCCAACCGTCGTTTTGGGTTACGGAAATGCTCCAGCAGTCCCGGCCGCCGCGACGACGGCCAATGATCGATCTTTGGGTGGTCAGATTGCTCTGAGCGAAAAAGAGATCATCGAACAGACGCTGTTCAAGAATACCTTCAGCCGAACCAAGACCGCGAAGGACCTGGGGATCAGTCGAGTGACTCTGTACAACAAGATGAAGAAATACGGGCTGCTGAGATAGCCAAGCGAGTACGAACCCAGCAAGAGAATCCAATTAGAACGGATTGGAACTGCCACCGGCTGGGGCCGTGCCACCTTGTCCGCCAGGCTTGGGTTCGTTCTTGGTGATGTGGAAGTTCTCCAGCATCATCGGAATTCGTTCGACCAGCTTTTCCTGTGACGAGATTCGGTCGGGAAGAACGACCAACACGATTGCTTGAATGTTGCCGTTCTGCTTGGCGTACATTGTGAAAGTGTAATTCGTCGTATCGTCTCGATCGGTGATCGCCTTGGGCTGAAAGCTGAAGACGCTGTAGGACTGAGCCGGAAGATATCGGCCCGGCTTTGGATGAAGTTCGACATCGGGAGCCTCCAGCTTGTTGGGAGGAATGTGATTGTCGAGCGCATCGCCGACCAACTGGACCATTTTCCCGAGGAACTTCAATGCTTCGGCCGGGTCTTCGCCCACGAACATCCAGTAGTTGCTGAGGACGTAGATATATCCTTTGCGAGTTCCTGCCGTTCCATCGGCACTATCAACCATAAAGGGAGCTTCCCACGCAGCAACGAGTTGTTCGTGAGGGAAGATCAAATTCAAGTAGTCGGGCTGGCGCGGATCGACCGCCGGAAGTTCGTCCTCGCCATTCTCGTTCTTGACCGGAACTGGTGCCGGAATCTGCTGGAACTGCTTGGGGACTCGCATCAAGTCGACGATGCGACCGTCGGACCATTTGGGTCCCAGATTCTGCTCGATCTTTTCCAGGTAGTTGAAGTAGTCCTTCGATTGTCGCAACCGTTGCTCGTACTGTTCGGCCCCACAGCCGACGAAAGTCAGGGTCAACGCCCCCAACAGCAGCGGCTTCTTTAAGGCGAGCAAATCAAACAACGACATCACGAATTTCCTGAGTGCGAAAGATTTCACTTGGCTGGTCATCACAAGACCGAATGACTTGGGTGAAGATTCTGCTCGAACCCGCTGCCTAGGTCAATCCGGTCAGGGAAGTCAACTCTGTAGGAGTACTCAAAGGGTGGGAGAACCATCGTAAGCTATTTTTTACGCCGATCGGGTGGTGGTGACTTCAGCCACTCGTCCAGATCGGCCTGATTGAGCTGTTTCTGCAGGTCGTCGAGGTTTTTCTGCCACTGATCAGTTGCCGCAGGCTTCGCGTCTGGGTCGTCGAGTTTGCCAATCGCTTCAACATCGATTTTGCCAAATTCGTTCAGCCAATACGATGTCTCTTCTTGCGAACTGCCCGTACCGGTCACGCTTGGTTTGGCAGGTTTTACTTTCGCAGCTTCTCCCGTACGAGTTGCCAACTGCTGCAGAAAGTCCTCGCTGTCGACGCTCTTGCCTCGTCGCTGCTTGGCGGCTTTTTGAAGGCGATGATCGCTGGAGACCACCAGCAGTTGTGTCGGTGCCGAATGAGCTTCGACCAACTCTTCGATGAGAGAATCCGCGTCATGCCCCGGTTCGGCGAACATGACCGTAATTTCGCCGTGTCGAAACTGGCGTTCGAGACCAGATGGGGCCTCGATGGCGTCGAAAACCACGGTACAGCGAATTCGTTCTTCTGCAGTCAACTCATTCGTTAATCGCACTAGCAACCGATGCCGTTGGCGGTGGAGGTCACCTGGCGCGTACTTGGCCTGAGACAATCCGGCCTCGTGCAGCAGGTTGTAGCCATCAATAATGAGGAACGCGGCCGACATCGATTGGAATCCAGAACTCGAAAACGAACGGCTCGACGAGGAACCATTCCTGTCCGGCCGGATCAGCATTGTACGAGGTCTGTCAAACTTCGGTGACGCGGAAGCGAATTTCCCCGCCGATTACGACCGCTTTAACCTGTCCCTGCATTGTCCAGCCGCCAAATGGGGTATTGCGGCTTTTGGAACGAAACTTTGCTGGATCGACTGTCCAACTCGCCGTGGGATCGATCACGGTGACATCGGCAGACACCCCGGTGGTCAACGTCCCGGCTTCGGTCCATCCCAGAATTCTCGCGGGGCCCGTGGTCAGTTTGCTGATCAACTGCAGCCAGGAGAGTCGCCCGGGCTCGACGAGCGTCTTCGCGCAGAGTGGCAACAGCGTTTCGAGTCCGACGATTCCAAACGGAACTTGATCCAACTCGCGATCTTTCTTTTCCGACGCCCAAGGCTGGTGATCGGCCGAAATCGCATCGACAGTGCCGTCCACCAGGCCGTCGATCAGGGCTCGCACATGCTCTTCGGTTCGCAGCGGCGGTCGCACCTTATAGTTCGCGTCGTATTTCTGCATGTCTGCATCGGTCAGAACGAGGTGATGCGGCGTGACATCGCACGTCACCTTAATCCCACGCTGTTTCGCTCGGCGGACTTGTTCGACGGCTCCTTGAGTCGAGATCGACATCAGGTGGATGCGACCGCCAGTCAGTTCGGCGAGCGCGATATCGCGGCTGACCATGATTTCCTCGGCGGCGGCGGGCATGCCGCGCAGCCCAAGCGCCGTCGAATAGTACCCTTCGTGCATCACTCCACTGGCGGTGAGCGTCGGGTCTTGAGGATGAACGAAAATTGGCCGATCGAACATGCGGGCGTATTCGAGGGCTCGCCGCATGATCTCGGCGCTGGCGATCGGAAAGGTGGAATCGGTGAACGCGACAGCACCGCTTCGAGCAAGCTGCCCTAAGTCGGCCAGTTCTTCGCCTGCATGGTTGCGAGTGACCGCTCCCAGAGGATAGACGCGACAGTTTCCCGCACGTTTCGCCTGTAGGACGACATATTCCGCAGCGGCCGCGTTGTCGACCACAGGAAGTGTATCTGGCAGCGCGGCGATCCGAGTGAAGCCGCCGGCGAGTGCAGCAGCCGTGGCGGTGGCAGTGGTTTCGTCTTCTTCAAAGCCCGGATCTCGGACACCAACGTGCGTATCGATGAAGCCCGCACAGACGATGCAGTTCGTGGCATCCAGAACTTCGTCGGCCTGACCCAGATTCGAGCCGATTTCGGCAATGCGGCCATCACGGACGATCACGTCACCGACGCGGTCCAGTTCCCGGCTGGCATCGATCACTCGACCGCCACGAATCAACAAGGAAGACATGAATTGCAGGGCCTTCGGCGCGGGATTGCTTCCGTCAAAATCTCAATGCTGTCCCGACACAGGTCGGGCCTCATGTAACAACGACAGGCATGCCATGCGGATGAACAGACCGTTTGTCACCTGATCCAGAATCACACTGCGGTCGCCGTCTGCCACGTCCGGCGTCAGTTCGACACCGCGGTTGATTGGTCCGGGTGCCAGGATCAGCACGTCTTTGCGGGCTCGCTGGACGCGGTTGCCGTTCATCCCGAAGAAGTGGGCGTACTCGTAAATCGAGGGGAAGAACGCGCTTCGCTGCCGCTCGGCCTGGATTCGGAGCAGGTTGATCACATCCGTCCTGGGAACGATGGCGTCCAGACTGTGACTGATTTCTACACCCAGTCGTTCGATTTCCGGTGGAATCAGCGTTGCCGGACCGCAGACGATCACCTTCGCCCCCAGCGTCGTCAGGCCCCAGATATTGGATCTGGCGACGCGGCTGTGCAGGATATCGCCGACCAGAGCCACCGTCAGGCCAGCAATCTGCCCGCGATGTTCACGAATGGTAAAGATATCGAGCAGCCCCTGAGTCGGATGCTCGTGCGTACCGTCGCCGGCGTTGATCACTCCCGCCTTGAGATGTTTCGTCAGATGATACGGCGCACCCGATGTACTGTGTCGCACAACCATCTGGGTCACGCCCATCGCTTCGATATTTCGGGCCGTGTCGATAAAGGTTTCCCCCTTCGACAAGCTGCTGCCCGAAGCGGTAAAGTCGACCGTGTCGGCAGAAAGTCGCTTCGCGGCCAGGCTGAAACTCGTTTTCGTGCGCGTGGAGGGCTCAAAAAACAAGTTGCCTACAGTCACGCCCTTAAGATGATCCAGTTTCGTCTGGCCCGCCGCATGCAGACGTTTGAACTCGGCCGCCCGATCCAGAATGATGGTCAATTCGGCAGCAGATAGCCCCTGTAATCCCAGCAGATGCGGGCGGTTCCAGAGCGCGGTCGGTGCAGCAGACGGGGAGGCGGAAGGCGACATGGCAGGATGCTATCAATGCCAGGCGGTATTCGTCAAATTGACGAATACTGATGGATGAAAATCTTCACCAAGTCTGATCCCCATTACTCGTGCGGATGGTCGTTCGTGCTGCCAGAAACCGACCACGCTTCGACGGATATCCCGCTGTACCTTGAACATTCTGCCTGAGTTAGGGACGATATGCTGGACGGAAGTCGCCTGGTCGATCCGCTTCGTAGATCTTTTGATCCCCCCAATCGAGCTGGATGTGACGAATTGAGTAGTGGAAGTCGCCTGCGACAGCGGGAACAGGCTGTCCCAATCTTGCGGGTTTCTTCCGGATTGCGGGCGAACCTGCCACCGCGATGAATCGTCTACTTGATGCCCGCAAGGCATTCGTAGATTCCGATATTGATGACGATTGAACGGAGCTTTTCCCATTAGCGCGACACTGACCACCAGCGAAACCACCACCACAACCACTGCCCCCCTGAACGCGAAGCAGAAGGCTCGTCTGGAAAGAAGCCTTGCGGATGCCTGCCAAATCGCTCGCACGTGTGAGGAATTCCGCGGCAAAGAGACCGTGGTGCTGGACCTGACGGCGATCACTCCGATCATGGACTTCTTCGTCATCACGACCTGTAACAATCCCCGCACGATGGCCGCCCTGGCCAGCGAATCGCGGGTCCTGATGAAGGCCCGTGGCAATTCGGTCCCCAACACCGAAGGCGAACGAGTCAGCACATGGTTGCTACAGGACTGGGGCGACATTGTCCTGCACGTCATGCTGCCAGAGGCTCGTGAACTGTACGACCTGGAAGGTCTGTGGGCTGACGCACGCCGCGTTGATTGGAAAGCGATCGCCGGCGAGCCGTTGGTTGCTGGTAGTAAGTAACTAGATTACTGCTGGCGAATGTCGACCGCACACGGAGTGTGCGGAAAACGGCACACGGAGTGTGCCTTCTACAATGGTGTGACTGCCATATGGCAGCATCAAGACGGCTCGGCGGGAGCCTCGCCCTCCCAAAAGCGATTGGATTGAGGACTGACGTTCATGAATCTGTTGGCTGAACTTCGATCCCGACTGCGACAGGCGCTGGTTTCGTTCACGGACGCTCCTGATTCGTTTGTCGAGATGCTCAAACCAACTACGGACACCAAGTTTGGCGACTTCCAAGCCAACTGCGCGATGCCGCTGGCTAAGCAGCACAAACAGCCACCGCGGGACATGGCACAGGCGATTATCGCGAAGCTGGATGTCGCCGACATTTGCGATGCCCCGGAGATCGCGGGGCCGGGATTCATCAACCTGCGCGTCAAAACGGATTATCTCGCTGTCGAAACGGCCAAGCTGTGTCGCGACGATCGGTTGGGCGTTGTTCCCGTCGAAAATCCACGCACATACATCGTCGACTACTCGTCTCCCAACGTCGCCAAGCCGATGCATGTCGGTCACCTGCGAAGCACGGTGATCGGCCATGCGCTGTACAAGGTGCTGCAGTTCCTGGGACATCATGTTCTGTCCGACAATCACGTCGGCGACTGGGGCACTCAGTTCGGCATGATCATCTACGGTTACAAGCACTTCCGAGATCAGGCGGCGTACGAACAAGCGCCGGTCGCGGAACTGGCGCGACTCTATCGACTGGTCAATCAGCTCTCGGACTATCATGAGATCGTCGCCAAGCTGCCGAAGATGCAGCAGGAACTACCGCTGAAAGAGCAGGCTGTTGTTGCGGCGAAGTCGACCGCAACAGCCAATCCCTCTGATAAGGATGCGGCCCGAAACCTGAAGCGACAAGAACAGGATCTGGCCGCGTCGAAAGACGAGATTGGATCCGCCAAGAAAAAGATTGAGGCCGTTGATTCCAACCCGAATCTAAAGACCCTGGCAGATGCTCACCCGCAGGTTGCTGAACTAGCGCGACGAGAAACGGCCAAGCTGCATGCCGGCGACGTCGAAAACAAGCGACTGTGGGACGAATTCGTGCCGCAATGCCTGCAGGCGTTGGAGTCGGTCTACCTGCGATTCGGCATCAAGTTCGATATGACGCTCGGCGAGAGTTGGTACAACCCAATGCTTGCCGGGACCGTCGAAGAGTTGAAGCGGAAGAAGCTGGCCGTGGAGAGCAACGGCGCGACCTGCGTCTTCGTCGAAGGGAACGAAGCTCCATTCATCGTTCAGAAGGCCGACGGGGCCTTTACTTACGCCACGACCGATCTGGCCACGATTCGACATCGTGTCGAAACGCTTCACGCCGACGCGAGCCTGTATGTCGTCGATTCACGACAGGGTGAGCACTTTCAACTGCTGTTCTCCACGGCGAAGAAGCTTGGTTTCGACAAGACCGAGTTCCGGCATGTCAGCTTCGGAACAGTGCTGGGCGACGATCGACGCCCGTTCAAGACACGTTCGGGCGACACCGTCGGCCTCGAAAGCTTGCTCGACGAAGCTGTGCAGAACGCTCGCAAGATCGTGGACGTAAACAGCGCACATCTTCCGGACGAAGAGCGAGCCCGAGTCGCGGAGTTGGTTGGTCTCGGCGCGATCATCTACGTCGACCTGCATCACAACCGGGACAGCGACTACGTCTTCAGTTGGGAGAAGATGCTCGCGACGAACGGGGACACGGCGACGTACATCCAGTACGCGTACGCGCGCGTCTGCGGAATTTTGCGCAAGGGCGAAATCGATGTCGCGGCACTTAGACTCGCCAACGCGCCGATTGTTTTCAGCCTGCCGGAAGAACGGCTATTGGCTCTGCAACTCAACGCATTCGCCCAAGCCGTTTCGGATGTCGCTGTTGACTATCGACCCAACATGCTGACTCAGTACCTCTTTGACACAGCGAAGATCTTCGCCCAGTTCTTCGACAAGTGTATAGTGCTGAAAGAACCGGATACGACTCTTCGTACCAGCCGCCTGCTGTTGTGCGATGCGACTGCCCGAGTCCTGAAGCAGGGCTTGGAATTGCTCGGCATCGGTGTCGCCGAACAGATGTAGCTTCTGCTGTCGCCGTTCGATTCATCTCCGCGCCCTTGGCGCGGAGATGACTAAGACGAAGCGGTTCTTACATTTCTGGTGGATTGATGGCCACGTCGTAACGCAGTGGTTCCATTGAGAACGAGGCACGTCCCTGGGAGAGGCTGCGGACGTCGTTTGAGTAGCCGAACATCTTTGACAGCGCGACTTCGGCCGTGATCGCGACCAGGTTTCCGCGGACTTCTGTGTTCACGATGATCGCTCGACGGGAATTCAAGTCACCGGTGACGTTGCCGACGAAATCTTCGGGCACGACGACTTCCAGCTTCATGATCGGTTCGAGCAGCACTGCACCGCCGTCTTGCAGGGCTCGCCGCATGGCGTCCGCTGACGCGGCTCGTAGCGCGACTTCTGTTGTTTCACCTTCGCGATAATCTACATCCTTCAACACGACTTTCACGTTGATCAGCGGATAACCGACGATGCCGCCACCCTTCAATTCGTCTCGCAAAGCATTGAGCAGCACTTCGAGTGAATCTGGTGGGATCGCGTTCGGTTTCAGTTTGCTCTCGACAACCAGTGTCGCTTCGTTGATGACAGGTTCGACACCGATTGTGATCCCTGCATATTGGCGCGTTCCTCCCGTCTGACGATCAAATTTGCCTTCAGTATCGATCTTGTTGGGAATCGTTTCGCGGTACGTGACGCGTGGCTTGTGGGTGCGGAATTTCATGTGGAAGTCGCGTTCCATGCGTTTGCTGATGATTTCCAGATGCAGTTCGCCCATTCCGCTGATGATTGTCTGACCCGTTTCTTCGCTGATCTTTGCCGTGAAGGTCGGATCCTGCTTCATCATCAATTTCAAGGTCGTTTCCAGCTTCTTACGGTCCGCGCTGCTGTCCGGCTCGATCGCCATCGAGATCACGGACTCAGGGAAAGTGATTGCTTCCAGCAAGATCGGGTTCTGCTGATCGCAGAGCGTATCGCCCGTCACCGAGTCCTTGGGACCAATGACGCCGACGATATCGCCGCAGGTGGCTTCGTCGAGAGCTTCACGAGAATCGGCTTGAACTCGCCACAGTTGGCTGACCAGTTCTTTGTCGCCCGTTCGCGGATTCAACATGCGCGAGCGACTCTTGAGGACGCCCGAATAGATCCGGATGAAATACAGTTCGGCGTGTTCGTCGGCGTGAATCTTGAAGACCAAGCCGCAGAACGGATCTTTCTCCGAAGGCTTCCGCACTTCGACCTTGTCGGCCTTCTTGGGATTCGGATTGCGGCCTTCGACCGGTGGGACATCCAGCGGACTGGGGAGGTAGCGAATCACGGCATCCAGAACCGGCTGGACTCCGATGTAATCGAGCGACGAGCCGCAGAACACGGCCTGGATCTGAGAAGAGACAACGGCTTTACGCAGCACGCGGATGATCTGATCTGCGGGCAAATCGCCAGTTTTGTCGTAGATGGCGAAGGCTTCGTCATCGGTCAGGGCGATCGCGTCGATCAGTTTGCCACGCCATTCTTCAGCACGCAGTTGCTCGTCTTCGGGAATCGGCTGGATGTCGATCTTCGTTCCTTGGGACTCACGATCGAAATACATCGCCTTCATCTCGATCAGGTCGATCACGCCACGAAATCCGTTGGGGTTCGTGATCGGCCCTTCGCCAATCGGAAGCTGAACGGCAATTGGGTTGGCTCGCAAACGATCTGAGATCTGATTAAAGACGCGTTCGAATCCCGCGCCGATCCGGTCCATCTTGTTGATGAAGCAGATGCGCGGCACGTGATATTTGTCGGCCTGGCGCCAGACGGTTTCACTTTGAGCCTCAACGCCTTCGACCGCACTGAAGACGACAACGCCGCCGTCGAGCACTCGCAGGCTGCGTTCGACTTCCGCGGTGAAGTCGACGTGGCCGGGTGTGTCGATGATGTTGACGGTGTAACCCTGCCATTTGCACGAGATGGCCGCCGAATAAATCGTGATGCCGCGCTTGGCTTCTTCGGGATCGAAGTCGGTGACGGTCGTTCCTTCATCGACACTCCCCATTCGATGCGTTTCACCCGCATAAAACAGGATCCGTTCCGTGGTCGTCGTCTTGCCAGCATCAATGTGAGCAATGATGCCGATGTTGCGAATCTGTTGAATGTCGGTGGCCATGGAACGGTACTTATCGAATGAACGGAAAAATCTGGAACTCGTTTAACCGCGTGGGCATCGACCCGCGCGTCGGCAACATCGTAACTCGGCCCCATCAAAAGCTGAAACCGCGCGGGGCGATGCCCACGCGGTTAAACGATGTCCGAGATGCACCAAGCTATTTGGTGGCGTAACGTCCCACCTTGTTGATCCGACCGTGGATGTCGTTCAGGATCCAGTGGAAAGCGACCAGATGTACGGATTCGACCATGCCCATGTCATCGAGCGGGACGTGCAGGTTCTTCTTGCCGAGCGGTTTCAGCTTGCCGCCCGAGTAGCCGGTAATCCCCCACGTCACCAATTCGTGACGGTTGGCCCATTCCACCGCGTTCAGAATGTTGGGACTATTGCCGCTGCCGCTGATCGCAATCAACACATCGCCGGGCGAAGCGAAATTCTTGAGCTGCTGAACGAAGACTTGATCGAAGCCTTCGTCGTTACCCCAAGCGAGAATGTACGGAGTATTGTCGGTCAGGCTGAGAACCTTGAGACGCTTCACAGAATCGTTGGTGAAGTCCTTGCGGTCCAACGTGCTCTTGCCCAGATCTTCGCAGAAGTGCGAGCAGTTCGAACCGCTACCGCCGTTGCCGATCAGAAAGACGAACCGGCCGTTTTCGTAAGCAGAGTAGATGTCATCGGCAAGTCCTTCAATCTGCGAGATGTCGAGCGTGTCGAAGACTTCGGCGCAGCGCTTGAGGTATTCGGCGGGTTTCAGTTGCGTTCCGAGCATGTCCGATGTTCTTTCCAAAAATGAACACAGACACCGCAGGACCAAAAAGACTGACAAGTCTCGGCAGAAAAGGTTCGGAGCATTCGGATGTCGCGAACCAGATTTCTGTCGTTGTTCCCGTCATTTTGGTCTGGATGTCTTGGTCGTAAAAACCAGTTAGCCGGCCGACTTGGCCGCGATGACTTTATCCAATTCTTCCTTGAGCCTCGGCAGGATGGCGTCATACGGAAACGCTCCGAGTTCCGCCGGACCCTTCTTCAAGTTCACAAACGTAGGACCGCACCACAGTCCCAGATCGGCATCGTCCGTTTCGCCGGGGCCGTTTACTCGGCAACCCATGACTGCAATTGTGACGGCATGATCTTTGGCGTACGAGGTCATCTCTTTGACCTGCTGAGCCAACTCAATAAACGCTTCGTTTTCAACGCGCGAACAACTCGGACAACTGATAATGTTCAGCGTCTGCAGACCGTAATCGACGAACGAGCGAACTCGGCCGGCCGCGATATCTTCCAGGATCTTGCGTCCCGCCACGATCTCTTCGGGCTTGCGTGAATTGGGGACCGTCAGCGAAACGCGGATCGTGTCGCCGATTCCCTGGCTGATCAGTTGTTCAAACGCCATTCGCGTCTTGATGATTCCATCGGGCGGCATTCCCGCTTCAGTGACGCCCAGGTGCAGCGGAATGTCGGAACGCTTCTCAGCAAATCGCCGATTTCCTTCAATCACTTTCTGGGGATCCGAGTCTTTCATCGAGACGCAGTAGCGTTCAAAACCGAGCGAATCGAGAAAGTCGCAGTGTTCCCAGGCGCTTTCGAGCATCGGGGTGATCGAATCGGCAGGATCGTACTTTTCCTTCTTGGCGGGATCGACCGAACCGCAGTTCACGCCGACTCGCATCGCGCAATCATGATCGAGGGCAATCTTGGCCAGGTAGCCAACCTTTTCCTGCCACGGCTTTTCTCGTTCGTGGTGATAGAGGTGGCCGGGGTTGTAGCGGATCTTGTCGACGTAAGGGGCGACCACTTCAGCGAGTCGATAATTTTCTTGCAGATCGACCGCCAGATTCGCCTTCGTCTGCTTCCGAATCTCGGCCAACGCCACAGCGTCTTTGTTGCTGTCGACGGCGACGCGAATGACATCGGCACCGGCAGCGTAGAGCGCTTCGATCTGCGCGACCGTCGCGTCGATATCTTGAGTGTGAGTTGCCGTCATGCTCTGCACGGCAATCGGGTGACCCGCACCAATCGTTGCTGAGCCAATCTTCACCGCACGAGTCGGATTTCGCCGAAGTTCCACTGTTGCCTCCGTGTTGACGCAGCGATCGCTGCCAATTCTCACCGATTCCGTCCGGATTGTAGATAGCCTGGCCAACCTTCTCGCGGACAGAGCGCATTGTCGAGTCAGACGAGATTTTTCGCAAGTCGCGGCGAGTTAAGAGCATGCCGCTTTATCGCGTTGCGGGCGTGCAGCACAGAAATTAGTTCGCGGCGACTCACCAAAGTGTCGAAGGCACATTCGAGTCGAATCCACCCCCACACCCGTCCCTTGTGAGCCGCCGAAAGTAGACAGTTTTCACGCGAAGACGCGAGGAAAAGCAGAGAAAGAAATACTCAGCGGCCCGCCTGAGTCGATGTCGGGGCGAGGCATTTTCAATGGACGCGGCACACTCCGTATGCCGCGTCCTCGTTCGAGGATCGATTCTGCTCGCTTCACTCTGTCGCTCAACGGCACACGGAGTGTGCCTTCTACATTAGGCTTACATCACGGAGAAATAGGTCTCGCAAGCGAAGTCAATTGCTTCCGGCGTGAGGCGGATTGGCAGATCGTTGTACTGACAGAAGAATTTGACTTGCAGCAGGATGTCTCGTGGTTGGCAAGCGCGTAGTGGTCGCTGAACGGGGGTGTAATGCTTAGCCACCAGATAGTCGACGGCTCGCTTTTCATAGGCAAAACCGAGTTGGTTCGCCATCAACACAAACAGCTTGTGAAACTCTTCGAGCGAAGGATCTGGAACCGGAATCTTGTAAGGAATCCGTCGTAGAAATGCGGCATCAACCAGATCGCGCGGTTCTAGGTTTGTGGAGAAAATAATCAGTTGGTCGAAGGGAACCTGGATGCGTTTACCACAAGGGACACTCAAGAAGTCGTACCGCTTTTCCAGCGGCACGATCCAGCGATTCAGCAGTTCCACGACGGGCATCCGCTGACGGCCAAAGTCATCGATGACTAATGTGCCGCAGTTACTTTTCAACTGAATCGGAGCTTCGCAGATCTTGGTAGCCTGGTTCTGACGAATCTCGAGTTCTTCCATTGTCAGTTCGCCGCCGGCAATCACCGTGGGACGACGAATCTTGATCCAGCGCGAATCGACTTTGGATTCTTTCATCAGACCGCCACTTGACGGTGGATCTTCAATGCGTTCATGAATGATCGGATCGAAGACGCGAATGATGTCGCCATCAATCCCAATCGCCTTGGGGATATAGATTGTCGATCCAAAGCAACTCGTGACGCGTTCCGCGATGCTCGTTTTCCCGTTACCAGCCGGGCCGAACAGAAACATCCCTCGCCCCGAATTGATCGCGGGACCCAGGCGGCGCAGCATACTGTCGTTGATGATCAGATCAGAAAACGCTCGCTTCAAATCGACGTTGGTTGTGCTGTAGTTGGTGATCGTCTGGGCCTTCACCGATTGCACGTATTCCTTCAGTGAAACCGGGGCAGCACCAAAATAGGTGCATTCTTCGCTGTAGCGGCGAGCCCGCTCGCGCCCCAGATCTGTCAGGATGTATTCGTAGTCACCCATCGACGTAGCATTGCGATAGGCCACCAATTGCAGCGTCTTCAAATCATTAAATATGGGTGCCAGCAATCCAAATGGCAGGCACAGACTTTGGGCAATCCGGCGTCCCTCGCTGGAGCCACGACCCAACAAGTACTTGAGGATCAATCTCTCGACTTCTTCGGGAGACATTCCGGTCGATTCCAGGCGATCTGGCTCGAGCGGAACGAACTCTGCCGGCTTGCCCGTCTCCACGGCGAGAGATGCCAGCAAGAGTTCCGTGCTTTTCAGTGTCTGCAGCGCCGACGTGCCAGCGTCTGGTTTCGCATTCGGTTTTGCGCCGGATCCCGCCTCGCTGGCGGGGGCCGGCGACGGTGTGGCGTGGGATGCGAGGTCTGCAAAATCAATCGGGACGAGCCCGCGCGACGGATCACTCATGATAGAGTCAGCACAACCCAGAGGATTCCCAATCTTTCCGGGCGACGCCCGAACATCTTGGGTGCAGAACCTATCAGCTATACCAAAACGTGTAAATGTGAATCCCCAGAAGGAGATGTGTCACCAGATGGATCAATTCGCAGCGGCAATTCTGGCCGCCGTCAGCGTGTTTTTCAGCAGCATCGCAATCGTCATCGGGCCGACTCCGCCCGGAACGGGTGTAATCGCAGACGCGATCTCTCGCACACCCTCGAAGTGGACATCGCCCACTAAGCGATCGTTGACTCGATTGATCCCCACGTCGATGACGACCACGCCCGGTTTCAGCATGTCCGGCGTGACAAATTCGGCCTTGCCGATAGCAGCGATCAGGATGTCGGCGGAACGGACGATTTCGGCGAGGTTTTTCGTTCGGCTGTGACAGATGGTCACCGTGGCGTTCGCTGTTTCGCCTTTCTGAATCAGCATCATCGCGACGGGCTTCCCGACGATCTCGCTGCGACCGAGAACAACGACATGAGCCCCGTCCACTTTCGCGCCCGATTCAGCCAGCAAGACTTGCACACCGTGCGGCGTACACGGGAGAAATCGAGGGCGTCCCTGCACCATGAGACCGACATTTTCAGGATGAAAACAATCGACATCCTTCAGTGGGGTCACTGAATCCAAGATCGTTGTTTCGTGGATATGCTTGGGCAAGGGAAGCTGAACGAGAATCCCATGCACCAGCGGGTCGGCGTTCAGTTGGCCGACCAGATCCAGCAATTCGGCTTGCGTGGTTGATTCTGGCAGACGATGAACATCGCTGGCCATGCCAATCTTGGCGCAAGCCTGTTCCTTGTTGCGGACATACACCTGGCTGGCCGGATCGGCACCAACCAGCACCGCCGCGAGCTTGGGAACAATTTGTGTTGACTGGTGAAACTCCGCAACATCACCGGCCAATTGCTCACGAATTCGTGCCGCAATGGCCTTCCCGTCAATCAATCGAGCTGTCATGAGAACAGGATTCCTCAATTCGCCTTCTTCGGAACGGACCACCAGGCGTCGATCATCTTGGTTAAGCGATCGACAACATCCGGATTCGAAGCAGCCAGATTGGACTCTTCGCGGGGTCTTCTGACAGATCGTACAGTTCCGGGCGGCTGCCTGCATCTTGAGGCAGAATCAGTTTCCATTGATGCTCGCGACACCATCGAAATTGCAAGCTGGCTTCCGGACGATCGATGTCGGCCACATCGTGGTCGAACGTGGAACCGAACAACGTCGTCCGATCTGATTCACCACGGGCAACTTGGGCCAGATCGATTCCAGGAAGCGGCACTTTCGGAGTGATGCCCACGGCGGCGAGGACAGTCGGCACGATATCGATCGAACTCACCGGCGTTTCAATTCGCCGCGGAACGATGTGGCCTGGCCAGCGCACCAGGATCGGCGTTCGCAACCCACCGTCATACGGGGAGCGCTTACTCTTGGGAGCGAACTGGTCGGAATCAGGTTGCTGAATCCAGCCGTTATCTGCCAGAAAGACGACAATCGTTTCTTTGGCGAGGTGCTTCTGATCGAGGTGGTCCAGCAATTGACCACACGTTTCATCGAACCATTCGCACATTGCTTCGTACTTGGCGATGGGGAGCGGCTTGCCGTCGCGAGTGTATTTCGCCAGCAGTCGCTGAGGTGGATTGTGCGGCGAGTGTGGTAACAGGGGCGCGTACCACAAAAAGAACGGTTTTCCCTTGGTCCCGTCGATAAAGTCAAAAACGGGCTGCATTCCATCGCGACCGATCTTCAAACCGACATCGCCGTGACGGCCACCCTTCGCGGGGTCGCCGTGGCTCATGAAGGCGGTGAAACCGCCTTCCGCGGGGCTGCCTTCCCACCATTTGCCGCTCTGAAAACTAATGTAACCCTTGTCGCCTAAATATTTTGGCAGCGTAGGGGCACGGCGGATATGCCTGAGCATCTCCGCTCGATCCGTCCCTTGGGGAGGGTCGTTGCCGACAATCTGATGCTGATGGGGATAGAGGCCGGTAATAATCGAGGCCAAGCTTGCCCGGCAGAGGCTGGTGGGACCATATCCCTGCGTAAAACACGCGCTTTGGCTCGCCAATCGATCCAGATGCGGCGTCTTAATTTCCGGATGGCCCATAAACCCGTAATCAGTCCACGCCTGATCGTCGCCAAGAATGACAACGACGTTCGGCGGGCCGGCCGAAACGGCCGAACTTAAGAGCAGAACTGTCAGGGCCAGACAGCCGAATCTTGTGGATCTCGACATAGTAAGCATTTCGGCAGGGGATGATGGCTGCAAAACCTGTCGCAGGACACGTGGAATCTCGTTCTTTTCGAAGTCTTCGCCACAGTTTAACGTGATTCGATATGTGATGGCAGGTAATGGCTTGAGTTACGGGAAGTCACGCTGGCCACTGTTGACATGACCTGGTCACGTGCGTCTAATCTCGCTTGGTTACGGGCGGTGTGCATCCACTGAGGATTTCAAACGTTCTGGTCTGGAAACTGGGTCGACAATGAAGTCGTCCAAACCAGGCCGCACCGTCATTTGACAGTCACACGGTTAGGAGACAGTTCATGCGGAAGAGTTGGACGTGGATTGCCTGTGGCGTGGCCTTTGCTGGAGCCGCCCTGGTGAGTGCACCTCAAGCTGCTCAGGCTCGTCCTGGCTACTTGAAGGCCTTCAACGCGACATACCCCGCTCTGAAGGATGCGGCGGAAGGCGCGAAGTGCGGTATCTGTCACTTCGGCGAAAAGAAGACGAACCGCAATGATTATGGCAAAGCCATGGGCGAAGCCCTGGGTGCCAAGGACATCAAAGTCGAAAAAGATATCGTCGATGCCCTGAAGAAGGCTGAAGCTGGCAAGAGCAGCACCGACGGCAAGACCTTCGGCGACCTGATCAAGGACGGCAAGCTGCCAGGCAAGAATCCCTGATCGAGCAGAGATTCGTGAATCCGAATCGTCCGCAGCGCTCGCGGCTATTCGGACACGTCTGCTCAAATGAATGACCGCAGCTCGACCAAGTTTGGTCGGGCTGCGGTTTTTTTTGCTCTCGAATTGATTCGCGTCAGCGCGGCAGTGGCCTGGGTTGGAGCCTTGCTGAAACCCCAAGGCTGTTGCCAATGCACCAGATCAACCGCTTCGATCTTGTGGACTTCCGGGGGTTTTTGGGGGTGGCCCCTCCAATTCGATCTTGATCGTTTTGGTACCGCCGGCGGGCACCTCGACCGTGACAGGATCGGTTTTGTACCGATCAGGAATCAAGTCGGGAGCAATTTCTTCTTCAGCATCGGGATTATCTGATCGCGGGGCAAACCGCTGGGTCGTCACCAACACGCGATGCTTACCGACGACAGCCCCTTTCTTGTATCCGGCAAACTCAAGCATGAAGTCCCCATTATCGCCAGTTGATCCAGACGAGGAGGGCCCGGAGTTCCCACTCCCAATCGGCTGAAAAATAACAGTGGCTTTGGGAAGGGGCTGTCCATTCAAAGTGACGGTACCGGACACTTCTTCTGCTTCTTTAAAACCTTTTCCGCTGCAACCCGTCGTCAAGATCCACAGCGACAACAAGAGAGCGATTCGAAACCAACTCATTGAAGAATTCCAGTTGTCGATAGGAGGAGGTTAAACACAAAAGAGAGGGCAGTCATCTGATCGCCCTCTCCAAATCTGGTTGCAACCAAGACTAATACTCGCCGACAACTTCGCCGCCAGCGATAGTAGACAAAGCGGCCAGTGTCGGGATGTTAATGTTGTTGCTCACGAACTTGACAGCGCCATCGGCCGCCAGGAATTGCGCTCCACCAGTATGATAGCTGGCCCAAGCGCGCTTGCTGCAGTTGTTACCGGCCCCCACCTTCGCGTAGTCCGGAGGGCCAAAGTTAGCCGGGACGCAAGTTGGACCAAGTCCCGAGATGGCGTAAGATGCGTAGGAGTAAGCCCAGAACGATCCGCGGTTGGGCGTGGTGCTCGTCGACCATTCGCCGATAACCAGAGTATTCGACATCCCATCGGTGACACTGGCCGCTCTCTCGCACCCAAAGCTCGTATCGACCGCATGGAGCATGCCACGATTTGTCAGCGCAAGAGTTCCACTTGGTGGGGATCCGAACTGTCCGTCCCAGAAATTGCTGGTGTCCGCCGAGATCCCGCCGTTGGCTCGATAAGAACTCGACGCAATAGGAGTGGTCACGGGGCCGCTGCCGGGGGTAATTCCAGTTCCTGCTTGCGGATCTGACGGGCAGTTTTGAGCGGCCAGCCTTTGCTTGAGGACGGGTTGATTGGCCACGTCTGCATTAAACAGGCTGCTGTTGTATGTGTTGTACAGCGGGGCTTGATCGATGTATGGGAGAATCGCAATTCCCCATCCCATCGTCACGTTATTAATCGTGTTTTGGGGGAGGGCGATGCTACCGGGGGGAAACGACAGGTAGGTGTCGTGGTAATTGTGAAGTGCTAACCCCATTTGCTTTAGGTTGTTCTTGCACTGTGTCCGTCTGGCGGCCTCACGGGCCTGCTGGACAGCGGGTAACAGCAAGGCAATCAGGACGGCAATGATGGCGATCACCACGAGCAGCTCGATCAGCGTGAAACCCTTCTTGCGCTGTTTCAATGAAGACATGCGTTCAACCCCTCAGAAATGATGAAATTTCGGCGCGATTTGCGCAAAGACATGTGGGCCGACCGTTCGGCTATCCGAATGATGCCAGTTGAAAAAAGGCTTGTCAACAATTAAGGATAAGTTAATGAATCCTTCATCGAAGATAATCTTTAGCCATCTTTCGAGACAGCGTTCTGCTCCGCGACGCCGCCGCACATGGTGGAGCGTTTCTCGCTTCTGCGCGGATTTCGAGCTGTCATGAACGCTTTCGATAACCACGCCGCGAGTTCAATCGCTACAGTACTGCTGAGAAGATTTCACCGCTTTTTCAAGGTCTCGATATGCAAGTCTCCCGACGCCAAATGATGGGCCTGAGCGTTAGTGCCGCAATGGCATTGCCACAAGCGGTCATCGCCGATGAACCGTCCACCAGCTCAAAGTCTCGTGCGAACCGGATTGGGGTCTCAACGTACTCGTTCTGGCATTTTCGAGGTGAGCCGACACCCATTGAGTCCTGCCTTGAGCAAGCCGCTGACATGGGATTTGACGGGGTCGAAATTCTACATGTCCATATGGAAGAGGCAGCGAAAGCGGCTGGAGTTCCCGTCGACAATGCGCTGCTGGGTCGCATCAAGCGCCGAGCGTTCTCATTGGGACTGGACCTGATGGGGTTCTCGACGCATCAGGGATTTGTGACTCCTGATGACGAAAAACGACAGAAGAACATCGAACACACTTCGCGTTGCCTGGAGCTAGCCCACGAATTGGGGATTGCGACAATCCGGGTCAACACGGGCCGGTGGGGAACCAGCAAAGACTTCGACGAGTTGATGGCCAACAAAGGGATTGAACCGCGACTGCCGGGCTATTCTGACGAGCAGGGTTTCGAATGGGTGATTCGCAGCTTTGAAGCATTGTTGCCCAAGGCCGAAAAGCTGGGTGTCATGATGGGACTGGAAAACCATTGGGGTCTGGGTCGCGAAGCGACTGGCGTCATCAAAGTCTTGGACGCGATCAAGTCGCCCTGGCTGCAAGCGACGCTCGACACAGGAAACTTCCTGGAGAACATGTACGAGCAAATGGACGTGCTGGCACCGAAGGCGATTCTCGTTCAGGCGAAGACCTACTTTGGCGGCGGTGAGTGGTATTCGCTCGACATCGACTACGTGCGAGTCGCTCAGATCCTGCGCAAGCACAATTACCGGGGCTACATCTCATTGGAGATGGAAGGCAAAGAAGCCCCTGCGACAGCTGTCCCAAAGAGTCTGGCGATGCTGAAGAAGGCGTTCGCGTAGCTCGGATGATTCACGACCAGATATCCCGCCGCTTTCGTCATTCCCGCGCAGGCGGGAATCCAGAAAATCGTGGGATGGTGTCGACGCACGAACTAAGCGATATTTTCCTATGGCGATAGCTGGTGATGATTCGCTGCGGAACCACTGGATTCCCGCCTGCGCGGGAATGACGGAAGCAGCCGCCGAGTGAGCAGCGATCCGGTGAACAATCCGGATTGGGCTATTCCCAGGCGTCGATCGCTTCCTGCAGCAGTTCGTTGGAGCCGGACCAGCCAGTTCGTCGATCGCTGATGGCCGACAAGGCATCGGACTGGCCGTCGGCCGCCGATGAGCGAGTCGGTTCCGGAGCCGTCATCACCTTGGCGATGATCGTATCCATGGAAGTCTCGTTCCGGATATGTCGCGTCAGCCGATCCAGCTTGACGCGGAATTCATCGCGAGAAAAAGCGGTCTTGATCGTGTAATCGTCGGCACCAGCGTGAATGGCCGCCAATACCGTCTCGCGACTGGAATCGGACGTGAGGACCATCACTTTGACTTCGGCGAGCGATGGATGTGCGCGGAATGCTCGTAGCGTCTTCAGCCCATCCCAGCCGGGCATTTGCAGATCTAGAACAGTGACATCGGGCTTACAATCCAACGCTCGATAGAACCCGTCGGCTCCATCGCACGCAACGGTGACATCAAAATCGCGTCGCAGCACTCCCACCATCAAACTACGGAACAGCGGATCATCGTCGACCACCAAAATATGGCGTCGCCGTTCCGTGGGCTGGGGATTCTGCAGATCCTGTTCAGGATGCATCATACAACTCGTCGTTGGCTAAGGGTGGCCCATGCAATGTCGGGAACGATGTCACGAAGGCCATATCGTTCCAAAAGCAAACATAGGCCACGATTCGGCCGATGCGCCGACTATGTGTCGTTTTTGCAACGTTTCCCGATCGTGAATCGCCGCAATCTAGCAAGTGAATTCGATGACCTCGATTGTATCGATTAAATCGAATGCACAGATCAGAACGGAAATTCGTGTCGATACGAGGCGTTTCGTCTGAATCCGGCTACTTCGATTGTCGAGCCGATTCGACGAACTTCACGAACTCTTCCCGGCGAGCGGCCAAGATCGCGGCCGGTCCCGTCAGCTTGACGAAGTAGTTTGTCGGCCCCATGGGAACGGCGACGCCTAACATGCGCCAACTGCGATTGGGCGTGCCCCCGCTGAACATGTCGGTGTAAGTTCCGGCCAGCTCAACCAGAGTTCCCTTGTTGCCATCGAGAGCGATTTCGGATTCGCGGGGTTCGGGATCGTTTGGGCCGGGATTAAATTGCCCGCGCCATCGTTCGACGTTGGCTTCAATTCCGCCGCCAGCCGAAGAGAGCGTCAGCCGGGCCGGTCCCCCTTCGCCGGGTATCGAGAACTCGCCAAGGACGAACTGGCTCTTGGGAGGTTGTTCCTGCCAATCGGCGGGGACTGTAAACTTGAACCCAGCGACCGTCGCGTCGTACGGTTCCGTCTTCGGTTGATGGTTCCTTTTCGCTGGCAACTCGCTGGCTGTTTCCAGAGCAGGAGCCTTGGCGATAGGAACCTCCCTCGGCCTTTGAGCTTCTTCGCAACCGATCGCGGCCATTCCGCAAATTAACCACGCCACATTTCGCTTCAATTTCATCGTGATTGCCTATTCTTTGATCGTCTCTGTTTAGAGGGCCGAAGTCTTCTGGAGTGTGGCGTCTGCCAAAGTCACGAACTGCTGCACGCGATCCGCAATGATGTTCAGGCTCTTGTTCCAGAAGTCCGGCTTACGCAAGTCGAAGCCCAAGGTGGACCGAACCGCGTCTTCGGCGTCCTTGCAGCCGGTCGCGAGCAACAGCTTACGATAGGTGTCCGCAAACTCGCCGCCGGAATCTTTGCCGATCGCATAGACACCCAGTGACAGCAGATAACCGAAGGTATAGGGAAAGTTGTAGAACGGCAGTCCCGTGATATAAAAATGCAGTTTCGAAACCCAGAAACGAGGGTTCCAACCACCATCAGCCAGCGAATCGAGATACGCCGTTTTCTGAGCCGTCTCCATCAGCGCATTGAGTTGGTCCGCGGTCAGTTCACCCTTGAGCCGGTCGCGATGGAACTGATCTTCAAACAGAAACCGAGCGTGAATGTTCATCAAGAACGCAACCGCGTCACCCAGCAAACCATCCAGCATTTGCAGGCGATCATAGTCGGAACGAGCACGTCCAAAGCGCTGTTCACCCAATACCGCTTCGGCAAATGTCGAAGCGGTCTCGGCCAGGTTCATCGGATAATCCTGGAGGAACGTCGGCTGATCTCGCAGCACATAAGAATGATAGGCGTGCCCCAGTTCATGAGCGAGGGTGCTCATGCTGTCCGCGCTGTTCGTATACGTCATGAAGATGCGCGACTGCTTGGCGACCGGGAAACTGGTACAGAAGCCCCCCTGATGCTTCCCCTTCCGATTTTCAGCTTCGATCCATTTCTCGGTCAACGCCTTCCGTGCGAAGTTTCCGAAGTCGGGGCTGAACTGCTGAAAGGCACCGATAATTTGCTTGCAGGCGTCGTCATACGAGATCTCATCGGCACTGCCACAGCCAGGCAACTGCGGCAACGGTGCGTTGATGTCGTACCAAGCCAACCGCTCGATCCCCAGCAGTTCGGCTTTCTTCGCTAGGTATTTTTGAAGCACCGATTTCTGCGCCGTGATCGTCGACCACATCGCATCCAACGTTTCCCGCGTCATCCGGTTGGATCGAAGCGGCACGACCAGGTGATCGTTGAGTCCGACGTGACGATAGGTCGTCAGCCGCGTGCCGGAGATATGGTTGATCGCATCCGCACAGGTGTCGGCGATCGTCGACCACGCGGCATCGGCCGCGAAGAAGTTATTTTCGCGAACTTGCCGCTGACTCGAATCGAACTGAACCTGTCCGGGCGACTTCGTAACAATCTTGCCTTGTTCCTGCACCTGGACCTTCAGCGCACCAGACAAGCGATCAAAGAGCCGTCCCCATGCGTGCAGTCCATCAACCGCCAAATCGGAGGCCAGCAATTCCTGAGATTTCGGTAATCGCAATGCGGCATTTCGACGCCGAGTCACGAAGAAATATTCGTTCTTCTTCAGCGTGGCATGCGCTGACAGGAGCGCCGCGAAATCATCGTCCGTCGCCTCTTTCATGGCGAATTCGATATTCGTGGCGACTTGTTCACGCAGCGGAGTCAGCGTCGCCAATTCTGCTTGAAGCTGTTGGTAGGACTTATTCTCGGCGTCTCCAGCGGCATAGCACTCTATCAATGCCCGCAGATCGGTCGCCTGCGAATCGAGCAACTCGTAGTCTTCGATCAATTTCACCCACCCGGCCACCACGACTGGATCCGTGCTCACGCCCGGCAACTGATTTGTGGAGGCGGCGAATTCAGCCAATCTCGCCTTGAAGTGATCCAGGTTCTGACGAAACTCGGGTGCCGCAGGGGTGGGAGCCAGCGAAACCAAGTCCCAGGTTTGCGGATAAGAAATCGGAGCCATAGGTTCAAATTCCAGAGGAACGACGTTCGTCGGTTGCTGCATCAGGGATCGGATCTTATCAAATTATGGTACTGCCCTGCACGGTGAGGACGAGCGAACGCTGGCCGCCGTGATTGCGGTGCTCACAGAGATAGATCCCCTGCCATGTCCCCAGACAGAGTCGCCCATTCGTGATCGGTATCGTCACTGAACTACCGAGCATCGAGGCCTTCACATGCGCAGGCATGTCGTCCGGACCTTCGCAAGTATGGACATAGGGAAAGCTTTCTGGAGCGATGGCGTTAAACGACGACTCCAAGTCGGTTTGCACATCGGGATCAGCATTCTCATTGATCGTCAGCGAC
This sequence comes from Schlesneria sp., assembly GCA_028291515.1. GTDB lineage: Bacteria > Planctomycetota > Planctomycetia > Planctomycetales > Planctomycetaceae > Schlesneria. The sequence continues at coordinate 64,235 of JAQGHU010000009.1, forward strand.
GCGGAGGTGTGGCGGATGAAGACATGCAGCAATCCGACTTGGACCGTCGCCAGTTCGGGAATCGCTTCCACGACCTGGCGAGTAATCAAATGAAAGCCTCGACGATACGCCGGAAGCGTCAACTGGTGCTGAAACCAATTCATGCTGAAGTCTTGTCCCGTTGGTGATACTACTGCTGTCCGCGCCAACGCAACCAATGGTCGGCGATCACGATCGCGACCATCGCCTCGGCCATCGGAATGAAGCGAGGCAGCAGGCACGGATCGTGTCGTCCCTTGGTTCGAATCGTCGCCGCTTCACCCTGACGTGTCACCGTCGGCTGTTCTAGAGGCAGACTGCTGGTCGGCTTCACGGCCGCTCGTAAAATGATCGGGCGACCAGTCGTGATTCCGCCGAGCATCCCGCCGTGCCGATTGGTGTCGGTAGTGATCCCGGCATGGCCATCGGTCGGATGTTCTGGATCAGGAATAAAGTGGTCATTGTGCTGGCTGCCACGCATGGTCACGCAGCCGAAGCCAATTCCGTATTCGACTCCCAGCACGGCAGGAAGGCTGAATAGTGCTTTGGCCAGATCCGCCTTAATCTTGTCGAAGACCGGTTCGCCCAACCCTGCGGGAATGTTGGTCGCCACGATTTCGGCCGCGCCGCCGATCGAATCCCCTTCTTTGCGGATGTTCTCGATCAGTTCAATCATCTTCGCGGCGGTCGCCGAATCGGGGCAGCGTACGATATTGGGCTCGCCACTGGGCAGCTTTTCGACTTGCTCCAGCGTCACCGACTCAGGATTGCCGATATTGGCTTTGATGTCACCCACCTGTGTGACATAACCCACGACACGACCGCCAAACGCTTGTTCGATCAGTTTCTTGGCGACAACGCCTGCCGCAACACGCACGGTGGTTTCGCGAGCACTCGATCGGCCGCCGCCGCGATAGTCGCGGAATCCGTACTTTGCATCGAAGCTGTAGTCGGCATGACCTGGCCGGTACAGATCTTTGATGTCACCATAGTCGCGACTGCGTTGATCCTGATTGCGGATCAAAATCGCCAGGCTGGTTCCGGTCGTCCGGCCTTCGAAGACCCCTGACAGGATTTCCGGCGTGTCCGATTCGTCTCGCTGCGTGACAATATGACTTTGCCCCGGCCGACGCCGGTTCAAATCGACGAGCAAATCGTCTACGGATAGCGACAAGCCCGAAGGCACACCATCAATGATCACCACATTGGCGGGTCCGTGGCTTTCCCCCGCCGTTGTGATACGAAACGACTGTCCAAATGAGTTTCCTGACATAATCGGCCATTGTAACGCCTTGCGACGGGTTGGTCAGCCGACCGACACCGACTACGATAGTGTTTGTGAAGAAAGCACGATTCGCGGAATGGCTGTCGCGGCGGCCACCCGTTGCGGATCCAGGGAAGAAGGGGACGTGATGGAACGAGCGTTGGTTTGTCTCGGACTGTGCCTGGCGGCTTCGACCGTTCTGGCAGAGACCCCCTCCACTTCTGCGATCCGTGGCTATGAAAACCTGCGAACGCATCAGTATTTGCCGCCGGATTTCGACGATGGCGTCTTTGAAGCCTTATGGACAGTCTGGCCCGAGCCTGATCGGTCCGAAGCGGCCAAAGCCGACGCGGCAACCAGGCGAAAGCTCACATTCTCATACTACGGCCTGACACCAGACCCGGACGATACCGCCGGGACTAGGCCCGCGCTCGGGTATATCGGTGACAAGAGTGGCAATTGGGTCATGAACTGCTTGGCCTGCCACGGGGGAAAAGTGGCAGGACAAGTCATCCCGGGACTGCCGAACTCCCATACGGCGCTGCAGACGCTGACCGAAGACGTGCGGATGATCAAGATTGCTCAAGGCAAAAGGCTATCACATCTGGATCTGGGATCCCTCAAGCTGCCACTGAGCACGACCAATGGAACAACCAACGCTGTCATCTTCGGAATCGCACTCGGAGCAGTGCGCAATCCCGACATGACTGTGGATTTGACGCGCGGCACCCCGCCGATGCTGCATCACGATGTGGATGCCCCGCCGTTCTGGAATGTGAAAAAGAAACGGTCGCTGTACGCCGATGGTCATGCCCCGAAAACCCCCAGACCACTGATGCAGTTCATCCTGCTTCCTCGGGTGACGCCGCAAATGCTGAACGAATGGGAACCGGAATTCGCCGATTTACTCGCGTGGATCGAGTCGCTTGAGCCACCAAAGTATCCCTACGAAATCAATCGTGACATGGCCCTTCGCGGTGAAAGCGTTTTCAAGGAAACGTGTGCTCGCTGCCACGGCACCTATGGTCCCCAGGGAAAATACGAACAGCAGACGATCGCCCTCGACGAAATCGGGACAGACCCGCTGCGATGGAAATCGCTGACACCAAAGTTTCGGATGTGGATGAAGGAAGGCTGGCTCAGTCACTATGGCCAAGACCCGGTCGAGGTGGACCCGGTTGGTTATGTCGCGCCGCCTCTCGATGGCATCTGGGCCAGTGCTCCCTACCTACACAATGGCTCGGTCCCGACGCTCTGGCACTTGCTTCACTCCGACCAGCGACCGGTGGTCTGGAAGCGAACCGAAGATGGCTACGACCGCGATAAGGTCGGGCTGGAGATCGAGACCTTTGACAAAGTTCCTGCGAACGTGAAAGCGAATGCCCATCGGCGTCGCTACTTCGATACCAAGCTGTCAGGCAAGAGCGCCGCAGGCCACACTTTTCCCAATGTGCTGGATGAAGATCAGAAGCGAGATCTGCTCGAATATCTGAAGTCCCTGTAGCAGGTGCTTCCTTAGATCTACCCGATTCAGACGAACCTTGAGGTCGAAGATGCCTGTACCTGTAATGGCCGACGGATTGCCTCTCAGCTTGCTCGACATGCTTGGTCCCGACATCGAGATTCTGGAGTGGGACGACAGCCCCGCTTCGTCGGCACTTGCACGCGCCGTCGCATTCATCACCTACGGCCACCCTCGCGTTGATGGACCGCTGATGGATCGAGCTCCGAATCTGAAGTTGGTCAGCAATCATGGAGTGGGGGTCGATCATATTGATTGTGCGGCAGCCAAGTCACGCGGAGTTCTGGTCGGTAACACCCCGGGCTGTCTCGACGCAGCCACGGCCGACATGACGATGGCCCTGCTCCTCGCGGCCGCTCGAAATGTTGTCGCCGGTGATAAGTTTGCTCGGTCTGCTGCGTTCACGCACTACGATCCTTCGTTCATGATCGGCTACGAAGTTTCCGGCAGTACGCTGGGAATTGTGGGCCTGGGGCGCATCGGCAGGCAAGTCGCGAAGCGAGCCCGCGCCTTCGACATGAAGATTCTCTACCACAATCGCCGGCGCGACGAAGCAGCCGAGCAGGAACTGGGAGTCACTTACGCATCGCTCGACGAACTCCTGAAACAGAGCGATTTCGTCGCGTTGAATTGCCCACTGACGGACGAGACCACGAATCTGATCGGTCGACGAGAACTGGGCCTGATGAAGTCGACTGCAATACTAGTGAATGTCGCTCGTGGCGCGGTTGTCGATCATGACGCTTTGCTGTCGGCACTCAAGTCACGACGAATTGCTGGGGCAGCGTTGGATGTGACATCACCCGAACCGCTGCCACGCGATCATCCTCTGCTGGAGTTGGACAATCTTGTCATTGCGCCGCATCTGGGAAGTGCCGCCAACCGAACTCGTCGTCGCATGGAAGAGATGACGGTACAGAATCTGAACGCTGGACTGCGCGGTGAGCCATTGCCATGGCGAGTCGTTTAGCCGAACTACGGGATTTGTCTGGAAGGAGCCATTGTGAGCGAGATCAACGACCGGCCGGTACGGCTGCCGGCTCCGCATGGCCGCGGTTCCGCTATCGATCCGCCGAACCGCTTCACCAGCGTTCACTCGATACCGGACTATGCCGATTTCGAGAACGATCCCGAATTTCTCGAAGGGCTGCGTCGCGTCCCGACACATTTTCTCGATGATAATTCCAAGAGCATCGTCAGCGAAAACGATAGTCCTGACGTGTACTTTCGTTACAGCGTGAATGCCTATCGCGGCTGCGAACATGGTTGCTCGTACTGCTACGCCCGCCCCTACCACGAGTATTTGGGACTGAACGCCGGAATCGACTTCGAATCCAAGATCTTCGTGAAGCACAATGCGGCGCAGCTTCTGCAAGATTGGTTGGCTCGCGATGCATGGATTCCCGAGCATATTTCCTTCTCGGGCGTCACCGATTGCTATCAGCCGTGTGAACGTCAATTCGAGCTGACTCGTCAGTGCCTGGAGGTCTGCTTGGCGAGCCGCCAGCCTATCTCCATCATCACCAAGAATGCGCTGGTCGTGCGCGACTTGGATCTACTAAGTCAACTTGCCGCCTTTGGCTGCGCCCAAGTCAACATCAGTCTGACGACACTGGATGCCAAGCTTGCTCGACGGCTGGAACCGCGGACCAGTTCTCCCGACGCCCGATTGCGAGCGATCCGCGATCTCTCCGCTGCGGGCATACCTGTACGTGTGATGACCGCTCCCGTCATTCCTGGCTTGAACGACAGCGCGCTGCCGGCGCTGTTGGAAGCCGCATCACAGGCAGGTGCCCGCCACGCCTCGTTTACGATGCTGCGTCTGCCGTTGGCGGTCAAGCCGGTCTTTCTGGAGTGGCTGCAACGCGAAGAGCCGCTTAAATACGATCGAGTCGTCGGCCTGATCCAGTCGGTCCGTGGCGGTGAACTCAATTCATCGAACTTTGGCGAACGGATGCGTGGCACCGGTCAAATCGCGGACCAGATCAAACAAACTTTCAAACTGTTCGCTCGCAAGTACGGCCTTGATAAATCGTTGCCAGCATTATCCACGGACCACTTTGTCCGGCCGCAGCCAACGTCGGGACAACTCCGGTTGTTCTAGACCAACAATCCGAGTTCCCTGAAGACATTGACAGTCGTTGCCAACTCAAATGGTGGCTTGTTACGATTCCTCGCGCATCGTGACTGATAGCAAATTGGTGACCCAAGTTCAATAAGGACGGCCAACTATGCGGCGCGCTCAAATCAACGCCCACTCGGTACGCAATCTTGTTCTGCTCACCAGTATCACCGTGCTGGCGCTGGGTTCGATGGCCGCCTCGAAGGAATGGGTGAGCGGAATCATCTGGCCCGAGCCTGTCGTTGTGGACCCGGGCCCAGTCGGCGGTCCTCCCTCGGACGCAATCGTACTGTTCGACGGCAAGGATCTGTCCCAGTGGACCGGTGCCGACAAGTGGGTGGTCGAAGACGGGGCAGCATCGCCACGCGGCGGCGACATCCGGACGAAGGCCGCCTTCGGAGATTGCCAGCTACATATCGAATGGGCCACACCCGAACACGTGTCCGGTAGCGGTCAGGGCCGCGGCAACAGCGGCATCTTCTTTGGGGGCCAGTATGAAATCCAGGTGCTCGACTCATTCGAGAACAAGACCTATTTCGATGGCCAGGCGGGCTCGCTCTACAAATCAAAGCCACCGCTGGTGAATGCCAGTCGCAAACCCGGCGAATGGCAGACCTACGACATCGTCTACAACGCTCCTCGCTTCAATGAGCAGGGAACGATAGTGAAGCCTGGCTACGTGACAGTCTTACACAACGGCGTGCTCGTGCAGAACCACACCGAAATTCTCGGCGAAACGGCTTATGAAAGTCCGCCGATCCTGAAGCCACACGGCCCTGCGCCGATCCGGCTGCAGTACCACGGAAACCCCGTTCGCTTCCGAAATATCTGGCTGCGAGAGATCACAGAGCCTTCACCCGTTCGACCTGAGTAGCAGGACGAAGCCAGCACTATTGCTTCAGCAATGCCCGCCCAAGGACGGGACCGGATCGCGTCGTCGCTTTGTCCCGCAGCAGGTTGCCGGTTGCGGGCGAGTACGAATCGCAAAGCTGCTGGAAGTCGTCGCGCGACTGGAAATAGGCATCGATCACTCGCGGATCCCACTGTTCGCCGGCCCCACGGCGGAAGATTTCCTCGAGCCGATCGATTGGCATCCCTTTACGGTAGGGCCGGTCGCTGACCATGGCGTCGTAACTGTCAGCAACGGCGATGATGCGAGCCATCAATGGAATGCCGTCTCCCTTCAACTTGTCGGGATAACCCTTGCCATTGAAGGCTTCGTGGTGATGTCGAACACCCGGCAGGATATGAGCCAGGTTTCTAAGTTGACAAAGAATCTGATAGCCGATCATCGGATGTTGCTGGATCTGGCGGAATTCATCTTCTGTCAGTTGGCCCGGCTTGGCCAGGATTCGATCGTCGACACCGACCTTACCAATATCGTGCAGCAATCCTGACAGATAGATGTCATCCAGATCGCTGACTTCCAAACCGATCTGCTGACCCAGACGTCGGGCCAACAGCGCGACTCGTTCACTGTGACCGCGCGTGTACGGGTCTTTCGCATCAAGTGTCGAAACCAGCGACCTGACGAAGCCGACCAGCAGTTCGTCGTGTTCATCGTAGAGTTCGACGTTACGAATATGGGTTCCCAGGATCGTGGCGATCGAACTAATCAGGTTCGCTTCGACGGTGCCAAATTCCCGTCCGCCTCTAAGGTTGGTCGAGACAATCCAGCCACGTCGATGCTGTGGATCCCCAATTGGAACGATGACGACGTTCTTCAAGCCAGGGAAGTCTTCGCCCAGCAGGGTGTGCTGCAGCTTATTCTTGACCAGTGGCTTGCTCCAGTTGTGCTGATCGAACCGAGCCAGCAAGCGGGCAAACCCCATCTGATCAAACGGCAGACGTCCCTGGGACAGGAATCGCATCGAATGATCAGAGTTTTCAACGCAGATCCCGACCCCGGCACATTCGATGAGCGGGTAAAGGCCACGCACGCAGAGTTCGGCCAGCTCTTCCGAGGGCCGCGACAACTGCAGATTTTGCGTCAACCGATGCAGCAAGCTGATCTCTTCGTATGTGTAGTCGATCTGCTGGCTTAGCGATTCCAATTCCAATTGCAGATCAGACTCAAGGCTTTGCTGCTTCAATTGCTTAAAAGCGCATTCCAGTAATCGGCGTAGCAGACGCACGTCGCAAACCGGTACCGCGGCTAGCCACTGTTCAAGCTGATTTTCTGAGCGCTGCGCTTCCATGGCTGCCAGTTGCAGTTCCGGCGGGCGGGCGTTTCGCGACGACAAGACATAACCGGCGATGGCCAACCCGACCTGAGACGGAAGCGGGATGACGAAATATGTCAGTTCTTCACTGATGATTTGAACGTCAATGCTCGAGTCGGCGGGGCGCGAGAGAGAATTTGGTGGGATGTAATGAATCAGATCGGGATGCGACTGGGCGAGCACTCGTCCGAATTCCCGATCGACGAGCACGCACGGCAATCCGGTGATATCACCGAATTCCTGCAATACTCCAATCGTCGGCGAATCGGCGCCTGGAGCAAACGACACTTCGTCCTTATCGACATCGCCATGCTCGGACGGAGTTTCGAGCAGCCAAGTTGACATCTTCAAGTTCCCTAAACGCCGAATCGGGTTCAGCAGGTCAACCAGCCGGCCATTCGCCGTACAAAAGCACGGTTTCGGCGCGGCAAGCTTAGGAACTGTAGTTCATGCCAAGCAACGAGCAAATCGCCATCGTTTTTTGCGGTGAAGCGTAAGCTTGCTTATCCGGCACAACTGATTCAATCGGCAATCGCAGAGAAGGCAGAAGAATTCTCGCCGCCAGCATCATCCGGATTCCCGATCACTTCGACGGTATGCTGATGACGATCACGTCAGGAAGGACGTTTTCCACGTTCACGCAACAAGTCACTGACTTGCTTCAATAGTTGCTGTTCGTGCGATGTCAGAGAACCCATGCCATTGGCATGGACTTTGGCTAGGAGGTCGTCGAGCTGACGCTCGGCGTCTTCCTGTTGTCGACGCAGCGCCTGCTCTCGTTGCAGCCGACGGCGTTCACGCCATTGTTGCAGCAACCCTCGATGCGATTCTGTGGGCTGGATGCTGGTGTTGGCAGGCGTGGAACGATCCAGACTGGTGTACCCTTCCGAGAAGTCGTATCCCAGAAAGGAATCTTCGTCGCGGTCGATCGATTCGCTTTCGAAAAGTTGGATCAGATTCACGATCAGCAGGACGCCGCCAAGAAATACGATGACAGACCAGTCGCCCAACAAGCCGCCCAAGGCCAACAGCCCGGCGGCAACCATACTGACCTGAACAGCGAATCGATCCACAAGTTCAGGATGCATTCGCGACAGCAGCATCGTTCGCACGATCCGCCCGCCGTCCAGCGGAAGGATTGGCAAGAGGTTGACCAACAGCAGCAACCAGTTCACGGCGAACGTCAACAGGGCAACGTCCTGTAGCAACCGATCGTCGCTCAATTTTGCAATCGGCAACTGCAGCGGGTTGAGGATGCCCCACAAATATTCGGGAGCATAATACTTTGGAAACACCGCCATACAGAGCACGAGATTCACGAACGGGCCAGCCGCAGCTGTCGCGATCTGCGACCAAGTGGTGCGACCAGCCTGGACCATTGCCAGCCCGCCGATCGGAGAAAGATGGATTTCTGTCGCCGATCCACCTGTCCAGCGAGCCAGGCAGACGTGTCCCAGTTCGTGCAGCAGCACCGAGATGACAAGAATCGCCATGACGGTGCCACCAAGCATCCAGCCAAGGCGAATGACAAAAACAGGTAGTAGGGCCAGAAAAAACAGACTGATTCGAATCTGAATCGTCCCGATTCGGGCCGCTTCGAACGACGGCAGCATCCAATTCAGTCGTTCGCTCATGGGCGGAATGCCTTTTCGCTTGCCTCGGAGGGATTCTCTCCGTTTTTCGTCCGGCAAAAGTCTATTTCATCTTAGCCAGCCGAGCGATGGCTGACAATCCGCACTAAAACTTGTGTCCCGGCTTTGGACCGTTTTCAGTTCCCGTCAGGATGTCAGCCCCTGTTTCCGTGACCACCACGGTATGTTCGAATTGAGCGGACAGGGACAAATCCATCGTACGGACAGTCCACTTGTCGTGTTTGTCGAGCATCGTCCGCCAAGTGCCAGCGTTGATCATCGGCTCGACGGTGAAGCACATTCCAGGCTCCAAAATCACCGTCGAGGGATTCAATTTCGGAACGTAATGCGGAACTCCAGGCTCCTGGTGGAATTCTCGCCCCAAACCGTGACCTTGGTATTCCTGCACGACGGCATATCCACGCAGTCGAGCAAATCGCTCGATCGCTCGGCCGATGTCGGTCAGCTTCCCAAAGGGCTGGATCGCATCGATTCCCACATGCATGGCGTCAAATGCAGCTTGAACCAGCTTCCGAGCGTCTTCGGTAACAGGTTCAATCAGAAAGGTTTCCGACGAATCGCCGTGCCAGCCGTCGACAATCGTCGTCATGTCCACGTTGACAATGTCGCCTTCGCGTAACGGTCGGCTGTTCGGAATTCCGTGGCACACGACTTCGTTAACGCTGGTACAGATGGTGTTCGGATACCCCTTATACCCTAGGCAGGCGGGCGTGTGGCCGTGGTCCATCGTGTATTCGTAAGCCAGGCGATCCAACTCTAATGTCGTGACGCCAACTTTGACGTGGGGCCTGATAAAGTCCAGAAGCTGAGCGTTGAAGCGGCCGGCCTGTCGCATTCCCTCCCGCTCTTGCTCGTCATAAATGGGAGGTTTCGGTTTGACTTTCTTTTGTCCGAGCGCCTGCATAATGGTCAACCACAAACCCTTCATTGAAAAATCGCGATTCCGCCGCGCCTCTGACCTTCTTGCGATCTTGCAGCCAATCACTGCATGATTTGCGGTTGCTATCGCCCGGGCGACATTGCATTCGATGAGTTAAGTCGAAGTAAACGTGACCGCGACACCTGTTGAATGACACCACTAGTGTCCACTGATCTTCGCGGTTTGGCAAGCGAGGTTATGACTGGTCTTTCCGCATATTTTCGCAATCTCGTTCGCTTGGATTGACCTGATGTATAGAGTTTTGTGGAGTTCTTCACCGTATCGTCAGGTGCAATTGGTTTTTGATCTCGCTACCTGGGTCTCAAAAATGACACCTCTTCCCGCCCGCGAATTGCTTGAGTCCGTCCATACATTTCCCGGCAAATTCGTCTTCAAAGCGGTCGGCAAGACCGACACCGATTTCGCCGCGGTGGTGGTCCGGATCATTCGCGAAGCGTTGGAGATGGAATTCGATCCTCCCTTTGAAACTCGCGAAACCCCCGGTGGCAGACACATTGCCATCACGGTGACTCCGTGGGTCGAGTCATCCGACGATGTCTTGGCGGTTTACGAAAAAATCCGCGTGGTGCCGGGCCTGGTCATGTTGCTGTAGGAATCCGCTACGAAACGGCTGCAACGAAACTCGTGCTGAATTGGGATACTGATTCTCGACTCGGACTCAGCGTCTCGACAGTGGGTGGATGCAATGAAAATCGTGCGCGCCGTGGGGAGTTGAAAAGCGAGCGCATTGCAAGTCACGATCGCGGACTTCACACTGGCACCAGGTGTCATTGCGTCCGTCGTCCCACTTGGAATGGTCTTGTGTCTGTCGGGAAGTTTTCGAGCGCTGCAATCGGCGTCCTCGTTGTCAGTTGGTGCCTGATGGCCGCACTCGCAGGCATTGCGTGGTTGCTTCCGCTCGACGTTGCGCAGGGCTGGGCAGTTCGTCGTGCTGACAACAATGATTTCGCAATGTTCGAGGCGTACGGCGCGATCACGGCCACGATGTGGTTCGTGCGCTGTGTATCGACACTCCTGATGCTGGTGCTGGGCATTGCCTGGAGACTGCGTCGAACATCCGTCCCGATGTTGGCACGAGTTGCGAGCAGCTTTTGGCACGCAACTATTCCAGTAACCCAGGCCGCAACTTCAGGGTCCGGCATCGGAAGGTTTCGCATCGGTGCGGTGCGGCTGATTGTAGTGGGTTGGTTGATGCTCGGCGTCTATCAGTTGGGTTGCAGTATCAATCGCCGGCTTTGGGACTGGCCGTTGTATCAACTGCACGCCGGACAAACGATCCTCCCCAACATCAGTGAGAACAATCGCGAGGTGATTCGCTTCCTGGCAGCCACGACGCCGCCGAACGCTCGTATTCTGGTCCTCAGCGATCAAAAGCTTTACTTTCTGTCGTACTACCTGCTGCCGCGACGACTTTATCATCCGTCGCATCCCGATAGCGTGTTTGTGATTGCCAAACCCTACAACCAGCGCCAACTGGCGTCCTACCGACTGCAGGATCTGACAGCCGACCAGATCCAGGAATTGCACCCGGATTACATTTTGGAGTACTTCGAAGGAAAACAATTCATCGAAGGAGAAAACCTCAGCCTTGATTCGACCTGGCTAAACTTTCAACGTCGGCGCTTCGGTCCTGGCTGGCAGCCGTCCTACTTGGTGTCGCTCCGTCCCTACTCGACGGAGAAGGCACCATGACAGGCGCCTTTTGGATGATACTTTGCCTGGTGGGCTTCTGGGGCCTGGGCTGTTCGATCGCGCTATCAACTGTCGGATCTAGCCTGCTATCGAGGCCAGCGCGCGGCATTGGGTTCATGGTTGCCCGAGCGGAACTGATCGGTCTCTCTTGGACTTTAGGAATTGCGGCAACGAGCTATCTGCAGTTTGTCTGGTCCTTCGTGGGCGGCCATCTTGGGCGAGTCTGCAGTTTGACGCTTGCCGTGGGGGGCCTGCTACTGGGGTTATTGGCAATGCGGCGGGCCCAAAGGTCGCTTACAGCGACGCCTTCCCAGGAAGACCATCCTGAGCCCATCCTCCGGCGAGCGAAAGGCGACGATCACTCCACTGACGATGCGTTTCTCGCGCGAGTTTGCTCGCTGATCGTCATTGGCCTCGTTGCGATTGCCTTCGTCCAAACACTGCTGTCTCCGCAGAAATTTTGGGATGAGCGAGCTTACTACGGACTGAAAGCGATTGTGCTATTCCAGGATCGCTCGATCGACAGTGCGGACTTGACTCATGCCGACTTCGTACAGGGTCACCCTCGCTATCCGCTGTTGATTCCGCTGGCCGAACAGCACGTCTATGCCTTACTGGGACACGTTGATGACCGACTGTCGAAGATCATCTTCCCGCTAATGTTTACAGGGCTGGTCTTCACGTTTGCGGGTGTGCTGATGCGGCACCTGCCGCGCGGGACAGCGTGGCTGGGGGCTGTCCTGGTGGCGACGACGCCAGTGCTGATGCCCGATGACTACGGGTTTCTAACCGGCCAGGCCGATGCGCCGGTGGCCTGCTTCGAAGGGGTGGCGCTGCTGTATCTTTGGGATTGGCTCACTTCCGCACGAAACGGAATGGCATCAACATCGCGATCGAGCGTGATCCTCGCAGCAGTCTTTGGAGCGATGGTTGCGTTTACAAAAGACGAAGGAATTTCGCACGGCCTGATCCGCACGAGCGCCTTCAGTTGCGCCGCCCTTTTCGGAATGATATTCCACCGCAGAACACAAAAGACGGAAGGCGACGCGGGAAAACGACTGTCGATGCGAGCTTTAATCATGGCGGCCACTGCCCTGGTCGTCGTTCCGGTACTAATCCTCACTCCGTGGTTTCGACATCGTCGACAATTGCCGATGACTGGCGAAATGAACTACTTCGGTCGATTGAGTATCAGTTCTCTCTGGCATGGCCTGCCCACTTTGAAATGGGCCATTCCGCATCTGATCGAGCGAATGTTCGGCGAGGCCACCATGTGGGGACTTCAATGGTGGTTCGTCGCGGTGACACTGGTGCTCTTTCCCATTCGCGCATTGCGACCAGCGCAGTTGTTTTTACTGATGACGCTGGCGGTCGACATTGCCGCATTGTTGCTGGCGGGAATGATCGCACCCATTACATTGGAAGAACACATCGGCGGTTCGAGCCATCGTTTTCTGATGCAATTGGCTCCGGGGGCCGTGCTGTTCTCGATCGGGCAGATCTGGGTCCGAGAACCTGCCCTGAATGCCGCGTGAAACTGGCATCTGTCATGCCCGCCGCGCATGATGTACGCACATTGAGTTTCCGGCCAGGAGCATTCACGATGATGAGTTGGCGTCTAACAGCCTGTGCGACCGCATTGACCCTATCGACACTGAGCGTTTTGGCCATTGCTGAAGACGTGCCAATTCCCGACGTCATCGAGTTCAATCGTGATGTGCGGCCGATTCTGTCCGAAAACTGTTACGCCTGCCACGGGCCCGATGGGAACAAGCGCGAAGCAGAACTTCGGCTGGATACGGAAGCGGGATTGTTCGGCAAAGGAGCCAAGAAGCATCCGGCCGTCCCGTCGCAACTGGCTGAGAGCGATCTCTATCAACGCGTGACGACCTCTGTCGCCGACGAGAAGATGCCGCCCGTAGATTCCGGCAAGCACCTCACGGCTCGCGATATCGCGGTGCTTAAAAAGTGGATCGAGCAAGGAGCACGATGGCAGGGACACTGGGCGTTCATCAAGCCAGTTCGGCCGACACTTCCTGAAGCGACGGAGCCGGGTTTCAGCCGTAACGAGATCGATCGATCCATATTGTCTCGATTGCGAGTGGCCGGATTGAAACCCTCTCCAGAAGCGGACCGGGTCACGCTGATTCGGCGTCTCTCGTTTGATTTGACAGGACTTCCACCGACGATCGAGCAAGTCGATCAGTTCGTGGCCGATACCAGCCAGGATGCCTACGAAAAACTGGTCGATCGTCTGCTCGAATCACCTCACTACGGTGAACGAATGGCGCTCTACTGGCTCGATCTGGTCCGGTTTGCCGATACCGCGGGCTACCACAGTGACAATCCTCGAGACATTACACCGTACAGAGACTATGTCATTCAGGCATTCAACCAGAACATGCCGTTTGATCGTTTCACAGTAGAACAATTGGCCGGGGATCTACTCCCTTCACCCACGACTTGGCAAAAAGTGGCTTCGGGCTACAACCGCCTGCTGCAGACCACAGAAGAAGGGGGAGCGCAGGCGAAGGAATACACAGCCAAGTATTCGGCAGATCGCGTTCGCAACGTCTCCAGCGTCTGGTTGGGCGCGACGATGGGCTGCGCCGAATGCCACGACCACAAATACGATCCGTTCACGCAGCGCGACTTCTACAGCATGGCAGCGTTCTTCGCGGACGTGCAGGAGACGGCCGTCGGTCGCCGTGAACCTGGCATGCCAGTCCCGTCGGCAAACGATGAGAAAGAACTGGCACGCCTGAATTCGGAGGCGGCAGCGGCGCAACAACGATTGGAATCAGCCGTCGCCGCACTGGTCGCGTCAAAACCAGATTGGAATGACGAGCTGAAGACAGCATCGACATGGCGGCCACTGGAGGCTTCGGACATCAAGGTCGACGGTGAATCACAACTCCGCAAGCAAGAGGACGGCAGCCATAAATCACAAGGAAAGGTCGCCGCGCAGGAGGTCTTTACTTTCACATTCCAGTCGGACGAGAAGTTGACGGGACTCAAGCTGGAAGCAATCTCCGATGATGAGCTACCCGCACGCGGACCGGGCCAGGCGCCAAATGGAAATTTCGTGCTAACCGAGTTCAAAGTGCTGCGAACCGGCGCGAATGATAAGCCCGTGGCGGTAAAGATCGCAAAAGCCGTCGCCGATCACTCTCAAAATGGACACGATATCGGCACGGCGATCGACGGCAAAGGGGGCAGCGGCTGGGCGATCTTGCCACAGACCGGCCAATCACACGAAGCAGTCTTCGAACTGGCTGAGGCTGTCAGCGGCTCAGTCGTCGTGACTTTGGAATTCAAATCGCAGTATCCGCAGCATGGAATCGGTCGCCTGCGAATCAGCGGAACGTCCGCGGACAAACCTGCCTCACAATGGGTTCCACCGGCCATTCGAGCGGCGATCGCGAAGTCGTCCGCCGATCGGACGGATGCCGAATCGAATCAATTGGCCGGCTTCTTGCGCGACCAATCGGCACGCTTCCAACCACAGCGGGCTGAAGTGCAGCACTGGAATGGCCAGCGAGATGCCTATTCCAAGAATATCCCCGCGAGCTTGATTACAGTTTCCGCCGCACCTCGAATGGTTCGGATCCTGCCGCGGGGAAATTGGCAGGACGACTCTGGCGAAGTGGTTCCTCCGGCGATTCCTTCATTCCTCGGTAAGCTGGATACGGGAGAGCGGCAGGCGAGCCGGTTGGATCTAGCGAACTGGATGGTCGCGGCCGATAACCCGCTGCCAAGTCGCATCTTCGTCAACCGAACATGGCGACTGCTCTTCGGCAATGGATTGTCGAAATCACTGGAAGACGCTGGCAGCCAGGGTGAATGGCCGACACATCCCGAACTACTCGATTGGCTGGCGGTGGACTTTCGCGAGAGCGGTTGGAATATGAAGCAGTTGGTCAAGCTGATGGTGACTTCGGGAGCCTATCGTCAGAATTCAGTTCAAACCAAACACGCTCGGATGCAGGATCCCTTCAACCGACTGCTGTCTGCTCAAAACCGCCTGCGACTGGATGCCGAGTTCATTCGCGACAACTCGCTGGCCATTAGCGGCTTGCTGTCGCTTCGCCTTGGCGGCGAGAGCGATAAGCCCTATCAACCGGATGGATATTGGGAGTTCCTGAACTTCCCACGTCGATCATGGGAGGCGGATAAGGGCGAGCAGCAATATCGTCGCGGGCTATATACCTGGTGGCAACGTTCGTTCTTGCACCCATCGCTCATGACGTTTGATGCTCCAAGTCGCGAGGAATGTACGGCCGATCGCCCCAGATCCAATACACCGCAACAGGCGCTTGCTCTGCTCAATGATCCCACTTACGTGGAGGCGGCACGTGTTTTCGCGACGATGATCTTAAAGGACGGCGGTTCGACCGATGATGCTCGTCTGACTTGGAGCTTCCGCCGTGCCGTATCGCGTTCACCCAGTGCCGATGAACAGGCAATCCTGCAGAAACTGCTGGCAAAGCACCGGGAGGAATTCCGAGCGAACTCTGCAGCCGCCGAGCAACTTCCACGAACAGGCCTGGCACCACTTCCTGCGATGATCGACAAAACCGAACTGGCCGCGTGGACCAGTGTCGCTCGCGCACTCCTGAACCTGCACGAAACAGTGACGCGAATGTAAGAGGGACGGCACGCACAGTTTACGCGACTGCGGTTCCTGTCGCCCCTTTACCAGAAACGTTGACGGGTACCCAGCCCTCGTCCGTAGCTCGCAACACTTCCTCGATCGTCGTCAGTCCTTCTTTTACTTTCCGCAACCCGTCATAACGAAGCGGAATCATGCCGCTCCGTTTCGCATGATCGGTCACCGACTGAAGCGTCGCATTCACATTAATAGTTTCACGCAGAGCTTCATCCACAACGAGTAACTCGTGAATTGCGATGCGGCCGGTGTAACCCGTGTTTCGGCAGCGGGTACATCCTGCCCCGCGATAAAAATGGTCGATGTCGAGTCCCATCTGCTGGACGATTGTCCTCATCGCGCGTGATGGCTCGTAGGACTCTTTGCATTTAGCGCAAATCCGGCGACACAAGCGTTGGGCCAGGACAGCATTCAGTGAAGAACTGATCAGGTAGCTTTCCAAACCCATATTGGCCAATCGAATGACGGCACTACAGGCGTCGTTCGTGTGCAGCGCACTAAACACTAGATGCCCCGTGAGTGCCGCCTGGATCGCAATCCTGACTGTCTCCGTATCGCGCATTTCGCCGACCATCAAGACATCGGGATCCTGGCGCAGCAGGCTGCGAAGAACACTTGCGAATGTCAGGCCGGCTCGTTCGTTCACTTGGAACTGGTTGACGAGCTGCATCTGGAATTCAACAGGATCCTCAACAGTGCAAATATTCTTTTCAATCGTGCTCACCGTGTTGAGCGCTGCATACAAGGTTGTACTTTTGCCGCTGCCCGTCGGCCCCGTCACCAGCACGATTCCGCTGGGACGATTGATGTTTTGCTGGAATCGCTCCAGGTTCTCGCTGCTGAAGCCGAGTTGAGTCAGCGACAACGGGATGTTGCGGTTGTCGAGAATCCGGATGACTGTCTTTTCGCCATGCGTGAGCGGCAAAGTACTGACACACAAATCGACAGAGCGACCTTCCATCATCACGTGGATGCGGCCATCCTGAGGCAGATGCGTCTCGCTGATATCCAACGTTGCCATGGTCTTGATTCGGCTGGCGATCGCGGGCGCAATATGTCCCGGCAATTCGAGTTTTTTTTGCAACGCTCCGTCGACTCGAAATCGAACTCGCATCTGGCGTTCGGTGGGCTCGATGTGAATATCACTCGCTCCCTCTTTCACGGCCGTGTAAATCACATAGTTCACCAGCCGGATAATCGGGCTTTGGCCCGCCAATGTGGTTGAATTGACGATGTCGTCGATCGATTCCTCGATCAGTTCGATGGCGTCGCCCTGCACATCGTCGACAGCGTTATCGATGACGAAGACCTGAGTGTCAGGCAGATACGTTTGCAGCGTTCGGCGGATATCCCTGGCCGAAGCAATGGCCAGTTGGACATCGCAGCGTGAAACCGCCTTCAAGCGATCCAGCAGGAAAACATCCGAGGGTTCCGCCACCGCCACCGTCAACGTGTTCCGCACTTTGAACAACGGCAGGACAACATGCTTTTCGATAAACTCCCGCGGCAGCAGTTCGACGACTTTTGGATCGAACAGACGAGGATCAAGGCGAACGAATGGAATCTGGAACTCGACGGCCAGGCATTCCAGAATCTGCTCTTCGGTGCAGTATTCGCGAGCGACCAACAGTTCGCCCAGTAACTTGGTTTGACCACCCTCAGATTGAAGGCGCAACGCTTCTTGAAGTTGTTCGGCCGTCAGAAAACCTCGACGAACGAGCAGGTCGCCAAGTCTCGGACGCGACAGCAACGGCGAACGAAGCGGTGTGAGTGTGGCTACGGACATCAGCGGAAACTCGCTACAGCATCGATGACCGAATCGAAGAGGTCAAATCGCTGATCCAGTCGTGTCACTTCGAAAATCTTGCGGCCCAAATCCGGCAACCCGCTGATTTTGACGGCCCCCCCGGCATGGCGAGCCTGATCCTGCAAATTAACAATCGCCGTCAATCCGACACTGTCAAAGGCATCCGTACGATCCATCTGCAGGACAATCGCGGAACTTCCCTTGTGAAGATGCCCCTCGACGGCCTCAGACAGCAGACGTGCGGTCTCTTCCATCAGGTCGTCCGGCGTATGGACGACAACGACATCGCCAAATGTTTCAGTGGTGATCTGCATTTATGATCAGATGGAAGAGTAGCTGTCGCGATACGCCGCGGTGGAAGGCTCAGCCTCATAGCCCAGAACTTCGTACGCTTTGACGACCAACTCGCGTGGGCTGAAGGGCTTATTCACAATGGCAGACAGGTCCAGTCCGTTCAGTTCCACCGACTGCTCGGCAAGTTCAAAGCCCCGAGCTGTCAACATAATCACGGGCAGATCGGCCAGCGATTTGCTCTCGCGGATTCGGCGCACCAGTTGAGCACCGTTCATCCCTGGCATCGTGTAGTCGGTAATCAATAAAGCGGGAGGATGTTTTCGCAGCAGCTCCCAGCACGCCTCTGCATCGGCAGCCCCGTGAACATCAAATCCAGCACGAGAGAACTTCAGCGAAATAGCACGAACGATGTGTGGTTCGTCGTCACAAACGATAATGCGGGGAGACATGATCACGTTCCTGATTGGGTGTGAGACAACGCCAGGGAGTTGCAATTGCCCCGGGGCCAGGTGACACGACGAAGTAAGTTAGTTGACCGATTTCTGCAGTTGTGAAGCGCGGCTTCCACGGCCCCGATGACCCAATGGAATTCGGATCGAAAAGACACTGCCTTGATGAACCTGCGATGCGGCAGAGATCGCCCCATCGTGAATATTGGTGACGATGTATTTCACGAGTGCCAAACCCAGTCCCGTTCCCGGCGCAGCCTTTGAATTCTGGGGAACTCGATAGAAACGCTCAAACAATCGCGGCAACGCATCAACGGGGATCCCCATGCCGTTGTCTTGAACTTCGATGACAGCTTCGGTGTCCTGCATTCTTGTCCGAAGTCGAATCTGACCACCCTTGGGTGTGTATTTGACGGCGTTCGAAAGCAGATTGATGATGGCCTGGCCGAACAGATCCACATCCAGATGAGCCGGGAGATACAGATCACTCAGTTCGTCGACGATCGCAATCTGCTTTTCTTTGGCAGCGGAAGCGACGACTTCCAGTGCCTTGCGTGCGATTCGATTGACATCAACATCTTCCCGCTGGACCTTGATCACGCCACTTTCGACTCGGGCAAAGTTCAGGAGATTGTTGACCAGACGCGTCAGGCGATCGACTTGTTCATCAATGAACTGCAGCAGTTCCAGTCGTTCGTCGGGATCGTCAACGTCGTCCATCAACAGTTCGGTGTAGGCTCGAATGCTGGCCAGCGGCGTCTTCAATTCGTGACTGACTGACGAAACGAATTGAGCTTGTTTCGCGGTTTCCAGGACTTGTTCTCTGATGTCGGACAGCACGATCGACACGGAAGTCTGGCGACCGTCATCATCGTACAAGTTCGCCGCTTCGGCGCGATAGGTGATCAATTCGCCGGCGCACTTCAATTCCAGTTCCGCGGTCCGTTTATCGGCAGCGGCCGACCTGTTGCGAACAGACTCGACCAGCGACTTGAGACTGGCCATCGAATCCCATGCTGAAGCGGCGGGGATCTCTGGGTTACCCGAGACAGCATTGAGCAACGTCGTCGCGGCCGCGTTGCGATAGACCAGCGTATTTCCCGAGTCCAACAGGAAAACAGGCTGTTCGACCAGATCCAGTGTATGAATCAGCCGTCGAACTTGAGTTTTAAGCAGGTGGGCTCGTGCTTCCAGACGTGCTCGTTGATCGGTTAGTTCACGGGACTTCGACTCGTGGCGTTCGACGCGATGGATTAATTCGCCCAGCAGCGACCTGAAGACGCCGGTTGAGTCCAAACCAGCGCTACGCACATCCGGTCTGTTCAACGTGGCGATGGCAGCCGCTTCCTGCCGTCGAAATAATGCGATGGTGATCAGCAAGCCCGACAGCGAACCAGCAAACGTAAACAGTGATGCACTGGGTGATTTAAATAGCCACGTCCCCAATACGACTGCAACCATGCCGAGCGCGATCGAAGGCAGACACAATGGCAGCAGCAAGGTTCCTTGATGTGCCGGAGGAATTGGCAACGGCCCCGAATCGGAGACGGACATCGGGTCGGCCGGCAGCGAACCGCGATCAAGCGGACCACTTTGACTGAGGTCAAAAAAGTCGGTTGCCATCGTTTCCGCCCGAAGAGCGACCAGTTTCAGTGCGGCCCGCGAGATCCCATTGGAGACTCGATCCGCATCCTGAAACCTAGGTCACACTTGTGGTGTTGTCCAATCGCAACATTAGTGGCGTTCCGACAACACGGCATTTCTCCGGATGGATTGAGATGACTTTCGCGATTGTGCCGACCATAACGTCATTCGTATGGATGGACCTTTGCCACTCAGGCCAGGATGTCGTGAACGACATGCCCATGAACATCAGTTAAACGGAACTGTCGACCCGCGTGGAAATAGGTCAGGCGTTCATGATCGAACCCCAACAGATGCAGAATTGTGGCCTGCAAGTCATGAATATGGACGGGGTTGTCGACAACGTGGAAGCCGAGATCATCGGTTGATCCGTAAACCACGCCGCGCCGAACTCCGCCTCCCGCCATCCACATTGTATAGGCCTGCGGATGGTGATCGCGTCCCAGGCTGCGACCAAGCGCCGTGTTGTTTTCGACCATCGGCGTGCGACCGAATTCGCCGCCCCAGACGACGAGCGTTTCATCAAGCAGCCCTCTGCGTTTCAGGTCAGTCACGAGCGCTGCCGACGCCTGGTCTGTCTTGCCGCAGTTGTTCTTCAAGTTCCCCACGACATCGGAATGGGCGTCCCAGCCTTCGTTGTAGATGTTGACGAAGCGGACTCCTCGCTCAATCATTCGCCGAGCCAACAGGCACGCGCGAGCAAACGACGGGACATCGGGGTTACAACCATACATCTCCAGCGTCTCTTTCGATTCGCTCTTCAGGTCCATCAACTCGGGCGCGGACGTTTGCAGCCGGTATGCCATTTCGTAACTGGCAATGCGCGTCGCGATTTCTGGATCCCCTTCCAGTTCCAAACGACGCCGATTGAGCGTTCCAATCAGATCCAGCGATTCTCGCTGCAGCCGCGCATCAATTCCAGCGGGACTGGAAACATCGAGAATGGGATCGCCCTGATTGCGCAATCGCACTCCCGAGAAGACTGTCGGCAAGAATCCGCTGGACCAGTTCGCGGCACCACCACTAACACCCGACCCGGTCGACATCACGACAAACGCCGGCAGGTCGTCTGCTTCCGATCCCAACCCGTAAGTGACCCACGAGCCCAGGCAGGGTCGCCCTGGCTGGGAGAATCCTGTGTTAAAGAAAATCTGCGCCGGCGCGTGATTGAATTGATCGGTGTGAACCGACTTTACAATCGCGATGTCGTCGACAATCTTGGCCAGATGGGGCAGCATCTCGGACAATTCGGCTCCACTCTCACCGTGCTTCGCAAACTTGAACTGCGGCCCAAGACAGTTGGCGTCTGGCCTGATGAAAGCATATCGCTGCCCCCCGATCACCTCGGGAGGAATCGGCTTGCCTTCAAACTGGGCCAATTTCGGCTTGTAGTCGAACAGATCAAGCTGGCTCGGGGCACCGGCCATAAACAGGTGAATGACCGCTTTCGCCTTGGATCCATAATGAGGCTGACGCGGAATTAGCGAAGTCTCAGCAACCGGTGCCGCCGCCCTCGTTGATTGCGACCCGGAAGATGTCAGCAACGATGCCAGCGCCATCTTGCCGACGCCTAGTTGGCATTCCCGAAAGAAATGCCGACGGGCCAGGTTCGTGCTATTTGGCAGAACAAGATTCATGACAACCTCGCGTTAAAGCCGCTTTGTCTGCGGATCAATTCTTGGTGACTGCTTCGTCGAGATTCAAGATGGCGCGCGCCACCAGCGTCCACATGGCGCGGTCCTTGAAGTTCTCGGTTCCTGGACCAGCGATCGCTTTCACATCGATCGCATTCGTTTCGAGATACGAAAGCTGATCCTGATAGAACTGCTTCAGCGCCGCCAACTCTTCCGCGACCGGGGACCGCGTCAAACACCGACGAAACAGCAATGTCAATCGTTCGTCGACACTGCCACTTCGGCTGCCGAATTCACGTCCCAGCGACTGCGCGGCTTCGACGAAGACCGTATCGTTCAACAAGGTTAGCGCCTGAAGTGGAGTGTTTGTCACTTCACGACGGGCGATGCAGGCTTCGCCACTGGGGCCGTCAAATGTCAGGCTCATGGCAAACGGGGCGGTGCGTTTGCTGAACGTATACAACGTCCGCCGGTAGCGATCTTCGCCTGGACTCAGGTTCCACGCGAGCCCGCCATAGGTTCCTTCGGTCGTCACACTCGCTGGTTGAGTGGGAAAAACACTGGGACCGAGCATCTTGTGGGAGAGCAGTCCACTCGCTTGCAGAGCCGCATCGCGCACGATTTCGGCTTCCAGACGCGACCGAGGGCCGCGAGCAAGCCATTCGTTCGGTGCATCTTTTGCCAGCAGTTCCGGGGTGACTCGCGAAGTCTGCCGGTACGTAGCACTGGTCGCGATCAATCGATGCAGACGTTTCATGTCCCATGGGGAGACTTTAGTTGGCGATTGTTTGGAACCGCCAAGCTCAACAGCGAGCCAATCCAATAACGCGGCGTGAGTCGGACTGGCGCCCTGGCTGCCGAAGTCATCGACGGTCCGAACAATGCCACGGCCGAAGAACGCCATCCACTCGCGATTCACGGTCACGCGAGCCCCCAGCGGATTGTCGGGACTCACCAGCCACTTCGCTAAGGTCAGTCGATCGACTGATTGGCCCTTCGGCAATTCAGGAAGCGTC
Source organism: Schlesneria sp. (assembly GCA_028291515.1). Taxonomy (GTDB): domain Bacteria; phylum Planctomycetota; class Planctomycetia; order Planctomycetales; family Planctomycetaceae; genus Schlesneria. The sequence continues at coordinate 87,180 of JAQGHU010000009.1, forward strand.
GACAGCATCGCCGGCTCAACCAGTTCCTTCGGCTGCAAGAATTCGCCGCGATGATATCGATGAGTCGCGCGGGGGTTGCTCGACGGTCGTTCTTTGAACACAAGCGTCGAAGGATACGCGGCGAGTTGCCCACGCAAGGTCGCAATAGCCTGCCGCTCACCTGCTAACTCAGGAGCAACTTCGCAAAACTGCTTAAGCAGGACGGAGTCTGCGTCGCTCGATGCATTGCTGCTCGATGACTTCCGGAGTGACAGTAGCAACGGCTCGAGTTGCAAGGGAAACGGACTTGCCTCGACCGAACCGGAATCGTCTGTGACCGAAACGCGAAACCGCCCCAGCCCCGCCGCGTAGTATCTCTCGAACAACATCGACAAATCGAATTGAGCGTCGCGATCGATCGGCCGCTCAAAGCGGAAGACGGCGACATGTGATTTGCCTTGCCCACCACTGATCGACCAACCAGTCTGTTGATTGCCGTCGAGCGCCATCGCAGCCGTGTTGCCGCCATTCGCAAAGCTCTGTGAAGGACTGGTCAGTTTCACTGGCTGGCCATTGGCTCGTAATGTGACTTCGCTGAGGAAGAAGTCACCGAACGGCCCCTCGTAATAAACCCGGCCCGGACCATTCTTGGGGAGCGAAGGATCCGGCAAGGCTTCGATTCGCAACGCTGTCCAAGCCGCCTTTGAATTGCTGGAGGATTGATTGGAAGCGGGAGCAAACTTGACATCGTAGAGATCTCTTTTGGACATGTCGCCGCTAACAAGAATGGAATCGTCATCCTGGATCGTCAGCATCGGCAAATCAGCGGACGCCGCAGTCGGCTTCAGAGCCGTCCATTCCACGACTTTGTTCTTTTCTGCAGCCAGCCACTCACCGAACTTACGATCGCGATGGGCCAATCGGCGTTCGCCTTCGCTGCCTGCGTCGGACGGGTTTCGGCGACCAAGGCTAATTCGAAATTTACCGATGGTGTGTTGCTTGCCAAATTGCTGCTCCAAGCGAAACGTCCAACGTGTCGGCTTCCCTTGGGTAACGACTGGTTGCTCTACCAGAAAGACTGCCGTGCGAGTGACGTTCCATTCTCCAGGGCCCTGAATCGCCCAGCCTCCGGTCTTTGAGTCTCCGTCGATGGCCTTCTCAACGGGGAAATTCTCCTGCCCGAAATCCGCAGACGCGCGGGCAAACTTCAATCGCTGCGATTCACTGGACACACCAGGCGGTTGGACATCAGCAGTGAACTCGCCCAGCACAAAATTCCCATGTGGCGTGCGGCCAGGTCCTTTGCTGGGGAGCTTTGGATCGCTGAGCGCTTCGAGTCGGACGGCAACCACGCCGGAATGATCACTCTCGAATTCGATTTGGTACATGTCCGTCTCAGGCGTTGGTCCTGAAACAAAGACGGTCCCGTCTGCCTGTGTCTCGAGCGTCGCACCGTTGGCTGATTTTGCCGCCGTTGGCTTGGGAGTCGTCCAGGCGAATTCCTCGGGCAAGGGGAACCGATTGGGCAAATCCGCTTGAAGCATCGCGATTCTTCGCTCCAGCTCTTGCCGCTTGAATTGAATCTCGGATTGAACGACATCGATTTCTGGTTCATCCGCGTTGTTCAAGAGTGCAAAGAAGCTGTAGTAATCACGATGCGTGATCGGGTCGTACTTGTGCGTATGACACTGAGCACACCCCAACGTCAGCCCCAGCCAGACGGTCGCCGTCGTGGCAACTCGATCAGTCATGGCGTAGAAACGGAACTCCAGCGGGTCGATGCCCCCTTCTTCGTTCAACATCGTATTGCGATGAAAGCCGGTCGCGATGCGTTGATCCTGCGTTGCCGCGGGCAGCATGTCCCCTGCCAACTGCTCGATCGAGAACTGATCGAACGGCATGTTCGCATTCAAAGACTTAATCACCCAGTCGCGATATGGCCAGATTGATCGAGTCCGGTCTTTTTCGTAGCCATTGCTATCGGCGTAACGAGCCAGATCCAGCCAGCGCCGTCCCCAACGCTCACCATAGTGAGGTGATGCCAACAGGCGGTCGACTAGTTTTTCGTAAGCGTCGGGTGACGGATCATTCAGGAATTCGTCCGCTTCTTCAGGTGACGGAGGCAGACCGATCAGGTCAAAGGAAACTCGACGAATCAGCGCCGTGCGGTCCGCCTCGGGCGATGGCGCGAGATGTTCCGATTCCAGTTTGGACAGAATCAACGAGTCGATGCCGCTGCGGGGCCAGCTTCGTTGTGAGACTGAAGGGAGAACGGGCCGCTGCGGCGGAACGAATGACCAATGCGGCTTGTATTCGGCACCGGCAGCCACCCAGTCCTGCAATGCTTTCTTTTGAGCGTCCGAGAGCACAGCCTTTGCCGATGGTGGCGGCATCTGGAGATCACCATCTGTCGAAAGAATGCGCCGGATCAGTTCGCTGGCCGCCGGTTCGGTGGGAACAATCGGTCGTTCCCCGGAACTGGCAGGCTTGATCGCTTCCTCACGAAGATCCAGCCTCAGTTCCGCCTCTCGCTTCGTCTCATCGGGGCCGTGACATTTGAAGCAAAACTGCGACAAAATCGGTCGCACGTCACGGCCATAATCAGGACCATCCGCAGCATGAGCCACGTTCACGCTGATTGTCAGCGCGAAGGCGAAATGAAAGACGATCGCTAAAGAACGATTCAGCATCTGATAAATGCTCCGCACATTAAATCACCACGCCGCTGCAACACTTATTCGACGCGGAAGATTACTCAATCGCATCTACGATGAGTTGCTGTACTTCCCGGCGAATGTCAGAAGCATCGGCATTCGCTATCCCAAGACGTTGAATCAACAAGATCACAAACAGATCCTTTTCGGGATCGATCCAGCCCTGTGTCCCGAAGGCACCGCCATGGCCAAACGTTCCAGAGGAGAGCATCGCATGAACGCCGTTAGGCTGACGAGTCACCTGCCAGCCGAGTCCCATGCCAACATTGGGTGTAAAGCCCGCGGTCAAACTAGGCACTTGATCTTTGGTCATTTCCGCGACACTTTTTTCTGACACGATTCGCAACTCGCCAATCGCGCCGCGGAGCAACATCACCTGATACAGCCTGCCGAGATCTTCGACGGTCGAATACAGGCCGCCAGCCGGAATGGGATGCTTTGCGTTTTTGGTCGGACCGAGCAACTGGAACCCGACATCATGCAGTTTGCCTTCTTTGATGTCGTACAGTCCTGCCAGGCGAGTCAGTTGGTTGTCGGTGGGGTAAAACGTCGTATCCCACATCCCCAGTGGTTCAAAGATGCGATTTTGCAGGAAATCCTCGTATGAGGATTTGGAGACCACTTCGACAATTCGCCCTAAGGTATCGATTCCCGCATTGCAGTAGGACCACTTCGTCCCAGGCTCGAAATCCAGCGGACGTTGTGAACTGATGGCGACTGCTTCCCCCAACGTAAGTTGACGCTTGAAGTAAAGGTCAGCTATGCCGTCGGGAAATCCTCCTGGAAGTCCCGAGGTGTGGGTTAGCAGATCACGGATGGTGATTGCCCGCGACGGCTTCTTCAGCGTGATCGCACCTGTCTCTTTGTCTGCTGCGGTCAAAATCATCTGACCTTTGAATTCGGGCAGATGCTTTTCGACGGGGTCATCGACCGACACTTTCCCTTCATCGACAAGGATCATGATTGCCAGCGCGGTGATTGGTTTTGTCATCGAGGCAATGCGGAACATCGCGTCAGGGCGCATCGGCAGCTTTTGCGAAAGATTCTGGTATCCGGCAACTTCGACTATTTCCAAACCGCGATGCGTTCCAACTGCGACCACAGCACCGGCAACAACGTTCTTATCTACAAATTCCTGCAGCTTGGGTTGAAGCTTCTGCAGTGCGTCAGCGTCAAACTCTGCCGCGCGAACATCCGCCGCATGGAGTCCGAACGCAACAAGCATCAGACAGCCAATGACTGGCAGGCTTTTTCGGAAATCATCAAACATCACAATTATTTCTCCGCAGGTGATTGAATCTTACCTTGCGACTCTATCGTCTCCAGTGGCAGTCAGTAACTCAACTCCAACTCGATTTGTTGTCGACTCGCTTTCGAATTCGTTGGGATCATTCTCGCACGCCCCATTGCCGTGTAAGATGCACGGATAGACCTTCGACAATTAAGGATTGATGGCCCGATGGCGCAGACGGTTCAGGCGACAGCACTCACAAAACTAGGGCAGCACGAGGACCACGTCGATTCCCGGCCACTCGATTTTCGCCTGATCGCGCGACTGATGGAATTTATGAGGCCATACGCTCGGCAGCGTAACTGGCTACTTGTCGCAGTCGTGTTCAGAGCGATTCAACTTCCGGCCTTGTCATGGGTGCTGGCGGCGGTGATCGATGGGCCAATCCAGCGAAGCGATGTGAACGGAGTCATCTGGGGAGCCGTCGCGTTCGCGTTCCTGGCGATCTTCACTCAAGTCACGATGCACTTCCGCCAACGATATGCGTTGGAACTGGGCGAGGCCGTCGTCTTCGACTTGCGAAATGCCATCTTTGCCCATCTGCAGACGATGCCGATGAGCTACTTCCACAAGACAAAAGTCGGACGGATCATCAGCCGGATGATTTCCGACATCGAAGATGTGCGGATCGGCGTTCAGGAAGTTCTGTTCGTCAGCCTGGTGGCGGTTGGGCAAATGGGGGTCGCGGCCGGATTCATGATCTGGCTGGATCCAGTCCTGTTTCTGTTGGTGCTGGGAATGGCTCCGATTCTGTGGGGAATCAATCGATACTTCCATCGCAAACTGAGTGTGCTGTTACGGCAGATGCGAGAATCCTTCAGTCGAGTGACCGCAACTTTGGTGGAGTCGGTGATTGGCATTCGCGTCACGCAAGGATTCGTTCGCCAGCAAGAGAATGCCCGTCTGTTTCACCAGCTTGTGACGGATCACTCACGTTACAACACAGCAGTGATGAGAACGCATGGATTGTTCCTTCCTCTTGTCGAGTTGAACACGCAAGTGTTCGTGGGGTTGCTGCTTGTCATCGGTGGTTGGCGCGTGCTGAACTCGGGCAACGCGACGGATGTCGGCGAACTGGTCGGGTTCTTTTTCATGGCGAATGTCTTTTTCGCCCCGCTCACGATTCTGGGGAACCAGTACAACCAGGCGATGACCGCGATGGCTGGGGCCGAGCGATTGTTCTCGCTGTTGGATCGTCAGCCCGAGTGGCAGGATGCACCGGACGCATTGCCAGTCTTACGGTTGGAAGGAAAGGTCGAATTCGACGAGGTGTCGTTCGCCTACGACCCTGGTCGCCCGGTCTTACACAAGATCAGCTTCGTGGCTCAGCCGGGTCAAACGATAGCCCTGGTAGGACATACGGGAAGCGGCAAGACTTCGATTATCAACCTGCTGGCCAAGTTTTACCTGCCGACAACAGGCCGCGTGTTGATCGATGGCCAGGATCTGAACCGGCTGCAAACGAAATCCCTGCACACGCAATTCGGGCTGGTTCTACAGCAGAACTTCTTGTTCATGGGGACCGTGGCAGACAATATTCGTTTCGCCAAACCTGGCGCAACAATGGAAGAACTGCTGCGAGTTTGTCGGCGGCTCGACTGTCTCGATCTAATGGAATCGTTACCACAAGGTTTTGACACCCCCGTCGGCGAACGAGGTGGCCAATTGTCGCTGGGCGAGCGGCAGATGGTCTGCTTTGCTCGCGCACTGCTGGCCGATCCCCGACTGTTGATCCTGGACGAAGCAACTAGCAGCATTGATCCACAAACCGAGGTCCGACTGCAACGTGCTCTAAACGTGCTGTTATCTGGACGCACCAGTTTCGTGGTCGCACATCGGCTCAGCACGATCCGGCATGCCGATCAAGTGCTGGTCCTCGATCACGGGCACCTCATCGAACGCGGCACACACTCGGAATTGGTGGCTGCTGCCGGAGTATACTCAAAGTTGTACGAAAGATTTGCGAAAGCAGGCTGAGCCGCAGCGGCGTCTGTCAGCCATCTCATTCAGGCAGCGATAGCACATCGGCTTCTGCCTGCTTCGCTTGCTGGGCGGCGACGTCCAGTCGCTGCTGATAGCGAGAGCGGACTTCCTGCAATTGGTTGTAGAGCAATTCGAGCGATGATCGGCCACTCATCAAGGCTTGTTCCTGATCTTCCCGCTGTCGCAGATACCGAGCCAGGATCGTATTGCGATCGACATTGGGAATCTTCTCGCGAGGGCGGAATTTGAACTTCTTCTGGATCGCCGCTTTCCAATCGAGCAAGGCCGACCTCGCAATTTGGCTGAGACCGTTGATATTCGCCAGCCGGATCTCATTCAGATCGTAAGCCGTCTCAATTCCGAACGACTCCAGAGTCGATTTCTGCCAATCGTTAACAAATGAGATCGTCGTCGAACGAATGAGGTGGGATTGCAGGTACGCATCCAACTGGCGGCGTTCCCGTTGCAGATTGAGAGCATCAAGGTCCGCTTGGTATCGCGGACGCAATCCTTCAATTTCCGCTTTGGTCAGATCCAAGCGATGAAACTCCTGCTCAACGGCCAACCGTATCGAATCCAGCTCCTTTGCCCCTTCGGACTCCAGCACACGCAGACGCGCAATCGAGTCCCTCAGCCGCTTCTCGCGGCGATCGATTTCGGGTTGCAACCCATAGTAACGATTCAACACAAACCACCAGATTCCGAATCCCATCGACAACGCCGTCGCGATGTACAGCATCGGCGGAAACCACCAGCTCGCGGCGAGCAATGCCAGCATTCCGAGGAAACAGCGTCCCAATAGGAGGGCGAACGACTGGTTCTGTTCGATCTCGGCAGGAATCGGATTTGCCGTGACGTGCAGGTTTTGAAACGAGACCTTCTGCAGTACACAGTCGCTTGCCGCTTGCCGCAGGTCCAGCAGCGGCTTCCAGAGTTGGTCAAGACTCGCGTTCAGTTCTCCCTCGCGCCGATCAACAAGATGCGCCGTGACGGAGGCGAACAGGTTTGGTGCCCCTTCTCGCTCAAGAGCACACCAGGGACACGTTCCCAGATAGTTGGGATACTTGTGGCCGAGATCGGCGGCGCAAGGCTTGAGTTGCAGCTTCAGGTCACGGAGAGCGACATGCCATTCAGTCGCTGTCGGCCGCGCCTCGGAAAGCTCACTCCCCTTTGTGAAGGCCCGTTCGAAGAGTGCCGCGAGCGCTGGCATGACGGCCGGAACCATCAGTGTTTGCGGCGGGGGCAGCATGTTTGTTTTCACATTGCGGCTGTACGCATAGCGAAACTGTTCAATCGCTTTCTCGAGCGGTGGCGGTTCTCCCACTCCTGTAAAGCGGCCGGCGAACGGATGCCGACCCATACACAGCAGATGAAAAATCAGAATCGCTAAACCGAACAGGTCGTGATTCGTCGTTCTGACAGTCCCGTGAAAAGATTGCCCCTGCAATTCAGGCGGCGTGAAGTGCGCCACACCCACTTCGCACGGATAAATTCGACCGTTTGCCGACACCTGAAATGAATCGCAGTCGATTAACGTGACAGTTCCCCGAGTCGAAACCAGCACATTGCCTTGATTGACATCGCCGATGACAATCGTATTTTGGTGCAGAGAATCAAAGACCGCCGCGACGTTCATGGCGACATGAATCAGAAAGCCCCAATCCTTATCCGGATAGTGCGATTTCCGATGAGCCGGGCTATACAGGGTATGGATTTCGGCCTGATCCCGAATCCGCGGCATCACAATTCCCGCGACCGGCCCGGATCGAGTCTGCGTAAGCGTGGCGATTGGTAGAGCCGCAAAACGGAGCAAATCTTCCGTTGCCAGCGTTGTCATCGCATCGAGCTTTTCGGCCTGAGCCATCGTCGCAGGACGGTGATAGATCTTGGCGACGAGTCGCAAATCGCCTTGCAATTCGAAGACGTTTCCTTCGCCACCTGACCCCAGTTTCTTGCCCAGACGGACAAGGTTTCCACGCGGATCGAAATAGTCGGTCATACCGAATTAATTCGTGTGGCAAGTATTAACGTCAAGTCGTCATCGGTCCGGTCGGTAAGGTTCTTGGACTCCAGAAACGACTGCAGCGGCCCGAGAAGCTCGGCGGGAGCAACATGTTGCCGGAGTGTGTCCAATAGCGGTGTGAAGAACGGTTGATGGGCTTGGCGAGTTGCATAATTCAGGGCAACCGTTTGTAAACCGTCCGTAAACATCGACACGTCGTCGATCGGCGCGGCACGCCATTCAAACATCAGATCCTGTTCGATTCGAGAAGACGTGACAAAGTTCGTCGTGTTGGCGTATTCACCCGACTGCGGCCAGAACACAGGACGTAGCTCGCCCTGATCTCGAACGACGATGGCTCCGTCCCCGATCTGACAGAAAGCCGCCCCGGACTCGCCGATCACGGCAACGAGTAGCGTACAAGCCAATTGCCGTATTGGAACGGATCGAACTTCCGCTTCTCGCAGTATCTCGGCTCGGACGTGCTCGTACCAAGAGACGGCTTCGTCTCGAGCGATTGGCAAGAAGTCCGTCTGGTCTCGCAGTTTTTCAGCGATCAGTTCCTGGACCGCACGGCAAGCTGTCTGCGAACCGATGTCCGAGTGTTCAGCGCTGCCTGCTCCGTCAGAAGCGGCCAAGACCAACACTGGCAGTCCACCCACATGGTGAATCTCTGTCTGACAGGCGTCCTGACAAACGGTTTGCAGTCGCTTGTGGCTGGATCCTTGAACGCTTTTTGCGAGCACGTTCCACATCATCTGGACATTCAACCTCGGCAGACATCAAACTTCGAAACATCGGCCGCAATCAAACAGCCGCCCAACCGTCCGGCGTCGTCGGATTCTGGAGAGGAACCTCATCACCGGGAGTCGATCGCGAAACCGACTGTTGCGAATTTGACAGCCACTGAAAGAGATCTCGAAATCGCAGCCCTTTCAACTTCAATGGCTCTCGCTTGGAAAGCTGCTTCAAGATGTCCATATTGGCCCCCTCAACCCCGACAGCAAAGAAGGAGAATGCTTTGCTCGTTTCCCCTTCGATGACGCGTTGCGCCGCAGACTTCCATTCGTCGGTCGGAGCCCCATCGGTGATCAAAAAGATCCACGGGCGGTAATAGGCGATTCCATTCGCGCGATAAATCTGTTTCCGTTCGTGAACCATGTCGACTGCCTGATTCACTGCTGCTCCCATCGGCGTATCGCCCGTCGCCGTCAGGTTCGGCGGATAAAAGGCATCGGCCGTGGTGAAGTCACACGCCGTCTGCACCATGCCACCAAATGTGACAACGGCAACTTCTACCCGCTTTGACGCCAGCGAATCGGCAACAAGCTCATCCTTGTAGATGGTCAGACCCTCATTCAGTTCGCTGATCGGCTGCCCACCCATAGATCCAGAAACATCCAGCAGCAAGACGCAAGGGACGCGCGGTTCTGGATTCTCGGCAAAATCATTGGTCCCAAATGGAATTTGGTCCATGAAGTAAATCTCCGCGAGGGAATTGAGATTGATTTGGAATCAAGTCAGAAGTGTGACACCGATCTTGGCAGAGCAACGTCGATTTCGCCAGTCCGTTCAAGCCAGCAATTCCGTAGCGACTCGGGCATGTGTGACCTCGGCATCGGTCAGACTGGCCTCACGTCCCTCGTGGGGATGGGTCAATCGATGATGATCGATACCAAGCGAACTCAATAACGTCGCATGCAGGTCATGAACGGTAACGACATCCTTGATCGCGGCGTAGCCCCATTCGTCGGTGGCCCCATGAACGTAGCCTCGCTTAAACCCACCACCAGCAAGCCAGAGCGAAAACCCCTTACGATTGTGATCGCGACCATCGGCTCCCTGGGACACAGGTAGTCGGCCAAATTCACCTGTCCAGAGGACAATGGTGTCGTCCAGTAATCCTCGCTGCTTCAAATCCTGCACGAGCGCGGTACTCGGTTGATCTGTTCTCGCGCAAAGTCCCTTCAGGCTTTCGGCATTTTTGCTGTGCGTATCCCACGGCTGACCGTTGAGAAATATCTGTACGAATCGGACACCTCGCTCGATCAAGCGGCGTGCCAACAAACAGCGTGTTCCATATTCCTGACAGGCGGGATTGTTCAAACCGTACAGGGTTCGAGTTGCCTCGGTTTCTTGCGACAGATCAAGTGCGCCAGGGACAGCCGTCTGCATGCGCGCTGCCGTTTCAAAGTTCGCTAATCGCGCGGCCAGCTCATCGTTTTCAGGATGCCGAATCAAATGATCGCGGTTGAGTTCCTCCAGGAGCGCCAATTGATTTCGTCTCGCCCGCGGCAATGTCCCCGCGGGAGATTGCAAATTGAGAACGGGAGACGAGCCGGAACGAAATGGCCTTCCCTGGTACACAGCCGGCAAGAACCCGGCCGTCCAGTTTCGCTCACCGTCGACGGGCAATCCACCGGGATCGCCGAGTACGACATAGGCAGGAAGATTCTCATTCATGCTGCCCAAGGCATAGTTGACCCACGCACCCCACGCGGGCATCCCTGCCAGGAATTTGCCGCTGTGGATCAGTCGCAACGCGGACTCGTGATCAACCGATTCCGTATTCATCGAACGGACAAGGCAGATGTCGTCGGCAATCTGTCCAGTGTGAGGAAGCAGTTCGCAGAGCTCCAGTCCCGATTCGCCATGCTTCGAGAACTTAAATGGACTGCCGAGGACATTTCCCTGTTGTTTGTCGAAATGAACTTCCAGATCACCCCCGGGATAGGGTTTACCGTGCCACTTTTGAAGTTCGGGCTTCGGATCAAACAAGTCCATTTGACTGGGGCCACCATGCTGAAACAGGCAGATGACCGCTTTGGCACGCGGCCGACCGGTGACTGCCGACCACCCCGGCGTACGCGTCTCAGCATGAGCAGCGCTCCCGAACAAATGAGCTAAGGCGAGTCCGCCGATGCCACCGGCGTAGTGACCGAGAAACGCGCGCCGAGTCGGGGAGTGCCAATTGGTCAAAGCAAGGCTCCTGAGGTGTCTATTGGGGCAAGATTGTGACTCTTTGCCGTTCTGACCGCTACCAGCGCACGAATTGGAACCCCTTCCGGTCTATTTTCATGTGTCGACCACAAGACGGAAAAATTTCCGTTTCTTCTAAAATTTAGTCAGCACGACCGAAAACGCGAACTAAGTTTCGGCTGGTCAGACGGAGCACCGCATCCCCTTGCCGTGGCTGACCCAGGGACGGGAACTATGATAAGCATATATAAACACAAATCGAATCGCAGTACGCGCCGACGTGGATCCACCGCGGTTGAAGTCGCGTTGACGTTGCCTATTTTCATCATGTTCCTCGCGGCACTGATGGAGTTCGGGCATGTCCTATTCGTTTCGCACATGCTGAAAGCTGCCGCTAAAAGTGGCGCTCGATACGGCAGCACAGACGGCATCACCACTGCTCAGGTTCAAGCTCAAGTCCAGCAAATGGTGGATAAAGCAATTAAACCCGGTGCTGCAACAGTTCTCATCCGCGATGCCGGTGTCTTTGACACGCCAAACATGAATCCGTCAACGATCAACTACAACACACTGCCCAACGTCGAACTCTCGAACATTGACCAAGGCCATCTGTACATCGTGCAAGTGACGGTTCCCTACAACCAAGTGGCGCTGATGCCGCCATTCTGGGTTAAGAACGCCACTGTGACCGGGCAGTCCGTCTTACGACATGAATAAATGATTGGACAAGTGTCCAGGGATCTCAAAATGCGTTCCGAATCAGTCACCGCCTGTCCCACGCCGCGAGCGAAAACTCGTTCGACGCAGCGCCGCGGTGCGGCCACCGTGGAAATGGCATTTGTGCTTCCCGTCTTCATCACTCTGGCGATGGGGACGATTCAGACAGGGATGCAGATCGTGGCGGCTCAAACTCTGACGACATCCCTGCGTGAAGCAGGTCGATTGGCGTCGATGGACTACTCCAGCAAATTGCAATCGGGACAAACGATCAACCAGAAGGTGATTCAAGATATTCGGAATTTCTTAACCGCAGAAAAGATCGATGGCAGCAAAGTCACGATCACGATCACCCACGCAGATGGCACTTCGTCCGGCTCGACATTCGATCTGGGAGACCCCAACAACAATCTGCAGATGTTTAAGATCCATGCCACCGTCCCCTTTTCCGCAATCTGTTCGGTCACGTTCTTTCCCACAACCAACAATACGATCACGGCGTCGGTCGTCTACCGGAAGGGGAAAAACACCATGGTGCAGTAGCAGATTCGTTCATCTGTCGCGTCTTGGTCGATCGTTCACAACCAGATTTTCTGCTGTCTTTAACCGTATATCTTCCACCGCGGCGACCAGTTCGCTGCCACTTGAAGGATGTTCCTCATGCGTTGTTATTTCAAAAAGCTCCCTACCACATGGTCGGAGATGTCTCCGACGCGACGAGGGGTCTTTCTCGTTGTCGGTGCCATTTGCATGATCGCCGCCCTGGCGATCACGGCTCTGGCAGTCGACATTGGCGTTGCTGCATTGAAAAAATCGCAGATGCAAGCCGCTGTTGATTCCGCTTCGCTGGCAGGAGCGATGGAAATCACAAATGCTTTGGCAAATGGCGGGAATCAACCAGGCGACGTATTTGCCTATGCGCAGGCCCAAGCCAGAATCAAGGCCGCCGCGGTTGCGCAGATGAACAATGTCTACGTCGCTTCAACTGATGTCTCCTTCGGTCGCCGCTATTATGACAGCTCTTCACAAACCTACAAAATCGACTGGACTGCTGGTGCCAACCAGACGAATGTCGTCAAAGTGAGTGCCCGCCGCGATGGTTCGAACACCTCGGCTCCGGACGGCAAAGTACCCTCATTGTTTGCCACAAGTGGAACCACGATCCGTACCGATGCTGTCGCCTTCGTCGATCCGCGAGACCTGATTATCGTTCAGGATTTTTCGCGATCGATGAATTTCGACAGCTACTTCACAGACGAAGTCGCCACGGGTTTGACTCAAAGCCAGATTGAAGACGGCTTGGCGATGGTCTGGAGTGACCTGCAACCCTTGACGCTGGGAACCTTGCCCTATGCGCCACAGTATTTTTCGCAAGCTCAGACCAGTTCCAGCGTGACAGGAACGGTGACATTCAAGGGGACGAGCGTCGCGATCACCAGTACGACGGGAATGAAAAGCGTCGTGGTGACGTTCACAAACAACGCCACTCAGACGTTTACCATCAGCGGCACGACAACCAAGACCGGAACCTATGCGGGAACCGGCAGCAGCAACTCGGGCAAACGAATCTCGTCGGTCGCAATCACGGCCTATAAGGTTGGCAGCACGTCACAAACAGTGGCACTGCCAACGCACACATACACGGCGACCAGCATCACTGCAAAATACGGTTTGACGACTTATCCGTACGCAGGTGGTAGCTGGGCTGGATATGTCAGCTACGTGCAAACCAGCACGGCGCTGCCCAACTACGGCTACCTGGATATGTACGGGGGAATGACGTTCCTCTGCTACGTCATGAAGAGCTATCCGGAACACTCTGCGAACAAGGACTTGTGGAAGACCCGTCACTATCCGTTCCAGGCGTGCAAGGATGGACAGCAGTTGTTGTGCGACTACCTGACGCAGTTGGGATTTGACGATCACCTGGGGATGGTCAGCTACGACACCAATCATCGTATGGAAACAACGCTGAACGATACCAATCCGGCGTTCCCTGTGATCAATATCAGCGCGAACCCGGTCACCAAAGATTATGCCACGGTTGCGAAACTGATGCAGTACAAGCAAGCGGCCTACTACAGCGACGCCACGAATATGGGGGGCGGCATGAAGGACGCGATCACAATGTTGGACACCTACAAACGGGACGGCTCGCGACCCGCCATCATCCTGATGACGGACGGTCAAGCCAACACAATCGATTCCGGTGACAGTTCGGCCCTGCCATCGGGTTGGAACTGGAACACGATGTTTGACTACAACGGAGACGGGGCCGCCGACTACACAACCACAGACTCGAATGCAAAATACGTGTTGGCCAAGGTGAAGATCGCCATCGACAAGGGATACACCGTTCACACGGTCAGCGTCGGATCGGTAGCAGACCGAAACCTGATGAAGGCAGCCGCGTGGCTGGGGAAAGGCTACTGGCTGGACGTTCCGGCGGGAACGACTGTGGCTTCAATGTCCGACCAGATGCGAACTGTCTTCTCCAAGATTGCCTCTGCTGTACCGCCAGCCCGGCTGGTTCCCACAAACTGATCTGACATCGGACAGATCATATCAATAGCAGACGGCTGACCGTTAAGGTCAGCCGTCTGTGTTCTTTGGCGGGCGGATCGCTCGTCTCACCTGGCCGCTTACTTCACCGAGACCCCGAAGTCCCCGTTCAAGTTTCGCCACATGGAATGCACATGATTGGCGTTGTTCTGAGTATTGTTGTACTCGACCACGAATGACGGTCCCTGCAATCGGTAGTGATGAGGATCGTGTAATTCGCTGCCCCCATACCACGCAAAAAACAGCTTCTCGATACCCGCATTGTTGATTGCCGTGCGGCGTTCTTGTTCGACATCACTTGGTAGATTCTTCAAGTACTCCGTTAACAGTTCTTGCACCATTTTTTTCTGGTCTTCCGACATCTGAGCGTAAGGGAGACCAACCGGAGCGACGACGACTGCTTGAGGCATGTTCGGTCCTGGAACTTCGCCGGGAGCCTCTTTGCTGATCCAGCACAGTTTCTGCTGTTCTGCAGTGCAGTGCTTCAGGACTTGTCGTGCGATATCTTCTTCGGGTCCCAGAACGCGAATCTGTCGCCCCTTGCCCGCTTCGACGGTTCCAGGGTTGGCCCCAAAGAATTCGGGAGTGCTCGAAACAACCTTGCCGTCCTTGATCGTGAAGTTCAAGGAGACATGGTGTCCTTCCAAACGCCAGCCCCAGTCGCCCGTTTCAGCCGGTTCGCCAAAGACACTGAGATAGTACTTGTTAGGATCACGTCGCTCGCGGCGCTCGGATCGATCTCCGGTTTCCAGCAGATACAGTAGCTCCTCCAGACTCATAATGTTCAGCGTCTGATCGTATCCAGCATCCGAAAGTCCGCTACGGATGAAAGCGTGGGCCGCTTTGAGCGCCCCACCTTCCAACGACTTCAGTGGCAATCCCTTTCGTGGGCGTGGAATAAAGTGCCAGTTCAAACGCTCGGGATCGTCAAATTTGAACGTCGCCTCGCCCTTTTGAGCAGGGGTGATTGCCGACAGAAATCCTTGCGCGGCGGCCGACATCGCCAAACCGGTCTTCGGCGTCTGAGCATTTTGCGCCGCGAGCAACGTGACCATCGCGACCAATACCGCGCTGACTAGAACAAGCTTCCTAGCTGCCATCAGGGAACTCCTCGTTGGGAATCAAAGGTGGGACATTTTTGAGGCGACTTCCTGCCGCCCCGACTCAAGAATTGCGGCTAACCAGGTGGCCAGCCCAATGACCGGCCGCCAAGCAGATGCACATGCAAATGATCAACCGATTGGCCGCCGTCGCGACCGCTGTTCAGGACCGTCCGAAAGCCATCCGTCAGATGCAATTCAGCCGCCAGCTTCCCGGCGACGAGCAACAAGTGCCCCAACAGCGACTGATCTTCAAGAGTCGCGTGTGCCAAAGACGGAATTGGCTTCCGCGGAATGATCAACACGTGTGTGGGGGCCTGGGGATTGACATCCCGAAACGCCAAACACTCCGCATCTTCGTAAATGATGTCCGCGGGGATCTGGCGATCAATGATTTTCTGAAAGATTGTCATCGCAGCGATGCCTGGCACTGGTGAACGGCAGTATTTGCATCGGGACGTTAGCACAACACGCGATAGAACTCAATTTTGCGGCGTGATCCTCTTTAAGATCAAACTTGGAACGATCGCCACATTCAGCAGAGTCCCAGGGTCGGCGACTTTGCGGAATAGAGAAGTGTGGGGAACTACCGCGGGCTTGCCCGCTGCGCAAATCTTGTCGCTCGCGACCACAAAAATGGATCGCGACGACGGCACACATTCCACTCACCGTGACCGGCGGCGCAGGCCGATTTTTTTCAATAGTCGGGTCGCTTGCTTCGGGAAAAACGCTGGATTCGCAACGGAAGGCATTTGCCAGCCCACCTGTCGAAAATTCTCAGCCTCCCATCATTCCGCTTCTTTCATCATCGCAATGCGTCATGCCCCGGAGCACTGTATGAGATTTCTGCTGCGCCGCATCAAAACCATGAAACCCGAGCAAAGGGCAAACGGATCAGCCGCGATGGTGGCGATGTTCACAGCGGGATTTCTCTATTTCGAATGCCCTGTTCGTCCTGCCGGGGCGGATATTATTCGACAATCCGGCGCCAAAACTTCGCTGGTGATCAATACCTCCAGGCCTGCGATGCCGGCTGACGAATCACTGACGCCAGAGCAGCGAGCCGAACAGAACCTCGCCAAAAAGATCGACTTGCTGAAGAAAGGAATGGCCTTCCTGCAAGCCACTCCAGACTATACCGCCCAGTTCATGAAGCGTGAATTGGTGAATGGCGAATTGCTCGAAGAACAGACGATGGCGATCAAGGTGCGTCACGAGCCCTTCAGCATCTATCTGAAGTGGCTGGACGGTGATGCGGGCCGAGAAGTCATGTTCGTTGACGGCGTCAACGACGGTAAGATGCTGGTTCATTCAGGAACCGGTTGGAAATCTCGTTTGCCCGCAATTCTCATGGAACCGGATAGCACGTTGGCAATGCAGGAAGCACGATACCCTGTCACACGAGCAGGCATGTTGGCACTGGCCGACACGATCATCGGCTTCAACCAGAAAGACTTGGAGTCGAAGTCGTTTTCTCATTGTCACCTGCTGGAAGACCAGTTGGTTGGCAACCGCAATTGCCACTGCTTCGTCCTGGAATACAAAGATCGCACGACCAGTGGCGACTACCGGAAGTCGATGACTCTAATCGACAAAGAGTGGGGTATCCCCCTGTACATCAAAAATTTCGGCTGGCCCACGGATGATGCGAAACTCTCCGAAGAAGAACTCGATGAACTCACCCTGCTTGAGCACTACGTCTACACCGACGTGAGATTCCGAGCTGCCTTGACGCAGTTGGACTTCGATCACGCCAATGAAGACTATCGCCTCAGCCGCCAGTAAAGATTCTGTTTCACGAATGTACGAATCGCCGAGCCAGACTATTCAAGTCTGGCTCGCTGTGTTCTTTGAGCTGGTTCCGTCATTCTCGCGAAGGCGGGAATCCAGCGAGTCCTCATGATGGTCTCGATGCGAGATAGCTGGCATGTCATTCGACGCTCCGCGTCGGTGAAGACTCGATGCCCCTGACTGGATTCCCGCCTCCGCGGGAATGACGGCACGTCCGGTCTGGGTCGGCAGCAAGCCCGCACATCAATGATCTATCCCTAATATCATCCCGTCATGCTTGGCGCGAACGATCCGCGATCCTATCGTTCTAAGCAGCCAGCGATTCTGTCGCTCTGCAGTCACTCTGAATCTACTTCGCGAGGTGCGGCATGTTGAATCGAGCCTGGTTGACCCTGTGTCTCGTGGGATTCTCGTTCATGTCGATCCATCACTCCTCTGCTGCCGACGCCACCAAGAGATTTCGCGTCTACATCGGAACTTACACCAGCCCAACTTGCCGTGGCATTTACCAGACCACTTTCGACATTGAGACGGGCCAGTTGCAGGCCCCTCAGTTGGCGGCCGAAATTGTCAGCCCATCATTTGTCGCCATTCATCCGAGCCAGAAATATCTGTATGCGGTCAACGAAATCGAAGACTTCGAAGGCAAAAAGACGGGTGCGGTAACAGCCTTGTCCATTGATGAAGCCACAGGCGCTCTGCGCGTTCTGAATCAGCAACCGTCGGAAGGGAAACATCCCTGCCATCTGATCGTGGATGCCGCCGGCAAGAATGTGCTGGTCGCAAACTACAGCAGCGGAACGGTGGCCGTTCTGCCAGTGGATGCCGCCTCCGGTCGACTGAGCAAGGCCGTGACGACGATTCAGCATGCTGGTTCGGGCCCTGATAAGGGTCGCCAGGAAGGACCACATGCGCATTCGATTAACCTCGATGCAGCGAATCGTTTTGCCTTCGCCGCCGATCTCGGACTGGACAAGATCTTCGTCTATCGGTTTGACGCAGCGACCGGCTCGCTCCAGCCAAACGATCCACCTGCGGGCACTGTGGCACCCGGAAGCGGGCCGCGACACCTGGCGTTTCATCCCACGGGCAGGTACGCGTATGTCAACAATGAATTGACATCGACGGTCACGGCGTTCCAATACGACGCCAGCAAAGGGTCGCTCAACGAGATCCACACCCTGTCGACCCTCCCTGCTGGGTTCACTGGCGAGAACTCAACGGCCGAGACGGTTGTTCATCCCTCAGGCAAAACCGTCTATGTGTCAAACCGCGGCCATGACAGCATCGCTGTGTACCAGGTTGATCTTGCCACGGGGAAATTAACCGCCAAGGGAAACACCCCGACGGGTGGCAAGACCCCGCGAAACTTTAACGTCGATCCCACTGGCGCGTTCCTGCTCGCCGCGAATCAATCGACGAACGACGTGGTGGTCTTCCGGATCGATCCGACTTCAGGCGACTTGACTCCAACCGGAGTGAAAATCGAAGTCGGCAGCCCAGTCTGCATTCGATTTCTGCCACTGAAGAACTAAGACTTTCGGAGAAGGCGCTGCGTGCCTCGCTGTTCTGCGCCAATGATCACTTGCCAGTTCAGGAGCATTGCATGCCACGATCGCTGTCAGGTCTTTCTCGCCGCGACTTTCTAGGTGCTTCATCTGCGCTGATGCTCGGTCACCGGGCATTTGCAGCAGAAGGATGCGAACAGAAGGAGACGCCTTCCGCGCGACCGCGGGTCGCTGCGATCAATTCGATCTATCGACTGCGATCGCATGCCTATCACATCGCGGGGCGATTTATTCACGGCTATACCCGCAACGGCTTTCACCATCAGCCGCCATTCGACCTGGTACGGATGTGGAATCATCAGCAGCCGAAGGATGACTTGGGCCCCAGAGTCTGCTTCGCTCATGATATTGAGTTGACGAAGACGATTGCGGAAGCGTTGGGAGCGAACGGCGGATTGGATGTGGACGCCGTCCTGCTGATCATCGAGCACGGCGACTACCCCGTGAACGATCGTGGTCAGGTCCTCTATCCTCGCTACGAATTCTTCGAACAGATCGTGGAGGTCTTCAAGAAGGCGGGCCGCAGCGTGCCAATTTTCGTCGACAAGCATCTGTCATATGATCACACGCTCGCAGCCAAGATGGTCGCGACAGCGAACGAGATGAAATTCGGGCTCATGGCCGGTTCGTCATTGCCGGTGACATGGCGACGACCAGAAATCGAGCCGCCAGTGGGAACCAAGTTCGAAGAAGCAGTCGTCACCTTCGGCTTTGATCGTGGAACGGTCGAGATCTATCTCTTCCATGCATTGGAAGTCTTGCAGTGCATGCTGGAACGGCGCGCGGGCGGCGAAACCGGTGTGAAATCCGTCCAGTTCCTGGAAGGGGACTCGGTCTGGAAGGCCGGAGACGAAGGACGCTGGTCGTGGCGACTCCTCCACGCCGCATTATCGCGTTGCCCCAGCACCAATACCGGTCCAATCCGCGAGAACGTCTTGCAGCCGCAAGCGGTGCTTGTCGAATACAAAGACGGAACTCGAGGTGCCGTTCTAAATTTAATCGAGCAGACATCAGAATTCGCGATCGGAGCCAAGGTCACCGGCCAGACGGAACCCGTCTCCAGCTGTTTCTATCTTCCCGCTCCACCCGGTGCCCGATTCTTCGATCCATTAACGTTCAACATCGAGAAATTCTTCGCCACCGGCTCATCGCCATATCCTGTCGAGCGAACGCTGCTGACCAGCACGATGACGGATCTGGCCATGCAGTCATTGAAGGGTGGCAGCAAGGTCATCACCGATCCTGCCCTAGAGGTGACGTACTCCGCTCCCGTCGACAGTGGTTTCTTCCGAGGCCCATATGTTGATGCGGGTTGAATGTCGTGACAACAACCATGAACTCCGAAATACCATCAACCGATCACTGGACGCAGAAGGTCACGCCGTTCGCCGAAACGCATCAGCTATCGAGATCTCTCAGCTCCTATCTGATGAACGAGTTCGATGGCGACTTCGAGCAGGCACTGATCCATCTGGAAACGAGATACCGGCCAGCGATGAAGGAATGGGAGTCGTTTGAGAATCACTTTGGCATCCAGCAGCCATTTCCGGTGCGCATGCCGCTGCCACGCGGAGGTCGCGTCTATCACAAGCTGCATTCGCTGACGTTCTCAAGGCAGGTCAACACGATCACCCTTCGCGGAACCACTGTCTTCTTAGGGAAGCCCGGATCATGGAACGACGCAGCGAAATGTACATTCTCCCACGACTTCGAATACCTTCCCGAGGTCAGAACTCTGGAAGACATCTTCGAGCATTGGGCTCCGGTTCAACGTGAAAAGCACTCGCTGCACCTCGCATCACCTTCAAACCGTGGCGATGCTGAAGACGAAATGTTCTACCGCAACCCAGCATCATGGACTCTGTCGGATTTTCTGGAACGAAGCTGGGCCACAGTCAGCCAATGCGGAGCAGGCACGCGAATTTCGTTGCGACTCGGGTGGTATTTCGGTGAATGCCTTACCACCTACCTGCTTTCCGAAGAGGGATGTGATGGAACTCTCGTAACAGGCGGCGGCTTTACCAGTGTCAATTTCGACGCTGACAAGTTTGTCATCGGTCGAACCGGTGATTTCCCTGATCTGCCAATCCCAACAGAAGCACCGTTCGAGTTTCTTCGTCGCGAGTGATGGCGATCCGCCGTTGAGGCGATTCTCTCCAGAGACGCCGATGGGAGTCGAACCCACTAAGAGTGGCTTTGCAGGCCACTGCCACGCCATGTGACTCCAGCGTCGTTGCATCAATCATCCGTCAAGAGGCGCCAGCGACAAAAATGTTCGCGCCATTACGCGGACGGCGAGATTTATTGCTCGACCATGGCTGATCACGGGGAAGTGTCGAGTCGGACAATGCGGCCGGATGCGAATCCCAAGATGACCCAGTCGCCCAAAGGCGAGACCAGGATTCGACTCAGATCCTCCGGCAACGTCAGGTTCCAAACCAATTCACCGGCATCGTTGATCGCGAACAGTTGGCGTTCCAGAGTTGATGCGATCAACTGCTTTCGAGCATAGCCGCAAGCCACCAACGCGACCGTACCTTCCGTGATGAATGAACCACGTGAGCCACCATCGTCGCCATCGTACGATTGAACGCCGTGAGCGAACCCGGCCAGAAAAAGATTTCGTCCGTCTCCGGTGACCGCCATGTCCCCCACATTCGACCACAGCTTCTCGGTCCACACCGCCTCGCCGCGCATTGAGAAGCGGCCCACTAAACCATGCTCGGCCGCGGCCACCAGATGAGTGACTGTCGCCAGCAGATGGATATAGCGCAACGGGCGAACCGTTTCGAACCGACTGACTTTGCGACTCTCAGACGTGAGCACTACTGTCACGCCATCGGCCATCGAGACCGCAACATGCGTTCCATGCGGATCCATCGAAATCGCCAGCACATCGTCGGGAACTTCGCGAGTCCAATCAAACTGCAGCTTGCGATCAAACCAGACCACGGTCCGATTGTCGATTACGGCAGTGCCGCCGATTCCCGAATCCGCCCAGGCGACCCGTTGAATTTCGTGGCGAGTCCTGATCAGCGAGACAACTCGGCCGCGGCGATCGAGCAGGTACAATCCGCCAGAAACATCTGCCGCAAGGATCTCGCCAGTTTCGCGGGCCAATCTGACATCAGCGAGTGGAGCATCGGCCGTAAATGACCAACGGAGCGCCGGTGCGGCGCCCCGTCCTGAGTAGAGCCATGCTTCAGATTCGCCCCTCATCGCTTGGCCATTTGCTTCCGGAGGACATCCAGTCCCGCTTCGACATCGCGATCATCATCCAGCGGATCAGATCGACGACCACGATAACCTGTGCGAGTCGATTCGCCAGCGGCGATTTCGATATCCGGCTTGATTCCAATCTTGCCATAGGTCTGCCCGCTTGGCGAGTAGAACTTGGCAGTCGTCAACCGGAACCCGGATTCAGCGTGACCTGGCAGGATACTCTGCACCGACCACTTGCCATAGGTCTTGCGTCCCACGATCGTCCCACGGTGATGATCATGAATCGCTCCCGCGACGATTTCACTGGCACTGGCACTGTCGCCATCGGTCAGCAGCACGAGTGGCACTTTCCAGGTTCCAGCAGCTTGAGCAGAGTACGTCGAGTTTTGGTCGGGTGTGCGACCTTGGGTCGAAACCAACACACCGTCGGCGATGAATCGGTCGAGGACTTCAACAGCGGATGTCAGCAATCCACCGGGATTTCCACGAACGTCCCAGATCAGTGCTCGCATCCCGTCCTTATTGAGTTTCAGCAGAGCAGCGTCCAATTCCTCGGTCGTATTCTTCTGGAAACCGGTCATCTTGATGTAACCGATCCCGTTTGCTCGGTCGATAATCTTCGCGATCGGGATACTCTTTACTTTCACAGCTCGACGAATCAGTGTGGCTCGGCGTTCTTCCGAAGTACTTGGATTCATCAGTGTCAGTTGCAGACGCGTTCCCGCCTGGCCTTGCAGTAGCGATGCCGCTTCTTCGGTCGACATCTTGCGACTATCGACGTTGTTGATCATGACAATGATGTCACCAGCCAATGCGCCCCCTTCTTCAGCAGGGCTCTCAGGAAGGACATTGACCAGCAGCAATCCTTTGCCGTTTTCGGCCTTCATCTCGATACCGATCCCGACGAATTCACCATCGATGTTGTTGTACAGATCACCAAGTTTTCCGGGGGTCAGGTAGCTGCTGTAGTCATCCAGTGAATTGCAGCCACCGAACACAAACTCCAGCACGACTGCGGTCGCCGGCAATCCCAACTCGTACTGAGCCGTATCGCACAGTTCGATGACAGTTCGACGAGCTTGATCCTGGCCGTTGACCTGCTTGTTCCAATACGAAGTTCGCAGCATCCGTCGGAACGTCGTGATCTTATCCGGCGAAGCGGTCGGCAGGTTCTTCTTCAGAAACTTTTCGTTCGCCAGAGCGAAATACAGACTCTCTGTTCCGTGAGCAACAAAAGCAGTCGCCGTGACAGGATCGACGTAGTAACGTCTGACCTTTTCGAGTACATCATCCAGATAGACCATGGCCTCTGGACGAGACAACGGCAGCATCTCAAGGAATGATCGATCCGAATAGCGACGTTCAATCGAGAAGTGAATCTTCGACTGACGCAGCCCTTGCTTCAGTGAATCGTTGTCGGGCCATTTTTTCACCGACTTTTCGTAGAGATCGATGGATTCAGCCCAGCGACGCTCAGTTCTCAGCCGATTACCTTCACTGACGGCATCCGATTCCGTCTCCGGTCCACTCTCTTTCGCCGAGGTATTTTCTCGAGCGAGCAGCGTCGGTGAGCTACACAATCCAACGGCGGTTGTCGATATCCAAACAACGAGCGCCCACTCAACGAGTGTTGAAACAGACATGACAGGTTCCCCCGGATTTGCGGATCCGACAAGATGTACGCCGATCCCATCCATTCCCCCTCGAAATGAATGCTGGCGGACATTGCGGCCCTCAAATCCCTGTGGCACATCGCCGTCAGACGTTGCCTGACGACAACAGCCGCGTTGTCAAAGTTGAATATAGGCCGGGTTCCTGCAGTGGTCAAACTGCAACATTTTTGTTGCACTACATCCACATGGCATAACTGGACAATCTTCGCGCCCCAGTTCCGATTACCCGTTCTACGGGGATTTCAGCGGTTCGGCCCAGCCACAGCACTCGCAAGTCTCGAACCACACTCGCGCGATCCCACAACTAGAATCCGTGTCTCGTGTTACGTCGCCGTGGTCGAATGCCGACTCGCTCGCAACCTGAAAGAAGTACAAACTGGCGTGGTTGAGCTTTCAATAACGCTTGAACCGATGCGGCGGGCGTATCAAGGATCTGGCGTGAGCTGAATCGAGTTCCGACCGTGTCGATCATAACGATCATGGAAGCATGGTGAATCGTACGAACAGGGCGCTTATTGGCGCTGCCCCTGCGAGCACGACGGCAACGGCAGCATCAGCGGTTACGAGACGTGTCGGTAACCAGAAACGATACTGCCGCCGCGCACCATCGGATTGCGGACATAATGATCGACAGATTCGAGAACATCACCAGCCCTGCCATGACCGCAATAATCATGATTTCGAAGACAGGCAAGCCGGTAAACGATCGCTTCATTTCAGTCTAACTTCCAGTTCGAGTGACCCTGACACGCGCCAGCTTGTCGGGATTGCGGATCGAGAAGCAGCGCCTGACATGGCCATCGACAACGTCCATAACCCACACGGTCGTCAGTTGTCCTGCCAAAAACGCGGCAAATCCGATCTGACCATTCACGCGAACTCGTACGATCTCCGCCCCAGACAACCCCTTCTTGAACACTCCGATGAGAAACCGAGAGGCCTTGTCCACCCCCTCCAGCGGTCGCAAAGCCGCGAGAGCCTTACCGCCACCGTCTGAATAGATCACGACATCGTCGGACAACAGTTCCACCAATCCTTCCAGATCGCCCGTCTCACAAGCATGCAAGAACTCATTCGAGATTCTTTCGATCTCAGCGGACGAAGTCTCGAATCGAGGCCTCTCGGATTGGATATGGCTTTCAGCTCGACTCACAAGTTGTCGGCAGTTCGCTTCAGACTTATCCAGAATCGAACTGATCTCAACATAGTCATAGTCGAACACCTTTCGCAGCAGATAAGCCGCCCGCTCAGTCGGCGATAGCGTTTCCATGACGTGCATCAGTGCCAGCGAAACCGTTTCTCCCATCTCAACGCGGTCTGTCATTCCGAACGATCCCGATTCGACGATCGGCTCAGGCAGCCACGGCCCGACGTACGTCTCTTTGCGAACATCAATCTCGCGCCGTCGATCGATACACAGTCGGGTGACGATTGTATTCAGAAAGGCACGAGTCGACCGAACTTCATCTCGATCGGTGTTCGACCATCGCAAGTACGCGTCCTGCAACACATCGTCCGTGTCGGACCGGGTTCCCAGCATCCGATAAGCCAGACGAGCCAAATCCGGGCGCAGCTCTTCAAATTCGAATGTGGTGTCGAGTTTCATAGTCTTCTCGCAATTATTGGCAGGCGTGCAGAGCGGCTGGCATTCTGAACTACCATCCACTCTGATGAAACTTTCACTCAATCCTCCAGCCCGCTGCGGTTTCACGAAACCGTACAGATCAACCTCAATTGATGTCTTGCTCGATTCGGTGGCCCCCAGCATAATACCGCCTTACGTCACCGACTTCCCGTGCCGGACGATCCGCTATGACTCCCTTTGATTCCATGCGTGCTCAGCGCTTGCAATCGCTTGTCTGTCGTCGCGATCTGCTAAAGATCGGGCCGCTGGCGATTTCAGCGTCGGTCCTGCCGAGCTTGATGACGGGATCAGTCCAAGCCGAAATCGCGGTTGCTCCGACCGCCAAGGCCAAGTCAATTATCTTTCTGTGGATGGCCGGCGGCGTCACACACATCGATTCGCTCGATCCCAAACCAGAAGCCCCTGAACAGATCCGCGGCACACTGAACGCAATTCCCACCGCGATGCCCGGTGTCTTCTTCAGCGAAGCCTGCCCAAATCTGGCTCGCGTGGCGAAAGACTTGGCCATCGTCCGATCGTTCTCACATGATAGCGACGATCATCTCCTCAGCCAGGTTTACACGCTCTCTGGTCGCAAGGTGACGCAGGCGCAGCTCTTCACAGAACCCAACATTGGCTCGATCGTTCAGTACTTGTTGGGGTCGCACAACGGGATGCCCGGCTACATCGCAGTGCCCGGAATCACGCGACCGGGACCGCCACCGCACAACTTGTTCGTCGGCGGATGGCTGGGAAATCAGTACGCTCCATTTTGCATCGGCGGCCAGCCCGAGCAGCCCGACTTCACGGTCGGCGAAAAAGAAGATGACCCCTCACCCCGAGCCAGTGAGGATCTGAATCCACCCGAACTCCGTTTTCCGCAGGAAGTCACGATCGGCCGACTCCAGCGCCGCAGTCAACTGAGATCCAGCCTCGAAGACTCACTGCGTCAGGTTGAACGGACCGGAGCCTTACCCGCGATGGAAGGTCATTACGGCGGAGCGTTAAAGCTGTTGATGGCACCGCAGGTGCGAAGTGCGTTCGATGTCACTGCAGAATCCACTCAGACGCGCGATGACTATGGTCACACGAAAATCGGCGGCCGCTGTCTGCTGGCCCGTCGCCTTGTCGAAGCGGGTGCGCGATTTGTGATGGTCGACTACGGATACGATGCCGACTATGGCAACCTGTGGGATATCCACAACGTCCGCGAGCAGAAGTTTCCGCATGTGTCCGAGATGGTCAAGCGCGGCTACAATGTCGCCGGCATGGACAAGGCCTTCGCCGCTTTGCTCACCGATCTGAAACAACGCGGCTTGCTGGAAACGACGATGGTGGTCTATCTGACCGAATTTGGTCGCACCCCAAAAATCAATAGCCTGGGTGGTCGAGATCACTGGGGCAAATGTGGCTCGATGTTCTTCGCCGGCGCCGGAATCCAAACCGGTCAGGTCGTCGGCACGACAGACCCGCACGCGGCCTATCCTCTGACGCGTCCCTATGGTCCCGCCGACATCGCGGCGACAATGTATCAGGGATTGGGAATCGAACCCGAATCGCGCGTCCCCGATCGTCTGGGTCGCCCGGTGCCCGTCCTCGATCACGGCGAAGCGATCGCGGAAGTTCTCGCGTGACGGCCAGCAGTCTGTTTCTGAACGAACTCCGTCGCGGACTGGAACGTTGCCAGATCCCCAGCACCAGCATCCTGATCGGCGTCTCCGGCGGCGCTGACAGTGTGGCCTTGCTGCTTGGCCTGGTCCAGGTCCGTGACGAATACACGCTCTCGCTCACAGTCGGACACCTCAATCACCAGCTACGCGGTGACGCCAGTGATGCCGATGCCGAGTGGGTACGCTTGCTCTGTGATCGGTTGCAAGTCCCCATCGAAATCGGCATCTCCGCGAATCTTCCCCAGAACCGAGGCCTCGAAGAGGCCGCTCGCGATGCCCGACATTCTTTTCTCGACCGCACCGCCTTAGCCCTCCACTGCGAAGTCATTGCGACAGCACACACCGCCGATGATCAGGCGGAAACGGTCCTGCATCACATTTTTCGCGGCACCGGCCTTTCCGGAGTGCGCGGCATTCCCGAGACTCGATTGACCCCGTCCGCGCGACGGCTGGTCCGTCCGCTGTTGGCGATCCGGCGCGAGCTGATCGAACGCTATCTCGCCGAACTGGGTCAGGATTTTCGAACAGACGCCACAAACGCGGACACCTCCCTGACCCGGAATTGGTTACGCCACACACTCTTGCCAGACCTGCGAACTCAATTCGGCCCGCAAGTCGATCTCTCGCTGAATCGACTCGCCGAACAAGCGGCGGATGTTGAACAGACGCTTAACATCCTCGCGGAACATCTGCTGAATCAGGCCGTCCTGGATTGTCAGCCAAATTCAGTCCGACTGAATACACGGCTGTTCGCGGACCAGCCGCTCCACCTGATTCGTGAGTCGTTCCGACTGCTCTGGCGGCGTCAGCAATGGCCTCTTCAATCGATGGGTTTCACCGAGTGGAATCGGGTCGCCGACGTGGCCCTCACCACCGGGAATATCAACCTGCCGGGCAAACTTCGTCTTCGGCACCACCCGCCCGGTCTGCTGGTTATCGAAAAAACGGATCGGTAAACAGCAGTGCGTTTGTAGAAAGATGCGCGGTAACCGGATAGCATTCCGCCCCACACATCTGCGCGACGGATGTCCGCGGTCTGAAATGGGTGGCACGGACGCGCCGAACAGCAACTACAACATGGTGGAACAACAATGAGTAACGGGGGCACCGACGCCGTTGCGCCAAATGCGCAGCGTCTTCTTTGGGCAGGTTTTATGGCGATTCTCGCCGCTGGGGTCGGTTTCGCCATCCGCGGCGGGATCTTCGACAACTGGTCGGCGGCCTACAACTTTAACAGCACGCAACTGGGTGCAATCGGGGGAGCCGGGTTTTCGGGCTTCTGCTTCGGAATTATAATCGGCGGCGTACTGTGCGATAAAATCGGTTATGGCAAACTGGTGGCAACTGCGTTCCTGCTGCACGTGCTTTCCGCAGTCGTGACATTCGGGGCTTCCACTCCAGAAAATGCCTACTTCATGCTGTACGTGGGCATGTTTTTATTCGCCTTGGCGAACGGCTGCCTGGAAGCAGTCGCCAACCCGCTCATCGCGACATTGTTCCCGAACAACCGCACGCACTATCTGAACATCCTGCATGCCAGTTGGCCGGCGGGTTTGATTCTGGGCGGTATTCTGGGCTGGATTCTCGACGACCGGATGAAAGTCGACTGGAAGATCCAACTTTCACTGTATCTGATCCCGACCGTGCTCTACGGAGCGATGTTCCTGGGTCAATCCTTCCCGAAATCAGAAGCATCGAAAAAGGGGCTCAAGCTCGGCGACATGCTTCAGGACGTGGGCATCCTCGGCGGTCTTGTCGTCTGCTTTCTGCTGTCGATGTTCATGGGCGATGTCCTGAAGAGCGTGTTTGGACTGCCCGATGACACTTCAAGATATGTTGGCTATGCCATCGGCGGAGTGCTCTTGGTCGGTATCGGCATGATCACCAAGTTCTCGATGGGATCCGTGCTGTTGTTCGTATTGTTCGTCACTCACGCACTGGTTGGTGCGGTCGAACTCGGAACCGACGGTTGGATCCAGAACATCACCGGAAACATCCTGTCGTCCGAGCAGGGCAAGATCCTGTTCGTGTTCACTTCCGCGTTGATGTTCGCCTTGCGATTCTGTGCGGACTTCATCGAGAAGAAAATCGGGGTCTCTCCGATCGGTATCCTCCTGATTTGTGCGATCCTGGCCTGCGTTGGACTGAACCTGACCAGCCGCATTGATGCGTTCGCCGGCGCAATCCTCGCGTTGACGGTGTACGGCATCGGCAAGACGTTCTTCTGGCCGACCATGCTGGCTGTGGCGTCCGACCGATTTCCACGCACCGGGGCCATCGCGATCAGCATCATGGGTGGTATCGGGATGATGTCGGCCGGTCTGCTCGGTTCGCCAGGTCTCGGTTATTTCAAAGACCGTTATTCGGGTGAATCGCTGCAAGAAGTGAATGCCCCGCTCTTCGCGGCGAGCAAGGCTGAGAAGTCGAGCAAGTTCCTGGTCTTCCCTG
This sequence comes from Schlesneria sp., assembly GCA_028291515.1. Taxonomy (GTDB): domain Bacteria; phylum Planctomycetota; class Planctomycetia; order Planctomycetales; family Planctomycetaceae; genus Schlesneria. The sequence goes on from JAQGHU010000009.1 coordinate 116,503, forward strand.
ATGCCTATGGCCTCGACGGCAAGAAACTGGGCGATGCCCAGGCCAAGCTGAATAAACTCCGCGACGAAGGCGATGCCAGCGACGTGGCTCTGAAGAAGCTGTCGGACGACGACCGCGCCTTGATCCAAGCCAGCATCTCGGGCGACCGAAAAACGCTGGTGGCCGACTCGTGCATCCCCGCCACCATGGCGGCGATCTACTTGATCCTGCTGATCTACTTCAAGGCGATCGGCGGCTACAAGCCGGTTACAATCGAATCCGGCACCTCGCTGGGCACCGCAGAGAGTTAATGAGTTTGCCATCGGCGGATGGCAAATGGCCCTGGTGAACTTCCCAGCAGCCGGGAGTGTCTGTCAAGATGCTTCCGGCTGCTCCGTTTTCATCCTGCAACTGACGATCTCGCATGTCCTCCAATAGTCCTCAACGCGAGTTTGCGATTGAAGTCGTCCGCAAATTGCGATCGGCGGGACACATCGCACTCTTTGCCGGCGGTTGCGTGCGCGATCTGTTACTCGGTCGACCTGCCAAAGACTACGACGTTGCGACGACCGCCCTTCCCGAGCAGGTGCGCGACCTGTTTGGACACAAGCGAACGTTGCCCGTCGGAGCCAGCTTCGGCGTCATCATTGTCATGGGCTCTCGCGAAGCCGGCCACGTAGAAGTCGCGACGTTTCGAACCGAGGGGCCGTATCACGACGGTCGGCGACCAGCCAGCGTTGCGTTCTGCACTCCCGAGGAAGACGCTCAGCGTCGCGACTTCACGATCAACGGGATGTTCTACGACCCCATCGAAGCCCAGGTTCTCGATTACGTCGGCGGAGAAGCCGATCTCGCCGCCCGAGTTGTCCGCGCGATCGGCGATCCGCATGAACGTGTCCGCGAAGATAAGCTGCGCATGCTGCGCGCGGTCCGCTTCACCGCGACACTCGACTTCGCTCTCGAAGACCGCACTGCAGCGGCCGTCCGCGAAATGGCCGGTCAACTCACAATCGTCAGCGCCGAACGAATCGCCCAAGAACTGAAAAAAATGCTGGTCGACCCGCACCGACGGCGAGCGATCGAGCTGTGCACCGATGTCGCCCTGCTGCCGCTCATTCTGCCGGAACTCAGCAGCGATCCGAGCGAACGCGAAACCACACTACGAATGTTGTCGCTGCTCGAACAACCCTCGTTCGAACTGGCTCTCGCCGCATTGCTGCATTCGCTCCCCGCGCGACCCGCAGTGTACGACATCTGTCGTCGGCTGAAATTGTCAAACGACGAATCTGACCGAATCACGTGGCTGGTCGCTCATCAGAACGATTTGCTCGACGCCCCAGCACAAACCTTGGCTCGGCTGAAGCGAACGCTGGCCGCACCGTTTCGTGATGATTTGATCAATTTATTGCGTGTCAAACTCCTGGCGACCGAAGCCGATTTGCAACCAGTCCTGTTCTGCGATGAATACCTCGCTCGAACGCCGCAGTCGGTCATCGATCCCCCGCCCCTGATGACTGGCGACATCCTGAAATCACTGGGGCTGAATCCCGGGCCCGCATTCAAATCGCTGTTGGAAACGATTCGCGACGCCCAACTGAACGACCAGATCTCATCCGCGGAGCAAGCGGCTTCCCTCGCAATCGAACTGGTCGGGCGAGGACAATCGGGGAAGTGATTGCAGGTTTCAGACGAAGCTCGAATTGCAATCTGACTTTCGCTCTGAAACAATCCCGCCCGACTTCCCCTTCCGTCGGTTGCCCTGTAAAAACAGGGCCACGGACAACTCGATCGGTGACGGTACTCTACAGATTCACGAAAGACAGAGATGGCCAACGAGAAGGTACGAATCGCGATTATCGGTGCGGGACTGGTCTCCGATTTTCATCACGTCCCCGGAATCAGGCTCGATCCGCGATGCGAGTTGGCTGCGGTCTGTGATCCTAATGAACAACTCCTGGAGCATCGCAAGAAAGAGTGGGGGCCGGCCAAGTACACGACCGATTACGAGAAAATCGCCGCCGATCGCGACATCGACGCCGTCATCATCGCCACCCCAAATTTCAATCACAAAGACATCGCCCTCGCCTGCATCGAAGGCGGCCAGCACGTCATGTGCGAAAAGCCACTGGGAGTCAGCTACGAAGAAGCAGACGCCATGTATCAGGCCGCCAAAGCAAAAGGCGTGCGGCACATGACCGCGTTCACCTATCGCTTTGCTCCGTCCATGAGGTACCTGCGACATCTCGTGAAATCAGGAGCGCTGGGAGAACCGCGACATTTCCGCAGCCAGCGATTCCTGGATTGGGCCGAAACGAGCTGGGGCTGGCGTCAGTACAAGAAACTGGCCGGCGCGGGTGACCTGTACGATATGACCATCCACCGGATCGATTTCTCTCAAGACCTGATGGGGCCGATCCAAAGCGTCTGCGGTGCCGTGAAGACTTTCGTTCCTCGCGACAAGACCGTTGATGGGAAGCCCTGCGCTCCCTCGGAAGTCGACGATTGGTCCGCCCTGATCGGATCGTTCAAGTCCGGCGCGGTCGGCGTCTGGGAAGGAAGCACCCTGATGAAGGGGCACCATAACAGCGGTGTCGGCTTCGAATGGGCCGAAGTCAACGGCAGCGAAGGCTCTGCCGTGTACCAACTCGTCGACCCCAACTACATCCTCGTCGGCAAGCACGGCGGAACGATGGAAAAATCGCTGGTCCCCTCCCAATTCATGAAGCCGGAAGGCAGCCCCCGCGACCCTGCGGTTGGCAAACCGAGTACCGTCTTCCGTTACGACCTGGTCTACGAACTGGTCAGCGCCATCGTCGAAGGTCGAGACGCCACGCCAGGATTCGATGACGGAGCCAGTGCTCAGGCTGTCGCCGATGCCGTCCTCAAGTCATATGCCGAACGCCGTTGGATCGATGTTCCCAGTTATTCCAACTGATTGAAGTGAGATGAATAGAGAAGTCCCAAATTCGCACGGGTGCCACGGTTTTGGAGTCTTGTCTGCCTAGTGCAAAGGCCTGCTTCCACCGAGATGAACTCGGTGGGGATTGTCGGGTTCGACGAAGCCGATTCCCGACCCCTTCGAGCTTGTCTCGATGGATTCGGGCTTATGCACTACGCCAACAGCCACTTTGACAAAGCCGTGCCGTTTTGAGATTAACGTCAAAGCTGGTCGCGATGCGGCAATAATTATGGCTACTCCACTGCGACGTAACGAGCGGTCACGACGTGTCCTGGTCGTGACCGTTGGGATTTGCGCTCTATTCTCGTTTGTCGTTTTTGCCTGGATCTATGGTGCAGCTTACATCGCCTACTGGAGCTACGTGCCTCAGGAAGGTGACATCCTGTTTCAATCACTCCCTCATTCGCCGCTCGTTGATGCCATCGAAGGTGTGACCGCATCGCCTTACTCGCACTGCGGGATCGTCGCGAAAGAGAATGGCGTCTGGGTTGTTTATGAAGCGTTCCGAAAAGTCGAGGTCACACCGCTGAGGCAATTCGAATTTCGTGGTCGCAATCAGCGGTTCGCCGCTTATCGATTCAAGGCTGAACACCAGCAATACGTCCCGGCCACAATCGAAAACGCGAAAACGTACCTGGGACGTCCCTACGACATGCGATACCGCATGGATGATGAACGGATTTATTGTTCAGAACTGATCTACAAAGCGTATCTCGGAACTTCCGGCCAGCAACTCGGTCGACTGGTGCGTTTAGGCGATCTCAATTGGCAACCATACGCAGACACCATCCAACACTTCGAAAATGCGCCCGTTCCGGTCGACCGTGAGTTGATCACACCGAAAGACTTGGCCGAAGCCGAACAACTGGAGCGTGTTTTCTCCTCTGGATGAATCATCCGCCTGATCGCGCGTACTTCGGTCGCTCTGTCGTTCCCGATTCTGCTCGTCTGCCATTCTCGGGCCAGTATTTGTCCCGTTTCGGAACCGAATTCTGTCGGCAATGTGGAATCCGATAGAAACGTTTAGAAAGTTCTCTTGGAGCACTTCGGGCTTCATGGTACAAGCCCAAGTGGCGCAGGTACCTTAGGGAAGGCATGATGCCTTTCAACTTGCCAGCAGGGAAGCACCAACGATGTCGACTCACAACCTCGTTCTGACGCACGGAATTGATGAACCGCTGCCGGTCACTCGTGGTCGCCTGTTCGATTTTCCCGACGATCCGATTGCTTGCATGAAAAAACTGCAGGCCCGGCACGGGAACATCGCCGCTCTGGAAGATGAGGGGCAGCGGATCTACTTCGCCTTTGGCCCTCACTTCAACCACCAGATTCTGAGTGATGGAACGACCTACCATTCACAGTTCTTCGCCATCCGTGGATCTCGAAAGTCGCCGCAGCGCAACCTCTCCTCCGGCCTGCTCAGCATGAATGGAGAACAGCACAAACGGCAACGACGCCTGGTCATGGATGCGTTCCTCAAAAAGGCGATCCTCAATTACGTCCCCACGATTCGCAAACTTACCGAAGAGATGTTGTCCGAATGGAAGCCCGGCACTGAACGCGACATCAACCGCGATATGACCGATCTGATGCTGCGGATGACCAGCACAATCCTGTTTGGGATCGACGACGCCGACATGGCCTACCGGATCGGTCATATGATCGACCACTGGGTCCACATGAATCACGAACTGGGCATGGGCGCCTTTGTGGCGAACCAGGACATCGCCAATCGCTATGGCGAACTGCTGGAATACGCCGGACTGCTGCAAACTGAAATCAAGGCCATGATCGGTCAGCGGAAAAGCAATCCGAACGGCAGCGACGCCCTATCGCTGATGATCAGTGCCCACGACAGCGAAGGCAGCATCTCTGACGAAGAACTGATCGGCCAGGCAGCGTTGATGTTCGGAGCCGCTCATCTGACGACAGCTCACACACTGGCGTGGACACTGTTCCTGCTGGCCGAACACCCCTCGGTAATGTTTGAGTTGCATCAGGAACTGAAGACACAATTGAGCGGCGGTTTCCCCAGCATTGAGCAGGTGGAACGTCTCTCTTGCACAGAGCGCGTCCTCAAAGAAAGCATGCGCATTCTGCCCGCCTCGTCATACTCCCAGCGAATGACAGCTCTGCCGACCCAGCTAGGCCCCTTTGCCTTAGCTCCAGCGGCAGGAATCGTGTTCAGCCAGTTCATGACACATCACATGCCGGAACTCTATCCAAACCCCGAAGAGTTTCGCCCGGAACGATGGCTGACGATTAATCCGTCGCCATACGAATACCTTCCGTTTGGTGCCGGACCGCGGATGTGTATCGGTGCTCCACTGGCCATGCTGATCTTGAAGACCGTCCTGCCGACCATCCTGCAACAGTTCAAGGTGACCGCGATTCCCATGTCCGAAGTCAGTGGCAAAGTGATCTCCACCATGCTCTGCCCGACCACCGAAATGAGAATGCGGTTGGATACTCAAGACGGCCGCTTCGAAAGCCAGCCCGTTCGAGGCAACATCCACGAAATGGTCGATCTGCGCGAAGTCCGAGTCGCTCGCAAGGCGGCCTGACGACTTCGATCCGCGCCGGACAATGCCGGACAATGATCCTGAGTTCTCGTTCTGAAAAGGCCTGAAAGGCCACCACAGACTAGCCCAGGGCAGAGCGGAGAGGCGGAGCCTCGTAGCGCCGCCCTGGGTTGAGTGATTGAGAAGCCCAAAGGCCTGAAGGGCCGCCACAATCGTCAAGAATCGGTCGCACGTCGTGTTCTTCGTGGAT
>JAQGHU010000019.1 GCA_028291515.1 Schlesneria sp.
ATGTCAGAACGAATTGACAGTCGTCTGGTCGTCGATGCTTTGCAGATGGCCGTTCACAGGGAACTTCCCGATGCCGGTCTGGTGGCCCACTCCGATCGCGGGGTGCAGTATGCCAGCGAGCATTACCGGCGAAGGCGCAAGGAGAACGCAGTTAGACCAACACGAACGTGTTCGAGTTTCATACCTCGGGCGTAGAGGTGCCAGCGATGAACCGTATCGTCAGTCCCGCGATCCCTCATGTTTGACGAGTCTTCATCCAAGCATAAGTTTTTCGGTTTCCGTGTCGATCCACCACTTCGCATCTCTAGTATTTTGATCAGGGGCACAGCGCCGATCGTCCCAAAGCGGGGCAGCGTCGCTGGACACTTTGGTTCGCAAATCCGGTGTCACCGCCAATTCGTGCCATGCGTGATTGGGACGCACTATGTGATAACCTGCACCCAACAACTGGCGAGTCGTTGACTCTCCGTACCCGCAACTATCGTCGGATTGGCTATGATTTTACATTTAACGCACCGAAGAGCCTCTCTGTTTTGCATGCGTTGACACGAGACGAGAGATTGCTCGACGCATTTCGGGAATCGGTCCGTGAAACGATGGTCGACATCGAATTAGAAATGCAGACTCGGGTGCGCAAGGGCGGTCATAACGAAGACCGGGTAACCGGGAATGCCATCTGGGGTGAGTTTACGCATTTCACATCGAGGCCCGTTGAAAATGCCCTCCCCGATCCCCAACTCCACACGCATTGCTTTGTTTTCAACGCGACGTACGACGAGAAAGAGCAAGCCCACAAAGCCGGCCAATTCGGGCATCTCAAGCGAGATGCCAGCTACCATGAAGCGAAGTTCCACGTCCGCTTGGGCGAGAAGCTCGCCGCACTTGGCTTGCCGGTTGTCCATAAACGAAAGTATTGGGAAATCGACGGTATTTCTCCGTCGATCGTCGAGAAGTTTTCCCTTCGCACCAAGGAGATCGAAGCGGAGGCCAGACGACGTGGAATCACCGATCCCGTCGCGAAAGCGGAACTCGGGGCGAAGACGCGGTCGCGCAAGCAAAAGGCTATCCCGATGGACGTGTTGCGTGCCCATTGGCGCTCGCGACTCTCCGATGATGAAAGGGATACGCTAGCTGTGGTCGCGGACCGTGTCGGCGGGTTGGCTATTGCATTGGACGAAGCCAATGCCAGGCAGGCGGTCGGCCTTGCCTCCGAACATTGCTTCGAGCGCCAGTCTGTGGTTCCTGAGCGACGGCTGCTCGCAGAATCCCTCATGCGAAGCGTCGGACGGGCGTCCGTTGAACATGTCGAGCAGGCATACCAGGCGCAACCCTTCCTCGTTCGTGAACGCGCGGGCCGCCGGATGACGACGACGAACAAAGTCCTCGCGGAAGAGCAGCACATGCTGGAACTAGCGAGGACTGGGCTCGGTACCCGGCGCGCATTTAAAGCTGGACCGCACCACTTTACGCGAGGGTACTTCAACAAGGGACAGCGTTCCGCCGTCGAGCACATGCTTCATTCAACCGATTTCGTGATTCTTGTTCGTGGCGCGGCCGGGACGGGCAAGACATCGCTCCTGCTTGAAACGGTCGAGGCGATTGAAGCCACTGGCACCAGAGTCTTTGCTTTTGCTCCCTCCGCACGCGCGAGCCGGGGAGTGCTACAGGAAAAAGGGTTCGCGGAAGCCGATACCGTCGCCCGCCTGCTCGTGGATCAGGAGTTGCAGGAGCGAAGTCGCGGCCAGGTCCTCCTGATCGATGAGGCGGGGATGATTGGTGTACGGACCATGTGCAGGCTATTCGAACTCGCCGACACACTGGAATGTAGGGTGATCCTGGCCGGGGATAGATACCAGCATGGCAGTGTCGAGGCCGGAGCAGCACTCCGGTTGCTTGAAGAGCAAGTCGGGCTACGCCCTGCCGAAATTAAGGGCATCCTGCGTCAGAAGGATCAATACAAACGTGTGGTGCAAGACTTGAGCGAGCAGCGGGCAACTGATGGATTCCGCAAGCTCGATGCCATGGGGTGGATCCACGAGGTCGAAGATGACCATCGCTATACAGCCCTCGCCGCCGACTATATCGAATCTGTGGCCCAAGGGATGTCCGCTCTCGTTGTTTCACCTTCGCGCCTCGAGTCCGAGCGATGTACCGAAGCCGTTCGCCATGGATTGCAACAACGTGCCCTGCTGGAACGAACCGAGCGGCGTTTCGCCACCCTCCGTAACGCTAACCTGACCGAAGGGGAACGCAAGGATGTGGCGAATTATTCCCCAGGTGACACACTGATCTTCAACCAGAACGCGAAGGGCTACAAACGAGGCGAGCGAGTAGAAGTGGCGGCGCCCCCTCCCCCAGTCGATCAGGCGGCGCGATTCCAGCTCTTTCATCAGTCATCCTTGGATATTGCCGTCGGCGATGTTCTCCGCATCACCCAAAACGGCAAGACACTCGACGGCCGTGGCCGGTTGCACAACGGCGATTTGGTGCATGTGACCGGCTTTGACCCAAAGGGGAATATCTGCACACGCGAGAACAAGACAATCGCCCAAGACTTCGGGCACCTCGCCATGGTTATGTCCTTACGAGTTATAGCGCGCAAGGCAGTGACACGGACCGGATCATTATCGCCCAGTCAGCCGATTCCTTCCCCTTTCGCGGCATGCGACGCGGCGGTAAATACCGCCCGCTTGTCATCCTTCAATACCTTCAGCCAGGAATTGATATAGCTGGCATGGTCCTCGCGAACCTCCGGCGTGATCTGCAAATCCGCACACAGGAAGGCCGACCCCAATTCTGCAACGAGTTCCTCAATGGCGTAGCCTTCATCGCCCCAGCGTTTGCGGCCGAATTCGCGGGCAAGGCGGGACGGGTGCCGCGTCCAGTTGGTCATCTCGTGGGCGAGGGTAGCGGCATGTGACTCCGCATCGCGGAATGTCTCAAACGGCGGCATGCGAACATAGTCGGCATCCATCGCATAGAACGCCCCATCGCCCCCGACACGAATATCAGCTTTCGTATTCGCGAAGAACGCATCCGCCTGCTCAATGCGTGGCAGCATCTCGGTCGGCGGTGTGACGGTCGCATAGAAAATGATCCGGCAAACCTTCACACTGGTCGGCACAAAAGACCGTGTATTCCTTGAGGAACGGAATTTCCTCTTCGTCTCCTGTCCGTCGTCGCTTTCCTCTTTCTTCTTGAAAGTCGAGGCATAGACGACCGGCGAACCATGCTCGCCCTTCTTCACATGTCCGCCAAGCTCCAAAGCCTGTTTGAACGTCATCCAGAACGGCGAAACAAACCCCTGTAATTCCGACGACATCCACAGCGTCAGGATGTTGATCCCGGAATATTTCTCTCCGTTGTATCGCAACGGTCGGGTAATTCGTCCCGCGGTATGTTCCGCATTCCATGGCTTGAACCAGGGCCGGACGCCGCGTTCAAGCTGTTCAACGATTCCATTGGTAATGCGAGTGTAAATATCCTCGCGGACCGTCTTTGGTGTGAATTTGGCACTCATAGAAGTCGCCTCCCTTCTGAAAATAGATTTGTTCGCAAGCCAAACGGCTGTTCGTTTGGCGAGCGGAACAAAAAGCCAAAGGCAGGGGGGAGTGCAGTCAGGGACGACCGATTGGGAGGGGACCCGTCTGCACAAGCGAAGCTTTGTGAGCGCGGAAGATGGGGCCTTTGAACGTCTAATTATAGGGCTTACCTCCAGGGCCGAAGGGCCCTGGCTGGGCAAAGTTCCGGCCCCTTGGGCCTGAGGACAACGAACCGACCGACGATCTTTCAGATCGCTCGGGGGGAATGAGGTATAGATACCCTCGCTCCAAAACGACTTGGAGTCCTCGACATGGCCGTGGCTTTGACCGGAGACACGACCACACCGAAGGCGGTGAGACCGTGGCACCCAAGCCAGACCCAAACAACCATCGTGCTGCGCGGTCAATTTACAAAAAAGCCAGCCGCCCTAACTGCCGAAGCAGTCAGAGCGGCCGGGCTCTGTCGCGAGACGTAATGCAGGTACGAAGACCTGCTTAGTAAGTTGCGAAGTTTCGTGGAGTGGCTCGGAAGGCGGCCAGGTTCTCGGCAGTGCTGAACATGTGCAGCTTATGTCGGAACCAGCAGGCGTGATCCAGCGACCCTTGGGTCACGGAACGTCCGCGTTGCACTTCGATCACATCCAATCCACCGGCGGCGGGGACATACCAGTCCGGATGAGCGATAAACTGGTCTCGCGCTGCGGCGGAGCTGAATCGATAGATTTGAGCCTGGTGCTCGTACGCAAACTCGGCCTGGGCAGCGGCCAGCCGACGTTCATCGCGGAGAGCCACCGGGCAGAAGCCGTGCAGGAAATCGTCTGCCAGAGGTGACTCTTTCAAACCTGCGTCGACGGCCGCTTTTTCTCGAGCGAGCCCCTCTTTGGCCCAATCGAGGCTGGCCAATTCACCGGCTTCGGGCATTGGTGTTTCCGTGGTGACGTCGCCCGCTTCGAAGACATTGGCCACGTCATCCGGAATCGCGGCTTTGGTAGCGGCGGTCGTCGTCGCGTCGTTCAGCATCGCAGGCTGGGCAGGAACTTCGGCCAATTCGCTGGGTGGTGCCGATCGTGTCGGTAGCTCGAATGCCTTGTCGGCAGCAGTCTCAAGCGGATGTTGTTGAGCGGCGGTCGTGGTGGTGGTCCACTGGGCATCGATGGGGATGATAACAATCGGGACATCAGGAGCCGTATTCGATGCCAGGGCTCGATCGGCTGACGCTGTGGTTTGAGCGGGAGGGCTCGGAGGAACAGCGGCGATCATGGGAGGCAGCGGAGCCACTTCCCAAGCGGGTGCTGCCGACGGTGAGGGAAGGCCTGCGAGCGAGGCGAATTGATCGCCCACTTGATCGAGCACGTTCGGCTGTCGCTGTTGTGCGGTATGCAACTGCTGCAACGAGGCGGAAGCGATCTTATTGCCGGGATCCTGGGCGAGGACGCGGCGATAGGTCGCCATGGCGGCGTCCGGTTCATTGCGCTGGTTCTGGATGAAGGCGACGTTTAACTGAGCCTGCGTTTCCGAGTTGCCTCGGCGGAATTGGGCGAGGCTTTCGTCGTAACGCCCCAGGTATCCCAGCGACATGGCCAGGTTGTTGACGGCCCGGGAATCGCCAGGAGCCAGTCGAACCGCTTCGCTCAGCAAGGTTTCGGCGCTCTTGTAGTCTTTTTGCAGGTAGACGCAATAACCCATATCGGCGAGCAGTGCGGCGTCGTGCGGGGCCAGGCCGCGAGCGTGTTCGAAGTATTTTCCGGCAGTGGCATAGTCTTGCAGTTCAGTGCAGACCACACCCATCCGATGTGAGTATTGCGGGACGTTGGGCGAGTGCCGTTGGAGAGCCGCGTACAGTTCGCGCGCTTTCTCTAACTGACCACGTTGTTCGGCCTGCCAGGCGGCATGATATTGCGAATCGGCCCGATGACGGGCGAGCGACGGCAGGACTCGCAACTTGGGCGACAAGCTGGCGCAGCCGGTGCTGAAAATTGAAGACACGCAAGCGAGCAATAGACCCAACTTGACGGCGCGAACGACTCGCATGACATCCCCCCTCGCGTGACCTCTGACTGGCCACCGCACTTGTCATTTATTCTGCTTCTGGATGATGGATTCCTCTTCGGCCGATCTACCGATTCAGAATCGCATCTATTTACATACAGAAGATTTAAGCTTCTGCCATTTCGAAAAACCTGATTTCCTATGTCCCTTGTCTGCCGGCGGGGCAACACGAAACGTAGCGGTCCCGCGTCTAGTCGCATCAGTTGTATCGGTTTTGCCGAGATTGCCATTGCAGTGAAAGTTTGACGGTTGTCGGGCATCTGCCAGATTTTCCTTGGTGAGCATAACCCACTAGCAAGGCAATATTTTCGTAAGGTGGTTGGTCTCTGCATCAGTCACTGCTTGACCGTCCCTTCGGGGAGCCGTAGCATCACTGTCCGGAGTTGCTCATCCTTTTATCCCGCTTGCAACCCTGTCTTTTCTGATGAATTTGTCATGAATTCTTCGAACGTTTCCGTGTTCACCGAAGGTGATTTATCGCCAGCTGGTGAATAGTGAGACAGCCAATGAGTACTCAGCACGTGACCCCCCCACCTACGGTCGCTCCTCTGAATGGAGCGTCGCCGCCGAATGGCGCTGTTCCGATGGCGGCCGTTCCAGTGGCAGTAAATCAGCCACCCGTCGTGGCTGCGGTTCCGGTCGCTCCGCCGATTGCTGCTCCTGTAGTAGCAGTGCCGGTTGTTGCAACTCCTGTGGTGGCAACGCCAGTCGCGACTCCTGTCGCGGTGGTCCCTCCTCAGGCAGTCCCTGTGGCCCACGCCCCCGTTGCAGCCCCGATCGCTCCTGTAGCGGCTCCGGTGATTGCCACCGCAGCACCAGTAGTTCAAACACCGACAGCGCCGATGACGGCCGCACCTGTGATTGCCGCACCCGCTGTTGCACGGGTCGCTCAAGCTCCCGTTGCCACCGCGCCAGTCGCTGTTGCTCCTGCTCCAGTTGCGACGACGGCACCGGTTGCCGCTCCTCAAGCAGCCGCTGCAAAACCCGCCGCAGCAGCACCAAAACCGGCGGCGAAACCCCTTCCGAAAATCATTCCGCCAACTCGATATGGTAAACCAAAGACCGATTGGAAGACGCTTTCCACAGTGATCATGATCAGTCTGGCGATGCATGGCGTCGGACTGGCCGCATTAGGGTTGATCGCCTTAAGCAATCCGCAGATCCTCGAAGAAATCTTCACCGAGGTGATGGATACCAAAGAAGAAGTTCCAGACGAACCGATCGTGGAACAGTCGCTCGATCAGCAGAAGGACGTCCAGGAAGCCCCCCAAGACCAAAATATGAGTTCGTCGGATCAGGTCTTCGACCTGGGACCGGCGAACATGAACATCAACGATCTGGCACCAGCGCAGGTGAAGGTCGAAGGCGACGGGGTGGGCTTGGCCGACATCAAGTTTGACAATGCTGCCAGCGGTCGGATGTCGACCGCTGCCAAATCCGCCCTGGTGCGATCGATGGGTGGTAACTCGGCCAGTGAAGCGGCTGTGGCTCACGGAATGCGCTGGCTGTCGAAGCACCAGTTCCCGGACGGTGGCTGGAGTTTTAAGCACGAAGCTCATGCCGATTGCAAAGGGCAATGTACCCAAAGCGGCACGCTGAAAGATGGCTGTCGGACGGGTGCGACCGGGATGGCACTGCTGGCCTTCCTCGGCGGAGGCCACACGCATCAGAACGGCGACTACCAGAAGGAAGTTAAGAACGGGATCGAGTTCCTGTTGAAGAATGCCAAGTCGACCCCGCAAGGTCTGGATCTGTGTCCGACCGTTGTGGCCAATGAAAAGATGTACACGCAAGGTCTCTGCACCATCGCCCTGTCCGAACTGGCGGCGTTGACCAAGGACAATCGCGTGAAGACCGCGGCCACGGGTGCTGTCGCTTTCATTGTCGCCGGTCAGAATCCAAAATCGGGTGGCTGGCGTTACATTCCGTACCCCGCCAGCGCCGATCCTGGCGATACATCGGTCGTTGGCTGGCAGATCATGGCGCTGAAGAGTGCCAAGAATGCCAAGCTTCCCGTCCCTGGCAGCGCGTTCAAAGGGGCCGAACTGTACCTGAACGCCGCTCAGACCAATGGCGGTGCCCAGTACATGTACGACCTGCAGCAGAAGGCTCCGACCCCCACGATGACTGCGGCCGGATTGCTCTGCCGGATGTACCTCGGCTGGGATCGCAAGAATAAGTCGCTGCAAGAAGGGGTGAAGTACCTGGCAGCCGCGAAGCCCGCCCCCAACAACATGTACTACAACTACTACGCGACCCAGGTCATGCATCACTGGGGCGGCGATGAGTGGACCACCTGGAACGGCGCGATGCGAGATCAACTGATCCGCACTCAGAAGAAGTCCAAGGACGGTCACATGGAAGGAAGCTGGGACCTCGCCGATCCGCATGGAGCCACCGGTGGCCGCCTGTACATGAGCTGCCTGTGCATCATGACCCTGGAAGTCTACTACCGACATCTGCCGATCTATCGCCGCGAAGGTTTGAAGGTCGAGTTCTAAGTCGCAGGATGTTGTCAGTGTAGAAGGTTGAAGAGTTATGCTGAAGCATAACCTACGAACTTCATTCACGGACAGCGGAGTCGATGCAATGGCCGCAACACTGCTGTCGGACTCGAGTGAGATCGAACTACACCAATCGATGCGGGATCAATGGGCCACTCCTTTGGCAGCGACCATCGCGGTCGTGCATCTGTTGTCGGGTCTGCTGTTGGTCGGCTGGTTTTATTTCCTGGTCCCGCGATTCAAACATGACTTTAACGACTTCGGCGTCGAGATCCCTGCGTTAGCGATCTCAATCATCCGCATGAGCGACTTAGTTGTGAACTACTGGTACCTTCTCATGCCGGTAACACCTGTCGCCCTGATTCTCGACTTCTTCGTGGCTCGCTGGATTGCCAAGCAGATTGGGCTGCGCGTCGCCATTGCCTATGGCGTATCCATCTCGTTGTTATTTTTCGCGAACGTCGCCGTCTCCAATACATCCTCAGTGAGACGAAGGCTCGCCTCTTGAGTCTTTGACTCCGACGATCGTCAATCAGAGATGTGTCGATGAGCATGTTCGACTGGTATCGACCTTCCGGTACACACGTTTGTCCCGTGTGTCGAACGTCGCTGCTCGAGTGGCAGGGAAAAGACGGAGCCTGCGCACTTTATATCTGGCAGCAAGGGATCGCCGTGCCGATCGGTCAGGATTGTGACGAGGACTGCCGTGGCTCGGCTGAAGTAATGGCGGCGACTCGCCTGCCAGTATCGTTTACGATCTATTCCGATGACTGCGGGCGACACTTCGTCGCCGCGAGCTGCCGGTCTGTCGAGGGCATTTGGACGGAGACACACGTCGAACTGTCGGTTTACGATCTCAAGTCGTAATAGACGGCATCTCGTAGGTTATGCTTCAGCATATCTCCGGAGCTCCAAAAGTTATGCTGAAGCATAACCTACGAGAAAATCCTCAAGCCAAAATGTTGCTGATCACATTCCCGCTGACATCCGTCAGCCGGAAGTCTCGGCCCTGGAACTTGTAGGTCAGGCGTTTGTGATCGATACCCAGTTGATGCAGAATCGTCGCATGCAAGTCATGCACATGCACGACATCGGTGACGGCGTTGTAACCGAAATCATCGGTCTGGCCGTGACTGATGCCTCCCTTGATCCCACCCCCGGCCATCCAGATTGAAAAGCCTTTGATATGGTGGTCGCGGCCATTTCCCTGGGCCATCGGCGTTCGACCGAACTCGCCGCCCCAGATCACCAGCGTCTCATCCAGCATGCCGCGTTGCTTGAGGTCCGCGATCAATGCCGCACACGGCGTGTCGACTTCCTTGGCGATCTGCGCGATCCCGTCGCGAACGCCGCCGTGATGATCCCAGTCGCGATGATAAAGCTGAATGAACCGCGCGCCGTGCTCGGCCAATCGTCGAGCCAGCAGGCAGTTCGCGTTCAATGACCCGTCCAATCCCGTGACACCGTAGGCGTCGAGAATGTGCTTCGGCTCCTTTGACAGGTCCATCAATTCGGGGACACTCGCCTGCATCCGAAACGCCATCTCGTACTGATTGATGCGAGTGGCGATTTCGGGATCGTCGATGCTGGCATCCAATTGTCGATTGAGCTGCGTCACCGCATCGACAACATCGCGCTGCTGATCGCGCGAGACTCCTGCCGGGTTGTTGATGTAGTAAACAGCGTCACCCTTGGAATTGAAGCGGACGCCCTGAAATCGGCTGGGCAGGAAACCGCTGTGCCACTGACGCGAGGCGATTGGCTGCTGCTGGCCGCTACGGCCCGTGGAAGTCAGCACGACATAACCGGGAATGTCTTCGCAGTCGGCTCCCAATCCGTACCAGGCCCAGGACCCCATGCTGGGACGGCCCGAGATCGCGGTGCCGGTGTTCATAAACGTGTGAGCCGGGTCGTGATTGATCGCTTCGGTCACCAGCGAGCGGATGATGCACAGATCGTCTGCGACACTTCCCAGCTTGGGAAACTGATCGCAGATCTCCTGCCCCGACTTGCCGTACTTGGCAAACTTATGCTGTGGACCCAGGCACTTGAGCTGTTGCCCCTGCAATTGGGCGATCGGTTGCCCCTTCGTGATCGATTCCGGCATCGGCTTGCCGTCTTGAGCGGCCAGTTCCGGTTTATAGTCCAGTGTCTCCAGGTGGCTGGGCCCGCCGGCCATGCACAGGTGAATGACTCGTTTTGCTTTCCTAGGAAAATGCAGTGGCGCAACGACACCTTGCTGGTAGTTCGCCGATTCTGCATCGGCCGCGGTCAATAATTTCGGGTTCAGTAGCGATGCCAGCGCCATCGCCCCCATGCCGCTGGTGGATCGCGTCAAAAACGACCGTCGCGACACTTCGCGCCGAGCGAATTCGTATTGTGAATCGAATGGGTTCATGGCACATCCCCGATCAATGTTTGCCGCGCCTCAGATCACGTACCATGCTGAAGCATTCGCCACGGCAGGTCAACGGAGCAGTTGTTCCAATCGTAGCCAAGGTCGCCAAGACCTTGGGCGAATGTCTTCGAAGTTGCTAGCCCATCGACTTAAGCTCAATCTCGTGGCAAGATTGGCGACGGTCCTGAATGCTGACTTTGCGCGTCTGGAGAGCCGAATTGTTCGATCCCCTGAAATACGTTTCCGAAACCAGTCGACTACCGGTCGAAACATTCGACTGGGGAACGCTGCAGTGGCTGTGCAATGGTCGCCTCTTCCGAGGTGCTCAGCAGACTGTCGGCCTGTGCCATATCAAACCGGGCTGCCGGAACCAGCTCCACTATCATCCAAACTGCGAAGAGGTGTTGCATCTGCTCGCCGGGACCGGGCAACACAGTTTCGAAGACGACACGATCGAATTGCGGCCCGGAATGACGTTGAGGATTCCGCTCGGCGTCACCCACAATTTGGCGAATACCGGCACCGAGACGCTCGTCTGTCTGATCTCATTTAATACCGGAAAACGCGAGACAGTATTTATTGAGGCACTATCGGAGAACGAAAACTGAGTTCGCCGACTGCTCGTGTCGATGTTCAGGCGGTGAAACGATCATCCCGCGTCGTCCACGATCATCCGCAGGTAACTCTCATAACGCGTCGGCGAGATCATGTCGTGTTTTAATGCCAACCGCACGGCGCAGCCTTCTTCGTGAACATGCAGGCAGTCGGGATACTTACAGCGTGGGACAAACGGCCGAAACTCGGTGAAGTAGCCTTCGACTTCGACCGGTTGCACATCCCACAGTTCCAGCTGGCGGATTCCGGGAGTATCAACAACCCAGCCGCCCGTGTTCAACTCCAGCAGTTCCGAATACCGCGTGGTATGCCGGCCCTTCTGGGTGACCTGGCTCACTTCGCCGACCCGTAATGCCAGACCCGGCTGCAGCGAGTTCAGCAGCGACGATTTGCCGACGCCGCTTTGCCCTGTAAATACGGTCTGGTGTCCGTGCAGTTGCCGACGCAGACAAGGCATCCCCTGGCCAGTGGTCACACTGGTCGTGATGATCGTGCAGCCGAGACGAGCGTACATCCCGATCAATGGCTGCAAGTCAGCCACGTCGATCAGGTCACACTTATTGATCACGATGACTGGCGCGACTTCTCCCTTCGCAGCACTGACCAGGAATCGATCGATCAGGGCCGGCTTGAGCGGAGGATCATTCGCCGAAGCGATAATCGCCACTTGCGAGACGTTCGCGACCAGGATGTGCTGCTTGTACTGGTGTCCACGGGCAAGCACCCCCTGTCGAGGTTCCACTCGCTCAATCACGCCAAACTCGTCATCTTGTGGCCGGAACAGCACATGGTCACCGGCAACCACGGCATTCCGGGATTCGCGAGCGACTGTGCGGACCACTCGACGAACCGTGCATTCATAGCGGCGACCCGCTTCGACCTGTCCGGCATCCGCCTGGACGATGCACTGCGTCGACCCGATCGCCGCCAACACGCGTCCGCGTCGACACAGCGTTTCGTCGACATCAATGACGACGTTTTCTCCTTCGAGATGCGCCCCAACGATTGTTCGCTTGCGAGTCTGATCACCCTTGCCGGAGACGCGTTGGCCGCGATCCAGATTGTCGACATCGACCCCTTCGGAATGGACAGCGCGCGTAATGTCGTTTCGCCGCGCGGTATTGTTGCGGTTCTTGCGAAAGTCGACTCGTAGTTTGCTCTTGGCCTGTTTCTTGGGCACGTTCGGATGTTGCTCTGACGGATCGAAAAGACGTTGCGAGACACCGTCATCATACAGCCCGCGACACGCTCTGTCGTTTGATCAGCATCGACCGTTGCTATTCCACACGAAACAAGCTTGGCCTGGGGTGCAGCCTTTCACATGGCCATATTTTTTGCGGTTGGGATTTTCTCCGTTTAATCTGCGTCATCTGCGGATCAAGATTCTTGTCCGCAGATGACGCAGATTTCATAGATTGAAGACAGAGAACTGCGCGCACAATTAGATCAACAACGATTCACTTGCCAGAACCGGCCGACAAGCGATGGATTCCCTTGCCGTTGCCGGCCGCGCTCAGTAAGTAGATCTCGCCCTGTTCGTCTTCACCGAAGGACATTGCAGCCGGATGGCGATCACCAATCTGCTGATTCGCGGTCACTCGACCCTTCCGAGCGTCATAGCGCAGCGCCCAGACCTTCGTCGAAACGTAGTCGGAATAGATGTAGGCTCCGTTTAAGCTGGGAATCTGCTTGCCGCGGTAGACGTAGCCGCCGGTGATCGAACGGCCGACATCGTGGTGGTATTCCCAGATCGGCTCGATCAGATCCTTGTGAACGTCGATCCCTTTGCGACTGAAGGGATGGAACGCTTCCCGCAGGTTCCAACCGTAGTTGCCACCCTTCTTGATCAGCACGATTTCTTCAAAGATGTTCTGACCCACTTCACCGCCCCACAGGTCACCTGTCTTGCGATCGAAACTCATTCGCCAGACGTTCCGCAGGCCGTAGGCCCAGATCTCCGGCAATGCGTCGCTTTGCGAGACGAATGGATTGTCCTTGGGGATCGCGTACTTCTTTCCGTCCGACTTGTGATCAACATCGATTCGCAGGACTTTGCCGAGCAACGTCGACATCTTCTGGCCGTTTTCGTGTGGATCATTCGCCGCCCCACCATCACCGTGCGAGATGTACAGATAGCCGTCGGGACCAAACGTGATGCAACCGCCGTCATGATTCCAAAACGGCTTCTCGAAGCGGATCAGTTCTTCTTCGGAGGCAGGATCGCCAACCGACTTGTCGACCCCTTTGGTGCGGATTCGCGACAGCACGTTGGCCATCTTGGCCTTCACGTCGGTGTAGAAGACGAAGATCTCGCCGTTCTCTTTGAACTTGGGATGGAGTGCAAAACCCAGAAAACCTTCTTCGTTCTGCTTGTCGTTGTAGCGCACCCGTGACGAGAGATCGAGGAAGACTTTGGTCTTGGTCGCCTTATCGTCGTTCTCGAAGACATGAATGACACCTTGCTGTGTGGCGACGAAGATTCGATTCGAACCATCGTTGGCATGTGTCAACACGATCGGTCGCAGGGCGTTGACCTGACCCTTTTCGCTGCCATCATCCCAACCGGTCCACTTCAAGTCGGGGAACGCGGTTTTGAATTCGAGCTTCAGCGGTGACTCGTCGACTTCCCAACCCGGAATCTTGGTCGAGAGCGAAGTCAGCGTTCCCGCTTTCATATCGAGAATGAACAACTGGCTACCATCGGATGACAGGCAGCAGTCGGCTGCCGATTCCAAACCTTCGCCCATCAGAATCGGAGCGACACCCGGCTGTGGAATCCCAAAGATCTTGCCGGTCTTCCAGCAGGTGATGAACAGATGCCCAAAATTGTCCCAGATCAATCCATCTGCGCCATCCATCCCTTCGGCGACTTTAGCAGCGGTGCGGTCTGATGTCCGAACGCGAAACAAGTTGCCGGTCCCGAAGTCGGCGACCAGAATGCTGTCGCCTCCGTCAAAGGCGACTCCGTTAGGAGTGTGGAGTTCGGGAATGGTCTCGGTATCGGCGAGTGTGTCGATCTTGTTGAGTCGCACGTCGATCCGATAGACGGCTCCTCCTTTGCCCATCCGATCTCCCGAATCACTGACCAGGAAAATCCCAGCTCCCGAATCGATGGCGAGATCGTTCAAGAACAACGGGGGCTTCGGAAACATCTCCGGCGGAGCATAAACGCTGGTCTTGCCACTCGCATCGATCTTCAAGACTTTCGTTTTATCGGTCACGTAGAGGTGATCCTTGAAGTAGACGAGCCCCTTGGGGTCATCCAGCTTGTCGGCGAACGTCTGCGTCTTGCCGTCTTTGAGCACGGTGATCTTGCCGTCACCATCTTTGCCGGGCTCGCCCATTTCCGAGATGTAGAGCGCCCCGTTCGGTCCGTAGCAAACGGATTCCGGATAGGTGAGTGAACCGACAATCTTCTTCGGAGTTTCAGCCGCCACCAGTGGCGATGCCAGGCCAAGGCCCAGCAGAATGAATGACCAAACACGACTCATGACAGATCCTTCTTCGATGCGATGATCTTGGGAAATGGTGGCCAGTAGAGTGCGGAGTGTATCTGTCAGGGGGGCTCATTCCAAGTTGCGGGGGAAGAGAGGAGAATGCAAATTGCGAATTGCAAAATGTAAATTTCAAATTGAAAGAGAGGATGATTCGGACCGCACTTGAGATTTGTTTCGTGGCAACGGCGTCTTGCAGTCTGGCGTCGATCGCTGACGTTTGTCAGACTGATTTCGACTGCGTTGCTGTCAGACTGTACACGTCGAGCGGTCAAGCACGCGATCGATACCAGCGGGCACCGGTTTATTCCCAACTCTCTTGAAGGAAACTGAACGATGAACGGTCTGAAATCTTCGCTGGCGGCATTCGTATTTGTGGGGGCCATTGCAGGCCAGGCCTTCGCTGATGTCCAGGTGGAATTGAAAAAGACGCACGTCTGTTGCGGACAGTGCGAGAAAGCTGTTGCTAAGGTTCTGGATGCCGAAGGCGTCAAAGGCGCCGCCAGCAAGACAGACGGCACGGTGAAGTTCACCGCGTCGGATGCGAAGACGGCTCAGAAGGTCCTCGACAGTCTAGCTGCGGCGGGCTTTCATGGCGTCGTCGACAATAAGGACTTGACCGTCAAGGACGACAGCGGTGCGAAGGAAGGCAAAGTCACCACCCTGGCGTTGAAAGGTGTGCACAACTGCTGCGGACAGTGCAACAACACCATCAAGAAAGCCATCAAAGCCGTCGACGGAGTTGAGTCCGAAGACGCCAAGCCCAATGCCGAAACCATCACCATCAAGGGTAACTTCGACGGCAAAGCGCTGATCAAGGCCCTGAACGACGCCGGCTTCCACGCCACTGTTGAGAAGTAATCAAAGTATCCTCTGAGCGGGGGGCGTGAGCCCCCTGGCCGTATTCACTCAGACGCAATTCTTCTGATGGAGTCTTCAATCCGTGTCTGATCAGCCCGAAAAAGAAACTGCGGCCCTGAGCGTGTGGGATGCCGTCAGTCTGATCATCGGGATCGTGATCGGCACGACAGTCTTCAAGATGTCGGGGACGATCTTCGCGAATGTTCCCGACCCCTGGACGGGCCTCGGACTGTGGTTGATCTGCGGCGGGCTGTCGTTCGTCGGAGCCCTCTGCTACGCGGAACTCGCCACCACCTATCCGCGTCTCGGCGGCGAATACAATTATCTGACTCGAGCATTTGGCCCGTCGATCGGCTTCCTGTTTGGCTGGTCGCAACTGGCGATCATTCAAACCGGCAGCATTGGAGCGTTGTCGTACGTCTTCGCCGAGTACGCCGTCAAAGTTTTCGGCGTTGATGAGAAACTGGTCGTCTGGTTCGCAATTGCCGCAGTCGCAGGCCTGACGGCTTTGAACTGCCTGGGGATTCATTCGGGCAAGTGGACTCAAAATTTGCTGTCGGCTTCGAAGACCCTGGGGATCGTCATGCTGATTGTGGGGGGGCTGAGTGCCAGCGGCTCGGCTTCACTGGTCGTGGAACGTCCGGTAGAAGGACCAGGACTGTCGCTGGCGATGATCCTGATTCTGTACGCCTACGGCGGTTGGAACGATGCCGCCTTCGTCGCCGCCGATGTGCGTGATCGGCAGCGAAACATTCCCCGAGCTTTACTCTTGGGAATCGGAATCATTTCGGCTTGCTACGTCCTGATCAACGCGGCCTATCTGGCAACACTCGGCTTTGAAGGTCTGCGAGCATCACACCAGCCTGCAAGCGACGCCATGAAGAAGGTGTTCGGGTCGTTCGGGGAACGGGCCATCAGTGTGTTGGTGATGGTGTCGGCTCTGGGGAGCGTCAACGGTCTGGTCTTCTCCGTCTCTCGACTACATGCCACAGTTGGGGCCGATCATCGAGTCTTCTCACTGCTGGGGCGATGGTCCACCTGGTCGAAGGCACCAGTCTGGTCGCTGCTGGTTCAAGGCGGGATTGCGTCGGCCATGATCTTTTGCGTAGGGACCGATGCCGGTCGCAAAGCGGTCGACGCGGGACTTACTGCCATCCACGCGTCTCCAGTCCCCTGGGGCCAATATTATGGCGGGTTCGAAACTCTGTATGCGGCCTCCGCTCCGATCTTCTGGTTGTTCTTCCTGACGACGGGCATCGCGTACTTTGTGCTGCGAGTGAAAGATCCGCAGATCGAACGGCCGTTTCGAGCCCCCTTCTTTCCGTTGTGTCCCCTGCTTTTCTGCGGCATGTGCGGTTTCGGATTGTTTTCGGCCACGATGTATGCCAAGCCGTTGCTGCCGTTAATCGCTGTTCCCTTTCTGATCGGCGTACCGTTGTACTTCGTCAGTGAACGATTTCAGCCCCATTCATCGTCCCGAACGAAATAGCGCGCAGTTTTCATGATCCGGAATGTCCAGTCACCGTTTTGACGTAGATCACACGGAAGTTTATCGTGGCTCGCACCCACACTCCTGAGTCATCAACGGTACAGTACCGAGCCAACGCTTCCTGACAGACAACCGGGGCCACTTCAGTGTTGATCGAGGCTGCCAGACTCCGAACCGACTGCCAACGTAAGATCCTCTCAGGAGATCTCGCGTGAAGCAGCGCATTGCGAACTGCCCGGCCTGTGGTGCTCCGATTGAGTTTCAACTGAGCACCGCGCTCGTCACGGTCTGCGGCTTCTGTCACTCGGTCGTCGCCCGCACCGACAAAAAGCTGGAAGACCTCGGCAAGGTCGCCGACCTGTTCGAGACCAATTCCCCGGTCAAGAAGGGGATGACTGGAACGTTCGAGAAGAAGAGCTTCGACGTTGTTGGTCGAGTTCAGTATCAACACCCCGCCGGCGGAGTCTGGGACGAGTTCTATTTGAAGTTTCCCGGTGATCGCGTCCGGTGGCTCGCGTACGCTCAAGGCAAATTCTACCTGACGACGGAAAAGCGACTCACCGACACCTCGCAGATCCCCGACTTCGAATCGATGACCCCCGGCCATCGTCTGAACCTGCCCGACGGCAAGTCGCTCGTCGTGGCGGAATCGGGGACCGCGACCGCTCGATCCGCTGATGGCGACATTCCGTGGGCGTTCCATCCGAATGCCGCACATCGTTTCGTCGATCTGCACGGACCCGACAGCGAGTTCGCGACACTGGAATACGATGCCGACGGTCCGCATCTGTTCCTGGGTCGCGAAATCGCTGTCGACGATTTGAAGCTGACGGGTGACTCGTGGCAGTTTGAACAACCGCCGTCAGCGAACGTCGGTGTGTTGCAATTGAGTTGCCCGCAATGCGGTAGCCCACTCACGCTGCATGCCCCGGATGAAACACTACGAGTCTGCTGCCCCAGTTGTAAATCGCTGCTCGATTGTCAGCAGGGCAAGCTGGAATACCTGCAGACGCTGACGATGAAACAGGGCGAGAAGCCGCTGATTCCGCTCGGCGCTGTCGGCCATTTGAATGGCGTTGAAGTCACCGTCATCGGATACATGGTCCGATACGTCGTCTACGACGGCAAGAAGTTTCCTTGGTCCGAATACCTGTTGCACAATCCGAAGATCGGGTTTCGTTGGCTGGTCCTCAGCAGTGGCCACTGGAGTTTCGTCGAAGCGATTCCCGTCTCCAGTGTTGTCGAGCAAACGAACTCGGTCGTCTACGAAGGCGAGACCTTCAAGCTGTTCGATCGCGGGACCGCGTTTGTGCAGTACGTGGCGGGTGAATTTTACTGGCGAGTCACCATCGAAGAGCAAGTCGTGTCGACGGACTTCATCGCGCCTCCGCGCATGATTTCTTATGAGGCCTCTGTCAATGACGCCGGCAGCGAACTGAATATTTCGCTTGGCACTTACTTGCCCAAAGAAGCCGTCGAAGTGGCGTTCGGGGTGAAAGATCTGCCCACGCCATGGGGAGTCGGCGCGATTCAGCCAGCCCCTCCACCTCCCAAAGACATCTACATCATGTGGGGGGTGTTTGTGGTGATCCTGATCTGGCTGAACGTGATGTTCCTGTCAAAGTTGGTCACGACCCCGGTCAACCAATTCCATTTCTATGTCGCTTTGGTGATCTTGTCACTATGGCCACTGCTGACGATGCTCGGTCGACGACAATTCGAAGTCGAACGCTGGAAACAGAGTGATTTCAATCCTTATCAAAGATCTGACGAATGAACTTGTCACCTGCGGCCAGGTATTACCTGGGCTTTTGTTTGATGACCTGTAGCTACTTTACCGCCGCCGCTGTGAATGCCTGGCCGGGCCCGACATTTGGTGACGGCACCGGTCGCAGTTCTTATTCATCGGGCGGCGGCTACATCGGTGGGTATGGCGGCGGACGCAGTTCTGGCGGCTTTGGCGGAGGAGGAAAATAGTGTTCTCGATCAACTCGTTTTCGCTGGTTGCCGTGTTGGCTGAAGTAGTTGTCGACCCAGGTAGCATTCCCAGTGTCTGGCGGCACTTGCCCGCCGTCATCGTCTATTCAATGGTCGGGGTGCTGGTCCTGGGGGGCTGCTTCTGGATCATGAAGACGCTGATGCCGTTCTCGCTGCGCAAAGAGATCGAAGAAGACCAGAACACCGCCCTGGCGATCATCATCGGATCGGTCATCATCGGCATGTCGATCATCATTGCTGCCGCGATCCTGTGATCGCATCATTTCAGTAAGGCCGACATGTCCGCAGGGTCGATGAACCGCGCTCCGCTGGTGCTGCTCTATCTGAACGTGCTGATCATCGCCACGTGCGGGCTGGTCTACGAACTGCTGGCCGGAACACTCGCCAGCTATCTGCTTGGCGATTCCGTCACGCAGTTCTCCCTGGTGATCGGACTTTACCTTTCGGCGATGGGTGCCGGAGCCTGGATCTCGCGATTCGTCGCGGACAAATCACTAGCCCGCTGCTTTATCGAAGTGGAACTCGGCGTCGCTTTGGTTGGCGGGTTATCGGCCCCACTTCTCTTCGCCGCGTTCTCGCGAGTCGACATCTTCGGCGTGGTGCTCTATGGATTCGTGTTTGCGATCGGTTCGCTGGTCGGCTTGGAACTGCCGCTGCTGATGCGGCTGTTGAAAGAGCATCTCGACTTCGAAGATCTGGTCTCGCGCGTGCTGGCCTTCGATTACATCGGGGCTCTGCTCGCATCGCTGATGTTCCCGATCTTCCTCGTTCCGCGACTCGGTTTGATTCGCACGTCTTTGCTGTGCGGCCTGCTCAACGCCGTCGTCGGCGTCTGGGGAACATATTTGCTGCGACCGCTACTCAATCGACACGGCCTGCTAAGTCTCCGCATTCGCGGTGCCTTAGTGATCGGCTTGCTGCTGATCGCCTTTGTGCAGGCGGAGACACTCACGAAACTGTCCGAAGAAAGTGCCCTCGGACATGCCGTAATTCATGCGGAGACGACCCAATATCAGCGACTGGTGCTGACTCGATCCGAACAAGGCTTCCGCCTGTATCTCAACGGGCATCTGCAATTCAATTCGATGGACGAGTACCGCTATCACGAAGCTCTGGTCCATCCCGCACTGTCACCAATCAAGTCGCCCAAGCAGATTCTGGTCCTTGGCGGCGGCGATGGTCTGGCCGTGCGTGAGATCTTGCGTTACCCCTCGATCGAATCGGTGACACTGGTCGATATCGATCCCGGAATGACAACGCTCGCCGATCGATTCCCGCCGCTCGCAGAACTCAGCAAGGCTTCATTGCGAGACCCCCGAGTCACCGTTATCAACGAAGACGCGTTCATCTGGACCGGGCGTGCGAATGGTCCCAAGTTCGATGCGGTCGTCATCGATTTCCCCGATCCCGGCAACTTCGCCATTGGCAAACTGTACACCACTCGCTTCTATCGCATGCTGCGCGATCGCCTGAACGACGGCGCGATGATCTCGATTCAATGCACGTCCCCGCTGGTCGCACCCAAATCCTACTGGTGCATCGTCAGTACTCTGGAGGCGACCGGCTACCAGGTGCGTCCCTATCACGCCCCCGTCCCCACCTTTGGCGAATGGGGTTTCATCCTCGCGTCGGCAGGGCCCATCCCCGATCAGTTGGCACTCTCGAAAGATCTCACTGGAAAATCACGGTTTCTCAACGACGAAGTGCTCAACGGCATGTTCGTCTTGCCGCACGATCTGGTTCGCGTGAAAACCGACATCAATCAACTCAACAATCAGGCCTTGGTCCACTACTACGATGAAGAGTGGGGAGTCTGGAAGTGAGCGGATCCACCTGTTCGTCATTCCCGCGCAGGCGGGAATCCAGAGAGTTATGGGCGGGTCGCAATGCAGCGGCAAGGAATTTAGTCGATGACGATGTAGAATCGCTGCGAAGCAACTGGATTCCCGCCTGCGCGGGAATGACGGTAGGCGGCGACAAGGCGACTGGTAACAACGAAATCACTTCGAACAAACTCCGAGCCCTCACATGCGACTAAGCCGTCGAGAACTGATCGCCCTCATGCTGGGGGCTCCGGCCGTCGCGACGGGATGTTCACCACCACCTGTCGTTCCGTTACATGGTGAATTGTTCGGTCAATCATTCGACATCGGGCATCGACTGCGAGACGGCTTTCGACCACGTCCCGCCGATGATCAATGGCGAGATGTCCAAGTGGCGATCGTTGGTGGCGGCGCGGCGGGCCTGTCGGCAGGACGAGCCTTGCTGCAAGGAAAATGCGATGACTTTGTCGTACTTGAATTGGAACCCGTCGCCGGGGGAACGTCCCGCTCCGAGAAAAAAGGCGATTTCGCTTATCCTTGGGGAGCTCACTATGTCCCTGTTCCGCTGGCTGACAATGTCCCGTTGATTCGACTGTTTACCGAAATGGGAGTTGTCGAATCGCTCGCCGCAGATGGATCGCCGATCGTCGCCGAGCAGTATCTTTGCCGCGACCCCGAAGAGCGGTTGTTCTACCAAGGGGAATGGATCGAGGGTCTGTATCCCGCGACCGGGGCTTCGGTAGATGACCATGTGCAGTTGAAGGCATTTCGCGAACTGATTGACACGTTTGCGGCCTGGCGAGATTCAACTGGACGCCGCGCCTTTGCGATCCCGACCAGCCTGGCCACCGACGATAAAGAGATCATGGAATTGGACAAGCTGTCCATGGCCGATTGGCTGAGGTACGAGGGGTTCAATTCGGCACGCTTGCACTGGCTGGTCGATTACAGTTGCCGCGACGACTACGGCCTTTCTGCGGAAACGACGAGTGCCTGGGCGGGGCTGCTCTACTTCGCATCAAGACTGCGAGCCCCCGGTGCCGACCATCAGCCCCTAATTAGTTGGCCCGAGGGAAATGGCCGGATCATCAATCACCTTGCGGAAGTCGTCGGCCCGCGTCTGCAGACCGGCATGGCGGTCACGCAACTGACGCCGGTCACCAGTGACCGGGGAGACTTCGTCGAAGTCACCTGCTTCAACACGCAGACTCAATCCGTAACCGGCCTGCGAGCTCGACACGTCATCTTCGCCGCGCCCCAATTCCTGGCACCGAGATTGATCACAGAGTTCACCGAACGAACCAAGCGAAAAACCGATGAATTCGAGTACGGATCGTGGTTCGTTGCCAACCTGCATTTGAAGGATCGGCCGAAGCAACAGCAGGGCTATCCACTCTGCTGGGACAACGTCATGTTTCGCAGTCGCTCGTTAGGCTATGTCGTCGCGACCCATCAGGCCGGCCGCGATTATGGCCCGACCGTGCTCACCTGGTACTACCCGTTCACAGAATCGCACACGCGTGAAATACGTGAGAAACTCTTGAAGGCCACGTGGGCCGATCTGGCGGACGTTGTACTGACCGATCTGGAGGTTCCGCATCCGCAAATTCGACAACTCGTCGAGCGATTGGACATCTTCCGCTGGGGTCACGCGATGATCCGACCGAAGCCGGGATTCATCGCCAGTCAGCAACGGCGTGAAGCTCGCCATCCCGACGGCCGCATTCACTTCGCCAACACCGACCTCAGCGGCGTGGCCCTGTTCGAAGAAGCCTTCGACCACGGCTGCCGCGCCGCCGATGAGGTCTTGTCGATGTTGCCTCAGGATCGCGTCTAATGATTTATGTGCCGCTCGCCACAAGCTGAGGTCTCTCTTCAACAATCGGCACTTCGATTGAAGTCGGCATGCTCAATCCCAGTTCATTCAAGGTCGAAGCGAATCGAGTCCATGGTGGAGTACGGAACGGCTTCAATGTTCCGGCAGAGACTTCTTCGTCTGTGGGTTCCAGCATGTCGGTCGAGAGGCTGAGGTCCAAGAGCCACATTTCCTCGAGGTACTGCGTCGAACGGCCTTCCGCACGTGCTTGGGCCAGGCGTTGTTCCTGATCCTTGAATTTGCGGTAGACCTCCATCAGCGTCAAGATCTTGGCGGCATCGGAACCATGATGGACCAGCAGATCCTGGCATGAATCAAATGACGCAAAAATTGGCAGGTCCGATTTGCGGACCAGCAGCACTGTCGGAGCCACGTATTGCAGCGGCCGGTACGTTTCGAGGATCGGAGCCATCAGCCACCATTCGCGTTTCAATCCTTTCTCTTCCAGTAAAGTCCGTAGGTGTCCATGCAGTTCTCGCAGCACGAACGAACCGAGCTTCCCTTCCATCGCGATGACCGAATTCAGTTCGTCTTCGGCCGATTCACGTGACAGGCCGAGCAGATGTGAGCGAATCGCATCCTTGGCCACGAACACTTTCAGCGGCAGACAGCCAATCATTCGGACCACAAAGCGACGTTGACCCTTTCGATCGGTCGTGACGAAGGCGTAGGCGAACTCCAACTGCTGGAACTGATGTCCCTGGTTGATCTCACGAAACTCGCGTCGCCGTCTTCGCCATGTCGCCACACTGGCAGCCACCAGTGCAAAGCTGGCACCGATCAGGAAGCCGATGGATTCTTCATGAATGACATTCCAATGGGATTGCCACATACAATGCGATCCTTTCTTCAGGATAGGAGCTCACAGAGTGCGCGCCGATATCGCGGCGCTGAAGCATCTGGAGCCAAGGGACATTCAGCCCAAGAGCACTTTCGACGAGCACCCGTCGCGCAACTCACGATCTGTGAATGACGAGGGCTGCTGGCATATCGACTGAGGACATTGCACGAGGCAGTCCTGAGGACACCTTCCGTTAACAACGGCGACCGAGTTCTCCGGCGCTTCAAATAGTTGACGCACTTCAATCAGTTTCGAGGATCGCACTTCGATCCCTCCGCCACCTGTCAGCCGCAATGGCGTTGGCGATGGGACTGCAAACGAAGCAGATTGTGAAAGGATCAAAATCCCTGCCAGAATTGTTCATCGACACGATGTAGCAGCAGGCGGCATCGTGACTTCCGCCAATGTAGAAGGCACTCTCCGAGTGCCGATCGCGGCACACGGAGTGTGCCGTCTACACTAAATAATGCCATGCAGCGGCCCACCCTTCGCCGCCAATTGATCGACGCGTCTCGTCACCGCAAAGTCTTCAATCAACGGCGGCGCATGATGCGGCTTGATGCGGGCGTCAATGATCAACGAGCCTGTGCAGCCCCAGTGCTTCTGATCTGTAAACGCTCCAATGCCATCAATGTCCGCGGCAGGGTTCGATCGAGTAAACGTCACCCACAACCAGTTGTTCAATGTCTTCGCAGCAAACTCACTGTCATCGACGACGACGAGCAACGGAAACTCCGCCAGCGATGAGCTGCTTCCTCCATCCTCGTCACTCTCCACTTTCCTCTCGTCACTCTCCACTACTATTACCCCCGGCAAGGCGACACGAGGGTTGCGGAATCCATGCGGCAACCGTAGATCACTGGGAAGCTGTGTCCCCAGTTCACGCCGCTTTGGTCCCGCGGCGGCGATGACGACCTTCGATCCCTGGTTGAAGCCACTACCGGAATAGTCGAGCGTGTCGATCGTCGTCCGCGTCTGAAAATGCAGATCGCTGCGCCAGTCGACTCGTTCAAGGACATGTCGGAAGTACGCCGCGATATCGTGAATCTTCAGGTCGGGGTTGTCCTCCCCGGCCATAATGAACAGATACTTGGCCAGCGACAGTTGGCCCTGGCCCAGGATCGCGTTTGCCGTGGTGAGCAATTCCTGTGGTGAACGCTTTGAGGCATACGGCACATAGCGTTCGCTGCCAATCGCCAGTAGCAACGGATGAACGCCGGCCGCGTCAACCGCATGTACGGCCTTCACGCCGGCGATCACAGTGGGAATGATCGGGCCGGTGATTTCATGAATGATCTCACCGAACGAGGTGTCCTCCTGCGGTGGTCGGCCGACAACAGTAAACGGCCAGATCGCATCGCGGCGGTGATAGACTCGTTCGACATCGAGTACAGGAAACTCATGTCGCAGGCTGTAGTAGCCCAGATGGTCACCGAACGGACCCTCCAGCTTCGTGCGACTCGGGTCGATGGTCCCCACGATACAGAAGTCCGCATCGGCATAGATCGGTAGCGATGATCCTCCATTCGACTTGGGCGGCGTGACCATGCGAACGGGTCGGCGACCCAGAGCTGCGGCGAACAGCAATTCCGACAAACCCTCTGGCAATGGCATCACGGCAGACAATGTCATTGCGGGCGGACCACCGACGAAGATGTTGACCCTCAGCTTCTCGCCTCGTTGGATAGCCGCTGCGTGATGGACTCCAATGCTGCGATGGATCTGGTAGTGCAGGCCAATCTCGCGATTGGGGACATAGTCGTTGCCCCCCAATTGGACTCGGTACATCCCGAGGTTCGAGTTCTTGAAACCGGGGTGATCGGGATGTTCCGAGTAAACCTGTGGCAGCGTGACAAATCCGCCGCCGTCATCCGGCCAGCACTTCAGTTGCGGCAATTGATCGATCGTCGTCTGACAGGCCATGACTGGACCGGAGCGAGCCTTCCGAATCCACATCGACCAGAGGGTCCGAGGAAGATTCCAATAGCGGAATGGTCGCTTGGCCAACTCGCCGGGGTCAATCTTGAGCTCGACCAGATGCCGAACTGCTTCCAGCGAATCGCGAAACATGAACCGCGTACGTTCGATGGTGCCGAACAGATTCGACACCATTGGGAAGCGACACCCCTTCACGTTCGCAAACAGCACCGCGGGGCCGCCCGCAGCATAGACGCGTCGCTGGATTTCGGCCGCTTCCAGATTCGGATCGATCTCGGCATCGATCCTGACTAACTGCTTGTGGCGTTCCAGATCCTGAACGCATTCTTGAAGACTGCGATAACCCATGCCGAGTAATCACCGATACCTGAGGAGACCGTTCAGAAGTCGTGACGCCAAGAGACCATCACGGGATGATAGTGGCATCGGCCACTGTGTCGCGTGATCTCGTCGAGCACTGTGGCTTAATCGACCGGCGGCTGCCAGTCGCCCCAGTGAGACAGATAATGGAGATAGATCGGCTGAGTCTTCCCTTGCTCTTCCAGCCACACCTTGGTCGCAGCCACCAGTTCATGCTCGGTTTCCAGCGTGATCTTGCCCAGCAGGACGCGCGACCGCAGGAAGACAAAGTAGGTGTCCAAAACATCGCAGCGGCAGTAGTCGTTGATCGCGACCGTCTCGCCGCGATCGTACATATCCTGTACCTGCGACCCATCGACTCCCGCCTTACCCGGCTTCCCGATCAGGTTCGCCAGCAGATTCAGCCCGCCACTCAACCGAGCTGCACCGTAGTTCGACAGCAGGTCGAATAGATCCAGATGCATTTCCAAGTTGTAGCGATTGCGAGCCTGATCGTAGGTTCTCGCTTCGACATTGAACCAGGCTGGAACCGAATAGCCATAGCGGTAGGCTGCCAGTTCCAAGACCGGCAAGTCGTAACCTCGGCCATTGAAGCTGACCAGGGTCGGACGACCATAACCGTTCCAGCCCTGCCAGAAATGCTTCGCGATCACATGCGGCCGAAACTGCGGAGCATCCAGCACCGCCAGGTCCAGCAGTCGATAGTCGGCATCAACCTTGGCCACCGCCACCGAGATCGGCAGCATGAACGTGACGGGCAGCACATCCTTGCCCGTCGTCGCCAGCAACTCGGCTCGATATCGCGCAATCGCTTCCGGCCCCTGCATGGATTCCCTCGGATAGCGAATCTTCGAAACCAGATCCCCATCGGCAATCGCTTCGATATCGAAGATCAGATACTGCACATTTTGCTTGCGATCAGTAGACATAAGAACTTTTTCTGCGTGAGCCATCGTCAAAAGCAGGCCAGGTCGCCGTTGACACCAACATAGCAAGTAGGGCGTGTGCAGTCTTCGGAACACACCAGAAGTGTTGCCCGTCGCCCCTTGGAGTGCTCCGGCTCGACGGAGCTTTGGTTCCAGTGATCAACGAGCCAACCACGGAGAATAGAAGCACGAGTTTGAAACGCAGAGCCACAGAGATCGCTGAGGAAAATGAGGCAGGACCGTACCGGGCTGTGCTTTGTGTTACCTATCTTCCAACAGGGTATCCATCCGGCCACATCTTAAAAGTGGAAGCGTAGATTTCCATGAAGCACATTTGAGCCAGAATCGCCGCAGGAGCGGTACAGCAAATTATCAATAGGATGAACGCTGGCCGGAGATGACGATCGCCGACACCGATGGCGGCAAAGCAACTTGCGATCAGTGATCCTACAAAGCTCGATGCGGTCATCAGGATCAGGAAGCTCAAGACGCTCATTACGGTGGAGAACACCACATGAATCGTAATTCCGAAAGGCCATCCGTTCGCCCAGCCCGGGTTGAACGAGATGCCGAATCCCGTGTACACCTCGCATGCAAGAACTGCGAACGACAGCAGAGCAAATCTCGGCCACTGTTGAGCTGACATCTGTCGCCTCGTCAAATCTCGGGCGTTGACCCACAACGATGTTGAAGAGTCTTCCGTGTCTTCCAGAACATCAGGCAAGCTGCGATCAGCGAAAGCGGCAGCGTGATGATTGCGTAATGCACGACTATCAATTCTTCTTCGCGAAATGCTCTGCCAGATCCGAAGTGATAAATGAACCGGATCGCGTTGTCGTTCGAGCGAAGGTAATAGATCTCTTGCAGAGGACCGCTAAACTGACTTTCAAGAACGAATTGGTCGACCACGACGCCACTTCGTAGCCAGCCGATGAGCAACACCATGGAGACAATGAACAACGCACTCCCATACGTTCGTCGACCGCCGCGGTAGAAGTCGCCCATTTGAATCGTCCCCTGCACAATCACTCTCGGTCTATCGCCACGGCCGTGGAATTGCAAATTCGGTCAGAAATCGCTTTCAATCGGTTCTGTCTTTGAGGCAGGGCATATTTTTCGACCAGGCGGACGATAAGAGTGTCGGCAGGGTGAGTGTTGCTGGTAAGATGGCATCCGTCCGCGACTGTAACCAGCGATTTGACCGCGAAGAAAGCCAATATTGTGACGACTCCTGAAGCTGCACCGATTACTTTGGATCAGTTCCTCAAGACGACCGGCCTGGTCGGAACGGGGGGGCAGGCGAAGATCGCCATTCAGGAAGGGTATGTCACCGTGAACGGCGAACTCGAAACGCGACGGCGGCGGAAGTTGGCACTCGGGGATGTGATCGTCGTCGATAACGAGCACAAGTTCGTCGTCACCGAAGAGGCGATCCGCCGATTCTAATCAGTGGACTGTCCAAATGAATTGGTGACTCTGGTAAGTTTCGCGAAGTGGCGAGCGACCCAGTGGCGATCCCAGCCACTCTATCGCTATACCAACTCCGCGATCGGCGCACCGCGCGTCAGTGGGATCGGGCGACCGCGGGGGTCGGGGAATTCGGCGGTGTGGTCGATGCCCAGGTGACGGTAGATAGTGGCCAGAATGTCGTGAGGGTCCAGTGGGCGAGTGCTCGGGCGAGCGGCGTGGTGGTCGGTCGCGCCAATCACCTGGCCCATCGGCATACCCCCTCCTGAAACCATGATCGACATCGCGCCGGGATGATGATCGCGACCGATTTTGCCGTCTTTGAATTCCAGACGTGGTGTACGACCGAATTCGCCTGTGACGACAATCAGCACGTTCTTGTCGAGACCTCGGTCGAAGACGTCCTCAATCAACGTACTGACGACATGATCGTATTTCGGCAGGCGAGCGTTCATCGCGCCCAGCATGTCCCAGTTGACCGCGTGGTCGTCCCAATCGTACGCCTTGGTCCCTTCGCCACTCCCCGGGATCCGGACCGAGACGAAGCCGACTCCTGCTTCCACCAGTCGTCTGGCGACCAGGACTTCGCGGCCGTAGCCGTCGCCGTACTTGTCGCACAAGCGAGGATCTTCCTTGGACAGGTCGAAGGCGTCTCGCACGCGGTTCGTCGTCAGGATGTTGATGGCTCGTTCGTTGAAGACGTCCAAGCCTGTCATGGCCCCCGTCGTGTCCGCTTCGCGGCGGTAACGATCGAAAGACTGCAACATCGCCAGTCGATCGCCCAACCGCGGACCGTCGACACTCAGGCTGGCGTCTCGTAGCGCGAAGTTCGAAATGGGAACGCGGTATTGAGAACTCCAGAACCCCTGAGCGATGCCGGGACTGTAATCGGGGCCGTTCAACACGACTCCGTTGATGGCGACCGCGGCCAGTCCACTCCGTTGCTCCGACAGGACGCGGTTCACGACGGCACCGACCTGCGGATAATACGATTCGCTGGTGCCGGGCTTGAACTGGCCATAGCCGCTCAGAAACCGGGCGTGCCCTTCAAAGTGATTAGCCTGATCGTGGCAGCAGGAGCGGATCAACGTGAACTTGTCGGCCAGTCGAGCTTGCTTGGGCAGATGTTCGCAAATGTCGATTCCCGGCACGTTGGTCGGAATCGGCAAGAAGGGGCCGCGAATCTCGGTGGGAGCTTCCGGCTTCAGGTCGTACGTCTCCAGTTGACTCGGCCCGCCATGCACGAATAGCAGAATGACAGCCGTCTCCTTGGGAGTCGTCTTGCCAAGCACGTCCTTCGGCGCGGCAATCGCCTGCAACCGCAGCAAATCCGACAACACGAGCCCCCCGACACCCAGCATTCCGACTCGCAACGAGTCTCGCCGCGTGATCGTCCGTCGCTGCCGCCCAGGATCACTCGTCCACTGAAACATCTCGATTACCCCACGCCCGATGTCAGAAGTTCACACCAACATAGCATCAACATCGGCCGATGTCATGAGCGAAAGCGAGAGGATCTTGACGGGGACGTCAATAAGAGGAGGTGCCCATCAGAATCCGAGTACTGTCCTAACCTTGTGGCAGCGGGTCGACCAACGGGAGCCCCCAGAGCATGCATTGATGTTCCGATTGTTCGAGCGACAATCCCCAGCGATGCTTGTCCGCGGTGAGCATGTCGAACGTCGTTGACACCGAAATTCGTCCAGCGCAACCCTGCAGACTAATTGGACTGATTGCTCGAACTGTACTTCACCCCGACTCTCGTTGGTCGACCCCAGGCACGCTGTCGAATACCTGATTTTGGAGTAAGAATCACTCTTCTGATGAATCATCGTGGCGACGCAGCATCCTCGAACGCTGAGCGATACGAGTTTGCCCTGCCACATGTCCGATGCAGGCACCTCCGAGTGCCACGAGCGGGATTCCATAGAGCGGCATCGTTGTGAAGAACGTGGCAGTGGTATGACTTCCACCGGCAGCGTGAACTCCGAGTTGGGGGTAGACAACGCGATAGACTTCGCGCTCCAGTTCCCAATCCTGTTCGGCCTGAGCGTAACCGAGGACGTCATTCACAGCTTTGAAATGCCGCCACAATGCCAGGACCGGAACTTCGCTAATTGCGGCATAAGGACCAGGAAGTCGCTGCGATTGAATGTCCTTGGCATAAGCCGCTTCCGCCAGAACGACGGCCGGAACATCGGAGTTGATGTACAGACTATTGGTGAACGGGTTGTACAAGTCGCCACCGAAGACACGGCCGGGGAAGAGGGTGTAGCCCAGCACGCCGACCGCCCCGACGGTATAACGCCAACCTGGGGCAATACGATCATTCTCCGTCAACCGACCCCATTCCCCGATTGGGTCATACTGGTTGACTCGGACATACACGTCACACAGTTGGTTGTCTTGAAGATATGTCGTGAGCTTGTCTGAGGTCTCGCTGGAAAGGCGGTGATTGTTCACCCCTGAGTGCAGCGGCAGGATCCGAGAGGGGAGTCCTGCCACCCAGGCCAATCGGTCCAATCCCACATGGGGTTGGCCGTAGGCAATTGTTACGTCATCGTCCAAGCGGACTCGACTGCCGTATCGATAAGGAGCCGATGCGCACCCCGCCCCGCCAAGGCAAACTAGCGCGGCAAGCAGAACAGCGAAGAGACCGGCAGCGGACGGCTTCGACCTCGCGAAACAGACGGAGATTTTGAAGCGATCGTTCACTTGAGCGTCTGCTTTCTGCTTTCATCCGATTTACTGAGCGACCTCAGACTGCCATTTACTTTGAATTCCAAAGCTGCGTTTGAAGTCGAAATACTCCAGATGCCGTGTCCGCAGAGTGAGTGGCGCCGCTGTCAACCAGTTCGGTCTCCAACTCGTCAGACCGACGGCACATCAGGTAATCCACCGTCCCTGCGACAAGGTGTTGCACGAGGTTGTAAAAAATGATTGGCAGTAGAACTTGCGGGTGATCCGCCAGTGCCATAGATGCCAGGACCAGGCCAGTGCCGTTGTTGTTCATCCCCAAGCCAAACATCAGGGCTGTTTGGTCCGACCTATCGGATTTGCGAACTCGTGAAATCAACCATCCTGCGAAGAACGCCACTACGCACAACAGCAACGTGATGGCCAGCGTCACTGCTAAGAAGTCCAGGTCCGGGTTTGCGATCGCCTGTGGGAGCGAAACGGATGCGTTTGAGTAGTTCAGGAATAGCAGGATGGCCGAATTCCCCAACTTCAGTGCTCCCTTGCTGGCGGCGATTCGCTGTGGCTCCAGCATTTGTCGGCAGGCGATTCCTAATAGTGACGGAACGATCACCGAGATCAACAGGAACCATCCAGTCGCAGCGCCAGCCAACTCATGCAGATCTTCAGAGTAGTCGCCGGTCGTCATCAATCCCACAGAATGCAGGGCAATCGGCGTCGTCAGCGGACTCAGGAACGTCGAACACAGGACCAAGCCCAGACTGAGCGCCAAGTTGCCATTCGCATTCTGCGACCAGGCTGTCGAAGAGCCAGCGATTGGCATCGACGCCACCAGCGCGAGGCCCACCAGAATGTTCTGGACTTCATCAGGGTTGTGCCAGAACTGCATCGTCAACATCACTATGCCGATGTACGCAATAGGGATTAGCAGGTTGGCCAATAACCCATAAACAAGCGATAGCGGACTGTGTCGCAATGCCTTGAGCGCCGAAAGGTCGACTCCCATCCCCGCGTTGAACAACAGTAGACCCAGCAGGAACATGGGCAGACTGACTGTTCCCCATGACATCGATCGAACCGACAACCCCACCCCCGGGAAAAAGGCTGCGATGACGTAGGACGCCATCAAGAGCCAGATAAACCGAGCATGAACGAAGTGCGATAACTTGGCCAGTAAATTCATGTTCTCTATCCAATTGAAAGAGTTTGTGATTGAGCAGAGCGAGCAGCTTCATGCAGGCAATCATTGGCAGGTGCTAAGGTCGATGCTGGCAATCGCAACATGAAACAGCTTCCCAGACCGTGTTGACTGGTCGCCGTCAGTGTTCCGCCGATCGCCGCAGCCAGCCGTCTGGCGATCGAAAGTCCCAAGCCGGTCCCTTCGATCCCCAAATGACGAGTTTCGGCGGAACGGAAAAATGGAGCGAACAGAGAAGGCATGTCACTGTCGGCGATCCCGCAACCGCGGTCTTCAACTTTCAGGCAGACAGCATCGTCGATTCGCTCGATACGAATCTGGATCGGCGTTCCGGCGTCGCTGTACTTACACGCGTTGTCGAGCAGAATATTGACCAACTCCGCCAGCAGTGTCGGATGAGCACTGATTGCAAACGGGCCCGGTCCGGCGAATTCAAGCATGATGTCCTTGCTACGAGCATGCTCGCCCCAGGCTGGCAGGTATTGTGGTAGCCAGATCATCAAGTCCAGTGGCTCAGGTCGTGGAGTCTGCGCCTCGGAATCGGTTCGCGCGAGAAACAGCAGCGCCTCGACCATCTTCGCCAAATGACTCGCTTTCCTTTGAGCTGCCACCAGAACCTCGCGGTATTCCTCTGGTGATCGCTCCCTCCGCAAGGCCACTTCAATGCGTCCCAGGATCACCGTTAGCGGCGTGCGAAGTTGATGCGATGCGTCGGCCGTGAACCGCTGCTGCTGCTCAAAGCCCACTTGCAGTCGATCGAGCAGAGTATTGAATTTTCGATTTAAATCCCCGAGTTCATCCGCAGTGGTGACTTGGGGGAGGCGTTGAGAAAGATCGTGGGGACCGATGTCTCCGGCGGCGACCGCCATCCGATTCACCGGAAGCAACGCCTGGCGACAGACAAACCGGCCCCCGATAAATGCCACCAGCCAAATCCCGGCCGACAAAGCGATCAGTGACATTGCCAGCTGCCGCAGAGTCCCATGGACCGGGGTCAGCGAGACTGCGGCTGTCACAGACAGTGCCGCATGCAACGAGCCGTGATCCGGTGCACCAAAGTGCGCCGCCCCGTCATGGTTCGGCAAATGACTCTCGGGATGAAACCAGCGTCGGCCAATTTCCCAGGAGTCGACAACCTGTTGAATGTTTTCATCGGTAGAATTCTTGAGCAGAGCGGCAACTGACGGATTGGCGAAGAATCCGTCCGTGTTACTCCCTTTGGATCGATCAAGCAGTTCGCCTTTTTCATTGGCCACCGTCCAAACCACGGGATCGCCATGGAGCGCAAAATCCAGATTCACGTGTCTGTTCGCAGGCTCCCATTCGACCCCCGACGGTCCTCCTTCGATGGCCCCGCTAAGTGAATTCAGAACGGTATCCAACCGCTCAGCCGCCTGATGATGCAAATAGCGATCTGCCAGCAGGTAGATTCCAACCGAGAACCCCACCAGCACGACCGCCAACATCAACGAGAAGAACAGCGAGAGTCGTGTTGTTAGCGTCATGGCATCACTTCGGTTCTTGTCCCAGCAGGTAGCCTCGATTGCGAAGCGTGTGAATCAGTCGCGGACCGTGAGCTTCGAGTTTTCGTCGTAGTTCCATCACATGCACTTCGAGCGTGTTGGACAACCCGTCATAGCGCTCGTCCCAGACCTGCTCATAAATTCGAGTCCGCGTCACGACTTCATTGGGGTGGCGTAGCAGGAAGACGAGTAACGCCTGCTCTTTCGCCGTCAAATCCAGCCGTTGCCCGGCACGTTCCGCCCGATGAGTCGCCAGGTCAACTCGCACATCCTGGTACGACACTAGCGTGCTTGTTGACTGACCCTGAGTTCGCACCAGCACTCGAATGCGGGCGATCAACTCCTCAAACGCAAACGGCTTGCACAGGTAGTCGTTTGCTCCGTTGTCCAAACCTTTAACACGGTCTGACACTGCATCTTTCGCGGTCAGGAACAGCACGGGCGTCACTTGATCCACTTGTCGAAATCGCTTTAGCAACTGCAACCCGTCTGTTCCTGGCAACCACCAATCCATGAGGATTACATCCCAACCGCCGCTTTGCAGATGATGCCAGCCATCTTTCCCGTCCGTGGCCCGCTCAACGGTGAAGCCTTCTTCGCGAAGACCTCGTAGCAGGAAATCGGCGATCTCATCGTCGTCTTCGACGACCAGGATGCGAACGCTCATGGTATTACCTCGTTTCATCCGCGACTCGCCCAATGCGATGACCCCCTCAGAGGGGCGACTCACATGGACAGCACCGCTTACTTCTTTTCTTCTTTTTCATCTTTGTC
The DNA here is from genome assembly GCA_028291515.1 of Schlesneria sp. GTDB lineage: Bacteria > Planctomycetota > Planctomycetia > Planctomycetales > Planctomycetaceae > Schlesneria. Next base: position 34,374 of record JAQGHU010000019.1, read on the forward strand.
CATGATCAGCTTGCCATCCGCTTTGATCTTGGCTTCGATGGTTTTCTTGTCCGCTGTCTCAAGCTGAACTTCATAGAATTCCAACTCTTCCTTGCCATCTTCAATTTCGAAGACCGCTTCAGCCGACTTTTTGGTGGCCTTCGGATATGTCTTGTCTAGTGTCGCAGTCACCGCTGCGGGTAGTTCGTTGATGGCAATTTCCTTTTCGTAGCCTTCAATCTTTCCATCCGCTTCCACAGTGACATCAATCTTCTTACCTGCCACCTTCACAGTGACTTCGTACTCAAGTTCACCGTCCTCTTTCTCTTCTGTCGCCTCGACCAGTTCGGCGGTCGGAAACTTCTTCTTGATGGACTCGATCACTGCCTTGGGCAGTTTATCGAGCGCAACGGTCGATTCCTCGGCCCGGGCCTGGCATGCCAAAGTCGTCACCGCCACCATCAACACAGAAACAGTCGGCAAAAATGCTCGCATCGCCAATCCCTTTCGATTCCCAGAGACACGGCGTGACACTCGTCACGAATGCACGCCATCAAGTTCACGACAGGATCTTAGGGGAGGGTGATAAGACTACCGTGAACCGAAAATAAGAAAGATCTTATTTTCGACATCGCATCAGGAATGGCAGATCCAACGGTCGAGTAAGTTCAACACTCAGTGAAGACTCGCCAAATCTCTAGTGAGTTTAACTGCGTGACAGGACGACGGAGCCTTGTCGTTTTGGATAGACTTCGCACAACTCAAAGTTGTCCGCTCCACTGCACTCTGAATCTGGCCAGACTGTCACACGATGTTGTCGCCTGCGAATATCCTTGTGAGCTGGTTCTACCGGCTCTTGTCAGTGGGACTGATGATTGCCGGGGTTGGCCTGATTGTGCTCTGGTTCAGCGGTTCGATTTCCACTTCTTCTGATGGTGATCATTCCGCGGCAGGTCGATGGGGACCGTGGCTTGGCTTTCTGGCCTTGATTGCCGGAATCGTCTGTTCATGCTGGGCCGTCGCCGGGCATCGATTGCATCCGGCTCGACTGCGAGCGGCTAGTGACGGGAAGGTGCCGGCGACGCCGACCGGGGATGTGAAATTCATTGTTCGGCCTGATGGGTCTAAACTGTTTGTGGAATCACACGGGTCTACGGACTTGCCGACTGTCGTGCTGGTGCATGGTTGGAGTCTGAACAGCAATCAGTGGGTCTACCTGCAATCAGAATGGCGGCAGATCCTGAGGATTGTCACGTGGGATCTGGCGGGAATGGGGCGATCGACTCCACCTCGTAATCAGGACTACAGCATCGACAAGATGGCTCACGATCTGCGTGCCGTGATTGAAGAGAGCGATGCCGACTCCGTCGTATTGCTGGGTCACAGTATCGGTGGAATGGTCATTTTGAAGTTCTGCCAGTTGTTTCCCGAACTGCTGGGAACGCGAGTCTCCAAGCTGGTGCTGGTGCACTCGACCTACACCAATCCGCTGAAAACGATGGCCTTCGGCAAGCAATTGCTGGCGATCCAGAAGTGGCTGATTGAGCCGTTGATTTATGTGCAGATCTACACCTGGCCTCTGATCTGGTTCGCTGATTACTTGTGCTATTTCAACGGATCATTGCACTGGACCGGTTTTGCGGGAAAGGGCACTCGGCAGCAGATCGATTTTGTCGCCCGCTTCTATGCGAACGACTCGCCAGCGGTCCTGGCGCGGGGCGCTTTGGGGATGCTCGCCTTCGATGCGACCGAGGCCTTTCCATTGATCAAGATCCCCGTTTTAGTCGTGGGGGCCGAGCAAGACCCGCTCACCAACATCGAAGCCAGCCGCACGATCGCCAAAGAGATCACGTCCGCGAAGCTCCTGGTCTTCGATCCCGCCAAGCATTTTGCGCTGATCGAATATCACAAAGATTTCGCCAAACAGACCGCCGCCTTCTGCCTGGGCCGCGATCATTGATGGTTACGTCAGGTAGCGATGGAACATGGTTTGGGAGCCGTGGACCTCACGGCGGGTAGCGATTTTGTCGATGCAAGTATGGCACGGGAACATCGCACCTGGCGGCATCCGCAGCGTCATTGGCCATGAAGACATAGTCTTTCCTTATGCCCGAAGAGGCCTGAAAGGCCGCGACATACCAGCCCAGGGCAGAGCGCAGGGGCAACGCCCCGTAGCGTCGCCCTGGGTCAGGAGTTATCAGAGTCCTTAAGCCCTGAAAGGGCGAAACAAGCCTCGTCACGGTGATCTGCGATCTACAGAGAACACGACGTGAGACCAATTCTAGACAATGTTGCGGCCCTTCAGGCCTTTGCACTTCTCAATAACTCTCAACCTAGGGCGGCGCTACGAGGCTTTGCCTCTCCGCTCTGCCCTGGGCTGGTATCTGGCGGCCTTTCAGGCCTTCTCAGAACAAGACTGAGGGTCGTTGCTCGCACTCCGTCGCACCCCTTGGCATCGACTCCGCCATCTGTCACAAAACATCCACTTTTTTGAGGAAAACTGCCGAAAACAGGCCGATTTTGTCCCCCATTGTCAAAATTTGTCAGTCAGCCGCCAACGCTTCAGCATCGACCTCACGGTATTTACTCACAAAATGCAAAAATCCCTCAAACGCCATCTAGCGTCGCGCACGCAGAACATGGCATAACGTCATAAGCAAAGAGACAGCAAAACCCCGTGGACCGTAACAAACGGCCACACCTGTTGACCCCGTGATTCCGGTCAATACGTGTGGCCGTTTTTTGTTGGAGAGCGATCGATGTGTCAGGCTTTATGGCAGAGACCCGGAATTTCACCTGCAAAATCGGCCCCCCCCTGAAAACCCTGCCATGGACTGACAAATTCTGCCATTTCGTAAGGTAAGAGATCGGCCCGTCACAACTCCTGACGGGTCTGGCAATTCGGGCGTCTTCGAATGATTTCACGAATCTAGGCGATTTGATGACTTCGGGAACCGTTTCACCGCCGATTCAGCCTCATCTAGGCCCGCGAAGTCGTCCTCTCTCGCTCAGTTTGCTAATCTTAATGGTCCGGGCGTCCGTCGAGTTGCCGGCCATTGCCGCAGCTCCAACAGGCGTAACGCTCGACGACCAGTCAGCTACTCAACAGGGATCAGCATTGTGGCGTTGATTGTGCAGAAGTTCGGCGGTTCGAGTGTCGCGGATGCACGTCGGATCATGGCGGCGGCTCAACGAGCGGTCGATGCGAAGCGAGCCGGTAATCAGGTGGTGATGGTGATCAGCGCTCGTGGCGACAAAACGGACGAACTGATCGACCTGGCGAAACAGATTGGCGATCATCCCGCCCCGCGCGAAATGGACATGCTGCTGGCGACCGGCGAACAGGAATCGGTGGCCTTGGTGGCAATGGCGATTCAGGCCCTGGGCGAGCCTGCCATCAGCTTGACCGGCTACCAGATCGGGATTCAGACCGACTCCACATTCACGAAGGCGCGAATCAAGCGCATTCACACCGAACGGATGCGGCGGTTGCTGGCCGATGGCAACATCGTCGTCGCGGCGGGCTTCCAGGGGATCGACGACGACTTCAACATCACGACCCTCGGACGCGGCGGCAGCGACACCACGGCGACGGCACTGGCTGCGGTGCTGGAAGCTCAGGTCTGCGAGATCTACACCGATGTCGATGGCATCTACACGACCGATCCACGGTTGATCAAGACCGCGCGCAAGATGAACCGCATTGCCTATGACGAGATGCTGGAACTGACCAGCCTGGGCGGCGGCAAGATGCATTCGCGTTCGATCGAGTTCGCGAAGAAGTATCGCGTCCCGCTGCTCGTGCGTCCCGCCTACTCATCGGGTGAAGGAACGCTGATTGCCCCTTATGAGAACGACGACGTTCCGATGGTGACCGGCGTCGCTCTGGTGAAGAGCGAAGCGATCGTCAACTTGCGAAACCTGCCCGACCGACCCGGGGTTCTCGCGGCGCTGTTCGGCAAGATGGGTGAACGCAAGATCCCGATCGACATGGTCATTCAGGACGTTGCCGAAGGAGGCATCGCCGAAGTCTCGTTCACCGTCCCGCAGGACGATCTGGCTGAAGCCCTCACGGCGGCACAACATGCCGTCCGACAACTCGGGGCGGGCGAAGTTCATCACGGAACCAACGTGGCCAAGGTCTCTGTCGTGGGTGCCGGCATGCGCACGCATACGGGCGTCGCCGCGCAAATGTTCAAATCGCTGTCCGATGCCGGCGTGAACATTCAGATGATCACCACCAGCGAGATCAAGATCTCGGTGCTGGTGAACCGCGATCAGAAAGAAGCGGCTCTGCAAGCGGTACATGACGGGTTTACGCTGCATCAGGAACGATCGGCCCCGCCGACAATCGGCTATCGTCAGGCGCACGGGGACGTGAAGACTCACGTTTCTCGTGATGAGCTGGAACGCGACGTCGTGTCCCGTCTAGCCAGCATGGAAGATATCGTCGTCAGCGAAGTGCAGTTGGATATCGAGCAGTCTCGCGTGACAGTGCGACATGTCGCCGACCAGCCTGGCGTCGCCGCCGAAGTCTTCGGTGCCGTTGCCGAAGGGGGCGTGATGGTCGACCTGATCGTACAGAACATCAGCCACGATACTCACGCCGATCTGTCGTTCACGGTTCCTCGCGGCGATCTGGAAAGCTGCCTATTGCTGCTACGCGAACTGATCGAACGCTGGCCGGGAGCGGAACTGAGTTATGACAAAGAGATCGCGATGCTATCGGTGATGGGGATCGGGCTGCGCAGCCACACCGGTGTCGGCGAACGAATGTTCCGAGCCCTCGCGACGGCGGGCGTCAACGTACAGATGGTGAACACCAGCGAGATCCGTATCAGCGTCGTCGTCGGACCAAACGACGCCGCCAAAGCCAACACCGCGCTGCTGTCCACGTTCGGCCTGAAAAACTGACGTCGTTAGTGTTCGACATTTCTCAATCTGCGTCCTTCTGCGAAATCTGCGGATCAAGATTCTTGTCCGCAGATGACGCAGATTTCACAGATTGAAGACGGAATGCAGGTGGATTAATTGCTGCCGTCGCTGCGAACAAAGTCAATGAACCCGCGAACGGTGTCCATTCGCGTCAATCGCACTTTGACTTTGTCGCCAACTTCGACCTTGGTTGGTGAACCTGTCAGACGACCTTCGACAGGTGGGTTCAGCACGCGAACCCATGTCCCCTTATTAGATGCTCCGGTGACGATTGAGTCGAAGACTTCACCGATCCGGCCTGAGAGGAACTGGGACGCAGCCGATTTGCGGACCTGCCGCTCCACCTTGCGAGCGGCGTCTTCTTGCTTTGTGCAGTGCGTGGCAAGGGCCGACAGTTCCTCGGGGGTGTATGTCACTGCTTTAGCTGCCAAAGCCGCCTTCAACAATCGCTGCGTCACTAAATCGGGGAACCGTCGATTGGGGGCCGTGGAGTGACTGTATTCACGCACTGCCAAGCCGAAGTGACCCGGGTGAGCCGTCCCTGGTAGTTGCATGACATATTCACCTCGACCAATCAATTTGAGATCGTCAGCGAGAGATCAGGGAACCGCGCCGGATCTGCCTGGCGTCGTCGATCGAGGAACGCAGCCAACGCTTCTGAGTTCGGTAAGTCTGGGAGTTGTTCGTTGAATCCCTTGGCAATCTCGCGAATGCGATCCCAACGTTCGGGAGAGCGAACGATCCGTAGCAGTGTGGGGCAACCGTGTGCTTCCAGAAACTGTGACGACGCGCCGTTCGCGGCAATCATGAAATCTTCGATCATCCGCTGAACCCGGTTCTGTGTCTCGTCACGTAGGCCGACGACATGACCATCACTGTAGACCACTTCCGCCTGACGAACATCAAGATCCAGGGCACCATGCTGGTATCGCAACCGTCTCATGACTTGGGAGATCTGATCCTGCATCTGAAGTTGTTCGGCCAACCCAGTAATCTTCGTGACCTTGGGCGGGGGTGGTGTTTTGCCATCCAACCAGGCCGCGACTTCGTGATAGGTGAGCTTCGCCTGGTTCTTCACCAATGCTCGATAGACAGTCGACTCCTGAACCGTGCCGTCCGCAGCGACGATCATCTCGACCACAACCGCCAACCGTTCATTCGCTTCGCCCAACGAAGTCAGATCCGTGGAAAGCCGCTCCGGCAACATGGGGAAGATTTCAGCAGTGGTATAGACCGACGTCGTGTTGATCGCGGCATGGCTATCGATCGGCGTGGCCTGCTTCACGACTGCATCGACGTCGGCAATCGCCACCAGGACTTTGACACCACCGTCAGGCAGTCGCTCTGCCACTGTCAGCTGATCAAGATCCTTGGAGCTGTCGTTGTCGATCGAACACCACACCAACTGACGAAGATCGCAAATCGACGGCTCGACCTCGTGAGCCGCCCCCGGGATCTGTTGCAACTGCTGAATCACCGCCGGAGGGAAGTCGGGGACCAAGCCGCGATCGATCATGGCTTGCCGGGCAATCGCGCGAAGATCGAGCGGGATGGTTGTTGTTGTCATATCACAAATCCGGTCAGAGGTGCTGCGTGAGTGGATCGGAGCGGGACATCGTAGTTATTCGTGGCCGCCAACAGGAGTGCAGCTTTCGCGCCATTTCGACCCTTGCGACTTTCGCCTACGCGTTAGACTTCAGTGGCTTTTGGCGTTCGCTCTGGCTAACGTCTGACGATCCCGCTGCAACGACAACGTTTGTGGCGTGTACTGCTGCCAGGAATCTTCCTCGATGGATGCCGACATCATGAAAAAGCTTGCTTTGATTCCGATGCTAATCTGGGGATTGCTCGTTGCAATTCCGTCTGTCGCGCCGGCGGCTGACGGGGCCGCGAAGTATGTGGGACTGCCCGAGACCGATGAAGGTCTGCCCGGAGCGGGACCGATCCGACGCTACGACTGGTTCAAAACCCTATGGGGGCAAAAGCGGTCTGCCTGGGCAGAACGAGTGGACCGAGATCAGAAAGGGCTCGTGTTCCTGGGAGATTCGATCACTCAGGGCTGGGGCGACGATCTGAAGGGGAGCTTCCCCGGTGTCAAAGTCGTGAATCGCGGCATCAGCGGCGATACCACGCGCGGGATGCTGATCCGCTTGAAGGATGACGTGCTGGCTCTGAATCCGACCGGCGTCGTTCTCTTGATGGGCACCAATGATCTGGAAGAAAAGGCTGATCCCGAGACGATCGCTGGCAACTTCAAGCTGATTATCGCTGAGCTGAAAAAGCACAATCCCAAGATGCCGATCATTGTCTGCCAGGTGTTCCCGAGCTCTGAATCGAAAAGCCGCCCCGCAGATAAGATCAAGAAGATCAATGAACTGTATGCCGCGGTTGCGAAGGGCGACGCTCAGGTGACGTTGATCGAAACCTGGAAGCTGTTTGCTGATGACAAAGGCGATGCGAAAGCGGCCGAGTTTCCTGATTTGTTGCATCCGAACGATGCTGGCTATGCGAAGTGGGCCGCGGCGTTACGCCCGATTCTCGCCACGTATGATTTCATCGAAACTGCTGATGACACATTTCAACCCGAAGCGGGATTCGTCAGCTTGATAAATGGAAAGGATCTCAGTGGCTGGGGATTTCGCAACGAGAAGACTCAGGAAAAGCTCGCCGATTTTGAGGGCAAGACCACTAGTTCCGACGGTCGCTATGTGTTCAAACACGGCCGCATCGTCGTGACGACACCTCCCGAAGGACGGCGGGTCGAACAGATGTGGACGACTCGCGAATTCCCTAAGAACTTCACCTTGAAGCTGGAGTTTCGTGCGACACCAAATGCTGACAGCGGGGTGTTCATTCGCAGGCCACAACTGCAGTGTCGCGATTATCCACTGGCCGGTCCGTACAAGGAACTGAAGAGCTACCGCCCACAGGATTGGAATGAACTGATGGTCGTCGTGAAGGACAATGTGGCTCATTGCACCTGCAACGGGGAAGTGCTCGAGGCGGCACTCAAATTGCCTGAATCGGGTCCGATTGGCTTGGAAGGGGATTGCGGTCAGATGGAATACCGCCGCATTCGCTTGATGGAACAGCCGTAGTCCGAATTACGATAATTGCACACCAACTCATTGTTCAAATGCGCACTCTCCAGGGCCAAGAGATGCTCGTCCCCATTGATCATATTCCCACAATTCTCAGGTTACTCGGCGTCAGCGCGGCGGCAATGTTCGGCTTTTCATCAATCGGTGCCGTCTACCAGTCCTTTCATAAGAAGCCCGCGTCGTCCGTCGCTCAACTGGCAGTCGTCGTGGGCTTCTGTCTGGTGCTTGGGCTGCTACCGAACATCTGGGTCGCGTTGTTCACGCGTGAGGTCTGGACTGCCAAAAAGAAGTGGCGCAAGAACGGCTTGGCTCGCGGAACATGGCTGACGCTGCTGGCCATCGCCTATGGAATGGGTGTCGGTTGTTTTCTGATGGTGTTTTTCTCGTTCTGAGGTTTGGTATCGTGTCGATGTTTATCGTGCAACTCGCTGACGCAACTTGATAGCGCGAGGATCGAGCATGCTGCTTTTCATTATGAGATGCGTGACGCTTGTCTTCGCTGTCATTCTGATTGGCTGCACCAGTGACGCTCAAGACGCGGTGAAGGCTCAGCCAATTTATGATGCGAATCCAAGTCATTTGTGGAATCGAGTCCATGCGGCCCAACTGTGTCGCGTCGGGCCTGACGGCAAGACCTATGGCGAGGATCGGTTGGAGCCGCTGCTGTGGATGCATTCCGAACATTTGCTGCGAGGGAAGTCTTTCGAGGATGCTATCGCAGTTCTCGACGAGTTTGATCGAGAGGGTGGCGAATCTTTAATCGAGGCACCGCTCAAGAAAGCCATCTTGCAACGCGATCTGTGGTTGGTGGCGAACTGGCTCACCCAGAAGCCGGACACCGAAGAGAAGCAGCGACTGCAAACGGCACTCGCCAAGGTCATTCGACGGCTGGCATTGTCCTCGGAGCAGATTGAGAAGCTACCCGATAGCTATGCAATGGCGGTCGCAGCGAAAGTGGTCAGCAGTCGATTTGATGCCGCACAGCCAGAGCGTTCGTACTTACCCACGCAGCTCTTTGATGCAGAGGGACCTTGGGTTTGCATCGGCCGCAGTGATGGTCTGATCGCACCGCAGCATCTGCGTGAAGATAGCAGCAGTCCGTTTACAAATTCGGTATTCCTGATCTTGCTGAAGCTGCCTGCAGGGCGCGCCGCGACACTCGAATTTCTGCTGCAGTTAGAATCCTTTGATCAGCCATATCTGATTGCGAATCCTAATGAGAAGAGTCGTCGTTCGATTCCTCTACTACCCAATGCGGCTCTCCCAATCTGGCCGAAAGGGTCCGAAGTCGCGTTGGTGCGTCGTGCAATGCTCATCGATTCGAAGGGGAAGATCGTCGCCAGTCCGATTACGGAGAGCATTCAATTGCGAGTGATGAGAACGGAGACGCCCGTGCCGAGCTCAGCGATGTTTAATATCGAGAAAGCACGCGGCAACTGGGCTTTCTTCGAATTCCAGTTCCGTCGAACGGACTTGTTGGGACCATCGCCAATCGGACTGCGCGATGTGTCGGCCGATCGTGATTTCAAGACGGGATTCATGTCGCATCCGTCCGACGGATTTGATGAGGCGCCTCAGCCAACGAAGCCGTTTCCATTGGGAAGCCAGCCGTTCGATAATAATCGGGCGTCGTGCATCGGCTGCCATCAATTGCCGGGATTGTACAGCTTCAACAGTCTGGCGGGATTTCAGTTTGGGCGGTTACAGATTTCACGTGATAAATCGGCCCGCGAAATCGGACCGTTTCAATTCAAAGCCGCGTCTCTCCCAGAGATCGAAGCCGCAGCGGTGCAGTGGAAGGAAACGCAGGCAAGCTGGAAACGGTTCGGTGCTTTAGCGAACCGATAGAATCTCTGGTGTGTACGATTCGATGGTCTGCATGACCTCGACATTCGGCGAGCAAAGGAGCAACGATGATTGTGACTACTGGGAACGACGTTTCGGGTTATCGAATCTCGGATTATCTGGGGATCGTCCGCGGCATCGTGGTGAGGTCGCCGAGTATTGCTCAGGGGATCGTGGGTGGCCTGCAGCGGATTGTGGGCGGAAACAACGAAACCTATGCGGCCGTGTGTGAGCAAGCGCGCGAAGATGCCTATCAGCGAATGGTAATTCATGCTGACGAATTGGATGCCGACGCCATCATTGCTGTCCGATACGATGCCACGGAATTTTCCGATTCCGTGACTGAAGTACTGGCCTATGGGACAGCGGTGCGGCTGGAAGCGAACTAGTGCAGGTGAAAGTTTGCAGTTTGACTTTGGATCGTGAAATGTACGAGAATTAGTGCGTTCACGATCTCTTCAGAAATGGCTTGCTCAGGAACAGATGATGAATGGCTTGCGGCTGGCAGTACTGGCACTGGCTGTGATTTCGCTGAATGCCGCTGGGGCGGAAGCTCAGTTCTACGGCGGCGGTTTCGGCGGGAGCGCTATGGGAGGATTTGCCCCGCCACATTCAATCGGTGGTTACTACCCGATTCCCTACAGCACCATCTTTCCTGGTGTTCGTGGCGGCTACGGGAATCCTGGATACTATGGCTATGGAGCCGGGTTTGGGCCTTATCAGTATGGTGGATATGGCTATGGCGGGTATGGATACCCTGGTAACGGCTATGCCGGTTACGGGATGCCACCCGCGATGAACATGGTGCAGCAGTCCCCGCAAACCATCATTCAATCGCAAACAGTTGTGATGCCCACCACCCCGACGCTGATTCACACTGGTGAAGAAATCAAACTCGTTTGCCCCAAGACCGCGACGGGACCGCTCAGCTATTCTCTGAACGGGACTCCCTATACCATTCAGCCAGGCTACTCGCAGAACTTTCGCGATGATCGGACATGGAAGCTGGAGTTCCAGCGTAATGGCCAGGGTTCACCAGCAGTCGCTTACACGTTAAAGCCGGGGTCCTACCGATTCGGGAATGGGCCTGAAGGCTGGGATCTGCGCCAGGTCGTTGGTACGCAACCGGGCGATCTTCCTCCTGCGCCTCAACCAACACCGCTACCCTCGACACCGATCGTGCCGATGCCGCCGATTTGAACCATCAATTATCAAGGTGACGTGCGTGCTGCGTTCCGAAGACTGCGCACACCCTACATTTCAGGTCTGCGCTTGCAGCAAGGTATGCAGTCGTTCCAGGTCGAGTGGCTTGACCATGTGGTCATCGAATCCTGCCTCCATCGCCGCCTCGATATCTTCGGGACTACCGTGTCCGGTGAGAGCAATCATCAGGATCTGGTCGCCCAGCCGCGCACGAACATTCTTGGCGACTCCGTAACCGTTCACGGTCGGCAAGCCCAAGTCGACGATTGCCGCTTGTGGACGTTCGTTTACGATCAATTCGATCCCTTCTTCACCGTCTTTTGCGACTTTGACCTCATAGCCTTTCATTCTCAGGATCTTTCGCAGCATCTCGCGATTATCCGACTGATCTTCGACGATCACGACCATGTGAACCGGTCCGCACTTTCGCTGGCTATTTTGTTTTGGCCGACTCTCTGGCGAAGTCTTGGGATGCGGCCGGCCATCGACAGGGGGCGAGATCAGCGGCAATTTAACGGAGAACTCACTCCCCTTCCCTTCCCCGTCGCTATGAGCTTTGATCCTGCCGAAGTGACGTTCGACGATCGATTTCGCCAGCGAGAGTCCCACCCCCATTCCACCATCGCGATTGCGGCGCGTGCGTGACGATTGATTGAACGGTTTGAAGATCGATTCGAGTGAATCCGCAGGAATCCCGTTGCCATTGTCGATCACTTTGATCAGCACCTCAGATTTGTCAGGTTTGACCACCAATCGCACGGTACCGCCCGTCGGCGAATACTTTGCCGCATTCACCATCAAGTTGACGACGACCTGGCTCAGTCGATGCTCGTCGCCGTAGACGAACATCGGTTCGGACGGAAGATCTGCCATCAAGAGTTGTCCGTGTTGAGTGATCGCGGGGTTTGATGTTTCAATTGCCGCGTCGATGGCCTTTCGAAGGTCGAAGGAATTCATGCGCAGCTCGAGCTTGTTCTGCGTCATACGCGACACATCCAGCAGGTCTTCCAGCAAGCGGGCAATGTGTTTGGACTGGCGTTGAATCACAGCAGTCGCCTGCTCCTGGGCGACGGCATCTGGATGGTTTTCCAGCAGATGCGATGCGCTCAGGACTGCATTCACGGGATTGCGCAGTTCGTGCGATAGCACCGCCAGAAAGCCTTCACGATCTTTGACCGCTTCGGCCAGCGATCTTTCGGCGCGTTTCAAGGTGTCGACATCGATCAACGTGAGCGCGACCCCTTTCACTGTTTTTTCCGAGCGATACGGGAGTGCTCGCAGATACAGCCATCGTCCCTGGATCGTCTGGATCTCTTCTTCCAGCCGGATGCCTGAATCGAGTACGCGTTCAATCGCCGGGATCAGGTCATCGCGATTCAGATAGTGAGCGAAGTTGTCGATGCAACGACCGATGTCTTGAGGCAACAACTTGAAAATGGGGACGATCTGAGGGGTGAACTTGCGAATCCGTAGCTCTTTATCCAGAAACACCGTGGCCACGTCGGTACACTCCATTAGATTCTCCATATCTGCCGACAACTCGGTCAGTTCATAGATCTTCTTCTGGTATTCGGCATTCACTGTGTAGAGTTCTTCGTTAACCGAGTGCAACTCTTCATTGGTGCTCTGCAGTTCTTCGTTGGAAGCGATCAATTCTTCATTGGCGGCCTGTAGCTCTTCATTCGCCGTTTCCAACTCTTCGACCGTCGCCTGCAGATTTTCCTGAGCGAACCGCAGATCGCTTTCGAGTGCATCGATTCGATCTCGCGACAACGTATGGACATCGGCAGGCGCTTGACCTTTCATCGGCGAAGCGGGGGCCGATTGAGTCGGTGCGATCGTGATCAGATACTGTGCTCGAGTTGCTTTCGGATTTTCGATCGCCTCCAAGCCGACTCGGTACATCGGCGATGACTTGCTGGAATCAGCTTGCACCCCATCGTAATAGATGGGCCCTCCTTCTTTCTTGATCCGCTGCATGGCACCCATGACGGCCATGCGCAGTCCCCCTTCGAACAGTTCCAGCGCATCGGAACTGGGGCGCCCCGATTTGAGACGCAAGAACGAATCCGCAGATCCGAAGATATGCAGAATCTGGTTGTGATCATCGATCAGGATCGCGGGCGGCATGTGTTTCGCCAGGATCCAATCGTAGGTTCGCAACAAGACCGCGTCGACACCACCACGATTGGCCGGTGCGCTGGCGAACGACCGACCGTCCGGTCGAGGTGGGGTGAACCTGTTCAGCGGCAATGGCATCCGCAGGTTGGCGGGAAGGCGAGTATCGCGACGTTTGCGATACATCTTCCAATGACTGTCGAGTGGGTCGAATTCGTCGAGCAATTCGCCTGGTGATTCACTGGGCCCCAGGAAGAGGACGCCACCGGTTTTTAGGCCGAATTGGAATAGCGACAACGCTTTTTTCTGAGCCAACGGCTGAAAGTAGATCAGCAGATTTCGGCACGTGATCATGTCGAGTTTGGTGAAGGGAGCATCCTTCAACAGATTGTGCGGGGCGAAGACGATCAGCTTGCGCAATTCCGGCACCACGACGTAGTTCTCGCCGTTCGGTTCGAAGTAGCGCTGCATCCGTTCCTCAGACACACCGGCAACCGAGTCCGCTCCGTATTCGCCCGTGCTGGCCAGGTCCAGCGATCTGTTATGCACGTCGGTCGCGAACAGCTTGAACGCGGGCTGGCGGCCCAGTTTGGTGAAGCACTCGTGAAGCAGGATGGCGATCGAATAAGCCTCTTCTCCTGTCGCACAGCCCGCAACCCAGATGCGGACTTCTTCGTCTTCGCCGGCGCGTCCAACCAACTCGGGAATGATCTTCTCTTCCAACAGTTCAAAGGCGGCCGGATCGCGAAAGAAATGCGTGACCCCGATCAATAAGTCGTGATAAAGCGCGTTTAACTCGGCCGGATCGTCACTGAGGCGACTGGCGTACTCTTCGACATCAGCCGATTGCCGCATTGACAGTCGCCGCTGGATACGACGGCCAACAGTGCTGGATTTGTAGTAGGAAAAGTCAATGCCGTATTCGGCGTGCAGTAACTTAAAGACCAGATCGACTCCTTCTGCCAGCAGGTCTTCCTCTTGAACCTGCTCTATTGATCCCGACTGGTCGCTCTTCACGTGGCGGATGATCGCTTCAGGAATCATCTCGGGACGCAGGACCAGATCGACAACGCCGGATTCTTGAGCGGCCATCGGCATGCCGTCAAACTTCGCGGATTCCTCGGTCTCGCAGACGACCAAGCCACCTGCTTGCCGCACATCACGAATTCCACGCGATCCATCGCTGCCACTCCCCGAGAGAACAACGGCAATGGCACGCGGCCCAGCTTCTTGAGCGAGTGAACGAAAGAAGTGGTCAATCGGCAGAGTCAATGCCTCGCGCGGTTCTTTATCACGCAAGCGAAACTGACGCCCCGACAAGATCGCTTCCTTCTTCGGTGGAATCAAGAAGATCGTATTCGGGACGACCTCCAAACCTTCCTCGGCCTGGCGAATTGGAATATCCGTTTGCCGAGCCAGCAGTTCGTCCATCACGCTGCGGAAGTCGGGTGAAAGATGCTGGACGACGACATAAGCCATGCCGCTGTCGCGAGGGACTCGTGCGAAGAGCTTCTCCAATGATTCCAACCCGCCGGCTGAGGCTCCGATGCCAACCACGGGAAAGTCGTATTCGCCGTCAGATGCGCGACCATCACGCTCCATCTCACTATCAGGTGACGGATTGTCGGTCGACACGTTACTAGAAGTCGTTTGTTTCTGATTACTGGGATTCATGATTTGCCCTCTCCCATCGGTTTTTGGGTCTCCGCCCAAATGAAAAGAATCAGCTCCGCCACGGCGAACGCAACCACTGTGCCGAAGGGAAACCTGTCGACGTAACTCCAATTGCGGCGATGACTTTTCCCGGAATGTGGTAGGACATCGCACAATTTGGCTAATCTGAAACCACTTGAAATTGATGCTCGCTCAGGCAGTAAGACAGGGCTTTGTTCGAAAGCAGACACGTCTTTTGAACGGCGGGTGGTAGAAGAAGTGAACCACGGAACACACGAGAAATAACGGCGGATGTGATGGACATCCCTTCGAAGGTTTTCCCCTTTCGTGTGTTCCGCGTGTTCAATTTCTTGAGGATGAAGAACAGACCACGAATCTCGCGAATTCGCACCAATCAGAATGGGCTTGTGAGAAGTCGTGGCACCAGACCTTCATGATTCCAGCGGGTAGGATCGCACACGTTCAGTTAGCAGTCTCTCTGGCTGAACTGATGGACAAGGCTCGGATCGGCAATCCGCTGAAATGCGGCTTCGAATTCCGGTTGCTGTATGGTGCCGAGAATCGGCTGCAGTTTGCGGAACAGATAGCCCGCATCGCTGACCAGTAACGGATAACGGAGCAACGTGACTGGAATCGCGGTATTGGAGAGCGAAAGCAACAGCTTGTAGATCTGTTCCAGTAGCACCGCTTCCTGTTGAATCGGCTGCGAGGTGTGCCACACCCCTCCGGCGATGGCGGTGCTGAAGATGTGGGTGCGCAACCGCTTGAGCACCGTCATGGTCGACAATGCCGCGTTGGTCACGAATCGGCGACTTTCCGCAGCCGCTTGCAGATCCCGCATCGGGATCAAGACACGCTCGATCGAGATGTCGTCTCGTCCCAGGACTTCTTCGGCATAGTCACAAAACCAGGGGCTCTTCACGATATAGGGAGCGTCCGATCGACGAATATCGTGTTCCAGTCCGGCTCGAGCCGTTTGACACTTGTGCTTGGCAATGTCCTTGGGTTGATACCCTGTTTCCAGTCCCAGATGAGTCAGCAATTCCACGAGAAACGAAGTCCCGGCGCGGCCTGTCCCCGAGATCACAATGTGCTTACGCGTCATGAGTTCTTCTTTACCTCTTGCGCGAATTGCATTCGCCGCCCTGACTCTGCAACGAAAATGCGACTGCGGTTCGTCAATCGTAATTGAGAACTCCGCATTGCCTGAATGTCCGACGATATTGGCGTTAAACGAAATCAGGACTGCAGCTTCCACGCTCGAATTGCAGAATTCAGGCAAACCTCAGGTCGGGAGTCACAAGGTCGCAGAACGGGACTGAAATTAAGTTCGCATGAGTAGCAATCAATATCTCTTGCTGGTTTTCGAATGCGCCGACCAGTTCGTTTATGTGCCAAACGGGTTCGGAAGCCAAAGGATCGAAGTGGTCAATTTCAGTCCCTAGTGGGTTGCCCGCCATCACTCTTATGCTCGCCGTTAGCCCCCTGTGTCACTGGTAAAGTGGTATCTGCCTATTCGTGAGAGAGAGGCGGAAAGGTCTTGTTGGACGCGACTTCTGGTAGGAGCAATCGTGTCCACACGACTCGTAACATGGCGTTTCGTTCGAGCGCTCACGTCGGGCATTTGTCCGAACCAGGGTGGGCGAATCTGCAACCAATTCGATTGGCACGCGGATTGCCTTCACAGTCACCCGAGGGATCGAGAGGTTATGTGTCGCTGAAGATCGTGAGATCAAGAGCTACTTTCTCGACGCTATTCGAACGCCAAGGAGTGCATCATGCTCAACCAGCAAACACTGTCGGGAAATTGGAACGATATCAAGGGTAAGATTCGTAAGAAGTGGGGACAGTTGTCCAATGACGATGTCCAAGTTTTCAATGGCAATGTCGATCAGCTGATCGGCATGATCCAGACCAAGACCGGCGAAGCCCGCAACAATGTGGAACGCTTCCTGGAAGAGGCGACCAGCAATGGTGCCGCCGGCGTGAACCAGGCCGCAGAGGCGGTTCGCAATTATGCAACGGGTGCCGCGACACAGGCTCGCGACTATGCCGGTCAGGCGATGGAAGCTGTCGAGCAACGCTCGCAACAAGCTTACGACTCCGTTCGACAAGGTTACTCGGAAGCGGAAGATACCATTCGAAGTCGCCCTGCCGAATCAGTTGCCATCTGCTTCGGTGCCGGAGTGCTGACCGGACTGCTGCTGGCCCTGACGTTCCGTAACCGCTAAGCCAAACGGACGCTGACCAGTCAGTTGTTTCCCAACTCCTGAATAAGGAATGCATGATGATTGCCAGTATACCCACCTCACGTGACATGAATGAGTTTGCCACAGAGGCTCAAGAATGTGCATCGGGCATGGTCCGTGAAAATCCGGCCCTGTCCATGCTTGTCGTATTCAGTGTTGGGATCGGCGTTGGGGCATTGATCGGTGAGGCCGTGTCGATAACGCGTGCTCGACCGAGTGCCACCATGGCTGAACGCATTGGTCGCCAGATTTGCGACACGCTGAATATCAAGTTCTAAGTGGCGAGTTGGCCGATGCAGTCTCAGCTACTGTAGCTTCGATGTTAAAGGAAGAATCATGAGTCGATCACATTCCACGGCCCGCCGATTTGAAGACAGACCCTCTTCCTCGCGCGAGCGGGCCGTCCAGCAGCCTCTGGATGACTTTGTCGCCTATCTCAGGAAGTATGCTCGCCAGGAACCTGAAGTCGCCGCCTGCGTTTGTCTTGGCGTCGGTTTCATCCTGGGTTGGAAACTGAAACCCTGGTGATAGAAGCTCCAGTTTTTAATAGAAGCAGCCCGGTCGGCATTTGCGTTGATCGGGTTGTTTCGTTTTCTGAGGTGATTTCTAAGGCTTGGGAGCCAGCAACAAAAAACGCCCCACGAGCAATCGCGGGGCGTTCCGCCAGTCTGGTGAGGGTCCACTACTGGCTTGCTCGCTGGTACACCCCTGAAGGTCTGCGTGGACATTCCATTCAAGAGGCATGTCAGCGGGTTTGATGTGTTACTGAAATTGTTCCGGGAACCCGGTGGCCGTCAAGCAACTGTTTCTACTTGCTCGCGATTTATCTACGCTTGCTCGGTGAAGCGAGTCGAACACATCGAGACTTGAAGAGATTAGCGGGATCCATCAAGAGCGCAATGGAATCCTCCTCGCTCCAACAAGCCCGTCCTAGAGAGTACTCCGTAAAAAAAGCCCCCGCACAGAGCGCGAGGGCCTTTGGTCCCATCCCACAAAACAAGATTGTGGATCATCCTCCTTTTCGAGGGATGGGGGTCACTAGGGTAGCGAGCCTTGTGACTTCGTTGTTTCCCAATGCAATTGTTAAGGCACCCACCTTACAGTCAATGGCCTGTAGGCAGCGATTTGGAATTCATCCGACTTCCCCATCGACTTGATTCCCATTTGCCAGCATCTCGGACCAGGGACAACGTGTTTGAAGTTCATCGGTCCCTCATGCCAGTTCAGGTCCGCTCTCGCGCGCTCGCCTGCTCCGCCAGGGCGACATTTTCAGAGGTCTTTCGTCCCGGTATCCGCCACCGCATTGGCAAAGGAGTTCGGCATTTCGGGATGTCGGCTTTGGGCAAAGTCTGCAATCGCCATCAGACCCACGTCCGCATCGTAGCTACTACGACGCAGCGTGCCTTAGGCAAGCGTGTACGCCAACCCGCCCCTACCGAGGATGACGAAGCGGATCTAGAAGAAGTGCGGATCTCTCGGCTTCAGGGCTCCGATAGGAACCCAGGAAGTCCCGTTTACCATCTCTCGTCAGTGGGATACCAATTCCGCGCGTTCTTTCTAAATCACTTCCAGGAATACACCGCCTTTTGAACCTGGTCAGGGAGCGACTGTAGACTTTGGGTCACTAATCGATCCAGCAAACATCACCGTTTTGCTTGTCCCATCCACGACGAAAAACAGAAATGGACGATCGATATTAACTTCCGGAGGTGCACTCAATGAACCGATGACTGCCGCCGTCACGGCCGTGGCAACGCTGCCGGACTCGTCGACTTTGAATTGTGTCCGTTGTTCGATCTCTTTTACGTATTGGGGTCCGTTGAGACCCAGAACATCGAACAAGCCATTTTTCGGACTGAACAGAGACTTCAAACCAAGCTTGGTCATTGTCTGCTTCACTGACTGCTTGTGTTCAAAAGTAAACTTAGGAAGCCGTAGCGTGATATGCTGGGTTTGCACTTTGAGAACCGACTCGATCAGATTGCTGAGTTGACTCGCATCTGCTCGTGGACTTTTGACTGCATCCGAGAGCTTTCCGTTCGGCATCACAGCAATAAAGTGCTGGTTTCCTGATCCGTACGGGATTGCCACCGACGTGAATGGATCGGAATCATCCTTTGATTTCAGCACCGCGAACCGGCCGGTTACGGTCATCGTCTCTCGTTGGACTTTTGTTCCGTCTGGCAATTCGAACATTCGAAGTGCAGTTCGATCATTTCGGAAGCGATTCGCCCAGACATTTCGAAACTTGCTGACGTTGAGTATCGCGACTTCGCTTCCACTCTCGTCCAGCAGTTGTTTCACTTTTGGCAGCAACGCGGCAGAACCACTTCGCTCCAACCACTCCGACATGCCTTTTTGGCCTTCACCGGAATTCGAGATGATCCCGATTCCAGCATCAACCGCCAGCGCCAGCCCTTCTTTGGAAGGTGACACCATCCCCGGTAGCAGAACGGCAGTTTCAGTTATCAATTGAGGCCGGTCTGAAGCTTGAGTTGCAGCGATGCTCAGGTCTCGTTCGATTGCGAGTGCGCCCTTCTGCTTAAGAAGCAACTCGATCATGGCCTGACGAGACAAACTTGGCTGATCAGGTGTGGTTAGTTTGTCGCCGGCGCGTAAACCCATCTGATAGGCGGGACTATCTCTAAACACAGTGGTGATTCGCCCCTGATCAGAAAGGACCAGGCCAAAGGTGCTTACCTGCAGCTCAAGTGGCGAAACCGGTCCACTGATTAAGCGCCGAAGCTCATCGCGGCCGGACAAATACCTTTTTGCCCCTGTCTCTATTGGTGGAATCCCCAGAACCTTAGCAATCTCCCCATCGTCGCCACTTCCGGACAATGCACCTATCGCTAACATGATCTCCAACGTCGCGAGAGGACAAGACAATGAATTCCCGCTGCCGCCGGCCGCTTCACGAAGCCCTTCGACGGCAATGTTCAACATTGCAAGTCGTGCCCATTCTGCGGTTGATGGCTTCGTAGATCGAACGAAGCTGTTCGCCTCGATATACCCACGTTCTTCTTTACCACTTAAATCCAGCTTAACTTCAACCCAGCCTGGGCTATCTCCAATCTTTTCAACGGACTGCCCGACTTGCAGCTTTGAAACAACCTTTCCTTGTAAACGAACTTCCAACGGACCCACTACCACTGTGAACGGTTCGCCAGCACACGATAGGCCAGACACTCCTAGGCCAACGCACGCTATCAGAACTCGCACTGTCCTTTCCCATTGCGTGGCCTTCATCTTCAATTCGCCAGAACATTTCGTGTATCCCATTTGAGATCTCCGTATGCACATCGCTTCCGGACGATATCACTCGTCGCTGTCGTAGTACCACAGGCCTTTAGTCGCGAATATGCAATGCAACTCGCGTCGAACACTCTCGTCCACCTCAAATAGAAAGCTGGCATCAGCTTCTCGGCTCGAGACGATATACAATCGTCTGCTTCCCTTGCTTTCTGAATTTCAACACTTCGTTCTTGACGTTCTCTTCGTGCGGATAAGTGAGTTCGAGATAATCCAAGTTGGAAATGAACGAACCCTGCACAGCGGTTTGCAAAGCCGGAAACAACTCCTTCCACGAGAGCACCTGATTACCGTCCAATTCCAAGCCAGTCGAATCGATCGCGTACCGCTCAATCAGAGCGAGCAGTGGTGTTGTGAGGCAACCGCCACGATCACATATTAGGGCGAGTTCGGGAGGAGTACTTGAATTGACATCGAAGAACCCTTTCGATCGCATGAACAAGTCTATCATCGATTCCTTGTCTGCTCTCACGTTCCCCAATGCCCCCCCCCGCTCGCTCCGAACAACCAGCTTACTCTTGAGCTTAATGCCGCTGCACGAATCCGAGATGAGGCAAAGCAGTCGAGCGCCACTGTCATTCATAGCTGTTCGAAGATCATCTCGCTTGAGGTCTTGGCCTCGCTCGTCATCGTTTGGTAGATCGAGTATGTGGTGCAATTCCCCGCTGTCGTCCTCATCTGTTTTCCCGTGCCCTAAATACCACACCACCAGGGTCTGAGAAGTGATCTGCGGATCACTTGAGATACTTGCAATTCTGGCCTTAAAGATCTCCGCAGTAGTGCCCTGTTCCATTCCCCATTCATCAACGATCAGTTCATCAGGTGCAAATGTCGTCCGAAAATGCTTGGCTACGTGTGCCGCGTCGCTCGCCAAAAAACTCTTAACTTCGTCGTCTGCTCCATCATGAATCAACAAAAGCCGAACTACCGTTGCCAGCTGGCCCCCATTTGGCAACTTCTGACCACCGTTGGGTATGGGCAATTTGTTGGTATCGGTCGTACCGGGAATGAACGGGACAACAGTATTGGGCTCGCCTCCGCCGCCAATTGGTGGAGTCACCGGCGGATAGTTAATAGTTGGCGGGCAAATGGGTGTGTAAACGGGCTGGCAAACGCAGCGTTGATTACATCTGCTCGCCCGATTGACGATCCTTTGGTACTTTCGAGGACTACAACACCCGCGAAGCGCACCGCCAAACACCGGCGTGGTGCCTATCACACTCGCGATGCACAGAATGACGGTGAGGACCTTAACTAGCTCTCGTCTCATTATGACTCTCCAAAATGATAGTATGGGGTAAAGCAGACTCGCGCGGGTTCATTATTGCCTTGGACACGCGGCGCTAGTCGCTGGTGATTGGTACAAATGTGATCTTTGGTTCTGGCACATTTGTGCGATAGAAGATGCGCCAGACCTCCACTGGATTAGAGTGCAACTTTACCGTGAACTGTTGGACGGGGTTCTTTTGATTAGCCCCGGCTCCGACCTTGGGACCCTCAAGACCACCGGCACCCGTCCGCATGTCAGCATCTCCGAGGTCTTCTGGATAGAAGTGAACCTCAATCATGCCAATTGAATTTGTTACTCCAACGGTCTCGGCGACCGACGGCTTGGCATCGGTAAACAGAAACTTCGCTGCAGTTGCATCGGCGCCGGAACCTTGCTGGAAGCCTGGAATGTTCACCTGCCAGTGTTTCACATCATTGGGGGTGGGATTATCGATTAGTTTCCCGTCGCCCACCATTTTCCCCTTGGGTGTCAGAATCCACTTGTTTACATTCTTCGGCAGTCTGACTTCTGGCACATATTGAAGCTGCTCTTCTGGCATGGCGCTACCAGTTTTGTACCGAGGATTCGGAATGTAAAAAGAGCTTACCCCATCTAGTAGCACTGCAGCGGCGTAGCATCGATTGGCGTCGTTTGGATGCTTCCACCCTACCGCCGGTGCACCGTTGTTTGTCAGGCGAATCGAGAACTCTTTTTCAAGCAATGACGGATCTAGTAGCAGGAAGAAGACGTTGTGATAGGGCGATTCCGGTTTTCCATCGACCTTTCCCTTCTTCAGCTCCAACTCTTGAGCACCGACGAAGAACTGGACATTAAAACGGCCACTGGGTTTCTGCACGGGAGAGGGAAGTGTGCTGCCGGCGAATCCTTCTTGGGGGGGAATATTACTTGCCGCGGCCTTCGCCGAAATGACCACCAGCTCGGGCTTCACCTCGACCTCCTTCTTCTCCGCGGCATTTTTGAAGTCCAAGTTGCCCAATACGGCAGCATCGATTCCGACAGTCTTTAAGATCTTCCCTGTGGCCGCCGGATCAGCAGATATGACTCCCGAGGGGTCGACGCCAGCGGTTTGAAAATACCTTCGCAGGCCACCAGAAGGGATTATGAAGTATTTGCGCGAAGGATCGGTTTCATTGGTTACGAGTGTGGTCAACTGACTGATTATCTCGCCCTGCATCGCAATGGATGTACTCGCACTCGACTCGGTGACATTTCCATTGCTGTCGCCGATTGGGAAGACGGCGGTCTTGAAGGTCTGAGAGGCCCCTTTTTGGTCTTCGATCTGCTTGTGAATGTCTTTAATAACGCGAGAGACGTAGTCGGCAGCGTCACCGCTCCCTTTAGGCTTAGGCTGCGGCTGTGCGTCTACCTGGTTCGTGGACACAATCGTACCCGCGGCGATCAACGCCGCCACGAACGACAGTCGTTTGTAGTTTGAGGATCGCCTATCGCTAAAGTGACGCAGGGTTGATCGGAGCATGGTATTCCTTTGTAGAACGATGGAGTTCAATCTAAACACTTGAAGGCTGAGGAAGCTGTACCTAAGTTCCCCGTTGATTTAGTTGGCTTTCGACGAAGCACAGCTTGGTTTGCAGCGCAACTGCCAGAATTATTGAACGCTTACCCCCGTGAATCAGTCGGGCAACCGGGTTGACGTTCCGTCGATCGCGGAGCGTAACAGTGATGAGTTTGGACAGTCGCGTCGGCCACGCTGCAATCCCTATCGCAATCGCCTATCAAGAATCTTGATTCTGAGGCATCGATTATCGGAATGCGGGACTCAACCAGGGCAATTCCGACGGGTGTTTATCCGTGAGAGTGCGCCGCGCGTTCTGGCTCGGGGGGACAATTTGAATGCACGCGTTCGCGCCTTGGCGACGGGTGCAGGGCGTTATAGACTGGTCGCTGGCGACTCGAAGTCTTGGGCCAATTTGATTCGTTGCCAAGGTACGAAGAATGTTAGAGCTGGACGATAGGTATGTTGAGTACTCGGTAAGCACTATCACGACGACACTTTTGGAACGCGCGAAAACCGGCGAGGAGGATGCCTGGTCTTGTGTGGTGTATCTGTATGGGCCGCTGGTCTACAAGTGGTGCCGAAAACGAGGACTTTCCAGAGAAGCAACGAGGGACGTCGCTCAGAATGTGTTTGAAGTCGTGGCGAGAAAGCTAAAGGACTTCCGTCGCGAGGACGCCTCGAATACATTCCGCGGGTGGCTCCGTGCTATCTCTGACAATAAGATTTCTGATTATTGGCGCGACCAATATAAGTGTCCGGACCGAGTTTCTGTCGAAGATCCGCACCGATCGTTGGAGCAGGTTCAATTCAGGGAAGAAATCGACAATGGGTCGGATGTACAGGACTCCCTCGATATTTTCGAGAGGGTACTGCAATACGGAAAAGCGCGCGTCAATCCTAAACACTGGGAGGTCTTCTGGCGCGTCATTGTCGATGAGGAAGACCGACACGAAATCGCCGCTTCGCTCGAAATAAAACGCGCGAACGTCGATGTCATCGTGTCACGAGTTCTGGCTAAGTTGAAGGAAACCTTCGGCGACGTATTCGAGGATCGAGGCAGTCCTTTTCATGAGCCACGCCAAGAATCTGATGGCCACCAGTGATG
Source organism: Schlesneria sp. (assembly GCA_028291515.1). Taxonomy (GTDB): domain Bacteria; phylum Planctomycetota; class Planctomycetia; order Planctomycetales; family Planctomycetaceae; genus Schlesneria. The sequence continues at coordinate 58,702 of JAQGHU010000019.1, forward strand.
AATGAAGCAAGTACACCATTCGTTTGCGCTTGCCCCAGCTTGGAGGTCCTGGCGTCGTTCGCTCGAGGGCAGATGGCCGTCGTAGAGATCGACTTACTAGGGGAACATGTTATTCAGTGCACCCGCTGCGAGTCGTTACTCGATACGCTTCAAAAGGATCGGAACACTGTTTTCTCCCGACTCAGACAAGCTGCGCGACGCGAGTCCAATGAGCTGGGCGAACTCCTAGCAGAACGAGAGTACCAGGAATTCGCAAGAAATGCTTGCGCCATCAAGCTTGCCAATTCTGTGGCGACCGAAACGACAAAAGTATACTCCCCCCAGCCGGGGCGTTCGGCAAGTTCGCTTCCCACAATGATCTCCCGCTATCTGATCACGCGTGAGATCGGTCGAGGAGGATTTGCGACTGTCTACTTGGCTCATGATCCTCATAAAATGCGCCAAGTCGCCATTAAAATTCCGCGGCGCGACAAATTCATTTCTCCCGAAAATCTGGACCGATTCCTGGGCGAGGCACGGATCGGAGCGGCACTAGATCACCCGTCGATCGTTCCCGTCCTGGATTGGGGCACAGCGGACGGGATCGGACCATTTGTGGTCATGGATTACGTCAACGGTCAGACACTCGCGGAACTGTTAGATGCGCGCCAGATGGATCGACGGACATTGGTCGAGATCATGATCAATGTCGCTCAGGCCTTGCATCATGCGCACAAACTTGGACTGGTGCATAGGGATGTGAAGCCTCAGAACATTTTGATTGATGCTGGTATCAAACCGTTCGTCGTAGATTTTGGCTTGGCCATTCGCGACGAAGAGTTGTGGAATCATCGCGGAGAATTGGCGGGCACCCGGGCGTACATGGCACCCGAACAAGTGCGCCGCGAATCCCACCGATTGGATGGTCGAACCGATCTGTGGGCACTTGGGGTGATCCTTTTTCAGGCTTTGACGACTAAGCTCCCTTTCAGCGGAGGGACAGTCGCCCAATTAGAAGACGAGATTCAACACAGAGACCCCAAACCGCCGCGCCAGATCGATGACACAATTCCCAACGATCTGGAACGCATCTGCCTAAAGTGTCTGTCAAAGAAAATGACAGATCGTTATTCGACCGCTCTAGATTTCGCAAATGAATTGCGGCGCACGTCGGAATCCGGTTCGGCATTGGCACGGCCACCAGAAGTACGATCGGACTCTGTCATTCCAAAGGGAGTTCGGCCGTTCGGCTCTGAAGATCAACATTTTTTCTTGGAGTTGTTGCCTGGGCCGCGAGATGCGATGGGGTTGCCAGACTCGATTCGTTCATGGAAAGCCCGTCTAGATATAGCCGATCCGGGCTTAGTGCCTCCGATTGCGGTCTTGTATGGACCATCGGGATGTGGGAAATCTTCGTTTGTGCGCGCAGGATTATTGCCTCGCCTGGGCTCGCACATAGTCCACGCTTACGTCGACGCGTGTGGCCAAGATGTCGAGCTACGTTTGCTGAGAACCTTGCAGCACAAGTATCGAGACTTACCCAAGGACGCGAATCTCGTCGAAACCATCGCCAGCCTGCGTGCCGGCAATTATTTTCCTATTGGAAATAAGAAGTGCCTCATTGTACTGGACCAGTTTGAACAGTGGCTGCATTCCAGCGGAGCAAACATTGATGGGCCACTCATCCGAGCACTTCGACAATGCGATGGCGAACATGTTCAGTGCCTGCTGCTGGTGCGCGATGACTTCTGGATGGCGCTAACGCGGTTTATGAACGAGTTGGAGATCCCGCTCTCAGAGGGACAGAATTGTGCAGCGGTGGACTTATTTAATTCGCAGCATGCCCGAACAGTCTTGACACTTTTCGGCAAATCATTCGGCACCCTACCGACCCGTGTTGACTCGCTGACTGTTGAGCAGAATTCCTTCTTGGACTCTTCTATAGAGCAGCTCTCTTTCAACGGACGAGTTGCTTGTGTGCGACTCGCGCTTTTCGCGGAAATGGTGAAGAGTAAACCGTGGGTGCCGGTGACACTCAGGCAACTCGGCGGTGTCGAAGGGGTCGGAGTTACGTTTCTGGAAGAGTCCTTCGGGAAATCTGCGCCGGCCAGACATCGTCTCCACAGGGAGCCAATCCGAGCCATACTCGCCGCGCTCCTTCCCAAGGACGGGACTGAGATTCGAGATCAGAATCAATCGATTGCGAGTTTATTGACTATCTCAGGCTGCATCCCCTCTACAAAACAGTTTGAAGAAATCTTACGCATCCTCGACCAGGAGTTGCGGTTGATTACGCCAGTGGACTCATTTCTCGCGATCAATAGCCGTCCCAATGATGACCCCGTTGAGTCGCCACTTTCCAGGCAATACTATCAGCTGACCCATGACTACCTTGTGCCATCCATACGGGACTGGCTAAATCGCAAGCGTCGCGAGACGAGGCGAGGCCGCGCCGAATTGTTACTGGAAGAACGGGCTCGACTGTGGAGCACCAATTGCGATCGAAAGCAGCTTCCTTCGCTTTTCGAATGGTTCCGAATTCTGTCTCTTACTCGAAGGTCTGACTGGAATACTCACCAACTGCAACTGATGAGGGTAGCTTCTCGATATTACACAACTTGGACCACATTAAGACTACTAGGTCTCGCAGTCGTGGCCGTAGTCGGGATTGGCGCCTACGGTTATCTTCGCGGATCTTGGTTAGTCGATAGCCTGAGAACAGCAGATACGGGCAGTGCTGGATTAGTGATACGGCAGCTCCAGAGTTATTCGTATTGGACCCGGGCAAAGCTACGTGGCAAACAACCTGATTCGAATCAACAACTCCATTTCGAATTGGCAGCCTTCGCACTTGGCGACGAGATTGATTTGACGCCTTGGATATTGGAGGCTTCTCCGAAGGAGCTGGAATTATGCCTCACAGTCGTCAATAATGGGCGCTTTAGTCGTGCGGTTTCCGAGCGTCTCTGGAAAGTGTTAGAGGACGATACGCGAGCGGCAGAATATAGGTTTCGCGCAGCGTGTGGTTTAGCAAGCCTGGATCCCGACAACAACAAATGGGCATCCGTCGCGGATCGCGTCGCTGACTTGCTGCTATTGCAGGAAAGCCATCTCGCGGACGAGTGGGTTGAACTGATGAGACCAGTTGGCCATCGACTGGTCGACGCCTTGCAAAACCGATTCCTGCAACCTGTTGGCCGCAGCGGCAGCGAACGGTACGTCGCTGCAGTCGCTCTGGCGGAGTTTTGCGAACGAGACCTAAATAGACTCGTTGCAATGTTGAAAAACTCGACTTCTGAGCAAGTGCTATTCTTGCGTAAACTTGAGCAGAAATGCTCGGCAGCGACGGCCATACTAGAAGCGGAGTTCGCGGCAACAGCATCTATAACCGGCATCCAGCAAGACCAAGAACTCTTTGAACAACAATATGCTCGGATCGGAGCCAGTCTGATTCTGCTGGGGCAACCTGAGGCGGTCTGGCTCGCATTCGAACATCAATCCGATCCAACTCGACAGACTTTGTTGGTTGATCAGCTCGCTGCTTGGCATATTGATCCATTTGTGTTATGGGAACAACTTCAAAAGACATCCAGTCCTTCGGCTAAATACCTACTCATTCTGGCGCTTGGCGAGTACACTAATTACGAATTGATTTCAAAAAGCGGCGACGACTTGCTGAGCCACCTCATAAATCTACAAGCGGAAGATCCTGATCCTAGCGTCCATTCTGCGGCCGGCTGGCTACTGGGTCGATTGAATCCCCGACAAACCCAGTCGTTAACACGGCATAATACTATATATTCTTCGATCGAAGGCGGGCTGAAGTGGCACAATGACAATGAAGGCCATACCATGACGATCATAAACACGCCCGGTGAGTTTCTTATGGGGTCGCCGGATAACGAGTCCGATCGCCAAGCCGACGAATTACGGCACGCACGGAGAATCGACTACTCGTTCGCGATGGCTACCAGTCCCGTTACGATCGCCCAGTATCGACGCTCCGGTGGTATCGATCGCAGCAATCGCGAAAGCGATATTAACCAGCCAATTGATTTCGTTGATCTTGAGGACGCCATGAAGTATTGCAACTGGCTTTCCTCTAAAAACCACATTCCTGAGCACGACTGGTGCTATCAGTCTCGCGATGCCGGCGGAACTGCGGTGCTGCATCCGGTCGACACGATCTTATCGAAACCGGGTTATCGTTTACCCACTGAAGCGGAATGGGAATTCGCATGCCGGGCGGGGACTGTATCAACCCGCTTTTGCGGCAATTCACAAAAGGTGCTCAGCAAGTACGCATGGCTCTTCGAAAACTCCGAAGGAAAAATGCATCCTGTTGCGCAATTGAGGCCGAATCAATATGGTCTCTTTGATCTTTACGGTAACGTCGGCCAATGGTGCCAGACGTCGTATCACGATTATGACCAAAAAAGAAACGACGGCGTACTCACTTATCAACTGCATGGAAGCATGAGTTTTCGAGGTTGCACTTACGATTCACGTCCCAAGGTTGCACGAAGTGGAAGAAGGGGACGTTCGCTATCAGCACCGTTGAGCGCGATTGGTTTTCGCGTAGCAAGATCACTTCCATAGCTTGGAAGTGCCTAGATCATTCCGCCCTACAATAGAAGGATGAACATGACGTCAAATTCTAGTGGTGATGCAATGCAAAGTAGTTCTAGCTCGATGTCCAGTTCTACCACTGGTTCGAGTTCTAGCTCTAGTTCTGGATGCGAATGCCCGCCGCATAACGCCAATTTGTACGCCGGGGATGCCTGCTTTGAATGGGCCGGTCTTGTCCCCGGATGGGTCGTGGTTAGCAACGATTGCAGGTCAGGCTACATCCCGTCCGAACCCCAGAATCCAGGTAAGTATGGCCAGAAAATCCGTACCGAATGCATTCTTGATCCCGGCCGCTCGAGCTCAAGCGCGGTGTCGAGTTCAAGCACGGTCCCGTCTCCCACATCTAGCTCTAGCGCAGGGACTTGAAGTTGGTTCGCCTCGCATGTTCCACCTCTGCAGAATAGATCCTCAAAATCAAGGAGACATTTGATGCCGGAGTCGTGTGCGCCTGCGAACCACATGACCTTCTAGTCGATAGGACGAGCCGATTTTGGTCGCGCTTGCAACTCATGAAACAGCCGGAACGCCTCGCCTTGTTGGACCCGAGATTGATCTGCTTCCCGCTTGACACGACGAACCAGGCTTTTCGGGATTTTCGATACCAAGGAAATGCACGACGAGCCATGACGCAATCCTTTCAACTCAAGAAGTAAGAACATTCCCGAGCGAGCTGAAAGGTTCGCCGAACGCCCTCGCCTGTTTGCCGCAGGCGAGGGTGTTTTTTGAATTCCGTGCCAAGTATTACAAAGGACAGCGAAAAGTCCATTACGCCCGGGAGGATTCGAACCTCCGACCGACGGATTAGAAAGCGTTGGGCCACCTTATGAGCATTACTTTGAATATCGCTCTGTCTAGGCCTTTATGACGCTTTCTAACAATCGTTCGTTCATGGCTACTGGACTGATTTGGACTGGTCGGGTCTGTTGAAACCGTACCGCAAACCGTACCTCTGACTCGTCTGTCGCACCAACGACGCGGACATTCTGACTGCGGCAAGCTGCCTGTCAATAGGCATACTGTTCCCATGTCACGATTTCTCTCAGCTAGGACTCAAATCGCTATTCGTGGCGCTAAATGATGGTCGGTCAACGGACGGTTGACTCGTCGAACGTCGGACCCTCGGGGGGTTTATTTGTTCTTTTCGGTACCGCAATTAAGCGATTCCAAAAGGGAGGGGCGTGCAAACGCGATGGACATCACGAACTGGAAATTGTGCCACCCAATCCTCGATTGCGAAACGAACTCTCCTTCTCCCCTTGTCAGAGGACGTACCTCCAGCTCAAGCCTCAATGGCGGCTTGCGTTTCAACCGGTCGCTCAAAAAACAGGATTTCTACATCCACGCCGCACCGCTTGGACATCAGTAGATAAAGTGCATATGCGAAACTTGCAAACGCCTCCATCGCCCGTTCGACCGACTGTGTATCTGGGAGGATTAGTGGGTCAGTGCCGTGGACAGGCGTGAAGAGCCACTTCTCGACGAAGTTCGCCTGAGCTTTATCAAGTCGATTCATCGCTTCTGGCGAGGTTCTCCCCTCCTCGTGTACGATGCAGTGTCGGCAAAACGCCAGCATGCCGACCATTTTGTCGAAGGTCATCCCGTTCCAGATGCAGATATGCACTTCATCCCAAGGCAACTCTTTTAACATTGCTGCCACGGCCTTGCTGCAATCCTTACCGGAGCAGCATTTGGCGTAATGTCGGAAATATTCGGGCGTTCCGTCCTTCGCTTCCATTCCTTGCTGTCGCCGATGGAACTCCACTTTATCCTCATCCGACAGCAGGTGGGGAAGCGTTTGCAACATATTTGCATACATTGCCTTCAGAAAATCTGCCAAACGCTCGTGAATTACAGAAATCAAGTTGGCGTTAAATCGACGCTCCATCTCTTCGGTGAGAATGATTAGGTTCTTTCCCGATGTAATTCGTTTACCTGACGGCGCACGAGTTACATAATCTCCCTTGTGGAAGACGTTAACGATTGGCAAGCCGGTTCCGGTGAAATAGTTCTCTGCGTTTCCCGTCGCCTTGAGCGAATTCAAAGTCTGTTCGGTGCGTTCTCTAGCCTCGTACAACCTCCATTTGATGAAGTTCACATAGTGTTTGCAGTCGGCCAATGAATCCAGAAAAGTGCTGCACGGCGTGGTAAAATCGCAGTTCTTCGAATTCATTTCCGACTTCTCACGTTGTGAGGACCGTGGCATAGGTGTGGACGGAGTTGTTCTCCAATCAGCATACCACGCGGGCGCAATTGAGACAGAACTTGACGCCTACAGGTTCGCCTGAGTGATACATGGGCGCACCGCCAGTTTATGGGTGGGAATGCCCAACCATTAGCTGACATCAGATGAGCGACCGCATCAGACAGTTAAAGCTCGTACTTTCGATTATCGTTGCCCGCTGGCTTCCCACCCCCCAGGTCGCTCTGCAGCGGAGCCTGGATTAGTTTTGATAATTCGAAAGTCACAACCTTGCGGCACGAGTTGCGAACTCGTTGGTTTGGGTCGTGAGATTTCAGTCTCACTGTCGGAGTTTGGTTACTCCGTAGCCGGAACACCATAGCGAAACCTCGCCATGTACTGTAGTTGCGAAAGAAGCGGTCAGGCCGGACCATTTCTGGCACGGTCCCTAAAGGGAGGAGCCTTAAACCGGCGGGTTCAAATGGTCCCGTCTAACAGGCTCTTTTGCGATTCTTCCACAACCGTCTGCAGTTGCTTCAGAAAGGTAGTACACCCGTGACTGCGCCATTGAGTGTGAAAATTGCTTGCATGCCCGCGGGCGCGGGACTGGAAAGCTGGTTTCATCTCAAGAAAAGTGGGTATCCTTGAGCAGGAAGAAGGGAGTAGGGTTTGTTGACTACGTCGGACTCCCTCCACATCTCCCCTGCTAACTGGCGCGCTTCCACCATTCACCCATCCGAGTCGACTGAGGTTGGAACGCGATGGAAGTCAAAAGGGGATACTGGTGGGCAGCTGGCATCAGGTACGGCCTCTTTCGGGATGATTTCGTTGGGTCGAATACCCGCGGCCCCATCTCTGTCTAATTGTCATTCAGCCCGTGTTCGCGAGTATGAAGCCTTGCCTTCCACGTCTGCTCGAGTCCAATGACTTCTTCGGGCGGCAAGTCGGGCGAGACTCGTTCCAAAATGCTGAATATGAGGTTTTGTGGCAGACAACCTATGAGTCGCTTATTGTTTCCATGTCCCGTTTTCCGATAGTTCAACCAGCGTCCACAAATATTGTCCTTCCCATACGCTGAGCCGACGTAGCCTTTGCCAGAGCCTGAATCCAAGATGAAGTAGACTCCTCTCCATTCAGATAGCTTCGCACGAAGCTTCATCGGCATGACCTGAAGCTGCTGCCAGGTCAAGACAAGCTCACGCCAGTCGGGAAGTGCCCTATCTAAAATCGAATCGTCATAGAGGGCCGCTACCTCAAATTTGTTCTTAGAGTTGGCCCAACGTGACCAGGCAATTTCAGGAGGGGGCCAGGAGACAATCACCCTTCCTTTGAAGTCGGAAAGGTGATTGTTTGGCACCAAGTCAAATAACTGAATTGCCTCGCGCGCAACGGCTCCATTCATTCCGAATTCAACAAGCTGTTGAAAGTCCGCCATGCACACTATTTCTTCCCGGGTAACTGTCTTCGCCCCGTTCATGTCATAAATACCAATAAAGACTGCCTTCCCTGGCTCGTGGCCGAAGAATGACACAACAGAAGTTGCCTTCAGCATCTGGTTTTCGACCTTTAGATGCTGCGTCTGCTGGTAAGCATTGAATACTTCAGGTCTGGATGCAGCCAACCCAAGCAAATGACTGCCTTAGCCGCGCCTCGACTGGGACGTGACGCAAAACAAGCGTCGAGTCCAAGTCGAGTCCGCACCCGTGCAACACTTCCTTGAAGTCAAACATGTCGGTCTCTTTTCACTGGTCACCAGGTATTAACTTCTCGATGGCGACATGAGGTAGCGCGACTTCGGAGCTCAAAGTTGCAGCGAGCTTTCACTGCCGCTCAAACTTCGCAACGCTGCTTTGCAGAATTCAGGCCCAGCGCACATTGGTAGATTCAGCGAATCAATCGTAATTGGTTTGAGACCAACTTTGGTTTCAAGAAGCACCCTTCGCTGGAAGTCCTTCGTCGACACAGGATACACAAGTGAAACCACGTCAGCATCGAACGCAACTGCGTATGCGCACATCTGAAAGCGGTCTTCCCGGCTTTCATTGCCGAAAGCCCGTTTGTACTTGGCGTCGAGAATCCAGCGAACCCCCTCACGTTCAGCCATTACGTCGACTGTAAGCCACCGGTTTGGGTCGTTACGGCCAGCGGAATCGTCCCACATTCTCGTTCGGTCGGAATCGCGAGCAGACACCCAACCCGCCTCACCGCCAATCTCATTAATCATTTGCCGCAACGCGCGTTCCCAAATGGATGACAGCGAAAGTGTAAATGCCTGTCCACCAACGCCAGCTTCAGGGTCCAAAGCTGCACCGACCAGAATCAATCGGGCAAGTTGTAGCGCGGTTCGATAACCAGACGGACACCCCCACTGCACTTCAGTTACCGCACGCGACGGGTCAAGAATGTTGCGTCGAATTATTGACCATTCGTCGCGTAGCCGAGCCAGTAATGTTGTATCACTTAAGGACTTCTTCGTGAGAAGCCTTTGCACTTTGTCGAGCGCCAAGGCCAAGACCATATTGTAGGGAGTGTTCAGCGTCCTCGACCGGTGGAATTGTGGCAACCGGGGCAAGCAGTGCAATTTGCGACTGAGTTGCGACATCAGAATTCTTCCGTGGACAATCGAATTATCCGAGATGACTGACGTGAAATCTTTCCGGAGATGCACCCTCGTAATGGACTCCAACTCACGGAGGAAAAGTCGACCGAGGCACGTTGGGAAGTCATCGCCTGTTATAACGCCAGCATCGGCGAGCCATTTATCGAGTGGAGGAAAGTCGCCAAGGAAGGCAAGCCAGTCCAGAAGTACAAGGCTTTCAATCTTTGAGCGAATTACAATCCGTCGACCGCTTGGCAGTTGGAGGAGACCAACTCTGTCCACACCGGAAATCGAGGCCTCTCCATCTCGAACACCATATTGAACTACTCCGTCCTGAACGAGCAGTTGGATTGCGTCATAGTCTTGGGCAAAGTCCGCAGATGGACCAACCCAAGGTAGTTGATTGCTACCCAATTCAAAACAGACGATGTCGTCCGGGGCTTCAAACATCGGAGATTGCAGACTTCCCTTCCTTCTCACCCATGTTCACGCAACTCATCAACTTATTGCGAATAGCTGCCACCATGTCTTCGTCAATGCTCCCGAATTGAGTGGCAAACAGTTCTCGCACGTAAGGCAGCACACTGAAATGAACGATGCGACGCAAGTGTTTGTCGTTTAATGGAATGTCGAGTGGGGCGGCTCCTTCCTCATCAGCGTCTGACTCTTGAACCATGAAAAGCGCGTGCCCAATTTGTTGTTCCGGTGGAATTCCCCGTTTGGAAAGCAGCTCATTGCATTCAGCGAGTGTGGAACTCTGGAAACCACTTGGATTGTTGCCAACTCTTTCAAGCCATCGCTTCAAAGTCTCCGGCTGGGGATGGAGATTCAACCAAGTGAATCGACGCCGCAGAGCCAAATCCATGCGACCAATCGAGCGGTCCGCGCTGTTCATCGTTCCGATGATGTAGACGTTCCGGGGAAACACAAATTGCCTGCCCGAAAGGAGGCGAACAGTCGTGCCTCTGTACTCCAGTAGTTGCAATAGTTCACCTAGAACAGCTGCCGTGTCACATCGATTGATTTCGTCAAGAACCAATACATGCAGTGTTGATGTGTCGAACGACTTCAACTTTTCAATCCATTGGAGGAGGAACCCAGGTTGAGTTTGAAACTCCAACACTCCGTTCGAGCTGGCTCTTGGCTTGATTCCCTCAAAGAAATCTTCGTACGTCCAATTGGAATGCATGTAAAGAACGTCGTGACTGCCTTGCAGTCTGCCCGGTCGCTGCCGAACGAAGTACCGTGCGAATTGTCGCGCGATGTAGGTTTTCGATGTACCTGGGGGGCCAACAATAATTGTCTGCTGCTTGGCCAAAAGCGATTCTTGCAGGGCATCGAGCCACGACTCGGACAAAGAGGTGCGTTCGCTCAACTCCTCTAGTGACTGCGGGGCATCTTCGTCGACGTCTTCACCTCCGGAATGAATGGTGACGACCTCCGTTTGTGAGGTTACCTTCGGCCACTCTCCTGTCATGCTCGCAGTGAAGAACGGCCATGCCCAAGTAAAATATTCGCCTACCTCGTCGACTATTGTAGAATCATGTTCTGCCACTACGCTGAGCGGTAACTCTCTAATGATGGTGAGGTCCGTTAGCTTGCCGTCCTCCCCCAGCCATTCTTGAGGACTGGATGCCAGGACATCGGCGAATTGATTCTGATTCAAAATCGTCTTGTGTTCGCCAACCCACAATTCCACGCGGGTATCCGGCGGGGCCTTTCGTACATACTGTATTGCGGCATCTGCCCCATTAAGTAACGCCTGGCGAAGTCGTACCATGTATTCGTGGCAGTAGTTCCCCAGCGCAAATCCGTAACGACAAACTTGTTTGGTGCCGTACATCCCGAAACACAGTTGCGCGGATTTTGTCTTACCGCTAGCTTTTGGGTCGTAGAACGCGAACCAATAGAAATCGTGATAGCCGCCTTTACCGTAATCGTTCTTCTTCAAAAGCGACAAATGACGGGTACCACCTGCAACCTCCGGGCTCAACTTTTGGATATATCGCTGCTTCAGCGAATTCACCAAAGCGAGAGTTGGTGCTTGAAGCACTGTTTGATAACGCGTCTTGTTCTTCTCATGCCATGCCCCATCTGTTACGTGGGCTGGAAGTTCATTCACATATTCAACTGTCGCTGCAGTGAACCCTGGTGAATCATTTTCTGTACCTTCATCCTGGTCACCTCCGGTAGTTGAGGTGTCCTCGCCGCGATTTCTTCGACGAGAGGCTTCATCAATCTTCGCTGCCTCTACTAATTTGGCTCGCTCGTCATGTGACCAGTCCACAATTCGGTGATACGGCGACAAATCGGGTGAGTTCAGGCACTGTTGAAACACGTTCTTTTCAGGAAAAATGGTGACCGTTCGCTTATCCTTAAGTTGGCCAACAGGCAGTTGAGATAACACAGCGTGCACAATGCTTGCAGGGACAACCCAGACGTGGCATCCCACATTTTCAGGTTGCCAAGCCGTAAACAGATACGCTGCGGGTTTGTCACTGGAAAGTGCTTCAAAACTTTCAACAAATGTAAGGCGTAGATTGGTCCACGAAAATGCCTTAACCGAATTTCGAAGATTGATGTAACCGTCAGACCACCGAAAGGTTGTTCGCTCGATGGACTGAGTTTCATTCCCCGAACCGGCAAGCCGAGCGCGAAGGAATTCCGTCATGCATCCTGCGGCATTGCGAGTCTTGCCATCGTCAATCGTCACTGATTGAATAGATGAGGGAGCCGTCGACAAAGCATTGAGAGCCCTTGCAGCATAGCCGGATTCGTTTTCAGGACTGTCCATGCTTTTGGTTCTCGATATCTTCTTAGTTAAACGCTCGTTCGTTGACAGTATGTAACGCGCATCCAACCGCGTTTACTCACCGCCTTGGCCATAGATTCCGCAGGGAAGAGGTATGTTCCAAACGTTCCAACCATCTGCCCGCAGGGCGAGGCGAGATAATGCCATGATGGCGCATTACGTCTACAGGGAATTCTTTGCGGCAATCGATTTTGTTTGAAATTTCCTCGACGGCGCACCTCCTCGTTTGCTCCAGGCTGCGATACGTGTCCGAGTCAGGCACGCAGCTGGTCGAGACGGGTCGCTTCTCCCCTTCGAAGCTGCCAACCCAGTACCCTACTGTTCACCTTAATGTAACGGTTGGTAATCGTTGGAGAATTGCCAGCGTACTCAGACAGGAGAGCGGGGTTGCTCCAGTCTTCTTCCGTTGCAATCTCGGTAATGCGAGTATGACGGAGGTGATAGAGGCACAATTTTTCACCATTTACAGGTTCATCTAGGCCTGCTTTCCTCCGGAGTCGTTTGAATTCTCTACTGAGTACATAGCTCATCCAAGGCTTCCCCTTCGGGCCTGGGAACAACGACCGGCAAGCTCCAGCGACGGCCTGGCGTCGAAGGAGGATTTCTTTCACGTCATCGAGGAATGGTACGACGCGTGGTTTCGGCACTCGACTGGTACGGCCGGTCTTGTGTTCCGACGGGGGAATGATGATGAGTCCGTCATTGAGACGGAGATGGTCATATCGAAGTATCCGTAACTCTCCAGGTCGTAATGCGGTACGGCGCAGGACTCGCAAAATATCCTTCATCATGGGAACTTCCGCGTTTTCCATTTCATCCTCCGAACCTGGCTCGTCGCACGCGGTAAGCAGCTTTGCGAATTCCTCGTCGGTGACAATTCGCTGCCGCCAGAACTCTTTCACTTGCTTGAGTGCGTCACAGGGATTTTCCGCAATCCAACTTCGGGCAACGGCAAAATTAAAGAGTGCCTTTGCGGCTTGGACATGTCGATTGATGGTGACGATGCCTAACTCGTCTCGCTTCAGCCTTCTGAAGTAGGCCTCGGCATGGGATGGCTTGAAGTTGCAGAGTTCCAGCTGGCCGTAGTATTTGGCGAGACGGTCCAATCGACTGCGGTAGTCATCACAAGTCCTTCTAGACAAAGTGCCTATGTTGTGTTCCAGATACTCTGCGACACATTCAATTAGCCTCAGCCGGCCCTCCGCCTTGGCCTTAAGTTCGCCTTTGTACTCAAGGAACTTCTCGTTGGCGTGTTGTTCCCCGGCGTCCAACTGGCAAAGAATCTTCCTATTGCCGCCGACGTACGTAACATACTTGTCTCTCCAAATCTGTGGCTTTGCCTTTCGTGACATTTCGCTGACTCACCCCTTGTTGCTAATTTCGGCTGGAGGTCCTGCGCCTCCGACCTGGGATACTACGCCCGTCGCCAACTCATTGACCGGAACGTCGAGCCTCGTGAGTAGACCACTTTGCACATTTTTTCCCCCGCGGAGTTAAGTCGTCTACCTTCACACTTCGCAGTTAGTATCCATGGGACAATCAATCGAAACCTGGAGATTACGATGAGTGACGAAACGTCAGACGAGAATGAGTTCCGTGAAATCATTCAGAGGTTGGTCAGCGAAGTGGCCGAATTGCGGGCCATCTTGGTGGATTCGCAGACAGAGTATCTCAGTCCGCAAGCCGCGGCACGATGTACGGGACTGTCGACAAAACACATCGGTCGAGCCATCAAGGTGGGGGAACTCGCCTGCTCAAACGTCGGTTACGGGAAACGTCCATTACCTAGGATTGCCATATCCGAACTGCGGTCGTGGATGGAATCCAAATTGGTTGTAAATTGTGCTATCGAGAAGGAACGTAAATCACTTGTGGAAAAACACTTTGGCAGTGCTCGGTCGAAGGAATCGAAAGGCGGCTGTAGGCCTAACGCTCAGTCTAGTTGAGTGGTCCAGCCATGAGAACCCAGTCGGGACGGACCGTACTCCTCGATTGACGATTCAGGTGCAACGAATTGAATGCTTTGTTACGACAGGCACTGGCACCAGAAAGAAAGCGATTCGAAAGCGCCTTGACCTTTCGGGAGCACCTCCATGCTGTCGCAGCTTTGCATTTGGCATAGGAATGTCGATGCTTCCGGACGAAATATTGTGGGGTTCTTCCGCGAACTTCCGCACCAGCAGTGATGTCAATGATTTCTTGCAATCGTTTATTTGCTGGTGAATCAGGACTTGGGTAGAAGCATGTCTGAAACAATTGAGTGCGACGAAAAGGACGACTTGGTCAAGGATGTATATGCCCACTTCGGCCTTGCGTACTACCACAGTGAATGTCTCCTTCGAGGCGCATGTTTTCTGCATGCCTTTCGAGACATGCCCGCTCGCAACTTAGTGACCCGACCAATCGTCGAAGAGAAACTCGCCTATGCATTTTCCCTTACGCTTGGAGAAGTGGTTCGCGATTTGGAGTCATTTCTGTCAGCGGCCGAAGTCATCGAACTCGGAGACGCGGTCAAGAAGCGAAACTTCCTCGCTCACCATTTCTGGTTTGAACGAATACATCTGATGTATGTGCCAGGCGGGATACAGACGCTTGTTGATGAGTTAAATGAGTACACTGAAGTGTTCATGCGAGCGGACGCCAATCTCTCCAAGAAATATACGCCCACTCTTGAATCGTTCGGCATGACGGAGGAGGTGGTCCAAGCATCCAAGGAGAGGATATTGTCGGGGGAGTTCGAAGAGCCGCTTCCAGATAGAGACGAATTGAGAGCGGTCGGAAAGAAGCTTGGTCGTGTTCAACGAATAACTCACGTTTGGGAAGCAACAAGTCATAGCGCAAAGCCGCTCATTTTTGAGTTCGATGATGGCACTCTGTGGCAACTCTCGCATATTGGATTGGGGCCGACTCACTTTCGGCGCGTTGAGGACAACTGGATTGAGCACCCAGCGGTCCAACCACACCTTCCGGCAGATATTATTCCTCGTCCCAAGAATGCAAAGCACTGGGAATTCGACTTCATGCTGCGAGATGGTGCGAAATTCTGGGTGAGACCTAATGCACAGGGGGGTACATTCATGTGGGGGGTAAATACGAAGGTTGTCCGAACAGTCTCCTGATTGGAATCGTGCCGAATTCTGGTGCGATTGATTTCCACCCTCAGTTCGACGCCGCCTTTACAAGTTTCAGGCCACGAATCGTCTTCCATTCGTCAGTTAGGATTGAGTCCCATCTGCTGGCTTACAGTTTGCCTTCGAATGCGATGTCTATCTCAATACAATGGAGAGGCTATCAGGCAAACCCGCTGAGGACAGATTGTAAATGACGGGAGAGCTGCACAGTTCAGCACCGTCACTGCATCTTTCGGTCATGCAGGAGTTCGCGAAGTCCTTCGTGATTTTTCACTTCTCGCAGTATTTTCCCGATTGCTTTGAAGGCGCGTAGGGCAAGCAACTCCATTTCCTGCCGCTGGCTTCGTTCGACACTTCCAAATCCTGAATGAACGACCTTCGACCGGACATCATATAGGCGCTTCGCAGCCTTATGGATAGCTTTGCGTTCATCTACCTCAGCTGAAAGCAGGTAAGTCAATCGGTCGGCAAATCTTTCGACCGTTGTCTCTTCGCCGTCCAGAATAAGCAACCGCTCCAAGGCAATTGTGGCGTGAGTCAGTGCTTCTGCTTCTGTTTGTGCAATTACTGACCTGCTCAGCCACAGCAAAGAAACACGAACGGCTCGTTCCAAAGAGTTGAGCTTGTCCCATTCGGCTCCGACGATGCGGCTGAGTTCATCGAAAGCAAATTCTGTCTTGAGCAGATTTAACTCTTGCTCAGATAGTTCCAATGGCGGGGACACTCTGCGGACGTCGTTGTGAATCATCATTCCTTGTGCTGATTTGGAGATGAAACCAGTTTGGGCTCCTGCGAGTTCGTATGGCAATCCGAACACTTCACAAAAACCATACGGACGAAATGCATGCACGAATGCGCGAATCACGCTGATTGATAGTTCAACTTCGCACTTCGCAACTTCGATTATTCTCCCTTCGTGAGCTTCAATCTCGACTTCCGCCCAAGCGGAGCCCTGCTGGGCGATTTGAGCCACGATGGAAAGCATGGCTGCCTTTTCAGAAACTCTGTCAAATCCTTCGCAGTCGGGGTGCTCAATAATCATATTGGCATTGGCGACGGTCCCGTCCTGGTGGCGAACGAGTCTTACATTCCCAATAGTTATCGGCGCGGCTAGTTTCAGGTTTGCAATCGGTACGCGAACAGACCAATTCCTCACCTCCTCACGAAGCTTCTGAAGGATTTCCCTCTTCACAACGTCTTCGTGGTCGAGATTGGAGGCTGGTGGCCAGAGTTCCTGGATTACGGCACGCAATCTCTTTGCAATTGGTTCAGCGCCAATCTGTGTTGCGAACTGGCGGTCCTTCAGGCATTCGTTGACAAACCCATGTAATCCCTCAAGCCCTGCGGCGAGAACAAAGAGCGTTGCCTTTCCATCTTCCGGCATTGTGCCAGAGAACACGCTACCAATTTGGATTTTCGTACCAGCTCCGTAAATGACCTCGTGTAGCCCCCCTTCTGCAGCTATCGGGTCGTCGGTTGTGTTGCGGAGCATCTCCGAGAATAGCTCTGCCAGTTTGCGCTTGTCGTAAGGCATTTTTATTTCCTCGGCGAGGACGCATAGCCCTCTTGACGTGAATCCTGTCGAGACTAAGACAAGCGAATCCAGTGGGTGGTTCGGCGACCCTGATGTCCCCTCTCCTGCTTACAGGGACCTCGAATCCAAGCAGTAGTCCTAGCGGGTCGGTGACAATCATTCACCTTCTGACAGCCGACACAACGCCCAATGCTAAAATGTCTTCTCGATGGTTTGAAGTTCGTAGGCCAAACTGGGAATCTGGTCCCTCTTTCCAAGGCCGCCAAACTAGCATTGCCAAGTTTCGTCTAGTCGGGCTATTGGTCTGCGCTCAGGATAGTTCATCGAACGATGATTTGACTAAGCAGAAGAGATTTGGAGACCGTCGATGCAGGTTGTGGCGACTTCGAAAGACCGATTGCAGAATCTGGCTGTGGCCATTGCCAGGAAAAAGGCGGAGCGGCTGACGTTGCCTCGGCTGGAGCGGAAGCTGTTTGAGGCTTGTGACATTCTTCGCGGGAATATGGATGCATCCGAGTACAAGGAATACATCTTTGGGGCGCTGTTTCTGAAGCGGTTGAATGACCAGTTTGAGGCTGACCGGGATGCGTTGCGAGTGGAATACCAATCGAAGAAGTTGAATTCGGAGCGAATTGAGAAGCAGCTTGCAAATCCTGACAAGTATGACTTCTTTGTCCCAGAGGAGGCTCGCTGGAACTACACGGACGAGAAGGGGCGGAATCGTGGTATCTCTCACTTGAAAACTTCGGTCGGGTCGGGGTTGAACAAGGCGTTGGCTGCTATTGAAGACGCCAATCCGAACACGCTGCAGGATGTACTCAAGGGAGTCAATTTTAATCGCAAGATTGGCCAGAGGACGCTCGACGACAGCACGCTCGTTCAATTCATCCAGCACTTTTCTGATGTTCCTCTGAGCGATGACGACTTCGAGTTTCCCGACCTGTTGGGGGCTGCGTACGAGTACCTCATTAAGCATTTCGCAGACAGTGCCGGCAAGAAGGGGGGTGAGTTCTATACTCCTGCTGAAGTCGTGCGGCTGATGGTGCAGTTGATTGAACCTCAGGAAGGGATGTCGGTCTACGACCCGACTTGCGGCTCGGGCGGCATGCTCATTCAAGCCCAGCAGTATGTCCAGGAAGTTGGTGGTAATTCCCGCAACTTGGAGTTGGCCGGGCAAGAGAATAACGGTGGCACGTGGGCTATCTGCAAAATGAATATGCTGCTGCATGGGATTCGCAGCGCTGACATTCGCCATGGCGACACCCTAAAGGAGCCCCTGCATGTCGACCAAGACGGTGAAGTCGCTCGCTTCGACCGTGTGATTGCCAATCCACCGTTCTCGCAGAACTACAGCAATGAGACTATGAAGTACAAGCATCGGTTCACGCACTTCATGCCCGAGAGCGGCAAGAAGGCGGACTTGATGTTTGTGCAGCACATGGTCGCGTCACTAAAAAGTGACGGCAAGTTGGCCGTGGTGATGCCGCATGGGGTTCTGTTCCGCAGTGGTGACGAGAAGGCATGTCGGCAACGCTTCATCACCGAAGGAGTCCTCGAAGCAGTCATCGGCCTGCCCAGCAATCTGTTCTACGGTACAGGTATTCCGGCTTGTGTGCTGGTCATCAACAAGACTGGGGCCAAAAACCGCAAGCAGGTGCATTTCATCAATGCCTCCCGAGAATACAAGGAAGGAAAAGCGCAGAACGCTCTACGGCCAGAAGACATCGAGAAGATTTCGCAGGTTTATCGCAGCCGGCAGACGCTAGACAAATACTCGCGCTTAGTGCCGAGGGAGGAACTTGAGCAGGAAGAGTTCAACCTCAACATTCGCCGCTACGTCGACAACAGTCCGCCTCCTGAACCGCATGACGTGCGAGCCCACTTGCACGGTGGTGTCCCTGTCGCCGAAATCGACCAGCTTGCTGATTACTTTGCGAATTACGAAGGCGTGAAAGAGTTGTTGTTCCGCGACCGCGATGCTCGTTACTGCGACTTCGTTCCGACGATAGCGGCGAAGGAGGGTCTCAAGGCGGCGATTGAATCCGCCCCCGGTCTTCAAGCCAAGCACACTGCCTTCCACAAGGCAATTGGCAACTGGTGGAAGAAAAACGTCGTTGAGGTTGAACGGCTGCCCGAGACGAAGAACGTCTTCGAACTTCGTCGCCACTGCATTGACAGCCTCGCCAAGGGGCTGACATCGTTTGGACTGCTCACCACGCATCAGGTGCGCGGCGCTGTGGCCAGCTACTTTACCAGCCTCGAAAGCGATTTGAAGTCGATTGCGGCGAGTGGTTGGGGAGCGGAACTGATTCCAGAAGAACAAATCCTGCAATCGCAGTTACCTGACACGCTGGCGAGGATTGAGAAGGACCAGGTTCGAATCGCGGAACTAGAGGGCCTGTTTGCCGCAGCCAATGATGCCGACGATGAAGAGGTTGACCTGGAGAACGTCGACACCGAGAACGGCGTTTTGCCCAAGGCACTGGTCAAGGCTCTGAAGGAGGAGCGAAAGCTACTGGCAGGTGAAGTGAAAGACGCCAAAAAGCAGATGAAGGGACAACGGAAGAGCGGCAGTCTATCTTCAGAGACCAATGAATCCCACGCTGACGAAGCGGAAGGACGTGCCAAGTGGGAACGCATTCAGGAAATCGACCAGCAGCTTGAACGACATTCGGCTTTCGATGTCGAACTGAAAAAGCTGAAGGGACATATGCGGGAATCAGAAAAGCAAAAGGACGAACTGGTTACCGCCGCTCGTGCGAGGATTAGTGATGACGACGCCAAGGGTTTAATTCTGGAGCGATTCCAACGAGCCCTGGCTGAGCAATTCGATGGCTTCCTGCGGCAGTACCAACGTGCCTTCATCGCCACGATAGAGAATCTTTGGCAAAAGTACGCCACTACCGCGAAGCAGATTCTCGCCGAGCGAGACCGCGAAGCCACCCGACTCGAGGTCTTTTTGAAGGAGTTGGGATATGAGTGAAACAACTTCTGTTGGCGAAAGTCGCTGTGGCCCCGGTTGGCCCATGGTCAAGTTGGCTGACATTGCCACTAAGATACAGGATGGGACACACTTCTCACCTCATTCGACATCTGGACCATACCGATATCTCACGTCTAAAAACGTAAGATTCGGCCGAATGGACATCAATGATTCAGGATGGATTTCTGACAAGGAGCATCGGGAGATATTCTCGAGGTGTGCCGTAAGATTCGGCGATGTTCTTCTCACGAAAGACGGTGCTAACACAGGGAACGCTGCGCTGAACTCCTTGACTGAGCAGTTCAGCCTATTGTCGAGTGTCGCCGTCATCCGTACAGACGATGTCTCAGCGCATTCACCTTTCATCCTCCAATATCTGCTATCTCCGCAAGGTCAACAGCGCCTAAAGGATTTGATGGCCGGGAATGCAATCACTCGGCTTACGCTAGAGAAAATCAAAGCATTCACAGTTCCACTTCCTCCTATGAGTCGCCAGCGGGGAATCGCCCAGATTCTGACAACGCTCGACAATCTCATCGAGAAGACGGAGAACCTGATTTCTAAGTATCGGGCTGTCAAGCAAGGCATGATGCACGACCTCTTCACGCGTGGCGTGGACGCTCATGGCAAACTGCGTCTGCCTCAATCCGAGGCCCCCGACCTCTACAAGAAATCCGAATTGGGATGGATTCCGAAGGAGTGGAACGTTCGGTCCCTTTCTGACGTCGGTGAAGTTAGCGGAGGCGTCACACTTGGTCGCGAATTGGCCGGTACTCAGGTAATTCAGCTTTCGTATTTGCGAGTCGCGAATGTTCAAGACGGCTACCTGGATTTGTCTGAAGTGAAAACCGTCTCTGTCCTCAAGTCCGAGGTTGACCGTTATGCCTTGCACGCTGGCGACGTGCTAATGACCGAAGGCGGCGATTTCGACAAGCTGGGCAGAGGTACCGTTTGGCGAGGACAAATTGTGCCGTGCCTTCATCAAAACCACATCTTCCGCGTTCGGCCATCGACGGACTTAATTCTGCCAGACTTTCTCGCAAGCGTTACGGCATCGAGCATTGGAAAGCGGTACTTTCTCATCAGTTCGAAACAAACCACGAATCTCGCGTCCATCAATTCCACACAGCTCAAGAAATTCCGAGTACCAGTTCCCTGCCTAGATGAGCAGACGCAATTTGTTAGCCGACTATCCGCGATTGACAATTGCATCGATGACGAACATAGCGGTTTGGAAAAGCTGAGGTGCCTGAAGAGCGGTCTCATGCAAGACCTACTAACTGGTAGGGTCCAAGTCAGGGTGGACGAGGAGGAGCAGGCCGATTCGAATGCCCGACTTTCAACAGCGTCCATTCTTCATCCGTGTACTCGTGCCCACCGGCGACTCTGATGGGCTCCGCATTGTCGAGAAGTCCAATTGGCCTGGCGTCGGCGTTGTTTTCAGTCGGGCAAATTTCAAACAGGCAATCCAGTTGGAGATTTCCAATGGCGACAGATGGCACCAACGAACCGTCCATGAATTCCGCAGACGACACGTTTCTCAAATCAATGTTTTATGAGCAACTCGTAGAATACGTTTTCGTATCAGAGGTTCTTCAAGAAGCCTGGTATTACTTCGGTCAGACAATTGAAGTTCTTCGCTCGGAGGTAGACTCATCTGGCTACGACATCGTCTTTGAGTGCAATGGCATCATGCGACATGTTCAACTAAAGACTTCAAGAGTCGACGCCCGAGCGAGTAGTCAGAAAGTCAACATCGCGTTGGCCAGTAAGCCAAGCGGCTGTATCGTCTGGCTTCTTCGCAACGAAGATTGCCTGACGCACCGAATGCGATTGTCATATCTTTTTTTTGGCGGCGAACCAGGCCAGCAGTTGCCGTCACTGGATGGATTAAGGATTGCAAAGACCACGAAAGCTAATACGCAAGGCATAAAGAAGGAACGCAACGCAATACGCATAGTGCCGAAGAGTCGTTTTCAATCGATTTTAAGTACGCGCGACCTCGTTGGGAGTCTGTTTGGGCTGCGAGAGCGAGCGAACCAAGACTTCATAGAGCAGACAGAAGCCGCCGTTGACGAAAGCGAAGACGAAGATGTCTGAATATCTCTTCGTCGAAAAGCCATTCCTCGACCAACTTGCCAACCTTGGCTGGCAGGTGATTGACCAAGGACCGGGCATCCCAACCGACCCGAGGAAGAGTCTGCGGGTTAATTATCGCGAGCTGTTTCTTGAAGAAGTTTTTCGAAAAAGTTTGAACGAAATCAACAGGACCGAAAATGGGCAGTCCTGGCTGACCGAAAAGCAAATTGCCGACCTACTAGACGAGATTCTCAATCACCCTGCCAGGAGTCTTGTCGAGGTGAATGAGGCTGTCCTGCAACTGCTGTTTCGTGTTCAGGTCGACGTCAACGAAGTGACAGGCGAACAGTTTCCGAACGTCAGGCTGATTGACTTTGAGCAGCCGGAGCGGAACCAGTTCCATGCCATCAATCAGTTCCGTATCGACACGCCTGGAGCAACCAAAGAGTTCATCATTCCGGATATTGTGTTGTTCGTGAACGGACTGCCCCTGGTGGTCATCGAGTGTAAAGATTCCAACGAGTTCACCGCGAACCCGATGTTCGAAGCGTATCAGCAACTGATGCGATACAGCGACCAACGTGAAGAGACCAGGCAGGCAGGCTTGCGCGAGGGGGAGCCGAAACTCTTCCATACCAACCAGCTGATGATTCGAACCTGCGGCGAACACGCTCAGTTCGGGACAATTACGGCCACGGCTGAAGAATACTTCTTCCGCTGGAAGGACATTTACCCAGAGAGGTATCGCCAGTTCACGCCCCCGTTGGGTCATGTGCGTGAGCAGGAGACGCTCATCCAAGGGATGCTACCTAGGGATACCCTTCTGGACCTGATTCGCAATTGCACAATTTTTATGGAGGTCGGGAAGGTTCGTGCCAAGGTGATGGCACGGTATCAGCAATACCGGGCTGTCTGCAAAATTATCGACCGGCTGCGGAATGGCAAAACTCCAGATGAGCGGTCGGGGGTTGTCTGGCACACACAGGGGTCGGGCAAATCTTTGACTATGGTTTTCGTCATTCGGAAGCTGCGGATGTGCGAAGACCTGAAGGATTTCAAAATCTGCATGGTCAACGACCGCACGGACCTGGAAAAGCAACTGGGCGAGACTGCAGAACTGACGGGCGAGAAGGTGACGTACATCAACAGTTCCGAAGAGCTGAAATCGAGGCTGAAGGGGACCGCGTCCAACTTGAACATGGTGATGATTCACAAGTTCCAGGAGAACCCGAATCGCGACTTGCCGGATTACCTCGATGAAGTGCTGGGGAATCTCCCTGCTTACGCGCCGCTCGGCCTGGTGAATTCCTCTGAACGCGTACTGCTGATGATAGATGAAGCCCATCGTACGCAATCTGGCGACTTGGGTGACAACTTGTTCAATGCGTTCCCGGGTGCGACACGACTGGCATTCACGGGCACGCCACTTATCAAGGTCAAAGACCAAAAGTCCACCGCCCAGCGGTTCGGCGATTACATCGACAAGTACAAGCTGCAGGACGCCGTGGACGACGGGGCCACTGTCCAAATCCTGTATGAAGGAAAAACCGCTGATGCGGCCGTGAAGGACAAGGCGAAATTCGACGAAAGGGTCGACGAGCTGGCGACGACGCACGTCGAAAAGCAGATGCAGAAGGACGAGAACGTCCAACTGGTTCATAAGATTGCCAAGCGAGAAAATCGCACGTTTGACGACTTGGCCAAGGAGCTCTCCGACGCTGAAGTGAAAGCCTTGAAGGAGAAATGGGGAACCAGGGGTGACTTGTTCGAAGCGGACGAGCGTCTGGAAGCAATTGCAGATGATATTGTGGCCCACTACGTAAGCCAGATTCTGCCGAACGGCTTCAAGGCCCAGGTCGTGTGCAGCACAAAGATGGCTGCGGTGAAGTACCAGCAGTTCCTCAACAAGGCCATCGCCGTACGGCTGGCACAGGAACAGGCCAAACCGGAATGGTCGGGCGACCCTTCCGCACTTCCAGAATCGGAGCGAGGCGACTACCAGAATTCGGAACTGTGCAAGAAGCTTGCCTTCCTAAAAACAGCTGTTGTCGTCTCATCCGAGGGGACGAATGAGCGAGCCGTCATCACTCAGGCTCGAAAGCGTGGCCAGGAACTTGACGCTGTTGAGAACTTCAAGCGGCGGTTTGACTACGATGACCTGCAAAAGGTTAACACGGGTGTCGCGTTCCTCATTGTGTGTGACATGTTGCTGACGGGTTTCGATGCACCAATTGAGCAGGTGATGTACATCGACAAGAAGGTGAAGGCTCACAATCTCTTGCAGACAATCGCCCGCGTCAATCGAGTGACGAAGGGGAAAGACCGCGGCTTCATCGTCGACTACGTCGGACTGACGGACCACCTGAAAGAAGCGTTGTCGATATACGCGACGGACGACCAGGAAGAACTCAAGACGGCCCTGAAGGATATTTCGAGTGAATTGCCTGTTCTGGAGTCTCGGTATCGCCGACTGTTGCAACTGTTTCAAGACCTGAAGGTTGTTGACATCGAACCGTGGGTCCAGCAGAAAGTTAGTGACCCACACCGACAGTTCGAAATCATTGAGCAAGCCATCGAGGCAATGAGAGACCTGAAACAGCGGTCCAACTTCGAAGTGTTCCTGAAGAAGTTTCTGCAGAGCATGGACATCATTCTGCCCAATGCTGAGGCCATGCCCTACAAGGTTCCTGCGAAGCGATTCGGCTATCTGCTGGTCAAGGTCAAGGACCGGTACAAGGATGATACGCTCAATATCTCGGGCGCAGGCGAGAAAATCAGGGCTATCATCAACGAACACCTCATCAGCCTAGGTATCAACCCGAAAATCAAGCCGGTCGAACTGCTGTCGCCGATGTTCATCAAGGAATTGGAAAAGAACCAATCGCCTAAGGCAAAGGCGAGCGAGATGGAACATGCCATCAGAAAGCACTGCAAGGTCCACCTGGACGAGGACCCTGTTCTGTATCAGAAGCTGAGCGAGAAGCTGGAGTTGCTGATTCAGAGGTATAAAGAAAATTGGGACGAACTGTGCAAGCACCTGTTCGAACTCCGGGAAGAGGCTGAGACCGGGCGGAAGGAGGAGAAGGACCCGCGGTCGGGACCGTTCTTCGACCTCATCGGCCAGATTGCATTTGGAAAAGATGGCGTCCCTGCAGAACACCTAGAGACGGTCACGGGGCTCGTCGCCGCCATCCTCGAAATGATGAAACGGACCATTGGAATCATCAACTTCTGGAGCAACGCCCCCGAGGTCAGCAAACTGAAGGGAGAGCTGTCAGACCTGCTGTTGTTCTCTGGCATCGACCCCATCATGGATAAGAGCGACAAGATTGTCACCGAGATAACGGCGTTGGCAAAAGTTCGCCACAAGGACGTGCTGTCATGACCAGTGCCTTCAAAGACATTAAATATACGCTGGTCCGGAACCGGCGCAAGACCGCCAGTATCTACATCGAGCGGGACGGTCGCATCTCCGTCCTGGTCCCCGAGGACCTGACCAAGAAGCAGATTGAAAGTCTGCTGGAGAGTAAGCGGAAGTGGATTTACCGCAACCTCGCTGAATGGCAGGATTTGAACGCGACAAAAGTACACCGCGATTATGTCAACGGCGAGGGGTTTCTCTACCTGGGGCGTTCCTATCGTTTGAAGTTAGTCTCGGACCAAGACGAGCCTCTGATGCTGAAGGACGGGTACTTTTGCCTGCGGTCGAACAACGGCTCGATTCCCGATGCCGACTCGGTCTTCAAGAACTTCTATCGTGAAAAAGGGAGCGCCCGTATCCCGGCACGCGTCGAGTACTTCCAAGCGAAGATGGGCGTCGAACCCAAGTCCGTCCGTGTGATGGAACTGAAACATCGTTGGGCATCGTGCTCTCCTGGTGGCAACCTTCAGTTCCACTGGAAGTGCGCCATGGCTCCTCTCACAGTGTTGGATTACGTGGTCGTTCACGAACTGGCTCACCTGATTCACGCTAACCATACGGCTGCCTTCTGGAATGAGGTGGATAAGGTGATACCTGATTATCAGCAGAGGAAGGAATGGCTGCGGGTGAATGGTGCTGGAATGGATTTGTGAAATCCGTATCTGAACGAGGTTTTCCGACGAACATTTGGAAGTCTCGGCGGGTTCTCGTTCGAAGATTCAACACAGTAACTTGGAATGGTAAAGCTGATTTCCAACGAGCGTGTTGTGGCAGCGATAAGCGTGAGCAGGGAGAATAGGTGTGTCCCACCTTATTCGTGCTCGTTGAGCGTAGGACACCTGTCCTTCCCTCCTGCTCACCAACACACAATTACGTTGTCACGCGCTGACCTCGTCCAATCTGTTACTTACTCGCGTTACCGAGCAACGAAGGTGAATCTTCGAACGAGTCGCGAACGCCAAAATATTGTCTAAGCATTCCGCCGACCTATTCAAAGCATCGTTATCGATGCTTCGACTCGACAGATTTCTTTACGGCATCTGCGGCGGTCTTGGCATCATTTGCGTTCAGGCCAGCGTCGCGAAATTTCCTGTATGAGTAATCGTATTCACTTTGGTTCACGGTGACGGGCGACGGAGTCATTCCTGACGGTGGAGATGTCGCCTCGCGAAATGACGAATTGGATTGGCTAAAAATCGGCACAAAGCAGAGAATCACGCATGTTCCGATGAGAATCTCACCGGCTGAAGGTGGCCTTCTGGTCGCTCTCTTTCGCCCTGTTTTACTGGCGTCTATGCCACTGAAATTGCGATTACATTTAGGACAGACCAGTGGCGTTGGATAAACGAAGGTTAGTTTCAACTCGTCATCAGTCAGCTCAACCATAGTCGCGCACGAACCACACCGGCGAGGATGGGTGGTTGGCGTGTGAGAAGGCGGTGTTTCAGGTGGCTTCTCGATATTCTTATCGTCCATGCCACTGAAATTGCGATTGCATTTAGGACAAACCAGCGGCGTTGGATAAACGAAGGTTAGTTCCAACTCGTCATCAGTCAGCTCAACTGTAGTCGCGCACGAACCGCACCGGCGAGGATGGGTGGTTGGCGTGTCAGGTGGCTTCTGGATGTTATCTGGAGGAACACGCGAAGGTCGATAATTTCGCACATCTATATCACCAAGCCTAAATTCTGCCATTTGCCGGCTCCAATTGCTGGAAACCAATGAGATACTCATCCTGTTGAGTAAACGTTGTTCTCTCTCTGCGTGGCATCGCATCATTAAATCAGATGATGCATACGACGGTCAATTCTATTCAAATCGAGTGGCCACCCTGGAATTTAGCGCTGCGGGCTCTCGATTTGATTGCTGATGAAGGATTCGACGTCGGTCGGTCGAAATCGAACACGATTGCAGATGATGACCGCCCCCAGTTTCCCCGCTTTCCTTAAACGGTCAATGCTTCTCGTACTGACCTTCAGCAGTGATGCCACCTGTGTTTTGTCGAGTAGCTCGTTCATGTCATCGCCCTTCTTCTAAACTGGAGTACGTTTCAGACGTACACCGTCTCGGAATCCTTTTTTTTCTGGGGCGGCCAGAGAAGTAGAGGGAGAAAACAGCCCATTGACTTGAAAATGGGCTCGAAAAGGACATTTTTCGCGTCGTTTTCTTTCGAATTCTCCCATTGAGGAGGCAAAGCCCAGAGAAAAAGCGGCGTTGCGATTGGTGGTGATTGGGCTCCAATCGTCCCGCCGCGTCACGATTGGCCAACTCATGAGCGAGGAGGAAGTTCAGAAGCAATGAACACTTGCGAGTTGTTGTCTGGGCCAATGTCGTAGTAATCCCATCACTCTGTTTACGACGACACCCCGCCTTATGAAGCCATCAGACGGTTGATTCCCTCTTCTTCCACACATCCAATCGAGAAAGTCGCCAGATAGTCCGCTTGGTAGCTCCCATCAAGTAGGCGTTCGGCACCATCGAGCAGTCCCAGAATCGCACGCGGGTCGAGCATTGGCTGGCCAACTGCGGCCGTCATGCCGTCATAGGCAAATTCGATTGCTGCTTCAGCCCATCGCGGGTCACCATTTGTGTTTGCGACCTTGTCACGAATGATTCTGGTCATCAGTTCTCGGCTCGGGCGTCGGCAGTGAAGTTTGTGAGTGAATCGACTCCACAGCGCCCCATCGCGAAAGTCCTTTAGCAGTTGTTTGTCGTTGCATGTGGCCCAAATGACACATTTCGCTAGCTGCTTCATTCGGCCGATTCGGGCATTGGTCTTCATGATGTAGCCCGAGCCCATCACGGACAACAACGTTAGCAGGTTGTCCATGTGCTGCTTCTCAATTTCTTCGATGCAAATCACCTCTGGAAGTTTATTGGCGACAGCGAGCTCCAAAAGCCAGTTCTCCAAACCAGCTTTGGACATAGTTGGCCCATCAATGAAAGCAACACGCTCAATCCCATCCGGGGCATCTTGTTCGTAAAACTTCTTGAACCGCTCGAACAGGATGGTTTTGGCGCAAGCGGGCTTCCCTTCCAGAAGGACGTGGCTCCGCTGCTCGCCCCCGCTTCGAACGTAGGCCCGCATTGCGTCGTGAATCATTCGGATGTGTGGCTCACGTTCGTAGACACCCGCAAAGAATCTTCTATTGGCGTCGTCATGGAGTTCAGGCAGGTTGAACGCAGGCCGCGCAATGCCTTCGTCCATCAGTGCTGTGAGTGGAATATCGACTTCGCTGCCAGTGACACCCGATATTTGGTGTGTGGCGACGATTCCATCCGCCCGAATTGTCCAACCATCAACTGCGGCCTGCTTTTGAATGCTTTCCAGAACATGGCGACGAAATGAAGCGTCAGCTGTGGCCGGGTCAGATGCCTGCGCGTTTGTGACGACGATGCGAGACTTGTAGATGTAGACTTCTTCGGATGATTCGGCGTCGACCCCGC
Source organism: Schlesneria sp. (assembly GCA_028291515.1). Taxonomy (GTDB): domain Bacteria; phylum Planctomycetota; class Planctomycetia; order Planctomycetales; family Planctomycetaceae; genus Schlesneria. The sequence continues at coordinate 87,495 of JAQGHU010000019.1, forward strand.
GTTGGGGTTCGCGCATCTTGCTGACACTTCCCTCGAAACCAAGGGTTGGGTTCTGTTCGGCAAGCCCAGCGAGTGTTCGCAACTTCCGTTGCGTGATTTCGGAATTGAGACGATTTTTGGTTTGCCGTTGCAATAAGATTTCCCAACGCATTCGCACTCTTCCTTTTCTCTGAATTGACTGACCGATGCTTACGCACCACACGACTACGCGCCAACAAGTCTTTGTGAAGTGACCGACAGTTCGATGCCTTAACCTCAAGTTCCAGGTCTTTTGGGGCGATGGCTTTTCGGCAAGTGGTGGCGTGACACAGGGACTGGTATTACTTTGTGGTCGTTCAACCACTGCATCACATTCTCCCTGCTAATCCGATAGAGCGGAGACCCCGAAGAGCCGAGGTTGGACGCCAACAGCGCACCAGAGAGTACGGCGTGTTTGATGTGGGCTTCCGGCATCGAAACCAACATGGCCGCATCTTCGATGGAGTAGTATTCGGGAGTGACGCGGTTTGCATTCAACCCAAGTTTCCGCAAAACAATCTCAATAACTTTCTCGACTTCTGCTTCGTTCATGGGAAATCTCCTTTGACGGCGTAGTGAGTTGCTTGTGTCACAAATACCGGTCATTTAGTCAGTTTGGGCGCTCGGATTCGGTTCGCTTCCGATGCCCTGCGTTCAGTGCGTGCGTGAGAGTGTCTTTGTTCACATGGACGTAGCGCTGCGTCATAGCTGGCGAATGCCCTGCGTAGGCGGCAATCACGTGCAGGTCCCAGCTCTCAAGGGTCGCCACCTCCGTCAGTCGGCTATGGCGCAGCGAATACCAGCAGATTCGTTCACCGTACTGGTCGTCTGGCTTATCAAGGCCGGCGCGCTTACGAAGTCGGTTGAATCGCCGACTGAACACGTCGTCGTGCCACTCCTCGCCATTCAGATTCGCGAAGACTCGTGGGTGGTGACCGTACTTCAGCTTCCGGTCTTCGAAGATAGACTTCACATCTTCCAAGAAGGGGACAACTCGGTCCTGGGGCTTACTCGTGGTGGTCCCTGTCTTGTGTTCGTTCGCCGGAATGACAATGAGGTTCTCGTCCAATCGAAGATGGTCCCACCTCAACTTCCTGATTTCGCCTGGGCGGAGCGCCGTGAACCGGAGGACCCTGAGAATGTCCTTCATCAAAGAAGCATTCTCCACGCGGGCCAAGTCCCCGTGGCCTCGGCAGTAGTCGCAAGTTGCGAGGAGCAGTTCGAACTCCGCGTCCGTTACTACTCGCCGCCGTCCAATCTCAGGCAGCATTGGCAATCGCCGCCATGGGTTTTTCGCAATCCAGCCGCAGTCCATTGCGTAGTTCAGGACCGCCTTCGCCGCCCGCGTGTGATGATTGACCGAGACACTGCCGAGCTTGAGGTCCCTCAATTTGCTCAGATAGTCGGTTCCGTGCGAAAGACTGGCCTCTGTGAGCGTGAGGTGCCCATACCATTCCGTGAAGCGCTTCAGATAACCGGAATAAAACTCGAAGGTTCGCTCGGCCTTGGAACTCCGTTTGAACTTCAGGAATTCGGCTGCAATTTCAGCCAGCGTTTTGGGAGCAAGGTTCTGGGGTTCTAGCTTGTGCTGCCTCTTCTCCTGCTCAACCTCATTGAGGTGCTTCTTGAGTTCTCGACGGGCTTTTGCAATCCCATCAGAGATAGGGCAGAGGATTTTGAGCTTACCCCCTGCCTCGGTAACGAAGTACTTGTCCTTCCACTTACGTGGCTTCGCGATTCGCGGCATTCCATCCCTCTGGACTCGTTTGGACTGGAACGGTCTGTTGAAACCGTACCTGAAACCGTACCAACGAGTGAGAGGGCGTTTGCAGTCGCCGTAAGTCCTTGCAGTGTAAGTACGCCCGGGAGGATTCGAACCTCCGACCGACGGATTAGAAATCCGTTGCTCTATCCAGCTGAGCTACGGGCGCATGTACTATTGGCGTTTACACTTGTGGCGTTTTTCTTGGTGTTCACAAAACCTCGTTGGCACCCGGTCGTGGTGTCACGGTACAAACGGCCAAACCTGCCTTGGCGACCTTGGACAGATTGTTCGTTGGTACATCGTATCATGCGTTCAACGCGTTTCGATTTCTTCGAGGAGTACGACACTTGAAGCAGTCTAGCGGTTCAATCGATTCGGGCAAGCCAGCCAAGTCCCATCCAGACTTTCCCTCTTTCCCAATGCCACGAAACCCTAAGCCAAAAAGGTTCGCGGGGTGTTCCACTTCTTCGGACCCTGGCGAGATCCGCACAGAGCGCTTGAAGAATGGGTCGCGTAAGAAATGAGCTGCTTGCTGGTGGAAAGCCGCGACCTAAACGGAGCCACGGTCGAACTTATTGCCAATGCGCACCTGACACGCAACGAGCAGCTTCGCGATGGCCGAGACACTTCCGAACGGACGATTCAAGATGCGCTTAAATCCAGGAAACGCTTCGCGGCATAATTTGGCAAGAAGCGAGTGGTATCCGATCGGAGTCCTGATGACTTCGCAGAGTATCGGACTAAGTTCGCAAAGACGTGGCGTGCCGTCGCGCGGGGAAACGAGGTTCAACAGGTCTGATCAATCTAGCAGCTCGCCTCCGAGGAGGGGCTCATCGCCACCCCTCCTCGGTTTGGCTCAGCATTCAAGAAGCCATCGGCCACGGTCTTACGCGTTGAGCGGGCTCGACACGTCGACTCACCAAAGATGTTGCAGCACTGAAGAAGGCCAAGAGCAACGTTGTCCTATTAGTTTCCGGTGACGACTTCGTCGAAACCATTGCTGTCCTCTTCGTCGAGTGGTGCGGCAAATACCGGGCACTCGAGACCGCCAAGTGGTATCAGGAACGCATCCAGTCGTTTTTGAATCACGCTGGGGATCTTCGTATTAATGAACTCAAACCATTCCACCTCGATCAGTGGTGCGACGCGCATCCCCGATGGTCCGATGGGACAAAGCGTGGAGCCCTTACCGCCGTTCAGCGTTGTCTCAGTTGGGCTGCTAAGAAGGGACACATACCGTTTTCCCCGATTGCCCATATCGAGAAACCCCAAGGCGGCAAACGGGACTACCTGATCACTCCCGACGAGTATGCGAACGCCCTCGCAAACTCTCCGAGCCTTGCATTCCGTGAATTGCTGACCATCTCCTGGGAGTCGGGGTGCCGGCCGCAGGAATCCTTGATTGTCGAAGCCAGGCATGTCGATCTCGCACATTCGCGGTGGATCTTCGAGGTCAAGAACAGCAAAGGCAAAAAGCGACAACGGGTCGTCTACCTGAATGAAGGATCTCGGGAAATTACTACCCGTTTGGCGATTAAATACCCTCAAGGTCCTCTCTTCCGGACTGACGCCGGAAGACCATTCACACCGCATTCGGTGAATTGCCAGTTCGTGCGACTGCAAGACCGATTGGGACGCCAAGCCATTGCGGCTAAGGGCCTGCCGGCCGATGAATCCAAAATTCGACAGATCGCACGGACACTCAAACGGACACGGATGGAAAAGGGTGTCAAAAAGACCAAGACTGAACGTGAGCTTTACGTCGAAGCCCGGCAGAAGTTCGTGTCCATACTGGCACGGCAGCACGCACCTAAACTCTGCTTGTATCTCTTCAGGCATGCATGGATGACCCGGAAGTTGATGGCCGGAGTCGATCCGATTACCGTATCGATCTTGGCTGGCCACGCCGATACATCAATGCTTGCTCGGCAGTATCAGCATCTTGCACACGATGCCGATCATCTGCTCGAAAAGGCCAAACGCGTTTGATAGTTGTTTTTGTTTCCGAGCCTGTGATGCCGTCCAAGTGGATGGCATCACAGTTTGACATTCTTCAATCGACGCGGAGGGCAGGGGCGCATCGGCTTTGCCGGCTCAGCCAAAGGTACCTGCTTCGTCTGTTCGAGATAGGTAGCAAGTTGTTCTTCGCTAACGCGGACACCCGGACAACGGTGATGCGCCAAGCGACCGGACTCGATTAATCCATAGACGGTAGAAGCAGAGCAGTTGAGGCGAATCGCGACTTGTGAAACTTTCAACACTCTGTACCTCCTTCTATTGCTGAAGGCACGCTTCGTCACCAATAGTCGGCGACGATGGGACGATCCTCGAATTCAGGACTGCGGCACCGCGATATCGCTGACTGAGATCGACCGCTCGGGACAACCGGCGGCGATCCATTGCTGAATTTGATCGGTCCGCCAACGGACCAGTCGGCCCAGTGCCACGGGTTCTGGAAGCTGCCCTGCGTTTCGCAATCTCCAGAGTTGTCGCAAGCTGATCTGCAGCGACACCGCCAGATCCTTCGCAGTCATCAGTACAGGTGTTGGTGAAGCAGACATGATTTGCAGGTCCTAACTCAAGCACGCGTCCCCTGGATCAATCCAATCAATGCCTATCGTTCTACTTGCTCGTGATATTGCGTCAGCGACCAAGATGAATCCTGCGACAGTTGCCGTGCTCAAACACCGAGGGTTGCAGCGGTTGTACGATGATCTGGAAAAACGCAAAGGGGACGTCTGGCCCTGCGAACGTCCTTAGTCGCGCAAACACTCAGGCAACGGCAGCCACCCTTTGGGTGGCTGCTGGTCTTTGTGGCGATTTCTCATGAGACCGGTGTGCCTAGAGTCGTCGATGCGGTCGCTCTTGAACGATCGATTGTCGTCTGCCAATGAATCCGTTCCCTCCCCGACGAATCCAGCGATAATAGGCAGTCTCTGGTCGTTAACGCCGGTCATTTTTGGGCACTGGACGAACAGCCATTTTTAGTCGGACTTCGCTCAACATTGGTCCGAATCATAAGGTTGATCTGTGACTCTCGGGGATCAATCCAGTATTTGTAACGGAAATCTGGCGCGAAAGATTCGATGACGGGCTCATTTGTCAGCCGAGAACTTGCTGGCACCAGCCCTCCGTGAAAGAAATCGATCTGATACCACGACTGCATGGCCGGCCGAAATCCCGTCTCGACAAAGTGACTGGCTATCGCCATTTTCTGGACGATTCGACCGAGCCTGTTACCTTCCGTTTCAACGAACGACTGTTCCCCATCCATTCCGATGGAATTGAACATCTTGCTCCGTAGATGTGGCGTCCGACCAAATGAGCGCGCCATAGGACCAACGACAATTTCTTCTGCAGCTTCACCAAAGCAAAAGAGGCCAATGACGATGAGTCGATTGTACTCCTCGTCCTTCGAATAACCGTTGTTCGGGGGACAGCATGCCGGACTTCAAACTCGTTTTCTCGGTCGCTGAAGAGGAAATCACTCGCGATATCGACGCGGCAAGCGACAGTGAGGCGATCACAGCCGGTCTCGAGGTACTGCAAAGCGACCCGCACCAGCCGGATATCGGGACGCTGCTTGTCAAAGCCACCGACGACGATTACGAACCCCTTTGCAGCCTGCGCCCGAAGCCTGACAATGACACCCAGATCCGAATAGTTCGAACCTGACTGCGGATTTTAATTGATCTGGCGAGGAACGTCGAAACGCCCCTTGCGGCCCGCTGGTACTGCGGCCTCTCGGCCTGATGCGGTTGCCTGTCGGCACTGCTGAGTTCGTTTAAGGGGGATGCTTCCCCCGTGCCGTCAAGGATGCCCTGCGGCGACCGGCGCGGCTCCTCCTGAAGGGCCGGACATTTCAGGAGGATCGATTTCAAAATGAGAGACTAATGGGCCGGCCTTTCAGGCCTCCAGACATGTTTTAAGAGGTCTTGCCCCGGGGCCGAAGGGCCCCGGCTGGGCAAAAGTTCCGGCCCCTTGGGCCTGAGGACAATGAATCTTATGCTCCAATTCCGTAGCACTCCTCGCCCCATGAGCGCACGATTATTTTAGACGAACTCAATCGTCAACGGATACTTCCAGACTTCGCCGTTGTTCGCTTTCACCGCCGCGATGATCGGGAACGCGATCCCGCAGGCCATCAGCGCGATCAACATGGGGATGCCGATCACCACGAGAATCAAAATCCCGGAAATGACTCCGTAGATCAGCGACGAGATGATCCAGTTGGTTGCGTTGCGGCCGTGAATGTCCAGGCCGGGCAACTGGTCCTTCTTGATCTGCCAGATCAGAATCGGAGCGACCAGACCAGCCACCGGAACCAGGAAATAGCCGGCGAAGGCCGACAGATGCAGGATCGCCGCCCACTGTCGAGTCGCCCGCTCCAACTCTTCGCCCGCCATGACCGGCGGTGCCGAATAGCCTGAGGGTGATTCGTTCAAAACTTTCGCTTTCGCAGCTGCGTATTCCGCGTCATCAATTGCGCCGGAATCACGCAGCTGTTGCAGCTTTTCAAGCTCTTCGGTCACGCTCATTTGTCAGTCCTCTTGATGCCATCGAATGAGTGGCTGGTCGGATTCCATTATAGCATCCGCGCGGGATGGTACAGCGGTACGGGCGGTTGGTCAGTTCCGTATCTCTTCCTCACAACGGAAAATCGGTCATGGCGGATCAAGGGCATCCAAACAGCCTTATTTCAAACGAAAGAGAGCCGCTGCCAGCACGGCCCCGGCGATCGGGCCGAGCACCGGAATCCAGGCGTACGACCAGTCGCTGTCTCGCTTATTCCGAATCGGCAGCAGAGCGTGCATGATTCGCGGCGCCAGATCCCGAGCCGGATTGATCGCGTAGCCGGTCGTCCCGCCCAGCGACAAGCCGATCGCTAAAACGACAAGTGCCACGGGTAATCCGTCCAGTGACCCCAAGCCGCCGGTCGGACTGGAAATGTGCAGCGCGGCATAGACCAGCACAAACGTTCCCAACAGTTCGGAGATGAAGTTCAAGAGGGGCGATCGCACGGCCGGACCCGTGCAGAAGACAGCCAGCTTACTATCGCGATCGTCGGTCAAATCGAAGTGCGACTTGTACTGCAACCAGACCAGCCCCGCTCCGAACGCCGCGCCGAGCATCTGAGCGATCACGTAACCTGGCACCAGCGCGGCATCAAATTTCCCAGCCGAGGCCAGGCCGATCGACACAGCGGGATTCAAATGTGCGCCGCTCGATTCCGACGCGATCAACACGCCGACAAACACCGCCATCGCCCAGCCAAACGTCACCACAATCCAACCGCTGCCGTATCCTTTGGTCCCTTTCAGGACGACGTTGGCGACAACGCCGTCACCCAGCAGGATCAACAACGCCGTCCCAACAAATTCGCCGAGCCATGCGGTCATGAGCGTTCCCTTAGTGGCTATGAGAAGCTGCAACCTTCGATCTGATCCACGGGCAAAACCCTGCACAACTTACTTCGAAGCAGGAAGTTGCTTGTCCGCATAATCCAGGAAGATGCCCCAGTCTTCGCGATCCATCGAATGCTTGCCGGGACGAATGTAGTAGCCCAGTCGGCTGTCCAACAACTTGCGTAAGCCAGGACGCTCGGTCGCGTCGAGCCCCACGCCGAACTGCCGATAGACCGGATCAGCCGCCTTGAGCATCTCGAATTGTCCGTCGGGATTCGCCCATTGATCTTCGGTCGCGTTGCTGAACAACACCGCGCGAGGCGCACAAATGGCGACCAGGCAATGCTGATCGAATGGCAGCTTGTCAGGCGCTTCATTGAACAGCGGGAAGTTGTCGCAGAACCAGTGTGGAAATACCGTGTTGATGCGACGAATGGTCTCGACATCTTTGCGATCAATGGCGACTCGGTCAGGCGCCGTTCCGCCGCAGCCTGCCTGATGCGGAATCGCCAGTGCGATGCGTTCATCCAGTGCCGCCGCCAACAGCGTCGTCTTGCCGTTACGCGAATGACCTACAGCGGCAATCCGCTTCGCATCAATCGTCGAAGAATGCTTCTCGACCAGGAAATCAATCACCCGATGATAGCCCCAGGCCCACGTCGCAATGGCACCGGGATCGCTTGGGGCAGGAGCTGTCTGCCCAGGCTTATAGAACGCAGGCTCAATGCCGTCGCTGAAATCGGCCGTGTCTGGATCCAGGTCACCGCTGTAGAAGCACGCCAGCCCATAACCTCGCTCAACGATCAGATCCAGGTTCCAGACATCGGCCTGAGTCCCCCGGCCCTTCTCGGTCGCCTTTTCGTTCTCGGACCCGCCGCACGACTTGTAGACCCAGCTATCGGGAACATGAATCGACGGATGAACCGCCAGCGCGTGATTGCCACAGAAGTTCATCCCCATAAAAACCGGGACTGGCCCCGATCGCTTGTTCGGAACGACCAGCAGGACATGCAGCCGATGCTTCAAATCCGGCCCGAAAAACGCGAGACGACTCTCGCTGAGCGTCGCCTTGCCCCCCAGGAACATCGCATCGCTGAACAGCACCTCTTCGACAGCCCACTTCTGCGGCTTGGGCGGCAAGTACCCATACATATAGTTCTGAAACAGCGCCTGTAACTCCGGCTTCCGCTTCGCGTTCCACTCGGCAACGGTCGAGACCTTGGTCCCGTCGAGCATCACGAACGGATCAGGCAGCTCGGGCCGTGACGGCAACGAAGCCGCATCAGGGAAATCAGCCGAGAAGCCCATGGTACCGACAAACAACATCAGTACCGCAACGACGCCAACAGACTTGCACATGAATCCGCTCCCAGTGGCTGCAGAACTCAGAAGAACGCGGATCACAACATGCAGAGGCACAGTCGTCAATCGTGGCCATGAGCAACGAGACATCCAGCACTGGCCAGGCGTGTCGTGCTACTTTGGGAACTGATCAGCAGATTTGGACATGGAATGAGTGTGACCACCGCGACCATTACAGGCGGGGCCGTCTCGTTTGCTTTCATGCTTCAATGAACGAATTGTTCCAACGCTCAATAAGCCGAGACTCGGGGAATTGAATCCGCCGCACTGTACGCGCGGCCCCTCGGGCAGTGTATAAAGCCGCTGTGCCACCAAGGCACGGGACAATCTCAATGCACCAAATAGATGAGATTAGTCTGATCTTGGTTCGGAATCTCCATGGAGAAAATGGTGGCAACCAAAGGCGCAAAGACTCAAAAACTGCGAACTGTCAGACAACTTCGTTGCCCTCGCTGTTTCTAAAATCATTCGAAGCCCAAGCGAAAGCAATCTTCAGTCGTGTCTGGAAGTCGTCAAGTTCTTTGCTTCGGAAATGGAGTCTCGAAACAAGACGAATATGACTGCCGCCATCAACACCAAGTCCAACCTAAATTCAGTCGTGTTTCGTGAGATTGCCGCGGTGCTTGGGATCGACTACTCGCAATTTGCAACGCGTGAAAAACTCATCGACGAGAAACTGCTAGCGCATAGAAACAAAATTGCCCACGGCCAGTACTTGGCGGTAGAGTTCGACGAATACGTGGCACTCCATGGTGAAATTCTAGAAATGATGCAAGAGTTTCACGACCAGATCGAAAACCTAGCGATGAGAAAGGCGTTCCGATCTGCCGCGGCAAGTCCAGCGCAATAGCCACGGGTCACTACCGATCTTGGCGGGCAGTGCCCAATTCCGTGTGGGCTATTTGGCCGGCTCTATTCAGCAGGATCAGGCCGATCTCGCAGCGCTCCGAAGTATTTTCTGCATCCTATCCTCGGCATCTGAAGGATGGTCCGGGCCGTTGTTATCAGGCCCAAGGGCGCCTGAAGGGCAGGGTCATTGATAGATTAGTCTTGTGGGTACCTTTGTTCGTCATTCCCGCGCAGGCGGGAATCCAGTTCGTTGGAATCGAGTCACCACAGACGCTTGCAATCGGACAGCATCCCGGAGTTCTCGCATCGAAATCGTCTTGGCGACTTGCTGGATTCCCGCCTCCGCGGGAATGACGGAATCTGTTACCAACGATCTGTCAGTAAACATGCACTTTTTTGAGGAAAATTGCCAAAAACAGGGCTGTTTTGTCCCCCATTGTCAAAAGTTGTCCTCCAGTGTCAAAATCTGTCAGTAATGACTTCGGACAAAGATCCCTAGATTCGCAAACCTTGTCTTGATCAGCGCACGCCAAAAGGGACAATCATCTCCACGACGATCGTCGCGGTGCACCGCAACCAACGGGCACGCCTCTGGGCCGCTCTCTTAGCGGAAGGTCAGAGGTTCCTGTTCCTCTGTTGATGTCAACGAAGACCACGTCACCCACCTCCTACCTGAGCGGGGGGCGTAAGCCCCCTGGCCCAACAACACACAACCTCTCTTACCATATGGGTTCACAAAACAACTTAATGAAAGCACCTTCGCGCAGCTCAACAGCCGCGCTGGCATGTAGACTCGGAACTACCAGCACACAGAAATGAGAATGTGATCCATGACGACTCACCGTCACACCACCAATCAAGTCCTGATCGCCAGCTTGGTCTCGAGAATTCATGCTGCCGATCTCAAGCATTCTTCTCTCCGCGTCTCCGCGTGAGAAATTCTTCACCCCCTCAAAACCCTGCCATGGACTGACAAACTCTGCCAAATCGTAAGGAAACAGAACCCAATGATGCCTGTATACCTCCTCTTCTGCCCTCAATGGACCACCACGAAACGACTGCACCCGTGTCGCCTGGAAAACGCCGCTTGACGTAGCGAATTCTTTCGCTACACTCAAACAAGTGGCGAATTCGTTCGCTACTTCGCGACCGCACACAGCAGGAGGAACCGATGGCGAGATCCGCGTCTTCGCAGCCCACCGAGGTGGAACTGCAGATCCTGCGTATCCTGTGGCAAAGCGGCGGGTCGACCGCTCGCGAAGTCCACAATGCACTCGCGGCGGCCGAAGCCAAAGAGACCAACTATTCCACCACCGTCAAAATGCTGGCGGTGATGTTGGAGAAGGGGTTGGTCAAGCGCGACGAGTCGGCCAGTCCGCAGATTTTCAGCGCGGCCACCAGTCAAAAGGCCACTCAGCGACGCATGCTGGGCGACCTGATCGACAAGGTCTACGACGGATCGGCGCTCAGCCTGGTTCTGCAGGCGCTGTCGTCACGCAAAGCGACCGCCGGCGAACTGACTGAAGTCCGACGCATGCTCGACGAACTCGAAAAGTTGCGGCAGCCACGACCTGACCACGAGTAACAGGGGACGCTCATGAAAGCGATTCTGGCAACTGGACTGGGTCTCTCGTTGGCGACCAGCGTGCGTCTGTTAGCACCCGACCCGCTCCTCCCTGCCTGGGGACAGCGGTTGGGTTGGACGTTAGTCCATTCGATCTGGCAGGTCATGCTCGTGGCCTTCGTCGCCTGGTTGGTTCTGGCTTGCTTGCGACGACAGTCAGCGCGACTTCGCTACGGTCTGGGGGTGTTCTTCCTCGCGCTCATGCTGGTCGTCCCGGCGATCACATGGTCGATGATCACGATCGCAACGCCTGCTGCTGTGCTTACGACGAACGAGTCATCTGTTCCTCAACCAATTTCAACCTCACCGATTGGCAACGCATCTTTAGTGAGCGGCTCGCAAGTCGACACGTCAGCTCTGTCGCTGGGTCCAGCTCCCACATTGTCGGAAGATGGTCGAGCACCACTCAGGGACGATCAGGCACCAGCGTCACTTCCGGAGATATCACAGCCATCGCCCATTGCCACAACTGGATACGGGCTCGAACGAGTTCGCCAATCCATTCTCCCCTGGCTGGGTCAGATCGTCGCAGTCTGGCTGGCCGGAGTCTTGTGTTGTGCGATCAGGCCTGTTGCCGGCCTATGGACGCAGTGGCAGCTCAAACGCAGCGGACTCTCTCCGGTCGCAATCGAAACGCAACGGCTGATGTCTGACCTGGCACGACGCATGAATGTCACACCCGTGGTCCGGATCGCGGAATCAGCACTCGTTCAGGTGCCGATGGTCGTCGGCTATCTGCGACCGATCATTCTGCTTCCGGCCAGTGTGCTGGTCGGAATGACGCCGGATCAGTTGACCTCGCTATTGGCCCACGAGCTCGCTCATATTCGTCGCCACGACTGGATCGTGAACGCGATTCAAGTCGTGGTCGAGACACTGATGTTCTATCACCCCGCCGTCTGGTGGCTGTCGCACCGCATTCGCTGCGAACGCGAACTCTGCTGCGACGATCTGGCACTCGCGGTGATCGGCGACAACTTAGCCTATGGCCGAATGCTGCTCGCCCTCGAAGAACTGCGTCACCATGCGCCTGCTCCGATGACGGCCCTCGCTGGAACTGGCGGCGACTTTGCTCAACGCATTCGTCGTCTGATGCCTGGTTCGGTAACACCAGAACGAGCGGAACGTGGCTGGCTCGGGGGAATCCTCGCGCTCGGCCTGCTCGCTACCTTCTTCATCGGTTGGCTTGCCACGACAAGATCCGACGCCGAACCACAGCAGGCAGTGACCAAGGACGCCAAAACAGAAAGTGAGCCACTTCCTCCGCGGCAGGACGATGGCATCGTAGTCCGAGGCCGGATCGTCACGGCCGATCAATCGCCATTGCCGGCAGACTTGAAGCTGCAGCGACGAGTCACGGGAAGCAACTTTGCCGAACAGGTGAAGGATGTCGCCTTCAACAGCAACGGTGAGTTCACCATCAATGTCGCTCATAAAGCTGCGTTTGTCCGTCTGTATGCGACCTCAAAAAGTTTCGCCCCGGGTTCGACACCGCGATTTGAAGTGAAGCAAGGGCAACAGGTCGATCCCGTCGTCATCACGCTGCAACGAGGCTCGACCGTTCGTATGAATCTGCGATCAGCAGAGGGGGCTCACCCCACTTCCGGAACCGCGACCGTCACGCTACGAAATGCGTTCGAACCTGATTTGGGAACATTCCCCATCGACAGTAATGGCAATGTCACAATCGCCCATTGTCCCGATGAGCCTGTGCAGATCGACTTTCACATGCCTGGATTTGAGGAACAACGGATTCACCTCCGGCTGAACTCCGGCATCCCGAACGACATCACAATTCGTCCCACAACACCGGCCCGCTTCCAGGTGGTCAACGCTGGCGGGCAACCGATCGCCAATGCGAAAGTCCGACTCTACAGTCGCGTTCGCGCCGACTCGTTCATGCGACCGCGAACAGAATCGGGCGATGGTCCCGTGTGGGGAGTCTCCGACGCCGACGGACGAGTCGAACTCACCACACTCTGCACAAATGACCCTGTTACGACGAACGATCCCGGCCCTGCCGATTATGTGTTCCGGATCGACGCTCCGGGTCAGGCTCCGTACTACGTGGGACCAGTCCGTGCGGGAAGCGATCTGGGCCAGATCCAGCTTTCGAAAGCGCTGCGAGTCGATGGCGAAATCATTCGCGATGCTACTCAACCGGAACGAGTCAGCGTGCAGTGGCGTCAGGCGACACTCGAACAGGGTGCGTCCACTGGCAAAGGGGAATGGACCACAGCGAAACTGGAAGACGTCGATGGTCGTCTGCTATTGAAGCTATCGGACCTTCAACCCGGACGGTTCGATCTCTTCATTAGCTTCTCTGACCCGAAAGTGCCCGCAGGCAATATTGGCGGCACGATCGGGCAACTGGAGTTTCATGGGACTCTGACAAACAACTCTGCCGGGCTGAAGATCACTCGTGATGCCGTCACGCCAGGCGATGCGTATCTGACGGCAGCACGCGGCTCACTCTTCCCATTCGATGAGATGCCACCCAGCAACTTACCTGAACATGCAATACGGCAGTTCGATGCACGCGTTTCGGTGGTATCGCCAGCGGCCTCTGACATCGTTGAGGTAGGCGTCACCGTTGCGAATGAACGACCTCGGTTAAAGCCTCTGCTAACGTGGGCACATACTGCTCCTGTTCAACATTCGATGGGCCACGTCAGTTGGCATGTGATCATTCTCGACGACGGCACTGTGATCGTGCCCCCTGGCCATTCCAATGACATCGGTGCTTACCACAAGCTGTCCGCCGGTGAGCTTCGCTTGTTAACGCTACTGCTGAATAAGCACGCTGATCTCTGGGGCAAGCAAATTCCCGCCAACGATCCTGAACTGGGGAACTGGCGAAACGGATCGGAATCAATCGTCTATAGTCGCGATGGAACGCCGAAAGCATTTCATGCCTGGGATGTTGCAGATGAGACAATCGATCCACAAATTGCAGCAGCCAAGAAAGCGATTACCGACAAGCTGTCGCAAATCATCATCGAGGCCAAATGTGGCAGTCGAGCCGCACTGGTAAACTATCGCAACTTGGCAAACCAAGCGTTGCTAAACGCCTCATCGAAGGCCACTCCCTTCGATAACAACACATGGTGCAGTGCCGCCATCGAACCCGACGGAAGCCGGACCATCGACTTCGCGATGACGACAGAGAACTCGCGCGTCAGCCTGGTCCATCCGATCGGAGGTCAGCCGTATGTCGAGTATATCGAATTAGACAATAGACGCGTCGTGAGTATTGACGATCCCTTTATGATGATTCGCAGCGTTGTTCAAGACGAAAACAAACGCCCGATCCCACATGCTGATGTTGTTCTCTGTCTTGTGAATGGGAACGGCTCGGAAGAACAAACCAGCTTCGTGGCGACTGCTCAAGCGGACGAGCTAGGTCGGTACGAACTAAAGCTGTATGAGAAAGCCAGCAGGCTCTATCAGGTCAACACAAAAGCGGTGACCTGGGCAATGGCGGACAATTTCGGGGTGGGGATTATCGGCATTTCGATCGGGCGAGAGCCTCCTGCCCCCCAACCATTGAGTGCCGCCCGAACGGTCGAGTTCAAGATCCGAGACGAAGACAATCAATTCGTCGCGGGGCAAGTAACACGCCTGAATCTGGATAGTTCCCAAGTTCCTCCTCAGTTCCTGGAACGCATGATCGTTACTCGCAGCGACGGACTGTTCGAACTCAAGCAGATGCCATCAAAGTTTTTGAACGATACCCTGGGTTCGTCGACACTGCGAGAGTTGTTCTTCAAGACTCGGGCCCACGGCGTGCAGAGATTCATGTGGCGAACTGATATGACCGCCGTGCGCGAGGGAACAGATCCCATCGAGCTTGCGGTCCGCCCACTGGCGACCCTCAGCGGGCAACTCGTCGCCCGCGACGGTGTGCTACCGATGGACGTGATTAGCAATGTTGAGATCGACGTGGAAACGTTCAATGGCGACTCGTCGATGAAACAGCCGTGGTGCTCTGGCCAGGCAACCACCACGACCGACGCCTCCGGTCGATTCGACCTTCATGTGGCGGCCGGTCGGTTGGCGAGAATCAGAACAAAACTTCCATCTGTTGCCGGCTGGAAACCATTACTGCCAACGCGAGATGACATCCTTCTGAACCCAGGCAACAACCCTTCCATTGATTTGCCACTCGTCGCGACTCGCCAGTTAACCGGCACGGTCGTGCGACCGAATGGCGATGGAGTTCGCAGTGTTGATTTTTCGATTGGCTATGGTGTACCGCAGACCAAAGTCGTCAGTGACGAACGAAGCGAGACGAAATCGGAATATCGCGAAACGGTCATCACCAATTCAGCCGGTCGGTTCTCGATCGAGGTCATTCCCGGTGATGTCGCGATGTACTGGCATTTCGCTCCCGGAGGCAACTTCGGCTCTGCTGTCTTGTGGCCCGATCAGACGCCGCAACCTATCGAATGGCAACCGGGGCAAATGATCCGAATTCCCAGCGGGAAAGATCCCTTCGAACTCCCTACCATCACATTGACCACGCACACAGGGACCCTACTCGACGCATCGGGCCAACCGCTGGAAGCGGTCATCGTTGTCGGTGGCCGCGGTCGTGGCTTGGGACGGTCCAGTTCCGATGGCAAATTCGCATTCGAAGTGATCGGGCAAGCAACCGAGTGGACAGTGACCCCTAAGAACAACTCCGGTCAATTTGACTTTCCAACGGCAGCCTCCCCTATAGCGAAAATCATTCGCGAATCGCCACTCGTGCTGCAAGTTGTTGAGCAGCCACCAGGCAACCAGAAATCGACCACACAAGAACAATCGTCGCTCCGATCGAAAGACGACAAGCAGGTCCAATCCGCAGCGGCAAATCAGGAACCGCCTTGGTCAGTCTTCGGCAACGTTTTCGATGGTGATGGAAAACCAGTCGGTGGTGCCAAAGTCTGGGCGAGTACTGGCGTTGGTAGTTTGCATGTGACTGGCAGCGCCGAAACGAACGAGCAGGGACGATACGAATTCCGTTTTGGACCAGGAGTGTCGTTTGAAGCTAAAGATCAGGTCCAGCTTCAAGCCGCGACAATCATGGTGAGTAAACCCGGCTTCTTCGAGAAGAATCTGTCGCGTCAGGGCAATCTCACGATGGCTCGAAAAGCCCCCGAGACTTTGGATTGGTCAAAACGCAAGAACGACATCATTCTTCCCGATCTGCCTCGTCAAGTCGATTTCATTCTCTTGCCCGCCGCTCACTTGGCAGGAACCTTGATCGATGCCGGTGACAACCCTTTGGCGGGTTATCGCATTTCATTAACCGGTGACGATCTGCCTCCCTCATCGAGCGTAATCGGTTCCGCGAAGTCCGATGAAAAAGGTCAGTTCAGGCTGACTGAGATTCCGACTGGCTTCAAATATCAGATCCTGGTTGAGCCACCCAAAGCCGAACCCCCCTGGAACGCCTGGGCGAGCGGCCCGTTTGATTTCCGCGCTAGCTCTGGTGACGAGTTCTTCATCCAACAGGCCGATCGCGAAGTCGCTGCGAATCGGTTTGAGTTGCAGATCAAAGGGAGCGGAGTGAATTGGAAGGCCGCGTTAAAAATGGGCAGCGACCATCAGAAACTGGAACCGACCGGTGACTATCTTGTCAGTGATTCCCGTCTGCATGCTGCGACAATTCGTCTTACTCTCGATCCTCAGAATGACGCTGAAGTTCCTCCAAAGAAAGACGGAACGAGATAGCAGCAGGGGGACTAGACGAACTCATCAACGAACACCGCTTCATGATCTGTTAAGCCATGATTGCTTTACCGTAAGGAAAACAGTTTTGATCCGACGACGATCGTTGATCGTTGAAAACGGCATTGCCGATTCCGGCAGAAGACTGCCACTCATTCAGATCGATTCCCATTTTTTTGCGTGAAAATGACAAAGAGATACATTTTCCCGTGAAAGAAACCGGAGCCAGTTACGTCTTAATTGGTGCAGTGCTGAGACTGGTCGAACTTTGTGGAAGGGGCGACAAGTGACGACGGATCAGGAACTCGTAGAACGAGTGCAAGCAGGTGACGTGCAAGCATTTGCCGCACTTGTCGAACGTTACGAACGCAGCGTGCTGGCGGTCGTACAGGCGGAACTGCGTGATCCCCAAGCGGCACGCAAAGTGGCGAAAAGAACGCTGGTGCGAGCCTTCCGGCGACTTTCCACGCTGGACGACGGATCTCAGTTTGGATCCTGGCTGTTGAAGCTCGCTCGTCGCCAATCGATTAACGCTGTCCGCACGATGCCGACTGCGGTCGGGGCGAAAATGGCCGAGGGAAATACCCATGACCGTTGCGACCCCGAATGGATCGAGCATGAACATATGCTCGGTCTGGTCACACGATTGCCGGACGAAGATCGACGGCTGATCGGTCTACGCTACTTCGACAATCACACCTTGCCCGAGATCGCCGCTCTGGTCGGGTATCCGATGGATCAGGTGACGCGTCGAATCTCGCTGGCGCACATGCGATTGCAGTACTGGTGGAGTCGGGAGCAAGAACTATGAAATCACCTCAGCCCATCGAAAATCGCCTGCAGTCCACCGGTACCACCCTGCGAGATCGACCCTCAGTCGTCGACCAGGTCATGGCCGAAATCCAACGCCGCGCCTCGGCCGGGCCGTCACGCCCACAACCGGATACGACTTCAAGGCCGTAGTCTTCGTGCTTTCGTAGCCAAGGTCGCCAAGACCTTGGGCAATCGCACGCCACCCCCTGACTGGTCGAACGCCGGATGTGATCCCAGTCGAGCCGCCCCACGTCAGCGCGCGAACCTCTTCCCGAGCGCCTCGTTTGGGGTTCTCGTTTACCGCGCAGGCATCGCCCCACGCGCAAGCTGGGCTGTCAGCAACAATCGTCTGACATCGGTCCCATCAGTCCTATTTGTCCCATCGCAATGGGATCCCAAGTGACAGTCGCCTGCCATCGTACACGCGGTGAAACGATGAAACCGCGGCGGCATCGACAACTCCTCCGTTGAACCCCATAGATAACTTCTTTGCCAATACCGTGCGACCTCCGCGGAAATCCTCAATCAAACACTTGTTTTAATCCGATGTTTGATCTAGAATCTCAGTCAAACAAACGTTTGATTCCGATTCTCGCAGATTTACACGAAGGCCAGCATGATCGACGACACTCGCCAACGACTGATTGACGCCGCCGGAGCGATCTTCGCCGAAAAGGGGTACGAAGCCGCCAGCGTTCGTGACATCTGTCAGCAGGCGTCGGCCAACATCGCCGCGGTCAACTACCACTTCGGCGAAAAAAAGTCGCTGTATGTGGCTGCGGTCAGACATGCCCAGTCGTGTGCGGATAGCGAAAACCCTGAAATGACCTGGCCCGCGGACATGTCGCCGGTCGAGCGATTGCGGGCTCATATTCTGCAGATGCTGCAGCGAAAGCTAGAGGGCGACAAGCCGGCTTGGCATCTGGGGATCATGTTACGCGAAATGGCGTTCCCCACAGAAGCCTGTGCGGCCGTCGTGGAAGACTATGTACGGCCGATGGCCAACGGCATGCGAGCCATCCTGCTGGATCTGCTAGGTCATGATTTCCCCGAAGAAAAGGGGAACATGATCGGGTTTAGCATCGTCGGTCAGGTCCTGTTCTACTATGTGCATCAACCGGTGATTCGCTTACTGATCGGTGAGTCAGCGCATGACGCGTTGACCGTTCAGAAGCTCGCCGATCACATCACCAACTTCAGCCTGGCCGCGATGGGATTGGCCCCGAGTTTGGGACATTCCACTCCGACCCCGCCCATAACAACAAAGGCGATGACATGAGCTGGGTTGCCTGGAAAATGCTGACCGGAGATCGCGCGAAGTACTTCGGGACTGTCTTCGGCGTCGCCTTCGGCGTGCTGTTGATCTCGCAGCAGATGGCCATTTTCGTCGGCCTGATGCGCCGAACGGCTCACGCGGCCATCGATGTCCGCGATGCTTCGATCTGGGTCATGGACCCCGAAGGCAAAAACGTCGACGAAGTGAAGCCCCTCTCGGACAGCGACCTGTACCGTGTGCGTGGTGTGGAAGGCGTCGAGTGGGCCGTCCGCCTCTATAAGAGTCTGGTGCGAGCCCGCATCGACAATGGTGAGTTCCGCCAGTCGATTCTGCTTGGCATTGATGATCACACCTTGATCGGGGCTCCTGTCAAACTGGTGGCCGGTTCGCTGGCCGACCTGCGCCGTCCGGATGCGATCATCATCGATCGGCCGGGCTATCGCCTGTTTTGGGGCGACGGTCCGATCGTGCTCGGTAAGACCTTGGAAATGAACGATCGCCGCGCGGTGGTGGTCGGTGTCTGCGATACGACACCACCATTCCAAACATTCCCTGTGATGTATACGCGGTACTCACAAGCCCTCGGCTTTGCTCCGCGAGAACGTAACCAACTCTCGTTCGTACTGGCTCACGAGAAAGAAGGGTCCGACCCGCAGCAAGTCTGCGACTCGATCCGCGCATCTACTGGGCTAGCTGCGCGAACTCGCGGTGACATGATCTGGTTTGTGATCGGCTTCTACCTGAGATCGACTGGGATCCCGGTGAACTTCGGGATCACGATCGCCCTGGGCTTCATTGTAGGTACCGCAATCGCCGGGCAAACGTTCTATTTGTTCACGCTCGAAAATCTAAAGCAGTTCGGGGCATTGAAGGCCATGGGAGTCAGTAATCGACGACTCATCGGCATGATCCTGCTTCAGGCCACTATCGTCGGCTGCATCGGGTACGGCCTGGGCATCGGAATGACATCACTCTTCTTCGAATCGACGCAAGGTGTCACCGCCTTGATGGGCTTCTATCTGCCATGGCAGGTCGCGGTGATCGCGGCCGGTGCCGTGGCCGTGATTATCGTGCTCGCCAGCATGATCAGCTTACGCAAAGTGTTGATCCTGGAACCCGCCGTCGTGTTCCGCGGATAGTGAGGTACGCATCATGGTCGCATCAGTGATCGATCAGCCGTCAACCGCCGCACCCGTCGATTCCTCGACCGAAGTCTGCGTCTCATGCCGCGGCGTCGTCAAAGAATTCGGTGACGGCGAAAGCCGAATCCGAGTGCTGCATGGAATCAACGCTGATGTCTATGGGAGCGAACTGACCTTGCTGGTCGGCCCCAGCGGCTGCGGCAAGACCACATTGATCTCGATCATCGCCGGGCTGCTCTATTCAACTGAGGGAGACGTGATTCTCTTCGGCACGCCGCAATCGCAACTCAAGGGCAGCAAGCTCGTTCAGTTTCGAGCTCAGAATGTCGGCTTCGTGTTTCAGCAGTACAACTTGCTCCCATCGCTCACCGCGACCGAGAACGTGGCGATTCCCTTATTGATTCAAGGCCAACCGCGATCGCAAGCCCTCGTGAAAGCTCGTGAAGTCTTGGAAGCGGTCGGCCTGGGATCGCGAGCGAAACAGTTGCCGTCGCAGTTATCAGGTGGTCAGCAGCAACGAGTCGCCATCGCCCGAGCATTGGTCCACGAACCAAGGCTCTTGGTCTGCGATGAACCGACCGCCGCACTCGATGCTCAATCGGGTCAGGTCGTCATGGACTTGTTGAAACGAGTCGCCGTGCAGCCCGGTCGAGCGGTCATCGTGGTCACTCACGACTCCCGCGTCTTCACGTACGGAGACCGCATCATCGAGATGGCCGACGGACGAATTGCAGAACCTGGTTCGACTCAACACTAGTTCATTTTCAATTGGCCCGGTCTCTCGGGAGAAATCATCATGCCCAGAAAATTGATCCTGCCCCTGTTGGCTGTCATCGCCTTCACGTTCATGTCGATTCACATCGCGCGAGCTCAGCGTGACATCCCCCCTCAGCAACCGCCGCTCGACCCCAGTCGATCGCCCTACAAAGCGACTCTCGCCGGTGCCGGGATCGTGGAAGCACGGTCCGAGAACATCGCCGTCGGTGCCCATCTGCCGGGTGTGGTTACCGAAGTCCTGGTGAAAGTCGGCCAGCGTGTTGAAAAAGGAGAGTCGCTGTTCTTGATCGACGCCAGACAACAGCAAGCGGAACTGGCCTCTCGACAAGCTCAACTGGAATCGTCACAGGCCAGCTTGCGACGTCTGCAAGGGATGCCGCGAGCTGAAGATCTGCCAGTCTCAGCAGCCAACGTCGAGAAAGCACGTGCCGACATGAAAGCGCTCCAAGACCAGATGAACCGAGCGGAAGAACTGTTCGCTCGTAAGGTCAACAGCGCCGAAGATCTGGTTCAACGACAACAATCGTTCGCTGGAGCCAAAGCAATGCTGCTGCATGCCGAGGCGGAAGATGCCAAGCTGAAGGCGGGTGCTTGGGCCGAAGACCTCGCCGTGGCGAAAGCAGACGTGGAACGGATGAAGGCGCTGGTCGACCAGACTCGCGTGGAACTCGACAGACTCCAGGTGAAGTCCCCGATCGACGCTACGATCCTGAAGGTCGATGTCCGCCCCGGTGAGTTCGTCGGGGCTCCTCCAGGCCAACCGTTGATTATGCTCGGCGACATTGATGTGCTGCACGTCCGAGTCGATGTCGACGAACAGGATCTGCCACGGTTCCGAGTCGGTCTACCGGGCCTTGGCTACATTCGCGGCGACGCCAAGCAGCCACTTCATCTGGAGTTCGTCGGAGTCGAACCGTATGCACAACCCAAGAAGTCGTTGACGGGTTCGGGCACGGAGCGCGTCGACACTCGAGTCCTACAAGTGATTTACGCGATTCAGTCCTGCGAACAGAAGATCTACGTTGGCCAGCAAATGGACGTTTATCTTGATACTGCAAAGGAATAGGGCAATCGCCATCCGCGGAATTCGCTTGTGAAAAGCACCGTGACAGGCCGCCTTGGCCGGCAAATTCATCTCGACAATTTTGGCCCTGTCTACGACACTCCGCCGCGGCCGAATTGTTTGCAACGGGGTGACATATTGAATCGATTTGAACTGAACCATTGGGACAGCGGAAAACTGGTGGTGAACCAGACGTTCTCCAACCTGCTGCGCCGTCATCATTGGACGACCTTTGCCGTCATCTGGTCACGAACAGCCGAAGCGGCCATCGCGAAGAAACTGCGGACCGATCGAGTCACCTTGCGGTTCACGTTGGATGACGCCGGTCGTGAGCGAGCGTTCTACATCAAGCGCCATGGTCGTTCGTCGCTGAAGGAATACATCAAGCCGCTGCTCAGCCTGCGTTGGCCGATCTTGGGCGCGAAGAACGAATGGAACGCACTCCTCAACTTTCACGAAGCGGGCCTGCCTACAATGACCCCGGTGGCGATAGGCCAGCAGGGTTCTGATTCATTTCTGATTACCGAAGCCCTCGAAAACTGCACCAAGTTATCGGAGCTGGACACATCGCCTTTCGAAGTCACGCATTCGCCTGCAGGAGTCGTTCGTGGGTCGCATCGCAAGTCACTGGTGACCGGCATCGCCCGGATGACGCAGCGCATGCACGAAGCAGGGTTGCATCATCAGGACTATTACCTCGGTCATCTCTTGCTGCCGAACCCCGCCGCCAAGGGTGAATCGCCGCCAGATCGTATCTACGTGATCGACCTGGGTCGCGTTCGCAAACAGCGACCATTGTCCAAGCGTTGGATCGTCAAAGATCTCGCTCAACTGAACTACTCGGCCCAAGACAGCAGTGCCACGGAACGCATCCGCTTCTTGCGAGAATACCTCGGTCGCAGGATCAGTCCCGCCGACAAGCGATTGATCGCCAGCATCACTGCGAAAACATCAGCAATCGCCCGGCACTCGCGAAAGAACAGTCTGTAGAGCGCATCCTACCTCACGGTGGCGTCCCGCGAGCAGAAAGCCGCTTGGTCTAACCCCTGTTTCAACGCGACATGTAAGTGCGACACGCACTAGCGCTCGTTCATTTCGTTGGCGGCAGATTCACACCCAGCAACTGCTTGAGCTGCGCGAACGACCACATCTGCTCGGACAGCCCATCGACACGACCATCGCTCAGCATGGCATCGGCCAACTGGCGAACAGCGAATGCTGTAACAGCGAGGCTTTCCACCGGCGACACGACGATCTTGAAACCCAGCTCTTCAAGTTCGCTCGCCGAAAGTATCGGAGTCACCCCGCCGACCAGCATATTGGCCAATTGCGGCTTGGGGATCTCTCGAGCAACTCGCGCCAACTCATCGCGCGTCTGCGGTGCTTCGACGAAGATCACATCTGCACCAACTTCGGCATAACGATTCGCGCGATCGATTGCCGCATCCAGTCCTTCGACGGCGCGAGCGTCGGTGCGAGCGATCACGACAAAATCAGAGTCCTGTCGAGCGTCCAGCGCCGCTCGCAGCTTGTCGATCATCTCCTCAACCGAAATCACCTGCTTCCCCGTAAAATGACCACAGCGCTTGGGAAACACCTGATCTTCCAGCAGCATCCCCGCCGCGCCGGCTCGTTCGAATTCCCGCACCGTACGAATGACATTCGGAATCGCTCCGTAGCCAGTGTCGCCGTCAACAATGACCGGTACGTCCACCGCGGCCGTCATGCGGCGAGCGGCTTCAGCGACCTCGGCCAGCCCCAACAGGCCAAGATCAGGCAACCCGAACGCACTGGCAGAAGTCCCGAATCCGCCCAGAAAGAGCAGCGGAATCCCTGCCTGCTCCATCACCTTGGCCGTAAAAGCATCGTGCGGAGCCAGGCTGCGGATGATCCCCGGCATCATCAAACGGTCGCGAAGTTGCTTTGTTTTGGGGAACGACGACATCGCGTGTTAATCTCGGTGGGAAGTAGAAGATGCCCTGAGTTACTCAGGTTTTGGATGAGCCGTATTGTGACGATTATTTTAGTTTCTTCTTGACGCAATGCAGATTCTAGCAAACACTAACACTCCGTTATTTTCTGATACGAATGCGGTACGTCTACCGTTCTTTTGCTTCTTGCCAGCTCTTTTCGTGCATTCTTCGTTTGCGAGGTATGGGCCATGTCTCGTCGCATTGGGTTCTGTATTGCGTTCTTACTAACTTGCTTGATCGGTCTGCCACACCTGCTGGCGCAAGAGTCGAGCGATTCCGTTCGATTCAATCGACCGATCCCCGTCACGATCCGCATGACGAATAACGCCATCATCAAGACGATGCTGGTGGGGATCGATCAGGACGGTATCAGCACCGTGTCACCGCAAGGTCGCGCTGTCGAGTACTTATTCCCCAAAGTCCGTACTGTCCGCAGCCAGGACGGGTCGCTCTTTATCACGCCGGCCAAAGATGATATGGCCGAAGTGATCACCCGTTTGAGTGCCTTGAATCCAGCTCCAGCAAGCCCAAATGCCGCTGGTTCTGGGGTACCGGGCGGGGCGGGGATGCCTGGTTTCGGGCATGGGCAGGCGATGCCGTCGCAGCCGGGATTCAATAATGGGGCGTCGGGGGCGCAGATGATGGCCCATGCGCAGGCTCACTCCCAGCCGACATACAATCCGCCGCCAAACAACATGGCTTCCAGCGCGCATGCCTCGATGCCGCCTCAGTTTAACGGCTATTCGCCTCCGCCGAGTGGGATGCCGCACTCGCAGATGTCTCAGCCTCCGCAAATGCCGATGCCTGGCATGAGTCCGCACAACCAGATGAACAACATGGGTGCGCCTAACATGAGTCAGCAGATGGTGATGCAATACGAATGCACCAAGTGCCATCACAAGTTCACGAGCACCACCGAGGTCAAAGCGGGGCACCGATGTACCAACTGCGGCATCATTTGGGGCGAAATCCAGGATCAGAACGGACGCACGATCTCGAGCTCTCCGGCGGCCAAGATCGGTGGCGGATTCGGGATCTTGGCTCTCGTGATTGGCATCATCGTGACGATCGTGCGCAAGATGCAGGTGATCTAGGCGATGCGGTCGCCTCGTCCGGGGTCATGTGGCAGTGTTTGGCAGGATTTGTCATGGTATTTGGGGGGTCTGACAAGTCGCCTCGGTGAGAGGTAACGGGACCTCGGGAATCCATGCGTAAATCGGCCGGAGCTTGCCCCAATTTGGCAAACGGTGTCGCCTCGGCTGACAATTTGTGACACCAGAGGACAACTCAGGACAAATCTCACACGAAAACCCCTGTTTTGTGACAGATTTGGCAGGTTTAGCGCCTTTTTTTGACAGTTGCTTTCAGGCCCTCAGCCCATTTCAGGCAACAATCTAGCCAAACGCAGCGGCCTCAATAATGAGGTCAAAGCGTGTGACTGGTTGTGACATGGGACCAAGATCGCTCCCTTGATCCTCTCAGCGCAAAAAAACACCCGCCGGCCAACAAAGGCCGACGGGTGATCTCTTGGATTCAACCTGACTCAAACGAGCTTAGTAGCTGGATGGATTCAGCGTCACTTCGCCATAGGTCACGCCGTTCGAGGTCAGCAGCTTGGCGAAAACGTCCTTGCTGATGTTTTCGCTGACGAACTTACCCGATCCATCGCACATCATCACGTTCACACCACCAATGTGTTGTGAGCTTGGACGAGGAGCTGACATTCCAGCCTGCTGTGGGCGATTGATGAACCAATAGGTGTTCAAGTTGTACGCATCCAATGTGGTGGCCAAGCTGCTGGTACTGACAAATTGTCCAGCGGCTGGTACTCCCCCGGTAGCATCGACTCGCAATCCGAATCCGATGCTGTTCACGTCGGCACCATACCATTGTCCAGCATTCAAATTTTCGGTGAGCAGCAGAGTATTTCCAGTTCCATCTCCTGTACCGATGTAATCGATCGATGGCTGGAACGAGAAGGCTTGGCGAACCAGGCCTTGGCCCGACCCACCGTCGGTTGGCAATCGCCACATGGCACCAGTCGCCACTTCCACATTCGCATTTGCCACCAGTTTTGCGACGATAACGGCCGTAGTCGCACTCGAAGTTCCAGAGGCTCCCGCACCCCAATCGAGCGTGCAAGGATCGTGATAGGATGAACCTGCACCATCACCACCAACCACACCCCAGATCGAACTCGAAATGAAGCCCGAATTGGCGACGTAGCTCAATCCGCCTGGTTGACGGAATGAATCTTGATCATCCGGGCAGGTGAATGCTGGAATCCAAACTGCTTGAGCAGTTCCAGAGATATTGCTGCTGGTTCCTTTGATGCTTCGGTACAACGCACCGGCGTCCAACGCAGGCAGAATCGAAACCGGCCAACCGACAGCGATAGTCGTTGTTGGCGTGCCCACATCCATGGACGTTTGCAGTGGTGGCAGTTGTCCGCCGTTTTGCGATGCAAAGTTCTGAATTGCGAGTGAACAGTTACGAATATTATTGAGGCATTCCAGCTTGCGGGCTGCGCGACGAGCCGACTGCACAGCCGGAGCGATCAGCGAGGCCAGCACGGCGATGATCGAGATCACCACCAGCAGTTCGATCAGTGTGAAACCGCGGCGCAGTTTCTGTTTTGGGGCGAAGCGAATTCGGGTCATAACAGGTTCTCCAAGAGATGAGGTTGACGAGTGTCTAAGGGTGCGATTGGATTTTACTTTGGTTGAAAGTCGCAGCCCTCGTCAACTGCAACGCCCATTCAAGTTACTAACGCAAATCTCGGTCCGCAAGTACAGTATTCCTCTAACTGCTTATCTTCACTGATGTTTCGCGAATGGGACGGTTAGAGAAAAGGTGCCGCTGTATTGTTTTGCGCCGAAAACAGACCAAATTATGCAAATTGCGGTTGCCGTGTCACGAAGATTCCTGCCGACCGATCAGAATCCTCGCAAAAGCGATCGAGCCAACCATCCAGCCCGGCCCATCACTCAAATTCAACCCCACTATAAAACGTAAGACGCCGACGGGTATCGCCAAGGCGTCTTACATTTTTTGACAAGCTTACTTCTGAATTGTTTCCAGCGTCTTCCGGTATTCGATGAACGAGCGGAAATCGTAATTGGCGACTCCCGACAACTGGCCTTGCTCCAGCTTAGAACGATCGACTACGAAGAACCCGCGATGTTCGGGTTTCTGCTTTCCGTTGTACGGGCCGCCGATCCGAATCGCTCCGCCATTAGCCGAATCCGACACCGCAGAGAAGTATTTCACCGAAACAAATATCGCGAAGCTATTGCTGCGAGTCGTCGTATTGTTGGCAAATTTTGCGAGCAGGCGGTTTCGAATCATCGGATCAATCTGCATCCCTGTCCCGCCAGTGTAATGCTCGGCAGCAGTCCCAATTTCCAATAGGCGACGTCGAGTTTGCGTGGCCGCCATTGGGTCCGGATTATTGATAACATCCGTTGGCAGAGCCCGGAGAATTGTATCTTGAACACTGGCGTGCTTGCCGCCGCTGGCAGGAGTGTTGTAACTCACATCCGCCAGACTGCGGAACGGCCGCGAACCAGGCGTTCCAGGCAAGGGGATATAGAGGCTCAGATTGTTTTTCCAGTAGGGGTCGAGGTTATCCCGGCTCTTCTGGAACTGGTCCCACCAGTCGCGGTTCGTGGGCTCGAACGCATCAAATAGATCTCCCACTTCAGGGTCAATTGTGGGGATGACACGGTAAGGCGAGCCGAAATAGTCTGTTCCGTCAATCTTTAGGGCCATGTGATTCGAGTCATCCAGCAGCGCCGCCAGACTCTCCACATTGCGGAACGTATTCGGATTCATCTTGCCTGGAACCCGAGGAATCGACAGGTCTGTCCCGAGAGCCAGATTCTGATTTGTGCGTGTCGGAACTTCCAAGAACTCCAAGACACGATGCCAGCGGTTATCCAGCAACTGATTGGTCACGGTGGTCCAGTTCGATGGATCTTCCGGGACGAGGAATTTTGCGGCAGCGGATTTGGCGCCCGAGAAGCCAGTGGACAATTGATCTGTCAGTTGACCTTCGGGCGAGTCCATCATCGCACCACGCATCTTCTGCGTCAGTTGATTTGGACCAAAGACAGGGAGTGCCAGCAAATCAATGATGGACGTGAAGTCACGGTCGAAATGAGGATGCCAGATATTATTGATGGCGGCCGCATTGCTGTTTGCCAAAGACAGCGAGTTTGCTGGTATGGCCGCCACCGAATGTGGCGCTGCCTGATCCTGAGCAAACGGTTGGGGTCGTTCATAACTTCCCAACTTCTTTAGCTGAGTCTGAATCGTCGTCGCCGTATCAGTCGTGGTCGTGAGAACGAACGACGCAATCTTAGGCATCGTCATAATATCCACATCAACCCAAGGGTTATCGTTGTTATCGGCGTACGCCAATTTCGCGCGAGTTGGATGAGCGCGACGACGCAATACGAACTGCACTGGTCCGGTCAGGTTGCCCTCCGTCGGAGTCACTCCAGAGAAGGCGCTCATGAACGCCCCCATCGTCGATGTCTGGTCAGTACCTGTCGTATTTTCCACACGAAATGCTGCTGTGGGCGTGGTGACACTCAGCAAATCCAAACCGTAGTAGTTGGTCCCCTGAAGAACTGGCACTTGATAAGGGGCCATCCAATTTGAAGAGGTCGCTGGATCACCGACGCCACCAGCCTGATTCACGACGAACAGACTTTTCGATTGCCCAGTCGTGGTGTTGGTTGTTCCACCAAGATCCGCCTCAGTAGACGCAATCGTGTAGCGCTTTCCACTTGGGATATATCCGGCACCACTCTTAAAGCTCAATCTGCGTTCCCAAGTGGGACTCATCCCGACTGAATTTTGACGGATGACGACCTGCCACGATTCGGTGTCGGTAAAAGTCACATCAAATGGGCTGTGGTTGTAGAGTTCAACGTAGCCGAATGCATGGGGTGTTCCATCGTCATAGGATGTCGCCGTGTGATTTCCTGCAGGTGTAATCGCTTCGGTGCGAATCGCGAGGACTTCGCTGATCGACAGATCCAGACGCTCGACACCAAACACTTCTCCGCGACTGGCACCATCGTTCGGAAATAACTGATTGTAGTTCGGGGAAGTGTTGGCATAAGCCGCCGACTCAGCAGTACCGTACGGGTCGTCATCCAAATTCCAACCATCGCTCAGATTCTTGTCATACTCGAACCGCGTCATCACATTATCGCGATCCATTGCATCTACGAGATTGACGGCGAACTGAGCCATCTCTCGAAGTTGGACATCAGAGTACAACGTCGAACCGTCGGTCGTAGCACTTGGCGTCGGATTAGAAGTGGTTGCCGTATTGTACGTAGCACTATCACTTCCCCCGCCCAGCAAATACAGCAATACATAAATATCGCGAGCCATCTGCTGACGATCTCGTCGCGCCCAATACTCCTGGCTCGGACCGTCCGTCGGAGGGTAAGGCACTGTCGGCATCGGAGGTGGATACGTCGTTGAAATGGGCGTCGTTCCAGGATCATCCGGATGCTGAGTCAACTGGCGCGAATAATAGTTTCCGCTGGTCGAGTTGTAAGCCAACACAGTATTGACGCTCATTTTTCGTTGGAGAGATTGAGCAGACAACAGGGGATCACGGTCAATTTCCAGCAGTGCTCGCGTGACCGGTCGGAATGGATCTTCGGTGTATGGTGCCGTTGAAGCGCTGGTAATTGAGGTATATCGCCTGATCGTTCCCGTGCCGAATTCTGGCGGGAAGCGAAGCGTGTTATTGGTTGGGGTGCGGATGAAAGGACCTTGATTTCCGCCTACAGCAGCAACGTCCCGGCTGTATTCCCATGATCGCCCGGAAGTGGAATAGGGAAGCGAGAAATTCTTTCGGTCGTTACTGATCGTCGTGAATTTTCGCCGAATACTTTCGCCACGGCTGTTGTCGCCGGATGTCTTTGCGAAGTTGAATGGCAGCAGTGTTGCAAGACGAGTGTTCACGTTCAATCGGCCGACTTCGCTATTATTCAATCGCAGAAACAGCATCTCTTCAGGATCGAACAACTTGTCAGATGTGCGATTGTCCGTGTTGTAATAGGCGATTTCATAAGGGTCATCAAAATTGCCCTGGGTCAGGTTGAGGAGCATCAAGTCGCTCTGCCCGCCGCCATTGGTGTGTTGCCCCCACCGAATCGTGCTGCCTGTCGGATTGTTTGAGTAAACGTTGCTGTTGTACTTCGTATAAGCAATGCGCCGATCCGCTCCAGAGGTGATCCAGTTGATTTGCTTGGCGGTACTGAGGTAGTTTCCTTGTCCCGTAAAATCCAAGGGATGCTGAAAATACGGAGCAAACCCTTGTCCTTCGACTAAGTTACCGTTGTCATCCTGCAGCGAGAGGCCTGGGCGAGGCAACGTGAGCCCCCCGGCAGCCGTATAGGATCCACTGCTGTAAGCTTGATACAGCAGATTTTCTTCACCATAAACACCTGGGGAAAGGTTCTGGATCGAACCGCTGGTTGAGAACTGTGGACTTCCGATCTTCGTCCACAGCAACTCCATATTGGCAGTCTCGCCCCACGCAGGGTAAGAGCCAGTTAAGAGCTGCGGGTTCGAACCAAAAAACTTCTGATGCTGTGTGAAGACCGATGTACTGCTGTTGTCGACTCCGAATCGAGCGGTCAGACCCCAGGCAGGATTCACTTCTGCAGGGCCCATCCCCAAGTTCGACTGCGAGATGTAGAAGAAGTTACTACTGACAGAGTCGGTCCCAAAAGGGGATGTGGGCGAGTTGCTGACCGACGTCGTCGCCATTCCACTGTCTGCACTGGAATACAGAACTTTCGACAGGTTCCCATGTACATTGAGATTGATCAAAGCATCCAAATCATGAATCGTCACCAGAAACATTGGGACAAACATCTTGCCAGACGCATCGAGTTGAGGCGGATAGTCCAAGTCAATCAGAACCGCTTCTGGATCTAAGTCGCCGTCATTGTCGTGATCAAATTGAATAAGATCGTCACCGTTTGGAGCGGACGCCATTGGTGTCGACGAGGCTTTCGTGAAAGGCCCCATGCCACCAGTTGAATACTTCGGGCCAGGGCCGCTACTCGTTGTGTCATACGTGTTCAGCATCGGAACATTGGGGAATCCGTAATAACCAGCGCCCAGCTTTGCGGCCGCTTCTGCATCGTTGAGATACCGACTCACCGTGATCGGCGTCTGCGTCGGGAAGACATAAACGTGATTCGGGTGTGCTCGCATACTTCGCGCGACGGTTGTCGAATCGTTGTACCAATTCGTCAGCGGAGCTCCTGTCGTCGGATTTCTGTACATCGCTGGCAGCATGTACGAAGGCTTCACCACCTTGTGAATTTGGCCATTCTGGTCCCGTACCTTGCCGACGTAACACAAAAACGGACTGTTGATATCCGGGTAGGTGTATCCGACATCCGGCTGTGGGAAATAGGTCGAACCGCCAACCACTTGTCTCTCAACCTGATTCTGAGCCGATGGCGAATCAACCCAGTCGAGAAGGTACGCGTTACCAGGTTCGATGAAACCATCTCGATCCTGATCGACCCCTAGCACTCCCGTGGAGGAGTCGAAGATCACATTGACCCCTTCGCCATTGAACGGGTGCATGTCGCCGGGCTGGTTGTAGCCGACACCTAACGCATTCGATAACAGCGAATAGCGACTACCCCACAGCATGCTGTTTTTCAAACGGACATCAGTACCAACGATAATCTGGTCGAGCGCCCAATCAAATAAGACGTCGGCGTCCAGGCTGGGTTCTACTGCTTTCTTGGCCGCATCTGCGTAATAGGCAGCGTTGCTGCGCTCTTGAGCGGCAAACGTATAGAAAATGACGCCAAGCAGGGACAACATCCCCATCAGCACCATCACGATCATCAGCGTCGATCCGCGACGAACGGGTGTAGGCCGTCTATGACCATAATGGGACGGTCGTGTTTTCAGTATCATGATACGGGCTCCGATTTTCGTCTGCCTGGCCCACAGAGAATTTGTTGGAAGTGCTGCTGCTATCGCAAGAGAGACTTAGTCCACGAGCGAGTGGATCATCGTCATCTGCCGCATTTGCTGAGTGGAAACGTCGAGAAAACGAATCTCAATCTTCACCGCTTTGAGCGGTTTTCGATTGTCGACCGCTTGCCAAATGAGCTGGTTGTCACCCACCTTGAGACCCCCTTTTAATGGCCATGTCGGTTCCGGGGTCGTAGCACTGGACCCTGAATTGGCGCCTGTCGTGGTCTGGACGCATTGATAAAAATAGGGGGCAATCCGCAGTGTCGTCGTCGGGAACACCCTGTCACCAATTGAATACGTCTTGTTTGCAGTCCAAGTGGTGGCCGTCGAAGAGGCACTTCCTGGAATGTTCTTCTGTGGGAAGAACGGCGGGCTGTCCCAGATTGTGTCGGTATTCCAATCGATCTTTGGATGCCAAGTGTCGAAGACAGCATTGGTTCCAGTATTACCAAATGGTCCATAGGCGGTATTGATCTGATTCGTCAGCGAATAGTCCGTTGTATTGGGAGCGGTCAGATTCACAAATTGCCCGGCCGCTTCATCCAGGATTTGAATATCAAACGCATGCACGTTTGAAATCAGCAAGTCTTCTCCACGTCGCAAGCCGCCCTTGAAACCAGAGACAACCCCATCGTTACCCACATCGTACGACCCCGCGGTCCCTGGGAATGCAAACGCCATCGGGTTGAGCGACGCAGACTGTGGGTATTGGAAGGCGCTGTTTGAGCACTCTTCAAGAGTGTATCGGCCAACAAAGCCAGTTGGAGTTCCGCTGTATGTCAGGAACTCTTTCGGTAGCCCACTGCTGCTGTCGTGACCGAAACGGAGTTGCGGATTTCCCAACGAACCGAATGAAGTGCCGTCATTTTGCAAAGAGGTACGACCTGAAAATGCAGCGCACGTCGTGGCACCGGAGTAATAGGCGGAGTAATCAAAATCATTCCAGAAGCTCGTCGCATACGGCTTACCAGCGACCATTGTTCCCAGTAGCTGTGGGTATGCCGGTAGATTGGTCATGGCTGTCGAAAACAGATTCACCGGCGGACTGGCGGGCGAGAGATTGCCGGTACCGGTATCCGGTTGGGTGGTCGTGCCAGGGATCGCTGGTGGTTGACGAATTAGCAACTGTCGCCGGTAGAGATTGCCATTCCGTACGAAATAGGAAACCTCTGCCAGCATCGACGAACCGGTGTTATTGGGAATCACTTGCGAATCGTCGACATCCGGCTGATTCGGATACATGGTGAACGGGTTGGTGCTGAAATCAAGATTGGGTGGAGAAGCTGAATCTGTCGCCGGAAAACTGAGTGCCTTCCCATAATACTGATCAGCACCCGACTTGAGCTGAACGGTAAACTGCAGAACGTCGTCGATTCCGTTCGCCGTATTGTTGTCTGAAATATAAAAGTAACCGTCTCGCTTATAAGCTTCGGTAAGCGTTTCACCAGGGGCAAACGGCATCACCGAGATAAAGCTTCTGTTGTCCAGATCCGACTTGATCATCGTTTGCAACATGCGAGACCGCTGATCATTTTCAGCAAGCCCGCGCTGCTTCGAGATCGAATTGCCGGCCATTTGGAATACTTGAGCGAACAATGTCATCATCAGCAGCACCAAGGCGACTGAGATCAACATTTCGACCAACGTAAAACCGACCCGCCCCTTCGCGCCACCAATGGATGACGAACGACGCGTCGCAGGCGATGTCTTCAATGCGATGCCCATGGCAATTACCTGCAACTGAATTAGCTCTTTGGAATCGGATAAACTTCGACAATACCACGCATGAACATAGCCCCTCCACGCGGGATTCCGCCCGCACCGCCAGTAGGCGCTAGGGGGGTACTCATTGTGATTGGCCGCTCGAGCTTCAACAGCACCGAGCTATAGCCGGGGATCTGTTGGTCCGGCAGGTACGTCGGCATGTTCGTCGCTGAGGTTGGAATTCCGGCAGCAGTCATTACCGCAGCGGGGTTCGCTCCCTCAACGAAATCAGTGATTCGATACCATTGCAGGTTTGAAATGTCCGTCACAAACCCCCCCTTCTTATAGAAGGGCTTGTTCCCCGTCGGATCGTATTGAACGACGACCCAATTCCTGGGAGCATCGTCCGAGCCGGGATATCCCAACTCGCTAATGTTGCCACTGCCGAGCAGGGCGTTTCCAGGAGTAGCGTCGTAACCTGGATCGACTGGGTAGAACGCCCAGTTGTCATTGGCAGTGTCGCTGCTCCCTTGATCAATCGCTCCTGTTTGAAACGAAGCAGGATAAATCTGTTCATCAAGACTGTTGTACTTACGCCGAAAGAACACCACGACATCCATGGTCGAGGAGGCGTGCATGATTGAAAGCATCCACGAGAATCGTCTCTCGGCACTTTCCACACGCGCCGTCGCTGGAGTAAAAGGAAGCGCCCCCGAGCTTGTACTCCAAGTGATGGTTTGTACGGGTGGAGTTCCGGTAATCTGAGTTATTGGCCGTGTCACGCTGAACTTGCCCGTGATATCAAAAAACATGATCCGAGAAGGAATGAGCGTATCGATGAGCGACACTGACGGAAGCGGTGTCGTGGCACTCAAGTCATAGTCAAGATCATTGAGCGTGCAAGTAAGTGGCGTAGTCGTGCTATACGTAATTGCTTTTGATTCCCCTTGCACAACCCAGCTGTCAGGCAGGTTCGACAGCCCGACGGCTTGATAGTCATCAAACTGCGAAGGTGTTCCATAGGCCGTGCTTTGGAAAGACAGTCCGGAAAATGCCCGAATGTTGCTCTGGGCACCGTACGTCGTTGGGTTGTTGCCAAACATATGCCGGCCACCCGAAGTACCGCGTAACATCGCAGTAGGATCGTCGTATGTCGCCGCATATTCACCTTGGGGATCGACGATATAGTTGTTAACTCGAACGACGGACCAAGTCACAGATGCATCTGTCACCGTACCTGTCTGCAACCAGTTTGGCTCCTTATTCGCCGACGTGCCCCCGACCGTACAAACCGCTGCCAATGAGTAATTTGTTAATGGCGAATCGACAGAAGGAACGACCCATGTATTCGCCGTGTAAGCGGTCAGAGGTTGCCAGGGAGTTCCAATCGTGCGAATCTGAGGAACGGCGCTAACTATCCCTTCGACGTTGTAACGGAGATTCGTCGCATTCGTGAGTTGCGTTGCCTGAATGGACCGCAACACGGAAATAGGGAACAACGTCGCGAGCGAAACGACGCCGACGCTCATGATCAACATCGAGACCAGGACTTCGCTGAGCGTCGTCCCGCGGCGATGCGACTTCTTTCGAGATGTTCGATTGAATGGTGTCATTTCCCGGCCACCTCACCCGTTTCGGCATACTTGAAATAGTCATAGGTCCCGGTCACCGTTGTAGTGTCGATCAGATCAACCGGATGCACCGACACCACGCCCGTCCTTCCGAACAGCGAGACAACCACTTTGTCGCCTCCCGTCGGATCCTCGGGCAATAACCCCTTGTCCGCGTCCGTTTGAACGCCAACGTAGAAATGGATCACGCCTCGACTGGCCGATGAACCGATCACAGTTCCTCTCGGGGAAAACATCACATCCATTTGGCTGCTGTAACCAATCGGCGTCGTGGAACTATCAAACCAGGACGACGGTAGCGTCGCGGATCCGGTGTTTAAGCTCGCCGGGAGAGCCGCCGGAATTTTGTTACACCGATCCAGATCGACAACCGTTCCTTTCGGCAACAGTATGGGGTCTTGATTCGGCAGCAGACTGGGCGGCAACTGCAGGCTGTAGCCCAATGGTGGCTGATTCAGGATGGCAGGATTGCCAATTACGACGCTGGGATTTGTAGCGGGCGAGAGATACGTAACCGTGAGTTTCATCGATGGGGGCGAGTTAAATACATTCGCCGTATTACTAACATTGTATGTATTTCCTTCAATTGTAATCTGGGCACCATCACGCAAGAGGCCCAGGTTGTAGAGGTCTTGCCAATCAAGCCCGCTATCAACGCGAGCAACCGTATTCGCGATAATGGTAGTGCCTGGGCCCGCTCCGAATTGAATCTGGACTGCACCAATATTCCAGGGTGCTGGCTGGCGGATGTAAGCCATGCTGGAGACGGTTCGTGGATTGGTCGGATCGACCAGAAAGCGAACGCCTCGTGGTTCCTTGGCATAAATCGCGCGATCGCGTGCGCCGGACAGAAACGACTGCACCTGGCGTCCCGCCGCGCGAACTTTATCCCCGTTAACAGTCAAATTGATCGCCGCCACGGTCATCACTGCGAGCAACACCATGATCCCGACCACCACCATCAACTCGATGAGGGTAAACGCAGATCTCGATGACGCGATCGCATCTTTCCGGTATAGCTTTTTTACGACCACAATCGAACTCCGATCAGACTATCGCTTGCGATTCGACAAATTGTCGTTGATGGGATGGTTTTGGATACTGGCAGAGGCATAAGTGGGGTCCGGTGCTGCCAGCCGTCCTTGAGCAGTCCCAAGAGCAGGCGGGGTTACCGCCGGAATACCAAAAGTCGGGCGAGTCGCTGTCAGCGGTGGAGTTTGATTGGGGTCATTCGACCCGTCGTAATCATAAGGTTCACCGAGTCCCAATATTCCATCGGGTCCGGCCGATACCACGAGGAAGGCGTGGTATGTACTCGGAGTGCTGAAGAG
Source organism: Schlesneria sp. (assembly GCA_028291515.1). GTDB lineage: Bacteria > Planctomycetota > Planctomycetia > Planctomycetales > Planctomycetaceae > Schlesneria. Next base: position 123,983 of record JAQGHU010000019.1, read on the forward strand.
GTACTGCAACAATGGCAACACTTTGCCAGTGGAGTCCTTAGTGGAAGCCAAGTACATTTGTGCTGCGGGGTCATCAGGGTCGATGATCAATGGATCGAAACCATTAGAGGCGATGCTAGGCAATCCAGACCAAATTGCGTTCGCGTAGGATCGAGTATTGTCCCAGGTCGTAGGATTGCCTGGTACCAGAGCGCCTGATTGAATTGTGCCATTGCCTGGCCGAAATAACATCGTCGGCCAGCGATAGAATCGCAGCGGTCGCCCCCAGCCATCTACGAATTCTTTTAGTCCGTCGCCATCAGTATCTTGAACTTCAGTGGCTGAAAACTCGCTGTCGTCGACCGGTGAAACTCCAAAGATCTCTGAACTGGTCAGGATCCAGTACAATAATGCAGAACTCTGCGTCTTAGCGTTGTGAGGCGATGCCGGGGGCAGCGTAGAGGATGCTGAGATATTTCGCTCAGCAAATGTTTGTGGGAATCGACTCTGGAAGAGTTGCTTACGCGTTAACGCATCAATGAGACGCGAATCGTTCGTGTAGTCCAGATAATAGGAAGCACCATAATTCTGATTGAAGTCGGTAACCAACTTTTGCTTTGGCGCGTTTAAATTGAGCTTATCGGTAGCGCGGTCAAAAGCTTCAACCCGCTGCTGAAGCAAGCCGTGAATCTTGAGGATTGTCGCTTCTGTTTGACGCTGTCGCGCAATCCCGATGGCATTGCGTAATGTTCCGATTGTGATCGAAAGCAAGAATGCAATCAAACCGATGACGACGAGGACTTCGACCAACGTAAATCCACGGCGATCGAATTGTGGGCGAACTTGTCGCATCATAGTAATAGAACTCCAAACTCGACGTGTCTTACTACTTTCCGCCGCCTAAAGTGCTGCCGAAAAAGTTTGTAATATTATCCGATTCAAGGTTTCGCGTCGCCGTTGTCGGAGTCGATGTCGTGAACGTGTTCGGGTATTGACTCGCATCAAATGGCAGGCGGTTGGCGGCCACGCCATCAGCGACGAAGGCACCACCAAATCCAAATTGATGATCAAAACCTGGTGAGAGAAGCTGGAACGACTTCATCTTCCACGGGGAAGAAGTACTCGCTGTCGCCTGTCGATAAGGCTCACTTAACCCTGGAGCGCCAAATTCGATGGGCCGATAACCATCTCCCTCATAGCCGCTGTAATAAGCGTAAGGAGTGGTTTGTCCTGGTAATGGATCCAAGTACTCGGGGAACCCATTGGTGTTGAGATCTTTCAACCGAGAGACATCGAATTCGTAAATGGATGGGTCACGCTTCACACCTGTGGTTGCAGCCGCAAATGGATAGAGTGGACTCTTGGAGAACCCGGTGAGTGTAAACACGTCCTTGCCATTCACGACGGACTTGGTCGGCATTCCACCAAGGAAGAAGATCAAACTCTCGGCTGGACTCAGCGTCACGGAGTTAAAGGCGCTATCACCATTCAAATCGATTTGCCCGGCACTGCCATACGTAAAATCGAACTGGGGCCACATCTGACGGATGGCGGCACGACTGGTGGGGTCAGTATTCCACCCCGCTGCAGTCTCATACAGTACGATGCGGCTAGGGGGCTGAATTCCGTAGGTAGTCTTGAATGTGGCCACTGCAGATTCGAGCACCGAAATCTCGGTCCTCACCTGAGTAATTCTGGCAGTACGCTGCGCTCCGTTGATCGCTGGCAACAGCAACGCAATCAAGATCGCGATCACGACAATCACCGCCAGGATTTCGATCATTGTGAAGCCAGCGCGCGGTCTGTTTATCGGGCGGCGAGGGGAGGGTGCGAGCATAGTGTCCCTTTCATTTTTTAACTGAACCCAAGGTCGCCCGGGTTGGATGTGAGCGTTTGATATGAGTTGTGCGAGCTGTTGTGTGAACTGGCGAGACAGAGGGCGGGGCCCTCTGCTCGTGCGGTGATCCTGTCAGGACAAGTCGTTCAGCAGCTTGATCAGCGGCATGAACAGGGCGATAACGATGAAACCGACGATGAGACCGAGGACGACCACCATGAGTGGTTCGAGCAGGTTGACGAGGCCTTCGACCAGGACGGAGACTTCTTCGTCGAAGACGTCGGAGACTTTATAGAGCATGTTGTCGAGGGCGCCGGTTTCTTCACCGACGTCGACCATGTTGACCACGATTTCGTCGACCGTGCGGGTTTCTCGCAACGGGATCGCCATCGATTCCCCTTCGCGAATGGCCGCGATGATGTGTTCGTACGCTTTGTAGAAGACGGCGTTACCGGCGGTGTCTCGCGTGATCGCCAGGGCCTCCAAGATGGGGACCCCTGAGGCGATGAGCGTGCCGAGTGTTCGACAGGTTCTGGCGATGATTGACTTACGGAAAATCATTCCCAAGAGCGGTATTCGTAACGAGAGCCAGTCGACCACGAACGCTCCGGTCTTGTTCTTTTTGATGATCTTGAGCATCAACCAGAACGCAAACGGGATGGCGGGGCCGAGGTACCAGTAGTTGACGACGGCATCGCTGAAGCCGATCAGCATCTTGGTCATCGGGGGGAGTTCGGTGCCGAAGTCGTCGAAGATCTTCTTAAACTTCGGAATGATCCAGTACATGATGAAACCGACGATCAACGTGGCGACGGTGATAACCGCGCACGGATAGATCATCGCGCCCTTCACCTTACGCTTCAGGCTTTCGGCTCGTTCTTTGAATTCGGCCAGACGCTGGAGAATGATTTCCAGAGCACCACCGGCCTCACCCGCTTTCACCATGTTGACGTACAGGTTGTCGAACGCCTTGGGCTGCTTCGACATGGCTTCCGACAGTGTGCTGCCCGATTCGACGTCTTCGATGACGCCGAGCAGGGAGCTCTTGAGCGGGCCGGGCTTGGCTTGGGCTTCGAGGATTCGCAGGCTGCGGAGGATCGGCAGGCCGGCGTCTTGCAGCGTGGAGAGTTGTCGCGTGAACGCGCAGAGCTTTTTGCCGCTGACGCCACCGATCGAGAAGCCTCCCCCTTTTTTGCGCTTGGCGGGGGCCTTCCTCTTGGCGTCGGCAGACTGGGTCTTGCCGTCTCCCTTGGTCTTACCGTCCTTCGTCTTCTTGTCTTTGCCCTTCTGGGCGATCTTAGTGACGTAGAAGCCTTTTTCTCGGATCTTCGCTTGCGCTTCTTGTTCCGAGTTGGCTTCGATGATGTCCTTCACCTCGAGCCCGGTGTTGTCCATCGCTTCGTATTGGAAAGTCGGCATTGTCTGTCTCCGGTCGATTACGCGGCGTCGCGGCGAATCCGAACAACAATTTGCCCCACGTCTGCGGACGACGAATCCGTGACGAAGGACTTCCTGGGGACGAGTCCTGGGAAACACCTTGAAAAACAGGCAAACGACTGGGACTGATGCTGTGAGCGATGAACCCGATGATTCATCAGTATTAGACTCTACACATCATGTACCAAACGTCGGTGTTCTTGGGGTGATTCCCTATACATTGGCTAAGGGGCAAGGGCTGAGGGCTAAGTGATGGAGGACAAACAGGATCTTAAGTCGACATCGCTCTCTGTCGCTTAGCCCTGAGCCCTACACCCTTGGCCAATTCCCTTATTCAATATCTTCCATGACGGTTTCGCGTACGACCTCGTCGATCGTGGTGACGCCGTCGAAAATCAGTTTCAATCCCGCTTCGCGCAGGGTGGTCATCCCCTGGGAACGGGCGTAGTTTTTAATGTCATCGACACTGGCATGAGACGTGACCAGGTCGCGAATATCGTCGTCGATTTCCAGCAGTTCGTAGATGCCGCAACGGCCTTTGTAGCCCGAGTTATTGCAGCGGGCACAGCCGCGGCCGTAGTAGAACTTGTACTGTCGTGCTTGCGCGATCGGCAGTTGCAATTCCATCAAGAGTTCGTCGCTGGGCTCGAACTCGGTGCGGCATTCCGTACAGATTTTGCGAACCAGTCGTTGAGCCAGCACGGCTTCGACCGTGGCGGTGATCAAGAACGGTTCAATCCCCATGTCACGCAGACGCGTGATTGCCGACGGAGCGTCGTTGGTGTGCAGCGTGCTGAACACCAGGTGGCCCGTCAGCGCACTTTGAATCGACACTTCGGCCGTTTCAAAGTCACGGATTTCGCCGACCAGGATGGTATCCGGGTCATGCCGCAAGATGGCTCGCAGCACGTTGGCGAAGGTCACTTCAATATCAGGATTCACGGGGACCTGGATCAGTCCGTCGATGTCGTACTCGATCGGGTCTTCCGTGGTGATGATCTTGGTTTCGATGTCATTCAGCTCGTTCAGAGCGGAATAGAGCGTCGTGGTCTTACCGCTGCCCGTGGGCCCCGTGACCAGCACGATGCCGTTGGGTCGCTGCAGGACGACGCGGAACTTACTGAGCGTATTGGCGTCCATCCCGATCTTGTTCAGGTCGAGCTGCACGACGGTTCGGTCGAGCACTCGCATAACGACTGCTTCGCCGAACAGGGTGGGTAGCACGCTGACTCGCAAGTCGACCGAGTGACCACCGACGTTCAGTTCGATACGACCGTCCTGAGGAAGCCGGCGCTCGGCGATATCCAGGTCGGACATGATCTTGATACGGGAAACAATCGCATTCGCCAGGTGCCGCGGGGGCGGAACCATTTCGTACAGCATGCCGTCCGCTTTGACGCGGACTTTGAATTCGTCTTCAAACGGTTCGAAGTGAACGTCGCTGGCCTGATCCTTGATTGCCAGCAGCAGAATCATGTTCAGCAGCTTGCGGATCGGAGCTTCGTCCTGCATGTCCCCGGCCAGGTCATAGCCGCGACCCTTCGGGCCATCGTCTTCATCCTGTTCGAGGTGGCTGATGATGTCTTCGATGCTCTCTTCGCGATCGGCGTAGTAGCGAGCAATCGCTGCTTCCACGTCTTTCGCGTTGGAGACGGCACCGCGAACGTCACAGTTCAACATATTGCGGAGATCGTCGAGAGCCGCAATGTTCTGCGGATCGGCCATCGCCACTGTCAGCACGTTGTCTTTCTTGGACAACGGCATGATCTTGTACAACTCGGCCATCGTCTGCGGAACGTCCTCCAGCACCTTCGGCATGATGGTGGTTTCGTTCAGGTTGACGACGGGCATCCCCCATTGTTCAGCCAGTGCTTCGGTGACCTGATCCTGCGAAACCATCCCCATCCGGACAGCAACCTGGCCGATGATCTCGCCACCGTTCTGCTTCTGTTCTTCCAGAATATCCCAGAGCTGATCTTCGGTCAGGTAACCGAGATCTACCAGGATCTGTCCGAGTCGACGCTGTGCCATGGGAGCGTAATTTCTACAGGGGGCTAATCGATGCTGAGATACTGCATTTCGGACGAATGAGACCTATGTGACATCACCGTCGCATCCGTCCCATTATTTCTATTTCATTCTTCTTCGCCGTCTTCTTCTTCCTCTTCTTCTTCGTCCAGCAGACCTTTTTTGGCTCGTGCGATACGGGCCTTCAGTTCGCCGGGTTGATTTGACTTGGTGACAACATCGTCCTCTTCGCAGATCTGGTTCTTCCAGAGGCTGAAGAGGGCGTCGTCGAGCAACTGCATGCCGAACTTGCGCCCGGTTTGGATAGCCGAGTTAATTCGGAAGGTCTTCGCTTCACGAATCAGGTTTGCGATAGCGGGGGTGACGACCAGCATTTCGTAGGCAGCGACCACGCCCTTGGGCTTACGTGGCAACAGGGCCTGCGACAGGATGCCGATGATCGCGACCGACAACTGAGTACGAATCTGTTCTTGTTGACTGGTGGGGAACACGTCGATGATTCGGTCGACTGTACCCTGAGCACCTGTCGTATGCAGCGTTCCGAACACCATGTGGCCGGTTTCGGCGGCAGTGATCGCGGCAGAAATCGTGGCCAAGTCGCGCATTTCGCCGACCAGGATCACGTCCGGATCCATTCGCAGCGCGCGACGCAATGCTTCGGGGAAGTCGGGAACGTCGACACCAATCTCGCGCTGATTGATCGTCGACTTCTTGTGCTGATGGTAATACTCGATCGGGTCTTCCAACGTGATAATGTGGTGGTCGACCGTGTCGTTCAGGTAGTTGATCATACTGGCGAGACTGGTGGTCTTACCGCTACCAGTCGGGCCGGTGACGAGAAACAGTCCTCGCGGGCGATGCAACAGATCCGTGATGACCGACGGCAGACCCAGTTGTTGAAACGTCAGGAACTCGTTCGGAATTCGTCGCAGTACCATGCCGATGTGACCGCGCTGTTTGAACACAGCCACGCGGAAACGAGCCTTGTCGCCGAAGGCAAACCCGAAGTCCGTTCCACCGACTTCTTGAAGTTCCTGTTGATTTCGTTCGGGCGTAATACTCTTCATCAACCCGACAGTGTCTTCGGGGGTCAGCGTTTTCGTTTCCAGGCGGACCATGCGACCGCCGACGCGAACCACAGGAGGCTGGCCGGTTGTAATATGCAGATCGCTCACTTTTTCGCGAACGACTGTCTCGAGCATCTTGTCAATCTGCAGTGCTGCGGCCATTACTCACCGTACGGTTCGAATTGGAAGCGAGAAACAAGTTGTCGGAAGCAGCACACGAATGGACGAAATAGCCCGCTGTCTGATTGGCACCGGGATTATTCCGCGATTCGGCATGCGGCTCAAATTGTGGTCACAATGATTCTGGAATCTGAAGCGTCAATGAATTTGAATTCGTTAATACGTTGAAGCATGCGCCCCCAATCGCTATCGCAGGCTGACCAGCCATCTAAGACATGTTGTCTATTTGACTCTCGCTCGATTAGAACAAACGACTTCCATTGAACATTTAGACGGCGAACTCCGCACCATTTCGCCACCGAGAGTCGCTCAACCCGGTCGAACCCACCGCCCGGAGATGTCGCACTTCGGATATCCGATATGACCGACGGTGTGGACCATGGTAACGGTCGCAACGACCCCACCAATCAGTGGCCCCCTTTGTCCAGTTTGTAAACCTCCATCAGTGTCGTTTTTCCCGCAAGTGCTTTTGTCAATGCATCTTCCACAAGTGTCTTCATCCCGAACAGGCGGGCTTGGCGACGGATTGCCTGAGCAGGTTCGCTCTTAAATGTCATCTCGCGCAGAGCCGAGTTCATGCTCATCAATTCGAACGTCGCAATGCGGCCGCGATAACCGGTATGTTGGCAATGATTGCACCCCTTGCCGCGCATGAACTTGGCGTTCGCCATCTGCTCGGCCGAGATTTCGAAGTGCTGAGTTTCGCTCGAATCGGGATCGTATTCCTCCTTGCATTTTGAGCAAGGAACGCGGACCAAACGCTGAGCCAGGATGGCCATAATACTGCTTGCGACGAGAAACGGCTCGACGCCCATGTCGATCAGACGTGTAATAGAACTGGGCGCATCGTTCGTGTGCAGTGTACTGAAGACCAAGTGTCCAGTCAAAGAAGCTTGAATAGCCATCTCGGCCGTTTCCGCGTCGCGGATTTCGCCGACAAGGATCACATTCGGAGCTTGTCGCAACATTGCTCGGATGATGCGTTGGAAGTTTAAGCCGATGTCATGTTTCACCTCGACCTGATTGATCCCTGGCAGGTAGTACTCCACCGGATCTTCGGCCGTGATGATCTTCTTGTCGGGGCGGTTCAGTTCGCCGAGCGCACTATATAAGGTGGTCGTTTTCCCCGACCCCGTGGGGCCGGTGACCAGAAAAATTCCATTCGGGCGACGAATGATCGTTTGGAACCGACGGTAGTTTTCTTCGCCGAAACCAAGGTTACGGATCCCGACCTTGATGTTGTCGCGGTCCAAGATTCGCAAAACGACCGCCTGGCCGAACTTGGTCGGCAGGATGCTGACGCGCAAGTCAAAATCTTTGCCACCCGTGCGGGTCTTGATTCGACCATCCTGAGGTCGCCGTTTTTCGGCGATGTCCATCCGCGCCATAATTTTTAGACGGGATGTCAGAGCCGCCAACAATCGCTTCGGCGGGCTGTCGCGTTCAATTAAGACGCCGTCGATGCGATAGCGCACCCGGATTCTGTCCTCAAACGGTTCAATATGGATATCGCTTGCCCTCATATTGACGGCTTCTGAGATAATCAAATTGACGAGACGAACAACGGGAGCACTTTCTTCGGCCTCTTGCTGCTTGCTGGAAATCGTCTCCGTTTCCGTAAAGTCAATCGCTGTCTCGGTAAACTCCATCAGCATTGAATCGACGGACTCGGTTTCCGAGCCCCCGTAATGCCGATTGATAGAGGTTTGGATTGATTCTTTGCTCGCCCCGACCGGTTCGATCTCGCGATTCGTCATGAATCGGAGTTTGTCGATGACATCGAGGTCCATCGCGTTGCTCATCGCGACTCGCAGGCGTTCGTCGACCATGGCGAGGGGGATCACGATGTTTTCGCGGGCGACCGATTCTGGGATCAGTGCGATCACGCTTTGTGGAATTTCCATCGCCGCGATGTCGACCACATCGTAGCCGTATTCCGTCGCCCGCATCTGCGACATCTCGGCATCGGAAATATAGCCCAGCCGCACCAACGAGTCTTCGACGGTGATCCCCAGACTCGACGCCAGATCCTCGGCTTCACCCAATTGGTCCTTGCTGATCACCCCTTCGCGAATCAGTTTTTTCAGGTAATCTTCAGCCATGGTGCGTTCCTCGATTTTCAGTTGTCGTCAACCGGCGGAGGTGAATTTGAAATTGTGGGGAAGTCTGCCGCGGCACTAGAAGGGGAATCTGCCGGAGCGCGAATTGTTATCTTCGAGATGCCCGTCTCCGATTGCAATCGTGGCAGCCAGTTGCGGGAGACTCGGCACTTCAAAATCACGTCGGAATCGACGTAAGTGCGCTCCTGGACGTTGGCATGCTCGGCCAGAAACGCCAGCAGCTTGCCATTACCCGCTGATGTCTCCAAGTCGACTTCGACGAACCCATCCGATAACAATTCCGAAGCGAGTTCGCCCAATCTTGCCAAACCGGTGCCATCGCGAGCGCTCACAGTGACCGAATGGCTGTATTTCGCCCGCAGGATGTCGACCACGCCGCGATCCTGAACCGCGTCGATTTTGTTCAGCACCAGAATCGAATTCTTGATTTCGATCCCAATTTCGCCCAGCACCTCTTCAACCGTCGCCGCCTGTTGTTCTGCTTCAGGATTCGACGCATCGACGACATGGAGCAACAGATCGGCCTGACGAGCCTCTTCCAGGGTCGACTTGAACGAGGCAACCAATTGGTGCGGTAAATCCCGCACAAATCCGACGGTATCGCTAAGCAGTACCGATCCCCAATTCGGAATCGTCCACTTGCGAGTACGGGTATCCAGAGTCGCGAATAGTTGATCCGCAACGTAGACAGACGCCCCAGTCAGGGCGTTCATCAGCGTACTTTTACCGGCATTCGTATAGCCGACGACCGAAACGAGCGCGTGAGATTCTCGTTGACCCACCATCCGCTCGCGTCGCTGTTCGACTTCTTTTAGCTTGACCTGCAGTTCCGTAATTCGCTGATCGATCAGCCGGCGGTCGGTTTCGATCTGCTTTTCACCGGGGCCACGGCTGGCACCGATCCCCCCGTCGATTCGTTCCAGGTGAGTCCACATTCGCTTCAAGCGCGTGCGGGTGTACTGCAATTGAGCGAGTTCGACCTGCAGCTTCGCTTCGCGCGTCCGGGCATGCGTCGCAAAGATGTCCAAGATCAATTCGCTACGATCGACGATGATTCGATCGAGTTCCTGCTCCAGATTTCGGCCCTGGGATGGGCTGAGGTTATTGTCGAAGATCACCAGTTCGGCGTCGGTCGCATCGACGAGTTCTCGCAGTTCTTCGATTTTTCCCTTACCCAGGCAGGTTGCGGGATGCGGTCGCTCGCGATTTTGGACGAGCGTGCCGACGACGCGAACTCCGGCGGTCTTTACCAGGCCCTTCAATTCGTCCAGGGCATGTTCGCGGCCAAGATTGCGGGAGGGATCAGGAACAGAAACCAGAATGGCGGTTCGACTCTGAGTCTTTAGATTGTCGCGGATCGGGTCGGCCAAAGGGAGCAGCTTTCGACAGAGAATTGTGTACGTGCAAGATGAAGTGTAGGGCGCGACGAGTCAAATAGAAAATCACCCCTGTTCGGAAGACGCGGGCGAGTTCCGCGAGGTTCGGGCGCTCTCGCGCAGGGGAACCGGTGGGAAACGGAGATTGAACCACGGAATACACTGAAGGCACGGAAAGAAGAGGGAAGAAAAAGAAGAGATTGCAACACGGAGGCACAGAGGTCACGGAGGAAGAAGAAGGAACAGGCGAGAGAATACGGGAGAGAGCCGCGATCGGTTTTTCCTCAATTTTCATTTTGCAATTTGCACTGATCAATTTGCAATATTCCCGGCAGTTCTTCCGATATACAATAAGACGCACCTCGAACGCCCGGTGTCGGCCTTGATGGGCGCGAGGCGATTTTGCTTGGTTCGCGAAGTTTCGATCAGGTCTGATCGGGCGCGGCTGCAGAGTCGAAAGTATCCGACATACGATGGATGAGCGATGAAAAGCTGAGACGTGGGATTATTGTTGAGGCGGCTCGCATGATGTACTCGAGGCGCGAGTCCGAGTACTACCGAGCCAAGATGAAGGCCGCCAAGCGGCTGTGCCAGGGGTGGGTGAAGCCTTCCGACTTACCGAGTAACGCTGAGATCCGCGACGAGATCCAGCGGATGGCGAATCTGTTCGAAGGGCATTCCCGCTTCGATCGATTGCGAGAAATGCGCGTCGAAGCGCTGCGAGTCATGCGGATCGTGTCGCATTGTCGACCGAAGGTGATCGGCAGCGTCTTCACGGGTCATATCCGGCAAGGGTCGGACATCGACATTCATGTCTTCGCCTCCAGTGTCGAAGCGGTCACTGGCTGCCTGGACGATGAGGGGATGGACTATGATGTCGAACACAAGCACGTGCGCAAGCATGGCGAAGAACGCACGTTCACTCATATTCACATTCGAGACCGATTCCCGATTGAATTGACGTTGTATCCAACGGATAAGTTGAGCTTCGTCTTTAAGAGTTCAATCACGGGCAAGGCGATGGAACGTGCGTCGCTGGCTGAGTTCGAAGCGTTCTTGAAGACTGAGTACCCTGACGCCGATCTGGAGAGTGAAGTGGCCGCGGCGGAAGCGGCTGTGGATCGCTTCCAGGTCTACCGGGCATTGCTGATTCCCCTCGAAACGGTCATGCAGGATCCGTACTACCATCCTGAAGGGGATGTACTGTACCACTTGTTGCAGACATATGTCCTCGCACAGATTGAACTCCCTTACGACGAAGAGTTTCAATTGGCGGCTCTCCTGCATGATGTGGGCAAGGGCCTGGACGCCAGTAATCACGTCGAGGCGGGACTGGAAGCCCTTGAAGGGCAGATCACTCCACGAACGGCGTGGTTCATCGAGCATCACATGGAAGTGCATCAGATTCGCAACCGAACGATCGGCCATCGGGCTCATCACCGCCTGATGGAATCACCGGACTTCGACGAGTTGATGCTACTTGGCGAGTGCGACCGCAAGGGTCGGCTCTGCGGAGCACCGGTCCCGGAACTCGACGATGCGCTCGATGAGTTACGAGAATTGTCACGAATGTATGGCTAGTAGCATCGCGCGTGCTCATCGTTAACTCCGGTGAGCCCCGCTGCGTCAGCACGCAGATAGCTTCGTTCGCTCCGATTGCGCGACAAGAAGAAGACGGTTCTCACGCGGAGACGCGAAGTCGCGGAGAGAACAGGGCGACGAAGGCAATGAATCTGGCTTCGTCTATTCGTCGGTTGGTACCGGTAGCAAGCGAGTTCAACGCAAAGTCGCAAAGGCGCGAAGACGCAAAGGAAGAACCCGACAAATCAAAATGTCTGTGTCCCCTATTCCTCTTTGCGACTTTGCGTTGAGAACCCGCCACTCCCCACTTGCGGGCCGAAGGGTCGCGTTGCTTGACGAGAGTCACGGGCAAGTCGTATAGCAATGGCAACAATTGTTCACGTCTCATCATCTCTCTTGATCCAGTCTCGTTCTGACAGGAAGACGCGATGTCGCAACCGTACTTCGATTCCGATCTGGATCAACCCGAGCAAGCTCTGGATTGCTTCCGTTCATTTCAATTCATCACCGAAAGTCCGAAATGGATGATGAACGTGTTGTGCGTGTCGATTTGCCAGATGATTCCGCTGATCGGTCCGCTGGCCGTGCTGGGCTATCAGTTTGAACTGGCCGAGTCGCTGTTACGGCGACCCGATGATGACGGGTACCTCGACTTCGACTTCAACAAATTCGTCGATTACATGAAGCGAGGGTTGTGGCCGTTTCTGACAGCGTTGATTGCTGGCATCGTCATCGGCATCCCAATTATGATCATGGTGTTAGGTTTGGTGTTCGGAGGTGCCATGATCGCGCAGGCGAATCGCGACGCGGGAGATGTGATTGGTATCGCGCTGATGTGCGGCATGGTGTTGCTGTACTTCGTCCTGCTGATCGGTGCCAATATGGTAATGATCCCACTGATGATTCGAGCGGGTTACTGCCAGGACTTGGGCCAGGCTCTTGATTATCACTTTGTCAAAAGCTTCGTGCAGTTGATGTGGAAAGAGATCATCATCACGAATCTGTTCTTGATGGTCGCTTCGATCCCGCTGATGTTGATCGGGCTGTTGATGTGCTTTGTTGGGATCTATCTGATGGTCGGCGTGATTATGCTGGCGCAGGCCCATTTGATTGACTATCAACTGTATGCGATCTATCTGTCGCGCGGTGGCGAGCCGATTCCGATGAAGACGGTTGCCTAGAAAGTCATTGCGGCTTCGGAAGCGCGGTAAGCAACGTTGTTCGGTGGCCGCCCGCTCAGAGTAGCGCGGTTCAGGCCTCTGGCAGTTTAAACAGGCGGCGTGCATTTCGTGTTGTTGCCGCGGCGACTTCTTCTTTTGAAATCCCACGCGATTCGGCGAGGCAGGCGGCGGTCAAACGGACGTGAGCGGGTTCATTTCGCTTGCTGCGATAAGGGGTCGGGGCGAGATATGGCGAGTCTGTCTCGACCAGCAGCCGATCCAGTGGAAGTGTCGCCGACAGTTGCCGCAGCGCATCATTCTTCTTGAACGTCAGCATGCCGGCGAACGACAGATGCATCCCCATCTCAAGGCAGGCGGCCGCTGTTTCTGCGGAGCCGCAGAACGAGTGCATCGCGCCATTCAAGGGGCCGGCTGCGGCATGTTGCCGCAGCACGGTCAGCGCTTCTGCTTCCGCTTCGCGGCAATGAACGACGAACGGCAGGTTCAGCTGTCGCGATAACTCGATGTGACGATTGAAGAATTCAATCTGCAGATCAATCGGCGCATAGTCCCAATATTTGTCGAGGCCCGTCTCGCCCAGACCCACCACTTTGGGGGCCTTCATCAACTCAACGATCTGCTCCCAATCGCCTGGCTGCGCCGCAGAGACGTAGTTGGGATGCAGACCCACGATTGCATAGACGCTGGAGTATTTCTGGGCCAACTCGACGACTCGGCGGCAGCTATCGAGAGTGATGCCCACGGCGATCATCGTCTTCACACCGGCATCGACCGCGCGTTGAATGGTATCGGCGCAGTCTTGCGTAAACGATTCTTCATCCAAGTGGCAGTGTGTATCAACCCATTCCATCAGCAGTCATCTCCGGAAGCTGCGCCAGATCGGCTTCGTCTGAACAAGACGGGGATCCGACGCAAGGTTCGCCATAATCGCGGCACGAGTAACTGGGGGCAAGCCGACGAAAGAAATCGCAAGCGGGGAAACATGACTGGCTTCGATCTGCGGGTGACGATGGGTTGCCGTCGCAGAAGCAGACGTTGTTCAATTCAAGATGCAGTGACCTTAGTTTGATATTCGGGCGATTCCACCCAGGCATCCAAGCTCGATTCGATAAAGTGTTGAATCGGTATTGTGGTCACGGCCATCAGGCTGGCGACCATGATGAAGCCGGGCCAGATCGGAAAGTTCATCCAGATCACCAGACAGAAGACGACCAAGGCCAGAAATCCCAGCATCTGACTCGGACCACTCCACCAGTACTTGGGAGTCACGTAGTAGATCGCGGCCACCTGGCACATCAGGATTGCCGTCAACGCCGCGATGACACAGGTCATAAAGATTGCGGTTGGGCTGTGAAGGAACCCGGATGAGATTGCGATGCCGATTGGTAGCGCTGCCATCCTGTGTTCCCAACAGATTGCTCGAGCCTTGGCCCACAGCAGCACGGGTCGGTCGATGGGAAGCAGCATCAAGTCGTGCCAGGTCTTCTGTCGGAACTCGGTCGAGATCAACGAGTCGAATCTGACGGCGAACAGAATCGCGCTGGCACAGGCGGTAACGATCCCAATGACAAGCGGTATGCCATCGTTCCGGTACAGCAATGCTGAACAGAAGATCGGAATTGCGAGTAGAAAATGGACCAATGTCCAGATCCCTTGTGATAGAGTTCCAATCAGCACATACGCATCCTTCCAGAAAAATGGAGCGGCTGAACAACGAGGTCGTCCAGTGAGAGCCAAGGGTTCATCGCCAGAGCTGGACTCTGACAAATCTGCTCCAGTGACCGAATGGAACCGGACGATCATGACGATGGCCGCATATCGGAAGATGCATAGAGCAGTCAGGAAATGAAGCCAATAGGTTGCCGACAACGGATTGAACGAAGCGGGCGCCACGCTGATGTGATAGATCACCATGATTGGAGCAGCTTCCCATAGAAACTCAGAGATGGTCTGCCACCAGGAAGGGTCTGGAAGGTTCGCAGTGCCTGTGATCGCTAGATTGAGGATAAGGATCGCCAATGCTGGCACCCAGAACAGCATGTGATACAGCAGGATCAAAATAAAAGTGGCCATGGCCGTCGTGGCAGCAGTGTTCGAGTTTTGAGTGGAGACAATCCCCGCCAAGGCCGCAACGCTCGCGGCCAGCGCAGTCAACATCAATAAGCCCCAGCCGTACGCGGCGAGCTGCGCGAGACTGGCACCTCCCAAGGTCAGCGCCAAACAGACCAGAGGAATCAGCGTCAGGACCGAGCAGCCAATCGTGACCCAGCGGGCCAAAGACTTGCAGCAAAGCAAAGTCATTGGCCCAATTCCCGTCAAGCGAACCAGTTCGCGCAGTTCACTGGAGATTTCCCAGCTGATCGCTTGCGCTGCACGCGTCGCGGCGCCACCCAGGATCTGCAATACCGCGATTGCGAATAGGATCAGCAAACTGTCGCGGCCATAGTTCTTGTGCCAGTGGACCGGCCAGAGGCGACTATAAGTGAGAGCAATTGCCAGCAACGGTCCAACGATGAACAACTGGGGTAGAAGATGGAGTGCTTCGCGCCGCAAGGACCATTCCCACAGCACCGCGATCCGCTGCCGATAAGTCAGTGCGCAGCCTGAGCAGGAATTGTTCGGAGCATCTGCAATAGTAAGGGTGCTCATGGCGAATCAACTCAAACGGCGTCGATAACATGTGTTCGTCGTTTCAATCGTATCACCCACATGTCGGTAACAACATTCGCCGGTTGACATCAAATCCAAGACGAGGCGACGTCGCGATAAATTCTTCGCCTCATTTTGATGATCCCCCAATATTCTGTTAGGAGGACAATTGATTCGGATGTAAAATAGAGGCGACGGACGGCTGAGGAGACGAGGATGGCTGCGGTAAAAGCTCAGTAGAGTCCGTCAACTTCTGTTCGCGTTTGCTTTGATTTGGCAGCCATAGCTCGTAGGGAGGGCGTTGTCGGCGTTAACGGATTTCGCGATACGTTTTGAAGGTTTCGCCCGGGTTTATCCCGAAGGTCTTCACCTCAAATCCTGTTAACGGGGAATCACGATCCAAACTCGCCGTAAAGCCCGATGAAAGGCCACCCTCTGGTGGCCTTTCTTTTTTTAAGCCCGGATGTGGAACGATAGGCAGGGATCAGGCGGACGCGGTATCCTGCTGCAAACGATCCGATCTCTCTGAGTGAACCCGCCATGAACCCTACCGAACTTCGCGCCAAACAAGCTCCCTTCAAGAATAAATACCGTGACGATCCTGCATCGGCATTGGTGACGTTGCGAGCCATCGGGCGGCTGGATATCGACAGCGTAACGTGTCATCTCGATCTGCATCCGAATCCCTCGTGCGCCGGATTGCATCCGCTGACCGGTGGCGACGGGAGCGGAGCTTGCTCGGCCGAGATGCTGCTGCATGCGCTGGTTGGCTGCGCAGGGGTCACGCTGGGTGCCGTCGCAACCGCGATGGAAATCGCAATTCGCGCCGGTTCGATCACAGCCGAAGGAGACGTTGATTTTCGCGGCACCCTGGGAATCAGTAGAGATGTCCCAATCGGCTTTCAAGAGATTCGCTTGAAGTTCGATCTGGA
The DNA here is from genome assembly GCA_028291515.1 of Schlesneria sp. Taxonomy (GTDB): domain Bacteria; phylum Planctomycetota; class Planctomycetia; order Planctomycetales; family Planctomycetaceae; genus Schlesneria. Next base: position 140,350 of record JAQGHU010000019.1, read on the forward strand.
TTCGGACGCGCCCGCGGAAAAGCTCGCTAAGTTGATTGAACTGACCGAGCGCTACTGCGTCGTGTATCAGACGTTGAAAACTTCGCCGCGTTTGGTACAGGTCGACTAGGGTTGTCGAGTGCTTCTTCGGGGGATGGGCTTCCAGCCCGTCGCCCTGGCTTTGATTTCGCCTGCAGTTTACGCCATCACGGCACGTCACGCGCTGCGAAGAATGACAGGGTTGGAAACCCGCCCCACGAAAAGAATGCCACGTCATTTCGCATCAGATTGACATTGAACACGGCGTTCGCTGGAATGAATGCCGAGCCAGACATTGCCTGTGATGGCCCGCTCTCTTCATCTCGATCATCTGACGTTCTCGTCCATTTGGGGGCCACCTTGATGTCGATGAAACTTGTCATGTCAGCGGCCTTGATCGGTACATTCCTCAGCGTGCAGATGTTCGCCCAGGACAAGGGACCCGCCGCTGCCGGAGGAAAATCGGAACCGGCGGCAGAGAAAGAGACCTCGGCAAAAAAAGATGAACCGGCGACGAAGCCCACCGCCAAGCCAGTTCCAAAAGCTGTTAAGACACCACCCGCCAAGCCGCTCGAAAAGCGAACAGGAGCGACGACCGGAAAAGGTGGCTCAGCACCAGCCGATGGCACCGCACCTGGGGCAGGGGGTGATCCCGCGTCAGATTCATCTGCCAGTAAGACGGGAACAGGAAGTGGCGTTGCTGCGGAACCCAACTGGCAGTTCGAAGAAATCGTCTTGCACCCCTATGGGACCACAGGCTTCACCCGCGATAAGATCAGTCTGAATCCACCAGAAGGCCATTCATTCGTCGAGGTCCGGTTTCAATTGACCGCCCTGCGGAATGATCCGAAAGCGATCGACAGCTACGCGAAGGTGTGGAAGAACGTCAACCGGAAAGAACTGACGCAACGATCGAAACTCGGTGCCCGCGCTTTTGAAATGAGGCACCTCGCACTCACGGATTCTGCGGGAGTGCGATACCAGGCACTTTGGAATCTGGACGAGGCTGTGCGCTACAATGTCTACACGGCCGAAATTCAGCAGAACAGCACGAGCCAGACTCATCAAGGATTCTGGAAAGCAAACAACGCGACCACAGCTCCAATCAAATGGCTCGACTCGGAACAGTCTTTTCTGACGAAAACAATCCGACCTCCCAATCGACCGGCCATTGTCGAGCAGGTCACTTACTTCTCGGGCATTCTGGAAGTTGCAAATGCGGTCGACGTCAATTTCCTGTTCGGCATCCCCAATACGGTCGATCGGGAGTCGCTAAGTCTGGTCTATGAATCGCGACCGTATGCGATGAAGCGAACGACGGTGCCGTAGACGGCTTCCTCCCGTCATTCCCGCGCAGGCGGGAATCCAGTTGGTCGTTAGACGATGGTTCGCTTCGAAGGTGCTGGATTCCCGCCTGCGCGGGAATGACAGCGGTGGCGAGCTGAGCGCAATAAAAACGCCCTGCGTTCGTAACGCAGGGCATTCAGCCAGTCTGTTGAGGGAGCGACCCACCGGCTTGCTCGCCAGCACCGGTCGACGGATGCGAACATCACATCGACCGATGTTGTGCTGGCGCGTTTACTCGTTTGTGTTCGACAGTGGAATTATTTCAACTGTCTCACCGGGGTCAACCGCTTTTCACGACTTCGATGACTTACTCGGCACCTTGGCTCCCTTTTTGCGAGCCTTGGACAGGCCAATCGCGATCGCCTGCTTCTTGCTCTTCACCGGTTTCTTGGACTTGCCGCTGTGTAGTTCACCATGTTTCTTTTCTTCCATGGCATGCTTCACTTCGGTTCCCGCTTTCTTGCCATACTTCGCCATGATTTCCTCCGTGCGGCCCAGCCGCTTCGTTCATGCCTGAGCTTCAACATTGATTTCAGACTCGGCCAATTCGGTCAGCTTTTGATCCGCTGCCTTCTCTTCGTCGAGTGTTGCCTGCAGCAGCTCTTCGATGTCTTCATGTCCCAGCAACCGGGCAAACGAGATCAATGTGCCGTAGGTGGCGATCTCGTAGTGTTCCACTTTGTTGGCAGCCGCGATGATTGCGGCATCTCGAACGGCATCTTCAAAATCGTCTTCCAGGACTTCGGCACCCTCTTCGACCAGTCCTTCCATGGCCGCGCATTTGATGCCCCGCGCTCCGACATCCAATAACTGAAAGATCTGCTCCAGCCGTTCCACATGACCATGCGTTTCCTGCAGATGGTCCTGGATTGCCGTTCGCAGATTTTCGGACGTGGCCCCTTTCGCCATCTTCGGTAGCGCTTTGACCAATTGCTTCTCGGCGTTGTAGATGTCCTTCAAGTTGTGAAGAAACAGATCATCGAGGGTCTTTTTGCTCTTCATGGAGAGATCCTTTAAGTAGGAAGGTGATTGAGCGGCATCTCGATCACAGGCATTTCCTGTTCCGAAATGGGCTTCGATACTCGCAACCTGAAATAGCAGCGAGTACCAGTGAAAGCAGGCTCCCAAGGACCGACGGATTGGAACAGCAGTTTCTCAATTCTCATCGTCGAGGATCCGGCCTGCGCATGGACCAAACGCTGTGACTGTTCCGCGACCAAGTCGCTAGAACAGGAGACACCTCATCATTCCGCCTGCGGAGTCAGCAATGAGAAGGAGTTAGTCATTCAGCAGTTTGCCCAGTCTCGCCGGGAACTTGGGCCTCACGCCGGGGCGAGCAAGATCGCTCCCGTCCGGCGCAGTTGATCTTCCTGTTCTGGATCGAACAGTGCGTCTCTCAGGTCGACCAGGTAGAAATCGACGCCATGGATCACGGCACCCCGTAGGTCGGCACCGCGCAAGTTCGCTTTGCGAATCTCTTCGGGAGCTCTGAAATCCTGCTCGTGATACTCATCCGTATAGAAGCCAGTTCGGGAGCCGTACATCGGTATCGAAGAGCCAACCAGGCCGCTGCGAGTCGATCCCATATGAAAGGTCGCGCCGGTCAGATCGGCCCCTTGCAAGTTGGCAAATTCCCACTCGATATGCGCCAGCTTCGCTCCTTTCAAATCCGCGGCCGAGAAATTGGCGCGAGGCATGGTCGATTCCGTCAACAACGCGCAATTGAGCACTGCCGCGTAGAAATCGGCGTCTGGCAGTTCCATCCCCTCGAATTTGCATTGACTGAGTTGTGCTCGTTGGAAACTGGCTCGCGAGAAATCAGCAACGCGGAGATCGGCATTCCACATGCACGCACCTTCCAAATTGGCACCTGTGAAATCGGCTCCTTTCAGGTCAGCACCAATGAAGTTGCACTTCACCAATTCGGCGTGACAAAACTTTGTGCCATGCAATCTCGAATCGCGGAACGAGGCTTTCATGAACTGAGCATGGGACAGATCCGCCCCGGACAGATCTGTCTTGTCCATCACGACTCGACTGCCACGGGCATTTGTCAAATCGGCACCGATGAAAGAGCCACCCGTCGCATCGAAACGAGAGAGCTTCGCGTTTCGAAAATGGGCTCGATTGAATCGAGCGTGGGAGGCCGTCACACGATGCAAATCGGCTGAACTAAAACGGACATCCGAGAATGATCCGTAGTTCATCTTGGAACGCATCAATCTCATCTCAGAACAATCGCCCCCGTCCAGGATTGCCTCTTCTAGATTGAACGAAGTTGGGAAGAGGTTGAAGAAACGAGTTGGCAGATCGTGCCAAGATTGCCCCGCGGCATGCAGGAAGGAGACGGCCAGCGGATGCGCGAGCCGAGTTCGAGAGGTCAGCCGACTTCGTAACTTGTCTTGAATGGCAACCGATCCTCGAACGTGAGGGGCGACCTCCTCAATGAGCTGACGTGGCCACATTTTCTGGCAGGCATGGCCTTCGATATCTTGAAGTTCCCGCCAACCACCTGCCGTTGCGAAGATCGAAACAATTGCGGGGATATGAAACAGCTTTTCCTGCTCGGTCGAGAGCTGATTGGTTAGTTCCATGATTCCCGGCAGTTTTTCATCGATCGCTGCCTGAAAACAAAGTCGCTGAAGTTGTTGCCGATACTCGATGTCGGGAAACTGCTTTTCAATGACACGAACCAGTGCGGCTTTGAGATCGAGTAGACCCTCATCTTCCGCAAAAAGTTCCAGCACCTGACTCCAGAGGTTTGGGTTTCCTTTCAGTGAGGCCGTGCGTGGATCATGGTGGAGGCGACGCATCACCGATGCACATCGATCGCGGTGCATCGCCAGCAGATATTCGATCAGCTCATCCTGGCCCCAGCCCGCCATTTCGCATCTCAGGATGCGACCCACGGAAGAGTTGGTGAGTGGAAAGCCAATCCACAATGACCGAGATCGACTGGGCCATGGCAACATCGATGCCTCTTCAGTGAACCGCAGACCGGCCTGTGAGCCAAAGCGATCCTGAAGGTAGCTTAGCGCTGTCGTCAGCCCAGATCCGCGGGTTCCGTTGATACGCAAGACGCTGACATCGCCAGCAGACAGCAACTCCTCGACCAAGTCCTCCAGCAACACAGTCTCTCGTGACTGCTCAGCGATCACTCGCGGACGCACGGGGATTTGTGATGGATTGAGCACGTCGGTGTCTCCAGACAACGGAAGGTGTGAGGATTATCTATCACGCGACGACCAACACCAAACAAATTTCGATGAAAAGCGGAATCGATGTTTCGGAGTGCATCCCTGATGCCCTCTCATGTCATTCCCGCGCAGGCGGGAATCCAGCGAGTCGCGGGACGGGAGTCCACGCAGGGTAACGATATCTTGTGCAGATTCGCTGAGGAACGGATGGATTCCCGCCTGCGCGGGAATGACAGAAGGAGCAGCCATCATGCCGTGACTAATCCGCGCTGCTGCAGGGATCAACCTGAAAGGTTACGATTAGTCCCTTCCAAAGCATCACCCTCCTCGGCACCGGATTAGTTCGATGAGAATCAGCAGTTGGTGGCTTGTTGTCGCGTTCGTTTTCGGAAGCCTCGACATCACGGCCTGGGGTGATGAGTTACCCGTGATCTCACTCTGGACCGGGCAGGCTCCCGGCGAAACGGACGACCTTGGGCCAGAGGTGGCTCAGCCCAACAAGGCGGGGGAAATCCCTCCAGTGACTCGGCTGACCAATATCAGTCAACCGACTCTGACCGTGATGGTGCCACAAAAAGAGCGCAACGGCACGGCAGTCGTGATCTGTCCTGGCGGAGGTTTCAATATCCTCGCGTGGAACAAAGAGGGGCTAGAGGTTGCCGAGTGGTTCAATTCGATCGGCGTCGCGGCCTTTGTGCTGAAGTATCGCAGCCCGACATCGAAACGCGAGATCCCCTGGCTGGCGCCCGCCCAGGATGCTCAACGAGCGATCCGGATCGTGCGTAGTCGCGCGGCCGAATGGGACTTGAAGCCGGACCGGATCGGCCTGCTGGGATTTTCTGCGGGCGGCTCGACTGCGGCCAATGCGGCCATTAAATCGGAGACTCGCCTGTATGACGCCATCGACGACACTGATCAATTGTCCTGTCGACCTGACTTCGTCGCGTTGATCTATCCCGCCTACCTCGTGAACAAGCAGGGCCAACTGAAGCCAGATCTGGTCGTGACCAAACAAACGCCTCCCATGTTCCTGGCCCACGCGTTTGATGATGGAATCACCTGCGAAAACAGTGTGCAATTGTTTTTGGCCTTGAAGAAGGCGGGCGTTGCATCGGACCTGCACCTCTACTCCACAGGAGGACACGGCTTCGGCCTGCGACCCAGCGAGCATGCCGCGTCAACCTGGCCCAAACGATGTGAAGATTGGCTCAACGGACTGTATCGTTGATGAATCCAACGATTCGCCATCTGCGAGAAATCGAAACGGAAGGAAGATCGATCATGTCGATACAACACTTCTTGGTAGGGATCTTTTCACTACTGAGTCTGACCTGTCTGGTTCGGGCGGACGACCGTATCTCTTTGCCAATGTTCGGTGGCGGCTCGCAGATCACTCGCGACAACGCCGAACGGATTGAGCTCGCGCTGCGCAGTCCAACCGATTGCCGTTTCGTTGATGAATCCCTCGAAAAGGCAATCACGACACTCGGTCAACGACACCACATCGAGACATGGATTGATATACAAGCGCTCCAGGATGAGGGCGTGGCGAGTGACCAGCAGGTAACGCTTGCGAAGTCGGGACTTTCGTTGGAAGCAACCTTAGATCTCTTGCTGCAACCGCTGGGCCTGACCTTTGTTAGCGAAGACGGTGTCTTGAAGATCACCACACAGACAACAGGATGCGAAATTATGTCCACTCGGATTTACCCTGTTGGTGATCTCGTCGGGACGAACTACAAAGTCTTGTCGCAACTCTTAATCGACAATACCAGTGGTCAGTGGGTAATCATCGACCAGGAAGGAGGCATCATCACTCCATTCCCACGATCGCGATCGATTATCATCCGCCAAACTTACAAAGTTCATCGCGAGATCGAAGGGCTGCTCACCGCGCTCCGTCAGTCTAAAAAAATGCAAGTCACCTCACTACCGATCAGGTCAAGTGATCCGCACAGATTGAACGCCGCCGAAGCGTCCCTAAAGATTCGGCCGACACAGCGGACGCAACAACTGCGTCCCACCCCCGTCTCTCAACCGACGCGGATGTGGTCGGCGGGTGGATAGTTGATCGCGACCCCTCGATGTCGACGTGCAAAATTCCTCTAAATGACCGTCTGCGATTCTGCTCGCAGAATAGGTGATGATGGCTCAATGGACTCGACAAGGCTGGCAAGTCCGTGGCGATTGGCACCTACTACCGGGAAATTAGTGGCTGGGATGTGAAGTCTGGCAGATCCGGGCATAATCTAAGGTCTCGCCGAGACTCCACCCCGTACTGCGTTCAGGAACCAGCTCGATGGCCGCTGAAACTCCTTTTGCCGAACTCCAAGAACAACTCCAGGCTGGCGGAGCGACGGCCGTCTTCAGCAAGCTGTCCGACCTGTTGCGTGAGCAAAAGGACTATCACAAGCTGTTCGACGCGTTGTGTGCTCGCAAAAAGTTTGAACTCGGTGCTCCGCTGCATCGACCTACGTCGTTTGATGATATTCCCGCCGGCAAGCGGGATGAGTTCGAAGTGGCTTACATGTCGGCCGCCCGCGAAGTCGGTCAGCTATTGCTGGCAGACAAGAAGCTCGGCCAAGCCTGGATCTACTTTCATGCGATCCGGGAAACTCAGCCCGTCCGCGATGTGATCGACGCTGCACCACTGCCACGTGAAACCAGCGATGAATCCGAAGAGCTGATCGACCTGGCGTTCTACAAGCTGGCTCATCCGGTGAAAGGGATGCAGATCATGCTGCGAACGCATGGAACGTGTAGCACGATTACGTCGCTCGATCAGCAGTTCCAGAATCTGTCTCCCGAACAGCGGTCGCAATGTGCCGCGATCCTCGTGAAGTCACTACATGGCGATCTGCTGCAATCGATTCAGCATGAGGTCAAACAGCGGATGCCGTTCGCACCGCCAGCGGGAACGCTGCGAGAATTGATTGCCGGGCGCGAATGGCTGTTCGCCGACAACAACTATCACATCGATGTGTCGCACCTGCATTCCACGGTGCGCTTCGCCCGTTCGCTGGTGGCGGGCAGTCCCGAGTTGAAGCTCGCGCTGGATCTGACCGAGTATGCGTCGCAGTTGTCACCGCAGTTTCAATACGCGGGTGAGGCTCCTTTTACCGAGTTCTATCCCGCGCACAGCCAGTTCTTCAAGTTCCTGCTGGACGAGAACCGCGACACAGCCTTAGCCTATTTCCAGCAGCAACTGGATCGCGAACCGGAGGCTCAAGACAAAGCCTTGATCGCGTACGTCCTGGTCGACCTCTTGGCGAGAACCGAGCAACTCGACAAAGCCCTGCCGTTGGCCGAGCAGTATCTGGTCAGTGTTGATCCGGACTTTGCGGCTGCGTTCGCTGAACTGTGCCAGCAGGCAGGTCGCTTTGATGTGCTGCTGAAAAGTGCTCAGGACCGAAGCGACTTGGTGACGTTCGCTTCGGCCCTGGTTCAAAAATAGCAGTGATGCTGATCAGGCACGCATCGTCAGCATGTAGTTGGCTTCCAGGTCGTCGTCATCCATCGACAGCAAGGCTTCGACGATTTCCGTCGCATATTTCGCCAGTTCATCAGCGGACTTGGGCGCGGGACGCAGACGAGACGTTTCCGGAGTTAATGCGGGAGTACTTTGCACGCGTAGCGATTCAAAGTCGTAAACGCCGAAGACGACCTGAGGGCCACCCGCCTCGTAGAGATTCAGTTCGCGTTGCAGTTCGAATGCGGACACCGCCGCATTGACGTAGGCCGTGATCCCTACCAACAGCGATCGGTACATCGTCTTATTCGGCAGCGCGACACCGACACATTTCTCCAAAGCGTGCGACGCTCCTCGAACCGCAATCTGGATCTGATCTACCAGCGACCTCAATGGAAATGTGCAGGCAATGTTCACATAGGCATCTGGAGACAGATGCGTGTCAACGGCCGCGGTCACGGCACCGCACTTCGAATGTCCCAGGACGACAACCACCTTCAGGCTGTCCTTCAAATGACGCAGGGCGTAATGCAGCGACCCCAGACATTCAGACCCCAGGACGTTTCCGGCAATGCGTAATACGAAGAGGTCATTAAAGGACTGATCGAAGACCGCTTCCGTCGGAACACGAGCATCCGAGCATCCCAGTACGACCGCAAACGGAGCTTGCGTCGGCATGGCGCCGGGAAACAGCGGCAAGCCCGAAGTCATGGGGCTCATTGGAATGACGATCGGCTCGCCCGCTTCGCCACCCATCGTCTGTTGCTGCATGCGGTGCACGACGTTCTTGAATCGGTCATTCCCGCCGATCAGTTCGTCAATGGCAGCTTTGGCATCAGAAATCTGGCGCACCGAGATCGGTGCGAACGGGTCGTAGCGGTAAATCACATCCACGGAAGAGAGTCCTTGATTACGAAATGTGACACGTCGCGAGCACCGGCGCGTGGTTATTATTCTGCCAACAACGGGCGGACCGAACAATGCGCTCCATCCGCGTCTCAAATCCTTATCGGTCAATTGTTCACGAAAATGGATCTGCGGAGATTGCTGTGAGTCGAATCACGTCATTTCATTGTCTTAAGATTTGGCAGCCTTGATGATCCAAAGCGTCATTCCATGCCCAAGTCATGGATCATCCAGGCATCGATAACGACCTCGGCTTCCTTAACGCACAGACATTCGGCGATGTGTGGCCGCAACAGTTTTAACAGGTGGTCTTCATAAGACGAGTTCTGTTCCTCAATCGCACGTTTCACCATCTGGACGAAGTGGCGGACCTGGAGATCGCGGCGATTGGTGTCGGGACAGACGGTGATTGTCTGCTCAATGATCGAAGTAACAACCAGCTTGATCTTGAACAGGCGTTCCACTCGGAACGTCAAATCCAGCAAATCGATTCCCATGATTGTCTCACTTCAGGACTCAATGGTTCACTCCGCTTTGCGCGTTCTCGAACTGGGCGAAGTAGAGTAGTTCGACCATCAACTCGATCGTTAGGAGATCCCTGAATGACTCCAGCGAAATCCCAGCCAATCGGACCGGCCAGTCGATCTGTGGGAACTCGGTTTGCAATCGCACGAGAGTGGATTCAGCGACTTGTCCTTGTTCGTCGAACTGCCAGCCCTCACCTCCCGTTAGTCGTTGGAAAGGGGAGCGGATTCCATACCGTCTTTCGCTGCGAAAGCCGAAGTCGAGCAGATCGATCGACTCTCCACCGAGGTCGTGGAAGAACCGGGCGTCGAGTTCTATCTCTTCTGGCTCGATCCCTAGGCAAGTGGCCAGATCTTCGCGGGCACCCGCATGAATTTGATCGCGATTGAATTTGGTCGACATCATCGAACTCCCTTCTTTTGAGAAGCAGTCGCCGCTTTGGAGGCGGTCTTCGAAACAGAACTTTTTGCACCACCGACAAGCTCGGCCAGTTCGCTGGCGGGGTGATCGACAAACCGAGCGTAGACGGCGGTCACCATCGGATGTGCGTGACCAAGCTGCTTTTGGACGAACAGCAGATTGCCGCCGGTTCGTTTGTAAGCCAGGAAGCCGTAAGTGTGACGCAACAACTGCACGCTGGCTCGTTCGGTCAGCCCTGCCTCGGTCAGGATGCGGACGACTCGGCGATACAGCGCGGTCCGGTCATAGATCTTGCCGCGTTCATTCAAGATCAGTGGCTGCTGAAGATCGGCCGGGTCGGCACCATCTGGCAAGCACTCTGGGCGAACGTCGGTCACGAACTGCTGAATCAGTTCACTGGTCGCCTTGGCCACATAAACGGTGCGATCTTCTTTCGAAGTCCCCGCGACTTTCAAGGCGGATTCACCGTGTCCGACAATCGTGTCGACAACTCGCAAATGGCAAAGTTCGGAATTTCGTAATCCCGACGCTAGCAGGATCTCGACGATCAATCGATCCACGGTCCGCGAAGCTCGCTGAGTTTCCCCGGCCTCTTTTTCTCGGCGAAGAAGGTGCTGTTGCAGCGCCAGCGTTTCACTTTCGCTCAAGAACATCTCCGCTGTGATTTCCCACGGAGCGGTTAGAGCGGGCTTCTTTTTCATGTGCATCTCCAATCAGTAATGTTGCAATACAAGTAACGCAACATTTGTGATCTGTCAAGAAGCGTTTGGAGAGCCTTCCGGTAGAAAGAATGCCAGCCGGACATCAAGAGTGCTTAATGCCGAAAGCAGTCTGCCCCTTGGTCTGCTAGAGTGCAGCCCAACAGATGCCATCGAAGCGACGTAGATTTGGCTAGCCGATGGTCGCATGGCATAACGGGACATCGTTTTGCGACGGCAATTCCCGTCGTGTCTTTTGTTTGGCGACGACCGGTTGACCGTCGCGAATCGCCGTTCGTACCATGGCGCTCGACTACTTGACCTTCATCTCTCTTCTGCGAGTCTGATTGTGGCGATTCCTCCTGAACCGGCAGACGATGAACAGCGACCTTCTGGCGACCTCCCGCCGGATTCGATGCCACCGTCAGTTCCCGGTGGTTCGTCCTTGCCCTCAGATTCGTCAGCATTGTCACAACCCGAGGGGACGAATCCCGATGAAGGTCTTCCTGAATGGGAGCCGCTGACCCCGGAACTGGTCGAAGATGAAGCGATTCGCGGCGACTTCGTGATCCGCTGGGCCGTCGTCGGGCTGGCTCTGCTGTTTGGCGTGGCGGCCGTCACCGACACTCGCACGCTGGTTCATATTCGCAGTGGCGAATACATGGCTGCCCATGGTGTCCTGCCCCCGTCGAAGGATGTCTTTTCGTATACGGCGAACGATCGACCTTGGATCAACTTGTCGTGGATGTTCGATCTGGTCGCGGCAGGGATTCACGCCGTCTCGGGGGGCATCGGGCTCTCGATCCTGCAAGGAGTCCTGGCGGGACTGGCGTTCGGGTTGCTGGTACACACGCATCGGTCAGGGATCCGAACTTGGTGGGGTTCGATCTGCGCCGTGCTGGCGCTGCTGGTCTGCTATCCTCAGTTCACCGCGCAACCCGAACTGATCTCGTTGCTCGGGTTGAGCCTGGTGCTGTGGTTGGTGCAGCGAGCGGACGAAACGGCCAACTCACGACTGCTATGGTCCTGCGTCGGCGTGATCTGGTTGTGGTCGCAGCTTGACACCCGCGCGTTCCTGGGCTGGCTGTTGCTGATCTGTCTGGCCGCGGGCGAAAGCCTGCGAAAATCCGACCAGGCTGCGCAGCGTCGAGCGTTGTGGTGGAAGGTCGCGCTGGCGAGTTTCGCCGTGACGATCATTCACCCCTTCCTGTGGCAGTCGTGGTTGTCGCCGATTCGCCTGTTTGCCATCGACTACCCTGCACTGCAGCATTCCTTCACGCGGCCCGGAACAATCGAACTGGGCTTCTATCCAATCACGCAGTCGGCATTCTGGTTGTCGATCAATCATGACACGATTGCGGCGCTCGTGCTCTTCGCGGCGACACTGGTCTCGCTCTTTCTGAATCGCGAACGAGTGCATCCCGGGCAGGTGATCGCGGTGGTGGTGTTTAACGCCCTCGCTTGTCTGGCCACTCATGAATTTGCGGCAGCCAGCCTGGTGAACTGTGTGGTCTGTACGATCAACGCTCAGTCCTGGTATCGGCAGCGGTTCGGGCAAATCTACTCGATCGATTGGCGAGAACTGCTGTTCTCGCGAGGTGGTCGAGCCGTCACCGTGGTCAGCTTTTTCGCGTTGGCCTGGTTAGTGATCAGCGGTCGCATTGAAGGTCCGGAAGGTCGCCGGACCGGATTGGGATTTGGCCAGAATCTGCAGACTCAGATGGACTCGTACCAGGAAGCCGCGAAAGACAACTTGGATGATCGTCCGTTTCATTTTACGGCTCGCCAGGGCGATCTGGTGGTCTGGTCGAAGCAGAAGTCATTCATCGACACTCGCGCCGCGATCTTCACTGGATCGGGCGATCACGATCTGATTGCCCTGCACGATCGAACGCGACGATCGATGCAGAAGGGACGCAAGAGTCTGCCGGGCAGCGGCGAACCTGGCGTGTGGCGGGCGACGTTCGAGAAGTATCAAGTGACGCACACCATGCCGCGGCTGAGTGGTCCGACTCCGCCAGCCGATTACGTCACGTTTGGTGACCTGTTGGCATCCGGTGACTGGGCGATGACCAAGCTGACGGCATCGACGGCGGTCTACTACCGTGATAGTCCGGGCCCGCCGCAAAGTGACCATGTGGCAGAGCACCGACTCGATTTTGATAAGCAGGCCTTTCGCTCGAAGGAACTGTCGGTCGACACCGTCCGCATGTGTGGCAAACCCGCTTCGTTCACGGACGGGATCTTCTCGGTCAGGCGGTCCGGATATCCTGCCGGAGTCCAAGTGGCGACACATTATCTTCAACTGGCCAGTGCCAACGGCAGTGTCTCGCCACAGTTTCGAATCGCCTGCGCCCTGCTCGCGATCCGAAATGCGAATCTGGGCCTGCGAGAAGATTCGAACTCGGCCGAAGGCTATCGGTGCCTGGGCATGGCCTACCTGATTCTGGATGAGGTCGAAACCGGTCTCATGAATGCGGCGGGGGTTCGCTGGTTCAATTCCGTTCGCTACTACGAAACGGTGGGTGCTCTGCAGCAGGCGACATTGCTGCGGCCGAACGATCTGCTGACTCACTATGAATTGCTCGGCCTGTTCGAACGGACTCAACGTGGCGAACTGGCACTCGAGGCCATTCGACAGATCAAGCGAATTCGTCCGGTCACGATGGATTCGTCGGAAGAAGAACGAAAACAGCGCGAACAACTGCTGAACATCGAATCCACTCTGGAAGACGCGCTCGCGAAGTACGAAGGTCAGGTCGAAGAGGGATTGCAGAAGGCCGATCGATTCCAAATCGCGGCCAGTGCCTATCAGGTCGGGGCTATCCGACTCGCCGTGCGAACTCTGGAAGATGACCCGATCTATAAAGCTCAAAATCCACTGGCCCGCAATGCCCTGGGGTCATGGCTGATCGAAGTGGGTCGAGTTCAAGAAGGAATCGACACGCTGGACCAGGCGACCGTTGGTGGAGGAGCACCCGGCTGGCGTGATGCGGTCGCCACGTCGTTGCTGATCAATGGCGACTACAATCGCGCGATTGATCTGTGGCGGGAACAGCTCGCCGAATCGAATGCGACGCACACGCAGACGGCGTTGCTCACGATGCCATTTGTGACGCTCAACGCGATGTGGATGTCGCCCGATCAATATCCGTTTACTCACCTGGCGGCTGCCGGCGAAATCGTCAGCAGCGGGCGAGGCGAAGATGCCTCGCTGACCTACCAGATCGGCCAGGCACAACTCGAACTGGGTGACATCGCCGGAGCGACGCAGTCGTTCTCACACATTCTCGATCGCACGCCGACGACGCACCTGCGACCGCTGATCAAGTTCTATCTGGAAGCACTGACCGACAAGAAGATCGAGCTACCCAGCATCGAACCTCCCAAGCAGGAAGAGTTCGAACTCCTGGACCAAGAGACGCCAGAGAAGAAGGCTGAGTGAGCTTGGCCGGTCATCCGCCAGTCGTGACGGTGCTTGTTGTGCTGCGGATCGCTGACATTGAATATGAGGTAACCAGAATGGAAAGGCGGATCGAACCTGAAGCCGTTGCCGCAATTCTGCAACAACTCCTTCCCTGTTTGGATCCCGAGAAAGTGATCAACACGTTCGGTGAGAGGACCGTGATTTACTCCGACGATACACAGTCTCCTGCGCTGTATGTGGAGATCATGCTCTTAGAAAACACGCCGAAGTACATCCATTTACTGGCATCAGTCTTTTCTTCGATCACGGACAAGCGTGGGTGTTCGGAAGTGATTATCGAGCGACAACTGTAACGTCGAGAGTGTTCAACCCGCCAAGCCCTATCATCTTACCTCAGCATGGTTTGCTCACCAGTTTTAGAGCCGCATTGAAACGCAAACAGCAGTGACCGGCAGATTCTGCCGGAGTCAGGCCGCTGGCGCCGGAACCTTTGCGCAACTTTCCCAGACATTCTGACCGGGAAAGTCTCCGAAACCCTCAAGGTTTGCGCCGTGGCTTCCGATCAATTCGATAGGCCATCCCGCGTGGGCTGGTTTCCGTGCGTCTTTTGCAGCGGAAAGTGGCTCGTGAGTGAGGCGTATCATGGACCTGAAAAAGATCATCATGCTGGGCGGAGTCGGATTGGCGTCGGCCGCCGCTGGCGTGGCCATTCCCCAGATGATGAAAGGGCAAAGCCACGACGGGACCGAGGTCGCCAAGGCCGATCCCGCTGCTGCAGGTCATGATGCCGGCCACGACAAGAAGGAAGAGAAAAAGAAGGAAAAGAAAGAGAAGCCCAAGGATGACCACGGCGGACATGCGGCTGCTGGTCATGGTGGCGATTCCCACGGTGCGGCGGGTAGTGAAAAGAAGGCTGCCGAAGGCCCTTCTTTCCTGCCGTTTGGTCGCATCGTCGTCAATCTGAATGACCCGACGCTGACTCGCTACCTCGCCCTGGAAGTGACTCTCCAGACCGAAGGGGACGACGAAGAGGACGTGAAGTCGGCCCTGGAATCGCGAAAGCCGATTCTGCAGAGTTGGCTGACCAGCCATCTGGCTGACAAGACGCTCGAAGAAGTCCGCGGCAAAGTTGGGGTCAATCGATTGCGACGCGAGATTCAGGACAACTTCAACGCACTGCTGTTCACGGATGGTCGCGAACGGATCCAGGACATCCTGTTTGAAGAATTTCACGTCCAATGACATTGCCACGCCACGACTTCACTCAACCGCCGCCACTGGCGCCGCAACTGCGAGTCAACCTGGCTCAATGGTTGACGCGGTCTAACGCGCTGTTGGTTGAGTTGCTGGCGGGTGCGGCGGTCTCGGTCGAACTGCAATTCGATTGTTCTTCAACGATCATGCCGACGCAATTGACGTCTGACTGGACCGATAAGTCGCTCGCCCTGCAATTGAAACTCGGCCAGCACGACGCACAGTCCCTGGTTGCACTGCCCAATCCGCTGGTGCAGGAATTGATCGGCTGCATTCTGGGTGATCCACCTCACAAGATCCCCGTCGAACGATCTCTCACCGCGGCCGAACTCTCCGTCGCGGAAGTGATCGCCGAGATGATCATGCGGAGCCTGAAAGAGTCGTGGCAAGGTGATGTGCCGCTCAACCTGGCATTGGGAGAGACCGAATCGAATTTGCGTCGCACCAAACGATTCCGCCCGAAAGAATCGATGATCGTCTGCCGGTCGATCGCGAAGACGAAGCTTGGCCAATCGCACTGGAGTTGGCTGCTGTCCGCAGACTTTGTGGCACACCTGTTTGGTCTGCCCGTTCGGAATCATCAGTCGATCGATCCTCAAGCCAGCCGCCGTCAATTGGAGCAATTGGTTCGCGACATGCGAGCCGGGATCGAGGTCCGATTGGGAGCGGTTCAATTGACTGGGCCTCAACTGGCGAGTCTGCGGGTTGGCGATGTCGTCGTGCTGGATCAGCGCGTCGGCGATCCGCTGCAGGCGTCCGTTCAAGGCGAACCGAAATTTCTCGGATGGGCTGGGCGGACAGGCAATCGTCAAGCCTTTGAAATTGCGACCGAAATCCTGCAACGGCGTACGACGGAAACACCCGAAGCGGCGTGATCGAAGTTTGACAGTGTCGAGGAGGGAATCGAAATGACGGAAACTTTGGATGCCGTCCTGGCCAAGGTCGAACAGGAATTGGCTCGCGACAAACCGGGAGCTGCGCAAGAAGTCGCAGCGCGGGCCCCGGCGTTCGCGAACATGACTCCTGGCAAGATCTCCGCAGGCAAGTCGCTTGATCACCTTTACGGGGTCCGCCTGGACGCCGAAGCGGTGCTGGGTCGAGCAGACTTTTCAGTTGAGGACATGCTGAAGCTCGACGTTGGTTCGGTGGTCACATTGGACCGGCTGGTTTCGGAACCGGTCGACCTGATCGTGCAAAACGTCCGCGTGGCGCGCGGTGAAGTGGTCGTCGTCAACGATCAGTTTGCGATTCGAATTACAGAGATTACGGATACATCCGGTTCAGGTTCCTGAATCGGTATCCAGCTCTGACATCAGCCAAGGAAGGCGGTGTCCGGTGAGAAGTTGTTTCCAGGTGATGTTCGCGGCGATGCTGGCAGCCATGCTGATCAGCATTGGCACCGCGCGCGCTGCCGAACCTGAACCAGAGACCCCTCAGCTTCTCACTGTCAGTAAGAGCGACGCCAGCGACCTGACCTATGCCCCTCAATGGCCAGAACCCCCGAACACGGGTGCCATGCTGATGCGCCTAGGCTTCGGCACGGCGTTCGTACTCGTGCTCTGCGTCGGATCGTTGTGGTTTGGCAAGCCCTGGTTGATGAAGTTGCAGACGAAAAGCTTGACCGGTCAGGCATTGCAGATTGAAGGCAGCGTGACCCTCGGTGGTCGTGCAGTTCTGTATCTCGTGAAGGTCGGTGATACTCAACTGGTCGCGGGAACAGATGCGACCGGATTGAAATCTCTGATCGCTCTGCCCCCTTCGTTCCGCGAATCGCTGGACGAACAGCTACCCCTAGAAGAAGCCCCGCCAGCGATCACTGCCGCCAGCTTTGAGACTCGATTAAGATCCGCATCAAGTTTGCAGGGAGGCTCCCTGTGAACAACTTCGAACAAATCGCCGAACGATTCGGTGAATCCGGGTTCGTGCAAAGTCTGTCGCCACCACTGCAGATGGCGATTTTCCTGGGCAGCCTGGTCCTTTTGCCAGCGGCCCTCTCGTGCCTGACCTGCTTCACGCGAATCACGATTGTGCTGTCGTTCGTCCGACGCGGACTGTCGACCCAGGAAATCCCACCGAACACAGTCCTGATTGGACTGGCCCTGTTCCTGACAGTCTTCATCATGGAGCCGACGCTGACTCGTTTGAACACCGAGGCCGTGCTCCCCTACATGAACAAAGAGATCACGAACGTCGAAGCCTTTCGACGGGGCGTGGAAATTCACAAGTCATTCATGCTGCGTCAGACACGCAAGCACGACCTGGCCCTGTTCCTGCACATGTCCAAGTCGGGACCGATCGCGACACCCGAACAGACACCGATCAGCGTGCTGATTCCGGCGTTCATCATCAGTGAATTGAAGACTGCGTTTTTCATGGGCTTCTGCGTCTACGTCCCCTTCCTGCTGGTCGACATCGTCGTGGCCACGGTGCTGATGTCGATGGGGATGATGATGATGCCCCCCGTAATTGTCTCGACGCCATTCAAGGTGTTGTTGTTTGTCCTGGCGGATGGCTGGCACCTGGTGGCGCTGTCGCTCAATCAGAGTTTTGGATAGCGGAGACGATCATGACCGAACTGGATGCCGTTGCGCTGGGCCGCGACTTTTTCTATCACGCGGTGCTGCTGACCACGCCAGCGCTCGCGATCAGCCTGATCGTCGGCCTGGCGATCAGCGTCTTTCAGGCGGTCACCAATATTCAAGAACAAACGCTGAGCTTCGCGCCGCGCATCCTGGCTCTGGCCGGGCTGTTCGTCGTGACAATGCCGTGGCTGCTACAGATGTCGATTTACTTTACGGTTCAGATGTTCTCGCGTGCGGCGCAGATCGGGCACTAATGGACGCGCTGCTGGAAACATGGGTGATGACATTCGGGCTGATTATGGCCCGCGTGTCGGCATTTGTCGCGACGATCCCCTACCTGGGGGGTCGCTTCGTTCCACGCACCGTGAAAGCGGGGACCGCTCTCGCGCTGACCTGTTTCTGGTTCGCCGAATCCGGTGCCGGAACATTAAGTGTTGCGACCGCTTTGAACGATCGACCTTGGATGGCATTCGCCCTGGCCATTGGTTGCGAAACACTGATCGGCTGCGCGTTGGGATACATCTTCGGCTTATTCCTGGTCCCTTTTCGCGTGGCGGGTGAATACCTCAGCCAGGAAATGGGTCTGACCATGGGGGCCATCACCGACCCGTCGCGACCGCAGATGACCACCGTCATGGGTGAAGTCTTCGAGGTTTTGGGGGTCGTGCTGTTCTTCTCGCAAAACGTGCATCACGTCTTCTTGGCGGCGCTGCACGGTTCGTTCGCACGCCAGCCGATTGGGGGAGCGATCCTGTCCCTGCCCGTCGCCTTGCAGATGAAAGTGATGTCGTCGACGACCGAATGGGGTTTGATGCTGGTCGCGCCAGTCGCCTGTTGCCTGTTTATCACGTCGTTGGTCCTGGGCGTCATGGCCAAGGCCGCTCCGCAATTGAACTTGATGTCCGTCGGATTCGCATTGCGGATCGTGGTCGGACTGGTGGCCACCAGCGTGCTGTGGCCCGATATCGCTCCGCAGATGGGAATTGTTCTCCAGCGTTTTTCCAGTTTGTTAATCGGCCGCTAGTGCGTGTCGCACTTCGGTGTCGCGTTGAAACAAGGGTTAGACTAGGTGGTTTTTCGCTCGCGGGATGCCACACTTGGGCCGGATGAGCTCTAAGACATGTCCGAAGAGGGCTTTGATAAGACCGAACTACCAACGCAGCGCCGGCGCGATGACGCGCGGGCGCAAGGCCAGTTCGCGTACAGTCACGAACTGATCACGGGCTTGTTGCTGATGGTCGGAACGGTGGGGCTGTGGTGGACCGGGGCCACGCTGGCGAGCGGCCTGAGCCAGGAAATTCAGTCGCATTTGCGAACCCCACGAGTCGAACTGGCCGTCGCCGATATCCCGGCGTTCATCACAGATCTCGGCACTCACGGTCTGCAACTGATCGGTGGCTTCATGGCCTCCATCTTCGCTGTGGGCTTGATCGCCAACCTTGCGCAAGCAGGTTTGCATCTCAATACGGAATCACTCGGGCCGAAGTGGGAAAAGCTCAATCCCGCGATGAACTGGCACAAGATCTTTTCCACCGAAGGCCTGATGCGCGGTGGGTTGTCGATTGCCAAGGTCGCGCTAGTCGGTGTCGCTGCCTGGTGGGTGCTGAGTGACCGCGGTCAACAGATTGCAGCTCTCAGCACGGGCGTCCTTTCGCAAACCGTAAGTACCGCCTGGGGCATCGGCATCGAACTGTTGATCGCGGCGTCATCGGTGCTGCTGTTGATCGGTGCGATTGACTATGGATGGCAGTGGTACAACAACGAACAAAAGCTGCGGATGTCACGTGAGGAATTGAAACGCGAACGCAAGGACGACGAAGGGGATCCCAATATCCAGATGCGTCGACGCCAGCGAGCCCGCGAAATCGTCTCGCAGCGGCGAATGCTGGAAGAGATCCCCAAGGCGACCCTGATCATCACCAACCCGACTCACTTGGCGATCGCCCTGCGATACGAACGCGGTGTCAATTCGGCGCCCGTGGTGATCGCCAAAGGTCGTGATCAGTTCGCTCTACAGATTGCCGCCCGAGCTCGTCGGCATGGCATTCCCGTTGTAGAACGCAAACCGGTCGCTCGAGCTCTCTTCAAGATGGTCAAGGTCGGACAGGAAATCCCGCAGACACTGTATGTCGCGGTCAGCGAAGTTTTGGGTTACGTGTATCGGTTGCGTGGTGTGGCGTAGGAAGAAGCGGATCGAAGAGAAGTTCTTAACTGTTTCGCATTAGGAATCTGAACGACATGTCGATGGCGGCGTCAAAACCACTGCAAATCGCTCCACGCGGCGAGCTAGTATTTCCACTAGCCGTGATGGCGGTGCTGGTCGTTTTGATTGTCCCGCTGCCGACCGCCCTGCTGGACGTCCTGCTGACATTGAACCTCAGCATCACGATCCTGCTGCTGTTGGTCACCTTGAGTGTCGCGCAGCCGCTGGAACTGTCGGTCTTCCCGTCGGCACTGTTGCTGCTGACCCTGGGCAGGCTGTCACTTAACGTCGCGACCACTCGACTGATTCTCCTGCAGGCCGACGCCGGAAAAATCGTTGAAACGTTCGGCAACTTCGTTGTCGGCGGTAATCTGGTCGTCGGACTGGTCGTCTTCACCATCCTGGTCGTGATCCAGTTCGTGGTCATCACCAAGGGTGCGACGCGTATCTCGGAAGTCGGGGCTCGATTCGTGTTGGACGCGATGCCCGGTAAACAGATGGCGATCGACGCCGACCTGAACGCCGGGGCCATCAATGATGTCGAGGCCAAGCGCCGTCGAGCTCATTTGCTGCAAGAAGCCGAGTTTTACGGGGCGATGGACGGTGCCAGCAAGTTCGTACGCGGCGATGCCGTGGCCGGAATCATCATCACCGGCATCAACCTGATGGGCGGAATTATCATCGGATTGATGAATGGCATGCCGATCATGCAGGCTATTCAGACCTACTCGATCCTGTCGGTGGGTGACGGCCTAGTCTCGCAGATTCCAGCACTCATCATCGCCACTTCGGCTGGTATCCTGGTCACCAAGTCTTCGAATTCGTCGGGACTGGGTGCAGAAATCACCGGTCAGTTCCTGACGAAGACACGACCACTCCAAATCGGCTCTGGCCTGCTGGGACTGTTGTCGATCACCCCCGGGATGCCGATGATCCCTTTCCTGGTAATGTCGGTGGCACTGTGGTACGTCTCCACGAAAATCGGCAAAACGACGAGTCAGCAGGAACAGTCCGAGCCTGAACGGCAGACCGCTCCGATGTCGCCGATGGAAGAACATCTGGCCGAATTTCTGGAAACAGATCGAGCCTGCATCGAGATTGGTCGGCAACTGATTCCGCTGGTTGATCCGAAGCGCGACCTGGGTCTGCTGCAGCGCATTGCGACGGTCCGTAAAGATCTGGCCAAACGCTGCGGCTTGTGGATTCCACTCGTTCGAGTGCGCGACAATGGTCAGCTCAGCGATCAAGATTATCGAATCATGGTCGGCGGCCAGGAAGTGGGACGCGGCACGCTGAAGCTGCATCATGTCTTGGCGATCGATCCTTCCGGAAATCGCATTCCCTTCGCCGGCGTCGACACCAAGGATCCCGCCTTCGGTCTGCCAGCCAAGTGGATTGCCGAGAACGATCGTTCGCAGGCAGAGCTGGCGGGTTGTACGGTGGTCGATGCGCCTGGCGTCATCACTACTCACCTGCGTGAAGTTTTGCGACGCCACGCCGGCGAATTGCTCAGCCGCGAAGATCTGACGAAGCTGATCGACAAGGCTCGAGAAACGTCCGCCGCGGTCATCGACGAACTCATTCCGAACATGCTCTCAATGGGCTCGGTCCATCGCGTGCTGACGCTACTGCTCGAAGAACGCGTGCCGATTACCAACCTGACACGTATCCTAGAGAGCCTGGCGCACAACGCACCCACCACGAAGGATCCCGCCGAACTCGCCGAACGAGCCAGAATCTATCTCGCCCGAGCGATCTGCGATCCATTCGTGGATCAACAGGGCCGTATCCACGGCATCCTGTTTGAACCCTCATTGGAACTGGAACTGCGTCGCACGATGCAGGACAAAAAGCTCGCGATCAGTCCCGACGCTTTGGAAGCTTTGATCATCAAGCTAGCGAACGTCCTGCGTGATGCGGGCCAGAAAGGTGTGGAAGCGGCACTGCTGGTCGATTCTCAACTGCGCCGCCCCGTGCGTCAATTGCTGCAGCGCGGCTTGTCCGACCTGACAGTCATCGCTTTCACCGAAGTGCCGAACGAATTGCTGCTGGAAGCCGCAGCGATCATCAAGCGAGACGAAATCTACGTCCCACGCAACGGCGTGGCGGATGCCGGCAACTGATTCACAGGCCACTCTTCGACAATTCGTCAGATTTATGACGACTCACCGCGATCAAATGCGTTAGATTCCTCCGTCACTATGACACTTCAGAATCATCACGGTGACACACCACCGCTGCTGGCGACAATTACTCGCCAACTCACCACGCGAACTGTTCTGACCATACTCAACTCAGAGAGCAACGCCGCGCGGCGAGTCGCAACCGAGTGGTTGACGCGATTGCCAGCGGATGACGCAACGCAGCTTCTGTTTCGCGGGCTCAATGCCGGGGAAACAGGTTGCTTGAGCGTCCTGCGAGTTCTCCGGCATCCCGATCTGGAACTGACGGAGAGGCTTCGTCAACGAGTCCTACCGCTGCTGAAGCACAATCGTCCGGAAGTCAGACGAGCCGCCGTGGCCGTGATCGCACGACGCTCACCGGAAGACGCGCAGCTCATCTTGGAAGACTCATTGTGTCGCAATGACTTCGAAATCTTGCGGATGCTGTGCTGGGCGGACGACCCGAAGTTGATTCTGCCGTTGCTCGCCGCGTTTGGATTTCCGCGGCGTACGCCACCTCCCTGCATTGGATTTCTCGTCACAGCACCGTGGCTCGCGGAGAACCATGCAACCGCTCCGGCAGCAGTTGAGTGGCTGATTCGTGAATGTGGCTATTGCGAACAGCCCGTCACTGAGGATGTCGTTGAACTGTTATCGATCGGGCTCGCGTATGCGGGATCGACGATGTCTGCGAACGGCCCGGCGGACAAGTGGGTCGAACGAGTACGAGCGTTGTCGTGGCGGCTGATTCCCGATGCGGCGGACGCTGCACTTCGAGATCGCGTTCCGTTGGACCTGCGCGATCCCCTCGACGAAGCATTATTCCTGGCCGCAGTTCGCGACACGGATCGAATGCAGTTCGCGATCGCCCGTGCTGGGGTTCCTGCAGAACTGACTCGCTTTCAAACGGAAGCCGTCCCGGTCTGCTTTCATACGCCGACGCGGCATGTCCGACGACTATTTCTGACAGATTCGGCCACGATGGCAGACGAGCTCTCCGTCAACGGTGACGCGCAGAATCAATTTGTCATGGATCATGCTCGAGTTGTGCTGGAATCAGCTCCCGAACGAAAGATCGCCGCAGATCGAGCATTGCGGACTCGCTGGTTTCAGTCCACAAAGCAACCCAGTGCGATGTCTCCGCGGAGTCGAATCCTGGGTGATTTCCAGCCTTCGCCCCGCGATTCAAAGCTCTCGCCGTGTGCTCAGTCGGTCTGCTGGCTTGCTGAATCGGCCGGTCTCAATGCCGTACCTCTGACCCGCTGGTTGGCGGATTGCGAGCAGCGTTGGTCGAAGTTCGCGGTCCCGATCGGCATCGAACTGCAGATTCCGAATGCCGATCCCAATCTGTTTGGGGCGTGGAAAGAGGCGTTGCCTGACCTGGGAATCCCATCGCCCGATCGTCCCGAATTCGGCGGCACACTGGAAGCGGCGTTCCGTCCTGCGAGGTCGTTTCATGCCCTGTTGCTGGCACCGCTGTTACTGCAGCGTCGGCAACTCATCAGTCGCGAACCCGCTCAAGAGATGACGATGCACATCTCGCTTCAAGGGGACTTGGGGCCCGCCGCCAGGACACTCGCATTCCCGCAGCTGTTCATTCATTCGTCGCAGCGACTAAGAAATCGTCCCAATTCGGCGATGACGCGCGTCATGAGCAAAGGTCTGGTGCATCGCAATCGCGATGTTGAACAGCTTGGTTCACTGTTGGCTTTTGACTCCGCGACCGTTCGAACCGAGCTGCGGATGTTTCGCGTGTTCGGCAACATCCTCGATCAGCGACTGGTCATCTCGCCGACGTATGTTGATGACATCGTTGCCACGCACATGTTCGGTTCGGCAATGCTCTCGAAGTGCGTCGCCTGCCAGACCATCGTTGAGGAGTATCGTCAGCAGATCGAACTTGAAACGGCCCAGTTGTCGCCTGAATTCTCGCGGTTGTTGAACAGCAATTTCTATGAGTCGACTGGCGATCCGCGAGACGAAGTCTTGCTACAGACGCTGCCAATCTTTCGAGCGTGGTCTGATGTCCGCAAAGTTGTTCGTCAACGAAATCTGCACGACGAAGTGGAAGGTCTTTTTGGTCAACTGCGGGCTCGTCATTTGAGTCAGCTATCTGATCACCTGGCCCTCGCTCATGGATTGGATCTGGCGCAGGATCTCGACGCGTTCACTCAATGGAGGGACGATCAGTAACGGAC
Source organism: Schlesneria sp. (assembly GCA_028291515.1). GTDB lineage: Bacteria > Planctomycetota > Planctomycetia > Planctomycetales > Planctomycetaceae > Schlesneria. The sequence continues at coordinate 164,756 of JAQGHU010000019.1, forward strand.
CGGATCGTGTTCTTTCTCGCTGGCCGTGGCGACAAGACCTGGAAAGCGGGCCGCCATTCGAGCGGCCAATGTTTCCATCGCAGGTCGCTCAGTCGCGTAGTGGCCGGGCAGAATCAGGGCCATCTGCAGATCGCGAGCTTCCAGGCAGGCATGAAAGCGTGCTTCGCCTGTCAGCAAAGCCTGGCATCCGGCTCGATGCGCGTCGCGCAAGAATTCGGCGGCGGCCCCGCAGGCGATCCCGATTTTGTCGATCTGACGAGTTGACTCGCCGACAAACTGCACATGCGGCTGCTTCAATCGCTCTTTGACCAGGTGATTCAACTCCCCCAGGGACATTGGTCGCGGCAGCTTGCCGAATCGACCTGACCCGGTCCCATCGCGTTGAGACTTCAGCGTGACGATATCGATGGCGGCTTCTTCATACGGATGCACCTTTCGCAGATGCGCGATCGCCTTGTCCAGACAATCGGCCGGACAGAAGATCTCGACTCGAGTCTCTTCGACTTGTTCGCGTCGCCCTGATTGGCCAATCGCCGGATGGGTTTCTTCGGAGCCGAAGAACGTTCCATATCCCCGAGTATTGAAGCTGCATTCCCGATAGTTGCCGATGATCCCGGCCCCGGCATCCCACACGGCGCGGCGGACTTGATCCAGATGCTCATCAGGCACGAACGTCACCAGCTTGAACTGCTCGACAGGCGAAAAATACCTTAAGGGGGTGATCTCTTCCAATTCCAGCAGTTCGGCCAGTTGTTGATTGATCCCCGTTGCCGAGTTGTCGTAAGCCGTATGCGGACTGTAGACCGCAATGCCGTGCCGCATCAGCTTCAGCAGCATGCGGGCTTCGCTGTTAGAGGCGACTAGACGCTTTACTGGTTTGAAGAGCACTGGATGATGCGTGACGATCAACCGTGCCCCGACCAGCACCGCTTCTTCAGCGACATCCGGCGTCAGTGTCAAACAGGTGAGCACACGGACAACGTCGGTCGCTTCGTCACCCAGCAGCAGCCCGACATTGTCCCAATCTTCGGCCAGCGACAGCGGAGCCACTTCGTGCAGGTAGCGGCAGATCTCATGAACGCTTGGCATGCGATCAGTACCCTCTTCTCGTAGGATGGGTTTCCAACCCGTCATTCTTCGCAGCGTGCGATAGCAGCGCACCCAAGCTTATTCAAATGCCAAGGCCAAGGCGATGGGCTAGAAGCCCATCCCACGAAGAATACAGCGAGCAGAATCAGGCACGCCCACTAGCTCGTCAGCACGGGCAGTCGGACGTTGCGAACCTGCTCATCGGCACTGCTTCCATCGCCATTCGTCTCGGATGACGGCGGCTCCATCGGCGGCATCGGATCCTTACCGGGACCGAATACGGTCAACTTGGCCACGCGAGCGAACGCCTTGAACGAGCCAAACGTATCGGCCACGGCAGTCGCTTCGTAACCACAATGAACCATACAGTCAGCACACTTGGCGTTGCCGCTGGCACGACCGTACTTTGACCAGTCGGTCGTATCGAGCAGTTCCTGGAACGTTTCGCAGTAACCTTCATTCAGCAGGTAGCAGGGTCTCTGCCATCCGAACAGGTTGTAGGCGGGCATCCCCCATGGGGTGCATTCCAAGTCCCACTTCCCTTTCAGGAATTCGAGGAACAGCGGAGACAGGTTGAACTTCCACTTCTTCTTCGCATTCCCCAGGATTCGCTGGAACAGGCTAACGGTTTGGGCGCGACGCAGGAACAGTTCCTGGCTGGGGGCTTTCTCGTATTGATAACCGGGCGAAATCATCATCCCTTCGACACCCATTCCCATCATGGTATCGAACATTTCACGCATCGAATCGGGATCAGCGTTGTTGTAGACCGTTGTATTGGTGGTGACGCGGAATCCCTTAGCCACGGCCGTCTTGATTGCACTAATGGCGACGTCGTAGACACCTTCGCGACAAACCGCAAAGTCATGCTCTTCGCGTGGTCCATCCAGGTGGATCGAGAACGTCAGGTACTTCGACGGCTTGAACCGATCGATGTGCTTTTCCAGCAGGATCGCGTTCGTGCAGAGGTAAATATATTTCTTACGAGCGACCAGGCCTTCGACGATCTGATCGATTTCCGGGTGTAGCAACGGTTCGCCGCCGGGGATCGACACCATCGGCGCGCCGCATTCGTCAACGGCCTTAAAGCATTGCTCCGGAGTCAGATGCCGCTTCAGGATTTCGGCCGGATATTGAATCTTGCCGCAGCCAGCACAGGCCAGATTGCAACGGAATAATGGCTCCAGCATCAGCACCAAAGGGTAGCGTTTCACTCCGCGAAACCGCTTACCGAGAACGTAACTGGCCACCGTCCACGCTTGGGAAATGGGCACACCCATCAATCGTCTCCACTGTTTGCTGTCATCCTGACTGGGCGAATAGGCTTAGAGTGCATTCCATGTGACTCTGGCGTCCCGCGAGCAGAAAACCACTTAGTCTAACCCATGTTTCAACGCGACACGTAAGTGCTATCAGCACTATGTGTACCAGTTTTCGCCGAGTCTGTCAGCACCGGCAGAGCCAACTTCGGATGGCCAAACACTTTTCTTTGCGTTGGACTTTGTTTATGGAGTCGGGTTTGTTGGGCAGTTTTGCCTCTCCGGATACAATTTGTCGATGCGCATCACTGAGTTCGTCATTTATCACGTCCGCATTCCCCTGCGAAAGTCCGTCCGTCACGCATCTCATGCGCGGTCGGAGACCGAATCCATCGTCGTCCGTTGTCGGCTGGACAATGGCACAATCGGCTGGGGTGAAGGTCTGCCGCGTGAATACGTCACCGGTGAAACCATTGATGACGCTTGGACGTTGCTGCAAGCGACGGACTTCTCGAAGCAACTTGCCGCTGGTTTCAACGATCTCCCCGAAGCCATCGCGATGTTGGATCGCTTCCAACTGACGCGCCCTGTCGCCGACGACCGCGACTGCTTTGGCAACTCGGTGCGCTGCGCCGTTGAACTCAGCATACTGGACGCGGCCTGCCGTTCGGTGCAACAGCCCCTCTCTGTCGTCACATCGCTGGTGTCGGAAACCGCGGGAATCCGGGCTCAACTCGATCGAGTCCGCTACAGCATGGTGTTTACCGCGATGAGTTTTCTGTCGCAGGTCCGCCGTGCTCTAATCCTGCAAATCTTCGGACTGCAGGCCGCCAAGGTCAAAACGGGCGTCGAAGGGGTCGATGACCGCGCCATGCTCAGGCGGCTACGGTTCCTGCTGGGACGCAAGTTTGATCTGCGGTTGGATGCCAACGAAGCGTGGACCTGCGCGAACCTGGAAGCCAAACTGGCCCCGCTGCTTCCTTTCGGAATCACCTCCGTTGAACAACCCGTGCCGCACGAACAGGTCGATGGACTGGCAGTCCTGCGAGGTCGAGTCGGTGTGCCGCTGATGCTGGACGAATCACTTTGCAGCATGGTCGACGCTCGTCGCGCGATCGAACGCGGAACGTGCGATCTGTTCAACATCCGCCTCTCGAAGTGCGGTGGTTTCCTGAACTCCCTCCGTCTCGCCGCGGCAGCTCATCAGGCGGGCTTGGGCTATCAGCTCGGTTGTCAGGTCGGTGAGACAGGCATTCTCTCCGCCGCCGGTCGCCATTTCGCGACGTCCGTGGCTGGCATCCGTTACCTGGAAGGAAGTTTCGATCGGTTCCTCGTCCGCGAGCGTCTGACGAAGCAAGACATCACCTTCGGATACGGCGGCTGGGCTCCGAAGCTCACCGGTCCAGGCCTGAGCGTGACCATCGACGAAGCCGCCGTCGCACGAGTGAAACAGCGCGAGATGAACATCACGCTGTAGTAGGTCGTCAGATAGAGTGTGCGAAGAATTCGCGCATCCTACGTCAATTCATCACCAATCCGGAAGAGTTTTTGAAACACAAAGGCACAGAGAATATAGACCACATCAGATTGATTTCTGTTCGTGTATTTCAGTGTATTCCGTGGTTCAAACCGTGTCTTCTCTATGACCTCCGTGCCTCTGTGTTTCAAACTCTTGTTTTGTGATAGCTCAGAATACCGCCGCCAGCAGTGCCTGCGACATCCGCACCAGCCAGGCACGATCATCGGCTGTCATCTGATTCGCCTCGATGACCTTCTTCGCTTTGACGCGCACATTGCTCACCAGGAATCGCTGAGTTGTCGTCAGCGGCTTCAGTTTGTCAGATTCCATCAACAGGTTGGTGATCTTGAGCAACGCCTTCGGTTCTTCCAAGCCGAGCTGATCCGCAGCGATCCAAACGGGCGGTTGAGGTGCGTCTGCAACGGTGCGAGACACCTTCAGGATCACGCTGGCCACGCGAGCGGCCTTGTCGTATTCGATCTTGTCCGGCGTATCACGCGGCGTGTGATAGTCGGGATGTTCGCCCGTCGAGAAGAACAGGAACGGAATCTCACGATCACGGAAAGGACCATAGTCACTTCTGGTTCCGACCACATCGGTTCCGAAACGACAAATCTCCAAGCCCTTGGGTGTCCCAACCTGATCCAGAACCTCACGCAGTTCGACGGCTCGTTCGCTCCCCATCACGAACACGACGGGAAGCGGCAGACTTCCCAATGATCGGCCGATCATGTCGGCCGTGATAAACAGTTTCACTCGTTCAATCGGCCACGGTGGATGGGCCGCAAACCACCGCGATCCCCACAGCAGATGTTCTTCCAGATCGAAGCCGACAAAAACGATGCTTCGCTTGGGGCGAACTGTGTCCGCGGCCGTCAATCGGGCGGTCTCGATCAGCATCGCCACCCCCGACGCATTGTCGTCGGCTCCCGCGAAGATCTGACCGTCTCGCACTCCCAGATGATCGTAGTGAGCACTCACGATCACGATTTCATGAGCCAGCTTGGGGTCGCTCCCCGGCAACCAGGCACCAATGTTGTAACCGACGATCGGGATCCTGCCGTTGTCGTCAGCGTTGCCAGGAATCGGCTGTTCAAAGACTCCAACTTTCTCGATGTCCTTGCCGTCCTTGCTTATCGTCGACGTGAACAGCGGCTGCAGTCCCGCTTTTTTCCATTGGTCGATGATGTATCGACGGGCTTCCTTCTTCGTCGCGCCTGACCGCCCCGCCATCTCGGGACTTGCCAGAAATTCGATGTGCGTCCTCATCTGCTCCGGCTTGATCGCCGGCTCAAAAGTCACCGCGTCGGTCGAGGCCGCTTCTTGACCGACGGCGACTTCCACCCAGACCAGCAGCACAATCGCGCACGCAATGTGCCGAGCGGCCAGCATGGCCAACCGTGATCGATTCAACAGCTGCCGTCTCATAAATGCCTCCCTGCGAAACGCCTGCTTCCACTCGTTGGTCATGATCGACTCTAACGATCACAACGATTCTCGCGAAGTTTCCTATCGTAACGATGATCGGCCGGTCGATGTATATCTCGATTCTGTGATTGTTGGTAGTCGCATGAATTTGTCACGTCATTCATTGAGCCCGTCAAGACATTGGCGGATTGACCGCATCCGTTGGCAGACCTGATAGGAGAAGACTATGCGTCGAGCGTTATTGGCGATGCTGCTGGTGGGAGCGGCGATTCTGGCGGGCGGGCAGTCGGCACAAGCTGCCGGTGAAGGCCAGCCATCCGATTGGGGTCGGTTTAACTACTACCCTTACGTTTACTACCCACACAACTACCAGGCGCCACGCGAGTACAACAGCTTGTACAACCGTTACCCGCAAGAACGCCAGATCCCGGTCTACAACAAGAACTGGTACAACTTCTATCCCACCAAGAAGCCGTACCACATGGGTCATCACTACGTCCTCGACGTATTTTAACGGACTGATCCCAGGGGAGACGTGTTCAGCCCAACGACGCGCCGTCGTTTGGGCTGCCGTCGTTCTTTGACATCGCTTCAATCAAGAAAAACAATTTCTCACGCGGAGACGCGAAGGCGAGGAGAAATGCGTATGGCAGGTAGCAATCACAGTCTGAACGCGATCATTTTCTTCTCTGCCCTCTTCTCTCCGCGACTTCGCGTCTCCGCGTGAGAAATCTCTTCTTCTTGTTCGGCCTCACTTAGCTCGCTGAAACATTTGAACTCGCTTGCCATCGACTTCCGTGACATAGAGCGTGCCGTCGGTTCCCAGAGCCATCAGATGCGGCAGCTTTAAGGTATCGGGCGTGCCCCAGCTTCCCAGCGACTTCCCGTCGAAGTCCAGTAGCGTCAGCCGATGAGCGTCTCCGTCGGCGATGATCAATCCTTCAGGCGTCACCAGCAGCCCAAACGGATTTCCAGCTTCGGTCCAGGCGGCAACGAACTTTCCGTCCGTCGTAAAGACTTGAACTCGCTTGTTCCCGCGATCGGCGACATAGATCCGATCCCGAGCATCAATTGCCAAACCGTGCGCGGTCGCAAACTGACCCGGCTCTTTGCCACCGCCGCCCCACTCGGCGACATACTTGCCGTCCGCATCAAATTTCGCAATCCGCTTGTTCCCCGCGTCGGCCACGTAGATCAAGCCTTTGGAGTCGATCACCAGATCATCGGGTGATCGCAATCCCTCGGCGCCCGCTCCGGGCTTCCCCTCTTTGCCGAGCGTCAGTGTCACTTTCCCGTCGCGGGAATAGCGCCGCGCGAGATGCAATGCGTTGTCCGTCACCCAGACATTGCCGTGCGAGTCGACTCGCAGGCCATGCACGGTCTTGAACTCTCCTTTGCCCCAGCCCGCCAGCAAACGATGATGTCCGTCCAACACCAGCAACGGAGGCTCACCCCGATGCAGCACATAGAGTCGATCCGCCCCATCGACGGCCACCGCCGACATCGGACCAATTTCCACATCGCCCGGCAACGGGACGAATCCCTTGGAGACATACGGATCTGCCGCAGACGCCACAGAGAACCATGTCATCAACACTCCCAAGAGAATACGGCGCATGCCTGACTCCGTCGCCGAAGAGGTCTACCACGAAACACGCTGAAGACACGAAAACTAGAAGTGATGAAGTTGAAGATTACCTTCTTGGCTTTGTTCTTTTTCCCTCTTCCATTTCGTGTATTCCGTGGTTCAAATCTTACAGTTCCCCCGCGATCCGCAGGAAGTTCTTCAGCAGTTCGATGCCACCTTCGGTCAGGAAGCTTTCGGGATGGAACTGCACGCCGTGAATCGGATACGTCCGATGTCGCAGTCCCATGATCTCGCGAGCGTGACCGGGGTACTCGGCCCAGGCGGTGATTTCCAGATCGGGGCCGAGCGTCGCTTCGGGTGCGATCAGGCTGTGATAGCGAGTCGCTGTGAACGGGTTGGGCAGGCCGGCGAAGACTCCTTTGCCGTCGTGGTGAATCGGCGAAACCTTGCCATGCATCAATCGCTCGGCCCGCACGACGGGCGAGTCGTACACTTCCGCCAGCGACTGATGGCCCAGGCAAACCCCCAGCGTCGGGATCGTCGGACCCAGCGTGCGGATCAGATCCATCGAGATCCCCGCTTCATGCGGCGTACAAGGGCCGGGTGAAACCACAATCCCCTTCGGCTTCATCGCGGCGACTTCGTCGACGGTGACTTGATTATTGCGTACCACACGCACATCGATCCGCGAATCAATCTCGCCAAACCGCTGGACGAGGTTGTAGGTAAACGAATCGTAGTTATCGAGAATAAAAAGCATTGCCTGCAAAGCTCAAAATGGATCGGTGCAACGACAGAGACAACCAAAACCCAATCAGGTTCGGTCCCTGCAAGTTTCGCCAGACCACGCCCCGAAGTAAATCGAAGGTAGGGGAATTCGATTCGAGTTTGGTTATTTGTGGTGTAGGGCTTTCATCGCTTTCAGTTCATCGTTTCTTGCGGCGAGCGATCCGTGGCGAGACAATGTGGCGTCGTTGCTCAGTCATTCTTGCAAGATGCGCCACCGAAATGGGAATTACGATCCGCAGCTTTGAAGAACAAGAACCGGGCTTAAAGCGACAACTAGGCTGGGTCGAACACAATGGGAATTTGATTGCTGCGAACATTGTGGGTGATCTGAAGCGTCTACAAGAATTGGTTGGCCATTCGATCCATGCTGAGTATGAATTGGAGGATGTCCTTAGTCTCGAATGTGATCTGCCGCGTAACGATGAGCACTCGGGGATATTCCCATTGCCGGATGGTCAGATCGAAATCGACGGGACTGTGCATAATATCCTGCAGATCGATTCAGACAGCGCCGTTGTTGATGTGTACATTCGCAATGGCCCAGAATACATCACCTTCGATACCAACGAGCTTCATAACGTTCTGCCGGTGATTGATCGCCGCATTTGCATTCGCGGGAGAAAACTTACTGTGTATCCAACCTGGACATGAAGCATCACCATTCGATTTCTCGTCACCGCGCCTCGTCATCGACCTTCACTCAGCCACCCTTGAATTAGGCAATCTTGGTCGAAGGGCTGACTGAGAATTAGTGCCAGAAACAAAGGATGGTTCTCTTGAATGTTCGCAGCGGCGGTCGGCAGATTCTGATTCATGGATTGGTGTTCGTGCTGGCTGGTCTGGTGTGGGGGCTGGTTGTCCCCCTGACGCCGTATCCAAGACTGTCCCTGACCGCTCATATCCAGTTTGTGAGCAACGGGATGTTGTTCCTGGTCCTGGCGATCGTGTTGCTGACGCTTCCTCACCAAGTCGGCGTGAGGTCGCTCTGGGTAATGTTACTGTCGGTCTGGTTCACCTGGGCCATGGCCTTGTCGGAGGTCGCGAATGCCTGGTGGGGCACCAACCAGATGTTGCCGATTGCAGCCAGTCAGGCGGGAGCCACCGGCGGCGCGCCGTGGCAAGAGCTGACTATCAAGCTCACCCACATCGGCGCTGGACTCGGCCTGATCGTCGCGTGGTCGTTACTGATCTTTGGGTTTGTGAAGCAGCCTGTGGAAACGAGTGGAAATACCGAGTAAATTCCGTTCCTGGAAAACGTCCTGTTGCTCGATGTGGTTCGCACGACTAACTTAGAGAACAGGTCGAATCCTTCTGTGGAGCACCATCGTGTCATTACCGGCCAGTTACGAAGAAGTCTTGCGAACAGCTCAGTCGCTACCGGAGACGGAGCGAGTTCGTCTGGTGCAAGAACTGCTCAATTCCCTCAATTCCCCCGCGGCAGAGTCACTGGATGACCTCTGGTTAGCCGAGATCGATCTGCGGTCAGACGAGATCGACTCCGGCATGGTGCAAACGATTCCATGGGCGGAAGTGCGCCGTCGAGCCCGAGAACGGGCCAAATTGAATGGCTGAGTGGACGTTTCATCCCGATGCAGCCTCGGAGTATGAATGAGGCGTTGTGTTGGTACGCGGAGCGGAGTGTTTCAACCGCGGACGCATTTGACGAAGCAGTCAAGCAGGCGCTCTCTGAAATCGAACAAGCTCCCCATCGCTGCGTGGCCGTCGACGATCGACATCGAATGAAGTTGCTCGTCAAGAAATTCCCATATCACATCATTTATCGAATCGATCTCGATACGCTGATCGTGGTTGCAGTCGCACATCACAGGCGGAAGCCTAGGTACTGGCGAGATCGACAATGATCAGAATCCTCCTGATGTAGAGTCTCTTTCTCCCGGTTTGTCGCGACCGAATAAGCTCATTCCGGGTCCGCAGAGTATTCTATCCATCAATGTTCAGGTATGTTTCGGCCTTCCACCTGAGTTTTGTCTGAGTTTGTGATGGACGGCTTCCCTGGAGGGGATGCGCCCGATCGCCCAACTGTGACATCTGTACACGGAGCGTACACCTGCCATGACACGCACGCCGAACGAGTGCTCGCTGCCGCCAGATGCCGTCGGCTCATTGGTCGATCTGATTCAGGAGGGCGTGATCGTCGCCAACTGCGAAGGTGTGATCACCTACTGCAACGGGGCGGCGATTCGGCTGTTTGGCTGGGCCGCTGACGAACTCGTCGGTCAGAACTATGTCGAGAGGTTTCCTGTGCGTCCTCGGGCTGGCACCGCCGCGGAAGCCCCCCATCGAGCGGAAGCTGAACATTGGGAGAGAGAGCGTGAGGTTTGTCGCAAGGATGGAACTCGGGTCTGGATCGAAACGCAAGCTCGGCAATACACCGATGATACTGGCAAGCCTGCGGGCGTCATCAGAACCTTTCGTGATATCAGCGAGCGCAAACAGACGTTGATCGAACGAAGGCAGTTCGTTGATCAGCACACCACCTTGTTCGAGCGAGCGGTCGTCGGGATCTTTCGGTCGTCGCTCGAAGGGCGGTACCTCATTGCCAACCAGACACTGGCCGAGATTTTTGGGTACGAGTCGGCGGACGATCTCTTAAAAACGGTCACCAACGTCGGAACTCAGATTTATCGCAACCCGGAGGACCGAGCCCGAATTCTGAACGCATTGGCCGAGCAGAACAAGATGCTCGACTTTGAATGTGAGTGCCGCCGCAAGGATGGGACGCCGATCTGGGTTCGCCAGGACTCGCGCGCTGTCCGCGAAGAATCCGGACGGCTCGCTTACTTTGAAGGTTTTATTCAAGACATCACCGCCCGCAAGCAGGCCGAGAAAGTCGCGCTGGAAAGCGAAGTGCGATATCGATCGTTGATCGCGGCGCTGGCGGAAGGGGTTGTCTTTCATTCGGCGACTGGAGAAATCCTGGCTTGCAATGCGAGTGCGGAACGAATTCTGGGCCTGACGGCTGATCAGATCTGCGGCAGATCGTCACTTGACCCAATGTTGCAGGCCATCCGCGACGACGGTTCCCCGTTCCCTGGCGATGAACATCCGTGCATGGTGACGTTGCGAACCGGCTGCCGCTGCTCCGATGTCGTCATGGGAGTTCAGAAGCCTGACGGCAGCACTACGTGGATCACGGTCAACGCCGAACCACTCACGCACCAGGGAGAGCAGTTGCCTTACGGCGTGGTTTGCTCGTTCATCGATATCACTTCTCGAAGAGTATTGGATGAGGCGAAGCGTCAAAGCGAAGAGCGATACCGCCTGGCTATTCTCGCGACGAACGACGCGATCTGGGACTTGGACCTCGAGACGAGCGTCGTCTCCAGGAATGAGCGCTACGCCATCGCTTTTGGGCGAACACCGGAAGGAGTCAATCCGTTCCAATGGTGGCTCGAACGCGTTCATCCCGGCGATCGCGAGCGAGTAACCAGTGCTTTTCGACAAGCCACGCGTGGAACGGAACGCAATTGGGATTGCGAGTATCGATTCTTACGGGAGGACGGAGTCTGGGCCGAGGTTAAGGATCGTGCGTACCTGGCGCGAGATGACTCCGGTCGGTGTACTCGCGCTGTTGGATCAATGTTGGATGTCACTGAAAGGAATCGGGCAGAGGCAGTGCTGCGCGAGAACGAGTCGCGGCTGCGCCGGATCCTCGAAGGAATGCCGATCATGCTCGATGCGTTCGACGAGCATGGAAATCTGGTCGCCTGGAATCAGGAATGTGAGCGAGTGACGGGATATACGGCCGCCGAAATGGTTGGCAATTCACGAGCGATTGAACTGCTTTACCCCGATCGCCCGTACCGCGAACGCATGCACAGTGAGTGGTCCCAACGCGGCAATAATTACTACCACTGGGAGTGGGATCTGACTTGTAAAGACGGTTCGGTCCGTACGATTTCGTGGTCCAACATTGCTGCCGTCCTGCCGATCCCCGGTTGGGCGAGATGGGGGGTTGGTTTTGACGTCACCGAACGGAAGCAGGCGGAAGCCGCCTTGCTCGAGCGGGATCGTGCCATCCAGGCTGTTTCCGGGGGCATCATCATCAGTGACCCCAATCTGCCTGACAACCCGATCATCTACGTCAGCTCCGGCTTCGAACGGCTCACCGGCTATTCGGCCAAAGAAGTCGTGGGACGTAATTGCCGTTTTCTACAGGGTGAAGATTCAGACCCCGCGGCGGTCCAGGAGATTCGCGAGGCGATTCAAAAAGGGCAGCCCTGCACGGTCGAGCTGCAGAACTATCGCAAGGATGGCACGCCATTCTGGAACAAGCTCTCGATCTCGCCCGTCTTCGGTGAAGATGGCAGATTGACTCATTTCGTCGGCGTTCAAATGGATGTCACCGCCCAGCACCGGCTGGAAGAGCAGTTGCGACAATCTCAGAAGATGGAGGCGATCGGCAGGCTGGCGGGCGGGGTGGCCCACGACTTCAACAATTTGCTCACAGTAATTAACGGGTATGCCGAGTTGCTGCTGCAAGACTCGGACGTGCAGGGAAGGGACTCTCAGCGAGAGGGACTGGCCGCAATTCTCGACGCCGGTCACCGGGCCGCCGCATTGACTGCCCAACTGCTGGCCTTCGGCAGAAAGACGATGATCAAGCCCAAACTGCTGGACTTGAATCGCGTCGTCGAGACTGCGGGCAGGATGTTGCGCCGGCTGATCGTGGCTGATGTGCGAATCGACTTCGAGCTGAATCCCGATCCGACCATTGTGAAAATCGATCCGGGGCAACTTAATCAATTGCTGATGAACCTGGCACTCAATGCCGGCGATGCCATGCCCGGTGGCGGAGTGCTGACGATCGCCACGATGAACGTGGAGTTCCCCGGCGAACTGTCCCCTGTTCCTGAGGGATGCCAGCCGGGCCGCTATGTCCAACTGACTGTGTCAGACACGGGAGACGGCATGAGCGAAGAGGTGCGGCGCCAGATTTTCGAGCCATTCTTTACCACAAAAGAGCTGGGCAAGGGGACTGGACTGGGGCTGGCAACCGCTTACGGGATCGTGTCCCAGGCCGGAGGCTCTATCGCGGTAGAGACGGGCGTTGGAGACGGGACGACCTTCCGCATCCTGTTGCCTGCGGTTGAGCAGTTATCGCAGTCCAATAAGACCGTGGCGGCACCAGTGGCTCCACTGGGAACCGAAACGATCCTGCTCGCCGAAGACGAAGAGTATGTACGGCGAATTGCTCGGCAAGTCCTGGAAATGCACGGTTACACTGTGATCGACGCCGATTCCGGCGAAGCGGCCGTCCAGGCGGCCACAACGTCTGACGGGCCAATCCACTTGCTCGTCACCGACGTCGTCATGCCGGACTTCGGGGGCCGCACGCTGGCAGATCAAGTCTTGGCAATCTGCCCGGAGATCGCGGTCCTCTACCTGAGTGGGTACTCGAACGATGCGGTCTTCCGTCGGGGAATCGAAACCTCTGCCGAGGCATTCCTGCAAAAACCATTTACCGCACACTCGCTGGTCTGTAAGGTTCGTGAAGTGCTAGATGCAGTGAGCGAAAAGTTACTTTGATACGTGCTTGATGCATGAAGACGGATACGTATTCTCAATCGGTGACGCTGACGGTTGGCGGTTGACTCAGGCATCCGAGATACCAATCGTATGATTCTAGCTGGCACGATGAGACTTCATCTGACAAACTGCGCTTATATACGGAGTCACTCGAACCTTCTGTCAGTGTCGTTATTTCGTCGTCAGCTTTGGAGACATCCATGAAGATCAGATCCGCGGCACTCTTGACTGTATCATCGTGTCTGTTGGCTCTTGCTCTCGGCACTACTGCCAACGCGCAGGACAAACCCAAGCAGACTTTTGCCGGTTGGACATCCTTCGTTGATCCCGATAAGGACTGCGAGATTCGATTAACGGGTGACAAGCTAGACATCGCCATCCCGGCGAAAAACCACAATCTGCATCCCGTTCGTGGTCAGAATGCTCCACGAGTTCTCAAAAAAGTCAGCGGCGACTTTGCGGTTCAGGTCAAAGTGACTTCGGATTTCGCACCTGGAACAATTTCCACGAAATCCCAAGGACAAGGACGCCCCTTTAACGGCGCAGGTTTACTGATCTGGCAGAGCGAAGACAACTATCTCCGAGTTGAGCGGAATGCCTACTGGGTTGATGGTGAACTTTATTGTTATCCACCACTGATTGAATACTGGCACAAGAGCGAAGACAGTAAATTCAACAATGATCCAACCAATACTCCCTATTTCACTGGCAGATCGACGTGGCTCAAAGGGTATCGGCAAGGGAAACAGATGACCGTCTCGATCAGTCATGACGGTAAAGAATGGAGCGAAGTGAAGACGTTTCCAGTCGATTTCGATGACGATCTACTGGTCGGTGTTGCCGCAATCAATTCGTCCAATCTACCGTTCAATGTTGAGTTCGAAGAGTTTACGATCGAGTCGAAGTAAAAGTAGAGCACTGGTTGTCCTAAGCTGTATAGACTGGAGACATCGGTAACAGGTGTTCGGAGACATGGGTGACACCATCGGGCTATCGTGTGGCATTTCGAAAGCGGAGGCCATGCGATGTCCTGGAAGGTGGAAACAACCGTGGTCG
>JAQGHU010000020.1 GCA_028291515.1 Schlesneria sp.
ATGTCAGAACGAATTGACAGTCGTCTGGTCGTCGATGCTTTGCAGATGGCCGTTCACAGGGAACTTCCCGATGCCGGTCTGGTGGCCCACTCCGATCGCGGGGTGCAGTATGCCAGCGAGCATTACCAGACTCTCCTGAAGCAGAATGACATCACCTGTTCGATGAGTCGCAAAGGAAACTGCTGGGACAACGCGCCGATGGAAAGCTTCTTCGCAACCCTGAAGAAAGAACTCGTTCACCGCGAGCGGTACCAGACCCGCTGGCAAGCTCGTCAAAGCCTCTTTGAATACATCGAAGTCTTTTACAACCGTGTCCGAAGGCACTCGAAACTCGGGTATCTCTCCCCCGTTCACTTCGAGCAGGCCCTCTAACCCTAACCTCGCGCCCACATTTCGTGGGTAAGTCCAGCTCTTCCTTCGCGACTCCGCGGCTTCGCGTGAAAATGGCCTTCTCTTCCGCAGTGCGAGTAAGAAGCGACCCTGTTCAGCGGCCGCAGGTTGTGTCGGACACTTCTCGCAGCACGACATCTCTAAATCCGTGTTCCCCGCGTCAATCAGCGGCCCCGACTTCTTTTTCTTTCCCCCGCAGCCTCCTCCCAGACCGCGAACTCCCGCAATCCACGACGATAACCGGTTCCCATTTCGTCAAAAGGTTTGACATTCGGGGTTGGATCAGTTGATACTGATGCAGTTCCACGCTTCACGTTGTCCCGCCGTTTTTTGCCCACCTGAAAATCCCGTGCGATCCGCCTGCGGAGGTCTGTTCGATGCGACGTCGGATGATACTGTTAGTTCTGGCTGTGCCCGGTCTGTTCGCCATCCAGACAAAGGGTTTCTCGGAAGATCACAAGGTCGAGTTCAATCGCGACATCCGACCGATTTTGTCGAATAACTGCTTCCTCTGTCACGGCCCGGACCCCAAGCATCGCGAAGGAGGCTTGCGGCTCGACCAGCGAGACGGAGCGATCTCCAAACTGGAATCGGGCCACGTCGGCATTGCACCCAATGATCCGGCCGCCAGCGAACTGGTGAAGCGGATCCTGTCGCAAAACCCCGACGATCAGATGCCACCCAAGGCCAGCGGCAAAAGCCTGACGCCAGCCGAGATCAAGACTCTGCAGCAATGGATTGCTGATGGAGCCGAATATCAGGGTCACTGGGCATTCATCGCGCCTGTGCGACGCGATGTTCCCGCGACCAAACACACTGCCCACGTCCGCAATGAAGTCGACAACTTCATCTTGTCGCGACTGGAAGCCGAGGGGCTGTCTCCATCCCGCGAAGCCGACAAGATCGCGCTGCTGCGACGAGTCACCCTCGATCTGATCGGCCTCCCGCCGACTCCCACCGACGTTGATACCTTCCTGGCAGACGCTTCTCCCGAGGCGTATGAACGTGTCGTTGATCGCCTGCTGATGTCGCCGCGTTACGGTGAACATCAAGGCCGCATCTGGCTGGACGCCGCGCGTTACGGTGATACGCACGGATTGCACCTGGATAACGAGCGATCGTTGTGGCCTTACCGCGAGTGGGTCATCAATTCCATCAACGCGAACAAGCCATTCAACCAGTTCACGATCGAGCAACTCGCCGGCGACCTGATTCCCAATGCAACCATCGATCAGCAGGTCGCATCCGGCTTCAATCGGTGCAACGTGACCACAGGCGAAGGGGGATCGATCAACGAAGAAGTCCTCGTGCGATATGCCGTCGATCGAACGGAAGCACTGTCCACGGTCTGGCTGGGTCTGACAATGAACTGCTGCGTCTGCCACAGCCACAAGTTCGATCCGATCTCGCAGAAGGAGTTCTATTCGCTCTATTCGTACTTCTACTCGATGGCCGATGCCGCCATGGATGGCAACGCTCTGCTGCCACCACCGATCCTCAAGCTGCCGCGCGAATCGGACACGTCAAAGATGAAGGAACTCGACGGGCAGATCGCCTCCGTCAAGCAACAGCTTGCGGAAGAACTCGCCAAGGTTCAGTACGTCGATCCTCTGGAAGGAATGGAACCTCCGACCGACGCGCTGACAGTCTTGCGACGAGAACTTGTCTGGATCGACGATGATGTTCCGGCCGGCGCTCAACTTCAGGGCGATACCCCATGGAAGTTCGTCACTAAGGGAGAAGGCCCCGTCTATTCTGGTGAAAAATCATCGACACGAACGGCCACCGGACTGTCACAGCATTTCTTCACCGGGGCCAACCCCGGCCTGAAGATCGGCGAAGGAGACATTCTGTTCGCCTACGTCTACCTCGATCCAGCCAACCTGCCCAAGTCAATCATGTTGCAGTTCAACGATGGCGCGTGGGAACATCGCATGAACTGGGGCGACGACAATGCCATTCCGTTCGGTGCCCTCAACACGCCCGCCAAAAAACCGGGTGGACCACTACCCAAGGCTGGCGAATGGGTTCGACTGGAAGTCAACGCTCAAGATGTCGGCCTGAAGGCGGGGTCGACGTTGAATGGCTGGGCATTCACCCAGTTCGGTGGGACTTGCCACTGGGATCGAGCCGGCGTCGTTTCGTATGCCGATCCAGTGCCCACGGAATTCACTTCGCAAATCGCCTGGGAACAATCCGAGTTGCCCACGCCACGAAAAGAGTTGCCCGGACCAATTCAAGAAGTGATCAAACTCGAACGCAGCAAGCGCACGCCTGATCAGCAGAAGCAACTGAAAGACTACTTCGTCGAAAACATCAACACGGGGACGAAGACGACCTTCACAGCCCTGCGAACCAAAGCCGCCGACTACGACAAGCAGAAGAAGGATGTTGACGCAGCCATCCCCGCCACGATGATCAGCGGCGATATGCCTCAAGAACGAGAAGCCTTCGTGTTGATTCGCGGGGCCTATGACAAGAAGGGCGAAAAGGTCGACCGCGGTGTTCCTTCCATTCTGCCGCCATTGCCGGAAGGGGTTCCCAACAATCGACTCGGCATGGCCAAGTGGTTGACAGCGCCGAATCATCCACTGACGGCTCGAGTCATCGTCAATCGATACTGGCAACAGTTCTTCGGCATCGGCATCGTCAAGACGGCTGAAGACTTCGGAGCTCAGGGTGTCTGGCCGACGCATCCCGAACTCCTCGACTGGCTGTCGACCGAATTCATTCGCACCGATTGGGATGTGAAGCGGATGCACAAACTGATGGTGATGTCCGGTGCTTATCGGCAGTCCTCGAACGTCACACCCGAACTGATGGCCAAAGATCCTGAAAACCAGTTGCTCGCTCGAGGTCCTCGATTCCGATTGGATGCCGAAGTGATCCGCGATTCGGTCCTGTCGATCAGCGGCTTGCTGGTCGAACGCGAAGGAGGCCGCAGCGTGAAGCCTTACCAACCGGAGGGGATCTGGGAAGCGGTCGCCTTCGTCGGCAGCAACACTCGCGAATTCAAACAGGACAGCGGTGAAAGCCTCTATCGACGCAGCCTCTACACCTTCTGGAAACGGACATCACCTCCGCCATCCATGGCCACGTTCGATGCCCCGTCTCGCGAAAACTGCACAGTCCGCCGACCGCGCACCAACACGCCACTGCAAGCATTGGCCTTGATGAACGACAAACAATACGTCGAAGCGGCCCGCAAACTCGCCGCTCGTATGATGAAAGAAGGTGGTTCGACGCCTCAAGAACGTCTGACCTACGGCTTCCGCCTGACGACAGCGCGCACGCCAACCCCGAAAGAACTGGACGTCTTACAACGAACGTTGCAAAAGCAACTGCAAACCTTCACGGCCGACAAAGCTGCCGCCGACAAACTGTTAGCCTACGGCGACTCAGCCAAGATCATGGACCTCGACCCCGGCGAACACGCTGCCTGGACCATGGTCGCCAACATGCTGATCAACCTGGACGAGACGATTACGAAGTAACTCATTAGTTGAACTGAGATGACGACCTCTCAACTCGGTCCGTTCAACCTTGAAAAGGTGTTCGGAGCCATGAACCAAATCAGTGAGCGAATGATTCGAGCGGCCACAGCCCTTGAAGCGGCTGGGGTACCGTACGCAGTCATCGGGGGCAATGCGGTGGCGAACTGGGTGTCACGAGTTGATGATGCATTGGTTCGATTTACAAAAGACGTCGACCTGCTGATGCGGCTTGAAGACCTTGACGCTGCAGAAGCGGCATTGGCTCCGGTCGGATTCCATCGTCGCAAAACGTTGGGAATCACCGCCTTTCATGATGGGACGGGAGGGAAATTCGCCGATGCGATTCACATCATTCTCGCAGGACAGAAAGTTCGTCCTCAGTACTTACTCCCTGCACCCGATGTCGACGAACGAGAACGTGGCAACGACTACTTTGTGCTAACTCTAGATGCCTTGGTCCGTATGAAGTTGACGTCGAATCGAGATCACGATCGTACTCATATTCGTGACCTTATTGCCGCGGGCCTGATCGACGAAACGTGGACAACACGAGTCCCACCTGAACTCGTGGAACGAATGCAATACTGCCTCGATACTCCAGATGGTTAAGTAACATTCGCCGAATTCACAGCGGTGACATGACTCTTACTTTTTGACAATGGGATGACGACTATGGACCCACTGCAACAATACAAACTGGCGATGACTCGACGGCACTTCTTTGGTCGTTCGGCCTGCGGGTTGGGTGCCGCCGCTCTTGGTTCGTGCTTGAATCCCAGCATTTTCGCAAACGATCTAGCTGCCGGAGGTGACGTTGCCACACATGGGATGATGCCTGCCCTACATCATGCTCCCAAAGCCAAACGGATCATCTGGTTGTTCATGGCCGATGGACCGTCACAACTTGACCTGTGGGACTACAAGCCAAAGTTGGGCGAGTACTTCGACAAGGATCTCCCCGAATCGGTGCGCAACGGCCAGCGCATCACGACGATGACATCGGGCCAGACCCGGTTTCCCTGTGCGCCATCGATCTTCAAGTTCGCTCAACACGGTCAGCATGGGGCCTGGATCAGCGAACTGTTGCCGAACATGGCCGGCGTTGCCGACGACATCTGCATCGTCAAGTCGATGCACACCGACGCGATCAATCACGATCCAGCGATCACGTTCATCACGACCGGCAGTGAAATCCCCGGCCGGCCTTCATTGGGAGCATGGCTCTCCTACGGGATCGGCAGCCCGAACGATGATCTCCCTTCGTTCGTCGTGCTGATCTCGCGACTGGCTCAGGGTGGCCAGACTCAAGCGTTGTTCTCGCGACTGTGGGGTTCAGGCTTCCTGCCCACCAAGCATGCCGGGGTGTCGCTGCGATCTTCGGGCGACCCCGTGCTGTACCTCTCGAATCCACCGGGTGTCTCTGAAGGCGTCCGTCGCCAGATGCTGGATGGACTCGGCGAGCTCAATCAAGAACGTCTCACTGAAGTGGGCGATCCCGAAATCGCCGCGCGAATCGCTCAGTACGAGATGGCATTTCGCATGCAGACCTCGGTCCCTGAATTGACCGATATCTCGAAAGAGCCCAAGCATGTGCTCGAGATGTACGGCGACGAAGTGAATCAGCCCGGGTCATTTGCCTACAACTGTCTGATGGCTCGCCGCATGGCCGAACGAGGCGTTCGGTTCACACAGATCTTCCTCCGCGGCTGGGATCATCACGGCGGCCTGCCAGGATCGATCCGTCAACTGGTGAAGGCCGCCGATCAACCTTGTGCGGCATTGATCAAAGACCTCAAGCAGCGCGGCATGCTCGATGAAACCCTAATCGTCTGGGGTGGTGAATTCGGCCGGACGGTCTATAGCCAGGGAACGCTGACCAAGGACAACTACGGTCGCGATCATCATCCACGCAACTTCACGATGTGGCTCGCTGGCGGCGGCATCAAGCCGGGGATCGTGCATGGTGAGACCGACGATTTCAGCTATAACATCACCGAAAAGCCAGTCCACGTTCACGACCTGAATGCCACAATCCTGCACCTCCTGGGGATCGATCACGAACGCCTGATCCATCGACACCTCGGTCGCGATTTCCGACTGACCGATGTTCACGGCAAGGTTGTGACGGATATTCTGGCCTGAAGGGGCTGAGTGCCAAGGGCTGAGGGCTAAGCGACGGAATAGAATGTTCGTCGCTTGGCTCTGCTGGTATGCTCTCAAATGCTCGGTTTTCCGTCCCTTAGCCCTAGCCCCTTAGCCAATCAACATGCGTGTCAAGGAATTATCGATTTGCGGCCTGGGTGCTGTTCGGTCTCGATTTGAGACGGCCCCGCTGACGATCAAGCGGCTGTTCTTTACGCAGGAGATGGCTCCGCAGATCGGTGACATCTGCCATGCCCTCGCCGAGGCACGGCATGCGTATCGATGCGTGGAAGAGGAAGACCTCGAACGCATTTCAGGCTCGGTCCATCACGGCGGGATCGTGGCCGTCGTCGAGCGACCTCCTTTTCGACCGCCACAGTTGGAACAGGTTCGAGAATGGGCATCGGCCGGCGAAACACTGCTGATCCTCGACTGCATCGGCAACCCTCATAACCTGGGGGCGATCGTGCGAACTGCAGCGTTCTTTGGAGTCTCCAAGCTGGTCCTCGCCGACCATCCGCTGGCGGCCCTGCCCACGGACGCCACCTACCGCGTTGCCGCTGGTGGTCTGGAGCACATGGAAGTCTTCGTCGTGACCTATATGAATCGTTTTCTGCATGACATCCGGGCCTTCTACGAAGTGATCGGGGCCGCGACTGATGGCGGCGATCCGCGCTTGGGAAGTACCTCCAGAAAGCCGGTCGCACTCGTGCTGGGCAATGAAGAAGAAGGGTTGGCGAATGAAGTCGCCGCGGAATGTGATCGCCTGGTGACGATCCCCGGTTGTGGTCGCGTGGAATCATTGAATGTCGGGGCCGCTGCGGCGGTCCTGCTGTGGGAATGTGCCCGCAGCAAAGCATCCAGGTAGATCGTAGCAACTGGAGTACGGCCCCAAAGTTTTCGGCGGGCGGGCGAGCGACGCGTTATCCTACGGCATCGCTCGGTCTACTCCCCATTCCGAACACGGTTCGAAGGATCTCGTCATGAGTGCCGAAGCACGCATTGCCGAATTAAAGCTCGAATTCCCGCCCGCCCCGAAACCGGGCGGGATCTATCATCCCGTTGTCGTCGCCGGCAATCTGGCCTATGTCTCCGGTCACGGCCCGATGAGGACCGATGGTTCGATGATCGTGGGCAAAGTCGGAGCGACAATGAATGAGGCCGAAGCACAACTGGCCGCTCGTCAGGTCGGTCTGACCATGCTGGCCACGCTGAAGCGAGAACTCGGCAGCCTTGATCGGATCGAGCGTCTGATCAAGACGCTGGGAATGGTGAATGCCACTCCCGAGTTTGGAACGCACCCTCAAGTGATCAATGGATTCAGCAATCTGATGGTTGAGATCTGGGGCGAGACCAACGGCAAGGGTGCTAGAAGTGCAGTCGGGATGGGATCGCTACCGGGGAATATCGCTGTGGAGGTCGAAGCGATTTTTGAGTTGAAGCCGTAGTCGTCACTGGCCAAACGCGCGGTTGATCGACTTCAGCATCGATTGCTCCAGCGCTTCATCGCGGCCTTTGGAGACCCAGCCTGAGGGGGTCGCCTGGCCGACGACGGCGTTCAAATCACGAGCCAGGATGTTGTCGTCCAGGAATGTGGCCGCCCCTTGCAGGTTAGCTGCTTTGGCAACGTCTTCCAGCTCCTTATGAGCTTCCACGCCAACCATGTAGCCCCCTTCGACCGGAGTCAGGCTGATATACGCCTTGCGACGAATGGATTGTAGCGTGCTCTCCAGCCGATTCGCGGTGCCGACGGAGTCGCCGTGCCAGGGTTCCAGGACGCTGGCTCCGGTCTTATAGCGCGTCTCCAGGACACCACCCAGCTTGTTCTCTCGTTCAATCTCGAACAGGTAGTCGTGAACGACATCGACCGTGCGTTCCCACGCTTCATCGGGATTGTTGGCCCGAACGAAAACCGGGTTTGTGACCGGCGGCGTGAAGGTCTGCATCGTGGCGCAGCCGTTCGCTGCGGCGATCAAAATCGCCGTCGTCAGCATCAGCAGGGTACGAGTTGGCAGACGAAGCATGGCGCTCACACGAAATGATCTTGTCTTGAGACCAGCGCGGATGAATCGGCTGGACCTTCGGACAGACGCATGAGCGTAATGTGACAGCGAATGCGAATTCGCTCAAGACTGATTCTGATTCGCCGCAATGCATTTGCTGGTAGATGCTTATGAGTTCAGGTTCGCAGTGGTCTACTACTTGCGAATCGCCCACAGGTGCTGGAAGGTTCGCATGTAGATTGTGCCGTTCGAGATCGCGGGTGATGACGATTGGTCTTCTTCCAGATCGTTCACGGCCAGGACTTTGAATTCGCGACCTGTTTGAATGACATGGACCTTACCATCGCGAGCGGTCAGGTAGAGCTTGCCGTCGCCATAGACGGGTGAGGCTCGGTGACGCATACGATGTGTGGCCTGCGTGTAGACTTCCTTGCCGGTCTTGGCTTCCAACACGGTCAGGTTGCCGTTCTCCATGCACAGGTAAACCAGGTCATCGACGATCACTGGCGTGGGAACGTCGGGGGTCTTCTTCCAGGTCCAGAGGTGCTTATCCGCTTCGTTGGTGATATCCCCTTTTCCATCTCCTTTAATTGCGATGATGGGATGTCCCTTCGCGGACGGAGCGATGATCACACCGGGGACCGAAACGGGTGACGCGACGAATCGCAAGGTGGGATCATAGCGCAGCGAGGGGTCGTCGCGACGATTCAAACCACCGCAGCGCCAGACTTCGTGACCATCCTTCAGGTCATGCGCAACGATGAAGTCGGCTCCATGAGTCAGCAGCAGCTTCGTCGCGCCGTCGTGGTACATCATGGCCGACGCATAGGAGTGTTCATTTTCCGCTTCGGCGTCACTCGGTCGATCTGCTTTCCAGACTTCTTTCCCACTGGCTCCATCCAACGCCACGACGCACGCTTCGCGGGTCTTAGGGTTTCCTTCTCCATGAATCAATTGGAAGTACAGCACCCCTTCATCCAGCACGGGACTGGAACTCATGCCGAACTGAATGCTGAACTTGCCGTAGCGGTCCTGTAGATTCGTTTTCCAGATCTCATCGCCTCCCATCGAATAGCAGGCCAGCGTCCCGTCGCCCATGAATGCCCAGACGTGCTGGCCATCGGTGACCGGGGAGGGTGATGCGGAATTTCCTTCGTCTCCACGTGCTGTTTTGTTCCCGGTGGAAACAGCTTTCCGCCAGACCTGTTTGCCGTTTGTATCGACAGCGATCAACAACAAGTCGCCCGCTTCATTGACCGATGTCAGAAAGATCCGATCTCCCCAGACCACGGGAGACGCTCCTGCCGAACCGGGCAGTGCCAACTTCCAGGCGACGTTATGAGTTGGGCTCCATTCGACCGGCAGATTCTTTTCCGAGCTGATCCCATTTCCGGCAGGGCCCCGCCAACCCGGCCAGTTCTCGGCAAACACCGCACCGGAGATGGAAAGGGCAATTGCGAGCATCGCACAACGGCGGAGAGCTGGAAACATGACAGAGAGTCCTCACACGGGCGGGAGTAGGCATCGGCAGAGTTCGCTCAGTGTGCCGGGAGTTGCTGCGGTCGTCAATCAATATCGATTCCTCAACGGGAATCGGTGCTGTCCTGCGAAGCGATAGAACCTGAATTCGCCTTCAGGCGATTACGGGATGGCCTGTTTGTTGTCCTGGCGGCGGCTCGATCAAAGATGTGTACACCGCGACGTCACTTGGATGGCGCGCGGATTCCGAGTTGGGCCATTTTCTGTTGCAGGCTTTGGCGGTGCATTCCCAACTGGCGAGCCCCTTCGCTGATATTGCCACCCGCTCGATCGAGCGCGGAAGTGATCAGCGAACGCTCCAAGGCTTCGACGACTTGGGCCTTCGCCTCGGTCAGAGGGATGCCGATGTATTCCGAGAATCGCAGGTCGTCACCGGAACTGGCAGGCGGCGTGAGGGCAAGGTCAAGGGGTTCGATGCAGGGGCCTTCGCTCATCGTCGCCGCACGGATGATCGTTTGTTCCAACTCGCGCACGTTGCCGGGCCAGTTGTGAGCGAACAACGTGTCGATCGAGCGAGGTGATAGCTCGGGGCGCGATCGCTTGGTCTGGGCGGCCCATTGTTCCAGGAAGTGATTTGCGAGGACGAGGATGTCTTCACGGCGCGATCGCAATGCGGGGACTCGCAGTTCGATTCCTTTCAGCCGGTAGAACAGATCCTGACGGAACCCGCCGGCCGTGATCGCTTCTTCCAGATCTTGATGCGTGGCGCTGATGATGCGAACATCAACGGGAATTGCGGTGTGCGATCCGACCGGCTGAATGATCCGCTCCTGCAAGACTCGTAAAATCTTGGTTTGGGCCGCAAGAGGCATATCGCCGATTTCGTCGAGGAACAACGTGCCGCCGTGAGCCTGCTGGAATAGGCCCGTCCGATTCGTATCGGCTCCGGTGAATGCGCCGCGGACATGGCCGAACAGTTCGCTCTCGGTTAGCGATTCCGGAATGGCGGCCGTATTCACGGCGATGAACGGTCCGGCTGCGCGGTCGCTTAGTCGATGGATCTCTCTGGCAATCAGTTCTTTGCCGGTCCCGGTCTCGCCCCGAATCAATAAATCGGGGAACGAACTAGCCGCTTTTTGCATCTGCTTGAACAGGTCTCGCATCGGCTGGCTGGCCCCCATCAGCTTACCGCAACCTTGGTGCAGTTCGAGCCGACTTTGGAGGTCTTCCACTTGCTGTTGAAGTTGCTGGCGCTGATGAACGCGTCGGGCGATCGCGCGAACTTGTTCGACCTCGTAGGGCTTCGTCACAAAATCGGCGGCACCATGCCGAATACATTCCACGGCCGCCGCCACGCTATCGTTGGCGGTCAGGATGATGATCTCAGAGTGCTTGATGTCCGCACCCAACAGGCGAAGAACATCCAGGCCACTGGTTCCCGGCATCTGCAGGTCGAGGAAGACGAGGTCCGGGTGTTCGGATCGAATCTGCTCGAGAGCGGCCTGTCCATCGGTCGCCTCCGTGATGTGATAGTCCGACTGGGATAAGGCTCGACGCAAGGCGAATCGAGCCGGAGGTTCATCGTCGGCGATCAGGATCTTCATGAGGGACATGCAGCGTTCCGGAAATGGGGCGACTTCCAATAGGCCCGACTATTCACGGGTCGGTGGGATGCCATCTGTGGTGTTTGTCGTTGTTGCATCTGTTCGTCATTCCCGCGCAGGCGGGAATCCAGTTCATTGGGGCCGAGTCTCACGGACGTTGGGAATCGAATGACATTTCAGCGTTCTCGCATTGCGACCGTCTTGACGACTCACTGGATTCCCGCCTGCGCGGGAATGACGGAACGCGGGGAATGACGGAGGGGTGGCGGGGTCAAGATGCTTGGTTTGTGAATCATCCGGGATAGACTACTGTCCGAAGTTGTTCGTCGTCAGGTTCAACCGCTCTTTCACGGGCAATCGTACTTCAAATGTCGTTCCCTGGTTCGGTTCGTTATGCAATGTGATCTGACCACCCAGCTCATGAACTCGTCGGGCGACAATGTACAGTCCGAGGCCCGTTCCGGTTTGCTTGGTGGTGAAGAATGGTTCGAAGATACGCGCTCGTTGTTCGGCGGCAACGCCTCGGCCAGTGTCCTGAATCTCGATTGCTAAGGTCTTCGATTCGCAACGGCAGGCGAGTTTCACGGTGCCACCTTCGCCAGCGGCCTCCAATCCATTCGAGATCAGATTGAACACGATTTCGCGCAAGCTGGATTGGTCCCACGGGCCAACGATCGGTTCCTCCGGAAAACAGATATTCAAGGTGGCTTTGTGCTCGCGCGCCAGATGTTGCAGGAGACGAAGTGTGGGTGACAGCAGTTGCTCCAAGGGAATGCGCGGTTGATCTGCGCGATGTGGTCGGGCCACGTCGAGGAGTTCCGAGGTCGAGGCGGATAGTCGGTCGATTTCGCCCGTAATCATGCGCAGGTCTTCGGCATGGGGGCTATCGGGGCCGAGTTCTTCAGCCAGGACATGCGTAATCGTTTTGATCGAAGAGAGCGGGTTCTTGATTTCATGGGCGAGAGATCCCGCCAGCAATCCCAGGACTGAGAGTTTCTCCTGTTGCAGCACACGATGGTCGGCGGCGACTTGAAGGGCCTGCAGTTGTGAATTGTGCAAAGTGACTCCGAACTGTTCGACCAGCAATAACAAGGCATGCAAGTCTTCTTCGCTCGGCGGTTGCCCCCAGTGACTGCAGCCCACCAGGAACAGGCCGCGCACTTCGGAATGCTGGAACCCCAGCACCGCACCCGCTCGGACTTGATCCAGTACGGCCAGGACTTCCGCGTCCGATGAGGAATAACGCGTAATGAACTGTTCGTTCGACTTGGTCATCGCTGTCAGCAGTTGCTGGACTTGGCCGTCGTCCAACAGATGCGAGGATCCTGTTTTTTCGACGACGCCTCCGCTTGGGCTGCAAAGCCAGCCGGCCGCGAGATCGGTGCCGAACGTTTCCTGCATTGTCACCGTGAACCAACTGAGTAATTCAGGGACTGGATCCCCGGATCGAGCTGCCAGCTGCACGGCAAGTCGTCGTCGTTCGCGTCGACCGTGGCGCGACGAATCGACCAGAGATTGCAGTGCGGCGGCGACGCGATCTCGCAGGGGTTGATAGAGCAGAATGACACCCAGGGCCAAAATCCCCTCGACGATTCCCAGATCGACTCGATAGCGGGTCGCGATGTCAGATACAGCACCTCGCAAGACGATGGCGTGGAATAGCATCGCTCCCATCAATACCGCGCCGTAAGCAAGGGTTCGCTCGAGGATCAGCGGCAACAACTGGAACCGCATCACGAAATAAGCAAACAGCAGCACTGGGATGATCGGCGAAACTCCGACGACGGTTTGCAACACCGCAGTCGCGGTTGATTGCCGCGAGAGAGTGATCACGAACGCCGCCGCGAGCAGGCCGATCAAGACCATGCTCGCCGCCAGTGAATGATTGAACCAGCGCCAGGGAGCTTCTTTCGTGTCCGCGACCGTTCGGATCAGTCCGTACGCCGTGGCCGCGCTGACCAGGTTCAGCCAAATCACATAAGGGATCTGGTATGCCGACAGCAGTATCAGGAATGGGGAGCTTGGTTGGATTGCCAACGCGTGACCCATCGGCAATAGCAGCAGCAGTGGCAAGTAGCAAAACAGCAGGCGGGGATTGGCTCGAGGAGCGATCTGGAACTGTCCGTGTGTCAGCAATCGGCATGTTCCGTGTAAAGCAGCGCTGGGCATCAGCAGCAGGCCCGCCGCCATCGACATCATCGCGAGCCAGCGTACGGGATCGGCGAGAGCGCCGATTGAAGGCTCGACAAGCTGCCGGACGAACGTCCCGCCATGCCACATCCAGACTCCCAGTGCCAACAGCAGCATCCAGACGGTGACGGCACGCCAGTTATGCCGTTCGACGAGTGCGAACAACAGTACCGTATCGATCAATGCAGCCGTGCCGTAGATCCACAACTGCACGTTTTCGAGCATCTGATGACACCACTGCTTCCATGAGTTCTCAACTTTACGACCATGCGCGATGCATCACGATGGCACCCAAATCAAATTTCAAAACAACTATCATTAAGTAATACCACTAAATCAACGTGTGCGATTCTGCTCACCAGAATCATGAGAAAGGATGCCACGGTTTTTGAGCGTAAGGATCTACGCATCTTTGATGCAATTGGTTTTGGGATCCTTTGGCCTCTGTCATGAGGCCCAAGGGGCCGGAACTTTGCCCAGC
>JAQGHU010000027.1 GCA_028291515.1 Schlesneria sp.
GCGTCAGGCAGACCGTCTGGATTTTGGTCTTCGGGATCCGCACCGTGTTGCCACTGGAGGTAATCGCAGCGCTCACGCAGTCAGATCCGTCCGGCGATTCCCAGTACAGCGACTCGGCCCAGACCGAGGCCGGGATCCCATACTGGTCCTGCACCGTCGCCTGCAGCATCGCACTCCCCCCCGCACGGTAGGGAGAGATAAAATAGAAATAACGCAGGCCCGGCTGATTGATGTCCCGCGGACGCGTCGCCTTGTCGCCTGGATCCACATCCACCCCCAGGAGGGTGGGGCACATGATCGCGACCGTTGCCGATCCCAGCAGGGCACCACTGCACGCACAGACCACGGAGACGGTCACCGTCCCCCCTCCCGCCGTGGGAAACGAGATGCTGCAACCCGTGCCGAAATAGTCGCCGGCCGACCAGGCCACGTCAGCGCAGCTTCCTGACAGCAGAATCACATTCAGGTCAACTGTCCCGAAACCACCGCCTGGAATTTTCCGACAAACCGAGACGAACGTTCCGTCCTCCTGCTTCACCGTGTACATACTGGTCGACGTGATATCCGACAACACCGGACACACACACGAACTCGATGAACTTCGGCGGGACGAGGAAGACGACGAACGGCTGGACGAGGACGAGGAACGAGACGAACTCGATGACGAACGGGAGGAACTCGACGAGGACCGGGACGAACTCGACGAACTCCGCTTCGATGAACTCGATGATCGAGATGAACTGCTCGACGAAGAACTCTTACTCGAAGACGAACTCAGGCTCGACGACGATGACCGAGAAGAAACCGAAGAGACGCTGCTCGAGGAAAAACCGCTCGAGGAACTCCCCAAGCCGCGAACCGAAGACGAACTCACCACCGAACTTCCACTCGAAAACGGAAGACTTCCCGTCCCGCTCGATGACGATGCCATCTGTTATCTCCGATGCAGACTCAATTTACGAGCGTTGCGTTGTCTCTGATGCAACGAAAAGAAGCTACACTGTTCAGTGAATCGCTGCAATATGCCGCCAGCATATTTAATATGCTTAATACCACAG
Organism: Schlesneria sp.; assembly: GCA_028291515.1. Taxonomy (GTDB): domain Bacteria; phylum Planctomycetota; class Planctomycetia; order Planctomycetales; family Planctomycetaceae; genus Schlesneria. The sequence goes on from JAQGHU010000027.1 coordinate 1,059, forward strand.
ATGCTCGATCATACGTTTAGCCAACAAAAACACCATTGTTAAACTGAACATCAAACGAGTGAAAAACACGCGAGCTCAGAAAGCCACGACATCTTGTCGCAGTAATCTTCGACTTTTTGACTGAACGATCGTGGAGCGCTCAATGCCAAGACTGCGGCGGGACCGTGTTGTCGGCCACAGAATCAATCCTCCCGTAATGTTGACACACCTCTCTGATTGATGATCTGTGTTTCCAGCAAGGTCGTCGACAAGCCCGGCGTTGTTTTGGTGATCGTGATTTCCCCGCCATAAGCTCGGACAATTTCAGCTCCTACAACTTCGTTAATCTGATAAGGTGCGCCTTTGACCAGTACGTCGGGATGGATCGCTCTCAGCAATTCATGAGGTGTGTCGCCCTCCATTACGACAACATGGTCCACACAAGCCAAAGCAGCGAGGATCGCGGCGCGCTGATTTTCAGCGACGATAGGCCTTCCCGATCCTTTGAGTCTCCGCACGCTTTCGTCGCTGTTGACAGCGACGAAGAGAGCATCACCGCAGGAGGCGGCCTGTTCAAGACAGTGGACATGCCCGGCATGGAATAGGTCAAAGCACCCATTCGTAAAGACGACCTTTCTCCCCTCCTCCCGATAACGGGCCGCCAGATCCTCAGCAGTTCTCGAAGAGATGATCTTGTGCTCGGTGCTTCGGGATTGTCGAGATTGCAGTACAGCCAGAATCTCGGACCTGCTCACTTGTGACACTCCGACACGCTCCACCTCAAAGCCTGCCGCAATATTCGCCACCTCCGCTGCCTCGGAGATGAACCATCCACTCGCGAGGCAAAGTCCAGTGACCGCGAGAATCATATCTCCCGCTCCGGTGACATCGCAGACGGTTCGCGGTGTCGTTCTGACATGGATCGCGGGCTCATTCGCCCTGCAAATGAGAAGTCCCTCTCGGTCGAGCTTCAGTAGTACCGTGCTCACGCCCCATTGCAGACACAGCTGATTTCCGGCCAGGCGCGCATCGCTGACGGAGCGAATGTCGATACCGGTCGCAGCACTCGCTTCCGTTCGATTCGGAGTGACAAGCGGCGCGCCGCGGTAGCGATCAAATGTGACTCTCTTGGCGGGATCGACGGCCACCGGAATACAATATTGCTTCGCCAGCTCAAACACCGTGCGAATCACCTTCGGTGTGCAGACGCCTTTACCATAGTCGGATATCAAGGCAGCCGACGCATTAGGGATTGATGCCGTAAGGGCGCCAATGAGAGCTTGTTCAGTGGCTTCATCCGGGACCGCGCACGACTCGCGATCAATTCTCAAAAGTTGATGAGGTTGTCGTCGATTAGCACTGCCGAGAATACGAGTTTTCCAGGTCGTCGGTCGATTTGGATCGACCAAGACAAATTCGGAGTCGATCTTGAGTTCATCGATAAGGTGACTTGTACAATGCCCCTCTTGGTCGGCTCCGACCAGCCCGATCAGTGTCACGTCGCAGGCCAGGCCGCGGAGCAACGTGGCCACGCTTGCAGCTCCTCCCAGCCGATCCTCCTCTCCGAGGGATTTCAAGACGAGTACCGGTGCTTCAGGACTAATCCTTTCTGCTGATCCCCACTGATAGCGATCAAGAATCAGGTCACCAATTACACAAATACGCGACTGCCCCATCGCCTCCCATCGATCTGCGAGGTGCCTCATGCTCCTCTGACCTCCGCATCACGAATGATGACCTCTTCAAAAGTGTCCCATTGCTGCGTGGTGGCATACTGGAGTGCGTGCCCCTCATAGTAGAGCTCTATTCTGCGAATGACATCTTCAGGGCGAATCATCTCCATGCAGCGCGCGATCTGCAGATCGGCAGAAACCAAAACCGGTTGGAGGCATCGGTCATTGTCCTTCCCGTCGCCGTCTCCGACAGGTTGGCAGCGTGACTTCCAACAACCACCCTGGTCGCAGCACCACAGCGCTCCATTGGTACTGAGATATTGGTGATGTGGATACGCTTCCCACTGCATCGGCTCTCGGCCTCCGGCAACAACCACACAGGCGCGGTTGCGTGGTTGCTCTGGACGCATCTCGACAGCAGCGGCCAGATGCATCGCGAATGTGACCGGGCAGAGGACGCCATCTGCGTGATACATCAGTCTCAGAAACTGCCGGATATCCGTTTTCGCTCTCAAGTCGAGCACATTGCGAAGCGGTTGATGCCAATGGTCGGCCTCGCCGACCTGCACAAATGGCACTCGACCATGAAAATGATCAACGACTCGCTGGTACGCTGAGGGGTTCCACCACTTTGCAGTGAAATCAAATTTTCCTCCCGCGACGATTAACCAGAAAGGCCCGTCATATCCTGCTTCAGCAACTTGTGAAGTCCACTTTTTTTCTTCGTCACTCAGGTGAACATCACCCTTGAAGGCTGTGACAGGAATCGAAAGCTGAAGTTGGGACTCCAGGAACTGAATAAAGCCATGGATGAAATGATAGGGACGTTCGTTACTTTGATGAATCAGCGGATACTCGACGTCGATCACTTCTACCGACGCATCATCTTCTTCCAATTTTACCAGATAGGGATTTTGCTCCCAAAGCTGATCTGCCGTCGTGCGGACATCTGTCAGAAATTTTCCAGGGTGAGCGAGATGCAAATCGCGAACAGCCGCCGTGAGCATCACGACATCCCCCGGACTTTGACGGCAGCGCAAAATTAACCGGCGCTGCCCCTCCATAGATCGCGATTCCACACCCTCGGTCATCGACGACCTCATTGATATCATTGGTTGCAAAACATTACGTACATGTTTATTTGAATGCGACAAAATTTCAATTCTGAATGGAGAGGCGAATTCACCATTCGCACTATAAATGTTGCGTTTACCGGATTATTCATCGAGAATTAATCACGTGTCGTAGTTGCGCTTGGCAAAAAGCCGAATACGTTGACTCAACTGGTGCCTGCCCAAGGCGACGCGACTACCAAACTTACGGCGATAACATGCCGGAGACGCACACAGCTTTCGGCGCTGGGATGAAGCCGGATACGGACGAGCGCACATCCTTGGTCGTTCAACTACAACTGAACATGGGGGCAAGTAATCACAGTGCGTGAGCACAATGGCATTCAGTTGCGCCCCCTCCAAAACGGTGTTAAGTGGCTCATTAGAATAGGTCTTGCCCTGATCGTTGTGATGATGATGATACCACTCGCGAATGAACGAAACATCCGAATCGCCGTGGCGGGTTCTGGTGGCGGCCACTGAATTAGCTTGGCGCGTGTTGCCGGAGCACTCGCATCTTGACAGTCCGAGGTTCACGCTGCCGCGGCTCTTCGCGTGCCTGACGCTGGGCTATCATGGTTTGTCGGGCCTCTGAGACGACTCGCCTGATTTACGGAAGTTATCGGATTGAAGCAGGCTCGTCGCTTTACGACCCCGCAGAAGGGAGCCCCGAGGCTCCCAACGACTCCCGTCGTGGAAAAGTTGCTGCTGAGTTCGATCCACCTAAATTCACCACGTCGCAAACGCGTCAAAGGGACTGCGATCGAACCTTTTGTGACACATGCGTTAAGCAAACTCTGCTGGGTTTCCGGCAATCAATGTTCGCAATCTCACAATTGGTTCACTCAGTGAATCAATCGTCATTCAGTTCGCCTACATCAAGGGGCAACATCATGAGGTTGTGCGTGAGCCAAGTTTGAGAGCGACAATTACGAGCCGTTCGCAATTACATGACGCCGACCTGTTTGGCGTTCATGCATCGGCGATACGCAGATTCGGAGCGAACAAATCCTTGACGATCGCATGGAAATATTGATTGCTTAGGCGTGTATCGTGACATTGTTAGAGTCGGTCAGCCAGTGGTCAGCGAATCCGACCCTCACGGTTGCAGAATCAACGACGCATCAATGTCGTACAAAACTACTGCGAATGTCCCAGACGTCGCAATCGAGATCGTTGTTCCGGCCTTGGCCCGGAACCGAACGGGGATGCCCAGATAGGGCGCAACACCTCCGCCCGCATTTGAGACCGCAATCGTGGTAGTTCCGCCTACCAATTGAAAGACGAGTGTCGCCGTTCGGGCAGTTCCTCCGGTATCTGTGTAGCTGAGTTTAGCGGCGAAGTTGTAACTGGACGATGTCGCTTTCACCAAGACTGAGCAGGCGACTTCAAAGACGGCATCGGCCGCCGCAGGTACGGTATAGCTGCAGAACGAGGTGACGGCTGCATTCGTAATCAGGTAGGCGCTAGCCACCGTGATCGGAACTCCAACGGCCGACAGCCCGTTGTAATTCGTGACCTTACCGGCGATAGCGATCCCTGTTGCGTTAGCGGTGAGGACGTCTGTCCCACCCACCGAGATTCCGCCGGTAGATGCGGAAAAGTTCAGACGATCACCGCCGAGGCTAATCGCAGAGCCAGATTCGGACTGAATGTACAGCCGACGATCACCGGCTGCCTTGTCGACTGGCGCAAGGGAGACGGTGTCCGCAGCCGCACTGGCCAAGACGGGCGTCGTGGCGCCCCCTTGCAGTCGTAGATTTAGGCCTGCGGAAATTTCCAGCGCTGAGACATTGAGATTCCAAAATTGACACAGTGGCCTGGTAGAAACCTTTGTTCCGCCGACAAGTTGTCCCACAAACAAAAGCAACGGGTTTCCACCCGTGTCTGTGGTGCCAGACCCTGTCACATTCAATGCAGTACCTGCAGCGCTCTGAATCCCATTCAACCGCGGCGTGAAGAGCGCATCCGAGGCCGTCGCGTTGTTGATGACGAGTTGGCTGGTATCGTCGGACACCGACCAGCTCCACAGAGATTCTGCCGTGCTGGTGGTGGAGGGGACGACGATTGCGAGTCCCGTCGACGGTACTCCGACAATCGACTGCAGGAATTCGAACTTGGACGACGTTACGCTGATGGCATCAGTTCCACCCACGCTGACGAAGCCCGTCGTCGCAGAGAAATTGAGTCGATTATTACCGAGGCTGATGGGAGTACCGGCTTCGGACTGAATATAAAGGCGGCGATCACCTACAGCCTTGTCTACAGCGGCCATGCAGACAACATCAGCGGTGGCGGCCCCCAGCACCGGAGATGTCGGCCCCCCACCAAGAACGTTGTTAAACGTTGCCCCCGTCGGAATCGTCGTCGTGCCCACCAGAAAATTGGCCTGCACCTGCAGACTGTTCGATGTAGCCGAAGCGACTGTCGTTCCCGCAATCGCCAAGGCGATTGTCGTGGAGTCAGTGATTTTGTGGCCGTTGAGAACTAGATCGCCACCCAGTTTCGGTGCGGAATCTTGTGAAACGGCAAGGAGAAGTGGCAACCACTCTGCGGCCGCCGTCGCCGATGATTTGCATACAAACAATTGTGATGGCGTTGTGTTCGTGCGTAACCAAAACGAACCTGGATAGTACTCGTCAGTGTTGTCATTGCTAGCTGTCGGATTCGTCGTTTGGGCCCAGACTCCCTTTGGGCTCCAATTCACGAGATTCTTCAAATTATTCTGAATCGCCAGCCCACCATCTCCGGTAGGATCTGGAGAAACAACTTGCAAACCACGATAATCAACGAGCGAGGCCATTACAGTCTCCTTATCTTGACTCTCTCAAGAAAAAGTCGCCGCAAACTACATCGAGGCAAGAAACTTGTCACCACAATCATCACGTCTGAACTATACATCCCTCCACATTATTTGTCACGGCAGCAATGCATCTCGCACATCACTTCGGTTTCGGCTAGCAGTATTACTGCCGGACATGTTCTTCAGAATTGGGATCCGTACGCGGATGGTGATGACTCGCAGTTCGCGGCTGCAGCGCGCACCCTCATCCAGGGTGCTGCGCGCTACGGAATACGGGAGCATATCGCCTACTCGTTACTCTGCCCGGCGCCGCACTACGGAACTACACCGTTGTTACGTTAACGGGATCGCTCGCGACTGGCGTGACTCGAAACTTAAGGAGGCCCACAAGACACCGGAGTTTTACATTCTTGGGACGGACTTCTCCACCGGACGCCTAGTCTCATTTTCACGAAATGGCATCTCGCTTTTGGCATCAATGACGATGGAACGCTTAGGAGTATCGTCCAGCTAGAAAACTGAAGGATTCGGAGTTCGGCTTGTGGGAAGCCGTGGCTTTTTCTTCTGCGTTTCCACCGATGTTTTCACCGCATCTAATCGCACCCACGGATTTTCGTCAGAAGGCAGCAAAAACATCACGATTGGAGATGTTGGTGTCTACGACAATCTGAGAATTGGCCTGATCGATTACCTTGAGCAGCAGCAATCACCCGAGCAGAATATTTTGTTCATCGTTAGCGACGCAGGATTGCCATTTCAAAATGGGTTCGTCTCTACTTCGTCGTACAACTGGATGCTGGACAGGGTCGCTCGGGCCAGCGACATTTAGTTTTACAGACTGGCTGACAGCGACGTCCGGATGTTTAGTCGCTGAATCCACAATAACCCGCATCGACGACTTCTCACGGTACGCGTTGGTGACATCGTCTCACATCCCGAAGACGACAATATCTTAAGTGAGGTGGTCCAAACACTTGCTGGAGGCGCTCGCACTGACTTGGACGCATTCTCCAACCAGGAAATCCATGCAGTCGTCCAGCATGGCTGGGAGTTGACTCGCGATCAGTGGACTCAGAAGACGGGGCTGCAACATGCGCTCAAGGCTTCCCTTGGTTGGCATCCAGGGGGAAGTGACATAACGCAAGACGCAATGGCGTCTCGCCTGAAGAATTCCGGCCACCGAAAACTGTGCCTTCGGGCATTCTTGCTCTCTCGGGATGCTCTGATCCTGTTGAGCATCACATTGTCGTTTTTCGCACTGCTTATTATGTGGCCTATTGAGTTCTTCGACTTCCATCTCTTGGATCCGTCGCAATACCGGCGATTCAAGGCAATTGAGGCCGGGCAGGTCGAACGTTGTCGAGTTGATCTTACAACCTTGACAAGGACGAGGTGAACGTAACGGTGCAATGCTCCAAGAAGTCCGAACAGGTCGGTCGATCGTATGTGATCCTGAATAATGAAGAAACCAGTTGATCGGGAATTCTCAGAGGAAACAAAGACGGTCGTCAGCAGAATCCGAAAATTTCATGGCATTGGCGGCACTGTTAGCGAGGAACACATTCGGTGCCCTCGGATTGCGAATACAGTGCAATATGGGGATACCATTATCTTCGATTTGTTTCTGATTCCCGACGATCGCCTTTCAAACTTACAGCACGCAATTGATGTGCAGGCAGATCAGCCGTTGACGGAGCAGCGACTTGTCAGCAAATTCGGTGGGGTCAAGATGGGTGGTGGGGTGGATGATGCGAAATTTGATGCAAACGGGAAGATGATAGCTCCCGCATTGGAATTTCTCAAAAAAAGATATCACCCATAACATCGCCTTTGCCTTGGTGTACGAGAATTCGCCATTCACCTCAAACCTGAAATCGGCACGTACCGAGCGCTATCTTTTTCCGGAACAAGATTAGCATCATGCGATAGACTGACAATAACGCTGCGACGCCGCTCGCCAAAGCGATTCATTGGTCGTGTCATCTGAACCCTCGCACGACCAGGTCACGGCTTGTCAGAAGGAGGTACGACCGGCGGAGTAAGAATTGGAGGATTCATAAAGATCGAGGGCGCGGGCGCTGCGGCAGAAGCAGACTGTGCCACCGACGGAGAAGTGAGTTGAATCTCGCTGATGGTCAACTGCTTCGCTCTGAATTTGAAAGCGACGGATGGCCATATCTTTGAAAGCTCACCTAGAAAATCCTTCAACAATTTATTGGAAGCGGGTGTTGGGATTGCTGAGTCAAAGTGATAATTCTTTTGATCGTCGCCCAGAACTCTGATTGCGACTCGCTGTCCTACTTGGTTATTCATTGTAACAGCGGCGGAAACGGTCGTCGCTGTGATGAAACCGTTGTTTTCAGCGGGGGTATGATCAGTCATCGGTGGCCCATCCCTCAATTGTTCACAGAGATCGTCGCGACTGTGATTGAAGATTACGCAGAAACTTTAGATTGGAATTAACCCGCTGGAGTGGTGCGGACGGAACAGGTGCATCCGCAGGGAAGTCGTGGGAATAGAGTTTGGCCTTTGCCGCCATGAGATCATTCTCTGTATATCCTTTCGCACTCGGGCTCCACGCCTGTGTTTTTAACTTCGTTGTTGGCGAGCCAGCGATGATTTCTGTCTCTTTGCCATCTGCGTCGATACTCGTCGGAATCTCATAGAGATTGATACGAATTGTACGACCATCCGTTAACTTGGCTACCAGCGTCGCATCTCCGCTCGGGACTGGAGCTTGGCTACCAGCGTCGCATCTCCGCTCGGGACTGGAGCATTGAACGTGATAATGGCATTCTGAAGATCGGCAGGCGCATTCGGCAGGACGGGTTTGCCAGTGCTTTCACCGATCGGATTCGTTTTCGTGATGCTCACTTCGGAAATGACGACGTCATAAGAGCCTGGAATTACGGATTCTGGACCCCGTTTAAAGGTTGTCCTCATCGCAAGATCCATGAACAACGGGCCGGCATCGGACGGTACCCAGTAGTACACCCCGTCTTGTTTACGGCAAATATGCGCCGCGCATCCTGGATCATCACAACTGACCATGAAGAGCCCAGGGTCATTCGCAAACCCGATGTAGGCGTCATAGACGTCGTTCTGGTCCACGATTGGGTTAGCAACGACACTGAGAGTCATAGATCTCGATGCATTGCCAGTGGCTCCGAACATCGAACCGGGCCAATTCCCCGTGAGAGTACTTCCAAGCTGATCGTTATCCTGAACTGTGACATCGCTATAGGCAACTTGCACAAACGGCAAGTTGTTATGCGCACGAATGAGGTTGTCCAAGACTTGGTCCGTGTACATTTCGAGCAGTGCTTGGCGCGCGCTGACGCTATCTCTGGCCACCTGCCGTGAAAGGCACTCGGCCAACGACACGCAGGTAAGTAGCGACCCAACAATCTTAATGAAACGAGCTTGGGAAAACATGTATTCTCCTAAGGCACACCACTGCTGTGCGACGCATGGCCGATTCTGGCAATGCCTGATTATCAGCAAGTCGACATTGAAAGAACGATAGCGACGATTAAATTCGATGCATCGACGGGAATGAGTCAATAGCCAGTGACTAGCCTCGTTGGTGGTCGGCGTAATCTGCCGCTCTGGGGCGGTTACCGCCAAGAAGCCCATGAGTCTGGCCCGTGTGAATGCTTGCTTCGTATTTAACTAGAGGAGGTACTTCGCTCAGGTCAGCAACTGGTCACCGCAGATGAACCTCTCCGATCCCGCTGGACCTCAGACAGAATACACCTCAACATCCTTGTTAAGTTACAGTCATCTTGGAGTAGGTTCGAATAACTAAATTGAACCACCTACCCGCGTTGGCGTCATGTTGAAGGAATAGCCCAACCCACAAATTCTCAAAACAGTTGGGTGGCGATTGAAATCGCGGCGAGGATGAGAAAATTAAGATCGTGAGTTTGCCTTCTTGATGAGCGCACCGGCGGAATCCGACCATGGGACCGAGTTCAGATTACGTTATTAAACTTTGTTCGCGTGACAGAGGATTATCCGTCCGCACTAGAGCCTGTTATTGACTTATCTGCGGTCTTTTGCTGATGTTAGGTGATGAGCACGACACGGAAGTCGTATCCCAGCGACGTGGCCGATGCCGAAGGGGAGTTTTTGGTTGGTTATCTCAGTCTGA
>JAQGHU010000031.1 GCA_028291515.1 Schlesneria sp.
ACAGACTCGCCATTGGCGAACGGACGAAATAGTCTTCCCGAGGGGGAACGACTGAATAACAGGTTGCCACAGCGAAACTGATTTCTTCGATTGACAATCCTCTACATAACAGGCGGGAATCCAGCGAGCCACAGTTTGCTATCAATCCGCGAAGTCGAGATCAAACGATCGTGCGCGTTTTGGGTTTCAGATTGGGTGCCACTGGCGGCAGCTCTGGGCCGCCAGTGTCTTCGAGTCGCGGCAATCGCTTTAATTGGGTGACGAGTGTGTACAATAATCAGCATCACCACCCATGGTTGGCCCTTTGACACATCGGTAAACCACTGGCAACGCAAAGCCGTCGCCAGTGGCATCCGAACTTATATTTCTCGCGACCCGAATCGCGCACGTCGTCTTAGTGACGGAAGTGCCTGCGTCCGGTAAACAGCATCGCGATCCCATATTCGTTGCACGCCGCAATCACGTCTTCATCCCGCTTTGAACCACCTGGCTGAATAACGGCCGTGATCCCCGCTTCGTGGATCTGATCGATGCCATCGCGGAATGGGAAGAACGCATCCGAGGCACAAACCCCACCCCGCGCCCGGTCGCCTGATTTGTAAGCGGCGATGTACGCGGAATCGAGACGGCTCATCTGTCCCGCTCCGACACCAACCACCTGTCCCTTCTTCGCAAACAGGATGGCATTCGACTTCACGTACTTACAAACCGACCAGGCGAAATCGAGGTCCGCAAATTCTTCCGCGGTCGGACTACGAGTCGTCACGACTTTCCAACCACTCGAATCGTCAATCGATTCGTCACGGTCCTGAATCAGCAACCCACCAGTGACGCGACGGAACTCCTGACTGACCGCTCGAGTATCCAGCATCGCCGGACATTCCAGCAGTCGAACGTTGGCCTTCCACTTCGGCACCGTCGTCAGCAACTGGAACGCGGCTGGTTCAAACGAAGGAGCAATGATCGCTTCGATAAATCGCCCGGGAACGCTCAACTGGTCCGCTGTCTCGACATCGACCGGACGGTTGAAACCCAGGATCGATCCGAAGGCACTCACAGGATCGCCTCCGTCGGCTTTGACGTAAGCTTCCGCCAGACTGTCACCGACGGCACATCCACACGGATTGTTGTGCTTGATCACGCAAGCGGCTGGCGATCGGAACTCGCGCACAATCTGCATCGCGGCATCAAGATCGAGCAGATTGTTATAGGACAGTTCCTTGCCGTGCAGGATCTTCGCCGCCGCCAGCGTCGAACTCGGCGGATTTGCTTCCACATAGAAGGCCGCTCGCTGATGCGGGTTCTCGCCATATCGCAACGACGAACGACGCTCGTACTTCAGGGTCAACACGCTCGGGAATTCTGGATCGGAAGCGACTTCAGAATCCGTCAGGCCAGCCATGTAGTCGGCGATCGCACGGTCATACCGAGCCGTCATTTCGAACGCGGCAGCGGCCAGTTGGCGTCGAAATGCGAAGCCCAGCATCCCTTGCTGCAGTTCCGCCAACACCTGCTGATATTGGCTGGGACTCGTCACGACTCCCACGTACTTATGGTTCTTCGCCGCCGATCGCAGCATGCTCGGTCCGCCAATATCGATCTGTTCGATCGCTTCTTCGGCCGTCACATTGGGCTTGGAAATCGTCTCCACAAAGGGATACAGATTCACCACGACCAGCTCGAACGGCGTGATCCCATGTTCTTTCATGGACGCCGCATCTTCGCTCAGATCGGGACGACCAAGCAGACCGCCATGAATTCGCGGATGCAGCGTCTTCACGCGTCCATCCATCATCTCCGGAAAGCCGGTGTACTGAGCGACATCCAGCACCGGAACGCCGGCCTCTTCCAACGCCTTGCGAGTCCCCCCCGTCGACAACAACTCAAAGCCCAACCGCACCAAACCCTGAGCGAACGGAACGAGACCTTGCTTATCACTCAGGCTCAGCAATGCACGGCGAACGGCAGACATCAAAGATGACTTTCAGATCGAGAAGTATCAAAATTCAGGTCACAGAAACGCGATGCTACTGCCATCCGGAAACCCCGTCAAACGCTCAGCTTCGCAGGCACGAAAGCATCACCACCTATGTTTGTGTCATCACCCCGGGTGCCACGGTTTTGGAGTCCTCGACAAGGCCGTGTCTTCGATCAAGAACACGGCCGAGTGGCACGTCCCTGAAGCTTTGTGAAGGGCGTGGTTTTCAAGTGTCGATCTCCACAATCTTTGAAGGGCCGCAATATACTGGACCCACCATGCTAATCAGATATGCCGACCCACTTCCGTGGCTTGCTGAGGATCAGAAATGCGGAGAGCAGGGTCAACGGGATGGTGATCGACCAGTACTGAAGACGGAATTCGTGAAACGGGACTTTTGAAGTTCCCAGTTCTTCCGTCGTTGCATTGTAACTTTTTGATAAAAATCCGGGTGCAAGACCGAGCGAAATCTCATCGCCCCTGAGTCTGCCTGATGATTTCCACGACAACGATTTCAGTTCGCCGTTTGCCGAAACAAAGACATGACTGACGGGGCCCCGTTCTCTCCGCAAATAATCACCTTTGAACGCACTCCTGCCCCAGATGGCCATGAATACGCACGCGATCAGCAGCGTCACGCCTCCAAGTTTTCGTCGCCAACCGTGGAAGAATTGCATGATCACTCTCGGCGGTAAAACAACGCGGACTCGTTACAAACTTCGATGTCTCAGATGTATGATCCTCACAACGCTAGCCGGGCTTGTCCACCCCCTTCCTTGGCTTCCAAAGAATCAGGTCGGCGGACTATCCACCAGCCACTTCGGCACTCAAAACGCGATCATCCGTATCGAAATGGACGTAGAGATGCGCATCGTCTAATCCGTACGAACTCCACGACCCAAGGTAGTATGCGTATGTTTTGGCGCCGTGGAGACGGTTACCGTATTGATCGACACGACTGCCCCGGGCCCGGACATTGTGGGTCTCCTCGGGCTCGCCGAGCAACGCCACTATTTCTTCCAGCGTTGCCCCGCGACGGATGTGCTTGGTGATCACATCGCGAGCCATTTTGGCCCGCTGTTCTGGCGTCGAACTCATCCAGTCAGATCTGTTAAACGACGCATCATCGAACGGATCGAGAAACCTTGGTAACAGAGCCACACCCACACACACCATCACAAACGTGACAACCCCCGCCTTGCGTCGCCAACCGTGGAAGAATTCACGCATCGCTGTTCACGCGTTTCCGCGGCTTCCAGAGAATCAGATAGGCGGAGAGAAGGGTGAGTGGGATTGCCATTGCCCAATTGGGAACAGCAACCGTTCCGACCGATGATTGAGATGTTGTGACCATCCCGCTCCACTCATGCGATACGGGTTCAGATTGGTGCCAATGAACGGCCCACGGTTCCGGGCCGAACATCGCGTCTGTCAGCAACAATGCGCACGCCACCGCCAGCGTCGCCATACCAAATTTTCGACGCCAGCCGTGGAAGAAGGTATGCATCATCGCCGAAGTCTCCTTCGCTAGATTCCGTCGCTGCTTTTCTTCTTGCTCGCCCCTCGCAAGGATTCCTTCGACACGCTAACCAATTCGTAGATCGCGTCATTTCGACGCGTACGCCGTGCCCACCAGATGGTTTGCCGCCGCGCGTTCGACTCCCCGTTCCATGCACATCCTAACGGCATCCGCTGCCTGCAGCACTTCCTCACGAGTCACATCCAGATGCGTACAGGCCCGCAATCGCTGCGGCCCGCTCGGATTGATTCGAACACCCTGCTCAAGCAATTGAGCCGAAAGCTGGGCCGATGTTCCACGCTCTGGAGCGATCTCGAAGAAGACCAGATTCGATTCGACGTCGTCAACATTGATGCGAATCCCGTCGATGCCCGCAATCGCATTGGCAAAGGCTTTCGCATTCACGTGATCTTCTTCTAGCCGATCGACATGGTGTTCCAAGGCATAAATCGCCGCGGCCGCCATCATCCCGGCCTGACGCAACGCCCCACCAAATGCCTTGCGAGCCCTTCGCGCCCGATAGATCGTGGCGGCGTCCCCGACCAGGATCGAACCCATCGGGCAACCCAGACCCTTCGAAAAGCAGATCGAGATAGAATCGGCGTGACGAGTGAACTCCTTCACTGAATATCCGCCAGCGATCGCCGCGTTGAAAATCCGTGCTCCGTCGACGTGAACCTTCAGCCCCGAGTCATGCGCCCAGTTGGCCACGCGGTTCATTTTCGCCAGTGGCCACGCTCGTCCACCGCCATGATTCGTCGTGTTTTCAATGCACAACAGCCGAGTCACACAGTAATGCTGATTGTCGGGCCGAACCTTTCCTTCAAGATCTTCAACATCAAAGATCCCAAACGGACCTCGCAGCATCCGAGCGGACACGCCGCTGAGTGAGGCCGCGCCGCCCTGTTCGTAATTGACGATATGGCCGGTTTCGTCGATGAGGATCTCGTCCCCCTGCTGACAGTGAGCCCGCACGGCCATCTGATTCGATTGAGTCCCCGAACTGTTATAAACTGCGGCTTCTTTCCCCAGCATCTCAGCGACGATCTGTTCCAGCCGATTGACGGTGGGATCTTCGCCAGACATGTCATCACCGACATCCGCCTCAAAAATCGCCTGTCGCATCCCCCCGGTCGGCTTCGTGACGGTATCACTACGCAAGTCGATAAAATCAGCAGTCATGAACGAACCCCAATACAAACGCCACTTGCCGACGGTCTCTCGGTCGCAACTTTGCCAAACATCGATACACTTTACCGGTTGGCCAGTTCAAACCAAAGCTCGCGATCATTCATCTTCGGGTTGGCGATACCAATGACCGTGCCCGATTCTGTTCAAAAATGCTTGATAAATGGGTGCCACGGTTTTGGAGTCTTCGACAAGGCCGTGTCTTCGATCAAAGACGGCCTCCATGCAAATTACCCCACAGCAATCTGAATGATCGTCCGCCGGTTGATTGTCTTCAGGCCCAAGGGGCCGGTACTTTATCCAGCCAGGGCCCTTCGGCCCTGGAATTAAGCTCTCACTAGACTTCCAGAGGCCTGAAGGGCCGGCCATTTGATCCTTATGATGTTGGCCGAAAGAAATCCAAAAACGAACGCATCGCGACGAAAAAACCACAACGTGACACTGACAATTCCAACGATTGATTGTTCCTCACAAGACCCCATCGCCGCCTTGGCCGAACTGCGCCGCAAGCTCAGTCCCCAGGGAGACATTGTTTCCGAAGCGGGCAAGCAGCGAACCATCGCCCTGTTCGGGGAACCACTGGCACCACGACAAGTGGTCCAGCGAATCTGTGCCGATGTCCGCGACCGAGGTCTGGAGGCGCTGCTCGACTACACCGCCAAGCTCGATCAGAAGCAGTTGACTCGCGAATCGATGCGCGTCACGGCTGAAGAGCTTGCCGCAGCCCACGCCAGCGCCGATCCGAAGTTCCTGCGGACATTGCGAACCATCATCGGCAATATCACCGAATTCCAAACCCGCATCCTGCATGAAGATGTCCGCCTCATTCGTCAGGACGGAACCAGCCGCGTCGAACTACGACAGCGTTACTTGCCGCTCAAGCGAGTCGGCATCTGCGTTCCCGGCGGTGCTGCCGCGTATCCGTCAACCGTCCTGATGACGGCCGTCCCCGCGAAGACGGCCGGCGTTAAAGAGATCGCCGTTGTTGTCCCTCCCACTGATTTTGGCGGCTACAACGCGTCGTTGCTGGCGACCTGCGCCGAAGTCGGCATCACCGAAGTTTATCGCGTCGGTGGCGCTCAAGCCGTCGCAGCGATGGCCTACGGTGTCGAGGGACTGCCACGCGTCGACAAGATCGTCGGGCCGGGAAACTTGTTCGTGGCACTCGCAAAGCAGCATGTGTTTGGCGAAGTCGACATCGACAGCATCGCCGGTCCCAGCGAAGTCGTGCTGCTCGCCGATGATTCCGCCGACGCCCGGTACGTCGCAGCCGATTTGATCTCGCAAGCGGAACACAGCCCAGGATCGGGAGTGCTGATTACCTGGCACGCCCCCTTGATCGAGGCGGTTCGCAACGAACTCTCAGCACAGTTGGCCAAGCTGCCTCGCGGCGATCTCGCGCTGACCAGCCTGAATGAATACGGCGCCTTGATTCTCGCTCGTGATGCGATTCAAGCGGCCGAACTGACCGACTTGCTGGCTCCCGAGCACCTGCACATCTCCACTCGTGATCCCGAACAGTTACTGGATCGGATCCAGAACGCCGGCGCGATCTTCATGGGACACTACACCCCCGTGGCAGTGGGAGATTACTTCGCTGGCCCGTCGCATGTCCTGCCAACAGGCGGAACTGCCCGTTTCGCCAACGGCCTCTGCGCGAACGATTTCCTCAAACGTTCCAGCGTCATCTGGTACAACCACGACGCCCTGGAAGACGCCGCCGAAGACATTCGTCGCCTCGCCGCCGTCGAAGGCCTGACCGCACACAGCTCCAGCGTCGACATTCGACTGGAAGACGACTGATCTCCTCACTCCGTCATTCCCGCGCAGGCGGGAATCCAGCGGTCCAGTGAACGGCGATACCGCAACCATGTCCGATCACGGAATCGCCGGTCGCCAGATGTGGTAGGGTTCGGACTTAATGGACTTGTTCAGCATGTTTGGCAAATCGGCAACCCGAACACCCTTGTAATCGATCTGCATCGGCCAGCAAGTCAGTCGCCCCAGCGTGTACTGCCAGGAATTCTCCTTCCCGTTCGAGATCGCTTCGATCAGCAGCAGCAGTTCGGGATCGGTGTTTTCTTCCTGAGTAAACCAGAACACGATGCCGTCCAGCACGTCGTCGCCTTTCGACTGATAGCGATAGGCCTCTTTGGGCTTCAAGGTCAGCCCAAAGTTCTTCAACTCGCCATTGCCGACGCCCGGTGTCTGTTCGACACCGGTAAAGTCACGAGCCAGTTGCTTGAACTGCGTCAGGCGAACGCGAGCCGAATCCGAAGGGACCAGATCGGTCTTCAGAGTTCGCCATTTCACCCCTTCGGTTTTAGGACTCCATAATTCTTTGCCCTCGCGGCGCAGCGTGAACGGTCCGTCGCTCAGCGATTGAAACTCATGCAGCCACAATCCCCCTTCCACATTCTTCAGCCGAAAGACCTGCCCCACCAGTGCGGGGCGGCCTTGCTGCGTCCACAGGAAGATATCGGCCTCATCGATCCCAGTCGTGGTGAATCGGATGATCGGCTGCTCGACACGAACGAATTCAACGCCCTCTGACCCCGGACGTTCGACGACATAGTCCTTCACCGAATCCAACGCGATCTCTCGCAGATCAGATTCCGCCGCGCTGACGACAGAACTCGCCACGACGACGAAGCAAGCCAAATAGTTCCATCGCATACATCGAACTCCAGACCGGCGGTGAATAGCGAAACGGCGACTAAATAATTCCGCAACCGTATCGGAGTGATCGTCTTCTGGGAGGGCGAGGCTCCTGCCGAGCCGCTAAGTCTCACAGTGTTCGATCAACAAGAGGATTACTCCGGTATTGCGGTGGATCTCTCTAGTAATAGAGTACACAAGTCGCAGCCCGCTGTCGGGTATTCCCCTAGCTTTGTGGCGGTTGGATTACGGCCCGCTTCCGTGGCTTCCAGAGAATCAGGTAGGCGGAGAGCAGGGTTAGAGGCAACGTGAACCACCAAAGTGGCATGAACCAGACCTTTTCCGGCCTTTGGCGACCGAACGGCCCTGTCTCGCGACGAGTAATGTTTCCAAAATCTCCGCCGAGAAATCTCCGCCGCCAGTGAATCGTGGGCTTCAATTCATTGAAGCTGCGATCATAGGGGGAACCAGCATGTGGCGGGCCGACACCAAATCGCTGAGCGTCAACATTGGATCGCCAGTTGGCTGGGCAGCCTTCCCAGTTCAGAATTCGGCCTTTGTCTCCGAGCCGCTCATAACTAAAGCGTTTTATTGACGCCCACCAGAGCCCGGAATCAGCCAGCCAAACAATGTGTTGGCGTGTCGGCGATGCCTTTACCGAGAAAACGTCACAGACGATGCAACTTCGCACCCATAGCCCAGCGACGGCACACGCCAACACCAGCGTGACGAGCCCCGCCTTTCGTCGCCAGCCGTGGAAGAAGGTGCGCATGTGGGCATGATACAAAAAAATAACCGGACAGGTGTCCCTGTCCGGTTCGTGTTGTAGTAAGCAGGTCTCGTTCACCTTGTCAGGCTTAGAAGTCTCCCACGACTTCGCCACCGATGCGCGAACCCAACGCTCCCCAGACGCCGTAAGGACTTTGTCCACCGGTCGACAGGGTAGGGGGGGTTGCGGCAAGATTCCCCGAGCTGATGTTTTCGCTGATGAATCGAACGGAACCGTCCATCATCAAGACTTGGACGCCACCAGTATGCATGCTGGATGCTGTGTAGAATCCAGAGTTCCAATGGTCAGCACCGCCTGAAAAACAGTTTGCAGAATTGGGTGGCACAGCGGTCGTAAAAGCCGAGAAGTAGGCCGCGCCGTCACCCCAGCGATAGCCTCGCGAAGTGTCTCCCGTATACCCACCACCCGGGTAAGTGCGAGTGCCCGAGTTGTAAAGGGCCTGACAGGCTGCCGGAGTACCGGTGCCTGTTGTCGCGGCGACCATTCCGAGAGAACTGCTGCCGATTGGTGCGACAGCTTCTGCCATGGCTATCGTATTGCTGGTTCCATCGTTGCAGGCAGACAGGTTGATGAATGACAGCGCACCGAACATGCCACGTGTTGGCACGATGATCGGTGTCGACGATCCTCCGTTATCGCCAGTCCCTACGGTTCCGTCGCCGCCACAAAAGACGTAGTTCCGCTTTCCAAACGTTCCGCCTCCAGGGGCTGACGTTCCGGAATCCGTCGGGCAGACGTTTGCTGGCAACTTTTGCGACCAGTAGCCTCCACCGGTCCAGGGAACCTGTCCATCGCTCCAAATCTGAGCGTACAACGGGGCTTGATCAATGTAGGGCAACAGCGCCACAAAGCCACTCAGACGCGTGCGAAAACCGTTGGCTGCGGGAGTTCCACTCCCTGTCGAAAAACCCGTCAGTAAGTTGTAGGTGTCGTGATAATTGTGAAGCGCCAGACCGAACTGCTTCAAATTGTTTTTGCATTGGGTTCGACGAGCCGATTCGCGAGCCTGCTGAACGGCGGGCAGCAGCAACGCGATCAACACTGCAATAATCGCAATCACGACCAGCAGTTCGATCAGTGTGAACCCTCTTCGAGTTCTGGGGCGTGTCAACATGATCCTTCTCCGAAAAAACAGATTGAAAATGGTGTCTCGAAATACGAGACATCGATAAGCGCACGCGACCAGCCCGCGACCAGAAGTGTAAAATAAAATCTACACCAATCCCATGGACAGTCAATCTAGATAATAAGGTGAAATCCATCGGCGGTCGTGCCGGAAACCACCAAACCCCCGAAATAGCGACAATCTGTCGCAGTCATCTCAGCGGCCGTTCAATAATTCGCCGCTTCTCTCTCGAATTTGACAGGTGTCTTGTCATCCCATCTGGCAGGCCACTCCGGACAATTGGTGGCGACTGCCGAAATCGCCCAAGAACACCACCTTCGCTTTGAGAAAAACCTCAGATCCGGCGGATTACTCCGCGATACAAAACAGATGCTTCTCCCCGCGAATGAACAACTCACGATCAACTGGCGCAGGCGTCGCATCGACCGTTTCGCCGACGGAATTCGTCGCCACGACTTCGAACTTCGCCGAGTCCTTGATGACGACTGTGGTCCCGTTACGGTCAGTAAGGTAGACGTATCCACCAGCCGCGATGGGCGACGCGTAGATCACCTGTAGTCCGGGGACTCGGACAGGACCAAAATGGCGTTCGCCTGTGGCGGCATCGACACACGTTAGAACACCCGCCTTGTCCTTGAAGAAGTAGATTCTTCCCGAGGACAGTAGGAACGATCCGACATCGGGCGTGTCTTTGTCGATCTCCCAAGCCACATTTTTCGTCCCCTTGATGTCTCCTTGACCGTCAAGTCGCAGGGCTCCCAGGTACGCACCGCGAAAACCACTGCCGACGTAAACAAGTCCATCTGCGGCAACCG
Source organism: Schlesneria sp. (assembly GCA_028291515.1). Classification (GTDB taxonomy): domain Bacteria; phylum Planctomycetota; class Planctomycetia; order Planctomycetales; family Planctomycetaceae; genus Schlesneria. Next base: position 10,075 of record JAQGHU010000031.1, read on the forward strand.
GTGAAGCGGCCGGGCGTTCGGTCTGGCCGCTGCAATGCCACAGTTCCTTGCCCGTTTCCAGATCGTAAGCGCGAGCGATTTTTTGTCCGTTCATCACGACTTGCTTGTGGCCCGCATGCTCGACCACCAATGGTGTCGCCCAGCACGTCGCCGACTCGCGCGGTGTCTTCCAAATGTCCTTGCCGGTCAACTTATCCAACGCATACAGAAAAGACTGCCCTTCATGATCCCAGGGGACCAGGATCTTGTCTCCTTCCAGCGTCGGTGAACTCCCTTCGCCGAAGCTATTCCTGGTATTCATGGGCGGAAAGTCGGTTCGCTTCCATTTCAGTTCGCCGTCCATCGTGTAGCAGTACAGTCCCCGGGAACCGAAGTGAGCGTAAACATGCTCCCCATCGGTACAGGGAGATGCAGAGGCGAATCCGTTAGTGGTATGCGTACCCTGATGAGGCGTCGCGGTGACGGCCGTCTTCTGCCACTGGACGGAACCGTTCCTGCGATCGAAGCAAAACGTCTTGAACTGCAGTGCCTTAGTGCCCCGCGTCTCCACCGCGGACGTGACGAAGACCCGATCCTCCCAGATCACCGGCGAACTCGAACCTAATCCGGGAACGACCACCTTCCATTTGACGTTCTTCGTAGCGCTCCACTGAGTGGGAGGCTTGGCTGTCGTGGAAACTCCATTCCCCGATTCCCCGCGCCAGTGGGGCCAGTTGTCCGCCTGGGCCAACGATGTCAAAAACAGCAAGGAGCCGACGAAACACAGAATCATTTTGCTCATGAAATCTTTCTAACCAACAACTGCCATCCGTGACCGGATGAAAACGATTTCAACAACGAACCTGGCTAGCTGCAAAATCCAACCCGATTGGCATGCCTCCGTAACCAGGCAGAAAGCCCGGGTCGATACACCATACCGGTTGCGGTCCGTTCTGTCTTTCTGCGCGGGGTGACACGGTCGCTTATTGAAGAATCGGTTAAGATCCTCTTAAGGTTGTGTATGGCAAAGCAGCATCCAGCATCCCAATCTGACCATGGTCTGGCAGACAACATCAGCCCACAGCGGACTTGCTCGATCGACGAAGGCATCGTAAAACGAAGGGGACTGTTTTCATCACCTCACAACATCCCGAGCAACTCCATAAAGCCTTGCTCATGAACCGACCCCGCTTCATCATTTTGTGCCTGGCACTTTTCGCCACGGCCGCTGCGACCAATGCGGAATCAAACCTTCCTGTCATCGAACTCCACGCGACCAAAGAGATTGGCTCCGAACAGTACGTTCCATGCACCGCCAAAATGGTCTCACCGCCGAGTCTCAAAGAGGGAAACAGCGACCTGTTGCGGGGCAAGATCCGTGTTCGCGGCGCTTCCTCGCAGGGATATGACAAGAAATCGTTCGCCCTCAAACTGGATGAATCCACGCGGTGGCTGGGTTTGCAGAAAGACCGCGACTGGGTGCTCAATGCCGCCTTCGTCGACTGCTCGATGATGCGGCACAAGCTCTCCTACGACCTGTTTCAATCCCTGTCGACCGATCCTGCCAAACGCTTCGCGGCGAGTAGCCGGTTTGTGGAAGTGAATCTGAACGACCGTTACCACGGCGTGTACTTGCTGATGGAGCGTGTCGAACGATCGCTGCTCGGCCTGCGTCGCTTCGACAAGAACGACACCGGCCACGCGTGCATCTACAAGGCGATTGACCATGGGGCGAACTTCCTCCAACAGGGACATGGGGCGTACGAGCAGCACGAGCCGGAGCCGGAAGAACTTGAATATTGGAGCCCGCTCGACGAACTAAACCAGTTTGCAGGCCAGGCCCCGGATCGCCAGTTCTTCGATGCAAAGTCCGGCATCGCGTCGCGTGTCGACGTCGACAATGCCATCGACTTTCACCTGCTCTTGCTGCTTACGAGCAACATGGACGGCACCGACAAAAACTTCATCCTCGCGCGAGACGCCCCTTCGACAACCGTCCCGCAACCGCGGTTCTTCTTCGTTCCCTGGGACTACGACGCGACGTTCGGCCGAAACTGGGAAGGCTCCGTCGTCGCACCAAACGAATGGCTCTCGAACCATCTCTTCGACCGGCTGTTGAGCAATGCCACCTACAAACAGAAATACGCGGCGCGATGGAAAGCACTCCGCAAACAACAGTTCTCCGTGGAGAACGTCGCCCGCCTGATCGATGACAATGCCAAAACGTTGGGGGCCGCTGCGACGCGCAATGAACGCCGCTGGAAACAAATCGATCCCCGCGACCCGAACCAACTGACGTTCACCGAAGACCTGAAACAGATGAAGAAATGGGTCGCCGCTCGAACCAAATGGCTCGACGCCGAACTCGGCCGACGAACCAGTCGTTGATCTGAAACGCATCGTCTGGCTTCTTGACTGAGGTCGTGCTGCGTCCGCGCACGTCCTCAATTCCCCTCCATCTACGTTCTACTCTTTCTTCCCTTCAGTCGTCCGTCACCGAAAACTGTGGATCGACCAGCAACAGGGTCGAGGGAATCGCCGCGGCCAGAGCATTAATACACGCCAGCGGCAGCAATGCGAGCGGCACATCGAAAAAGCCGGATCCAGCGCCATGGATAAAGGACCCCACCGCGGCCAATCCGGCCAGCAGGTATATGCCCAGCAAGACGCCGCTGCGATTGATGAACTGCCGCGTCGATAAGTTGGCGTGTCGGTACAGTTCGAACAGCATCCCCACGGGAATAAAAACCAGCGTCCCATACAACCCGAAGATGTACAGCGGCGCGTCAGGAAGCCCACCGCGAAACTGCGGGGGAATTGCGTCCGCCTGAACGGACAGCATCGAACCCGAGCGGACGCTAAACAGCACCATCACCGATGCCGCTGTCAGCAGGCCGGCGGCAATGATGGGCAGCGACATGCGCGATCGCGAGGGCACCGCGGACAACGTGTACACCGTCAGTCCCACCGCAGCGATGCCGAAGCCGAACTCGCACCACTGGATTGCCGCAATCACTTCATCCAGATAGTCGGGTGAGAGTGCGAAGCCCGCAATCACTCCGACTAGGGCACTCGGAATATAGTGCCATGTGACGCCGTCATTCGAGAACAAGTGCCAGACGGGGAAGCCGACCAGCACCAGCAGAATCAGGGCCGACAATCCACACTCCACCAGTTGTCCTTCCTGCAAATCGTTACCCCCTTCAAAGGGAGCAAACACACTTGTGGACAACAGCAGCAGTCTGGAGAAAAAGATCATGCAGACTGCCGGAAACAGGGTGCACACCAGGCACGCGTTGATCAGGTAAGCCATCGTCAGCAATTGAAATCCATGCTGAAACCCGCGGCGACGAACAAGGACTTCGCGTCGCGGAGCCGTCTTCACCACCTCGGCAGCCACTTCGTCGGCCGGCTTCTTTCGGATAGCCTTCGCCTTCTGTTCCATGACCGCGGCCTGCTCGATCACCATCCCCCATTCCGAAGGACTTGGCTCAACAGGCTTCCTCAGCCGCTGCAATGATTTCGGTGGCTGACGCGCCGGCTTTTTCTCCGGCTCCCGCGGCACCGCTGGACGCGCTGGTTTCAGGCGGGGAGGGGAGTCGCGACCGGCGTCCCGGTCCGAATCCTCCCGCAATCTCAATTCAGGCTCGGATTCAGGCGGACCCTGGTTGACGCCCGGACCTGCCGGAGTGTCGCCCGTCTCCTCAGGCAGGTTCACTGGGAGATCGCGGCGAGGCCTCTGGTGGCCGTTGCCCTGGTAGCCCTCCACAGGCGTGGAGTAGCCCTCGAAATATCGACGTGGCTCTCCCGCCGATGCATTGCCCCCAGTTGCATTGCCGATTGTTGCGTTGTCCCGCGCCGCATTGTCCTCTGTTGGGATGTCCTCCGTCTCGATGTCATCCGAGACGGAAGGCTCATAGGGCAGAAAGACGATCGGTTCATTTTCGATGGCCCAGTCCACCGCTTCCAACTCATCAGCCGACAGCGCGGGTTCGAACGTCTCGTCCTGCTTCACGAACAGCGCACTCACCGTCCCCGTGATGACCCACTTGTCCGAACTCCCCCGCTTCAAGAGCGTGCTTGGCGAAAGGCGTCCCGCGTCCATCAGCAGTTTGAGCTGCTGCAATGACCACGGACCCAGCAGTGAATAGTCCAGACCGCGGATATACCAGTCCGCCCACGGAGGCGACACGCGGACGACGCCATGTTCCGGACAGTCGACCAGCGGCACCCGCCCGATCAGAAAAATCTGCCAGGGCCCGACATCGGGTTGCTGCCAGGTCTGCTCGTCGCCATGACCGCAGACCAACAGCATGTCGTTACAATCCGGACATCGCTGAGGCAGACCGTCATTACATTCGACCTGCACCTCCAAACGCTGGTCGACCGATTCGACTTTGATCTCGCCAACTGTCCACGGCGCGACGCCCCCGGCGATCCGTTGGTACAGCTCGTGATCCTGCATCCAACGGCCCTCGCACGGATGAGACAAACAATCGGATATTTAGCGAAAAAGCTCCGGTATCATGGTCACTCTGCAGCGGTCTCTCAACCTTTCAAAGTCAATTTAGCCGGGCCACTGGTTTACCGCCTCGGACAACGAAATAAGTCCTCAACCGAATAGGAGTGATCGTCTTCTGGGAGGGCGAGGCTCCTGCCGAGCCGCTAAGTCTCGTAGAGTTCGATCAACAAAGGGATGACACTGGTATTGCTGTGGATTTAGCTAGTGCGAATTTCATATTGAACGCCCAAGAAAGTCGCTTCTCACATTCTTTAGTCTCGTGGTCCCTTCGTCCAGAGTCGTGTTTCGGCCGTGCCAGATCGGTCACCTTCGAACGGCAGCCCATACCCGATTCCACACTGTCTACTCACCACTCACTCGATTTGGCGAACTTGACTTGCCCCTCGCCGGGTAAGGGATATCGTAAGGCAGCCTAAGTCACTCCATCAAATCCTCCCGACCCCGTCACCTGAAAGGCAATCGCTTGAGAAGCACCTTGACCAGTATCACGCTCTGCCTGACATTGATCGCCTTGACCGCAACCGCCTTCGCTGCCGATCCCGAGCCGCCTGTCAGTCCCGAAGTCACCGCGGCGATGCAGCCGTACATGGACCAGTACAAGCTGGCGGGAGTCATCGGCATCGTTGCCGACAAGACCGGCAAGGTGCACTACAAGAACCTGCTCGGCTATGCCGATGTCGAAGCCAAGACACCGATCAGCGAAGACAACGTCTTCTGGATCGCCTCCATGTCGAAAATGTTTGCCGGCGCCTCGATCATGACGCTGGTCGACGAAGGCAAAGTCAGCCTCGACGATCCCGTCACCAAATTCATCCCGCAACTCAACAAATGGATGGTCGTCCAGGAAAAAGACGAGTCCCACGTTCTGCTCACCCGACCAACTCAACCCGTCACCATCCGGCACGTGCTCAGCCATACCAGCGGTTTGACAGGTTCGTCCGAACTGCAACAGGCCGCCGGAGCCGACAGCGCGCCTCTGAAAGCCCGCGCTCTCAGCTCGGTGACGGGACCACTGCAATGGCAACCCGGCGACAAGTACGCCTACGGCAACCAAGGCATGAACATCGCCGCCCGCATCGTCGAAATCGTCAGCGACATGCCCTACGAAGAGTTCCTGCAGAAGCGCTTCTTCGATCCCCTGGGGATGACCGAAACCACCTTCTGGCCCAGCGAATCCCAACTCGCCCGCCTGGCCGGAGCCTACGGCCCCAACAAAGAAAAGAACGGCTTCGCGAAAGGAGGCATCGGCTTCCTGACCAAACCGCTCAGCGATCGAACTCACCGCTACCCCGAAGCCGGCGGCGGCCTGTTCTCCACCACGCACGACATCTTCCGTTACGGCCTGATGCTGGCCAACGACGGCGAACTCGATGGCCACCGCTACCTGTCGCACGCGGCAATGGACGAACTGCGAACAGAGCAAACCGGCAAAACCAAGGTCAACTACAGCCTCGGCTACCACCTCCGCCACGGCATGTTCGGCCACGACGGAGCCTACGGCACCGACCTCTCGGTCAACCCCCAAACGGGAATGGTCGCCGTCTTCATGGTCCAATGCACCAGCGGCGACCAATGGTCCGCCCGAGATTTGTTCCTCAAAACCGCCACCCAAATCTTCCCCAAATAACGACCCACTTCGAGCCTAGTTCCCCGACTTCTCTTGTATTTATCGCCCTGAAGTAAATCAGCCGTGCCACTGGTTGGCCGCTTCGGACACCCAGTGCCTACCCACATCGACTACCGAAGGCGCATTCATTCGCACAACTTCGATAACACTCGACTCACCCTCGAAGTTAGAATCCCACAGGATTAATTACCCTTCCCCAGAAATGATCGTGATGTCCGCAGACTCGAATCCTCCCCGCAAGAAAGTGAAGCACTACGACAACGGCGAACCTCATTTTCTGACGTTCTCCTGTTTCCGTCGCCAACAGTTCTTGTCGAAGGATCGAACACGTCAGTGGTTCGTCGACGCGTTGGACGAAGCGCGAGCAACACACGGCTTTCATCTCTGGGCCTGGGTGATCATGCCCGAACACGTCCACGTCTTGTTATGGCCACCGTTCGATTTGATCTCACCCGTCGAAGGCTGCATGACCGGTCGAATCCGTGGGATTCTGTCGAGTCTAAAACGTCCCGTCGCCAGAAATGCGATCGCTTACCTTCGCGAGAATGCACCAAAAACGTTGAAGCAATTGGCCGTCGACACCCCAACCGGAGTGGAGCATCGTTTTTGGCAAACAGGATCAGGCCACGACGAGAATGTCTCAGAGCCCGCCGCACTGCATGCGTTGGTCGAGTATGTGCATCTCAATCCTGTACGACGCGGATTGGTAAACAAGCCCGAAGACTGGCCCTGGTCCAGTGCTCGCGACTGGCAAAACCTGTCCGACTCGATGTTGAAGGTTGATCGCACACTTCCAGAAGCGATCGAAGTTCCCTGGGCAATGCGACGACGAAACGACAGAAGCTAAAGAGGTAGCAGCCTACTTCATCGTAGAAGCACAGTCATACCCACCCCCCATTCTTCAACCCTCCAAAGTCAATCAGCCGTGCCACTGGTTGGCCGCTTCGGACAACCAGTGCCGATGCCAGCTCGGCCTGACGGTGATCTCTTCGGCTACGCGGCAGGCAACCAACGATAACTCAAAATCAGTCAGAGGCACCTCGCTAGAGGGCTTTTCGCTCGCAATCGCACTGGTTGTCCGAAGCGGCCAACCAGTGGCACACCCGCGTTTATTCCAGCGTGAAAAATCGTTCACGGCGTTGCCCAAACGGGCCGCCGTTTACCTGTGAGCCAGGGTCGGAGGCGTCGAAGGCCCTGGAACCGGAACACCTAAACTCTTCTTGAGGCCTGTAGGGCCGCGATTCATCGACACGACGCACTGTGAACAACGATGGCCCCTCATCAACAGTCCCAGGCGAGCCGCGCTGCGTCAGCACGCGGACCGATCACAGACATCGCCACCATTCCGACATCACGCTCATCAAACGTTCGAGCAGCCAAGTCTTCTCTGTCTCGGGCGCTACTCTCCACTCTCTCAAATCAACTCTCTCGCCGCAGGCGACGCGGATCCCGCGTCCGTTTCCTGAGGCCCAATGGGCCGGCCGTGTACCTAGCCCGGACTCTGCAGGCCGGGTCACAAGCCCCCAAATAGAGAGTCTTGTGGCCTGAAGGGCCGGCAGTTCCGTTCACAGGACACGCCCCCGCCCAAATGAAAATGAGACGAGATGGCACGAGACCTCTGAAGAGCCCGGTGCCACGACTTCTTTTGTTTGGGCGCGCCAAAGTAAATCAGCCGTGCCACTGGTTGGCCGTCTTCTGTATAGACTGGAGACATCGGTAACAGGTGTTCGGAGACATGGGTGACACCATCGGGCTATCGTGTGGCATTTCGAAAGCGGAGGCCATGCGATGTCCTGGAAGGTGGAAACAACCGTGGTCG
>JAQGHU010000032.1 GCA_028291515.1 Schlesneria sp.
ACAGACTCGCCATTGGCGAACGGACGAAATAGTCTTCCCGAGGGGGAACGACTGAATAACAGGTTGCCACAGCGAAACTGATTTCTTCGATTGACAATCCTCTACATAACAGGCGGGAATCCAGCGAATTACAAGACGGTAGCGACGCTAGAACAAAAGAATGCTGCCCAACTATGACATCGACTGGATTCCCGCCTGCGCGGGAATGACGAAGAGGTGGCGATTGACGAACGCGAGGAAGTCCAGCGAGTTCTCTACAACCGCTTGGACAATCCCTCGGCCAATCGTTTCAGGGCGGGGCTGATGTCGTCGGGTTCCAGATGCACGTTCAGCAGACTGAAAGCCTCGCGATGGGCGAGCGCCGCGTTTAGGGCCTGGTCCAGTTCCCCTTCTGTGCGAACTTCGAAGCCCCAGCCTCCGCCGAGCAGGTCAGGCATGCGATGATAGTTCCAGTTCAGGATGTCATTGAACGGACCATCCTGCAGAAATCGCTCGGTCGTATAGCCCTTGTTGTTCAAGACAATCACGATTGGGTTAAAGCCGTGCCGGACAGCTGTGGAGAGTTCCATGCAGGTCATCTGGAACGCCCCGTCCCCGACCAGAACTAATGGGCGTCGATCGGGGGCCGCAACCGAGACACCGATCGACGCCGGGATCGCAAAACCCATCGACGTGTAATAGGCAGGGCTGATGAATTCTGTCTTGCGATAGATTGTCAGATCCGCGGCGCTAAACAGGCAGTCGCCCACATCCGCAACGACGACCATCGAATCATCCAACAGTTCGTTCAGGCGAGCGAACAAGCGAGCGTTGGTGATTTTATCGCGAGACTTCAGGACAAATTTCCCCTCTCCCTTCGGTCGCGGCAATAGAGGTCGCTTGACGACCTTCAAATCCAGCTTGGCCAGCCCTTTGACGAAATCCGATACCAGAATGTCATGGAAGTGATGGTGCGAGATCCGCGTCTCTTCGCTGGTCGCATAGATGCATTTGCGAGGATCCAGGTGAGCCGTGAAGATCCCCATGTCGATGTCGGTCAGGAACGCCCCCAGCATGATCACACAGTCACTGTCTTCAACGTAAATCCGTAGTTCGTCGCGACACATCGCCCCTTCATAGATACCGAGGTAGAGCGGATGCTTCTCGCTGACGACCGACTTGCCGAGCAGCGTTCCCACCATCGGGATGGAATTGCGTTCGGCAAACTTCACCACTTCTTCGGACAGGCCGAAGCGATGAAGTTCCACGCCGACGATCAGCACGGGCTTCTTGCAGGCATTGATGACTCGCTGAGCATCGGCAAGTGCCTCACTGAGTGCATTTTCGTCGCTGACGACTGGTTCGACTTTCGGGACGTGCACATAGGGACACTTCGTCTGCACGCGATCGCGGGGAAGTTCCAGATAGACAGGGCGCTTGTAGCGAACGGCCGCCTCCAGACAGCGATCGATCTCGCGGAAAGCGGTCAGCGGATCTTCGAGTGCCGCGCTGGCAACTGTGATCTTTTCGAAGACTTCCCGCTGCGTCGTGAAGGCACCCACGCGGTGATGCAGCAGCGGGTTGGCTCGCCGTTCGGCCATGCCAGGAGCACCGCTGATGACGATAATCGGTGATTTTTCGGCGTAGGCGCCGGCGATTGAATTGCAAAGGCTTAGGCCACCCACGCAATACGTGACGCAAACGGCGCCAATCCCATGGACACGAGCGTAGGCATCGGCCGCGTAGCCTGCATTGTCTTCTCGAGTGCAGCCGATCACACCTAGCGGGCTGTCCTGTAACATGCCGTAGAACTGCAGAATGAAGTCGCCGGGGATTCCAAAGACATGCCCCAGCCCGTAGTCCTGCAGACGCCGGATCAAATAGCCGCCGATGGTCTGTTCGACTTCGCTGAGCTGCGGAACGGCAGGTTGCTTCGTAGCTTTTTTCGCGATCACCTTCTTGGTAGCCATATCGATCCTTCGAGGGTGCGAGTGTGAATGCGGGGTAGACACCGTATACTACGCGGCGCGGCAACTCTAGTCGCGACGAATTCGCAGGCGGCGCACTTCAAACGGGTGATCTTCCGCCTGGATACCGATCGAACCTTCGCTCAGGAAATCCGGCTCGCACTTACTGATCGGCGTGCCATTGAGTGAGACAGAGAGGGCTCCATTCGTGGACACGATCTCGATCGCATTCCACTCACCGACCGCGTGACGAGCCTTCTGACGAGCAGCCTCGTCATCGGTCGCAGTGACAGGCTGAGCGCCGCCGTTTTCCTTGATGGCCGCCATCTGAATGTGCTTACCCTGAACCTCCAGACAAACCGGCCACAGCTTGTGTTCTCCGGTGATATACACCAGAAACCCGGTGTTTCCCTTGAACTTCGACTCGTCCTTCAAATTCGCCGGGCGCGGGAATCGATAGTCGAGGCGCAGCGTGAAGTTCTGGTACGGCTGCTTCGAGTAAAGGTAGCCTCTAGGCTTACCCGAAGACTTGATGCCGTCAGCCGTCCCTTCCCACGTCGAAGCTTCCGCGCCAAAGGCTTCGAAGTCCGGAAAAGTCAGCAGCGAGAAGCCCTCTTCGAGTTGAAACGGGGGGGCGGTAGCCGTCACCGCGGCCCCATCGTGCGGCTTGTCATCCGCCTCTGCAGTAGCGGGGGGATTCGGCTTGCCCTCAGTTGTGCCGGACACTGTTGCGTCGGATGAGGCCTCGCTGGTGGAAGTCGCCGCCTTTGGCGCTGCGGCCGGTGGGGTCTGGCTGCTACAGCCGACTGCTACGATTATCAGCAACAGACTCAATTGCTTCGTCATGATTGCGAACCTTGCCCAGTGGGAATGAGTTCGGTGCGACTGTAGCGGGTGGGATTACCTACCGCAACGGATTTGGAAACTGCATGTTCGTCGTACGAGAAACGCGACTCAGAACTAAGCAATTGAACCAATTCATCGATGGCTCAGTCATGATCCGAGACGCCAACTTTGATTGCTGGGGTCGATCGCAGCATTTGATCTATGCGGCGGAAATTGTGGCACACGAAGGTTGATACGTTTACTGCCGACCTAGACGGCTCGACCAAGAGCTGGTCACGGTGTTCTTCGCAACTTTGGTCATGCTGACTATTGACGGATCGAATTACCTTCGACCAAGACAGAGATGACCTGGCAACGCCAGCCAATGGTGTAGCCTGCTCAAGATACTCTCGTTCTGACAATTTGATTGCAATATAATTGCCATTACATTTAATGCAGGTGATTAGATCATTTTTTTGTCATTTATTTATATATTGACCGACTGGAAGGCTGGGTGTACAAATGCGAGTGGAGGCATGACAATGAAGGTCACACCAAAGCGGGGGCGTCCAAAGGGCAGCATTGCCGACAAGACGCGCGATATCCCAATACAGATCAAGGTATTTGCAGAAGAACAAGATGCCTACAGAACTGCGGCGGAGCGCGACGGCCTTACGATGTCCGCTTGGATTCGTCAGCAACTCAACAGGGCGGCAAGGAGCGAATGTTCGGAATGAGAGCTTCCTTTACGAGCGATGGCCAGTCACACTTGTTCGAGGCGATAGTCTCGGAACTGAGTGGCCTTCGTTACACTGGAGACCTACTGGAAAAGAGTGGGTACAGCTTCTCCGATTGGTTTCGACCTAATGCGCCTCTCCGTCGGATTGGTGCCGCCGCCTTTGGGCAAACGCCAGTATCTTACGATACGGCCTGTTTCGGAGTCGCACTGTCCAGCGGAAAGAGCGGAGCAGCTCTTGTAAGCGACTACCGCGCTCTAGGAGCGCCAATCATTTTCGAAGTTGGAGAAAATGAGGCAATAGAATGGAGTGTCGGAACTGGCGAAGAGACAACACATCCATCTGGCAGGTTCGGCCTTTCGCAGGTCTCTCAATATTTTGCAAAGCACGAAAAAGACTGGACGCCACGCGAATTTCTTCGCACGAAGACTCTCGGTGCTGCCCACCCTTCGTTTCAGCAGAGCCTATTTGCTGGCGTCATTCCTGAGCTAGAGTCGAACATCCGAGACACGCTTGATCCAATCTTGAGTGCAGCCTTAGCCGCCACATCAAGGGAATACACAAAAGAAACCGCGTCTTCGCCAGACGAATTCCAGTTGTTTCGCCTTGCATTTGGAATCCTTACGGCGAAGGTCTTTCACGATCGTGGGCACCCGGATTTCAGCGACATTAGTGCCAACGCTGATCCAGGCGATGCGATTATGCGGGTCGCGACCCATTATCACGAGCGCTGGCCTCGACTTCTAAATCGCACGGCACGACAAGTTGCGTTCGACCGGATTTGGTCGAAAATGGATTTCAGAAATCTGTCCGTGGATGTGCTGTCGCATATCTGGTCAAGCACTTTGGTTACTGGCGCTCTACGCAAACGCCTCGGTATTCATCGAACGCCACGAAGTATTGTCAGGTATATCGTCGACCGCATTCCATTTGACAACATCCCAGAGGAGGAGCGGTTTGTTGTTGAGCCATGTTGTGGGAGTGCGGTTTTTTTGGTTGCCGCTCTCAATAGGATGAGAGACCTTTTGGACTCGTCGATCACTGCGCAGGAGCGACATGCCTACTTTCAGAGAATGTTGCGTGGGTTTGAACGCGATCCCGCCGGTGTAGAAATCAGTCGGCTTTGCTTGGCGCTTTCAGATTACCCCAGTGCGAATGGATGGGAAGTTACTCCCGGAGATGTCTTCAGGTCTCAACCCTTCCGTGACTCTCTCAAGACTTCCCGCGTCGTGCTTTGCAATCCTCCGTACGAGGACTTTGCGATGAAAGACCGCAAGGGTTATTCGGGTGCAATTCGGCCACCAGTTGAATTGCTCAACATCAGCTTGGAGAATCTACATTCCGAGGGGATTCTTGGGTTCGTTCTTCCCAGAGTTTTCATTGATGGCAATGCATACGCGGATATTCGTGGGAGGATCGCTGCACGATTTGGAAGCGTTGAGATTGTGACACTTCCCGACAAGGGATGGGAACATGCAGACAAGGAGACCGTATTGCTTCTCGCCACGGAACCGCACAGCGGTCATCGTCGTACCAAGGTAACACACCGAAAGGTTGCGGAAAAAGGCTGGCAGGCATTCGACTGGTTCCACAGTGTCACCTCCGAAGATTCAGAAGCAAAAAATTCAGTAGAAGCTAAAGAACGTTTGTCCATTCCGGACTTGGGCAAATTGTGGCACCGCCTTCGACACAACCAATGCCTCAAAGATGTCGCCTCCATTCACCGAGGCATCGAGTGGAATGAGAATCTAGTTGACCCTATCACCAAGAAGGAGACTGGATGGCGAGAAGTACTTGTGCAGAAAAAGAAGTTCAAAAACTCGAAACTGGGAATACCACCGCGTTCAGCACCATTTTATGCATTTGAAACACCACCGACTGCGTTCCTCGATATGAGCGACGAGTACAAGAGGCGTGATTCTCACTTGCTGCCATGGCACGAACCCAAAGTCATATTCAATTCGAAGACAAAGTCCAGAGGAGCATGGAGACTCGCCGCATTTGTGGATACCGCAGGTTTGGTTGCGTACCAGACGTTTACTGCGGTTTGGCCCAAAGTCCCTGAAGACATTTGCGTCCTTGCTGCCGTCCTGAACGGCCCGGTCGCGAATGCCTTCGTTGCGACACGAGAAGGGAAGACCGACATCACCAATGACACGATCGAGGATATCCCTTTACCGGTTATCAGTGCAGAACAGCGGACAGAAATAGAGAATCTGACGCGGGCGTATCTGTCGGTTGTTGAACGTTCTGCGGATGAAATCATGTCGCAGGCGGAAGCGTCGGAAGAAGAAGCAACGGCAATATTGCGGACCATCGACGCTGTGGTCCTTGAAGGCTATGACCTTCCTCCACGATTGGAAAGGTCTCTCTTGGATTATTTCCGTGGGGCAAAGCGGCAATCTCGATTCCATTTTCCTGAATATTTCCCACCAACATTTAGGCCCTACTTCTCGCTCCGAGAGTATCTCTCAGCGGAATTCCACCTTGGCTGTGCCGATGAGTTCCGAAAAGATTTCGAGCCACCGCCGCCGGATGTTTTGGCAGCCATGCAGAAGGCTGCTGAAGCATTCAGGAGTTGACCGTGGAAGGCTACCTCTTTGACACGAACGCGGTATCGCATTGGTATTCAGGTAACGCGCAGTTTACGCAACGCGTTAATGCACTGGCCAGCAATGATCAGATTCGCGTATCTGTGATTACGCTGGGAGAACTCGAGTTCGGGCACAATCTGCACCTTGGTGCCCGTGATCTTGTTCAGCGAGATGAGTTCGCCCGATGGGTAAGCCGTGAATTCCCAAAAGAGCGTGTCGTGGAAGTGACGAGGTTTACACGAGAATACTATGGTCTAATTCGCGCCAAGATCTTCGAGAAATATCCACCACTCGGGCATGACGAGAACCATCCAGAACGATGCTATGATCGAATCACCGCATCGGAGCTAAAAATCGACGAAAACGATCTTTGGATTGCGGCCCAAGCAATTGAACATGGGTTGATTCTCGTCACGAATGACAAAATGCAACCAATCAAGGAAGTGGCCCATCAATCCGGTGACTGGGAACTGAGATATGAAGACTGGACGCTCTGAGTTGATCACGCATGATTAATGTTCGCACCGAACTTGCACACAAATGAGCGATATCCAATTGGTCGTTTCCCGACTGGGTGCCGGTCCACAGGTCGAGCCTGTCATGGGGCCACTTTTATTGGGGCAGCATAAAGCCAGAGAGTCAAACAACCCATTCATCCCATTTTGACGAAGTGGGCCAAGATTGATCGTTCGAACGACGCCTCTGGAGTTGACCGGCGGGAGTTGCCGGTTGATAATCGGCCCCACGAAGGATTCGTGGTGACTCAAAGGTGTGAGTTGCCGTTGTCAACTATAGGCAGGGAGGCCCGTACGATGACTCAATTGGATTTGCAGGAAGTCGGTTTTCGTTGGACGAAACCCACTTGGGAACGAGCTGGCGATCGCACTTGGTTGTTGATTGTGCCCAGCCGGATCTCTCGAACAGACGAGGGGGGCTGCACGACAGACCCTCACTTTGATCGTTCGCAGCGCATGTATGAAGTCTTCGAGTTCGATGGAACCTGGCTCGATCAACTTCACGAGATGCAGGTTGAAGGCATTCTCTCCAGCCCACGCTGGCGTCGAGACCTGATAGCGGCGTGATTCTGGATTAAACAGATCGAGGACAAATCGCCTCACAATTCGATAAATCTGACGAGCCCGGCTTGAACTCAAGCCGGGCTTTATGTTTGAACTGGTGATTGTCGAGTCATTCGAATTCCATTCCTTTGCGAAAGTTGTCCATGCAGGCTGTTGTCATCACCTTTGATCGACTCGCGACACGTCTACTGGGATGCTATGGGAACGAATGGATCGAAACACCGAATCTGGACCGACTCGCCACGTCGGCCACGTTATTCGATAACCACTTCACGGATTCGGTGGGGCCGCGCTCTGGTTCGTCGTGGATAACAGGCATCCACGCCATGCGTCCCCCGCGAGAAAAAGCGACGCCACCAATCGGTGATTTGCTCGGCAAAGCGGGGGTCCGGTCGCGACTTTGGGTTGCGAATGGCTCTAGTCCGATTCCGTGGGAGACCGCAGGCTTCGACGCCATAGATCGAGTCGCTGCACAAGCAGGCCTGGAAGCAACGCCCGGTGATGTTTCCATCGCCCGATTGGTCAAATCAGGGATCTCGATCCTGCAGAACCCATCGTCGGCTCCGCGATTGCTGTGGCTGCATTGCAATGAACTGAATTTGCCGCCCGAAGGTTTCGCATCCCTCTATTTTGAAGACTTTGAAGAGCGCGAGATCAATATCGCCGAGATGCCACGCGACGAGTGGTCTCGCCAGATCGCCGTGGCCGCAGGCGGCGTGTCACTGATCGACCATTGGCTTGGTGAAATGCTGACGCACATCCAGTCCAATTCGGCGAATCAACCGACGCTGGTCATCATCGCTGCTGCTCGTGGCCGTAGCTGGATGGACGAATTTCTAGCCGACACTCCATCAGTTCGCAAGAATTGTCCAGCCGATCTGCTGCGCGACCACGAGACTCGATCACCGCTATTTGTGTCGGTCATCGGCGACGAGCGATCTGCAGACTTAACGGGAATCCGTTGTTCTCGACTGGTGCAATCGATCGATCTGGTCCCAACGCTGGCCGACTGGTTTGGCGTAAAGACTGAGTTGGATCAATGGGAAGGTCGTAGTTTGCTCACGGACGCGGTTTCGTTGGAACCAAGTCGCGAGGCAATCTACTTCGGCGATGATCGAGAGAACTTCGGCATCAGGATGGTTGATTGGAGTTGTTTGATGCGATCACCCAGTTCTGTCATTCCTTCAGGTGCCATTCACTTTGGAGATTCGAACTGGCCAGAGCAGGTTCAATTGTTCTCCAAACCGGAAGATATTTGGGATGTCACTGATTTGTCGACACAACGACCTTCTGACTGCGAACAGTTTGTACGCGAGATGAATAGGTATCGCAGCGGAAAGAATTCCTCGGAGACGTGACCATCACTGCGCGTACGCAAATTCGAGCAGCGCAAAAGAGAGAGAAACACAGAGGCACGGAGGAAACAGAGGAAGGCAAGATCGATGAAATTAGAGATTCTTGCTCGAAGAGGTTTTTCTAATCTCTGTTTCCTCTGTGCCTCTGTGTTTCTCTCTCTTCTGCGAATTCTTCCCCACCGAAAACTAGACCAAACAGGGTCGCGTCCGGTTCGTAGGACAGGTAGGATGCGCAAGTTCTCCAATCCTTCACAATCCCGTCCTCCGTTGAGGAGATGGCACTGTCATGAGTGAGACTGTAACACAAGCCGAGATCGAATCTTCGATCGCCAAACTCAGTCAGGCGTATCAAGCGATCCGCGAACAAATGTCCAAGGTCATTGTCGGTCAGGATGACGTGATCGAACAATTGCTGATCGCGATGTTCAGCCGCGGTCATTGCCTGCTGGAAGGGGTGCCGGGGCTGGCCAAGACGTTGATGATCAGCACGCTGGCTCGTTGTTTATCGATGAGCTTTGCTCGTATCCAGTTCACACCCGATCTGATGCCGGCCGATATCACCGGCACAGACGTCTTGCAGGAAAACCGCGAGACCGGTCGGCGCGAGCCGCAATTCATTTCCGGCCCGCTGTTTCACAACGTCGTGTTGGCCGACGAAATCAACCGCACGCCACCGAAGACGCAAGCCGCACTGCTCGAAGCGATGCAGGAACGACAGGTCACCGTCGGCCAGACTCGCCATATTCTGGCCGACCCCTTTTTCGTACTGGCGACACAGAACCCGATTGAACAGGAAGGAACCTATTCGTTGCCCGAAGCGCAACAGGACCGGTTCATGTTTAAAGTGTTTGTCCGCTACCCCACCTTCGAAGAAGAACGGTTGATCGCCAAGCGGACGACGTCCATTCAAACGGATGACATCAAGAAGGTGCTGGACGCGAACGAGATCCTCGCGTTGCAGAAACTGGTGCGACAAGTCCCCGTCAGTGATCACGTCATCGATTACGCCTTGGCCCTCGTCCGGCAAACTCGAGTCGGCGAACCGGGTATCCCGTCATACATCGAAGATCAGTTGAGCTGGGGAGCGGGTCCGCGAGCGGTCCAGTTCTTGCTGCTGGGAGCAAAGGCCCGCGCGCTGCTCAACGGTCGCACGTATGTTTCGACCGAGGATATCCAGGCACTGGCCGCACCTGTGCTGCGACATCGCATCGTGGTCAGCTTCGCGGCCGAAAGCGATGGCATCACGTCGGACAAGGTTGTTGAGCAATTGATTCGGTCCACTCCGTCAAAGGAAGGCGAGCTGACCCGTGACCCAAACCTCGCGAAGATTTTTGCCGCCTGAAGCCATCGCCCGCATTTCGCGGCTGGAGATTCTGGCCCGAAATGTCGTCGAAGGGTTTCTGTCCGGATTGCACCGCAGCCCGTACTTCGGCCAATCCGTCGAATTCGCACAGCACCGCGAATACGCGGCGGGTGATGACATTCGTCGCATTGACTGGAAAGTCTGGTCAAAGACCGACCGTTACTACATCAAGCAGTACGAAGAAGAAACGAATCTGCGGACAACACTGCTGGTCGACCTATCCGAGTCGATGCAGTTCGGGTCCGGCGAACTGAACAAGTACGAATACGCCTGTCGGCTGGCCGCATCGCTGTCATACCTGCTGATTCGTCAGCAGGATTCGGTCGGCATGACGACGTTCGACAACGCCGTCCGCAGCACTGTGCCTCCCAGTAGCAAGCAGAACCATCTGCAGGCGATCCTGTCATCGTTGGATGTTCAGAAGCCCGCGAAGAAAACGGATCTGCAATCGCTGCTCGGTCTAGTTGCGGACCAGCAGACTCGTCGCGGCCTGATTGTCCTAATCTCTGACTTGTTCGTTGATCGCGATGGTTTATTCAAAGGACTGAAGCTGCTGCGCACTCGCGGCCACGATGTGATGGTCTTTCATGTCATGGACGACGAAGAGCTGGACTTCAACTTCGCCGGGACGACCAAGTTCGAGGGAATGGAAGAGATGGGTGACCTGATCTGCGATCCCCGATCGCTACGAGAAGGTTATCTGGCCGCCATCACCGCCTTCGTCGACGACATCCGCAGACACTGCACTCGACAGATGATTGACTACCAGACGATCCGCACCAGCGAGCACCTCGATGCTGCGTTGGCCCACTACCTCACACACCGCGTCGGCATGCGACAATCGGTAAGGAACTGACGCATGACCAAGAGGTCTTTCATTCAAAAGGTGGCCCATTTCGTCACAGCGGCATTCCTCTGCAGCTTGATGTCCGGCGTTCTCGGACTGGCAGTAGTGGCTGCGGACAAGTCCAAAGAAACCGAGAGTCTCGAACAGCAACTCACTGCGGCCAAGATCGCGTTTGAACTCGACGCGGAAGGCCAGATCACAGCGGTCACGATCGGACATAAAGATGCCCCAATCAACGTCAGTACCCTGAAGCTCATTGGGAAAATCAAGACGCTGAAATCGATTCGCAGCGACGCGGCCTTCGACAATGTCTCGACCGAGGAACTCGCGGCCATTGGGGCCATTAAGAGCTTGGAAACGTTGTCGCTCGATAGTTGCGATTTTCAAGGCAGCGATCTCAAGAAACTTTCGACTCTCCCCAAACTGACGAAGATCGATTTCGTCGACAGCACGCTGGATGACTTTGGAGCAAAGGGGCTCAGCACGATCAAGACACTGACGGTCTTGAGGCTGAATGGAAATCAGATCTCCGACGGCGGATTGAAAGCACTCACCAACTTGAAAGACCTTCAAGAATTGAGCGTCGGTAAAAACCGCGAAGATCGCCTCAATCTAAATTCCTCGACGATTACCGACGCGGGCCTTCCAGGTTTAAAGGCACTCAAGCAACTGAAAGCATTAAATCTCAGCGGAAGCAAGATCACCGACGCAGGGCTGAAATCGTTGAGCAATTTGAAGACGCTGGAAACACTCAAGCTGGCAAACACGAAAGCGACGCCAGAAGGGATTGCCAAATTGCAGCAGGCACTGACCGACTGCAAAATCGTCACGAAGGACGAATCGTCCACATCGAAAGAATAGAGAACTTCGCAGAGAATATTTTCGACTGACACTATTTATGAACGCTTGGCTGGCCGGTCACTTTTTTAACCCTGCATTCGTCGCGAGCGGCATGCTGCTGCTGGCGTCGCCGATCATTATTCATCTGATCAATCGGATGCGGTATCGGAGAGTGCAGTTTGCCGCCATGGAGTTCCTACTCGCCAGCCAACAGCGCAATCGACGGCGTTTGCTGCTCGAACAATTGTTGTTGTTGCTGTTGCGCATGTTGATCGTCATCGCGATCGTCTTACTGATTTCCAGACTGATCCTCGATCCATCGCAGATGTCAGTTTTCCGAGGTGCTCGCGCGCATCATGTCGTGCTGCTGGACGACAGCCTGTCGATGCGAGATCGCTGGAGCGAAACGAGTTCGTTCGCCGAAGCGCTCAAGATCGTCAACCGCCTGGTCGCCGGTGGAGCGGAACAACCGAACACACAAAAGCTCACGCTGCTCAGGCTGTCACGTCCGGAGCAACCGGTGCTCTCGGAACGCGATGTCAATGAGGACTTCGTCACCGAACTCTCGGCCAAGCTGGATCAACAAGCGTTCCCGTGTACGCATCGCGCCCTCGACCTGGTGACGGGCCTGCAAGCGGCGGGCAAGCTACTGGCAGGGGAGCGGGGGACTATTCAGAATCTGCATGTGATCTCTGACTTCCGCGAACGTGACTGGCAGGACCAGAAAGCGATTTCCGCGGCGATTGATCAACTGACCAGTGCCGGGGTTTCGGTGAACCTCGTCCGAACGGTTCCGGAACAGCATCCCAATCTGGCCGTCACCCATCTATCGGGCGATATCCAAGTCGCTGCCGCCGATGTTCCATTGCGGTTGAAAGTCGCCGTGAAGAATTCGGGGCAACAAGTCGCTACGGATGTGCGACTGGCGATGTTCGATAACGATGAGAAGATTCCCGCCAGCGTGGTCTTCGAAAAGATCGATCCGATGACGGAAGTGAGTCATGAAGTCGATGTTCGCCTGACGACTGCAGGCCGGCATCGGTTGAAGGTGAGCATCGATACCGACTCATTGGTCGAAGACAATGCCCGGTTTCTGGCGGTCGATGTTCCGAAGACCGTACCCGTGCTGATCATCGACGGCGACCCGAGTGGGGATGACGGATCTTATATCGCGGAAGCTTTGGCCGCGGATCCAAAGAGTACCGGGTTCGCACCGGTCATCGAAAACGTCGAGTACCTGCGACGTCGGCCACTCGATGACTTTCGAGCAATCTACCTGCTCAACGTGCCCGAAATCCCCGCCGACGGATTGGATGCATTGGAGAAATACGTTGCTGCGGGCGGCGGTCTGGCATGGTTTGTCGGACCGACGTTGCGGCCCGCTCACTACAATGACGTCCTGTACCGCAAAGGCGAAGGACTATTTCCCGTTCCGCTGGATGCGGCTCCCGAAGTGCTGACGGAAGATGCGACCAATCCCGGTGCCGACATGCAGGTTGTCGATCATCCCGCGTTACGCTTGTTCGCAATCGACAATACCTCACTTCCCAAGATCCGCATCGAGAAGTATTTCCCAGTCAGCGAAGATTGGAAGAAGGATGACCAGGTTCGCAAGGATCGCGTGCGCACGCTGGCGACCGTCCGCAACGGCGACCCTCTGATGCTGGAGCATACCTTCGGCAAGGGGCACGTCATCACAATGCTGACGACGGCATCGCCCGATTGGAACAATTGGGCCACCGACTACAGCTATGTTGTCGTCCAACTGGAACTGATGAAGTACATCGCCCGCACCGATCGCAGCCCCGAAGCCAGACAGGTGGGGGAGCTGATTCAACTCTCACTCAACCCGGCCGATTACACAGAGACCGTCGAAATCCTGTCACCCGGCGTGGAAGGCGAGCGAACGACTCGACTACAGGCTGCTCCCGAACAGAATGAGACGAACATCAGCAATCCGCCGCCATTGCGATTGTCGGCGACATTCCGTGAGACCGATGATCCCGGCATCTATACCGTTCGACTGATGACACAGGCCCAAGTCGGCGAAGACAGATTGATTGCGTATAATGTGGCTCCGCGAGAAAGCGATCTGCAACTGGCGGCGACGGCCGATATCCGTAAGCGACTTGGTGGAAACGATAAGGTCACCATCCAGGACTTCGGCCAGTTGGAATGGGTTCAGGGGAAAGAGGCGGGCTCGGAAATTCGCCAGTGGATCCTGTGGACTCTGTTGTTCCTGATGATTGCCGAACAAGCTTTGGCTTATCGATTGAGTTACCACCGAACGAATGCCGCTGCCAAACCCAATTCCAGCGGGCGACGCAGTGAGACTGCTAGACGAACGACGACTTCCGTATGAATTTGAATGTGATTCCATCATCGATCCTGCTGGCAGCCGAAACCACGGCCACGCTGACTTCGCGCGAATTCGATCTGCCGCAGTCACCGTTTGGCTGGTTGCTGCTGCTCGGTGGCAGCGTTGTTGTGTTCGCCTGGGTTGTCTGGCTCTACCTGCGCGACACTCATGAACTTTCGCCGGTGTGGAAAGCCTGGCTGACGATCCTGCGATTGTCGGTTTTGGGATGCCTGCTGGTGATCGCCCTGAATCCATCAGATCGAACTCAGAAGCAGGCGTTTCGACCGTCACGAGTGGCCATCGCGATCGACACTTCGCTATCCATGCGACATCCTGCCGATACGCCTGCCGAATCATCGCCCGGCTCCGACAAAGGGCCGTCTCGAGCCGACGCGATTCAGCAGTTGTTCTCGAAGTCGCCGCTGATTGATCAACTGCGCAAACAACACGAAGTCAGTATCTTCACATTCGATTCTCGGTTGGATGGGCCACACCGCGTCTATTCGCTGGCTGCTGAAACCAATGCCGCAGTCGCATCCGCCAACAAGCCGGAAGCCAAGCCGGAAGCCAAGCCAGAAACACCGCTCGACTGGGAAGAAACCGTCAGGCCACGTGGACTGGAAACACGTCTGGGTGAAGGTGTTGCCGAATTGATCCGACAGTCGGCGGGCCGCACTTTGTCGGGAATTGTGATTATCACCGATGGTGCATCGAATGCGGGAATCGATCCAGTCACTGCTCATGATCGCGCCGTCGCGACGAAGACGCGGTTGATCACTGTCGGAACGGGGACGACTCAGCAACCCGTTAATCTCGCGATTGCAGAAGTGATCGCTCCGACCGATGTGGCCATCAACGACCCTTATGAGATCAAGGCGTACGTTCAAGGACAGGGACTCAAAGATCAGCAGGTCGAAGTCGAATTGCTGTCACTCGGGGAAGGTGAAGTGGGTGAACCGACGCTGATTGAGAAGAAGACTGTCACTCTATTGGACGACGGAACGCGAGTCGAAGTCGTGTTTCCTCAAGCACCCAAAGTGGCTGGTAAGACGACGTTCACCGTCCGAGCGACGCCCGTCATTCGCGTCTCAGAGTTCAATGTTCAGGACAATGTTCAAACGCCAACGGTCACCGTGTTTGACCGACCCACCAAAGTCCTGTTGGTCGCGGGTGGTCCGATGCGAGATTATCAGTTCGTTCGCAACCTGCTGTTTCGACACAAGTCCTTCGAAGTCGATGTCGTTCTGCAAACGGGAGTGCGCGGAACCAGCCAGGAGTCGAATCACTTACTCCCCGATTTTCCGTCCACTCGCGAACAGCTTTACGATTACGATGCCATCATCGCATTCGACCCCGATTGGAAAGCTATTGCTTCAGAAGCAATCCCGCTGCTGTACGATTGGGTGGCCGATGAATCGGGTGGACTGATCCTGGTGGCGGGTGACGTGAATACTCAGCAGGTGGCCTCTGGATCAGA
The DNA here is from genome assembly GCA_028291515.1 of Schlesneria sp. Taxonomy (GTDB): domain Bacteria; phylum Planctomycetota; class Planctomycetia; order Planctomycetales; family Planctomycetaceae; genus Schlesneria. The sequence continues at coordinate 15,423 of JAQGHU010000032.1, forward strand.
CGGTGTCGACGAAGTGAATGACGAACTGACACCGCTCCGCCGGTTGTATCCAGTCATTCTCAGTTCGTATTTTTCGGCGGCTCGATTCGACCAGGATTCCAGCCAGCCGTGGCCGATTGCTTTCACACCCGAAGGGCAGGGGGCCGGCTTCCTGCAATTGACGGATGATCCCGTCACCACGGCTGCTCGGTGGAAAGAATTCACCGGGTTTTTCCGCAGTTATCCGACGGGAGGCCATAAGGCAGCCGCTCGCGTTTATGCCCGGTTCTCGGATCCGCGTGCCGCCACCGAACCGCCAATCCTGATGGCATCGCAGAATGTGGGTCGCGGCCAGAGCTTCTATCTGGGCAGTGGTGAAATGTGGCGTCTGCGATCCGTGGGCGACGCCGACTACGATCGATTCTGGATTAAGCTGATTCGTGAAGTCGCTCAGGGCCGGACAAAAAAGGGGATTAAGCGAGGTTCGTTGCGGACGGAAAGTCAGAAAGTGGCCTTGGGGCAAACGGTTCGCGTGTTCGCTCGTATTCTCGATTCAAAGTTTGCACCGCTTGAAGCCGACAGCATTCCCTTCGATCTGTTCGATCCCAACGGTCGAACAATGACCCCAATGCGTCAGCTTCGCCGCGATCCGTCTCAAGCGGGCGAATATGTCGGCGACTTCCGCGCCAGTATCCCTGGAACCTACAAGCTGGAAGTCCAGTTGCCGGATTCGCGCGAACGGCTGGCTGCCGAAGTCATGGTGACGACACCGAAACTGGAAGACGAAAACATCCGCCAGAACGTTCGCCTGCTGACCGAGTTGGCTCGCGATACGGGCGGACAATACCTCTCGCTCGCACAGGCGGCTGAATTGCCGTCACTGCTTCCAAATCGAGGGGAACAGTTCTACATCCCCGAGCGTCTAAGAACGCTGTGGGATCGCGATTGGGTGATGTACCTGCTGGTCGGATTGTTATCGGTGGAATGGCTGACGCGGAAGATACTGAAGCTGGCTTGAAGTTGAACATTTGGGGAATAGGGCATAGGGAGTAGGGTTTAGCAAAACCACTACTGTTCTGCAGCCCTATGCCCTACCCCCTATTCGCTAAGTAGATATATGGCTCTCCATTCCCAACCAGAACTCCCTCCCGAGGCTGCTGCGGTCCTTGATCGGCTGCGATCACGGATTCGCCGCTATGTTCTGCTCGAAGGACTGGCGTTAGTCGTGGCTGTGATGGGAGCTCTCTTCTGGGGCAGCTTCCTGATCGATTGGGTCTACTTTCAACTCAGTCGTCTGGAACTGCCGCGTTGGTTCCGAGCCACGATCCTGGTTGGTGGCATCGGCCTGCTGGCATTTGGTTTAGTTGCCTGGGTCGCCTTGCGACTATTGCGATCGCTGCGAGCAAGAGCCTTGGCCCTCGTCCTCGAACGACGCTTTCCTGAATTGGATGATCGGCTGATCACGGCTGTCGAAGCCTCTGAAAGTGGCGAGACGACTACTAGTCCAATCACGGCCGCGATGCTTCGTCAAACTGTTATTGATGCGACTCGCACCGTTGGCATGCTTGATCTTGCCGGAGTGTTCGACAGACGCCCCATTCGTCGAGCCATCCTGATCGCCAGTGTGCTGGTGGCTTCAATTCTCGGCCTGGCAGTCACGAATTCGGCCGCAATGGAACGCTGGATCGCTGGATACCTGACTCTACAAAATGGCTATTGGCCGCGAGAAACAGAGCTAGTCGTACGGATTATTTCCCAGCCCGGCGATCGTCTGCGTGAGTTTGTGAACGGCAATTATAAGCATGCTAAGGGAACCGATCTCACACTGCAGATTGATGTCCCCACTGGCAAGAAGTCACCGGATCGGGTGCAACTGGATGCTCGCCTGGCAGGAGGCCGCGGATCTATTCGTGTTCAACTCTCGCGCATTGGCGACGAACCTTTCCGTCACACCTTGCCGGGGTTGCTTGATGATGCTGACGTGTGGGTGACTGGGGGCGATTTCACCAGTCCCAGCGCGTACCATGTGCAAGTCGTTCAGCCGCCTGATGTCGGTCAGATCATGCTGAACTGTCTGTTTCCCGAGTATACCGGGCTGAATCAACGGTCGAGCGGACAAGTCGTTCGAACCCGACAGCAAGTCAATGGAGCCCAAACGTCGCTGCCGCTAGCAACTGACTTCGTGATCGATGTCACCGCCAATAAGCCGCTGCATCAGATTCGGATTGAAGGCGATGCCGGCCCCGAACGCTGGGAGATTTCGCTAACCGCACCGGGTTCGGTCGCCACCGGTTCGACGCCAGCGGATTCGAACCAAGGGGGCTCGACTATCAGCCTCAAGTCCCAGGATGGACGACCTGAGATTCGCGTGGCGTGGCCAGACGCGATGCAAGCCGCCATCTGGGCCGGCAAGCGTGATGTCGTGGCCCTGCCGTTCGTGTTGGCAGCGGATGGTGCTACGGCGTTGCCTGAACTGCTGCGCGCATCGGCAGAGTCAGGCAAGCCACTCACTTTTCCATTGCCGCTGCCCCCTGATTCGGCCATTCGGATCGTGCTCGAAGATGCGGACGGGATTGCCAGCATCACGCCCGCGCGGTTCACGATCAATGGAATCGTGGATCAACCGCCCAACGTCGCCACGGCGCTGCGCGGGATCGGCTCATCGATTACTCGCAAAGCGCGCATTCCGATCTCGGGCACGCTGTCAGATGACTATGGAGTGGTCTCCGCTCGATTCGATTATCGGATCGATGACGGCCAAGTAGTGATGCCCCGTGAGTTTCAAACATCACCAGACGGGGCGCGCGAATTCGAACTGCGCCGCTCCGAGAATGAACCCTTTGAACGCTTCGATGTCTTGCCACTCGATCTGGCGATTGGTCGCAAACTGACATTGTCAGTGTCAGCGCTGGATGGCTGTACCGTCGCCGAAGCAAAGCGTGCGGCCCCAGTCAAAGTTCAGACCAAGCCTGAAGATGGAGCCGAAGCAGCGGAAACCGCGCCTGTGCAGACGAATTCCGAGTTGCCTGCTCATCGAGCGAACGGCTTGAAATATGTCTTCACGATTGTGTCGGAAGAAGAACTGCTGTCGATGCTCTATGGGCGCGAAATCAATATTCGTAAACGGTTCGAGCAAATCATCGTCGAACTGAAGCAGGCGCGTCAGGAATTGAAAGTTCAACGCGACAAAGCCGACGATGCCGCCAAGCTGAAGAAGGAAGGGACTCGTCCCGATGCAGAGCCCTTGATGGTGCTGACTCAAGGGTTGGCCGCTTGTGCCGATCGCTCATTGCATGCAATCCGTAAGAACGCTGTCGAGACCGCTGGCGTCGAAACTTCGTTCGTCGACATCCGCGAGGAACTTGTCAATAACGCCGCTGACACCCCAATAATGTTGGAACGGCTCGACAATCGCATCATCGCTTCGCTACGTAGAATCAACGAAAACAGCTTTCCGAGCACCGATTCGGCACTCGGTTTGTTCAAGCTGGCCGTGGACAAGAACACGGACCCGACCGGGCCGATGGATGAGGCCGCCGATGTGCTGGATTCGATGATCGAGACGATGGAGCAGATTCTGTCCGAGATGCGCGAGCTGGCTAAATTCCACGAAGTGGTGGAGCAATTGAAATCCAACATCAAGGCACAGCAGGACTTACTGGAAAAAACCAAGCGGAAGCGAAAGGAAAACGCGATTAAGGGATTGCTGGAGTAATTCGTTGCTGGTTCGCGTAACGAATTCTTCTAACTCCCAAAATCCAATGCGCTTCCGGAAAAACGAATGGCGACGTAACAACTGGTCGAGGATATACTAAAGATCGCCTTGTCGGGTTGAGTAGGCGTCTGATGGTTAAGGAGATCGCGCGATGACATCTGCAGCATGCACTTTGGTGCGGCGTCTGTTCAGTTTGATCGTAGTCGTCGGTCTGGCCTCAGCCGCGTTCGCCCAGGATTCGGTCAAACCCGCGACTCCAGTGGAATCGAATCCACCCGCAGCCACCGATGTGGCCGACCCCTTGGCAGGCTCGCAGGAAGCGATCACGCAGCGCTATCACCGCTTCGAAGACACATTGCATCAGCTTTCGGAATACCTGCGAAAGACCGATCCCCAACGCGCCCAGTTATTATTTCAAGCCAAGGGAAAGAGTCAGGAACGCCAAGTCAACGAGCAGTTGATTCGAATCACCAAGCATCTGAAGCTGGGTGAGTTGGGTGAAGCGGTCGAACGCGAAGAAGAAGTGCTCACCCACATGCAGGCCGTGCTGGACCTGTTAATGAGCGAAGATCGTCGCGACGAAATCGAGAAAGAGCGCGCTCGAATCAAAGACCTGATTAAGGACGTTGACAACCTGATTTCCAAGCAGACAGATGCTCGAATCAACACCGAACGCGGTGGCGATCCGACCGATTTACAGCGTCAGCAGAAACAGGTTGCCGACAAAACTCAGAAAGTTGTCGATAAGGTCCAGGATCAAGACGCCAAGAAGAAAGCTGAAAAGCAAAAAGCCGACGGCAAATCCGACGAGAGCGATAAGCCCGGTGACAAGTCAGATTCCGCTGACAAAAACAATGACGACCAGGGAAAACCGGGCGATAAGAGCGATCCGTCCGGGAAACCCAAAGATCCGTCCGACAAAGAGAATCCTCCGAAAGCGGGTTCCGGCGACAAAGAGTCCAAGCCTGGCGACGCAAAGCCGAGTGATCCCAAACCAGGTGATCCGAAAGAGGGCGAAACAAAACCCAGTGATCCTAAATCTGGCGAGCCGAAGCCAGGCGACCCTAAACCTGGTGACCCCAAGGAGGGTAAGCCGAGCGAGTCCAAACCAGGGAAACCTCAATCTGGCAAACCACAGTCCGGGAAGCCGCAAGAGGGTTCGCCACAGGAGCAACCTCAAGACAGTCCGCAGCAGGACAGCCCTCAGAACGATCAAAACCAAGGCGATGATGCTCAAAAATCCGACAAGACTCCTGGCCGTGATGATCTCGAAAAGGCCAAGAAGGAGATGGATCGGGCCATCGAGGAACTTAAAAAGAATCGCAACAGCAAGGCTTCTGATCGTCAGGACCAGGCCTTGGCCGACCTGATGAAGGCGAAAGAGAAGCTCGAAGAAATCCTGCGGCAGTTACGCGAAGAAGAACGCGCGATGGTGCTGGCCGCATTGGAGGCTCGTTTCAACGAGATGCTGAAGCGACAGGAAGCCGTCAACAATGGCACGTTGGGAATCCATGCGGTGCCCGTCGACAAACGATCTGATCGACATCGCAATCGTTCGGTGGAATTGGCTCGGAACGAAGAAGAGATTTCGTTGATGGCTGCGAAAGCCTTGACGTTGCTGCGTGAAGAAGGCTCGTCGGTCGCCTTCCCAGAGGCGGTCGAGCAGATCCGCGATGATATGCTGACCGTGACCCGCCGTCTGGAACGAGCCGATGTCGGGGAGATCACGCAGAACATTGAACAAGACATTGTCGAATCGCTGCGCGAGCTTCTGGAAGCTCTGCAGAAAGAGATCGAAAAACTGAAAGATCAGCAGCAACAACAGCAGCAGCAACAACAACAGAAACAGCAGTCGCCGCTGGTGAATAAACTGGCGGAACTAAAGATGCTCAGATCGCTGCAGTATCGAGTCAATCGCAGGACCAAGCAGATGGGACGATTGGTGGAAGGCGAACAAGCTATCGATGCGGACCTCGTCACGCAGCTTCGGCAGTTATCCGACCGACAGTCGAAGGTCCAGCGAGCGACTCACGATTTGGCCGCGGGTAAGAACGAATAGTCATCGAAACAGAACGGACTCGAACGAGTCTTTCAGCGAGATAGCAAAGGTCCATCATGCGAATGCACGTTCTCCTGCCAGCGATCGTGCTGAATCTCGTGATAACAATTTCAGTCCAGGCGGCGAACGAAGTTTATGCGCCGATGAAGTTGGACGACGCCCGTAGTCAGGTTCTTGCCTGGGCGGCATCACGACCGAGCGTCACTGAGCAACAGCAGCGAGATCTAACCGCGATCTGGGGAACCGAACTGCCGTCCGAGGACGCGGATCGGATCTTGGAACTCGTCGTTCATTCGTTCGCCACCATCGACGCCGATGCCGGTAAACTCGTCGCCGCTTGCAATGCCTCCGCGGCAATCTTGCTACCGCCCGATGGCAATTTCTTGAAGCAGTCGAGCCGTGACGCTTTTGAAACGGCGAATCTTCGTCTGTTCTATGGACGATACCTCGTCGAACGCCGGATGTTTGATGAAGCGCTCGAGCAATTGATTGCGATCGATCCGCGCCAGGTTGTCGATCCGGCCAGCCTGCTCTTTTTCAAAGCGGTCGCGTTTCAAGGGGTGCTGGAAGTGAAACCAGCGCTGTTGGCTTTGGAACAACTGCTGAAAAATGTTGAGCGAGTTCCCGTGCGGTACTCGGCCACGGCCACTCTGATGCAGGCCGATCTGCAGGGTCTGGAAGAAAAATCACTCGGCGAAATCGCTAGATTGATGAGCGATTCCGAGCGACGTCTGGATCTTGGTCGGGCCGGCGAGAAAGTGCAGGGAGTTCAGGACCGCATCATCAGCGAGTTGGACGAAATCATCAAGAAGATCGAGCAGCAGCAGGGGGGAGGCGGTGGAGGAGGCGAGGGGGAAGGTGGCAACAGCAACGAATCCAGTAATCCCGCCAACGATAGCAGTGTGAAGGGAACCGAAGCCCCTGGCGATGTCGACAAGAAGAAGTTCGCCAAGGACGGCCAATGGGGCAACTTACCGGCGAAAGAACAAGCCAAAGCCAAAAGCGATTTGAATCGCAACTTTCCGTCGCACTATCAACGTGCGATTGACCAATACTTCCGCAAGCAATCCGAACGCACAGCGAAGGCTAAGTAATTCGGATAGCATCCAGCCCCGCTGACACAACTCGCTGAGGACTACCGAAACGATGACCGCCTGGCCCGTCTTGCTTATTCTTATCGCGGCTGCCGCGCCGCCGGTCGAAGTTTCGATGCTCAATGGCGACCAACACGTCGGCACATTGGAAAAATTGGCGGCGGACGAAGCCGTCCTCAAAACGCCAGCCGGATCAAACCGACTGGCCGCAGCGGAATTGCTGTCGATTCGAGTCCCCTCCGTCACCACAGTTCCCGCAACGGTGTCGCTGTTCGAAGTGCTGCTCACGGATTCGACGTTGCTTCGTGTGACCAAGTACCAGACGACGACATCAGAAGCGATGGTGACGCATCCGCAACTTGGCGACTTGAAGCTGCCGCTGGCAACGATTCAATCCGTCCGATTTGCCGCTCCCGATTCGAAAGTGGACGGAACCTGGAAGCAACTGCTGTCGCGCTCTTCGAAGAAAGATCAGGTCGCGATCCGCAAGAACGATGTCCTTGATCACCTGGATGGCGTCATCGGCTCACTCGACGAAACGACGATCAAATTCCATCTCGATGGCGACGACATACCCGTCAAACGCGAACGGGTATTTGGGTTGATCTACGCCAAACGAGATACCAACCCAGGCAAGACAACAGCGAGTATCGACTTGGCAACTGGCGATCACCTCGCCGCTCGATCGGTCTCATGGGACGGCGAAAACTGGAAGGTCAAACTGGCGACAGGAACCGAACTCACGGTTCCGGCGACAAGCATTCAGTACGTGGACTACACGCAGGGCAAGATCGCCTATCTGTCCAACATGGAACCGCGCGATATCAAGTACACTCCGTTCTTTGATCTCTCCTGGGACTACCGTCGCGACAAATGTCTGGATGGTCGCCCCATCAGTTTCGGCAACAAGTCGTATGCGAAAGGTCTGTCCCTTCACTCGTTGACGGTACTCAGGTATCGCAGTGGGGGCGACTATCGCCGATTTCAGACTGTCATGGGGATTGATGAACATTTCAGCGGCAACGTGGATGTCACGATCAAGGGGGACGGTCGCGTCCTGTTCAAAGGCCCTGCTCGAGCCGGTCAGCCTCCGCAGAATCTGGATCTGGACATTACTGGCGTGGTGGAGTTGGAGATCACAGTCGGTTTTGGCGAGGATGAACTCGATATTGGGGACCGCTTGATTCTGGCTGACGCCAAACTCGTAAAATAGATCTCGGGCGAGGCGAAGAGATTTGAAACACAGAGGCACAGAGTTAACAGAGAATACGATGCAGTCGATGTTAGTCCACGTAAAGCGCTCAATGCATTTATGGTCTTCCTCTGTTCTCTCTGTGCCTCTATGTTTCAAATCTCTTCTCTTGTCTTCTGCGAAGCCTCAATGCGTATGCGAATCAGGTAATACTATGGGCCAACTGCTGAATCGATTGGTTTCCGTGACAGTAGCACTAGCCCTGGCCGGTGCTGCTTGCCAACCGGTCCATGCCGTCGACGCCTCTGTTCTCCAGGCGCAGCAGCAGCGGACGGAGGTCATGCGCAAAGTCGCCGCCAGTGTCGTTGCGATCTTTTCCAGCGATGGAAATGGAGGCGGCTCCGGCGTGCTGATCAGTTCCGACGGTTACGCCCTGTCGAACTTTCACGTGACCAGTGCCTGCGGCGATTTCATGAAGTGTGGCCTGAACGACGGTCAACTCTATGACGCCGTGATCGTGGGCATCGATCCAACTGGCGATGTCGCCCTGATCAAGTTGCTCGGCCGCGATGACTTCCCGCACGCCACTCTCGGCGATAGCGACAAGCTGGCGGTGGGTGACTGGACTTACGCGATGGGGAACCCGTTCCTGCTCGCAACCGACTTTCAGCCGACCGTGACGGCGGGGATCGTCAGCGGCCTGCATCGATATCAGTATCCCGCCGGAACGTTGCTGGAATACACGGACTGTATCCAGGTCGATACGTCGATCAATCCTGGAAACTCAGGCGGTCCGCTGTTCAATGTCGCGGGTGAATTGGTCGGCATCAATGGTCGAATCAGCGTCGAAAAGCGAGGCCGGGTGAATGTCGGAGCGGGCTATTCGATTTCGATCAACCAGATCAAACACTTCATGGATCATCTGCGCGGGGGGCACGTCGTTGACCACGCGACGCTCGGCGCGACTGTCCGGACCGGTTCCGATCGAGAAGTCGTGATTGACTCGATCCTTGACCAATCGGCAGCTTATCGACGTGGCCTGCGGGAGAATGACGAAGTGGTTTCGTTTGCCGGGCGATCGATCGGCAGTGTCAATCAGTTCAAGAATATCCTGGGGATCTATCCCAAAGGTTGGTCGCTGCCGCTGGTTTATCGTCGCGATGGAAAGAAGCAGGAGATTATCGTCGAACTGCGAGCCTTGCACCGCGAATCGGAGTTGAAACAACCCAAGCCGCAGGCTCCCCGCGGCAAACCCAAGCCTGGCCCCGAGGAACAGAAGTCAGGAGCGAAGTTACCCAAAGAAGAACTGCCGACTGAATACAAGAAATTGTTCACCAAGAAAGCTGGCTATGCCAATTACTACTTCAATCAGCAGGAACAGCAACGGGTGCTGCATGGCTTGGAAGCACTGCATTCCTGGAGGACTGTCGCAGGACGCTGGAAGTTGACCGGCAAGACATCGGCAGGTGACGACTTTGTGCTGACACTGGCCGACAAAGGATTGGGTCTGCAATTGCCTGGTCGACCTGGCCTGCAACCGCTCGACGCCGGAGCCGAATTTCTCGACGAACCGCCCGGTTCTGGCGGGTTGCTCGCCGCGCTCTATCAATTCAAACAGTTAATCACCGCTGGGACAGAGACATTCACGGAATTCTCGTATGTCGGTAGCCAACCGCTCGATGGTTACGGGGCGATGGTGGATGTCTTGCGAACTCGCAAAGCAGGTGTCGAATCTTATTGGTTCTTCCGCAAGACCGATGGCGCGTTCGTCGGCTTCAATTCACAATTGGGAACCGACGTCGATCCCTGCGAAATCCGTTTTCTGGAGATGGGCAATTTCGCGGGAAAACGATTCCCAAATCGATTCGCAGTTCGGCATGGTGATGTCGAATTTGGCACGTTCGACGTACTGACGCTGGATGTACTGCCTGAAGCGGACAAGAAGATTTAGGCTGGCAATGGGAACTGAATCGATGAAGCAACGCCTGCTGCAAACGTGCTTGTTCATACTCACGATCTGTGTCGGATCGAATGCGCACGCGCAATCAGGAGTCGAATCGATCGCGGCAGTCTCGCCAAAGGTGGTGAAGATTTTTGGAGCAGGTGGCGGTCAAAAATTGCACGCGTATGGATCGGGGTTCCTGGTCTCTCCCAACGGACACATCGTCACGGTCTGGAGTCACATCCTTGATGGAGACACCGTGAACGTCGTACTGCACGACGGACGACGCTATCAGGGTAAAGTCCTGGGAGCCGAACCACCGCTCGACATGGCCGTCCTGAAGATCGAAGCCGAGAATCTGCCGTATTTTGATCTCGCGGAAACACCGTCCACTGTAGGTTCGGTCGGCCCTGGAACACGAGTGCTGGCCTTCAGCAACGCCTTTAAGGTCGCCACTGGTGATGAACCTGTCACCGTGATGCACGGGGTAATTTCAGCCAAGACATCGCTCGCCGCACGTCGAGGCTCATTCGAATCGCCCTACACGGGCCCTGTCTATGTCGTCGACGCCATCACCAATAATTCGGGGGCAGCAGGTGGCGTACTGACCACTCGAGATGGCCGTCTACTGGGAATGCTTGGTAAAGAATTGCGGAATACCCAGACAAATACCTGGCTGAATTACGTGATGCCGATCAGTGAGTTGAAAGAAACGATCGATCAAATCGTCTCGGGCAATTTCAGCAAAAGGCGGAATCCCGACGACGAAGATAGTCCGGGCAAAATGCGGCCGCGCCGTTATGACGCCGTCGACTTTGGCATTGTCACCATTCCCGATGTACTGAATCGAACCCCCGCGTACATCGATCGAATCTTACCCGGCTCCCAAGCCGAAAAGGTGGGCCTCTTGCCCAACGACCTGATCCTGTTTGCAGGCGACAACCTCGTGCAGTCTTGCAAACTGCTCCGCGAAGATCTCGGGCGTCTGGAAGCCAACGATGTTCTGAAGCTGGTCGTTCGTCGAGGCGACACGCTGATCAGCGTCGAAGTGGTCGCCCCCCGCAAGGGCGATGAATAAGATGATTAGGTGCCAGACCCGACCCTTTACGCCACACCCTCGATTACATCGAATGATACCTATGCATCTGATCGTATTTTTCGATACAACCCGGTTGCATTAGGGCTGGCCAACTGTATTCTAATCGCCCATGATGGGCTCGCAAATTAATCTTTCTTCGTCTGCAATTTGCCTCCAGTTGATCTGCGGTGGGCTATTTGCGCTTTCTGGCTGTGGATCAAAGCCCCTTCCCCCGCCGCCGAGTACATCGCACAAGGTAATCAGCATCCAGGCAGAGCAGCCGTCTTCCGGCCGCATTTCTGCTAGCATTCAACCGACACCGTCGACCAAGTCGCCGACAGATGCTGCCGCGATTCAAACTGATCCAACTTCGCCCTCCAGTATTTCCGCAATAGAGCGGGTCACACCAGAACGCTCGACCAAATCAGCGCAACCTGAAGCTTCGGGACGATCGATCGCGGGTCCGGAGGCGGCAGGGCTATTCGTTATGGCACTGTGCGAGGACTTGGATGGGAACATCTGGGTAGGTACGGAAGAAAATGGTGTCATCCGCCGAACCCCAAAGGGTGAATGGACTCAGTTTACGTCGAAGGACGGCTTGGGTGACGACTATTGCTACGCGCTCTGCTGCGATCGCCTCGGTCGTATCTGGGTTGGTCATCTCAATCACGGTGTAACTGTATTTAATGGAAAAACATGGAAAAACTATGATGTGCTTGATGGCCCGCTGGGCGAGCGGATTTTCGACATCGCCTGCAATCCCACCGACGGTGATGTTTGGATGGCGACAAGCGCGGGATTAAGCTGCTACTCTGAACCGAGCCAAGGAATTGGCCGCTGGACTCATCTGAACCGCGCCGATGGTCTTCCCAGCGATCAGGCGAATGCACTGGCGTTCGACACAAATGGTGATCTTCATGTTGGAACGCAATGCGATGGACTAGCGATTGGCCGTTGCGAAGATCGCTATGCGTCATGGCAAGTTGTTACAGGCAATAAAGCGGCAGATGCAAAGTACCGGCAACCTCAAGGTACCGGCTTGCCGTCGTCTCAGATTAACGATGTCTTGGTTTCACAAGACGGAACGATCTATGTCGCAACGTCTCTCGGTCTGGCGAAGAGCAAGAACCGCGGTCAAACGTGGGAATATCTTCGCGGTCGCGACTATGCGGAAAAAGTGAAAGGTCGCCTCGAAACTCCTCCTAAGACTTGGAGCGCGCCTCCGCAAGAGAAGCTGGCGGCGCTGTTGCCCGAAGACTACGTGAATTGCCTGGCCGAGGATGCCCAGGGTCGGCTTTGGGTTGGCTTCCGTCAACAGGGTCTCGTTGTGGCTGATCCGAAGACAAAGCAGACCAACCACGCGCCGCCGGGCAAAGATGGCCTAAAAAATGATTTCGTAACCGCCATACTTCCAGCGGCGAGTGGTCTCGCTTGGTGCGCTGGCCAGGGAAATGGGCTGGAGCAAGTCTCTGATAAGGTCATACCGCAGCAGTTGAAAGAGAAGGCACAAGACGAGGTCACAGCCGATCCCCGAGATCGAATGCATCCGATGCGGGCCGCCCAAATAGGAGCTACCGATCTTCTTCGGCTGCGGCGAGAACTTAAGCCGGAGAATCAGCCTGTACTGCGCAGCAAGGTTACCGTTCTTCCCGATGACTGGCGGACGCAAGGAACCTGGGTTGATCGCTACGGGAATTTCGGAGCTGTGTTATGTGCGATGGGCGGAGGAGGCGTCGATTACATTGTTGGTGAGCACGCACCTTACATGAGCAGTCGCGGTTGGATCGGCCGCAATTACAAAGAGCGCGGCGATCAGTTGCGCTATTGGGTCCATTGGATCAAGACGAATGACTTACGATCCTTGCAGAACCCATTGATGGGAGGACGCAAGCAATCGGAGTGGGATGACCATGCTGAAGTCTACCCGATGTCGTTGGACGGCCCGCATGTCTATGGAACGGTTCGGCTTCCTCGCGGAAAATATTGTCTTTCCCTTTACATCATGAACAAGGATGGGCATTCGGGGGCGAATCGTCTTCGTGACTTCCTTGTTGAAGTGCGTCCGACGCCCATGTCGTGGGAAAAGTTTGACTGGCTTGGCAAACCGGGAAATGAAGCGGAAACGATTTTTGAGCGATCTTCTGGTGCCACTTCGCGAGTGCGATCGTTCTGGGGCGGCGTCTACAAGCGTTTCTACATTGAAGTCGCGGATGAGAAGGAGTATTTCACAGTTCGTATCAATCGTAATCACTCGTTCAACACCATCTTATCGGCAATTTTCATCGATCCGGCAGGAACACCGTGTGGCCGCCTGGGCCCGTATGACGAACCGCCGCAATGGGATCCACGCTTCGTCGTGAAGCCAGGCCCGACATATGGCGACACGACGACAAATTCGACGGCCGAACTACTGAATCGCCTGATGCTGTTCCGCGATACGCATCCAGAGTGGTACTTGACGCATGGAAACAAGCACCTGACCGAACTCTTGCGCCTCATCCTTCGAGAACCGGAGACGGGTGGCTCTTGTTTAGGATTTCAGTTCGCAAGAGGTGGCAGAGAGGAAATCACGAAGGGGGATATCTGTGCCTTGCTGTCAGACGCGCGACTATTCGCCGTGCGTGACGACGTTTCTGATCGGCCGTTAGGACCCAGGGGATTCGCCTGGCGGCAGCGGACAAATGGCAATCCCAAGTGGTCATGGTCACACGAAGAATACGACAAATTCAACGCGCAACGTCACTCAAAATGGTAATTGGTTTTCGGAACTAATATGCTCATAAGACAGGCTATTGCAATTACATTCACCGCGGCAATGCTACTCACCGCATTCCCTTCGATCAGCGCCGCGGCGACACAGGCTGATGCAGCGAAGCTGGATATTCAAGCTGGTGATCCCGCGGTCGATCCCAATCCGCCAGTAGTCAACGAAAGTGCGACGGTCGCCTTCATCGTTAACCTGTATTCTCTTGACGATCAAAACGTAGAGCAACCAGCCGCCAACGTCAAAAGTCAGTCCTATACGCTCACCGTGCCCGACACTGACGGCAGCATCCAGCAGGTCACTGCCGATGGTTTCACAGTGACGATTTCGTCGAACTCAAGGACCGCCACAATCACGAAGAACGGCGGTAATTCGAGTCCGTCGGTCTCCATCAAGGCCAAGGTGAAGTATTCATCGACCGGCGACAAGAGCGTTACCCTGAGTGGGGGAGCAACATTTAACGATAACAGCGCACTTTCGGCCAGCAAGACAATCAACTTCAAAGTCGTCGACGTTCGTGTCGACTTGTCCCCGACACCAATCGTCACGATTATGCCTTTTCTGGATACGACCGGGGCGACTGTTCAAAGGCCGACGCGCGTAACGGCCAAAGTTGCTCCGGTCGCTGCCGTCAGTGACATTTCATTTTATGCACTGCCGATTCCGATGGCGTTTCCAGCCGACCAAAGCCGCTTTGGTATCACTGAAGTCTCGCGAGACACCTCGACCGGAACAATCTTGTTGGATATAATCGGGGAATTGTCAACACCATTTGATCAGCCTAACGGTGATGTCAAGCTTCAAGCCAAAAAAGCGGGTGTTGTTGTCGGTGAATCGCCTGTGATCGTTGTTATCCCTGCGCAGTTTGACGCGGGTGGAATTCCAGCAACTAATACCACAGTAGATGGCCAAAACAAGATAGCAAACAATACGACCTCCCCGTCGGCAGCAAATGTTATTCCGCCGCAAGCGGCGCTTATCACTCTCTACGGTGTTTTGTTAACGATTCCCATAAAGGACCAGTTCGGTAAGTCGATAAATGAACTTTATCAAGGTGCAGCGATTACGGAGAGTGCTGCTACACCTACCGGGCAGGTGCCGCCGAAAGTTCCGCTGAATCAAGCCTTGTCGGCAGCCGGAACTTATGTTGATCCTTCTGGGTATCCTGTAATTAAGAAGGTAGTTAATCTAGATACCGATGCAGACGAGGTTTCAGCATGGCTAAACAGCGATCCGCCACTGCCATTTGCGATGTCTGGAGCCGAAACAGTAATTCTTCGGGTGAGTGTTGGTGGTTTTCCAATTGCCAAAAAACTCGAACGAACTACGAGCTATAGTCCAGATCCGCCACCTTCAAGCACAAAAGCAAAGCTCAAAATAGTGCATCGTGTGATTGATTAAATGTCTGGTGTAACCCGTGATCTGCGATCCAGCTTATTGGTGTAGAGATATGTTTCCAAAAACGATGATTAGAATTCTGCTACTGCAGCTTTGCGTATTTGGTTACGCGACTTCCGCTGATGCTCAACTGCCATTCGCCAGTTTCGTAGGCGAAGGGGGAAGTTTTCTAGACGAGTGTGGTGACCGGCTCGACTGCTATTTTACGTTGGAAGCGGTGAGACTCACGGAGTTTGAGTACACGTGTCGTTGTTACGAAACATCCTGGGATCAGAATAAATTGCCGCAAACCAAAGATGAACTGGTGACCATGCTTCGTCGTGGCATGAAGGATACGGAGGTCTTTGTGGACAAGCGAAATCCTCAAGTGATCCACATCGTGGAAAAGCCCCCTGCAGATTATCAACGTTATCCGTTAACAGAACGCGTGACAGTGGATTTTGAGGGCTCCGCTCCGAAACTGGTCGATAGTCTGGGTTCGAGTTTGAAATCACTTCGGTTGAAAAGTGGGTCTCTCATCAGGGCTGGACGTATTCCTCCACATGATTATGGGACGCCCGTTAAAGTAGAGGCAAAGAATGCCATCGCTCGGGATGTGTTAACTCAGGCGATTCCGACGACAGGCTATTCCCGCCTGATGTGGACCGCGACCAGCTACCGTGATGACGAAAAGAAATGGCAGACACAACTCCATCTGCACGGTCCATGTGTGATAAAGGAGTAGTCCGTCCTCATGAATCAAAACGAGCAAGTACGGTGGTTGCTCGTTATTCGACTGCGGCGCAATGTGGCGTAGGGTCATTTTCTTATAGAACAACCACGCAAACCCAGTTGCTCGCCAGATTCGAAAGCAAATTTCGCAACCAAAGAATGAAACCGCCCGAAACGTTCGTTTCGGGCGGCGGCGTTTGATGCTTGAGAATAGGACGCGCGGGGCGATGCCCAATCGTGTTCGGCACGATGTCTGCGATTCAGATTGTTAGGGTGATTTCGGGTGCAATTGCTTGGTCTTGGTCTGTATTTGGCCGGCGTCGGTATGATCGCGTTGAGTAT
>JAQGHU010000042.1 GCA_028291515.1 Schlesneria sp.
ACGCGCGTCCGCAAATCCATCGCCAATGGCGCTGCCATCATCGTCTCCTCCCTGAGTCACATGAACTCAGGAAAGTTACTCCAAACCACACCTCGGAGTGAAGATCATTTTCAAATGTGCTCTAGTGACACGGCCCTAGAAAGATGCTTCCCGCATCACTCAAAATGGCCGAAAAGCATTTGTCACAAATCATCCACTTTTCTGAGAAAAACTGACAAAAACAGGGTCGTTTTGTCCCCCATTGTCAAAATCTGTCCTGGGGTGTCAAAAACTGTCAGTGAGTCTTCGCGCCTAAGGTGACAAGTCATCGAAATAACATCTTGACGGTTGCCTGCGCCTTGGCACAATGGCCTTCCTGTAGGACGCAACGCGCGTGGACCGTAACCAACGGCCACACTTTTTCACCACGCCATCGTGGTTAATCAGTGTGGCCGTTTTTTTGCTTTCAGGCAAAGGGAGTTTGATGCCGCGAATGAAATCGGCAAACGAATTCACTCAAAACTCGAGTGAGTGGACTAAGCCAGAATTTGAACTCAGAGGGCTGCCGCAGAGTCCCACGCCTCTGGATCGAGAACAGTGTTTGGCCACAAAAGCGAATCCACGCCGCTCAAAAAACGAGACACCCCTAAAACCCTGCCATGGACTGACAAAACCTGCCAAATCACTTTTTTCCGACAGCTCTCAACTCATTTCGACACTGGTAGTTGAGGGGTCGCCGCAGCGATCTAAAAGTACCTGCAGCGATGATGTCACGGAATGGGGGACTGGGCAAGATAGCCGACATCCTCTCAAGATTCCGATAACGGCGTCCGAGTATGAATGTAGCGATTATGCCAGTCATAACGTCTTTGATGCCCGCACCCATGCTGAGTTCGCCAATCTCCGGACATCGACCGAGGAACGTATGAAGGCTCTCCTTGCGCTTGTGACCACTGCGACGTTACTCGCCGCAGGAGCTCGGACAACCGTCGCGCAGACATGGCCGGGTGAAGCAGCCAGGCAACGCATCAACGAAGCGCTGGCTCAAAACGACCAACCGGGTGCGATTCCCCCACCCGCCCCCGAAACAGACTACCTCAACGTTAATCCGACCGCTCCCGCCGCGGTCTTCGCGCCATCAACCGGCGACGATTCCTGTACGCGATTTGCAGGTTGCTGCGACGGGATGGACCCGCGCGGGTATAAGTTTTCGTGGGCTCCTGATAAGTGGGCCAAAGTCGGAGCTGCCGTTCGCGCGTCCTTCAACTCGCAGACCTATGCTGCGCCAGGGCTGGGAAATCATTTCGCAGTCGACAATGCCCGTCTGCTGACAAGTGGTCAGGTGACGAAGTATGTCGGATTCGAATTGAACTCAGACGTTGCCCTGGGCCAGGGGTTCGGGCCATCGTCTCTGCAGTCACCCAGTCCCTTCAACCTGCTGGACGCCATCGTCAAAGTGGAAACCGGCGACGCATTCAACGTCTGGGCGGGTCAGTTCCTACCACCGTCTGATCGTTCCACCATCGATGGGCCATTTTTTATCAACGGCTGGGACTTCCCGTTCGTGTCGGCCTATCCCGGTGTCTTCGAAGGTCGTCAGATCGGGGCCGCTTACTGGGGACAGTACTCTGGCGGCCAGATCAAGTGGAGTGTCGGTGCCTTCAATGGGACAGGGGGATCATTGCAATCCCCGTATACGAACCCACCAAACACGCCGCCTAATCCAAACAACAACATCCAGTTTGATGCCCGCGTGACGTTCAACTTCCTCGACGCGGAGCCAGGCTACTACCATCAGAGTACCTACTACGGCCAGAAAGACATTCTCGCCCTCGGCTTCGCTATTCAGACGCAACATAATGCGTTGGGCACATCGGCCACTCCCGCGAACTTCACCGGCCTCAACATGGATTTTTTGTACGAGACGTCATTTGAGAATGAAGGTGTGATCACCGTGGAAGGGGCGCTCTACAAGTACAATAACCAGGATCTGGTGACGAGCAGCCAACAGGGCCAAAGCGGCTTCATCTATCTGGGTTATATGTTTCCGAAGACCATCTCAGTCGGGCCGGTCTGTGGTCGCGTCCGCCCGTTCACGCGCTACCAGCAATACAACCGAGATTACCTGGCCCCATCGGCAGGCCTGTTTTCGCAGGGTCTGGACGTAGGTGTGGAATACGTGATGAACGGCCCGAACGCTCGCCTGACTGCCGTCTGGAGCGAACGAGATGTCGTCGCGGGCAGCCGGTTGAATATCTTCACGATCGGCGCGCAGATGGTCTTCTGATCCGTCAGTCATTCCCGCGCAGGCGGGAATCCAGCGAATGGAAAGACGGCTTCGACAAATGAACTTGAGTAACTTGTCTCACGCTGGCAACTGGTGATGATTCGTTGCGGAAAGACTGGATTCCCGCCTGCGCGGGAATGACGGAGGCAGTAGAGAGAATATCCAGTCGTGCTAATCCGAATCAGAACGAAAACCAACAAAAAACCGAACTCCCGAAGTCATGGCAGACTTCGGAAGCTCGGCGGGTGTGTCACAAAGTAAGATCGATCAGACGGCGTCCAAAGCCTGCTTCAGGTCAGCGATGATGTCGCTGATATCTTCGGTTCCGATCGACAAGCGAACGAAGTCCGGTGTCACGCCGGAGGCCTTCTGTTCTTCAGGTGTCAATTGCTGATGAGTCGTGCTGTTCGGATGAATGATCAACGATTTGCTGTCGCCGACGTTTGCCAGGTGGCTGAACAGTTTGACGCTGTTAATCAGCTTGATCCCGGCAGCCTTCTGCGCGGCTTCCGTCGCACCTTTCACTCCAAAACCGAGGATCGCACCGCACCCATTCGGCAGATACTTCTTACCGAGTGCGTACGAAGGATGATCTTCCAGGCCGGTGTATTGAACCCAGCCAACCTTGGGATGCGACTTCAGGAACTGAGCGACCGCCAGTGTGTTTTCGCTGTGTCGCTGCATCCGCAGATGCAACGTTTCCAAACCTTGCAGCAGCAGGAACGCATTGAAGGGGCTCATGGCCGGGCCCAGATCGCGCAGCAGTTGCGTTCGGACTTTCAGGATGTACGCCAGGTTCATCGGGCCAAACGTCTCGAAGAACTTCATGCCGTGATAGCTGGGATCAGGCTCGGTCAGTTCCGGGAACTTGCCGTTGCCCCAGTTGAAGTCACCCTTCTCGATGATCACGCCACCGATCGAAGTTCCGTGTCCACCGATGAACTTGGTACACGAATGGACGACGACATCGGCACCCCATTTGAACGGCTGACACAGCAGCGGCGAAGCGAGTGTGTTATCGACGATCAGCGGGATCCCGGCATCGTGAGCGATCTTCGCGATAGCTTCAAAGTCGGGAACATCGACGCGTGGATTGCCGATCGTTTCCACATAGAGACAGCGAGTCCTATCGTCGATCGCTTTGCGGAAGTTTTCGGGATCCGCCTGCTGAACGAACTTGGTCTTGATCCCCATTTTCGGGAAGGTGTAGTGGAACAGGTTGTAGGTTCCACCGTACAGGCTGGATCCCGAGACGATGTTCTGTCCCGCTTGAGCGATATTCAAAATCGCGAGCGATTCAGCGGCTTGACCCGAGGCGACCGCCAACGCACCCGATCCTCCTTCGAGGGCCGCCAGTCGTTTTTCCAGGACATCGCAAGTCGGGTTCATGATGCGGCTGTAGATGTTGCCGAAGGCTTGCAATGCAAACAGGCTGGCCGCGTGATCCGTGTCGTTGAACGTGTACGAGGTCGTCTGATAAATCGGCACCGCTCGCGAGTTCGTCGTGGGGTCGGGCACCTGTCCGGCGTGCAGACATTGCGTGGCGGGCTTCATGCTGTCGGTCATGTTGGTCTTTCTTTACGTTATGCAGCCATCACTCGTCGTTTAACCGCGTGGGCATCACCCCGCGAGTCAGCTATGATCGAATCGCGAGGTCATTTCCACGCGACCAACCACCGGATCGCCCTTGTCGTAAGGCGGGTGATTTGGGCCTAGAATCGTAAGAGTTGCAACCGTGAAACGCAATTCGCCACTGATAAACCGCTGAATTCAAGAGCATTCTGGATGTCGTCACCCGCAGAACCGTTACCACTTCCGCCTCCAAAATCACGCAGTCTGATCTGGAGATTCTTTCAGTTCTTCCTGCAGATTTTCTTTTGTTTCTGGCTCGGCTATCGTTCGCGCGGCCACCAGCAACTGGAAGATGCAGATGGAGGCTTGGTCCTGGCGAACCACCAGAGTTTCCTCGATCCCCTGTTAGTCGGTCTTCCACTACACAGGCCGATCAGTTACCTGGCACGTGACTCGTTGTTTCGCGTCCCGATCATCGGGTGGATTCTGCGCAATACCTACGTCATGCCGATCAGTCGCGAAGCGGCCGCCACGGCGACGATGCGCGAAACCATCCGACGTATGCAACACGGTTTTCTGGTGGGACTCTTTCCCGAGGGAACTCGCACTGAAACCGGCGCGATGGGCCCGTTAAAGCCGGGCTTCGTCGCATTGATTCGCCGCGCGAAGGTCCCGGTCTATCCAGTGGGCGTCGCGGGGGGCTTTCAGGCACTCGGTCGTAAGAGTTGGTTCCTGAGACCATCGCGCGTGCGAGTCGTGGTGGGAACTCCGATCAGCGTCGAAGAACTCGAACAGTTTGCGGGCCGCGATCAGGATCAAGCACTGATTGAGTTCGTTCGCAACCGGATCGCCAACTGTTTTGACGAGGCGGAAGCATGGCGAACTAATTCAGTGTGGCCTAAATTAGTGGATGGGCCGCAGAGGAATGGTTAAGAGAAGAGTTTGAAACACAGAGGCACAGAGAACACGGAGAAAACTGGTACCACGGAATACACTGAACACACGAAAGGAAAACAGGATTTGACTCATCTCTATTCCGTGTCTTCAGTGTATTCCGTGTTTCAAATCTCTTCTTCTATTTTGAATTCTCGAACTTCGAACTAAGGAACGCTCCGATGTCGCAGTTTTCTAGACGTGAATTCTTAGGTGCCACTGCTGTCGGAGCATCGCTATTCGCCACTCTTGGGCAACCACGAGTCGGCGTTGCTCAAGACGAGAAGAAGGGCGCGGACATCCGGTTTGGATTGGTCACGTACCAGTGGGGCAAGGACTGGGACTTGCCGACGTTGATTGCGAACTGTGCCAAGGCGGGTTGCCTGGGAGTTGAACTTCGCACAACTCACAAACACGGAGTTGAGCCGACTCTTTCTGAGATGGAACGCCTGGAAGTCCGCAAGCGATTCGCCGACACCGATATCAAATGCGTCGGGATTGGCAGCAATGAGCGCTACGATAGTCCCGATCCTGCTGTCGTCGCAAAAGCGATCGACGCGACGAAGGCGTTTATTGTCCTTAGTCACGACATTGGCGGAACCGGAATCAAAGTCAAACCGGACTCATTCCATCCGAGTGTCCCCAAAGAGAAAACGATCGAACAGATTGGCAAGTCACTGAATGAACTGGGCGAGTATGCAGCCGGGTTCGGTCAGCAGATCCGCCTGGAAGTGCATGGGCAATGCTGCAAGCTGCCCACCATTAAAGCCATCATGGATGTCGCCGACGGCACCAACGTCGGCGTCTGCTGGAACTCGAATCCCGAGGATCTCGATGCCCCTGGTCTGGAGCACAACTTCAATCTGGTGAAAGATCGCTTTGGCGAAACGGCCCATATTCATCTGCTGGATTCAAAGACGTATCCGCATCAGCAGTTGTTAGAGTTGTATGTCAAAATGGACTACGCCGGCTGGCTGATGCTGGAGGAGGGGACCGTCCCCGCCGATCCCGCAGCAGCATTGATTGAGCAGCGACAGTTGTTCGACAAGATGCTTGCAGCCGCACGCGCCAAGGTTGGTTGAAAATTTGGCGGTGGGAAAATATCCAGTCGTGAATAAATGACTTGGTATAATCCCGGTATCCTCGTTCACGGTGGGCCAATTCCTGGGAAGGTGATTGCCATGTTTGAACACACATCTCGACGAAGCTTTCTGCAGAGTACGGCCATGGGGGGAGCCCTGGCCGGCTTGGGTGACTTGGGATTTCTATCCCAGTTGCAACCGGTCGCCGCAGCGGAATCGCAATTGGATCCCAATGTGGTGCAACTCGATCCCAGCATCGAGCCGGTCGTGAAGCTGCTGGAAGACACCCCTCGCGAGCAGCTTCTGGAAAAGGTCGCTGAGCGTATCAAAGGTGGTTTGACCTATCGCGAAGTGCTGGCGGCATTGCTCCTGGCGGGCGTGCGAAATATTCAGCCACGGCCATCAGTCGGCTTTAAGTTTCACGCTGTCCTCGTTGTCAATTCCGCGCACCTCGCCAGCCAGGCGTCGCCAGATGACCAGCGCTGGCTGCCGATCTTCTGGGCTTTGGATGAGTTCAAATCGTCGCAGGCGGCGGACGTGCGCGAAGGGAATTGGACGATGGCTCCCGTGAAAGAGTCATTAGTCCCTCCGGCCGAGAAGGCTCGGCAAGCCTTCATCGATGCGATGGATTCCTGGGACGAAGGAGCTGCGGATGCCGCTGTGGCGGGTCTCGCTCGCTCGTCGACGATGGAAGAGGTCTTTGAGCTGTTCTATCGCTACGGGGCTCGCGACTTCCGCGATATCGGGCATAAGGCGATCTTTGTTGCCAATAGTCGTCGGACACTCGATGCGATTGGTTGGCAGCACGCCGAACCGATCCTGCGGTCGCTCGCCTACGCCTTGCAGCATCACGAAGGAGGCAACCCGTTCAAGGGTGACGCCGCCGCAGATCAGCCGTGGAAGCGGAATCGCGAATTGGCCTCGCGGCTGAGAGTTGATTGGACGAAAGGTAAAATCGACCCTGTGGCGACAACGGAATTCCTGGCGGCATTGAGAACGGCCAACGATCAAGAAGCATGTGCCAAAGCGGTCGACATCATCAATCGAGGGGTCTCGCCACAGTCGATCTGGGACGCGCTGTTTGTCGGTGCCGGAGAGTTATTGATGCGTCAGCCGGGGATCGTGGCACTGCACGCGATGACATCGTCGAATGCTTTGCGCTATGCGTTCCAGTCCACCAAGCATGACGATACGCGACGGATGGTCTTCCTGCAGAACGTGGCTTTTGTGCCGCTGTTCCGCGAAGCGATGATTAGTCGCGGCAAGATCGCCGACACGCGACTCGACACTCTGGAGCCAGCTCAACTTCAAGCTGGTCCTGATGGATTGAACGAGATCCTGGCGGACATCTCTCGCAATCGTTCGGCCGCGGCCAGCAAACTGCTGACGTATGTCAACGAGCATCCCGATCCCAAAGAATTCATCGACGCTGCTCGTCTGCTGATCTTCCTGAAGGGGACGAATTCACACGATTACAAGTTTAGCGCGGCCATCATGGAAGACTTCCAACATGTCTCACCCGAATGGCGAGGCCGTTTCCTGGCAGCGGGTGTTTTCAACCTGCGTGGGTCGGGAGACGCGGAGAACAAGCTGGTCAAACGAACTCGCGATGCGTTGGCGTAATTCTCTTGATATGGAGTGGCACTAGCCGGCGACGCGAAAGCGCCAGCTTCCTGTCGCGAAGAAGACCACTGCGAACAGGACCAGCATGGCGCAGCAGGTGGCGACGGTTGTGAGATCGACCGTTGCCTGCATGAGGACCGCGTCGAATGCTTTCAGTGCCCAGCCGTGCGGCGTAAACAGGCTGATCTGCTTCATGGTCTGCGGAAACAGGTCACGTGGAAAGAAGCAGCCGCTCATACTACTGAGGACCAGGATCAGCGTGGTTCCGTAGGAAGAGACTTGTTGATCGGTGTGGACCATCGTTGCTAACAATAAGCCCAACGATGTCGCCGCTAGCGAAGTGCAGATGATGACCGGAATCAAATAGATCGGGGCTGGTCCCCAGGACATACCGAACAGTACCCGACCGCAGCCGAATAACAGCAGACACTGGATGACCGATGTCAGGAAGAAGGGGATCGTCTTCCCGGCCAGGACGGATGTCTGACTAATGGGTGCCAACAGTAACCTTCGCAATGTGCCGTTTTCGCGTTCGGAGATGAACGAGCGTGCCATCACGCTGATGACGAAGAAGGCAAACATCACCGTGAATCCGGGAACGATCCACGAATAAACAGCGGTTGGTTGAGGGATGTACTTTTCCACGGAGGATGCCGCGGGCGGTTTCGGCTCCTGATCGGCAGGAGTGTCATCGACCCAGGTGCGTGTGACCGGATTTTTACGAGCGGCGACGGGGGCGACGACCTTGATCATCTTGCTGAAGATCACGCCCTCCAGTAGCCGACCAAGACCAATCGCGGCGGGGCGGGTTTCGAGTTTGACATCGAGAGCTTCGGGGCCACCCGCCAGCATTCCCGAATCGGAATTGAAGACTTCCGAGATCCGCAGTTGCTCTGCTCGATTTTCGAAGTCTGGTCCGATCGTGATCATCATCGAAGCATCGCCGCGTTGCAACTTGTCGTCTGCGTCGATTGCGGAGTCACTCGTCGTGACCGAGAATTCTCGATTTCGTTTCAGCTCTTGAATCAATTGTTGAGACAGATCGCTGCTGGTCTGGTCGACCACCAGGATGCGAAATTTCTGGCTGTTGTCGTCGCGCGTCAGGAACTGCCCGGTCGACATTCCCACGATGGAAATAAACAGGAGCGGCAGGATCAGTAACAACACGACGGCGCGTCTGTCTTTCAACAGCAGCAGCAAGTCTTTTCGAGTAATCTGCCAGGCAGACATCATCAGCTCACAGAAGGCAGTTGGGAACTAGTCTCGTAGACCGTAGCCGGTCAGTTGCAGGAACAATCGCTCAAGGTTCGTTTGCTGGGTTTCGATGCGAGCCACTTTGACGCGAGCTGCCATCAGGTGATGCAGCAGTGATCGCAACCGCTCGCCCATATCGCGACAATCGCCGCTGACAACAATCACAGCGGTTCCATCGGTCGCTCGTTCTAGCTTGGCCAATCCGGCCAACCGTCCCTGAACATCGCCTTCCCCTTCGACATGGATGAGCAGGCTGGTGTTCAAGCCTTCGAGGAGACGGGGGATGCTGTCGCAGGCCAGCACTTTGCCGTGATCAACAATCGCAACGCGTTCGCAGATCTCCTGAACTTCTTCCATGTAGTGACTGGCGTAGATCACGCCGACGCCGGATAGAGCCTGGTCGCGTATACACTCGAGAAGATGCGATCGCGATTGCGGATCGATACCGACAGTCGGCTCATCGAGGATCAGAATCGAGGGCTGGTGCATCAGCGCCACGCCGAAATTCAGGCGTCGTTTCATGCCACCAGAATAGTTGCCAGATGCACGTTGAGCGCTGTCAGTCAAACCAATGCGTTGCAGGACTTCGTCGCAGCGAGAGTGAAGCTGACGGCCCTGGATTCCATACAGCTTGCCGAAGAACAGCAAGTTTTCGATCGCATTCAATTCTGGGTAGATCGCCAGATCCTGGGGGACCAGTCCGATTTCGCGCTTCAAATTGGGATCACGTCCATTGTAAACCTGTCCATTGATAACGACTTCGCCACGATCGGGGCGAAGCAATCCCGAGATCATCATCATCGATGTGCTTTTGCCGGCACCATTAGGGCCGAGCAGTCCCAGCACTTCACCCCGCTCAAGCTTAAAACTGACATCGACCACAGCCTGATGAGAGCCGAAGCTTCGTGAAAGATGCCGCACTTCCAACAGGCTGGCGCAGCCAGCATCGGCACAGCCGACGGAGGCGTGCACACGAGGCGATTCGGTACGGACTCGGCGTGATTGAAGAAGCATCACCAACCCAATAGCAGGATGTGCATAGTCAGACCAGTCAACGCGGCAGTCGCACCGACTCGAAAGTTATCGTGCGAGCGAATCGGCAGCGATTCGACGACCGCACCCATCAATGCAGCGACCGCACCAATCATGCAGCAGATGCGGATCGGAACGGCGGGGCGGGCATCGGCCCAGTAGCTGCACGAGGCCGCGATAGATCCGATGATCGCGAACGAGGCCAGTCCGGCCCAGGTCTTGGATCGGTTCCATGGCAACTTCGGTCCTTGAATCAACTTGCCGCCCAAAGCCGCCGAACCGTCGCCGAAGGCCAGTACACCCAAAGTCAACAAACCAAGTTCGGATCGTCCCGGCAGCAGCAGCAACATCGCAACGACCGGCATGGTATAGCCAATCACCGACACGTGCCACAGGCTTTCATCTGGGCGAGCGAAGTCGCTATATCGCAGCAGCGCGAGTGCGATGATCCCCAGGGAGATGCAAACGACCACCGATTTCAGCGGCAGTTCCCACGGATCGCGATGGGGAAGCAATAGCAAAAGAACTGGCAGTAGACCGGGCAGCATGTGCAACAGCCGCCGCCGGCACTCGCAGATGCCAATCCGCTGAGCGATGTGGCGAACGCCCCAGATTTCCCACTGAGAACCCAGGCCAGCAGTTCGGGAAGCAAGTGGTTGGACATCAGGAATAGACGCATGGCTCATGGGCGAAATCCAGATGAAACGCAATCATTAAAGGAGTCAGACAATTCCCACATCGATCTGACTGGCTCATGACACGCATTCGATTGCGCGACATGACATCCTCCCTGGACGCCGACTTTGTATTAACCTTTGTTCACGAATCTCGTCCACTTATCGGCAGAAACCGCCGATTGCCTAATGAGCATTCAACAGGCCTTCCCATCCCTGTCGCGTGTTAACTTAGGCACAATTGATACCAACACGTCAAAGAATACCACGGCGTTCAAGATGGTCGTCGCAACATCTTTTATGGCAATGTATTGCAGTTTCATTCCAGCATAGAATTGGCGTTTGCGGGACGACTTCAAACGAAAAAAGCCGGCAACTTCAGGTTGCCGGCTTCGCGCGCTCGCCATTCAGATCGATCAAATCTCGCTCAGACCAGTGACCTCCCAGCCACTGCGGTAGGGCCGTCGGATCAGATGCGCCGCATCGGGTTGGTTCTTGAATTTCAAGTTGGCCGCGTCCCATTCCAGCTTTTGGTTGGGGAAGTGAGTCGCGACGCCGCCGAGCAGTACGCTTTCAGTCAGAGGCCCGGCATAGCTGAAGGGGGCCAGCGTGGTTCCGTTGCCCATCACGGCATCGACGAACTGATGCCAGTGATTGCTCCCGGTGATTTGAGGACGCTCCACACCTTCAAATCGGTTTTCGGGTAACAGGATTGGTGGAGCGACATGTGGCAGCAGGAGAGCTCCCTTTT
Source organism: Schlesneria sp. (assembly GCA_028291515.1). Classification (GTDB taxonomy): domain Bacteria; phylum Planctomycetota; class Planctomycetia; order Planctomycetales; family Planctomycetaceae; genus Schlesneria. The sequence continues at coordinate 11,188 of JAQGHU010000042.1, forward strand.
CACCGATGAATAGCGATCCCTGATCGGGCAATGGGCGATTTCCCAGCACGGGGCCGGTGATCTCTTTGGAAGGACGCTGATCACCGTCGTACCAGGTGATTGGAAACGTTGGCCCGACGGAATACTTCGTTTCCGGGAACGTGAAGTGAACCACGGCATCATTGGCCCAGTTCGTGGCCGACGGTGCCGGACCTGTCGAATGAGCCGTGAGCGGAGCAGTCAGATCGAGAGCCTTGAACACGGGATCGAAGATGTGGCAGCCCATGTCGCCGAAGGTTCCCGTTCCGAAATCTAATCGTTTGCGCCAGTTGCCGGGATGATAGTAGCCTCCGCCGATGAAGGGCCGGACTTTGCAGACACCCAGCCACTGATCCCAGTCGAGGCCGTTTGGCACGACATCCTCGCGGCCGGGTAACGGCTCGGAGTCGCCCCATTTCTTGCTGCTCCAGGAATGAACCTCTTTCACCTTGCCGATGATCCCCGATTGGATCATGGCAACGGCGGTCCGGTATTCGGAACTGGAGTGAATCTGGATCCCCATCTGAGTCACCAGTTTTTTCTCAGCAGCGACTTTGGCCAACTGACGCGATTCGTAGACGTCGTGCGTCAGTGGCTTTTGTCCGTAGACATGCAGGCCATGATGCATCGCTCCCATCCCGATTGGCGCGTGCATGTGATCGGGAGTCGAGACGTTCACCGAGTCCAGGTTCTTGGCTTCTTTATCGAGCAGTTGTCGCCAGTCCTGATAGACGCGTAGCTCGGGAAACTTTTTCTTCAACGCTTCTGCCCGAGGCAGATCGACATCGGCGACGCAAACCAACTTCACCTTGGGATGACTCGCAATCGCGCCGAGGTCGGCACCTGCCATTCCGGACGCACCGAAGCTGGCATGACGCACCACTTCGCTGGGTGGGGCCGCACTTAAGTTGCGAATGAATGCCGGAGCCGCAAACGCGGTGGCAACGGCCTGCTTCAGAAACACACGGCGACTAGAACGTATCGAACCCGGCATCCGTACAACTCCTGAACTTGGGTAAACAATCAGTGAAGGCAATCTGATCCCAGTCTGATCGCACGACGATTCTGCGCTGCTAAGACAGTTCTTGCCACTCATTAAGCGGCAGACACGACATCATCAACTCGTCAGAAAGTTCGGGATCACGAACTCAGTGAGGGTTGCCAACGGAAATACTCGGGGACATCACGATCTCGCCGGCCCCAATCAGTATTTTCCGAATGAAGAGCTGCAGGCAGCGTGACGCAAATTGGCGACTGCGTTAAAGACTTCGCAATGCGTGCAGCAGACGATCCACTTCAGATCGGGTGTTGTAATGCATCAGGCCGACGCGGGTCACACCTTGCGGTTCCAGTCCTAGTTTCTCGGTCAGTTGCAACGCGTAGAAGTTGCCGTGACCGACAAACAAGCCGAGTTGACCAAGTTGCTCGGCAATCTCGACGGCGGCCAGTTTCTCATGGACGAAGCTGATCGTTGGCGTGCGCTCCTGCAGGCGATCGAGGTCGGTTAGCCCCAGGACTTTGATCTGCGGGATCGCCAACAGGCCGGTCAGCAGCGCCGCGGTAAGGTCGCTTTCGTAGTCAGCAATTGCCGCATAGGCCGCGGCCAACAGAGGACGCATCGTGTTTGATGGCGAACCAACCTGCTTGCCGAGATCAATGAGATATTCAATCGCGGCATTCGCCCCGGCGATCCCTTCAAAATTTTGCGTGCCGGTCATCCAGCGACCGGGAAGTTCTTCCGTGACAGGACGAAGTTTGTACGGCGCCACCAATGTCAATAATTCAGGGCGACCACAAAGGATACCGATGTGGGGTCCGAAGAATTTATAGGCGGAACAAGCCAGCCAGTCACAATCCCAGCCGATGAAATCGGGTAGCCCATGCGGCGCGTAATGGACGGCATCCAGAAAGACTTCGGCCTCGACCAGATGAGCCAGGCGACAGATTTCATGAACAGGATTGATGCTCCCCACAATATTGGAGGCGCAACCGACAGCGACAAATCGAGTCTTCGGCGACAACTTGGCTTTGAAATCGTCTAGATCCAGCGTGCAGTCGGACTCGTGGAAATCGACGTAGTGGACGATCGCACCGGCATCATGCGCGGCCAGCACCCAAGGGGTGACATTTCCATCGTGATCCAATCGAGTGACAATCACTTCGTCACCCGTCTGCCACGTGCGACCGATGGCCCGACTGAGAGCGAACGTCAGCGTGGTCATGTTGGCACCGAAGATGATCGATTCGGGATCGGGCGTCCCGACGAACTCCGCTAGATTAACATGCGCGGCTTCCAGCAGTTCGTCACTCTCGAACGCCGTCGCATAGCGGCCCCCGCGATTGGCATTCGTGTTTCCCAGGTAACCACTGACGGCATCGATGACACGTTGTGGAACCTGGCTTCCGCCGGGACCGTCGAAGAAGGCGACTGGCTGATCTGCCACAGTGCGCTTGAGAGCGGGAAACTGATCACGACACCAATCGATGGGAAAATCTGCGGCAGACATGGCTCGAGTCCTTGAGGTGCGATCCGTGAGGGAGCACTTGGACGATACTATTGCTGTTGTCGAGAGACAAGGTCGGTCGGTCCCGCATCAATGCCGTTTCGCACATCGCTGGATTCCCGCCTGCGCAGGAATGACGGAACGTGTTGAGTGGCGCTCATCGGCTGCGAAATGAGATCACTCACTTCGTATTTTCGGGCGAGTTCAAGGCTGGCAATCCCAGCCCGCGACGATAGTCAGCTCGAATGGTGTCCGCTCCGATTTCTTTGACGATCGCGGCGAAGTCGATTTGCAACTGGTGGACGGCTGCTGTGGCATCGAGGTCATCTTTGAGTATTCGAGCGATGACTTCGTTCGTCGCCTTCTGGAACAGAGCCGACTTGGGAATGGGCAAGTCGGCGACAACTTGGTTGTCTCTTAACGTTAGAGCGGCTGTGTCGACGGCTTTGCTGGCTTCTTCCAGTGTCAGACCCGATTCGTGCCAACTGGCGGCCGCGGTCACCTGACTTTCGCGGCACGGCGTCTTCGGCAGCGAGGCCCAGTTCGATTCGAATTGATCTCCGGCCAAACTGGTGAGCAGATTCAAAGCCGCATTGGCACCCTTGCCATCATCAGTCGAGCCGACTCCGATGGCCCAGCCGTCGAAACCGCTCAGCGTAGGGCTGTGTATGTCGGACGCGGGGACGCTGTCCCATCGTTTCGAATTCATGTTGTAAACGCGACGTGACCCTGGCAGGCGACAAACACCGATTTCGATGGATTCGGCTCGGACATCGTCTTTGGCCGCCATCATCGGTTCAGCACCGATTGCCAGCGCGGCTTTTCCCTCGAGGATTTGATAGCGACATTGAAGCGGGGTGAGATCCGAGATCGATGGCGGCATCTTCTTCCAGGCGTGGCTGGCTGATTCGACGGCCGCTTGGAAACCGGGTGTTTCGAGAACCGGCTGACCCGATTCGAGATCGAACCAGACGGAATAATTCTCGGGATGCTTCACATAGGCCAGCGATCTGGCAAAGAGCAGGGCGGCGCGTGAATCAGGAGATAGTGGCTCCACCGCGGTGAGACCCGGTGCCCACTTGTCCAATGAGTCCAATAAGGCTTGATAATCGTCCCAAGTTTCAGGAGGTTTCAGGCCGGCTTTGCGAAGCAGGTCGGCTCGGTAATAGCAGAGGAACACGGGGGTTGCGACCGGGATCGCGACAGGAAATCTGTTCCGCGAGATGACTCGATCACGCAGACCTTTAAGCAGGTCGTTGAAATCGATTCCCGCCCCTGATGGAAGTGGAGCCAAACGACGATCGATCGCGCTTAGTTCTCGTAACGGAAACAGGATGACTCGACCACCCGCTGGAATCGGCTCTGCCAGTTTCTGGTCAAGTGAATCACTGTGCGGATCGTATTCGGTCCAGCGAACGTTTGCTCCGGACTGGTTCATCCACTCCTGAAGTGCGACTTCCCAGAGTGCAGGAAGTTGGAAGCTAGCGGGGGCCACCAGTTCGACTTCCTGACCGCGGAATGAGGTCAAGTTTGACTTAGTGTTCGCAGCCGGCTTGCTTGGGCAGCCGCAAAGGAGCAAACAGTTTACGGCAAGCAGCACAGCCGCAGTGCGTGACCAGATCATGTTGACAACCCGAGAATGTACGACTTCGCGATCCTTCCGTCGCGCTGACTACGCCACGGGGCGACGAATTGTGGGAAGCGAATCGCAGACTCGTCAAACGAGTCGCCGCTATTCGGGTCGCTCAGCCGGATCTGTGCTGCCCAGGTTCAAGGCGACTTGAACTTTGCGTCCATCGCGGACTACGGTCAACATGACCTGATCGCCGGGACTTTTGCCTTCGATGTAACTGAGAAAATCCTCGGCGCTGGCGATCTTTTGATCGTCCAGCCCGACAATTAAGTCGGCCGCAGAACGGTCTTCGCGATTGAACGTGAGCGGTCCGCGTCGTGATTTGACCATCTTCGGACCACGCAAACCTGCTTTTTCGGCTGGGCCATTCGGTCGGAGTTCCGCGATCAACAGACCCTTGTCCGTTTGATAAACCTTATCAATGCCGCTTTCGGGCCTGATCACGCGATGGTGCTTCAGCAGTTGTGGGACGACTCGACTGATCAAGCTGACGGGAATCGCGAAGCCGACCCCCGAGCTTTGCCCTGATGTGGTGGCAATTGCTGTATTGATCCCAATCAAACGGCCGTGAGAATCCAACAGCGGTCCACCAGAACTGCCTGGATTGATGGCGGCATCGATCTGGATGATGGATTTGATCTTCCAGTTTCCGTGGATCTGCAGCGACCGATTCAAGCTGGAAATGATCCCCGTGGTGAGTGTTCGTTCCAAGCCGAACGGATTACCGAGGGCGAAGACGTTCATCCCGACTCGCAGCGATTTCGAATCGCCAAACGTCACTGGGAACAGTTCCTCAGGCGGAACTTCAATGCGAATCACGGCCAGGTCATTCAATGGATCTGAGCCGACAGAAACGGCATCGTAGGTTTCGCCGTTGTACAGGGTGACTGCGATTTCTTTCGCTCCCCCGACGACGTGATGATTCGTGAGAATATTCCCTTCGAGATCGATCACGGCTCCGGAACCACTCCCTTCGGAGATCCGTCCGGCCCACAAGGATCGATCGTTCTGGACAGATTTCGCAGTAATGTTGACGACGCTACGATTGACCGCTTCGTAGACTGCGACAGTGACCGCCTCTTCGGGAGTATGCCCCTCATTGTTGAAGATGCGTTTGATGGTCGGGCTGACGCGTTCAATGGGCGTCAATTGTTCCGTACCAACGCGATCCTGAGCAACGACCGCGGTCTTGCCGGCAGGGCTGGTCATCCAGATTGTCAGCAGGCTTCCTAAAAATGCCGAGCAGAAGCATCCGACAAGCAGTCTCATGCGCTATCCTCTTGATCGCACTTTCGGCGCTGTGCCGCCGACAAAATTACAGGTCGTCAATCGTGAAGACCCAATCTCTTGGGAGATTGGCTACCTTCGCGATTCAGGCCTGTCATGGAATCAGGTGCAAACCACATTCATTTCCTCAGGGTGGTATAGGGACTTTTGTTGAGTAACTCAATACCGTGTCTCGACATCGAACAAAATCCCGTCGATTCGCAGGGGGCCCCAATGCAAGCAAGAATCCAATACGCCTTTAAGGAGTGGGCGGCAGTCTGCCAGGCATTGGCGAGCGCTCAGCAGTCCGTGATCCTTCGCAAAGGGGGAATCCATGAAGGCCGCGACGGATTTCGCATCGACCATGCAGAATTCTGGCTGTACCCGACGGAATTTCATCAGGAACCGAGCGTTTTGGCGGAGCAGGGGATTACGCATCTAGAGCAGGCGCGATTGCAGCAGCCCGCCATGGGCTCAATCGCGATTCAGCACTATGTCACCATCGACGAGGTCGTTGAGATCCGGGACGAGTCCCTTCTGCCGAGGCTTGCCGGCTTGCATGTCTGGTCGGCGTCGACGATTCAGGCCCGGTTTCACTATCGAAATCCTCTGTTGTTCGCGCTCCTGGTACGCATATATTCGCTTCCGCAACCCGTTCTGTTGCCTGAATCGGCGCACTTCGCTGGTTGTCGCAGTTGGGTTGATCTGGAAACGGAATTGGCCACCGACGATCTCGTCCCGGTTCTGACTGCTGAGGAGCACTCCCACCACATGGCAGATCTTCGGCGGGCCCTCTCCGGTGCGGTGGGCAGCTAACTGGCCAACCCCATCACATTCGGCACGACCCGCTAAACCGACATTCCAGCTCCAATTCGCAGTCCAGGCGCAACCCACTCAACTGGAACTTCGGCCATCCCGCTTTCGCGATTTTAGTGATCTGAAATGGCAAATGAATGCCGCAACGCATTTATATATAATGAGATGCGATTGGAATCGATTGTGGCCACTCCAGCTAGCCCGTATTGTCCGAACGACCGATGAATTCGGATATCAATCACCGTTGCGCGCCGAGTTGACCGGCGCTGCGTAGAATGGACTCACGCCCCGCAACGGCAACAGACTTCACGAACCATCGTGACAGCAGGGGATAGCATGCGCGCTCCAACCATGCCGATTGCCGTTGTTCAATTCGCTCCGCAGGCGCTGGATCCAGCCGCCAACCTCGAACGGATATCGGCCAAGGTCGCGGAAGCTCATGCGATGGGTGCCAAGCTGATCGTGTTCCCAGAACTGGCCTGCACGGGCTATGTCGAGCACACCGATCTGCATAAGCTGGCGGAAGAGGCGGATGGCCCGATCGTTAAGGCGTTGACCAAACTCAGTCGCCGTTATGGCGTCTACCTGGCTGCCGGATTTGTCGAACGTCACGATGGGCATATTTATAACTCGCTGAGCTTTACGACACCGGATGGCAAAGCGTCGATTTATCGCAAGCGGCACCTCATATTCTGGGAACATTTCTACTTCCGACATGGACAGGATCCGCTGATCGTCGAAACGGAATTAGGCCGAATTGGGTTCGCGATTTGTGCGGACATGATCTATCACCATGTCTGGTCCCAATACCGCGGCAAGATTGATCTGGCGATCATCTCGGCGGCCTGGCCACGTCGAACACCGCAGACCGCGTTTCGCGTGGGCTGGATGCTGGAACCAAGCTGGTCGCTCGCGGGTGAACTTCCATCACGGATTGCTCGCGATCTGGAAATCAATGTCGCGTTCTCGAATCAGTGCGGTCCCTGCCACGTGCGAATTCCGCACCTCGGACGAGCCACCCCGGCGGCCTTCGCCGCTCGCTCGGGACTGTTCGATCACCTCGGAAATCGTCTGAACGTCGAGAGCGATCTCGAACAGATCTCGTTGGAAACCGCCAGCATCCCAGAGGAGCGTCTGCCATGCGTCACTTTATCAGCCTAGGGATCCGCGGCGTGCTGATGGAATTCGGCGGCCTGCTGATGCGCGTGCAGGGGAGACTGTCGTACCAAATGCTCCTTCGCCGGAATCGCAACAGGCAACCGCAGTCCTAGTCCCGCCCGTTCGACGCGCTCGTCATTCCCGGCTGCGTGGAAATGACTTGAGGATGAACGACCGCCCACATGGGAGCAACGCGCCATCATGCCGGTTCAGCCGTGATGATTTGACCGTGCGAACACGCAGTTGATGTTGTGTTCCGGCATCGCCTCATCGAGGCATCACGGCTGCAATTCTCTTAACTCACTTTTCCGCAATGAGTTGCACTCAGATTGGCCCCGAACGACTCAACGTTCGTGTGGCGTTCTGGCAACGTGGCGGCATCCGTAGTGCCTCATCGTTTTTACGAATCCGAAAGAATTGAGATTCTGCGTAACTCATTGATATCATGCCTCTTGCACGTTCGTTTCTGGGAGCCGTGTCAAGAAAAGTGAACAGGTTTCACAAGTTGGCATTCAGTCTGCTTTACAAGTCACCATCGACCCAAACACCAAGGCCTCCAGAAAGGACCTTCACTATGAATGCTCTTGTTAACAACCTGATCAACGACGAAGCCGGTTTCATTGTCTCTGCGGAACTCGTCCTGATCGGGTCGATCGCGATCCTGGCCATGATCGTCGGCCTGTCCGAAGTCGCGATCGGCATCAATAACGAACTCGAAGACGTCGCTTCCGCCTTCGGAGCCATGAACCAAAGCTTCAAAGCCAACGGCATGAGTGGCCATGGTGGCCAGAACAGTGGTAGCAGCCACGGAGATCAAAGCGATTTCTGCGACGGAAAAGGAATTAGCAGCGTCAGCCCCAACGGTGGTGAGCAATAGTTAATAGGCCAACATCGTTCGAGTGGCCCGCTGGCCCTCTGAATTGGCCCCGCAAAGACCTATAACCGGTACAACCGGCTCAGGACCGCATCATGCAGACTTTGATTCACGCACTTTGGAACGACGAAGCTGGCTTCATTGTTTCAGCCGAACTGGTCCTGATCTCGAGCATCGCTGTCCTGGCCATGGTCGTCGGCCTGGGCGAGATCTCGCTGGCCGTGAACCAGGAACTGGACGATGTTGCCTCCGCCTTCGGTGTCGTCAACCAGGGCTTTCGCTACCAAGGTCTGACCGGGCAAAGCGGACAATCGAACGGCGCGACATCCAACGATGGCAGCGATTTCTGCGACACTGGCAACGGCATCACGAGCACCGCTCCCACGGCTGAAGGCTCCTGAAAATCACCGCACACTGAACACACCGACCGAATATTGATGAGTCCTTTCTGGCAACAAGCCCTCGACACCGAGCAATCGGTTTCGGGGGCTTGCTGTTTTGTATGGGGGCGGTACAGCAGAATCTGTAGCCGATCGTTGACTATCCCTCCAAATATTGTCTCTGCCGTATCACCATTGCCAGCACTGCTAGATAGGATATTGTGACCTTCGATTTCCGAGGACATCATTGGCCGAAAACAATTCCGACTCTTTGAATACGGATCACCACGATGTTTTGGACCAAGCCGATTGGCCTATGTTGCGGACTTTGCCTGCTCCTATTCGGAGCGGACAAGACGAAGTTACCAGCGCTCGAGCGTGCCGATCAAACGTACAAGTCGGCGATTACGAAAGCCCAATCAGAATTTGATCGCGCCAAGGCTAAAGCAATGGAGGTCCGTCAGAAGGCATACCGAGACGCTCTAGCAGCCGCCACACGGGCCGGAGACTTTGATACGGCCGCTGCGATTAAGTTGGCGATCTCAGAATTCGAAGTGAATGGCGAATTGGTGACTAAGCGATCGAAGCCAAAGGATCTCGTAAAATTCGAAGAGCACGAGTATGCAGTCATTCGCGAGCCCTTGTCCTGGCACATTGCCAAACGAGTCTGTGAGGAAATGGGGGGCCACCTGGCAACCATCAATTCTCCGCGAGAACAAGAATTCCTGGTGAAAACGTGCCTGGCTGCCAAGACCGAATGTTGGCTAGGTGCCACCGACGAACACGAGGAAGGAAAATGGTTTTGGGTAGACGGAGCGAGCGCGGATTCCACGAAGTTTGAGGTGGACAATTATAACGGCTCAGAGCACAGCATTTACTGTGCAATAGACGGGGTGTTTCGCGACATGTATTCTGGAAAGCGATACGCTTACGTCTGCGAGTGGGATTGAAGTATCAATCGGCAAGCCTCGTCTCCTCGCGACGGATGGCACGATCAACGTCGTCGTTGCCGCTTGCGATTTCGCTGAACCGCGTAGTAAAGTGACCGCCGCCTCAACGGCTTGAACACTCCGCATCTCTTCGGAACCAGTAGCATGACCGACGCACATTCTTCCGCGCCGAACCAGTCGCGATCGTTCATTTCGTCGCGAAGCCGATCCCTGATCGTGGCGGCGTTGACGTTGGCTGTCATGGCGGGGGTGGGTGGTCGCGCGTTGGGACTGTTCAAGCCGACAGAAACGACTGTCACCGAAGTAGCGCCGGGCGTGTTCTTTCGCAAGATGGAATGGCAGCCGAACTTCATCGGATGCAATCAGGGTTGGATTGTCTTCGATGACTTTGTGCTGGTCATCGAAGCGAGCTTTCCGAATCAGGCGGCAGAGCTCATCAAAGAGATCCGCAAGACCACCGACAAGCCGATCAAGTTTGTCTTCGATACGCATTGGCACGGCGATCATGCGGACGGCAATCCGATCTTGATCGCCGAAGGGGCGAGTGCCATTGCGTCCGAACAGGCTCGCGAGCAGTTCGTGCAGAAAGGCATTCCATCGTACGAGAAGCAGAAGCAGGAAAAGCCCGCCGAGTACGGCAAGCTGAAATATGGCGTCCCGTCGCTGTACTTTCCCAAGAAGATGGTGATCGAAGACTCGAAACAGCGTGTCGAGTTGATCCACTTCGGTCATGGCCATACTGCCGGTGATGCCGTGGCTTGGCTACCCAAGCAGGGGATTCTGTTTACCGGGGATAGCTGTATCAACGGGCCGTTCAACTACACGGGCGAAAGCAACACCTCCAATTGGATTGCGGTCCTGACCGAAATGGCGAAGTTGCCCGTGAAGATCGTCTGCCCGGGCCACGGAGATCAAAGCGACAACCTGCTGATTGAACAACAGCGGCGGTACTTCGTCGAGCTGCGACAAGCGATTCAGGAAGGGATTAACGCAGGCAAGTCGCTCGAAGAGATCAAGAAGTCACTCGATATGCCTTGGTTCAAGACTTGGACCGGAGTGGATGTCAAAGAGCGAGGCGAGAATATCGAGCACGTCTACAAGGAATTGACGCAGAAGTCCTGATCCTTTGCGAGTCGGATTTTCCAGAGCAGCCTTACTGACAGTGACTCTGCAGCTTCGCAACCCCGTCGCGCAAGGCTGACTGGTAGAGCCACAAGTCGCCTCCGTAGGCCAGCATGCGGAATCCCTGGTCGAGTAGTTTTTGCCCTCCAGCGACGTCGGCCGTCATCATCGCAGCGACTTTGCCGTGCTGGTGGCAGGCGGCCACAATCTGAGCGACCGCATCTTTGAATAGCGGATGATCGAACTGAGTCGGGATGCCGAGTGAGTTGGAGAGGTCGAAGTGGCCGATCCACAGCACGTCGATTCCGTCGACGGCGGCGATTTTCTGGACATTACGAACGCCGTCGACAGTCTCGATGAGGGCGATTAGCATCGTTTCGCGATTGGCGGTCTGCATTTTCTCGACGATATCGCCACCCAGGTAGTCATCGTGGGCGATCGTAAAAGCGGCACTACGTCGACCGACAGGCGGATACTTCGCTGAAGCGACCAGCGTCCGCGCCTGAGCGGCACTCTCGCACATGGGGATCATGATTCCCATGGCACCGGCATCCAGCACGCGAGCGACAAAATGATATTCCATGGCGGGGATTCGCACGAACGGAATTGCACTGGTGGCCATGGTGGTCGCCAGCAGCATTCGAATCGTCTCGATACTCCAGCCGGTATGTTCCATGTCATAAACGATGAATTCGGCGCCGGCATTCGCGGCCAGCCGTCCGATCCCCGTCGTATCGAACTCAAACACAAACGTACCGATCGAACGGCCACCATCCAACACCTTTTGCTTGACGTGATTGACCTTCATCGCATTCATCTCGCTTAAACAAGGTTGTCGATTACAGAGACAATTTGAGGCTATCGCAACGCTAATTCAGCCAGTTTCTGCTTCAACCCCGGTCGATCAATGACATCGCGATTGACGACATCCGGCGGGACTCGACCGGCGGCCACTTCCACAACGCTTTGACACGCTGCCTGGCCGATTCCCCGGAACAGTTCGTCGGTCCAGCAGACGGCGTGTGGTGATAGAATCACGTTATCCAGCTTGAGCAACGGATCGTTTGGATCAATCGGCTCTGTTTCGAAGACATCCAATCCCGCGCCGCCGATGCTTCGTTGCTGCAATAAGGTCGTCAACGCGGCTTGATCGACGATCGGTCCACGAGCCACATTGATCAGGAACGAGGTCGGTTTCATCCGAGCCAATTGAGAGGCGTTCAACAGGTGGTGCGTTTCGGGTGTCAGCGCACAACAGACGATGACAACGTCCGACTGCTCCAGCAGCGACTCCAACCCCATCAATTCAACGCCGGACTGCTTCGCGGCGTCGGGCGAGACGAATGGATCGAACGCGACGTGTCGCATCTCGAGCGGGGTCACCACGCGCAGGATCTCGCGGCCGATGTTACCGAGACCGATCAGCCCCAGTGTGCGACCGGTCAGGCCGACTCCCATGTGATTCAGCTTTTCGCTCCAGCGTCCCTCGCGAGTCAGTCGGTCTTTGACCAGCAACTGATGTGACAGTGCCAGCAACAAGCTCAACGCGGACACCGCCACCGGCCTCCGCACACCAGAAGGAGTGATCGTCAACAGCACGTTGTGTTGAGTGCAGGCGGCGACATCCACATTGTCGTACCCCACTCCGAATCGCGCGATGATTGCTAAACGTTGACCACCCGCGACTGTCGCCGCGATCACTTTCGGGGCCAGTACCAGTAACGCATCGAAGTCATTCGCGACCGACGGCGGCAGTTCCGACCCGAAGTCCGGGAGAAATTCGGATTGGATGCGGGAATCGCGGCGAAGCTCTTCAAGACCAATATCTCCAAACCCCAACTCTCCTTGGGCGTTCAGAAAGTCCCGCGTGATACCTAAACGGATTGGAGCCATGGAGCAACTCGTGGATGTGAATCTGATTTTGAGATCGCACTGAAATACAGAACCGCGCCACGAATCGCCACTGCCGCGACGAAGCAGAAAAAAACTCTGGCGTCCTTGACGAGTAATTGCCGAGACAATATCTTGTTGGTTATATAACCATAAGGTGATTAATGGAACTCAATAGACTCGACGCCGTTTTCGCTGCCCTCGCCGATCCGACTAGGCGAGCGATCCTCGCCCGCCTAGCCTCCGGGGAGGCGGGTGTGATGGAACTGGCTAAGCCGTTCGCGATGACTCAACCCGCTATCTCCAAACACCTACGAGTGTTAGAGCGAGCTGGCTTGATCTCACGCGGCAGGGATGCCCAGCGGCGACCGTGTCGGATTGAGGCCCAGCCGCTCGCCGAAGCCAACGAATGGCTGGAACGCTACCGCCAATTCTGGGAAGGCAGTTTCCAGCGTCTCGACTCGCTCCTCGAAGAATTGCAATCACCGCCACCAAACCCTGCCCCGATCTCTGATAAGGACCAGCCGACATGAAAAACACAGGCAACCTGAAGATCACGACTCCCAACGACAACGAGATCGTGATGACGCGCGTGTTCAATGCGCCGCAAAAACTAGTGTTCGACGCGTTCACCAAGCCAGAACTGCTGAAACGCTGGTTCGGGCCGCACGGTTGGTCGCTGGATGTGTGCGAGATCGATCTGAAGGTCGGCGGCGGATTTCGGTTCGTCCTGGTGGGGCCCGACGGAGTTCGCATGGGAATGAGGGGTGTCTATCGCGAAATCAACGCACCGAAGGGCTCCGTGCACACCGAGTCGTTTGACGACTACCCCGGCGAGTCGACAGTCACCTCGGTCTTTACCGAGGCCGAAGGCAAAACGACGCTGACGGCGACTGTCAGCTATCCATCCAAAGAGATCCGAGACCTCGTGATCCAATCCGGCATGGAGCACGGTGCCGCAGAAAGCTACGACAAGCTGGCTGCGTTGCTATCAGAAATCTGATCAGCACAACCTTCAGGACATTGGTTCCTCGGACTCGGCGCTTGTTGAAGTTGGTGTGGCATGAAATACTCATCGACTCGCCATTGATCATCTTGCGCCGATGTCCTGGAGAATTCTGTGCTCGCTGAAGAATTGCGTTTGCAGCAGTCGTATCAACGTCAGGCCAACTGGCACCGCTGGGGACCGTATCTTTCCGAACGGCAGTGGGGAACGGTTCGCGAAGACTATTCGGCGAACGGCGATTCCTGGCATTACTTCCCCCACGATCAAGCTCGCAGCCGTGCCTACCGCTGGGGCGAAGATGGGCTGCTCGGGATTTGCGATCGCGAATGCCGGCTGTGCTTTGGTCTGGCCCTGTGGAATGGTCGCGATACGATTCTGAAAGAGCGCCTGTTCGGGTTGACGGGGCCCGAGGGGAATCACGGTGAAGACGTCAAAGAGATGTACTTCTACCTCGATTCGACCCCGACGCATTCGTACATGAAAGCGTTGTACAAGTACCCGCAGACCGAGTTTCCCTACGAAACACTTGTCGGCGAGAATCAGCGTCGAAGTCGGCACGATCCCGAATTCGAACTGGAAGACACCGGCATCTTCAACGAGAGCCGTTATTTCGATGTTTATGCCGAGTATGCGAAAGCGGCCCCCGATGACCTGTTGATTCGAATCACTGTTGCCAATCGAGCCAGCGAAACGGCGACCATCCATCTGCTGCCAACATTGTGGTTTCGCAATACGTGGTCCTGGGGCTGCGATCACGAAGGCTGTGAGCGGAAGCCGGGCATCACCCGGCAGGAAGACGGATCGCTCGTGGCCGACCACGCGAGTTTAGAGCGATTCCGGTTCTTCTATGATCATCAGTCGCTGCCGGAAGCCCCAGCGATGCTGATCACCGAGAATGAAACGAATGCCGCCCGGCTGTTTGGCCTGACGAATGGGACTCACCCTTCCAAAGATGCCTTTCACGATTACGTGATCGACGGAAATGCGGCGGCCGTCAGCACGGGCAATCATGGGACGAAGGCCGCGCCACACCTGGTCTTCACGATTCCCGCTCACGGCGAAGTGAGTATCCGGCTACGGCTGCTGGCGGACGATCTGGTCGATGGCGATCCGTTCGACGATCGCTTCGAAAAGATCTTCGCGGATCGCATCGCCGAAGCGAATCAGTTTTATGACTCGAAGATTCCAGAGTCTACTCGTGACACCGAACGCACGGTCGCGAGACAAGCTTACGCGGGCTTATTGTGGAGCAAACAGTTCTATCATTACGCGGTCGAAGCCTGGCTGGAAGGCGATCCCGAACAGCCAGTCCCTCCCGCCAGTCGATTCGAGGGCCGCAATCATGATTGGACGCATCTGTTCAATCGCGATGTGATCTCGATGCCGGACAAGTGGGAATATCCCTGGTACGCCGCCTGGGATCTGGCGTTTCATATGATCCCAATGGCAACGATCGATCCCGAATTTGCGAAGTCGCAACTGTTGCTGATGCTGCGTGAATGGTACATGCATCCCAACGGGCAGATCCCGGCGTATGAATTCGGCTTCTCAGATGTTAACCCGCCCGTGCATGCCTGGTCCTGCTGGCGTGTCTACAAGATGACGGGCCCGTCCGGCCTGCGCGATCGCGACTTCCTGGCTCGCGCGTTCCAGAAGCTGCTGATCAATTTCACCTGGTGGATCAATCGCAAGGACATCAACGGCAAGCATCTGTTCTCGGGCGGATTCCTGGGGCTGGATAACGTCGGCGTCTTCGATCGATCCAAACCGCTCCCTGACGGCGGGCAGTTGGAACAGGCGGATGGGACGGCCTGGATGGCGTTCTATTGTGCGACCATGTTGTCGATGGCATTGGAACTCGCGCAGGGCGACCCGACCTACGAAGACGTGGCCTCGAAGTTCTTCGAGCACTTTGTGCAGATCACCGACGCGATGAATTGCCTGGGTGATGACGGCCTGTGGGACGAGGAGGACGGCTTCTACTACGATCAAATGCGGACGAACGGACAGATGCAGCGGATGAAAATCCGCTCGATCGTCGGCGTCATTCCACTGTTCGCAGTCGAAGTGCTGGAAGACGACTTCCTGCAGTCTCTGCCCGGATTCCGTAAGCGGATGGAGTGGTTCCTGAAGCACCGCCGCGATCTGGCCCAGCAGATTTCTTATCTGGAACACGAGCACGATGGCGACAAGCACGCACATCGTCTGCTAGCTATCCCGTCTCAAGAGCGACTGCAACGCGTCTTGCGATACGTGCTGGACGAAAACGAATTCCTATCGCCGCATGGAATCCGTTCGATGTCGCGATTCCACGCCGACCATCCGTTCACTTTGAATTGCGGCAGTGAAGAATATCGCGTTGACTATGTTCCCGGCGAATCGAACACGAGCATGTTCGGCGGCAATTCGAACTGGCGAGGGCCGATCTGGTTTCCAGTCAACTATCTGTTGATCGAGGCCCTCGAGCGCTATCACCATTTCTACGGCGATTCGTTCAAAGTGGAATGCCCGACCGGATCCGGACAGCTGATGACACTGCAGCAGGTCGCGCACGAACTCAGCCAACGACTGAGCACATTATTCCTACCGGACGGAGAGGGTCAGCGCCCTTGCCACGGTGGCGACGAACGATTTGCAACCGATACGCACTGGCGAGACCTCGTGCTGTTCTACGAATACTTCCACGGTGACACAGGACGCGGGATGGGAGCCAGTCATCAGACTGGCTGGACCGCTCTGGTGACTCGTCTACTGGGAGCCCAATGCTCAGCCTCACACCAGCCAAGAACAACCGCGACGCCGAGTGAAGTGGCGTCGACACTCAGTAAATGAACGAGGACTGTAGGTTATGCTTCAGCATAACATTCTTCGGCAGTGGGATGGTGGCGTGGCGATGAGCGAGAAGAATTATGCTGAAGCATAACCTACGCCGCAAGTCATTTAGAAAATGAACGACAACCCGATCTTGGCGATCGCGACATCATTACGACCTTCACCTGCGACCTGGACGCTATCCGCAACGAGATGCAGGTACTGGATCGAGGTATTCAAGAACCATTTGCCGTACTGTTCTGGAACCGGGATCGCGACGCTGGCGGTGAGTGCTGTCGAAAAGTAACCGAGGGCGGCGTTGCTGCCATTACTGTTGAAGTAATAGCCGTTGCCACCGAGACCCCAGTCGATGGGCAGCCCCAGGCCGACCTTGGTTTTGGCCAATTCGAAACGCCAGGTGGGTTCAAACCCGACGTTCGCGAACAGTTGGCTCTGGCCCTGCTCGGGAATGAACTCGCCGTAGGCGGCGACGAATGGTTTCAGGCTGAACGGCTTCAGAGCGTCGTTGCCTTCCCAGAAGTTCAACACGTCATAGCTGACTTTGGCTCCGATTTCGTGCAGCGGAGTCCGCATCAGGGGACTCATGTTGTAGTAGGCGTATCGCGAATCGATCATGAAGCCGTTCCAACTGGTCACGGTCCCGATCATCACATCGGACATGTCGGCCATGCGGTTGTTCGGCGCGAAATGGGTGCTGTTGAACAGCGACACATACGGGCGAATGATCAGGTCTTCGTTGATCGTTTTGGATGTGAAGACATTCAGATACGGCTGCATGATCGGGCCGTGGTCGGCCTGCAGGTAGCCACGAAAGTAATACGATGACGCAAAGTCGACTCCGCCCGAGAACATGACGGGGAAAGAAGCGGCATCGTCTGCCGGTGGGGCTTCACAGGTTGCCAGACTCGCCGCATCGGCCTTGCAATATGGGCAGGCGCGAACCGAGGCCGTTTGAAAGCCGCAAACCATTGCCAGGCAAAGCCCCAGCACTATCAATCGAGACCGCATCCTCGCCTCCCCCCGGTGGCTTCGACTGCCAAGCATCCATTCTCGTCGGTTTGTATCGATAATGCGGTGAGTGACACTTGAAACGAATCGATCGGGGCGGAGTAGTCATGGGAGGGCATTGCGGGAGCGAGCCCGAGTCGAGCTTCATCAAAAAGGTTCGTCATTCCCGCGCAGGCGGGAATCCAGTCAGTCCACCTCGAGCTGCCACTGACAAGAATCGACACCGCAACTGCAGTTCCCTGGATTCCCGCCTGCGCGGGAATGACGACGCGGGACGCTTGACGCGATTCGTGTCCATCTGTATTTTACCAATCAGTTAATTAACCTGCGGGTTCACTTCGTGGAACCTCGTCCGAATAGCAACCAGAAGAAAGGAACCACCATGCTTCTCGCTGAGAACAGCCAGACCGATCGCGAAATCATCATGACTCGAGTCCTCGACGCGCCCCGATCCCTCGTCTGGAAAGTGTGGACGCAGCTTGAGCATCTTTCCAACTGGTGGGGGCCGCGTGGGTTCACAACCACGACCGAAAAGCGAGAATGCGTCGCTGGCGGTGTCTGGAAGTATATGATGCATGGCCCGGACGGTACCGACTACCAAAACCTGATGACGTTTCTGGAGGTCGTCGAACACGAACGGTTGTCGTACAAGCAGGGTGGCGCGGGAGACACGGAACCGATCAACTTTCAAGTGACGGTGACTTTCGCCGATGAAGGGGACGCCTTAGACAAAACCAAGCTCGTCATGCGGTTGGTCTTTCCGTCCAAGCAGGCGAAGGATTACGTGGTCAACACGTACAACGCCATCGAAGGTGGCAAGCAAACGATGGAACGCTTGGCCGAACACATTCAATCGCTCAAGCAGGGAGGCGGCCCCTCGGATATTCCCTTCGTCACCACGCGAGTCTTCCGCGCACCGCACGACCTGGTCTGGAAGGCCTGGACCGAAAGCGAACACCTGAAGCACTGGTTTGGCCCGAAGGACTCCAAGATCACCCACTGCGAAGTCGATCTGCGAGTGGGCGGCAAGTTTCTCTACTGCATGCAGTCGGCCGATGGCAGCGAGATGTGGGCTCGGTGGGTCTACCGCCAGATCAACCCCCAGACAAAAATCGAAAGCATCCACTCCTTCTCCGATGCCGCGGGCGACTTGAAGCCCGTTCCCTTCGAAGGAGAATGGCCAGTCGAAATCCACTCCATCGTCACCTTCGCCGAACACGCCGGAATCGGCAAAGGAATCGTCGTCCGAGTCGAGTGGACCCCATACAACGCCACCGAATCCGAACGCAAATTTTTCGCCACGATGCACAGTTCCATGCAACAAGGCTGGGGAGGCTCGTTCGATCAGTTGGAGACTTATCTCGCCGGGAAATAATAACCACACCGGAATGCGGTCGACGCGGAATCAACGAGTCGACCGCCGTGTTTTTCCAACCGGTATTCTGAGCGGGGGACGTGAGTCCCCTGGCATCTTCTTCGGGCGTGAGCCCCAGTACTCCATCCACAGATCATCCTGGCCCTGGAAGACAACACATCTCATTACTGAGAGCAACGTTGTGTCGCCTCCAGATTGCCTCGAAGGCATCATGAAGTCCGTCCGTAGGCAGCGATCACATTTCCCGACAGGCATATCCGATACGAGCGGCCGGTGAAGGTGATAATCTGCATCCGCCATCGGGCGCATTCTGCCCGTACGCTTGACGTTGCGGGCAGAATCGGCGACACTCCGCCCCGCCCAATGAGACGCTTTTGCAGCCTGCTGCTGGAGTTCCCACTGGTTGAAAGTTGATTTGGCCAGGTAGCTCAGTTGGTAGAGCACAGGACTGAAAATCCTGGTGTCGCCGGTTCGATCCCGGCCCTGGCCACTTTAACTTATCTTCGATTCCGGCGAG
This sequence comes from Schlesneria sp., assembly GCA_028291515.1. Lineage (GTDB taxonomy): Bacteria > Planctomycetota > Planctomycetia > Planctomycetales > Planctomycetaceae > Schlesneria. The sequence goes on from JAQGHU010000042.1 coordinate 30,537, forward strand.
GCTGTTTTTCCCTTGCGCTCTACGACTACAACCGCTCTCCGTTGTAATTTGCAGCGCCGTCGATCGTGGTTGGATATGGATCCGGCGTGCCACAGCCTTCATCGTGTCGTCAACAGCGGAATATCAACTGACCTGTCGACTTTGATTGGCGGAAGACATCCACTTTCTGAGTAGACGGTAAAATTTGACGGCCATTGATCGGGCACGCTCAGATCTTCCAATTTGAATGTGCGCATTCCGCGAAAAACTGGTGGTTCAACAAAGCGTGCACCACCGCTCGAGATGCGCCACTGCTCAAGATGCCGCATTCCATCTGCGTCAGCAATTCCAAAGGACAATGCTATTGTCTCGCAATCGGGCTCTGGCAGGCTGTAGAGACCATCAGCGGAACCACAATTCAGATTCCAGATCCCGCCGCGAAATCCGAGTCGCCTCAAGATGGCTTCGGCTTCAACACGAGACATATCGCGCTCAAGCAACTCTGATGCGAGGACCGCTTGACTCGGTTCAGAATCGCTGACATTCGATGTCGGTATCTTGAGGCTGGCGTCGACTGGATCCACCAATGCCGCTGCGCCAAGCAGACAAACCACTACCGCAAAAGATGCCGATTGTCGTCGAGAAGTGCCCATGATTCCTCGCGAATGTCGTATGCGATGCAGATCTACCAGCCAAACCGGTACCCCAGTAAGATCGGAACACGTCCGGCGCGGGTCGCAATCCAGTTTCGACCTGAACGGCAAATCCGTTCAGGGGCGGCGGAAGTAAAGTTCTACAGGTTCACGGCTGTTTGCGCCGATCTAGTGATTATCTACAGCTAGATCCCATAGGACGGGACCGGCAATTGCTGCCGGAGTGTGTTGTCTCCCCAACGGCAATCGTGTTTGTGGTGACGAATAGGTACGGAAGCCTGCGTGGACCTCGGTTTGAGCCTGAATACCGAGGGATGGCCGGTTCTATTCCGTGCCCATTTCCCTTTCTTCATTTCCAAGGCAACATTGTGACGCGAATTTGGATGCTTTTCGCGTGCCTGCTGATCGGTGGCTGGGGGTGTTCGTCTCGGCATTCCTCGTCCGGTCCTTCCAATGTTGTGGGATTTCAGCTGCCGACTCACCAGTCTCGATTGATTCGTAAGGGCCATACGTACGAGTACGGTCGCAGATCAATGGAAGACCGCCTGCAAAAACTGCTGGGTGGCGCCCGATTCACGTATGTCGTCGATCAAGACGGCGTGCTGACTCAGTATGAAAGCAAAGCGGCGAAACTGGTGCTGCAATTGACGGGAACTCGCACGGGAATCGAGCGAGCCACGTTACGACTGCACCGTCCCGCAGGTTTAACTGCGAAACAAAAAGAAGCTCGCGAGCGAGAACTCAAGATCATCTGCCAGACTCTGCAACTGGGCGATGACGGCACGAAATGGGTTTCGGACGCCGCGTGCGTCGATGTCGCCGCCGCGATCAAGCAGGCGACTGAGGTGCATGAGTTTGGTAAGACGACCTATGCATTGAAGGCTTTCAAAAACGCCGACGCGGAGATTGATAACGAGCCGACCAATCCACGGCTGTGGATCTGCATCGGGCCGCATATCGAATTCGAGGTGGCTGAACAGGAAGTCACTGAGACGGCGGTGCGGTAAACACGACAGGTTTACTCACGCAGCATGGCTCGCCTAAGAAAGAGGAAACGGCACACGGAGTGTGCCTTCTACTTTGGGCTAGTGCGTGTAGCACTTACGTGTCGCGTTGAAGCATGGGTTAGACTAAGCGGTTTTCTGCTCGCGGGACGCCACAGATAGGTGGGATGCGCTCTAACTCGCGGCGACCGGACTTGAATGATTGCCGGATTCGGCGCTCTCCACTAGGTCTGCGAATAGGCCGCCTTGGGCGACCAGCTCATCGTACGTTCCAGATTCGGCGACGGCTCCTTCTTCGATCAGCAGGATGCGATCGGTGGTCAGCAGCGTGGAGAGGCGATGGGCGACCAGGATCATGGTCCGGTTGGCCTGCAGTTCGATCAGCGCTTCCGTGATCGCTCGTTCACTGATCGTATCAAGGGCCGAGGTGGCTTCGTCGAAGATCAAGATCGGCGGGTTCTTTAGGAAGATCCGTGCGAGTGCCAAGCGTTGCTTCTGCCCCCCGGAGAGGTTGTGGCCTCGTTCAGCGACCATGGCTTGATAGCCACCGGCCATCTGTTCGATTTCTTCAGATAAGCAAGCCCGTTCCGCTGCGCGGCGAATGTCTTGTTCGGTGGCTTCAGGACATTCGTAGGCGATGTTTTCGGCGATCGTTCCCGAGAATACGAACGGCGATTGTCCGACATAGCCGATCAGCTTCGCGATGTCGGCGCGAGAGACTGAGTCCAGCGGGACATCGCCCAGCAAGACGCTTCCTTCTTCGGCATGGACCAGTCGCAATAAGGCTCGTAGCAGGGTCGTTTTGCCGCATCCAGAGCGGCCCGCGATGCCGATTGTTTCACCGCGTTTGATCGAGAGCGTCAGCCCGTCGAGAGCCGTCTTGTAGCTGCCGTCGGATCGCAGATAATTGACTCGCAGGTCTTCGATGCGAATGGCATCTTCGGCGTTGAGTTCGGGCGTGCGAGGATCTTTCGTCAAGTAGGATCGATCCGGCAGTTCGGCCATCATCTTCATCAGTTCGCCGACCAGCAGGCTGCTTTCGTGGCCTTCGTCGATGACGCGATGCACTTCGTTGACGGGAGCCATCACGCTGAGGAACAGCATGGAATAGGTCAGGATATCGCCGAAACTGATTCGACCCATTGCTGCCAGGTAGACGGACAGCCCCAGCACGAGAATATGAAATACCCCTTCGCTGATCGCTTTGCTCGACCCGAACAACGACATCACGAAATGATGATGAATTTCTTTGCTGCGCAGGGTTTCGGCCGCCTTGGTGACTCGTCGGATTTCGCGTTCATGAGTATTCGCGGCGCGTATGTCGTCGATACCACTGAGTTGCTCGACGACGGTGCCGTCCATGTCTTCCTGGCAGCGGAACAGTTCCAGTCGCACCCCTTTTTGCGACGCCAACTGTCGGATTGTGATGAATAGCGAAATGGGAATAATCCCCGCCATCGCCAGTCCGAGCCAAGGCTGCTGAGCGGCCACCGTAGCCAAGGCGAGGCCGCCGCTGAAGATGGCGGGTAGAAAGTCGAGGAAGCCGACTCGCAGGAAGCGGACACTACCGCCGACGCTGCGCTGCATGCGGCCGTGGATGGCCCCAACCTTGTCTTGTGATGTCGTGACCAGGTCTGCCATCAGCAGGTGCGAGACGACATCGATGAACAGATGCTGTTGCAGCCTCGTGCAGGTCTGTTCGACGAGATAACGTCGTCCGATCTGCAGAGCTTCGCGCAGGACGTAGGCCAGTCCAATCAAGCCGAGATACCAACCGGTCATTGTCGCGATGTGGCTAAGATCAGGGGCCGCAGCCCCACTGCCATGTGGCGAGGCATCCTTCACGACGTTGACCATGCGTCCCATCAGGACGGGGATGATCGTATTGGAGGCCCCGCCGACGAACATCAGCAGCACTGCCGCAACCAATGGCCAGCGTTGGCCCTTTGGCAACAGATTCCAGACCTGCCCCATGCGGCGGCAGATCACGGCCAATTCGCTCCAGAACGACTCTGGCTCTTCTGCGGTGGTGCTGTTCATACATCAAGCCCTGTTACGTGAATTCATTCGGCAGCATTGCGTTGAACGTCGTCGGAGGAGATCGCCGAACGCATCGCTAGACCTTCGGCCATGGCTGGCATTGTCTCGGGATTCAATGCGGGGGCGAGCGGTTCTTGCGTCTGATCGCTGTTGTGCTCAGCAGGCGCTGTCTCGGTCGGAGCAGCGACAGGTTCGACCGCCGGTGCCTCGGCCACGAGGGGTTCGGCGGGGACTTCGTCCGGAATGCGTTCTTCCAGAATCAGTTCCACAGCATGCACAGCCGGGTGAGATCGGAAGCGGTGAACCATGCAATTGTCACGCAGACAATTGGCCAGCGCCGCCATCGTCATGCCCTGGTGATGCGCCATGTAACACGGGACGACACTGAACTTTTGTCCATCGCGCTGGCGTCGCGGAGTGTAGTCGACCGCGTCAACAAATCCCCAGCGGCCCAATGCTCCGATCTCGGCAAGTTCCTGCAGGTTCTTGGCCGCTTCACTCGCATCAACTCCCAATGCGAGAGCGGACGCGTAGGGGGCAATAACAAGGTCGCGATCGAGTCCCGCCTGGGCTCCTAATGAGGGAATGCCAAACGCTTGATAGCCGAAGTCGCCGCTGTCATTGAATTCAGCGAACGACGACTCCGAGATTCCCCACGGGACACCGTGCTCACGACCGTATTCGATTTGGCGTTTCACGGCTGCGCGGCACGTTCCATCGAGCAACGAATTTTCAACAGTCGGGATGAATAGCGTTGGCATCAGGTATTCGAACATGCTGCCGCTCCACGATCGCAGGCAGGGCTGATCGCCGACCTTCGTCATGCGACGGCCCAGTTGGAACCAATGGTGGTGATCGACGTTCCCCTTCGCGATTGCGACGTAACTCGCCAGCCGCGCTTCCGAAGCGAGCAAATCGTAGTGGGCGGCGTCCAACTTCTGCGTTTCGAAATTCAGGCCAATGTGGAACAGTTTCCGTTTGGGATCGAACAGGAAACGAAACTCCATCGCCTGAGCCATCCGTCCGCAACGCTTGGAGATTTGCTGCAACTGATCGCGTAACGGCCCCCGCTTTCGCGCGGCCAAGTCCTTGAATCCCTGTTGCACCGTCAACAGACATACGAGCAGGTTGCCGCTGTCGACCGTCGACACATAGCGCGGGGTCAACGGCTGCAAGGTTTGAGTGTCGTACCAGTTGAAGTGGTGGCCGCGGTGTTGAGGCAACTTTTCCCAGGTGTCGAGATTCGACGTCACCAGTTCGGCGAGTGGCTGTAGGCCGATCAGTCCCAGATCATGTGCAGCCAGTGCCGAGACGAGAAACAACCCTTCGTTTGTCGGTGAGATTCGATGAGCCACTTTGATCTCAGTCGTGTCCTGGATGTTATCAGGCGGCAGATAGTGATCTTCGGGACCGACATACGTATGAAAATACGCCCACGTTTTTCGAGCCACTTCCCACAACCATTGTCGTTGATCGGCAGACAAGCTTGTATCCTTCCTACGAGTCGGTTGACTGATCCAATGGGCCATGAGTGGCGAGATAAACCAGAGTACGAGCAGCGGAATCGCTGGCAGCAACGCCGCAGACTTCAGGCCACTCTTAATCGCGATGAGAGCCATTCCAATCGCGAACAGCGGTGGAAACCACATCTCTGCGAAGATGGCCCAATTGCGGCTGCTGAGTCGATTTTCGGCGGCAGCGGCAGTTTCCCATTCGAGCAGTTGACGACGTGTCACCAGCATCCGCACGAGCGCTCGTACGGTTGCGTCGGTGAACATTTGGGCACGATGCGGCAGCATCGCAATCGAAACCACCGTTTGAACAAATATCTTTCCGACCTGATCCCGCAGATTGCGCCATCGTTCGGACCATGTCGTGCCGTGGCGGCGTTGGCCCAAGACACGAGCCGAATCCCAAAAGAGGGGCAGGGCGGGAACAAGCAAGGCAAACACAGTCCACGCGACAGGAGATCCCGGCAGCACCGTCCATCCAGCAACCAGCAGGATCAACAGGGCCGTTGGCACCAGACTGCGCCGCATGTTGTCCAGGACTTTCCATCGCGACATGAGTGACAATGGATTCGATCGTCGTCCTGATGCGGTGGGAACATTTGGTAACAGCCATGGCAACAGTTGCCAGTCGCCGCGCGTCCAGCGGTGCTGTCGACGCGCGTCGGCGTCATAGCGGGCAGGGAACCCATCGACGAGTTCAACATCCGTCACTAATCCAGCTCGAGCGTGACAGCCTTCGATCAGGTCGTGGCTGAGGACATAGTTGGCGGGAAATGCTTGATCCAATGTCGCCTGGAAAGCAGCAACATCGTAGATCCCCTTGCCGATGAAACTCCCCTCTTGAAACAAATCCTGGTAGACATCGGAAGCTCCGGTGACGTAGGGATTCAAGCCTGCACCGCAGACGTTCATCCAGGAATAGGGTGACCGATGCGCCGCGGCCAAGCTGATGCGAATCCGTGGCTGCAGCATGGCATAGCCCGCGGTAACACAATGTCCCGACTCGGTTTTTGCCAGTAGAGGCCGATTCAGCGGATGCGACAACGTTCCCACCAGACGACGAGCGGCTTGATGTGGCAGGATCGTGTCGGAATCGAGCGTGATCACGTACTTAGTTTTTGATAACCGTTGCGCGACTTCAGTCGTCACCTGTAGATAGGATGTCTTCGCATCGCCTAACAGGAAACGATTGAATTCAATCAGCTTTCCACGTTTTCGCTCCCACCCCATCCACACTCCATCGGCGTCATTTAATTGGCGCGCGCGTTGGAGCAGGAAGAAGCGATCATTAGAGACGCCCGGTTCGCTGTTGATGAGTGCATATCTTTCATTGAGTCGGCGAATGCTGTTCATCGCGGCAGCCAGCAGGTCGTCATCCTCAGGCATACGAGCTTCGGAGGCATCACCGAAATCCGTCAGCAATGCGAACGTCAAATTTCGTTCGGGATTCGCCAGAAAGTGCGATTCCAGCGTTTCCACCATTCCAGTGATCTGCTGCTCGTTCAGCAACATTGTGGGGATCACGACGATAGTTTCACTACCGGTCGGAATCCCCGTTCGCAATTCCATCTTCGGCAGCGTGTGCATTGGCAGGCTGCGTGTGACCCAATAGTTCACAATCCCCATCGCCAGTTCGCTGGCGGGGATCAGGGCGAGCAATGCGGCCAGAATGCACATGAATGGAGAGCCACCGGCAGCGGCGGCGATGGCAATGGCGACACCCACTCCGATGGCTGTCAGCGCAGCGATGCTACCGAGATAAACCGTAGCTCCCCGCTTCAGCACCGCTCGGCTTAGAGCCTCGCGGTATTTAGGGGAGTATCCGATCGCTTTCTCAAGTTGTAGTCGACCGCAATCGATCAGGTAGTAGCCGATATGGGCCTGACGCCCATCGTTGGCCGCACGACCTTTTTCGGCGAGTTCGACCACGCGGCGAGCCACCTCGGCCTCGGGTTCGCCAGTCCGTCGCGAGAGTTGCTGGATTTCACACCGATAGCGTTCCTTTGTCTCCAAATCCATCTGGCCGTAGATTCGATCTGGCTCCTCTTTCAGAATGGCTTCGACCAAGCTGACCTTCTCAAACATCTCCGACCAATTCATCGTGGTCAGCGTCCGCAGGCTGGGCAGAAGAATGTCGAGGGCCACTGCGGCGTTCACAGGTGAGGGGAGATCGCCATTCGAAGTCGAATCTGTGCGGTGCGGAACCGTGAACTCGACCACCAACCGCCGTAACTCTTCGACCATCGCGATGCACAACATGGCTGGCAAAGCCCAGATCTCGGCAATCGTGAGCGGCGAGACGGTTTGATACGACTTGAGAAACTGTGCAAGTCGCCCTTCGTCGGTGAGATCGACGAGTTGGCGATGCATGGTCGTGGCGACCGCGTAAGCTCGCGGGACGCTGTTTCGCACGTAGGGAAGATCAGCAACAAATGTTTTGGGAAGCTGTTCTCGAACTTGGCGAACCAAAGTCAGCACGGTGCCGGCCCGTTCCGAGAGCCACATCTCACGTAACGATGCGGCGGCATGATCGTCACCGGTCCATTTTGAGGCGGCAATCTCCAGGGCACGACAATCCGCGTCGCACCGCTTTAGGAGGAGATTCGCGTCGCCTTTCATCTTCGGGGCGATCACATCTTGTTCGGCAAGTTGCATCGCCGCCTGGGAAATCTGGTCACTGCCCGCCCACTGCCTGCTTTTGGATACGTGGTCCTCAGATGTCAATTCATCAATACGAAGCGATGGTGAAGCTTGGACAGCCATTTCAACTCCTCAATCAAGACCCTCGTGTCTTCGCGTTGAACAAAAATGAACAACTTGAGGTGGATGCTTTCGCATGGCCTGATTTCAGGCGGCATCCACACTGACACGTTTTAGTAATGCCGTCGCAAACTCAATGCCGGAGATGGATCGCGATATGTGGCCAAGCAGGGTTCGGCTCTGGAATTCTTCAGGCCAATGCGCTGTTACTCTCGCGGAATGCCATCGTCTTCGTCTTTGAAAGGGCGGGGCTCCGCCGAGCCTCAGCACTCGTGCAAACGCGACCGACGACGGGTGATCAAGTTGACCCTACCATGTAGGTATTGGTGGATATCCGAAGGTGAGTGACTTGTCGGCTGGACGCTCACATCACAAATCTCAATTCAGGTCACCGAGTCCGCATGCGGCGGATCGTTACGCATGATGATTGATAATCGACCAGACCAATCACTGCCTTCCGATGGCTGTCCATCTTCTGCTCGAATGAAAAGTTTCAACTCGCTCTCTTTGCTCGCAGTAACTTCGCGGATGTTTATAGTCCGCTTGTTGCACTCAGAGGCGTTAAAATCAAAGCATGGAGCGATTGCAATCACGATTGCATGAAGTTCAGCAATAACGATGATTCGAGGTATCTTTCGACTAATTCAGGTCGCAATTGCAAATCGGCCAGCGATACAATCCGGCATGGATTTCGCAAACAAATCCCCAGGCGGAAATTGCCCGTGGGGGTCAAAGTCTTAACAGTGTGGAATAAATCACGTGAGAGATCGGCTGCCAGGCTGGTTCGTATGTGCTGTGGTGCTGTTCGTCGCAGGCTGCTCGCGGCCTCAACAGAAAGCCGGGGCTCCGCCACCTCCCGCCATTCCGGTCAGTGATCTTGTCGAAAGAGAAGTGACGGACTTCGTCGAATTCACAGGGCGAACCGAAGCGGTGCATGTTGTTGATATCCGTGCACGAGTCACCGGCTATCTGGTAAAGATGCCATTCCGCGAGGGGTCGGAAGTCAAACAAGGGGATCTGCTGTTTGAAGTTGATCCACGTCCTTATCAGGCCCAACTGGATCAGGCGACAGCGCAGATCAAGCTCTACGAGGCACAACTCAAGTTAGCACAGGTGACGTTGCATCGAGACGAAATCGTTGCCAAGACAACTCCCGGTGCGATCACTCAACAGCAGGTCGATCAAGATCAGGCTGCGGTCGATGAGGCCGCTGCCAGAGTGGAGGCATATCAAGCCAACATCGAAGTTTACAAATTGAATCTGGAATTCACGCAGGTGAAGTCACCGATCGATGGCCATGTCAGCCGCTATTATCTGACGCTTGGCAATCTGGTGAATCAGGATCAGACGCTACTGACTACCGTCGTCTCGGAAGACCCGATCTATTCTTATTTCGACGTGGATGAGCCAACAGTTCTACGAGTTCGCAAAGCAATTAACGAAGGCAAGATTGAGCGCTACCAGCAAGGAAAGTTACCCGTTTACATGGGATTGCAGGGCGAAGAGGGCTATCAGCACGAGGGGATGCTGGACTTCGTCAATAACCAGGTCAATCCCGCGACCGGCAGTATCCTGGTACGCGGTGTCTTTCCCAATCCGATTCCCGAATCAGGCGTAACAAGGATCTTGTCCCCCGGGATGTTCGTCCGGGTCCGGCTACCGATCGGCAAGCCTCACCCGGCACTGTTGGTGATCGATCGTGCGATCGGATCTGATCAGGGGTTGAAGTACGTCTACGTGGTCAGCAAGGACAACAAGGTCGAATACCGTCGCGTGAAGACCGGTGCGCTGCAGGACGACGGGTTGCGCGTGATCACCGAAGGACTGAAGCCAAAGGAAGTTATCGTCGTCGGTGGTTTGCAACAATTGCGGCCGAAGATGGAGATCAAGCCTGACAGCACGCCGATGCCCACAATTGGTAAAGGGAAGGGTCAGTACGGCGACAACCCCGACGAGCAGCAGAAAAGCGACAAATCAAAAGACGATGGCAGTGGCAATAAGCCACAGGAAAAGTAGCGCCATGTCATTACTCGTCTGGAGTCCGATGTCGTGATTTCCCACTTCTTCATTGATCGGCCGATCTTTGCAGCAGTGGTCTCGATCGTGATCGTACTGACCGGAGCCATCGCGGCGGTCTTCCTGCCGATTGCTCAATACCCTCAGATTACTCCTCCCGCGATTCAGGTCTCGATCAGCTATCCAGGTGCGAATGCGCAGGTTGTCGCAGATACAGTCGCGGCTCCCATCGAACAGCAGGTCAACGGCGTCGAGGGGATGCTGTACATGTCGTCGCAGATGGGCAACGACGGTTCGTACTCGTTGACGGTCACCTTCGATATCGGGACGGATCTCAATACCGCCCTCGTGATGGTGCAGAACCGAGTGTCACTGGCCATGCCTCAGTTGCCATTGTCGGTTCAAAACCAGGGCATCACGATTCGCAAAAGGACGCCCGACATCCTGATGGTCATCAATTTCTTCTCGCCAGATGACCGCTACGACAATATCTATCTCAGCAACTATGCCACGATCAACCTGAAAGATGAGTTACTCCGGATCGACGGCGTCTCGGATATTATCGTACTGGGGCAACGTGATTACAGCATCAGGGCTTGGCTCGATCCGCAGAAGTTGGCCGCTCACGACATGACCGCGATGGATGTTGCCGCCGCGATTCAAACTCAAAATCTGGACGCCCCAGTCGGGCAGGTGGGCCAGCCGACTGCTCCGAAGGGACAGGCATTTCAACTGCCTGTGGATACCTTGGGGCGCCTCAGCGACCCTGAAGAGTTCGAACAAATCATTGTGAAAACAAGTGGTGCGCCCGCCAAACCACGATCCAGTTCGACTCAAGCTGCCGCCCCCAAGCTGCCGCCACAAGCAACGAATACGATGTCGATGGATAGTTCGTCGGGAACGAGCACCAGTACGACGAGCGGCCTGCCGAGCGACCTGGCAATCTTGCCAACGAATCCGGGCACTGGAACGTCATCGTCCGCCAGCGGCAATTCCGCTTCACAGCAACCGGTTGATCCTGCAATGATCTCATTGACGTCGCCGACATCGGGGGTTCAAGGTGGTGCCTCGACGGGCGGCGGCGGCGCCTCCAGTGCTGGTGGAGCTTCCACGTCCGGAGGGGCGACGGCGAGCGGTGGAGCCTCCGCGGGTAGCACCACTTCATCGACGACCAGTCTGCCGATCACGTCGCCAGCCAGCAGCCTCGGCAGTACGTCGATCGTCAGCGGCACCAGCGCAACGCTGCGCGGTAACCCACCGACCGTTGGTATCGTCCGACTGCGAGATATCGCCACAGTCGAGATGGGTGCGCAGAACTACAACCAGTACTGCACGTTTGACGGTCGCCCTTCCGTCGGCCTGGCCGTCTTCCAGCTACCGAACACCAATGCATTGGACATTGCCGATCGCGCCAAGAAGAAGATGGAAGAACTGAAGTCGCGGTTTCCGGAGGGAATCGAGTACACAATCGCTTACGACATCACACCGTTCGTGCGCGAATCGGTTGCGGATGTCGTCCGCACGTTACTGGAAGCGATCGTGCTGGTGGGGTTGGTGGTGCTGCTGTTCCTGCAGAATTGGCGAGCAGTGCTGATTCCGTTAGCGGCAGTTCCCGTGGCAATCATCGGCACCTTCGCGGTGATGGCCGCCTGTAACTTCAGCTTGAACAATATCTCCCTGTTTGGGCTCGTGCTGGCAATCGGGATCGTCGTCGACGATGCGATTGTCGTTGTCGAGAACGTGGAACGCTGGCTCGATGAGGGGCTGTCGTCTCGTGATGCGGCTCGCAAAGCGATGGAAGAGGTCACGGGCCCCGTGGTCGCGGTGGCGCTCGTGTTGTGTGCGGTGTTCGTTCCCTGTGCTTTTATCAGTGGAATTACGGGGCGGTTCTTCCTGCAGTTCGCCGTGACGATCGCCGCGTCGACAGTCTTCTCGGCCATCAACTCACTGACGCTCAGTCCTGCCCTGGCGGCCATCCTGCTCAGGCCGCGGAAGCACGAAAAGGACTGGCTGCAATCATTGTTAGACCAGACTTTGGGTTGGCTATTCAAAGGTTTCAATTCGATCTTCGCAGCGAGTACCGAAGGTTATGCCTGGGTGGTCGGCAAACTGCTGCGAGTCAGCTTCGTCGTTTTGCTGGGATATGGCGGGCTATTGGTGCTCACTTATCTCGTTTTCAAAGTCGCGCCCACGGGCTTCGTTCCAGATCAGGACCAGGGACGAGTCATCGCTAATGTTCAATTGCCAGATTCCTCATCGCTGCAGCGGACGCAAGAAGTCGTGGAGATGATCGACAAGATTGCACGCGAGACCCCCGGTGTTGCCCATACGATCTCAATTTCCGGGATGTCGTTTGTGCTGTCGGCGAACAGTTCTAATTTTGCGTCGATGTTTATTGTGCTGGAACCGTTCGAAAAGCGGCGCGCTGCAAATCTACGTGATACAGCTATCATGGCTCACCTGCGAAGAGAATGGGCGAGGCACATCAAAGATGGACAGGTGATGGTCTTTGGCGCGCCGCCAATTCCGGGGCTGAGTGTGGCGGGCGGATTCAAGTTGCAGGTCGAAGATCGCGGCGGAATTGGATTGGAATCGCTGCAGCAACAGACCGACGGACTGATTCAGAAGCTGCAAAAAGAGCCGTCGCTGGTCGGTGTTTCCACCCAGTTTCGCTCGAACACGCCTCAACTCTTTATGGACATCGATCGCGAAAAGGTTACTTCCCTGGGGATCTCGGTCGACGACGTGGACAATACGCTGGGGATGTATCTCGGATCCTTGTACGTCAACAGTTTCAATCGATTTGGACGGCATTGGCAAGTCACCATTCAAGCCGACGGCGCGTACCGAGCGAGACTGGAACAGCTCAGCCTGTTCAAGGTGCGCAGCAAGACGGGGCAGATGGTGCCGCTGAGCACCTTGATCAATCTGCGCGAGATCGGCGGTCCGGTCTTCGTGACTCGCTATAACCTGGCGACTGCGGCGCCCATCACAGGAAACCTGCGCCCCGGCATCAGTAGTGGCGAAGCAATCGCCGCCACCGAAAAACTTGCTGGCGAATCGTTGCCGCTGTCGATGAAGACGGAATGGACCGAGTTGATGTTCATGCAGATCCGCGCCGGCAACACGGCGATCTACGTGTTTCTGCTGGCGATTCTCTGCGTCTTTCTGGCACTGTCTGCTCTCTATGAGAGTTGGTCGCTTCCTTTAGCGGTCATTCTGGTAGTGCCCCTGTGCCTATTGTGTTCAGTGACGGGAGTCCTGCTGACGGGATCATCCGTCAATATTTTCGTGCAGATCGGCTTGGTCGTCCTGGTGGGACTGGCGTGTAAAAACGCGATCCTGGTCGTGGAGTTCGCGCGACAGTTGCATCAACAGGGAAAATCACGGTTCGACGCCACCCAGGAAGCTTCCAAGCGGCGATTGCGGCCCATCTTGATGACTTCTTTCGCATTCATCCTGGGTGTCTTCCCGTTGGTCATCGCCCAAGGGGCCGGTGCCGAGATGCGTCAGTCGCTGGGAACCGCCGTCTTCAGCGGCATGATCGGTGTGACACTGTTCGGCATCTTTCTGACGCCGGTCTTCTTCTACGTCATCCAAGGAGTGGGCGAGACTCGATTCTTCTCATCGCAAATCGCTCAGCGGATCGGCTTGTGCGCGGCGGTTATCGTTCCTGTGGCAGTTCTTGCCCTGGCCACATTCGGAATTCCTGCGCTTGGTCTTCCTCCTTTGAAGATCTCTAAGGGGGTTCAGTTTACGACGTTGATGGTCGCGGTTCTCGGCGTGCCGGCAGTCCTGCTGATCCGTAACCTGCGCCAACAGCACGATCGTGATTCGCAGACATCGAAGGAAGAGCAGAAGTGATTTCTCGTTTTTTTATCGATCGTCCGATCTTCGCATCCGTGCTGTCGATCGTGTTTGTCCTGGCCGGGGCCGTCTCGGTCTTCTCACTGCCGGTGGCCCAGTACCCCGATGTGACTCCGCCGACGGTCGTCGTCACGGCGCTGTATCCCGGTGCCAATGCCCTGACGGTGCGCGACACCGTCGCAGCCCCGATCGAGGAACAAGTCAGCGGCGTCGAAGGCATGATGTACATGTCCTCGCAGTCGACAAACGACGGTGCCTACACGCTGACCGTGACGTTCCGCATGGGGATGGACTCGGATATGGCTCAGGTTCTGGTCCAGAACCGCGTCTCATTGGCGTTACCGGTGATTCCACTCCTCGTTCAGAACGAGGGGATCAATGTCAAGAAGATGTCGCCCAACACGTTGATGATCGTGAATCTGGTCTCTCCCGACGATCGCTATGACAGCATCTTCCTCAGCAATTACGCCACGATTTACCTGAAGGACGAACTCGGCCGTCTCCCTGGCGTTGCTGGAATCACGTACCTCGGCCAGCGCGACTATAGTCTACGAGCCTGGTTGGATCCCGACAAACTCGCCTCGATGAACCTCACGGCGAAGGACGTGTCAAACGCGATCAATCAGCAGAACCTGCAAGTCGCGGCCGGGCAGATCGGTCAGCAGCCTGTTCCTCAAGGACAGCAATTTCAACTCGCCATCAACACTTTGGGAAGATTGACTGAACCGGAACAGTTTGCTGACATCATCCTGAAGGCGGGGCCCAGCTCGACCGACATGCAGTCGACGCCGAACGGACAAGGGGATTCGACTGCTGCTCCTTCGGCTGGCAATTCGTCGTCGAGTTCCGGCGGCCAATTGAGTTCCAGTTCCTCTAGCGGCGGAACGCAGCAGTCCACCAGCATTGTTCGTCTGCGCGATGTCGGTAGCGTTGTCCTGGGATCGCAGCAATACAATCAGTCCTGCACGCTCGATGGCCGGCCGTCGGTTGCGCTTTCCATCTTTCAGCTTCCCGGGTCCAACGCACTCAGCACGGCTGATGGCGTCTACGCCAAGATGAAAGAACTGAAAAACCGATTTCCCGAGGGCTTGGAGTACGAGATCGTCTACGACACGACGCCGTTTATCCGAGAGTCTGTCAACGAAGTCTTCGCGACGTTGCGGGACGCGATCATCCTGGTCGCGATTGTCGTCCTGGTGTTCCTGCAAAACTGGCGCGCGGCGGTTATTCCGCTGATTGCGGTTCCTGTCGCCATTGTCGGGACGTTCGCCGTGATGGCGGCGTTCGGATTCTCATTAAATAATCTGTCACTGTTCGGTCTGGTGCTGGCCATCGGGATCGTCGTCGATGACGCGATCGTCGTTGTGGAGAACGTGGAACGGTGGCTCGACAAGGGCGAGCAGCCGCGTGAAGCAGCCCGCAAAGCGATGGATGAAGTAACCGGGCCTGTGATCGCCGTCGCACTGGTCCTGATCGCTGTTTTTATCCCGTGCATGTTTCTCGGCGGAATCACCGGCCAGTTCTTTCGACAGTTCGCGGTGACAATCGCGGTATCGACGGTGATCTCCGCATTTAACTCGATCACGCTCAGCCCGGCCCTCGCCGCGATCCTGTTGAAGCCGCGGGGGACGAAGCCCGACATTTTGAACTGGTCATTGAATTTCGTATTCGGCTGGTTCTTCAAGCTGTTTAATACGGCCTTCGCTGCGAGCACTTCGCTCTATACCAGTGTCGTGGGTGGTCTGCTGCGCATCAGCTTTGTCGTGATGCTGGTCTATGGCGGTCTGCTGGTGCTGACGTATTGGGAGTTCAAGCGTGCACCGACCGGTTTTATCCCCCAGCAAGACAAGGGATATCTGCTTCTGAACGTACAACTGCCCGATTCGGCATCCGTCGAACGGACGCAAGAGGTCATGGAGCGAATCGAAGCATTGGCTCGCAAAACCGACGGCGTGGCGCACACAGTTGGCATTTCAGGGCAATCGCTGATTCTGAACGCCACTGCTCCCAACTATGGTTCGATGTACGTACTCTTCAAGGAATTCAAAGATCGCCGCCGGGGGAAATTAACAGCGGACGTCATCGCGGCGTCACTGCGCGATCAGTGTCAGCAACAGGTGAGTGACGCTGTCGTCACCACGTTCAGCCCGCCCCCTGTTGATGGTCTTGGCACCACGGGCGGTTTCAAGATTGTGATTGAAGACCGCGGCAACCTGGGATCGGCCGAATTGCAAAAGGTCAGCGATCAGATCGTCGCCGACGGGAACGAGACCAAGGGTCTGCAAGGCCTGTTCAATAGCGCACGAGCAGACACTCCCTGGCTCTACCTGGAGATCGATCGAACCAAATGCATGGCACTTGGCGTGCTGGTGAGCGACATCTTTGACACGTTGCAGATCTATTTCGGTTCGTACTACGTCAACAACTTCAATGAATTCGGCCGCACGTGGCAGGTCAATATTCAAGCCGATCAGCGATTCCGAAGTCGGGTGAGCGACCTGCGACAGCTTCAAGTTCGCAATCTCCAGGGACAGATGATTCGTCTCGGCACGTTGGTCAATATCCGTGACACGTCCGGGCCAGTGATGGTCATGCGTTACAACCTGTACTCGGCCACGACAATCACGGGTGATGTAACGCCGGAATTCAGTTCTGGTCAAGCGATCGACACCATGCAGCAGATCGCAGCTAAGCGTCTGCCTCGTTCTATGGCATATGACTGGACTGAGCTGACTTATCTGCAGTTGCAAGTGGGCAATGCCGCGATCGCAGTCTTCGTGCTGTCGGTCGTCTTCGTCTTTCTGGTGCTGGCGGCCCAGTATGAAAGCTGGTCGCTGCCGTTGGCGGTCATCCTGGTTGTGCCGATGTGCCTGCTATGCTCGATCGTCGGTATTTCGATGGCCTGGATGGAAGTGAACATCTTCACGCAGATCGGTTTTGTCGTCCTGGTGGGCCTGGCGAGTAAGAACGCGATCCTGATCGTCGAATTCGCAAAGCAGCAGGAAGAACATGGCAAGTCACGCCGCGATGCGGTTCTGGAAGCCAGCCGCCTGCGGTTGCGGCCGATCCTGATGACATCGCTTGCTTTCATCCTGGGTGTCGTCCCGCTCGTGATCGCCTACGGGGCAGGAGCTGAAATGCGGCGGGCTTTGGGCTTGGCCGTCTTCAGCGGAATGCTCGGTGTGACGATCTTCGGGCTGTTCCTGACGCCGGTGTTCTACTACACGATCCGCGGCTTCGGCGGTCCTGCAAAGCCAGTAGGGACGCCAGAATCAAAGGAGCCGGAGCTTCCCAAGTTAGAGCAAGAAGAGCCATTGAAACGGCTCACTGACGAGACATCGCACGATCAGAAATAGTTGGGCCACGCCATAGCTTTGCTTTGAATCCGACGTGACGTGGAATCTGTGAAAAAAAGCATATTAGCCACGGATGGAACACAGATTCAACACGATAAAGAGTGTTTGCTTCAAGATGCTGGCGTTGCGCACGCTCATTCAGCCGTCGCGTCATTGACGCTGGCCAACTGGACGAGGTGTATCGTGCTCAGGGGCCTCAAGCCGCTGGACGTGGCGATCGCTGTAGTCTGTCGTCAGCAACGTCAGCATGATGGTCAGGCAGAACACGCCAGCTAGCGAAAAAACGCGAATCAGACTGCTCTCATCACGCAGATGCATGAAGTACCAAGCGACCAAACCGGCCTTGATGGCGGCGATACCAAGCGCCACGCCCGATGACCACGCCCTTAGTGGGAAATGCGCGGCGATGACGGAAATCGCCAAAAGACATAAAAGCGAGACCAAGACAACGGCGCTGGACATCGTCGAACTGCGGTGCCGAATCATGGCGCTGCCCCCGTTAGTGAGAACGATCGATCAGATAGAGCAGCGGGAACAGAAACACCCAGATCACGTCGACAAAATGCCAGTACAAACCCATGTTTGCAACGGACTGACCATTGACGACGAATCTCGATTCTCGCCAGATGCGGATCCACAACACGATCAGGATCAACAGTCCAATCACCATGTGGACCGCATGCGTACCGGTCAGAGCGAAATAGTACGAGAAAAAGATCTCTGCCGGCCCCTGATCTGCCGGTACGCCGTCCCAGTGGAAATGAGGTCCCGGCAATAACTTCGTCTCAATCTTGTGAGCGTATTCCGAACCTTTGATTGCCAGAAAGACGGCCCCCAGCACAATTGTCGTCGCCAGGTATCGCAGTACCTTTTGGCGCTGACCCGCTTCGGCCGCCTGCACTGACAGCGCCATGGTGAAACTGCTCACCAGCAAGACCGCTGTGTTCACCGTTCCCATGACGAGGTCTAGCTTGTGACTGGCCGCAGCCCACGTTTCACCATACCAGTTTCGATAGACCGCGTATCCAGCAAACATGCCACCGAACAGCAGAACTTCCGTGGCCAGAAAGGCCCACAACCCGGCCGTCGCAGCTCGATGTTGCTGATCGAGATTATCGAAGTGGTGCGCCAGTGGAGTGGGGGCTGAGTTCGTCACGTTACGGTTCTCTCCAATTCCACCACAACCTTCTTTGGAGCAGGTTTATCCGCGGGCTGATAGTCATAGGGTTCCGAAGTCACAATCGGAGTCTGCTCAAAGTTGTGAGTGATCGGTGGCGACTGTGTTGTCCACTCGAGTCCCGTAGCATGCCACGGATTGTTGCCGGCCGCGGCACCGTATCGCAGCGACCACAGCAAGTATCCCAGTGGAAGCAGATACCCGATTCCCAGAATCGAAGCCCCCGCCGATGACATCACGTTGAGCACCTGCCATTCCGGGGGGTAGGCATGATACCGCCGAGGCATTCCCAGATAGCCGAGCAGGAACTGCGGGAAGAACGTCAGGTTGAAACCCACGAAAATCAGAATCGCTGCGAAGTTACCCCAGGACGTGGGATACATCCGCCCGGTGATCTTCGGCCACCAGAAATGAATCCCCCCCAGGTAACCCATCACCGCTCCGCCCACCATGATGTAGTGAAAGTGAGCGACTACGAAGTAAGTATCGTGAACGTGAACATCCACCGCCAGCGTGGCGAGGATCAGCCCCGTTAAGCCCCCCATCGTAAACAGGCCGATGAAACCCAAGGCATAGAGCATCGGCGTAGACCATTCCACTGAGCCTCGATAGAGCGTCGCAGTCCAATTGAAAACTTTGACCGCCGATGGGATCGCCACCAGCATACTGAGGAACGAGAACACGAAGCCGGCATACAGCGATTGGCCGCTGACAAACATGTGGTGACCCCAGACCAAGAAACCCAGGAAGGCGATGGCCAGACTGGCGAACGCGATCACGCGATACCCGAATATCTGTTTCCGCGAGAAGCAGGTCACGATCTCGCTGACGACCCCCATCGAAGGAAGCACCATGATGTACACCGCCGGATGCGAGTAAAACCAGAACAGGTGCTGGAACAACAAGGGATCGCCCCCCAGTGCAGGATCAAAGATCGGAAACTTCAGCAGTCGCTCCAACGCAATCAGCACCAGAGTGATCGTCAGGACAGGCGTCCCCAACAGCACAATGATGCTGGTCGCGTAGTTCGACCAGACGAATAATGGCAGTCGAAACCAGGTCAAACCAGGTGCTCGCATCGTGTGAATCGTCACCAGGAAATTGAGGCTGGTCAGAATCGACGAGAACCCAACGATGAACACACCGGCCGCTGCCAGAATCACATTCGAGTTCCCATAGGCGCTGCTATAGGGAGTGTAGAATGTCCAGCCGGTATCAACTCCACCCGCCAGAATGGCCGCAATCGTGAACAGGCCACCTAATGTAAACACGTACCAGCTCGCGAGATTCAATCGAGGAAAGGCCACGTCACGGGCACCGATCATCAGCGGCAGCAGAAAGTTTCCCAGTACCGACGGCACCGCCGGAATCAGGAAAAAGAAAATCATCACAATGCCGTGTAGCGTGAACAAACGGTTGTAGGTTTCCGGCAGCACCAGATCGCCTTGTGGCGTCATCAATTCAAGGCGAAACAAGACGGCGGCTGCTCCCCCAATGAAGAAATAGAAGGTCACCGACAGCAAGTACAAAATGGCGACCCGCTTATGGTCGGTGGTAAATAACCACGACCAGACGTTGTAGTCAGCATTCAGATAGTTTCGGCTCATGGGGTAGCGAAGCCTTTATTCCGAAGGGGCTGCGGACTCTGGGCGAGGCGCATTGCCCGGCTTCAACGTTTCGATGTAGGCAATCAACTGCTGAACGTCCGCTTCGTTCAATTGTCCCTGGTACGACGGCATGATTGGTTCATAACTGGCGACAACTTGCTTGGCGGGATTGAGAATGGAATCGCGAAGATACTGATCGTTGGCGATCACGGCACCTCCTCCTGCAAGGGGGACTCGCGAGCCCACCAGTCCCGTCAATGACGGTCCATCGCCAAGCCCATCCGTCTTGTGACAATTATCACAACGAAAGCGTTCGAACAGTCGTGCACCGGCGACCTCTGAAGATTCACCCGACGTGTTGGCGAGCCAACTCGAATACTCCTCGGGCGTCGTCACGACGACAGTCCCCAGCATCTGCGAGTGATTCGTTCCGCAATACTCCGCGCAAAACAGGTGATATCGTCCCGGTTTCGTCGCCTGAAACCAGAGTGAGGAGTAGTAGCCGGGTAACACATCTTGCTTCACACGAAACGCCGGGATATAGAAACTGTGAATCACGTCCTGTGAGATCATGTTCAACTGCACGGGCTGGTCCATCGGCACGTGCAACTCGTTGATTTCGGCTCGGCCCAGTGGATGTTGAATCTTCCACATCCACTGCTTCCCGACCACGCGGATGTTGAGCGGATTCGCGGGCATCGAGCGCATCTCCAAGAAGATCTTCGCTCCCCAGACAAACATCACCATTGTCAGCATCAGCGGAATGATCGCCCACGTCGCCTCCAGCCAATAATTGCCGGTAATCTGCACGTGTTCGTGGTGAACTCGCCGGCGGTACTTGATGCTGAAATAGATAATCAGGCTGGCGATCAACGCGGTGAAGAAAACCGCCACAATGACCAGAAAGGCATACAGGTGGTCGACGCGGTCCGCGAAAGTCGATGCGGATTCGGGGAACAAGCGGAAGTCGGGAGTCACGGCGATCCTCCCGCTGGCGGTGGTGCAGACGGTCGATGACGCTCCAGCCACAGGAATCTGGCGATGCACGAAACGAGCACGACGGCGGTCAGCACGCCCGCCACTTGCGAGATCCTCAAGATCGCCAATCCATATTTTCCCGTGGCCGGGTCATAGGCGAAGCAAAAGAGTTGTACCTGATCCGTGATCGTCCCGATTTGACCATTCGAGGCTTCCACCAGAGCCAGTTTCATTTCGCGAGGGACAAATTCGACGCCATAAAGATATCGGGCAATCTGACCGTTGGGAGTGGCCACAACCAGACAAGCCGCATGAGCATATTGGCCAGATCGCTTGTCATACGCGGTTCGAAAGCCGATCGCCTGACAAAGTGCCTCGCTCGATTCCTGAGTACCCGTTAGGAAGTGCCACCCGTTAGCGGAATTCTCGCGACCATACGCCTGCACATAGTGCTTTTTCTTCTGAGCCGCCAGCGTCCACTCTTCTTTCGGGTCGAAACTGAACGCGATGACGTCGAAGTCGTCGCCGACGGTCAAATCCATTGCCCGCAAGCATTGGATGAGCCCTTTCAACTCTAATCCGCAGAGCATCGGGCATTTGTAATAGACGGGAACCAGGATGACCGGTTTTCCGCGAAAGAGATCACCCAGCCGAATGTCACGTCCAGCCTCATTTTGGAAAACGAGATTCAAAGGGAGCGAGGCTCCCATCTGGGGGGTAATCCGCGCGGCCTCGCCAGCGCGTAGATTCTGGCCAGAAGCGACCGTTCCGCCTGCGAACAGTGACATCGCCGTCAATATAATCCATTGCACTAGCAGGCCACGCCGGGACACTTTGTTGGTGCCCGAGTCACCAAAAGTCGTGCCACTGGTTGGCCGCTTCGGACAACCAGTGCGAATGCAATCGCTGCAATGAATGAGAGGCGCGACTGGCACCACCATACGGAGGTCTCGTTGATACTCGGTCGGACATTGCCAATCGGGCCGCTGCCTGACTGACTCGGGTTGCACCGTCATGGCCAAACGGCGTCGGCACTGGTTGTCCGAAGCGGCCAACCCAGTGGTACTCCTCTTGTTGTAGAGTGCAGGGCTCATTTGTCCCTCCGATTCTTCTGGACCAGAATCGACATCGCGCGATCAATTGGGATATGAACTTTGCCCTTCGACTGGTCAACCCATCCGTACGTGGACAGTCGCTCTCGCTGCTCGGCCTCGTAATGACTTCGCGTTTTCTGTTGTTGCGGATTGAGCAACGCGGCCTCGGTCGAACGAGCAATGGGTGCAGCGGCCGCGGACCTAGAGGCCGTTGGTGTCATCAAGCGGCGCAGTTCGCCACTCGCAAGCAGCGCGACAGCAATGATCGTCAACAAGCTAAGACCGCAGAGCCCAATCATGCGCCCATTGATGGACGCAGGTTCATGCGAGATTCTGGGCGGCTGTACTTCTGGAAGGGACTGCTTCTCGTTCATGGCGCGATCACCTCAAGTCCAGAGACGGATGTCGACGCGAGGGATTCAACACGCAGGGGCGGCAGTGTGTTGCGCAGTCGCAGGAAGATACTGAACCACGCGCTGCAAACCGTCATTAATGCAAACGGCAAACAGAGCATCCACCAGTTGCCGCCGACTCGACAGGCAGGAATGATCGTCCACACCAGATCCACAAGCCGCATGATCAGCAGATCGCCGGTTACAAACGCCACTGCCATTGGACTCGTTTTAACATCACGCGACAGCAGGCAGCCGAAGGGCAGGATAAAGTGAAACAGAACCAGTAGCAGCCCGAATCCAGGCCACAGTCCCGTCAACCGGCGCTGATACCAGGTTGTTTCAATCGGCAGATCACCTGACCAGATGATCAGGAACTGAGAGACCGCGAAATAGACCCAGAGCAAGAGAAACGCCATCAGCAAATTCCCAAGATCGAGCGCACGAGCGTCAGCAGACTTCGCATCCGCAGGTAGTCCCGCGAGCGAATTCGGCAGGCTCTGCATCATCAGTACAAACGCCATCCCACTGACGACAAATCCCATCATCAACATCGCCGCAAAGATCGTGGAGGTCCAGCGTGGTTCCAGCGACATTACCCAGTCGATCATCGCAAACGTCGTGGTCAGGCTGAGTCCAATCAGTCCCAGAGAACTGAGCCGTGGCGTCGCGCACCATCGGTTTATCGCACCAGTTCGACACAGGACCCCATAACGGCGAACAACCATCCGGGACAACAGACCCCACACAAACAGATAGATGACCGCTCGGCCACCCCAGACCCAGACTTCGAAATAAATCTGTTGGTGCCGGTTCAAGAGCTCCGTCGCACGTGCCGAATCCAACCATGGATATGTATGCGGTGCACCGAGGATCAGCGGCAAGATTAACAAAGCGGCAAGCGGGAAGGCTGCAGTTCCGGCAACAAGGTTACGAGCAATCTCCAATCCCCATTGACCGCCGGTCAATTGATGCAACAACGAGAGCCCCAAGCAGCCGAGACTGATTCCAATAACAAACAGAACAGAAACCAGGTACGCGGGCCAGAAGTTAGAGGGAATTAGCACCGCCATCGCAACGCAGACAATCGCCCCGACGCAACTGGCAACACCGGAACGTTGCTGAATCTTTCGCATCCAGTCACTGGCATCAAATTGGAAGACGTTGCTACTCATCGAAGAGCACCCGCCTCACTGCTAGTGAACGGCAGCTTGTCGACCTCGGGCAGCTCGGCAATATCAGCCGACTGGCTCAGTTGCAAGGCTCGAACGTAAGCGACGATCGCCCAGCTATCGTGAGGCTCGATCCGCTTTCCAAAGGGCGGCATTCGCCCGCGGCCTTGGCTGATGACTTTGAACAATTCCCCATCTGGAGCCATTTGTAGCCGGGAGATGTGATAGGAAGGTGGAGCCGGAAAGCCGCGCTGCACAACCATGCCATCGCCGAAGCCCGCCGCGCCATGACACGGTGCACAATAGATCTGGAACCGTTGCTGACCGCGAGCCAGCAGCGTGTCGGAAATCTCCAGCGGATTCCGATCAATGGGCTTGCCATCGATCAAACCGGTTTCTTCTGGACTATCGATCGGCAGCCTGCCGCGAGCGATGGTCCCGGCCATCGGTGGACGTTGTCCCAGCCCATCAGCAAACGCCGCACTGGGCTGCAAAGTGTCGACGCGAGGCTGATCGACCATGTGAGGCTGGCAGCCTGCAATCATGAGCACGCCCAATAGCGATAGTGTGGCGATTGGCACCGACCGGACCACGCGTCGCCCCTCATTAATCTGGTGGCACGATTTACAGGCTGGCGGGAACATCCCACACCTCCGTCGCGTTCGAATCTGCGAGCAGTTGTCTCACTTGTTCCGCATCAAACAGCGGATCAGTCGCCTTGATACAAATAAAGAACGCATCCGACGTGACGTGCCGGAAGGCTTCGATCTCGAAGAGGGGATGGTAAAGACAGGGAAGCCCATTCAACGCCAGCATTCCCAGCACGGCGGATAGCGCACCGCCCAGGATCGTCAATTCGAATGTGATCGGCAGGAACGACGGCCAGCTATTCAGCGGCCGCCCGCCGATATTCAAGGGATACGCCACCACGGCGACCCACCACTGCATTGTGAACCCGATTACACCGCCACAGATGCAGCCCACAAGCACTACCAGTGACATTCCCGTCTTCTTGACACCGATCGCCTCGGCGAGTCCCTCGACAGGGAAGGGGGTGTAAGCGTCAATTTGCTTGTATCCACGAGCCGTCAATTCTTCAGCCGCTTTCAACAGGGCGGCCGTGTTCGAGTATTGCGCTAGCAATCCGTAGATGGTCGTCGGAGGATTCACATGACCTCCTCGTGCGAAACCGCTTGATCATGAGCCATTTCCTGCACTTCGGAGATCGAAATCATCGGCAGGAAGCGGATGAACAAGAGCAAGAGCGTCACGAACAGACCCATCGATCCAAACAGAGTCGCCCAGTCCCAAATCGTCGGATAGTACATCCCCCACGATGATGGCAAATGGTCTCGATGAAGGCTGGTCACGACGATGACAAATCGTTCCAGCCACATGCCGACATTGACCACAAGGGCGATGGCCAGCAGCAGTAACGTGTTCTTCCGGACTCTTGTCGACCACAGCAGTTGAGGAATCGCAATGTTGCAGATGAGCAATGCGTAGTACGTCGCAGCGTAGGGCCCGGTCTGTCGATTATAGATCAGGAACCGATCATAAGTTTCGTCGCTGTACCAGGCCCCGAAATGCTCCATCAGATACCCATAGGCCACCACCATTCCCGCTGCCAGCATCACTTTCGCCAGATTGTCGAGGTGCCAGTCGGTGACTAGATCCTGCAGGCGGAAAACCATTCGCAACGGAATTGCAATCGTCAACACCATCGCAAAGCCGGAATAGATCGCCCCCGCGACGAAGTAGGGGGGGAACACCGTGGCATGCCAACCGGGAACAATCGCCATTGCGAAGTCGAAGCTGACAATCGTATGCACCGAAATCACGAGCGGTGTGGCCAGTCCCGCCATCAGCAGGTAGGCGTCCTGGTATCGCTTCCAGTGTCGCGCCGACCCGCGCCAGCCCAATGCCAGAGCCCCATAAATGATTTGACCGCTGCGCGACCGACAGCGGTCACGAATCGTGGCCAAGTCGGGAATCAGACCGATGTACCAGAACAACAGCGAAACGGTCGCATAAGTTCCTACGGCAAACGCATCCCACATCAACGGACTGCGAAACTGCGGCCAGACTCCAGTCGTCGCCGGATACGGGATCATCCAATAGAAAAACCAGGGCCGGCCCATATGAATCAGGGGGAACATTCCCGCGCACGCCACTGCAAACAAGGTCATCGCTTCGGCAAAGCGATTGATCGATGTGCGCCATTCCTGATGAAATAGCAGCAGAATTGCCGAGATCAACGTGCCAGCGTGGCCGATCCCCACCCACCAGACAAAGTTGATGATCGCGAATCCCCAGCCGACAGGAACGTTCACACCCCAGATTCCGATCCCTCGGATGAACAACCAAGTCACGGAAACGAATAGAACCAGCGTCCAGGTGAACGAAAACGCGAATGCCAGGTACCAGTTCACCGGCGTGCGTCTCTGCAGGACGACCGAAGTGATCCGGTCGGTCACGGAGTGCGCGACAGGTGCAGGCGGCGTTCGCTCGACGGCTGGAACGGACATCTTCAGTCCTTAGCCAGATCGGGGTGGGGATTGCGCAGTGACGCCAGATATGTGGTCCGAGGACGAGTATTCAACTCCGCCAGCAGACTGTATGACAACGGGGACTGTTTCTCTGTTGCCACCGCGCTCTGCGGATCGCGAATGTTTCCAAACGAGATCGCGCGAGTCGGACAGACCGCCTGACATGCCGTCACAACATCTCCATCGGCAATTGAGCGATCTTGCAGTCCGGCGTTGATCCGCGCCGCGCTGATTCGCTGGACGCAGTACGTACATTTTTCCATCACGCCACGACTACGAACGGTGACTTCGGGATTGGGCAGCAACTGTAATAGCGGTTCTTCTCGCAATTCGATGTGGTAGTCGAGAAAGTTGAAGCGACGCACTTTATAGGGGCAGTTGTTCGAGCAATACCGCGTTCCCACGCAACGATTGTACGTCATTTCATTCAATCCCTCTTTGCTATGTGTCGTCGCCGCTACGGGGCAGACGACTTCGCAGGGAGCATGTTCGCAGTGCATACACGGAACGGGTTGATGATCCGTCTGCGGGGCATCAGGCGACCCTGTGAAATACGTGGCGATGCGCAACCAATGCATTTCGCGACCGAGTGCCACTTGAGCCAGGCCAACCACCGGAGTGTTGTTTTCTGCCTGGCAGGCGATCACGCAGGCATTGCATCCGATGCAAGCCCCGAGATTAATCGACATCCCCCATTGGTTCTCTGCCGAAGGCCCATCAGGAGCCGGGGGATAGAAGGAGAACTGATCGTGGGGTTCGGGTTCATGCCCCATAAAAGTAGGGTGCGCTGGATCGGCGCGATAGTCATCCCATTTTCCGGACTTGATGAGATCACGCCCCTCCATCAGAAAATGCTGTTGAGTTGCAGCAAGCCGCTGTTTGGCATCCGTTCGTTTTACAATGACATCCCGCAGCAGCCAGACATTGTCTGTGGTGCGCAGCGGAAACACGTTCGTACCAACCGCCGATCCCACTCGACCCGAGCGGTGACGCCCCCCGCCCATCCGCAGCGTGATCACACCCCGAGCCTGCCCAGGCAGGATGCAAACCGCAACTCGAATCGACCGGCCATCGTGGATGACTTCGACGACATCTCCCGACTCATATGCCAATGCGTTCGCGTCGGCTGGAGCTATGTAAGCGGCGTTACTCCAGGTCAACGTCGAGAACGGCTGCGGCAATTCCTGCAGCCAGCCGTTATTGGTAAAACGCCCGTCCCACAATGTGGGGTGAGGCCGAAAGATTGCCGTGGTGATCGTTCCAGGCTTACTGCCTGTGACTTCGCTTTTCAGAGCTGTCGCAATTCGTGACAGCAGATCTCCGCGCAGTGTCGGTTCGACCTTCGGGAATGCCGTATCGCTGATGACACCGTCATGCAGTGATCGATTCCAGAACGCCCCGAAGTCCTCTTCTCCGTGTTGGTTTCGCCAGTAGGCGCGTAGAGTGTCGTAAGCGGACGAACGAGGCTCATTTAATAGCACGTTTACCAACTCGATCACGCTACGACCGCCGTGAAGCGGCGCAATCAGCGGTTGAATCAGACTGCCAGTGCCGTCATCGCTGCGCGAGTCGCCCCATGACTCCAGAAAGTGAGCGGCCGGAACATGCCACGAGCATGCCGCAGAAGTTTCGTCGGCATAGACCCCCAAGTGTGCGGACCACTTCACGCTCGCCAATGCGGCAGCGAAATCAAGATCCACCGGCGCATCAAACACAGGATTGCCGTCAAGTATCACCAACGACTCAACCTGACCGGCCTGCATAGCAGTAGTCAACGCCGACAACGATGCCACTTCATCTCTGTTCGTCGAAGCGACGGGTCGACGATAAGTCACCGTGTGGCCCACAGCCCCAAGCTGTGCATTGATCGCATGCACCAGCGCGACCACTTCGACGGGCTGATACGGTCCCGCCGCCACCAAAGAGCGAGTTGGATTCAGCTTTAGATCTGCGACCAAGGCTTCCCACACGTCTGCTGGCACACCATCGAATTCTTCGGATTGTGGGCCATCGATCGACAGACCAAGTTTCTTCGCCAGGAGCTGGAGAAAGCGACCAACGTCAGCAGGAGGCAGCGGCCAGCGATGATCGGCTCGCGCACCGGTCAATGAAGGAGTGCTTTCCACGCAGTACAAACGACTCGTCGACGCAGACTTCTTTTTCAAATCGTTTCGACGCTGATCGATGAAATCTCTGGCATGTCGCAGCTTGCCGCCGCCCGATCCAAGAACATCTGCATCAATCGACAGGATCACTGTGGCTTTGCTGAAGTCATATTGAGGGCGAATGTCTTCGCCGAACGCCAGCATCGCACCGTCATATTCCGCGTCATCGTGGATCGGCTCATAGTGATGCCAGCGGGCTTCAGGCAAATCCTTCCGCAGACGTTGCATCTGCCAATCGAGCGTCGGCGACAAGAGCGGCGGCGACAGGATTCGCAGTCCCTGGCCACGTCGACTGCGATGATCTTGCACCCTGGAAGTCAACGCCGTCAGGAAATCCGGCCAGCTACTGACTTGCTGATGATTCAACACCGTGCGTGAACGGTCGGGATCGTAAAGTTCCAGCACTGCGGCTTGAGCAAATACGTCGGTACTGCCCAGACTGGTGGGATGCTGCGGATTCCCTTCAATCTTCAGCGGCCGTCCGTCTCGACTTGTCACTAATAGCCCCTGGGCTCCCCCCGTCATCGGCATGGTGGTCGCATATTGCAGCGTCTGATGCGGGCTATATTCCGGCACACGGGACGTCGGAACGATCTCTTCTTCAGGCCTGCGATAGCAACCACCGATGCCCGCCAGCGCCATGGACGCAGCCATCAACTGCAAGAACTCGCGGCGGTGAGTCTGATCGCTCCCCCACGATTCCGCTCCTTTTGGAAATTCGCGGTGCAGCCAATCGTTGATTGATTCGCTCTGCTCATGCTCTTCCAGAGAACGCCAGGTGGCATTCCCTGCTTCCGACATATTGAATGGCGAATCCGACATGATCATCCTTAAATCGTCAGACAACTCAGCGGTGGCAATACGAACAGTTCGTCTTACTTTCCGCAGTCTTACCAGTAGCCACCGCGTCTTCCACAGCCCCCATCGCAAATACCGCGTCACCAACCCGTCGATTCGTTTCCGGATGGCGATGGCAGTCCAGGCACCACGACATCTGCAGCGACGCGTCGCGATACATCATGGGCATCTTGTCCACGCGGCCGTGGCAACTCTCGCAGGCCACCCCTTTGTGAATATGAATCGAGTGATTGAAGTAAACATAATCCGGCAGGTCGTGAACTCGCGTCCATTTGATCGAAGTCCCCGACTGGAAGCTTTCGCGCACGGGAGCCAGCATCGGGCTGTCGCGCCAGACCTCTGAGTGACAGCCCATGCAGACTTCGGCACTGGGGATTTCGGCAAAGGCCGATTTCTCGACCGATTCATGACAATGGCGACAGTCGAGCCCCAGATCTCCGACATGGTGCTCATGGCCGAAGGGGACGGGTTGATTTCGGACGATTCCCTGCTCGGTTTGATAGGGCGACCTCACGATCGACGTGGCCAGACCGACGGCGACGATCGGAAAAAATACCAACCCGAACACGCCGACCCTCGAAATGGTGTTGAAAGAGGGATGAAATATCTGGGCCATCATAAAAAGCGATCGTTAGGGTCACTTTCTAATCAATCATGCTCGCACCGACTGCTCGAATCATGACCAGCCTGGAAGATTGGCATCCACCAGGCCTCTGCCGCATCTGCGACCATCTCTTCAAACTGGTCGCACCGGACGTAAGCACAACACATGCCGAGTCACCGCCTCGCGGGCCGCTCGTTAATCTCTCGATTCCTTCACGAATCCTTGGCCTGCAAGTCGTCCTCACGGCACACGATTAGCGAACTGATTAAGCGGGATGCCAAGGTTGATCAATAGGAGGTGAGACGATGTCCAGCTTCAACGCATTCAAGAAAATGGGCGAGAAACAAAAAGTGCATCGAACAAAACAGGGCGATCAGACGAGTCGCCAGTCGGCGCAGCATTTGGAAAGCCACAAAAGATCATCGGGGATTGGACTCGGAAGCACTCGCAAGACTGGTGGGCGAGTCCAAAAACGAGGATGACCTTCAGCCAATTTCGAGCTGACGGACGTTCCTCTCGCCAACCACCTGCAGGAAATCGAAATGCGTTATCAAGTGTTGGCGACGGACTATGATGGCACCCTGGCAAAAGATGGCTCCGTCGACGACCAGACGATCGCGGCCTTAAAGCGGTTTCTCGCAACTGGTCGTCGATTGCTGATGATCACAGGTCGGGAGCTACCGGAACTGCTCGAAGTCTTTCCTCACCCGGAACTCTTCGAATGGATCGTGGCTGAGAACGGTGGCCTCCTCTACCGCCCGTCGACAAAGGAAATCAAAGGGCTCGCTGAAGCGCCATCCGAGAAATTCGTCCAGTCACTGCGTGACCACGATGTCTCGCCGTTGTCTGTGGGCGAGGTGATCGTCGCGACGTTCGAACCGCACGAAAAGACCGTGCTTGAGGTTATCCGCGATCTCGGTCTGGAACTGCAAGTGATTTTCAACAAGGGGGCCGTCATGGTGTTGCCCCCTGGCATCAACAAAGCATCCGGGCTGGAAGCCGCCCTGCGCGAGATGGGAGCGTCACCTCACAACACGGTCGGCGTCGGCGATGCGGAAAACGATCACGCTTTTTTGCGACTGTGCGAAGTCTCGGTTGCTGTCTCGAACGCATTGCCCGCGGTAAAGGACACAGCCAATTTTGTGACCGGAGCGGATCGCGGAGCAGGCGTCGTCCAGTTGATCGACCGCATCATCGAAGATGATCTCGATGGCTTGAATCAAAATCTGCAGCGGCACTTTCTCGCATTGGGAAAACAAGGCGACAAAGAGATCGGTATCTCGCCGTATGGACGCAGCGTCCTCATCTGTGGACCCTCGGCCAGCGGCAAGTCGACCGTCGCCTCGCGCCTGATCGAATCGTTGCAGGAGCATAACTATCAGTTCTGCCTGATTGATCCAGAAGGAGACTATCAGAACCTGGCAGGGGCCGTCGTGTTCGGTGGGCCTCAGTCGCCTCCCGCGATCGACGAAGTGTTGCGACTGTTAGAGGATCCGCAGGCGAATGCCGTTGTCGGAATGAGCGGTATGCAGATCTCCGATCGGCCGGGACTGTTCCTCGACTTGTTATCGCAACTGTTGCAAATGCGATCTCGAACCGGCCGCCCGCATTGGATCGTGCTCGACGAAGCGCATCACTTGATGCCCGCTGAGTGGCGACCGGCGGACGGAACGCTTCCGGGCGAACTGCACAACTTCCTGTTGATCACTGTCCACCCTGAACTACTCGCGCCGACACTACTGTCGCGACTCAACACTGTGATGATCTTGGGGACGACCGCTTCAGAAACATTGGAAGCCTATTCGAAAGCCGTCGAGCAGGAAGTTCCCGCTTATGATCATCAAGAATTGAAGCAGGGCGAACTTCTGATGTGGCGACGCGATACCGGCGAACCGCCCACCGTCGTCCAAGTCCACCCGTGCCAAATGGAACGCCAGCGACATAGCCGCAAGTATGCCGTGGGAGAACTTCCGCCTGACCGCAGTTTCTACTTCCGCGGCCCCGATGGCAAAATGAATCTGCGAGCTCAGAATCTGATGCTCTTCCTGCAACTCGCTGACGGTGTCGACGATGAAACGTGGGACTTCCATCTGAAAGCAGGGGATTATTCCCGCTGGTTCCAGGATTGCATCAAAGACGACAACCTTGCCGCGGTCGCCAAGCGCATCGAAGGCCTACAGGCAACACCTCAGGAAAGCCGATCGCTGATCCGTGCGGCGGTCGAACAGGACTACACGCTGCCAGCTTCAACAATGCCCGTCGCCGGTGCCAGTTGAAAAGCGAATTGCTTTCAGCAGTAAAGAAAGTTGCCCGTCAAGGATTCAAACCGACTGCGCGCACATCTAGGGAGATTGTCTGGCCACCCGCGATTGGCGGAAGTTCACAATAGCCAACACCTGTCGGCGCAGACGCCTGCTAGACATCGGCCAAGCGATAGTCGATTCCCGATTCGGTCTTGAGATATCGAGGACGCGTGGGGTCCGATTCGAGCTTGCGGCGAAGTTGCCCGATATAGATGCGCAGTCGCAAGCACTCGGACTCGCTATCTGGCCCCCAGACTGCTTTCGCGAATTGCCGATTCGTCACAACCTTGCCTCGGTTCCAGATCATGACAAGCAACAGACGCCATTCGATTTGTGTCAGCGAGACCGGTTTGCCGTGCAACGAGACTTCGAGGCGGTCAGGATCGACAGTTAATTCCCCCACCTGATAAATCGAAGTGTCACTCGTGTTCGGTGCGGCTGACTTGTCAGGGGTTGGGCTGATTGGTCGACTGAGGGCGGAATGCATTCTCGTGAGGAGTTCGCTCGCGACAAACGGTTTTGCCAGGTAGTCGATCGCCCCGGCATCGAATGCGGCGACTTTGTCCTCTTCGATTCCACGAGCCGAAAAGACGACGATTGGCGGCATCGGCAAATCACTAATTTGCCGCATCACTTCTAATCCATCCATATCCGGCAATCCCAAGTCCAACAGGATGGCATCAGGATGATGAGCGGCAACTTCAGCCAACGCTTGCTGGCCGCTCGAAGCCTCAATAACCCGGTAATGACCAGCACCAAGCATGGCGCAAGTGACTCGGCGAAGTGCGGCGTCGTCTTCAACCACCAATATCAGCGGAGGATCGCTCGGCATGGTGCATCTCTTTGCTCCGATTGAGGTCCAAGTCCGGTCATTGATGTTTGGAAGTGAGCTTCGTTTCCAAATCATGAAGTCCTTCCAGGTCGTAGTATTCCCTCAACGCGATGTCATGACCGGATTCCATCGCGCTTTCAACAAATGCTAAAAACTGGACTCCCCCGCCATGTCTGACCAGGTAGTCGGTCAGGGAAGCACTTTGAGCATAGAAGGCGTCACGATCCCGCCCTCCCGGATACTCGGCGACGGACAACAATCGGGAGAGCGAGATCGCTGGTGCGAGTGAAGCCACTCTCTGACGCTGAGCTTGCTTCTCTCTTGACTCTGCCAGGACCGCCATTCCCTCATCAGCCCATCGAGGCAATCGACGACCGCCAAAACGATCCGCCACAATCAAGTGGGTCACTTCGTGCGACATGGATGAAGTATTCCAGCCATGCGCATCGGCGCGGAGATCGATGCGCCGCAGAGTAATGCGGCCGTTCACTCGCTGAACCTTGGTACAACCACTTGATCCGGCATTTTGCGGACCGAGCGCTGCACCGAATTCAACAACGGACCGATGTACGACGACGTCGGCCTTTGGTGTCCAGATCCCGGAAGCGTCACTTTCAGAGAGCCAGATCTCTCGTAGGTCGCTGCGAACCGTTTCACATCGTTTAGTAAACTCCATTGTTTCAGCAGAGTTCAAGCGACTCCAAATCCGAAAATTGAGAGTTTCAACCAGGAAATAATCGCCGTGACGTTGGGCGGCGAGTACAGCGTGGTTTGACGGGGCGGTGGAAGCGTCAGACACTTTTCCGTTTGGTTGGGTAACTGCAGTCGCTTCTCCAGCGAACGGCGGGAAAACAGTGCCGAAACTGAGCAGAATCAAAGAGGTCACCAAGACTGCCAGTATCTGACCACGGATAGTCTGCCAAGGCGTGGCGGCTAGTTTTCCGCACGAACGAACAAAGGACATATCACAACTCCTGCAGGTCGTCCCGCGCAGAGATTCCTAAGAACGCTATTGTTCTCCCAGGCATTCTCGATTGGGTGACCGGAGAGGCAGCTCAGTGAAGCCCACTGCCGCATTGCTTCAGATGTCCATCAAGATCGAAATCAGGTCCCACGACAGCCGGCACGCTAAAAACTCAAGACCCGCGAGAACGCCCACAGTGAGAATCGGGGCGACGACTCCGTAGAGGTCTCGCCTGGAGACGATTCTCATGTCCTTTAGCTCAGCCAAGGTCGCTCCCGGTGCCAGTCCGATAATTGATCCGACAACGGCGTCGAACCACCGACCGACTACGAGGCCGAAGGTTGCTCCGGCGACGACGCCCGCCACTAGACAGAGAACTGTCCAGGCGAGGCGTTGAGTCTCTTCATCTCGGCATAAACGAGCGACGGAAAAAAGCCCTTCGCTCGCTGGATATGAGAAGCCTGCTCGATGAATTGTGTTCGTAACAACGCGTGTCTTCATCATGATTCCACGCACAGCCCTTTCTGGGGTGGGAGACTAGAGAACACCAACGGCTGAGCCGGAATTATTTGTCGCCCAGTGGTCGTTCGCTGTAGCGATCTTTGAGGGCGAGGTTAATTTCCAGGACGTTCACGATTGGCACCCCGGCGAGACCGCCCAATGGTGCTCTCGCATTCGATTTCAACAGTTTTTGAATTTCATTTCGTACCGTGGCCACATCGCCCTTCGAGGTCTCGGCCCATTTTGCAGCGACGCGGTCCAATTGATACGTGGCGTTGGCCAAAGTGATGTGGGGGTCGAGTCCCGAACCAGAGGCCATGACCATGTCCCCAGGGATCTGTTCGAGATCCGCATCGGGGTGCTCCTGCCGCCACATGTCGAAGAAGATTGACTGGATATCTGAGCCTTCAGAAACAGGCTCACTTTTCTTGTCCGTCGATCCTTCCGGTGTCACGCCGCTTGGGAACTTACCCGGATTCTCTTTCGAGAAACTGGTGAAGAAGGCGACCGCGAGATCTTCTGGTTTTGGCTCGGGATTGCTCGGGTTATCTTTCTTCCACTGGGCAACATCGTCGGAATGCCCTTCTTGCCAAGTAATCACAAAGGCCGCATTCAGGGGATCTGCCTTGACCCAGTTTGTGGCGAGCGTGGAGTGTGCGCTGGCCCATTGGGCTACGATTCCGGAATTATCCTGGTATCGATCCTGCTGGAACCACTTTTCGATATCCGGAGCGACGAGTTGCCCCTTGTTTGGGCCGCCGCGATACTTCACGATTGGTCCCAAAGTACGCGCCACACGGTCCCGCAGCAGATAGTTGTTAGCGCCCCAGTTGCTGGCTCCAGAAGCGGCACCGTTGTAGGACACCGCAGACGGTCGCGGGTGGAAGTATTGATCCTCAGTGAATGGCTGTGCGATCAACCGCGCGCCAACCACCTTTCCGTCACGGTCGCGGATCAGGTCGCCTTCCGCATTGGAACGGAATACTGTCTGTCCCACGACCAGCAATACCGCCGGATAGGCGACACAGCAGAGAAGCACAGTCAGACCGAGGAGCCAAAGTGAGGCACGAAGATTTGCTAACATGGTAAGCCTTCCAAATGTTTTCATTGTCGGTGATCACGCCAGTGACTAGGCGAGATGCATGGTGACAAGAACCAAGTCGATCAATTTAATGCCCACGAAGGGGACAATGACGCCACCCAGGCCCCACACCAGTAAGTTGCGACGCAACAAGGCGTCGGCACCCACAGGCCGGTAAGTCACACCCCTCAGGGCGATCGGAATCAGCAATGGAATGATGATGGCGTTGAAGATCACGGCCGACAGGATCGCCGATGTCGGAGAATGCAGCCCCATCACGTCAAAAACTTTGAGCCATGGGAGCGTTCCGGCGAACAGCGCCGGAACGATGGCGAAATACTTCGCCAAGTCGTTAGCGATCGAGAACGTCGTCAACGCCCCGCGCGTCATCAGCAGTTGTTTGCCGATTTCGACCACTTCCAACAACTTCGTCGGATCGCTGTCGAGGTCGACCATATTGCCCGCCTCTTTGGCGGCCTGGGTCCCCGAGTTCATCGCGACACCGACATCCGCCTGGGCCAACGCTGGCGCATCGTTCGTACCGTCCCCCATCATGGCGACAAGTTTGCCCGCCGCCTGTTCCTGGCGGATATATTCCAGCTTCGCTTCCGGAGTGGCCTCGGCGATATAAGTATCCACCCCAGCTTGCTCGGCGATGGCTTTCGCTGTCAACGGATTGTCACCGGTGACCATGACGGTCCTCAAACCCATTCGGCGCAGGCGTTCGAAGCGCTCCTTGATGCCTGGCTTGAGAATGTCCTCCAGCACGATCAGGCCGGCGATTCGGTTGCCCTCACAGACAAGCAACGGTGTCGCTCCACGGGACGCCACTTCATCGATCTGCTGTTGCAACCGGTCCGGCACCTGTCCGTTGCTCTGCTTCACATGGCGAAACACTGCGTCCGCGGCTCCCTTACGAATCATTTTCCCGTCAGGCAGATTCAAGCCGCTCATGCGAGTCTGAGCCGTAAACGCCACAAAGTTTGCGTCAGCGGGAACTGTGGCATCCAAATGGTTGGCGTCACCGTTGACCGACACTTGTCGATAGAGTTCAACAATGCTTTTGCCTTCCGGTGTCTGGTCGGCGATGGATGCCAGCGTCGCCAACCGTCCGAGTTCGGCCGCAGTGAAGCCATGGACTGGGATGAACTGGGTGGCTCGTCGGTTGCCGATCGTGATCGTGCCGGTCTTGTCTAACAACAGCGTGTCGATGTCACCGGCCACTTCGACAGCCTTGCCGCTCTTGGCCAGGATGTTCGCACGCAAAGCACGATCCATGCCCGCGATGCCGATCGCAGCGAGCAGCCCACCGATTGTCGTCGGGATCAAACAAACAAGCAGCGCGACCAGTGTCGGGATATCCGTGCCCAGGCTCTTCACGGGTTCGGGTAGTCCCAAGTAAGACTGCATGTAAGTTTCGGCATTGAGCGCCATGGACCACAAGGAGGCCGTGACAATCAGAAAGATCAATGTAAACGCAGAAAGGACCAGTGACAGCGCGATCTCATTCGGAGTGCGCTGACGGATTGCACCTTCGACGATCCTGCAGAGCGAATTGACCACGCTCTGGAGGGCTTCTTCACAGCGACCAATCTCACACAGTTGCGCGAGTTTGCACTGGAGGAGATCGCCCACCGGTTGGACAAGCGTCGGAACAAAGCCGAGTCGGCGCCTGCCTCGGCCAGTTCGGCACGTGTCATGGCCTGCCTCAGTTCTCGCGGGCCGAATGTCGAACAACTGCTCCGCAAAACGGCTCGACTGGCGGATCGTATCGGCGGATCGTGGTATGCAGTTTACATCCAGACGCCCAGCGAAGACATGACGCGCATCCCGGCGGCAACTCAGCGACAAATCAGTAACAATCTCGCGTTGGTCCATCGACTGGGTGGGACGCAAATGACGTTCAAGGGAAACGATGTCGTCACAACCATCGCCGCTTTTGCCAGAGAATACGGCATTACGCACATGGTCGTCGGCAGATCCCGACGACCATGGTACCGCTGCTGGTTCGGTCAGTCGGTACTTGATCGGCTGTTGCAGACGATCCTTGAGGTCGACGTTCTGATTGTGGGGAATCCTTAGCATCGCAATTGTTTCATGGCGAACCGGGCATGCTATCCGATGAATTGCCGCAAGACGCGTCATTGATGCTGGCGGATGGTGTCGACGGAAAGTCGATCAGAAAATCCTGACCCTTCGAACATCCGCATGACGATGAATATCTACGCCCATCTGATGCCAGATTCCCAACGGAAGGCGGCGGCCACCTTCGACAAACTTTTGGGATAGGCTGTAGATTGCCAGTAGAGAGCGGTCAAAAACACCAAAAACCGCTATTGCCCGGAAAGGGGTAGAACTGACATCGAAACCAGGCTAAGAAATGCAGAAGTGTTGAAAGGGGACGTGAAAAACGGCGCACTTGGCGCTGACACGCTCGCATTGTTGGATTTTTGGAGCAAACTTACGGCTGGCCAGCGAACGAGCCTAATTTGGCACGCGAAACGAATGTTAGGAGAGAGGCGGCCAGTGACCACCGAATCAGCGAATGCATGACCGATGCGTAGCGGACCAACGGGAGCCTCAGTAGAGCCTCAGACTTGGTCACGATTCAGATCGAGAAGCTTGGCTATCGCCCCGGTCGTCGTCACCGAGATTATACCCTGTTCGGTCCACGTCTTGGCGGTTTCGGAGCTCAGCATCACAACCTGGTTCTCGAGATCGACGTCTCCTGGAGCAACACTGAACGCCGCCCCCGCTTTCGTAGAGGAACAGGATCGGGGAGAAACAGAAATCTTTGCGGAGATCGCCGGCCACTGCGTCATCGAACCGGGAAACTCGTCCTCGCAGCGTTCCAGTAGCTTCTGCACCTGTTCAGGACGCCCGGAGATTGGCGACTTCCAGTGGATCCGGAATTTTGGCCGAGATACGCCGTATTGTCCTTGAGCTCCAATCGCAGCTCGGGATACCGCTGGGCGTAACCGACAATTGTCGTCGGATCGGCCAGCTCTTCTTCCTCCTCGCCCTGTGATTCCACCGAGGGAGGCAACTTAACCGGCTCGAAGTCGGTTACGAGGTCGAGTCGATCGAGGAGGTTGAATTCCTCGCGGGCGCAGTCGCGGAGGGTCAGGAACGGCTTCGGAGAACCCGGAATCCCGGCGGATTCGACGAACTTGCTCAGTCGGGCGTCGAGAGTCGTCGCACTCCAGGGCCAGGGGAATAGCTGGGCTCGGTGGCTTAGGCCGGCGATGACATGCGAATGCAATTCATAGCTGATTAAGCCGACGGTGAGGTTCCTGCCACGATAATCCGCCATCCGGACGGCGAGCAGGGCTTTCGGGGAGAGCGCCATGTCAGCAGCAGTGCCGGCCACCAGGCATTGGCGGGAAGGCCGCTGATCTCGCCGTTCGGCCTGGCGAGCCATGGACAGCAGGCGATTGAGTTGGTCGACGGTCCAGTGAAATGGAGCGAGGGCGGAGTAAGTGGTCCCGATTCCTTGGGATTGAGGCTTCCTTGCGTGGTGTGGCACACGCGGGGAAGGCATTAGGCACTGCCTTTCATCCAATCAAAAAGGACGCCCCGCCGCGGAATTGCTCTGTTTGCCACAACCGAGCGATCCGAGACGGGGCGAATTTGATACTTCATTTCGATTTTCGGTTGTGGCAACTACAACTCTACTCCCGAATCACTGGATTTGCACTCAAATCCGATGTAGTTGTCCATGTGTGTTCCAACATGCCATTTGTCATCGATTTGCATTCAAATTCGAATACACAAATGGCACGCGAAGAAACAAAATCAGATCAACTGCGACAACTCGCCGCTGAGTTGGGCGAACTTCAATCCGCTATCATCCGGATCGCGGATGAAATGGATCGCAACGGAGTTCCGCACGTCCGATTGCATCTTGGCACGTTCAAGAATGTGTTTCTGCCAAATGCACATCATTGGGTCTCAGTTGCTCAACTTAACTCAATCGACGATTCGCGTGCATATCTAAAGGGAATTGAAACCACGTCGGCCATCCAGAAACGCTATGACGAGAAGCGAAAGCTGAAGAACGCGAAGCCGGAAGCCAAACCAGCTAAAAAAGCGAAGCGAATCAATTCCAAAAAAGCGATGTGAAATAGAAACGTCTGAATAGCTCTGACGATCGCTATTTATGCGATCAAATCCATCTGATGTCTGGAGAAATCATGAATGCACGGACGACGGGATCCGGTGACTTCTACGGACCGAATGAGTAGCGTGTTCCATCATCATTGTTTTATTCGTGTTCGCCACAGTAGGGGGCCAAACTGTGACAACCAGAGAAGAACGCTCATTTGCAAGACGGTTGTTCATGTGTCAGGCGATTATCGCTAATGGAACCGCCTTTCAGGAGTTATTCTGGGATGTCATGAAATCAACTTATCGTGCTGCCTTTTCCGTCGTAGCACCGCAAGGAAGTCTCGGAGACGGCGGTAATGACGGTTACCACACCGCGGAAATGCATTATTACCAGGTATTTTCCCCGATTGATCCGATTGGCAAAATCGGCAAGGCGGCAGCAAAGCTGAAAGCGGATTTTGCGAAGGTCTTGAGGCAATGGGGAGGCACTGGCCCAGGACTTAAAAAGTTCTCTTACGTTTTCAATGACAAGTATACCGGTCTACCGAAGCAGATCGAACAGGAGCTTAATGCGCTACGCGCCAATCATCCGAGCATTGAATTCGCTCAGTATTGCTGTAGAGATCTCGAGACGGATTTCATGAAGCTTGATTTGACGGAGTGGGATCGAATACTTGGTCATGCTGTTCCTGATCCAGATCGAATCACAAAACTTGATTTTGGAGCTTTGACCGATGTCATACGACATATAATGGGTGCCGATGTGGCCGACACGGAATCACGGTTGCAACTCCCCCCGGAACTGGGTGAAAAGATATCGCTCAATGGTTTGTCACAAGTCAATGCGATTCGAATTGAAAGCGGTGCTTTGCTGACTGGACGCATCGAGCAATTCATTCGGATCAATTCGATCTTTGCGCTGGACGAACTTCGAGATCATGTCGTGGGGGTATATGAGGCCGCGAAGACTGCGGTAGCGGCAACTCCGTCGACTGCGGGATCGAATGTTGCCGACTCTGTGTTTACGGTTTTTCGACGGCAACTGGCACCAAAAATTGCGTCTGGAGCAACTATGTTCGCGGTAGACGCCGTGATCGGCTTTTTTTTTGAGGCCTGTGACATATTCGACCCGAAGGCTAAGAAAGGGGATCCAGGTGCTTCTCCCTGACAAACACCTTCGGTTGTCGGAATCAATCCTTGGCTTCTCTGGATTGGTGTTGGACCATATTGGAAAGCCCATCACGTTCGATGGCCTGTGGAAATCTGTGTCACACGAAATGGAAACCAGCGAGTGGCCAACTAAGCACGGGATAGAGAATTTCATGTTGGCTCTTTGTTTCTTGTCAACAATTGGTGCAGTGGACGTATCTCAAAGCGGTGAACTTTTCCGATGCGGCTGATACAACTTTCCTCGTCGAAGCCATCATTCAAGACGGTGCCATTCAATCGCACCGGTTTGTCTCTCGTCGTCGGTAAGCATACGCCAAAACAGTCGAAGAACATCCAGTCGACATACAACGGTGTCGGCAAGTCTCTCCTCATCGCACTACTTCACTTCTGCCTGGGAGCAAGCAAGAACAAGCAATTCGAAACCCACTTGAAAGGGTGGGACTTCACACTTGTTTTTGAGCACAACGACATCGAGCATCGGATCACACGAACGGTTGGTGAGGACAAGTTAGTTTTCGATGGGACCGAATTGCGGCTCGCAACGTACAAGACGGCATTGGACCAATTGGGCATTTTTGAGCTGCCCGCGGATGTCAGCACACTCTCGTTTCGCTCCTTGGTCAGCTTTTTCCTTCGCCCAACCAAAGGATCGTACGTCTCTCCCGAGGCCGCGATTCCACAATGGACCCCGTACTACAAAGTACTTTATCAGAGCTTCCTCCTTGGATTGGACTACTACCGCGTCATCCAAAAGCACGACGCAAAGAAGAAGCTCGACGAACAACTGACGCTTGCGAAGAAATACAAAGAAGACACCGAACTACGGGAGTTCTATTTAGGAGAAAAAAATGCCGAGATGGAAGTCGCATCATTGAAGGAGCGAATTGCCAAACTGGAATCCGACTTGTCTAACTTCACTGTGGCAAAGGATTACAGTGACAGAGAAGTGCTCGCCAATGACTTGCGATCATCGATCGCTGATTCTTTGAATGAAGAAGCCGTGCTGCAGGCGAGGATCGCCGACGTTGAATTGTCGATGACGCTCAATCCAGACGTGACTCCTGATCGAGTCAAACGGCTCTATCGCGAGGCAGAGATTGCCTTACCCAATCTCATCAAGAAGCGTCTCGACGAGGTGGATGCATTTCATACCCGGCTTCGCGACAATCGATTGCGCCGCTTGCAAATTGAGACGGATAAATTCAACAGCGAACTGACCCGTCTCCAAGGGAATCGTGCCGCGCTCGAGAGGGATCTAGACAACATCCTGCAATATTTGAAAGCACATCGCGCGTTAGATGAGTACACAGAGAACAATCGTTTCCTTGCATCATTGACGGCCCGATTGAGGAAGATCGAGGACTACCTGACGCTCCTCGACAAATATACGAACGAAGCACAGCGAATTCGGGTCGATATGTCATCTGCCACCGTGCAAACCACTGAAGAACTTAAAGCGATGAAACCTCATCTCGAGCTTCTCATGGAGACGTTTCGCGGATATGCAAAAGAATTCTATGGTGATAAACCAGCGGGACTGGTCGTGCGAAACAATGACAGCGATGACAACCAGATTCGCTATGACATTGATGCTCGAATAGAACATGATGCAGCAGATGGCATCAACAACGTTCGGATCTTCTGCTTCGACCTCTTATTGCTGATACTTCATCAACGGCACGATGTGAATTTCCTGTTCCACGATAGTCGTCTGTTCGCCGAAATGGATTGGCATCAACGTCTGACGTTGTTTCGGTTGGCGGACGAATTGGCTCAGAAGTACGGCCTGCAATACATCGCAACGATAAACGAAGATCAGATTGAACCGGTTCGGACTGCTGCGGGGAAACAATTCGACAGACTCTTCAATGACTCTCGAATCCTTGAGCTTACCGACGAACCGGGCGGCCAAGGTAAACTTCTGGGGGTTCAAATTGAGATGAAATATGGCGAGGAACCGTAAGGGGAACGGCCTCACGTACTGCATCACGCCGAAGTCAATCGGATCATTCGCCAAGAACTGAAATCGAAAATGAAAATTGAATCAGTTGACCATCGGATGTTGGATTTTGAGGACGGGCTTCCTCCCATTCTACTCCCTAATCTTCAGCGAATTGTTATCCTCGCGGGCCCGAACGGGGCAGGCAAGTCTCGAATTATTCGTAGGATAGATCAGTGTGGAAAGGACTCGCAAAATGTAATGGGAAGGGCCGACGGAATGATGGCATGGATGATGGATCATCAGCTGGAAGGAACTATCCGAAAGGTTTCTCAACTCAATAATGAATTCGACACTCAGTCGGCCCCGCGCATTGGCGTGAAGTTTGTTCCTCCATTGAGTAACGACAGTATGGGCAAACTGGTAAGTTTGAAATTCACTGATGACCCTCTACCACTTTTGCACCATCTCTCTCTGGCTGAGATCGAACATGCGAGCAACCTCGGCGGGGCAGGCGGGACCAGCGTCACAAAGCTCGCTTTGCAATACATCTACTCTGTTCAAACTCAATGGCTGGCTGTGACGCATCAGGGATCCGGATCGACTGCTGAAGTCAAAGAAGCGGCTGAAACAAAATACAGTACGTTGCAGAGCATATTCCGACAGCTACTGAGAACTGAACTCGATCATAATTCGTCGGGACATCCGACTCTGTTTGGTCAATGCATCTCAACCGCAAACCTTTCTGAGGGCCAAATCGCCCTCCTTCAATGGGCGGTTGCAATTCATGTGCATAGGACAACCCCTGGCGAAGCCATAATTACAATTGACCAGCCAGAGAATCATCTGCATCCCGATGCGTTGATTGAGGCAATCACTCGCCTGGTGGAGGTGAATAATGGCGGACAACTCTGGATCGCTACGCATTCAGTCCCATTGCTCGCAGCTCTCTTCAATCGATATGAAGACGACATCTCGCTGTTTTGCGTGGAAAATGGGTCACCGAAGTACGCAGGTCGAGAGCCAGAACGCGTTCTGTTGTCCCTCATGGGAGGTGAGGACAATATTGGCGCTCTTCGTATGTTTATTGATGTGCCCGAGATGTTGGCCGCGAATCGCTTCGGCGCAGAATGTCTCTTGCTCCCTGGAGTCATCGAAACGGCCAGCGGAGCCGATCCTCAGGTCAGATTAGCACATTCGGCAATCGGTGAATCTGACCGGCGTCCTATGAAGGTTCTCGACTTTGGGGCCGGCCAAGGACGAATGCTGACGGGATTAACCGAACTTTTGGGAAGTACCATTAGAGAGAAGATCGATTATGTCGCTTGGGACGTG
Organism: Schlesneria sp.; assembly: GCA_028291515.1. Classification (GTDB taxonomy): domain Bacteria; phylum Planctomycetota; class Planctomycetia; order Planctomycetales; family Planctomycetaceae; genus Schlesneria. The sequence continues at coordinate 74,551 of JAQGHU010000042.1, forward strand.
TTAGAAGGTCCGACACAGCATTGCAAGCTCGCGATCGAACTGGCATTCGGCGAGATTGGTACCCGTTGGAATAACGATCGGAATACCTTGTTTGAATACCACGAGTCGCAGTCATTCGATGCTGCGATCATGTGCAATGTGCTTCATGAGATCGATCCCACCAATTGGCTGACACTATTCTCTCCCAACGGAGTTTTGTGTCGCGCAATAAGGCCTGAAGGAAAACTCGTGATCATAGAGGATTATCTGATGCCAAAGGGAGAATATGCCCACCCTTTCGGATTCACATTACTCGATACAGAAGCCCTCAAAGTGCTATTTGATTCTGGAAGCGAGATCACAGTTCATAACTCCGAGGGCCGCTACGCTGGTCGCATCAAGGCACACGTGATCCCTGCTAAAGTACTGAAGAACATCTCGGCCCAATCGCGGCATGCTGCGCTAGAATTGGCAGCTCAAAATGCCGAGGATCAGATCAAGAACCTGCGAGCGAATGGAAGTGGCTTCAAAGCGGGACTAGCTCACGCCTTCTGGGTTCAGCAGTTCGCCAACCTTACGATCGCTCTCAAAAACCTCTAAGTTGATACTGCTTCTTCACGATGTCATTCCCAGTCTTGGCGGCAGGCGTGGCCCTCGTTAGACGCGTCACACCGAGCTCTTGGCGTCTCAACTCGACGATCCGTTTCCAGCGACTGGTCAACTCGACGACGCCACGAATGCTGCGCGAGCGAATGATGCAATTTTCCTCTGCCGTCCAAGGCGCGTGACTGCCGACGACAGCAATCCAATTCGGGCACGCCGTACACCCATTCCTACTTGCCCAATCTTTCGTCGATGAGCATTTCGACGTGACCGTCTTCCCACTCTTGCTGTCCCATCCACCTTTGCCACTCATCTTCGAGCTTCTCGAAAAAGCGGTAGAGCTTCAGGGCCATTTCCTGCAGATGATCAAGGCTCACGACATCCGGAACCTTGGCTAGTGTGTGATTGTCGTGCTTATCGGCCGCATAGCGCATGTTCTGTCCCGTCTCGTCGATCGTGTGCATGTCGAGGATCAGTCGTTGGACGCTGTCGAGGGTTTCTGGATTGAGTGACGACCAGAGGGTTTGGATGACGGGCTTGGCCCCGTTCCATAGACGATGGAGGCTGTGTTCTTTCGTCAGTTCTGCCTCGGTGACGCTCGTAAGTTTCCATGCCCCACCGCATTGCAGATTCCACTTCAGGATCATTTCGATGTAGTGCCGGTAACAGTACATCGCAGGCATGAAGAGTTCGGGGTCCTTGTACCACTCATGCGTGTCTTGGAACCGCTGGATGATAGCGTCACCTGAGGCCTTAAATGCCTTCGCCACGACGAATCCGTACTTGTCCCCTTTAAGAAAGGCCAAGTCGGCATTCATGTCACCTGTGGGATTCAGCTTGAAAAGCGAATCGCCTTTTCGAGGTAGATAGTCGTCTTGATCCACGTTGAAATCCTCAGCAGTTTAGGACGCCCTGTTATGGCTGAGGTTCGCACACATCAGAATAACAAGAAGGCGGCAACATTTCGGATGCGGGACCTTGGAGATTCCCCACAGGATTGAACGACCTTTCAACCACACGCTCTCGCGATCATTGTAGGGTGAAATCTTGCATCATTCACATCGGAAGATGCCGCGTAAGGAGATCGGCATTCGTGTTTCATCGATGAAATTAGGCCAGCAACTTTCCACTTTTCGCGTCAACAACAGAGGATTCTTAATCCTCTGTTGTTCTTTTCGCGCTGGCGATTCGGCCCAAACCTCACAGATTGCCACGGGTGATTTCTTCAGAAATCACCTCTCATCGGCGTCGACAAGAGTGTGTTTCTCCAGCGCCAGAGGGTTCCGAATCCTCTGGCGAAGCCTCAGTTCCGCGATGACTCTGGAAGTCCCTCGCTTCCGTGGAATCGCAGCAGAAACTCCAGATGCCCGTCTCGGGTCGCTTCCTGAATGGGACGCAGTTGATTGATGTCGTAGAGTTCTCGCTCACTTGCATCCAATAGCCCGGGCAATGGCGTGTGATGGCGATTCGCCTCCATAGCCGGTTTCCGGCTCATTCTTGAACCAAGTGGACCAGTGTCCATGCAGTTCTTCCACAACGATGGTGGCCCAAACAATCATCTCATCTCCTCCCGTTATCATTCCAGAGCTTAGCGGCAGTCGTGGCCGTCGACTGACGCGTGACACCGAGCTCTTTGCGCCTCAACTCGACGACCCGTTTCGAACGACCGGTCAGCTCGACGACTCGACGAATGCTATTCATACGAACGAGCAGGTCCTCCTCGGCCGTCCAGGGTTCGTAGCTCTTCGGATGACGGCGGATCCGCGCTGCCATCAACTGCCGACGTTGGTCGTCAGTCCACTTCCGACCGAGACTCGCTTCCCGGAGTTTTTTCATGAGCGACTTCGGACGTGGCTGTCCGAGCCTCGCCTGCCGAATCTTCTCCAACCGCTGCGGATCGCGGTAGGTCGGGGCCCGCGCCGCATCCATCTTCGCCTTCTTCGCGGGCGTCATCATTTGGCGCAGCCGCTGAACCGTTCCGGAATTCGCTCTCTCGACCCCCAGTTCCTTGCGCCACTTCGAGACCGTCTGCGGAGTGATCCCCCACAGCTCGCAGACTGTGGCGTTCGATTCGAAATGAAGCGCTGTCGCCAGACCCTGGTAGACAACCAATGACTTCGCATTTCGCTTCTTGCCGATCGGCCAGGGAATCGTGGCATCGGACAGGCCGACGATCTCGACCTCGCCGCGAACGTCGTCGAAGACTACCTCGCCGTACTTAAACTTTGGTGTCGAATATGCGGAATCGCGAGACATCACCAATCCTGCCGACCAATGAGCTTCTGAGTTACGAATCTCGAAAATGCCACCAAGTTGATTTCTGGAGAAATCACCCCTCCGGCCAAGTCCCTTCGAGGTACCTCTTCACGAGTGACGCATGCGACAGCGGCTTCGACAGATCTTCAATGTCGGAGTTAGTTTCGTAGTCGAGTAGCACAATGTCACCGGCCAGCTTTCGCAGTGCGTCGAGTTCGGCCGTCAGCTTGTGTTCCAGGATCCAACGATAGGCGGGCAGATAGATCTGGAGCCGCGCCTCGTGGTAGCCGAGCAGTTCCGCACTCTCGACGCCGAACCGATGCCCTTGCACCGCGCCGAGCGATCGAGCACTCCGCTTGATGCTCTTCAGGTTGGTGATGGCCCACTTGGCCGAATCGATGTCGGCCTGCTCGAAGACCTTGAGCCCTTGCCACAGTCCTTCCACGGACTGCGCGGTGACTTTCGGCGAGTTCGGAATCGGAATGCCGCCATGCGGCCAGAATGGACTGAACCCACGGCTCGGGCCCCTTGGACGTGACATCGACGAGGGTCGCGCCCGGCCAAGCCTTCTGCAACGTGGCTGCCGACTTGCGGCGACTATCGACAACGATCGAGCGGGCGCTGGTCATCGGAGGTTCATTTCTGCAGGAAGTAGCTTTTGGTCTGCGAGTTCCGCTGGATTTCGGGAGTGTTGTAGAGACATTGATGAACGACGTTCTCGGGCCGATGCGACTGACTCTTGTAACCGGCCGCGAGCACTTGCGCGGTGAGTTCGGCGATGCCTAAACCACTCTTGTGATTCTGGAGCACCTCCAACACGAACTGACGGAGGGGAGCGGTATTGGTGTGTCGCCGTCGGCCCCGACGCGGATCCCCGGTCAGGTTCCCGGCCTCCTGGATCTGCTGGTCGAGATCGTCGATCTGCTGCCGAAGCTTGTCGCGCTGCTCGATCAGCGATTCCAGGCGCTTGGTCTTTTCGACGAGCAACCGTTCGACATCGGCGATACTAACGGGCAGGCTGGAAGCCATGGGACGAGTTCCTTGCTGGACTGCCGGGAGAGGGGCGCGCCAAGGTATCCCCGGCCGGAACGGATTGCAACGAGCGGTGAACCGCAGGCCCCTCCTAGACCAGTCCATTGCGAGCGATCGAGAACACCGGCCGACCGGTCTGGAGCGCGATCTGTCGTGCCTGTTCGTCGTCGCTTTCGATGAACAGCCGCAGATTTGGATCGGTGAGGTAAGCCTGCGCCTTCCGCTGGGCCGCATCGTGAGCCCGATCGCGGGCGGAGAACGTCGCATGCGGCGACATGGTGAGTGTGCCGTATTCGATGCCGTGCTTGGCCAGCCAGGCCTCGGTCTCCGGCCGATGCCGTTCCAGGCGATTGGTGACGATCCCCCGCAACGGCATGGTCGGAAGCCGTCGCGGCCGGACGTTCTGTAGGAACTCGGCATACTGCTCGGTGTGTGCGTCTTCATTCCCGCCGTGCCAGTCTTCACAGAGTACGCCGTCCATGTCGACGAGGATTAAGCGATTGTTATCGTCGTGGAGCATCGTCCACTCATAGAATTGCGCGAACCCCGGCAGCTTCGCGTGATAATAGTCGACCGCGATCTTTATTCGGTCTTCCACATAGATGGCAGCAAGTTGGACAGGCGCTTTGATCAGCTCCCGCAGCCGATCCGCCTGACGGCCGCTGGCACAGGTATCGTCGACGACGAGGATGACTCCCTCGTGAACGCGGTTCTTAAATCCTCGACGGGGTAAGGAGACTTCGGGATGCTCGTGTTCGATCAATGTCTCGACGGCGATCATCGGGACATTGAGTTCCAGCGCGATGAGCGCCGCGGGAATCATCCCGCTCCGCGGGACACCGGCAATCGCTTTGACCGGTGGCAATGATCTCGCAAACGCATGGCAGTCCTGCACTAACTGCTGATAGCTGATGTAATGGAATCGATGTGGCTCATGTTCCAAACATCCTCGATCCTCCAAGGATCGCAGCGGTTGCAGGCGCTCTGGCATGAGCTCAATCGGCATTTGCTCAAACTGTGTCCAATGCCCACGCCAACAGCCATCTTGTTCCAGTTCGAGACGACAAATCTCTCCGTACTCTCCCAAGATCGACAGACACTCGACATTGCCGCCATTGCGCAGTTCCCAATGATGCTCGACGCTGCTGCCCCCTTCACCAATGAGGCCATTCGCCAGAAGTTCCAGCGGGCGTTCATCATGCCCGATGCGATGGTAGAAGTAACGACCGGGGATCGCTGGCATCATGGAACATCCGATATCGATATAGAGCGACATGGTGATACGTCTTAGCGCCATCTTAATTCAGGGATAATTCCGAAACGCTACAGTTTATTGTTGCATTCTAGAATTCGGACGACAAGATACTCACCGCGCTCGCACCACAGATTGGAGACGACCGGAGCAAACCTCACATGCGACGTGTCATTTTGCGGTCGCATCAGAGTCCGGGGGACATCTTGATGCTGACGGCCGCCGTCCGCGATCTGCATGCCGCGCATGCGGGCAAGTTCGAGACCGATGTGCGAACATCAGCCGACGCGATCTGGGAGCAGAATCCGCGCGTCACGTCGCTCTCGGAACGGGATCAGCAGGTCGAGGTGATCGACATGCACTATCCGCTGGTTCATGAGAGCAATCAGAAGCCGTATCACTTCGTCCATGGCTACGCGCAGTACCTGGAGCAGAAGCTGGGCGTGCCGATCCCGGTGACGCGGTTCGGCGGTGAGATCTTTCTCGACGACGACGAGCGGAATTCACCGCTGCCGGGTCACGAACTCCCGAACAAGTTCTGGATCATGATCGCAGGCGGCAAGTACGACTTTACGGCCAAGTGGTGGAACCCGGCCAGCTATCAACGGGTGGTCGATCACTTCCAGGGAACGATTCAGTTCGTGCAATGCGGGGAAGCAGGACACTGGCATCCACCGCTGCAGAATGTGATCAATCTTGTCGGGAAGACCTCGCTGCGTCAGTTCATTCGGCTGATGCACCATGCGGCCGGCGTCGTCTGTCCCGTGACGTTTGCGATGCATCTGGCGGCGGCGGTCGAGACGCGCCCGGGGGTGCCGAAGATCAGACCCTGCGTGGTGCTGGGTGGCGGTCGCGAGCCGACCCATTGGGAAGCGTATCCGCAACATCAGTACCTCAGTACGGTGGGAGCGTTGTCGTGTTGTCTCGAAGGGGGCTGCTGGAAGTCGCGGTGCCAACTCGTCGGCGACGGCGACGAGAAGGATCGGCGCAACGTCTGCGAGCAACCGGTGCAGATCACTCCTGATCTCAGAATCCCGCGCTGCCTGGAGATGATTAAGCCGGAGGACGTGATTCGGCGAATCGAGATGTACCTCGAAGGTCCGCACGCGAATGCCGTGGCGACCCCTCGCCCGCAGGCGGTCCCGACTCCCAAGGCTGTCGTCCCCGCTCCGATCATGACACCGGTCCCAGCGGCGACCTCGGCTCCACGGACGGTATCAGTCGCGGCAGCGACGAATGGCAATGTCGCCGTGGCAGAGCGAACGACGGTGGCGCGCGACGGTCGTCGCCCGATTGTCCGCAAACCCGCGGCACAGCGCAGTCGCGTCGCCACGAGACCGGCGGCTCCTCCGGTTTCGCGAAGACATCGGGTACTGATTCAGTTTCGGCACGGGCTCGGCGATGCGGCCCAGCTCACGGTCGTGCTGCGGCACTTGAAACATTATCACCCCGACTGGGAGATCGACCTCGCGGCGCTCGGCGGCAAACAATCGGTCGGCCGCGGATTCTGCGAGTCCCTCTCGCTGCTCAATGCTTCGGACCGTCGACCGGTCGGCTATCAGCAGATCTTTTCATTGGACTGGGACGAGTGTTCCGACGCATACGCCGAGTGGCCGAGTACGAAGCCGACCCGCTGTCTGCGCGAAGTGTTTCGGCTGGAGCCGAAGCGGGATCTCTTCCAATACAAAATCATACGCACTTCCGCGGCTGACCAGCGGGCTCGCGATTACCTCGCGAGTCTGTGCCCCAAGGGACCACTGCTCAACGATCGGTTCCCGGTGGTGCTGATTCATTACCAGGGGAACACCTCGTGCGATCGCAAGGACCTGCCGCATGAAGTCGCTCGGCGGGCGTGTGACACGGCACGCCAGCTTGGCTATGTGCCGATCGTGCTCGACTGGGATCATCGCTCGCCCTTAATCGATCAACAGACGGTCCACTGTCCGCAGGCGGATCACGCCCTCTGGGGTGGTCAGGGGACCGGCGATGCCGAGGCGTTGGCGGCGCTCGTCGAAGCCTCATCATTGATGATCGGCATCGACAGCGGACCGCTGCATGTCGCGGGAGCAACGACGACGCCTTCGCTCGGCGTCTGGACGCGGCATCATCCGGTCCACTACTTCGATCTCTGCCCGAACGTCAAACATCTCGTTCCCCGCAACCAGGCGCGGCTCGCGCGGGGCTCGGCGGCTGTGGAGTTCTTCACGAGTCACTACGATCACGATTACTACGACGATCTGGCCGGAGATCTCGCCGCCCATGTTCGCGGTCAGCTCACGGGCGAGCCGGTCGACAAGCAACCCGCTCCGATCACGACGGCTGCGGTTCCCTTTGCCGTAGCACCCGCTCCCAAGGCGATCCTGACCTCGGTCAACTACGACCGCCAATACTATGAAGAGCATCGTCAGGCGGGGCTCGATTACCTCAACTACGGCGAATGGCAGCAGCGTTACGGTCGCTGGTTCGTCGAGTCGCTCGGGTTCCAGGGGAAACGGGTGCTCGACGTCGGCTGCGCCTGCGGCTCCATTCTCCGCGGGCTCGGCGAAGCGGGGGCGGTCGTCGCAGGGATCGATCTCAGCGAGCACATGATCGAACTCGGTCGGAAGAAGTGGCCCGACATGGCTCCGTTGCTCAACGTGGCGGATGCGTCGGATCTCGCGCGGTTTGGCGATGGGAGTTGGGAGGCGATTCATTCGGCGCAGGTGGCCGAGCATTGGCCTCCGGAGGCGGTCCCGCAGATCCTCCGGGAATTGGCGCGGGTCACGCTGCCGGGCGGGTTGTTCTTCTGTTCATTCGATTCCGAAGAACTATTCGCGCGACAGAACCGCGACATGTCGACCGAAGATCCGACGCATATCTGCATCAAGCCGCGGGCCTGGTGGACCAAGCAACTCGCCGCCAATGGCTGGGAAGATTGTTCGACCGAGTTCGAGCCATTTCTGTACATGCATCACGACAGCTACCTGCGGCGGTACGACTGGGACTGGTTCGTCGCCCGCAAGGTTGCCGCTCAGCCTCGCCTCACGCTGATGTGCGTCACGACCGGCCGACCGACGTTGCGACGCGCCTTGGAGAGTCTGCGCGGACAAGCGTGGCGCCCCGACGACGAGGTCTGGCTGATTCATGACGGACCGGCCTCCGAATGGGTTGGTGGGCTGTGGCGCGAGCTGGGCCTTCCGGGTCGGTTTGTTGAGTTACAGGACGGGCCCCACGGAGACTGGGGACACACGCCTCGCAATCGCTATCTGCCGGAAATCCCCTCGGGCCACGTTGTCAATCTGGACGACGATGACGCGCTGGCCCCATTCGCGATCGCGACGATCCGCGAGCAGGTGAGCCGACAGCCGAATGATTGTTTCGCTTTTCGCGGGGTCTACCACGATGGCCGGAGCGTCGGGTTCGTACCGGAATTGCGGTTCGGGAACATTGGGACGGGGATGTTCGTCCACCCCGCGGGCCTCAAACTGGGTGAGTACACCGCCCGCTACGGCGGCGACTTCGATTTCATTACCACGACGCTGGAGCAGAACCCTGGCTCGAACCTCGTTTGGCGTCCAGAAGCAACTTACCTTGTTCGCCCGCACGAGACGTGGCGCAATCCGGCATTCACGGCTGGGCATTCCGTTGGCGGTGGTCGCGGTCGCGAAGACTATCAAAGCGGCTGGCACTTGTTCTTCGGGAACTGGTTCCGCAAACAATCAATCCTGGACGTGGGAGCGGGCCTCGGTCACTCCAAACGTCGCCTGTCCACCAACGGCAATCGCGTCACCACCTTTAACGTCGTTCCCGACCTCCCCGTCGATCGACATGGCGACATTGCTGAAATCACTAACGCTGCGTTCGATGTTGTGACCGCGTTCGATGTGATCGAGCATGTCGACGACGATGCGGGGTTCGTCGAACAGTTACTCCGTATCACCCGGACCGCGGTGGTGCTCACGACGCCGAACATCTGGGTCTCGCACTGTAGCAACCCGTATCACATCCGCGAATACTCTCCCGCACTGTTACTCGATCTCTTGTCCGGGTTTCCGGCCGTCGGCCGTATCGACCTGTTCGCGAGTGCCGACACGTCCGGTGCGAATCCGACAATGTTGCAACCATCACAGTTCCTGGGGACCGCGCTCCCCGTCCTCGGAGTGGTTCTCTGGAAGAGAACATCCATTCCCGACGTCTGGAAAGAGGCCACGCTCACCGGCCTCAGTCAAGGTTAGTTCCCGTATCGACGGCGTCGGTGGTCTCAACTCAATTTCCTGATTGAGGTGTTCGCGATGAACGTACGCACTGATCTGGCACAAGTTGGGAACAGCGGAAGACTAGAGGACATCGAAGTAGGGCGAAGGTGATTTCTGGAGAAATCAGGAGTCGTTGAATCGGTTCTGTCCTCAGGAACCGCTTCGAATTTCGTGCGAAGGGAAGAGATGAAACTGACGATCGGGATGGCCTGCCATCGTGATTTCGACGGGGTCTATTTCACGATCAACGCCTTGCGAATGACACATCCAGAGGTGTTGTCGCGGTGCGAGTTCGTGGTGGTCGACAACGACCCGCAAGGACCGCAGGCCGAACGGCTGCGGGGCTTCCTCGCCCATGTCCATGCGGGACTGCGCTCGCAATCGGGTCGACATGCTCATCCCTACGGTGTGAAGTATGTCACGATGCGCAAGGGGGGCGGAACGACCCAGCCGCGCGAAGAGATCTTCCGGCAAGCGACGGGGGACGCAGTCTTAGTTCTGGATTGTCATGTGCTGCTCTGGCCCGGAGCGATCGCCAAGTTGTTCGACTACTACGAAGCGAATCCCAATACGAAGGACCTGATCAGCGGACCGCTGTTCTACGACGATCACAATGGGTTCGCCGATCACTTTCAAAACCAGTGGCGCGATGGCATGTGGGGGACGTGGGGAGTGCTCTGGCGATCGCCATCAGGAACCCTCGTCGCAACCCGCGAAAATGCTCTGGGTCACCTCGTCCTCTGCGATCCGATGACGCGCGCCACGATGGAGGAGACGGCCACTGGTTGGGCAGGTCACGAGAGTTGGCTCACCTCACAGGGCTACCATTTGGCGATCGACGAGGATCAGCCATTTGAGATTCCCGCGATGGGCCTGGGTTGTTTCTCTTCGCTGAAATGCCAGTGGCCGGGGTTCAATGCGCACTTCCGAGAGTTCGGCGGCGAGGAGTGGTACATCCACGAGAAGGTCCGGCAACGTGGTGGCAAAGCTTTGTGTCTGCCGTTTCTCAAATGGCAGCATCGGTTCGGCGACCCTGGCGGCGGACGGACGCATCGCTACACCACGCTGGGCAAGGTCCGCAATTACGTACTCGGGCTTCAGGAACTGCGACTGCCCCTGGATCGGCTCCGCCGACATTTTGTCGAGGGGTGGAACGAGGAGGATCCGCCGAAGCGCATCAGCGAACATCCACTCACCGCGGAACAGTTCGATCAACTGGTCGCTAACCCTCAGGCTTATCCGCCGCTCTCAGCGAACATCGGTTGTGTTCCCTGTGGATCCAAGTTGCAATCCGCGGCCGCAGCGGTGGCCGCTCCCATCGTGGCGGAGCAACCGGCTCCGCTCACACTCGAGGAACGATACGCCGTCGCGGCCAGCACGCCGAGCGATATCAACGAGCACTGTCCGAAACTGCGTGAACTGGCCTCGCAGGCGAATGTCGTCGTCGAATTCGGGATGAGACATGGGGTCTCGACGGTGGCTCTCCTGGCTGGTCAGCCCCGTGAATTCCACTCCTACGATCTGCGGCATGATCCGATTGCGGATGCTTTGGAACAGGTGCAAGGGAAGACCACGTTCTCATTCCGGATCGGAGATTCTCGCGAAGTGGAAATCCCCGAGTGCGATCTGCTGTTCATCGACACCAAGCACACGGCCGAACAACTGACGGCCGAATTGACGATGCATGCTTCTCGGGTGCGGCAACGAATCGTCCTGCATGACACGCAGATTTTCGGCGAACTCGGCGAAGACGGCGAGGCGGGTTTGCTCGTCGCTCTGCGCCAGTTCCTACAGGAGCGGCCCGAATGGAGTGTCGTCTATCATGCGCAGGCGAATCACGGATTGACGGTAATCAGCCGCGATCCCGCCGATAAGCCTCCGTTACCAAGTCCCATCACGTTGGCCGCGACGTTCGTGCGAGCCGTGGCGGCGCATGTCGCGGACGGAGCTCAACACGTCGATTCGGTCGCACTGCAGGCTCGACTGTCGGTTTGCACTCTCTGCGACCAGCGGCGAGACGATCGCTGTGCGGTGTGCGGTTGCTTCATCACCACCAAGGCCGAGTGGCGCGAGCAGCAATGTCCTCTGGGAAAGTGGCGCTCGGCAGAGACCGTCACCTCAC
>JAQGHU010000046.1 GCA_028291515.1 Schlesneria sp.
ACACCAATGACGCAACGGCCATCTTCAACACCGCCGCCCACAACAATACGCTACACCAAAGTTCCTCTTTCACAACACGGTGCCAACAGCACCTAAGAAGACTCGGCAGGAGCCTCGCCCTCCCAAAGTCGCGTGAATCTTCTAAACCGCTCGGCAAAGGTAGCACTTGAGGTACTCGGTTTCGAGGCACGAGACCGAAGTGGGGTGGTCGGCGGCGGCTCCGCGAGCTTCCAGAATCTGCAATCGGCGATTCTCGTGTAGGGACGCTTGAGCCAGCATGTCTTCGAACAAATCGCTCGAAACGTGGCCCGAGCAACTGCAGGTGACGAGCAATCCGCCCGGTTTCAACAGTGACATCGCCGATCGATTCAGGCTGTAGTAACCGCGTAAGGCGGCGTCGATTCCCTGGCGGTTGCGGGCGAGTTTGGGTGGGTCCAGGATCACGGTGTCGAACTTTTCGCCGGCCGCAGCGAGTTCTTCGAGTGCTTTGAAGCAGTCTCGCTTCATCGTCTTGAGCCGGTCTCCGACGCCATTCAGTTCGGCATTCGAGCGAGCGAGTGTCAAAGCGGATTCCGACATATCGACGGCCAGCACTTCCGCCGCCTGACCGTTGACCAGGCAATTCAGCGAGAAGCCGCCGGTGTAGCAGCAGACATCGAGAACTCGTTGACCGCGAACGAAGTCGGCGACACGGCGTCGGTTATCTCGCTGGTCCAGAAAGAAGCCGGTTTTCTGACCTTCGGCGACATCCAGAGCGAACTTCACACCGTTCTCGGTGATGACCAGCGGTCGCGGGGGCGGTTCACCGCAGAGCAGTCCGTCGGCTAGTTCTAAGCCTTCGGCAGCGCGAATTCCTTTCTCGGTCCTAAGCCAGATCCCTTTCGGTCGCAGCTTTTCCTGAAGTAGCTCGATCAGGATCTCTTTCCGACTCGCCAAGGCCAAGCTGGTCAGTTGGACCAGCAACCAGTCGCCGTACCGATCGATGGTCAGACCGGAAAGTCCATCGGCTTCACTGAAGACCAGGCGGCAGGCCTGATCGGGTCGAAAGTCGGGAAACAGCACGTTTCGTAGTGAAATCGCGTCGTCCAGGCGACTCGACCAGAAGGCTCGGTCGAGCGGCTCGGTTTCGTTCCACGAGTAGAGTCGCACGGCGATGTTGCTGTTGGGATTGAAGATCCCGCGAGCGACAAATCGTCCGATGTCATCTTCCACGATGACTTCGTCACCCGCTGCGACACCATCGGAAATTTTGTCGATTGCCCCCGCGAAGACCCACGGATGCCGACTGAAAAAGGGGAGGGCTTTGCGAGGTTTGAGGATCACTCGCGGAAGAGTGTCTGTGGCGGCGACGGCGGTCGACATTGTGTGGATGTTTCTGGGAAAATCTTCGGTCGCCGATCTCTCCAGAGATGGATCCCGTTGCGAGAGGAAGTAGGGGGGGCCCGGCAGTGCCAGGGGGCTCACGCCCCCCGCTCAGAAGAGACGAGTCTTTACTTCAGGCCGAGTGATTTGACGGCTTCGCCGTCGACTTCTTCCAAATAGGCCAGGAGTCGATCGCGTTGATTGGTCAGATGACGGACTCGCAGCAGCGACTTGACCCGCGTGGTGAGTTCCAGTCGATGGACGGGCTTGGTCAGGAAATCGTCCGCGCCGGCTTGAACCGCTCGTTCGATGTCACCCAATTCGTTGAGCGCGGTGACCATCAGGATGGGAATGTCGCGCGTCGCGGGGTCGGCTCGCAGCCGCTTGCAGACTTCGTAGCCGCTGACTTTTGGCATCATAATATCCAGCAGGATCAGGTCGGGATGAAACTCCGCGACCATATCCAGCGATTGCTGGCCGTCATGTGCCATCGCGATCTCGTACGGTTCCCCGGTCAGGTAGGCATCGAGCAGTTCGCAGTTTTGCAGGTTATCGTCTGCAATCAAAATGCGAGAAGGAGCAGTCATCACAAGCATCCGGTTATCATTGAATGGAATTATCCCGATCCGTCGTGGCCAATCTTACCGAGTTGGCCTCCGTAGCGGAATTCGCACGGGGAATGTAGACGGCATTCTCCGAATGCCGAATGCGGCACACGGAGTGTGCCTGCTACTCTGCTGATGTCGCTGCCAGTCGCCAATTCTCGTTGGGAGGGGTTCCTTCGATGAGTCGTCGCAGCAACGTCTCGTCCACTTTGCCTCGAAAGCGAACTTTTCCATCCAAAGCGAAGACGGGGACGCAGGTGCCGAATTTCTCGATCAGTTGCGGGTCGGAATCGATATCGATGAGCGTCGGCGGGGGGAGCCATCTTTTGTACTTTTCGATCAACTCGGCGGCTTCTTCACAAAGATGACAGCCTTCCCGAGTGTAGAGGGTGCTGTTTTCGAAGCGGCGGCCCGGTTGGCTGGGCCGCCAAGTCAGGCCTGAGTCTGGTGATTCCGATCGGGCCAACAAACGGCCTCCTTGAATGATGCTGGCCAGGCCCGTCAGCCACCACAGCCAGTCGTTCTGGTACCAGGTTCGTGGCATTCCGGGGATGCCGAAAGCGGTTTCCATTCCGCGGCCAACGGCCAGAATCAGGCCGAGTGTCAGCAGCAGGGTGCCAGCGGTGGCGGATCGCTCTTTGGAAGTGGCGAGCCCATCAGTCCGATCATTCATTTTGGTATCCGGTTCCACCGCAAAAGCTTCCGTAATTGGTCAGGCATCGTCCGACAACTCTTGCCTGTCGTCGTAGAATGGTGCTACTCGGGCCGCTTCGCGAAAGTGACAATCCGTAGAATGGGTGAAGTAAGACGCCATGGCGACCGAGGTCTGTATCCTATGTTTAGCCAGTCAAAGATCCTAAACCGTCCGCGCAACACGGATAGAGACTGGAAACGCCGTGGATCGGCTGGTAGTTTACGCAAGCGAGTTGCAGCCTGACCAGTGGTTCACCGACCCGATTCTTCAGGGTTCCACTGGTTGTCGCAAGGAAGCATTGGTTCTCGAGGTTCGATACCGGATTGAAAGGGTCCATCAAGGACGCAATCAATAAAGTTCGCCGGGTCTCGGCAGGCACAACCATCAATGTCCAGCAAGCTTAACGTCGAGACATTTATAGCCGTCCTCAAAAAGAGCGGTCTGGTTGAAGCGGAGCGTCTGCAACGGCTGATCACGGACTACACGGCCAAGGGTGGCGTGGCCGACGATTCTCCCAAGCTGGCTGATTTTCTGGTCGCCAATGGCGTGATCACTCGCTGGCAGGCCGAAAAGTTGCTGCAGGGGAAGCACAAAGGTTATTTCCTGGGGAAATACCGGTTGCTGTCGTTGCTCGGCAAGGGGGGGATGAGTTCCGTCTATCTGGCCGAACACGTGTTGATGCGCCGCCGTTGTGCGTTGAAGGTATTGCCGACCAAGCGAGTCCATGATTCGTCGTACCTCGCTCGATTCCATCGTGAAGCTCAGGCGGTTGCTTCGCTCGACCATCCGAATATCGTTCGAGCTTATGACGTCGACCACCAAGTGGACCGCGACAGCGAAATCCATTTTCTGGTGATGGAATATGTGGAAGGATTCAGCCTTCAGGAGTTGGTCCAGAAGCTCGGGATGTGCAGCTTTCTTGATTCGGCCGAATACATTCGTCAGGCGGCGCTGGGGTTGCATCATGCGCACGAAGCGGGAATGGTTCATCGCGACGTGAAGCCTGGTAATCTGCTGGTCGACCCCAATGGCGTCGTGAAGGTTCTCGATCTCGGCCTGGCTCGATTCTTTACCGGGGACGAGGATGAAGACGCACTGACGTTGCGCCATGACGAAAAGGTGTTGGGAACAGCCGACTATCTGGCTCCCGAGCAGGCTTTGGACAGTCATACAGTTGATGAGCGGGCAGATATCTATGCCCTTGGCTGCACGATGTACTTTCTGTTGACGGGTCGGCCACCGTTCACCGAGGGAACGCTGGCTCAACGGCTGATGGCGCATCAGACAAAGACGCCCCCAACGGTGGAATCGTTGCGAGCTGATACTCCGCCATCTCTGGCTGCCATCGTTCGTCGAATGATGGCCAAGAAACCTGAAGATCGTTACCAGACCGCTCGAGATGCGTCAGATGCTGTCTATGCTTGGATCGATCTGCATGCCGATTCCGATTGGCGAAAAGCGCACTCGGGGATCTATGGGACGCGATCGGCCGTTGAAGCCGCGAATATTCCGATCGCCAGGCCGGTCGTTGCGATGCCTGTGGCAGCGCCTGTCTTCACCCCCACAGCCCCGGTGACTCCACCGCAGGCCAGCGCTGCACCGGCTGGATTTCAGTTCGCGCCACCTGTCCAAGCGGCGGCACCTGCTGTATCGCCACCTGCCGAGTCTGCGTTGTCCGACTTCTTCGCTTCCTTGTCGGATTCGCAAACGGGATCGATCAAGCCAGGAGCCAAGCCTGTCCCGGCGGTGCCCAAACCAGTGCCTGCCCAATCCACGATTGTCTCGGCGTCGGCACCTCCGCATTTGAAGCCCCCCTCCAGTCTGAAATTAAAAAATACTGATCCGGTCTTGGCGAGCACCGATTCGCCGTTCCTTGATTTCGGCGGGGCGGCGGGTGCGCCGGCCGCTCCGGTCAAGCCAGCCGCTGCTGCACCGAAAGCACCAAAGCCAGCGAAGCAGGCCAAGTCGAAGTTCAAACTCCCGTTTGAGCTCCCATCCAAACTGCCATTCAAGTGGCCTTTACCGACTCCGGTATTGGCAGGAATTGGCGGCGGAGTGGTTGTCCTGTTGCTCATCGTCGTTTACTTCATGGGCTGGATGGGCGGCGGTGGAGGACCAGGGGGCGGCAACGTGGAGGTTCCTCAGACTCCCTGGCCCGCCGAGAAACGCGAAGTGACAGTCGGCGCAGAAGGGGCGGAGTACAAGACGATCAATGCCGCGCTTCTAGCAGTTCGTCGTCGCTATGAGCCGACGGGAGCTGCGAATGATGTGATGGTCATCAAGGTTGCGGCAGGCACCTATCCGGAGAGTATCCTGGTCGACGGGACTGTTCATCGCGCCAGAGGCAGGAACAAGAAGCCTGAGAAGCCGGTTGATCCGGATTGGCCTGCTGGAATCAAGCTAGTGGCTGACGGCGAAGTCATTCTGGAGGCACCGACTCCCAAGCCAGACCAGCCAGGCTCCGATGGTCCGCTGTTGCGGCTGAAGAATATTCCGAAGTTTGTGGTGGATGGAATCACGATCAATGCGACGGGCAAAGCCATTGGTGTCGAAATCGCCGGCGACATGAACGAAAGCCGGTTGTCCGGTGTGAAGATTAAAGGTTTCACGCAAGTCGGCGTGACCTGCCTGGGAGCTCGGGGTATCTCGTTCGGCAACAGCCAGTTTGTGTTGGAGCGGCTGACACTGGAACCAGCCGTGAGTTCGAAGAGTGCGATTGGGGTTCGGATGCAAAGCGGCGGCGATGGCGATCCCAGTGACACGGTCGTGCGTGGTTGCCGATTCCTGGGTCCGCTGGCAGCCGGTGTGACGATTTCGGGGGCAGGGCCCTATCGAATTACGATTTCCGAAAACATCTTCCACAAAACCCAGGATGGTATCCGCTGTGAAGGAGCTGTTCAGTGGAAAGATATCTTGATCCTGAACAATACCTTTCAGGAGGGTCGCCATGGGATTGTCTTCACGAACATGCCGGCCGAGGGTTCGATGGGGCTTGGCTTCCGTCGAAACCTGTTCACGAAAATGACGGCAGCGGAAGGAGTGGTTGAAGCTGGTTACAATGCGCCACGGCTAAGCACGATGTTGACTCTAGACCGACCCGGATGGGAGTTGAACTACTCGGATCGAGCCAAGCCAGGGTCACCGCAGGCTGGGGAAATCGATCCCTTGCTCGATACCAATGGCAAACGCGGCGAGGCCAACTTTGCATTCTCTACAACGGACGTGAAGAGTCCTAAATTTCTGGCTCCCACTGACAAGAGCGTTCAACGTAGCGTGCCTGGTGCGGCAGAAGGTGAAAAAGATTGGGTCGGCGCCGTCGGGCCGTAGACCTGAGACTCATTTTTGAGCTCGTTAGAACCGTTATAATCGGCAAACGCAACGTCTCGAATTAGCGCAATTCCTTACTGTCAATTGAGTAAAAATATTCGGTGTACATATTTTGGCGACTTTCGCCAATGCAATTCTACCGATGAGTCGCCGAATCGGGCACAACTTCGATCCTGCTTAGGCGTTAGCGGTGGCCCGTTGAACTCATCTCTCTCGCGGTGAACAGTGGTGTCCTGTTCGTTCGAGGCGGAACCTGCTGCACAGTCTGTTGTTAAGGTGTACAGTAGTACGCGGGTCTGTTACCTGTCTAGGATGGTTTCTGCCTGCCTGACACCTCCACGTCTTCCCCTTGCGTGGTACTGAATCTCCCCCGGTTCCAAGACCGAAGTTTCACTCCGCGATAGCGGTGTCGGCGGCGCTATAGGTGCTGTCATGACGTCCCGCGTCCACCATCATCAACATCATCAACGAGCGCTCCGTGGCGATCTCCATCGCACGCGATTGCGTTCGATCAGGCCCGCGGAGGCTCATCGGCAGCGTGGCACCAGCCATCGTTCGGCGGCCTTCAGTGCGCCTGAGACGTGGCACGAACCGCTAGGATCGACGGGCATTCGCTTCGTCTATCAGGCACCGGGGCCAGGATACGTTCATCCCGTCACGATCGAAGAAGTGCGCCAGCGAATTGCGGAACTGCCAGCACAATTCACTCGCACGATCGAAGTCGTTCAGTTCAGCGCAATGACTCGCAAACGGAGTTTGTTTCCGTTGTATGGCATGCAATGGGGGCCGAGTATCTACTTGTATCCCATCGAAGACTCGTTGCAGGAAGTTTACCACAGCCCACCCACGCCACAGCAGCAGATCGAAGCGCGCATGTATGGCGGCACCTGGAGGCAGATCGACCAAGTCTGGACGCTAACATGGACACCTGAATCCATTCGCGACTTCTACCTCAATAACGTGCTGGTCCATGAGATTGGCCACGTTAACGATTTGCGGAACACAAATTCCGCCGCACGCGAACGCTACGCCAACTGGTTTGCTACCGAGTACGGCTATCGAGCTTCTCGGGGCCGAGCTTGACCACGATAGGCAGAACACACGAACATGACTTGCCGCGTGTTTCGCCGTCTAAGTCTGCCGGGAGAAGAGCGTGTCAGCCACTCGCCGAGATTTCCTGAAGCAGTCTGCCCTGATCAGTGCTGCTGGCATCTGGTGTGGCTCGACAAGAGCAGCGGAGTCTGGATCTTGGAAGCTCGCCACGTTCCGTTGTGATGTGACCCCTTCCGTCGGGCATCCGTTGCTCGGCAATTCGTTTGCTCCGTCGACCGGGATCCGCGACACGTTGGATGCACGCGGCTTTGTCCTGATGGGGCCCGAGCGACCTCTCGTGCTGGTTGTCCTCGACTGGTGCGAGGTTCGCAATGATTCCTTTCAGCGGTGGAGAGATGTGCTGGCCGAAGCCGCGGGGACTACTCCTGATCGAGTGCTCGTTCACACTGTCCACCAGCACGATGCTCCGTATTTTGATCTCACCGCGCAGAAACTGCTGACGGCGTCACTGCCAGGCGGATCCATGTTGGATGCGGGGTTCCATGAAGACTGTGTGCAACGAGCGGCCCTGGCATTGAAGTCGAATTTGCCGATGGCCACCGAAATCACGCATGTCGGGATCGGTCAGGCAAAGGTTGAGCAACTGGCATCCAACCGCCGCGTCGATGAAAACGGCAAGATCAGCTATCGGCGTTTCAGTCGCTGTAACGACCCTGCGCTGCGCGGTTTGCCGGAAGGCGAAATCGATCCGTGGCTGAAAACGATCAGCCTGTGGAATCAAGACAAGCCGTTGCTGGCGCTGTCTGCCTATGCGTGTCACCCGATGAGCAACTATGGCAACGGCGAAATTTCAGGCGATTTTCCAAACCTCGCCCGCAACATTCGTGACGCTGCGAATCCTCGTACCTTTCAGATTTATGCGACAGGTTGTTGCGGCGATGTGACCGCGGGGAAATTCAATGATGGGGCACCGGGCAACCGAGTGTTGTTTGCTGAGCGACTTGCTAAGGCGATGGCGAGCGCCTGGGCGACCACTCAAATGCATCCTTTGAACAAGATCGCGTTTCGCAACGAGTCGATCGTTTTGCCTCACAGTGACCTGCCTTCGATGAACGAAGCGGCGTTGCGAGAAAAGCTAAACGACAGTCGCACTCCATTGGCCGCACGGGTTCAAGCGGCGCTCGGTCTAAGTTCATTGCAGCATCATCCGGATGGGCATCAGATCGAGATCCCGCTGATTGACTTCGGCGTTGCGCAACTGCTGCTGCTACCGGCGGAGAGCTTTGTGGCCTATCAACTATTCGCTCAGCGCCAGCGACCCGATGGTTTTGTGATGTGCCTAGGCTTCGGGGAAAGCGCTCCGGGTTACATTCCGACCAATCAGGCGTTTGCAGAAGGATTTCGTGAGGAGCACGGTTACACGTGGAATCGCCCTCAAAGCGAAGACCTCCTCAAGGGGGCGTTGAAAAAAGTCTTGGCGAACTGAATTGAGCAGGATGTATTCGTGACATCCGCTCGCCAAGACTGTTTCGAGATTTCCTCTGTAGTGAATCAACTACTGCTGGTGGCAGTTCCAGCCGTCACGTCAATGACGAACTTGTTTGTTGTTGCATTGACTTGAACTGGTTGCGGCAAGTTGTACGACTTGGGTTCTGGCGGAGGAACGGCCATTGGAGGTGCTTGGGGATCGGCTCCCTGAAAGCGTTCCTCGACGCGAATCTTGTGAGATCCCTTCAGAGCACCTCGCGTCCCTTTCAAATACTCCAGAACGAACTTTCCATCTTTGTCTGTGGAACCTGACGATGGCCGACCGTTGTCCGGTAGAAAATCCACATTGACGTCGGCCAGTGGAACTCCGTCTCTCAGAATCACACCCGTCACGGGATAAACCGCTGGAATTTCAGTACCACCACCGCAACCTATCACAGCAAGTAGGCTCACCACCGTTAAAGAGCCAGCGACAATTGGTCGCAATTCAAATTTCATTGGACACCTCGCAAAAAATAAACCTGTTGTGATAAAAACTGCGACCGGATCTCGCGGTGAATTTGACCACCATTCTTAATCCGCATTGATGCGAATTCGTCGCAATCCATGAATCAGAACTCACCAACAACGGCGTTGTCGTTGCGCGCGGCGATTCGTTCCAAAGTCAGATAGTCCATGTTATTCGATAGGAATCGGACTGCACCGTCAGAGAAGAGCAGATGGGCGCCGCCGGTGTGTTGTGAGGTGATGCGCGTATGGCGGTAGTATGGAGGGTTGTTGCCATTCGCACCCTGCGCTGAATTGATTGGGGATCGAATGATTGTAATGTTGAGCCACCAGTCGGCGTCGCCACCAGCCCCACCAGACCAGGCACCGCCCTCCCAATTGCCCGCGCGACAGTCCTTACCGGGTTGGGTACAGGTTGGGTCCGGCCCACCTTGCTCGCCAACCATAATGGTATTGGATGTTCCGTCGGTGGCGTCAGCAATTCGAGCAGGTCGAGCCTCACCATAGGTGTTGTTCGAAGCGACGATCATGCCGTTGTAATTTGATCGGTAGTAGCCGGTCCAGCTACTGGGAGTGGGACAACAAATGCCGGTCGCGGGGTCGTCGTAACTACCGCCAATTCCGACGTAGCTGGCGACTTGGTACGTCAACGAGGCCGGAGCTCCCAAAGCAGTCGTAGCGCTGGTGGATGTAGAAGTACGAGTGGTTGGCAAGGTGCTGGAAGGGCAATTCAATCCAGCGACCCGAAGAGTACTGACGACGGCCCAGTTACGATTGGGATTGCCGTTCTGATTCGTCCAGTCCGTGCCGGCAAAGACCATCTGGTTGTAAGCCGCGCCTTGGTCGAACATCGGCAACAAGCGGACCAGCCACGAAGCACCACGCAAGGTGCCTGTTCCACCTTCTGGTACGACATTGCCAGGCGGAAAACAGTTGGAATTGTCGTGATAGTTATGCAGAGCCAGACCAAGTTGTTTGAGATTGTTCTTGCACTGAGTTCGTCGAGCCGCTTCGCGTGCTTGCTGCACAGCCGGCAGCAACAATGCGATCAACACCGCAATGATCGCGATCACGACCAGTAGTTCGATTAACGTGAAACCTCTAGAGCGTCGCAGACGAGCCATCAAAGATCCTTTTGCATGTGTGGAAGACAGAACGCGAAATCCTTCGTGACTCAGGATGTTTCCCGCGTCACAAGCTTGGTTTCAATCAAATCAACGACACCCGCTTCCGCGGTTGTTTCCAGTTGCTTTTGCAATCTGGAAATGACCTGGCTCAGTAGCTCGGGCAACTGATGACTCACTGTCGTGACGCTGGGATCGAAGACGGCCGAGAACTGCAGGTCTCCCCAACCGATGACCGAGATCTCTGTCGGAACACGGATGCCCAGGCGGCGGAACGCTCGCAGCAATCCCACGGCGGTGAAGTCTGTATCGCACAGGACACTGTCGGCTCGCAGCTTGTCAGTGATCATCCGCGCGAGTTCATCGAACCGTCCGTAGTGTTCGGGATCGCTGACCAACCAGCCTTGTGTTTCCTGGATGATCCGAGATTCGTTGAAATTGATGCCGCATTCGGCGGCCGTAGCGTGGTAGGCGGCGATTCGGGTTTGAATCGCCTTGGACTCGAGCTCTTCCGTCACGAGCACCGGATTGGTCCGCCCGCGATCGTGAAGATGCCGCATCGAAGCTTGGGCGCCCGACACCACATTGCTGACAACACTGGTCACGCCGGGGATTTGCAGGTCACCCCCCACGGTCAGCACCGTCGGAAGATTTTTCAGGAGCGTCGCGACGGCAGGCCACTGTGATTCATTTTCGTGAGCGAGATAGACGATGCCATCGACCCACCCCGCGCGAACGTCACGGAGCAGTTGCTCGATGGGTTCCAGGCCGTCGGGGGCTCGTGCCGCCAGGATTCGAAAACCTTGTCGCTCGGCACATTCATGCAGCCAGGCGAGCAGTCGTTGGGCGAGGAAGTTTTTCCAGTCGTGGGCAACGACGGCGATGACGCCGCTACGTTTTCCGGCCAGTTGGCGTGCTGCAACGTTGGGACGATAGCCAAGTTCATCGGCGATCTGACGAATTCGCTCGGCGGTCTTCACGCTCACGCCAATACGGCCATTGCCGGTTCCCATCAGGACGGCAGACACGGCCATGCGTGATACGCCCGCTCGCTCGGCAATATCCACCATTCGCACCGGGCGGGAAGAGGGGTGAGCTGAAGCCAATGGGATTTCCTTCGATATCTTCAAAAATCT
This sequence comes from Schlesneria sp., assembly GCA_028291515.1. Taxonomy (GTDB): domain Bacteria; phylum Planctomycetota; class Planctomycetia; order Planctomycetales; family Planctomycetaceae; genus Schlesneria. The sequence continues at coordinate 11,297 of JAQGHU010000046.1, forward strand.
GCTTGTATATCTCGAGATATGTTGTCGACTGCAGTTTCTGCATCAAGCATGCCAATCGAGGTGTACGCCACTTCGACGCGGCCTGCAGGAGCCGCGAAGAGACGTTGTGACAACGGAGTTGCGGGCCATCCTTCGGATTGCCGCAGTGCCCAAAAGCACTCACTGCGGGAATGGCGACTGCTGTCCAAGAAGGCAACGCGTGCCTATTCGGTGAGTCGTTGAAAGTGGGGATCGTGAAGAATCATTTACATTCCGAGTGCCGCGGGTGGATCGGTGACGGGATAAACATCCTCACGTGGCATGAATATCGAGGACTTTTCCGATTGTTTGAGATTGTGGTGTTGTTCGGCCACAAATTCTGAGATGTCTTCGATCTCAATGATCCACTCACGTGCGTACTTGGTGATGGCCTCGCCGCGCAAGCCCAGTTGGATGGCTCGTCGTTCGAGTGGTTGGCCGGTGGGACTGCGATCAGGGTCCCATTGCAATCGAACGTCGGATGTCGCGACGTGTTGCTTCCAGTCTGCTTCTGATTGATAGGTGTTCGGATCAAACGACGAAGGGACCGCTGAGGCCAGCAGATCGTCGAAAGCAGTACGGCGCAATCGGACCGCCAGCGTAACCTCTTGTCCTTCTTTTGTACCCCATCCCGATCGATACATCATCCACAGGAAGTTCGGTTTCACCCACGTCATGCGGCTCATCTTGAATTCGCCGCCGAAGTAACCATGTTTGGCGGCGAACAGACCAATCTCGGGTCGATACGCCTGGTAGACGACCACTGATTCATCGTCGTACTGAGCCAGGATGACTCGACCCGTTTGCGGCCATCGCTGGTGCTGTGCTTCGTAGGCCTCCACGATTAGTTTCACCAGTCAAGGCCTGTATCTGAAGCGGATGGGATCGAAATGAATTTCTGCCCCGCTGACCGCATGCCTCGTGACAATAAATTGATGCTCAGTCCTGCTTCGCCGTGTTGGTCTCTTTGGTCTCCGCCGGCGACTCCATTAATTGACGTTCGATGATCATTTCCAACGTCTCGTGATTAATCATCCCTACCAGCATCACTTGGATCTCACCCTGGCGATTGAAGAATATCGATGTGGGGACTCCGTTCAAGCTCGGAATCTGGCCGAGGGTCTGCTCGTTAGACAATACGCACGGATAGTTGATTTCAAATTGCTTCATGGAACTCTTGATAAGTTCAATGGCGGCATCACCCGTTGCATTTTCCACGTTGAGGCCGACAATTTCGAATCCTTGATCTTTGTATTTCTTGGCCGCGGCAATCAGGTCGGGGATTTCACGACGACAGGGGGGGCACCACGTTCCCCAGATGTTCACCATCAGCAGCTTTCCCGCATACTGCTGCTTCGTGAGCGGCTGTCCTTCGGTGTCCTTGAGATCAAAGTCGAAGTTGAAATTGTGTTTTGCTGCGAACAGACGGTTGACTCGCTCGGCCACCGCCTTCTTGTGCGCTGCTTGAATGGCTGCTTCGATGCTGGCGAAGGCCGGATTCTGACGGACATGTACTAAAGCAGGATCAGACTTGAGTTCAGCAATATCGTTCCAGCCGGCATCGATGGCTTGTCGCAACGCCTTCAAGCTCGCTTCGTCGTTCTTTTCCTGAGAAAAGGCTCGCGCTTCATTGACGAAAATGAGCTTACCAATGAATTCGAATGTAAAGTCCTTCGCCGTGGCCGGGTCGGCTTCGAGGGCCCTGCGCAGGTAGTCGGCCGCTTTCTTGGATAGCTTATAGTCATCGTCTCTGGTGTCTCGCGCATTAACGTGATTAATCCTCGCCAGTCCTAAGAGTGCCCGCGCATCCTTGGGATCATTGGCGAGTTGAGCGAGCAGATCGGCTTCTTCCTTTGCGGAATTGTAGTCGGGCTCTGCGTTTGCCGGCGCATCCGCGGTGAATTCATCTTTCGTCTGACCGGCCGTGTTTAAGGGGACCGGATTTGTTTTCTGGCAACCACTTACGAAGATCAGGCTGGCCAGCAACGCAGCTACTCTCATCACTCATCCTGTGTTTCACGAGTCTAACGATGTTTAGTTGAAGGACGCTGATTCAGACATCCTCGCGCACGGTCATTTAGTACCGATTTCCCGCATAAAGCAGTTCGCACGTCGGTACCAGTTTCTTGAACTGCTGAACCCCCGCAAGTGTCACGGGAGTGTTACTCAAGTCGATGAACTTCAGCTTCTTATGTCCCTTCAAGAAGCCCAGGCCCGGGTCCAAGATGCCTGAATCTTTCGCGTTGATTGTCTCCAGACTATTCGCTGTCACCTTAATTTTGGCGAAACTTTGCCCGGTAATTCCTTTGGACCCCTCGATGTTCAGGTCCTTCAGGCTCTTCATTCCTTCTACGAATTCCACAAAATAGATATCGTTCATGCCGACGATGTGGCTGATGTTCAGCGACTCCAAGCTTTTAATCGAATTGATGGCTCGAGCTCCAGGGAGACTGATCGGCGTCGCGGAAACCGCCAGCACCTTCAGAGACTTCAAGCCTCCCTTCGCCACGGCCTGTCCCAAACCGACTCCGCTGATACCCGACTTGTTGAGCAACACCTCTTCCAATCCAGGTGCCTTCGCCAACGCGACCAGACCCTTATCAGTCAGTCCGACGCATTCGTCCAGATGCAGCGATTTGAGTGTGCTGGCGTTGCAGACCTGATCCAGGCCCGCGTCATCCAACTCGCGCACTCGATCCAGGACCAACACTTCGATCGCGGGGAGTTTTCCGATGGCACCGAAATCCGCCGCGGTCAGGTTGCAGTTCATCAACTCCAAACGCGTCAAACCGGGTAACAATGCCAACGCTCCCAATCCAAAGTCGGTCACTCGTGTCGAATTCAGCGAGAGCGACTGCAACGAGGGGACACCTTGCAATGACGTGAGCCCTTTGTCTGTCACGCCGGTCGAGTCGAGCACCAGCGACCTCAATGCCGGCAACTTGGCGAGCATTGCCAACCCCTCATCCGTGATCGTGCTGCCACGAGCATCGATCGCGTTGACATCACCCAGTCGAGACTTCATCGAAGTGATTCTCGTTAGCGTCTGATCGTTGATCTGATTCGGCGGCAACCCCTTGAACCAAGCCAACGTCTGAGCGGGATCTTCAGCCTGGGCCACGGACGACGGATTCGGAATCGTCTTGCCTGGGGGTGCTGGCGGGGCTTGTTGAGTGGTCATCTCATCCCACGTCGGCACCTTTCCTCCGCAACCACTGATCACAGTGCAAAGGAATAGGGCGACAACTGGCGGAAGCAGCCGAAATGGTGGAACAACCCGGCGATGATCAACGGTGTCCATACGAAATCTCCGACAACTCAGAGGTGAAAATGATGAAAAAAGTGCGGGCGAATGCCGCCGACGGACTTGAGGAGTGAACATCATTACAAATCTGGAGCACTCTGCCAGACATAATCCCACATTCAGGGCTTCATCCTCCCGTTTATGGCTTGGAATTCATCGTCCGCAGCGAACTCGCTGTTTCGATTTCTTGTCTCAATCTGCGTCACTCTGCGAAATCTGCGGACCCCACCCGACTCGGCTTTGTTTTCAACGCTTGTCCATCCCCCTAGAATGTTGGTTCGACCGCTGCGGGTGCCGCCCGAGTTGATTCATCGACGGCGACTGATCCGCCATCTCGAATGCACCCGCCCGCCAAGATTCCAGACCAGTTTGATCGGGGCCCTCCCTGATCGCATTTTGCGAGATTTAGCACCGATGTTTGAGAAAGTTGCCGACGCAGAATTTGTTCGCGGAGAACACGAAGTTCTGAAGCTCTGGAATGATCGCGCGATCTTCCAGAAGCTGCGTCAGCAGATTGCGGGCAAAACTCCGTGGAGTTTCCTCGACGGTCCAATCACGGCCAACAATCCCATGGGGGTCCACCACGCCTGGGGTCGTACCTACAAAGACACGTTCCAGCGGTACTGGGCGATGAACGGTCGCGACCTGCGCCACCAGAACGGCTTCGACTGCCAGGGGCTGTGGGTCGAAGTCGAAGTCGAAAAGCAATTGGGCCTGGGCGCGAAGAGCGAGATCGAAAAGTACGGCATCGACAAATTCGTTCACGAATGCAAACGCCGCGTGCTCAAGTACGCCGCGATCCAGACCGAGCAATCGATCCGACTCGGCTACTGGATGGAGTGGGATGACCCCAAGCAGTTGCGTGCGCTGTCTGAAGCCATCGGTACCGACAAGCAAGTCGACTTCACTCCACCCAAGCAACCAGGGAAGCCTCTGCGCGACACGGCTGAATCGATCGTCGCTCGGTTAGGCAATCCGGATTGGGGTGGCAGCTATTTCACGTTCTCGACGGAGAATAACGAGACGATCTGGACATTCCTGAAGAAGTGCTACGAACGCGGCAAAGTCTATCGCGGCCATGACGTGATGCCTTGGAGCGGAAAAGCGGGCAGTGCGTACAGCCAGATGGAAGTTGCCGACGGCCGCAAGCTGACGGTCCATCGTTCAGCCTTCGTTCGATTTCCCCTCGTCGATCGTCCCAATGAGTTCCTGCTGGTCTGGACGACGACCCCGTGGACGTTGACCAGCAATGTCGCGGCCGCAGTTAACCCGGACTTGGACTATGTCAAACTGAAGGCGAAACGCGACGGGGCCGTTTATTACTTCGCCAAGGACAACCTCGACTTCCAACGCCTGGCGACGGAATTCAAAGAAGGCTTCGGACGTGAAGAATGGGGCTGGCCGAAAGCCGTTCCCAAGCTGAAGACTCTGTCGCAGATCTTCAAAGAAAATGGCGGCTTCGAGATCGAAGCGACGATCAAGGGAGCGGAGATGATCGGCTGGAAGTATTCCGGCCCGTTCGACGATCTGCCCGCTCAATCGACTCCCGGTGGCGTTCCATTCGACGAACGCGTGGCCGACAAGACCGGTGTCGGCTGTCATCGCGTCATCGATGGTGGACGCGACTTCAAGGGCAGCGCTAATGTCGTCGCGGGGGAGGGGACGGGCATCGTTCACATCGCTCCCGGTTGCGGTGATGTCGACCATACGCTCGGTGCGCAAGCGGGCCTCGTGGGCCTCGCGCCGCTCGCCGAAGATGGCACATTCGTCGACGGCTTTGGTGCGTTCACCGGCAAAAGGGCCACGGACCCTGCGACCGTGGATCTCGTGTTCGCCACGCTCAAGGAGAAGGGCCTGCTCGTTAATGTCGAGCAGTATCCCCATATCTATCCGTTCTGCTGGCGTACCGGCGATGAACTGGTATTCCGTCTGGTCGATGAATGGTTCATCAACATGGACTGGCGTCAGGAGATCATGGACGTCACCGACAAAATCCGCTGGGTGCCTGATAGCATCCAGGGCGGCGAGCGTGAGCGTGAATGGCTGACCAACATGCGCGACTGGATGATCTCCAAGAAACGCTACTGGGGCCTGGCGCTCCCCATTTGGATCAATCCCGATGATCCGACCGACTTCGACGTGATGGGTTCGCTGGCTGAACTGAAAGAACGTGCGGTTGAAGGCTGGGATGATTTCCAGGGGCATACGCCTCACAAGCCATGGATCGATGGAGTGAAGATCCGTAGCGAGAAGACGGGCGCGGTCCTCAACCGTGTTCCCGACGTGGGAAATCCGTGGCTCGACGCGGGGATCGTTTCGTTCAGCACGATGGGATTCAATTCGCATCCCGACTACTGGAAGAAGTGGTATCCCGCCGACCTGGTCACTGAATGCTTCCCCGGTCAATTCCGCAACTGGTTCTACTCGCTGCTGTCGATGGCCACGATGATGAACTACGACCGGACCGAAGACGCGGACAAGAAGAAGCCGTTCAAGACGCTGCTGGGGCATCGCCTGGTGATGAACGAAGCGGGCAAGCCGATGCACAAATCGGACGGCAGCGCGATTTGGTTTGAAGAAGCCGCCGAGCAGATCGGCGTCGACACCATGCGCTGGATGTATCTGCAGCAGAATCCGGCTAGCGACCTGCGCTTTGGGACTCGGCATCCTGAGCAAGAGGTCACACTGCAAACACCAAACGGGCCAACCAATCTAACGATCGATGGCGTGAAGACTCATTTGGTGACGAGCACACCCGCCGACGAAACTCGGCGTATGATGCTGATCCCGTTGTGGAACAGCTACGCGTTCTTCATCAACTATGCTCGACTGGACGAGTTCGATCCGTCGACACCACAGGTGCCAGTCCAATCGCGGCCGGAACTAGATCGCTGGATCTTGTCAAACCTGCAGGCTTTGACGAATGCGATGCGTGCGGCGATCGAAGACTACAACACGCCGGAAGCTTGTCGCCGGGCAGCGGCGTTTATCGATGATCTGTCCAACTGGTACATCCGACTCAACCGCCGACGTTTCTGGCGGTCAAAAGATGCCGGCGATACGGACAAACTGGCCGCGTATCAGACTCTGTATGAAGTGCTGGTCAAGATATCGCAGCTCTTAGCCCCGATGATCCCCTTCTTAAGCGAACGGATGTACCAGAACCTCGTTCGTGGCGAAAGCCGCAATGGGTCTCAACCGGAGAGCGTTCATCTGTGCGACTATCCAGTTGCCGACGTTGCTATTCTCGATACGGAATTGAATGCGCGCATGGCCACTGCCCAAACGGTTGTGGGACTAGGCTTGAAGCTGCGGACGATGTTCGAACAACGAGTCCGTCAGCCGCTCTCGGAATTGCGTGTTTCCACGAGTGACCTGGCTGCCAAAAATGCGATCCAGCGGCTGAGCAATGTGATCCGTGAAGAGCTGAATGTGAAGAAATTGACCGTCTGCGACAGCCTCGCTGACATTGTCAAGTACACCTATCGAGCGAACCTCAAGACGCTGGGGCCGAAGTACGGCAAGCTGCTGAGTGTGCTACGTGAAAAGCTGCCGTCCGTCGACGGTACATTGCTGGCTCCGCTGCGCGCGGGCACGCCAGTGACGATCACATTGGAAGGGAACGAGATCACACTTGCTCCCGAAGATGTACAAGTCGGGACGGAGCAAGCTTCAGGCTGGGTGAGCGGCGACGATCAAAATATCCAGCTTGCTCTGTCGACGGTGCTGACTCCCGAGTTACTGCGCGAAGGGATGGCGCGTGACTTCATCCGCCAAGTTCAGCAGCAGCGAAAAGAAGCGAATCTGGAAATCGAAAACCGCATCCAGATCACTTACACGACGACCGATGCGGAAGTCGCGACAATGATCGCTGAGTGGGGTGATTTGATCCGCAACGAAACGCTCGCGGACAGCCTGACGGCGTCGGATGCAGTGCCTGAGGATGCGAAGTCGGTCAATATCGGAGACGCGAAGGTCTCGATCTGGATCAATAAGGTTTAGCGTTCGAAAGTTGACGTGAAGAAGATGTGACACGCTTCGCGATGGCCAGGGTCGACAGCGATCCTTGCGAAATTTTATTAAAAGCGAAAATGCCCCGGCGATAAGTCGGGGCATTTTCGTTTCATGTATGGGGAGAAATCGCATCGAGCCTTGCGGCCGGGACTCAACATCAGGAGCGATCATGAATCGTCTTCGGAACAAATCAAATCGCCGAGGAATTACTCGAGTTGAGGTGATCGTCGCTCTCGTTGCCTGCCTGCTCTTGGCAATGCTGTTTGCTCCATCTGTACCTTATCAACGCCGCAGGGCGAGCGGGTTATACTGTTTGAATAACATGCGACAAGTCAGCCTGGCCCTTCAGAATTTTGCTTCCGGCAATGGCGGGCAACTCCCGGCACTGACTAGTTCATTGAAGATGGGTTCGTCGCCCGAGCAGGTGGGGCCTACGATTGGCTGGCCGATTGCATTGCTACCGGCCCTCGACAATGGAGCGTTGTTCAAACAGATCAGGCAAAACGTCGTTGTCGAATCGGGTCGGACTCGAATTGGTGATGCAGAACGGGTTGTCGTGGTGCAAACCTATACTTGCCCACAGGATCTCAATTCTCATAAGAAACCCGGGAAATTGAGCTACGTCGTTAATATTGGATTCATTTCGCAAGGGCTCTATCACGGCGACCCTGATGGCAAGCATGTCCTTGGATTGCTGGCATGGAGCGGAACGCCTGGAGACGCTAATGCAAAGGCCATTCAAGCCGCGACGGGAGTGATGTGGAACTCCGATTCGATCGTGGGGAGTTCGCTCGACTATGTTTCGGCAGGAGACGGGGCAACGTCCACGTTGCTCGTTACGGAAAATCTTCAGGCCGGTGATTGGCACGACACCGATAGCGCACGGATTGGGTTCGGCTTCCCCGTGACCAACATCGACGGGTTGGTACCGCTGGGAAAGGGTGAGGTTTTTGAGTCGGTTGAGAAGCCACTCAATACGCAGTTCGAAGGCGGCACTTTAGCAACGAACAAGTCGCAGAATTGGCGTATTAACCACGACTTGAAGGCAAAGGTCGGAACGTTGCCTCGCCCCAGCTCGAATCATCCAGGCGGGGTCAATGTCATGATGTGCGATGGGTCTGGAAGATCCTTGAGTGACAAAATCGACCCGCATGTCTATTTGAAGTTGCTGACACCGAATGGGGCGACTTACGGCGAAGGTGAACTCCGGCAATCAGACTACTAACAAGTGGGGAGTGATCATGAATCGTTGCAGTCGAAACAATTCGAATCGCCGTGGGATCACTCGTGTCGATGTGATCGTTGTTTTGGGACTAGGCCTGCTGCTCTTCCTGCTATTTGCGCCGGCCGTTCGGAGCGCCCGGAGGCCCGCGCGAAAGTTACAGTGCTTGAATAATATGCGCAATGTTGCTTTGGCAATGCAGAACTATGCTTCGTCGCAGAGTGGAAAACTACCGTTCCTGAGTTCAGTGAAGGCCATTAAGAATTCAGCGGAGGAGGAGGGTGATTTCATCGAAGGCTGGCCCGTGACGCTGTTACCGGCCTTAGATTCGACCACGCTTCTGAAAGCGATTAGAAAAAACGCTGTCATCAAGTCTGGCCAAGCAACTATCGGTGACGGGGAGCGGGTCTGGTTGGATGTCTTCACTTGTCCGGAAGATGGCGATTCTCATCGGAATTCGGGTGGCCTTAGTTACGTGGTGAATTCCGGGTTCATTTCGCGATCGCTTTATCATGGCGACCCCGATCGAAAGCATATCCCGGGGTCTCTAGCTTGGATTGGCGAGCCCGGTGATGACCAGGCGATTGCGGTGCATGTCTCGACGGGCGTGTTCTGGCAGCAGAATGAGGCCTTCGGGCCCTCTCTGGAATATATCTCCACCGGCGATGGATCCTCCACGACGTTGATGGTGACTGAGAACCTCCAAGCCGGCAATTGGTACGATACTGATACCGCGAAAATAAGCTTTGGGTTCCCTGTCGAGAACTCCAATGGCAAAGTTCCGTTGGGGGTGGGGCAGACCTTTGAATCAGAAGAGAGGCCCCTCAATACCGAATTCAAAGAGGGGACGCTGATGACCGCTAAGGGGCAGGACTGGCGAGTGAATGCGGGCTTGAAAGCACAACCCGGCACGTTGCCTCGCCCGAGTTCAAATCATGCGGGTGGCGTCAATGTCATCATGTGTGATGGGTCAGGAAGGTTCCTCAACCAGAACATTGACCCGTTTGTCTATCTGAAGTTACTCACGGCAAATGGAATTCCGTATGGCGAAGGCGAACTTCAACAGAGTTCGTACTAGCGATCCATGGTGTTCCTCGCTTTACTCCAAATCTGTGTCCATCTGCGAAATCTGCGGACCAAAAACCTTTGATCCGCAGATTGAATAGATTTCGCAGATAGTTCGCGTTGACGATCTCGCTTATTTAGGCGTTGGGGTCGAATCGGCTTTGGGCTTCGATGGGATCGGCGTTGGTTGAGCGTCCAATGTCGTTCCCGGGGTCGGTGGTTGAGGGACTGGATCACTATCCGCTGGAGCCAGCGTTGGTGACGTGGCCGTTGCGGGGCTGGTGATCTGTGCGTCTTCCTGCAGGTAGCTGAGAGCTACTTTCAGGGCAGCGAATTCGCGTTCCAAAGATCGCTTGCTGCCATGTGAATTGGGATGGACTCGCAGACGTTGCAGGGGACTGGCTTCTTCTTCGACGACGACATCGCCGCCACCGACTCGCAGGCCAACGAAGGGAATGTCGACGCCGACGCCAGGTCGGACGACTGTACGGGGTTCTCCCCCAGTCGTGGTCGCAAGCTGTGAACGATCACCGGGGCCCCATTGGGCGACAAATTTTTGCAAGTCGGCAAACGCCTGGTTCATGTCAGCGGCGCGTTGAGCCAAGGCTGCAGTTTCGACGGGGCCGGTGGCCAATGCGGCTCGCAACTCAACGGCTTGCGACCAGATGGCTTTCGCTCCCTTATAGGCTTCCGCATATCCGGGCTGCTGCTGGTGATAGCGATACATTTCCCAGCACAGCGAATTGCTCGTTGTGACGACCTCCTTCAGAAGCTGATCCATCTGAACCGCATCGTCGACGATATCGACCGCGAATGCAGGTTTGTGTGCCCCTGCGGCGAATAAGCCTGCCATTCCCAGAACCAATGTGATCGCTGTTTTACCAATTCGGCTTGTCATGATCTTTCTCCTGCATCGAAGTCGCACAGACTGCATGCTGAACGAGCGCTTCCACTTAGAATGGGATCGACAAGTGACACTTTCATGGCACTCGGTCCCTAAGCGGGTTGTGAACGGAGAAGATGCATTTGGCGCGCCGCCATTACGTTGTTGGCTGTTTCCTACACCGGTAAGGCACGAACAACTCAAAGTCACCACTATCGCCATCCAAAGTCGGTAACGATTCTCAGTCCTCGCTCTGAAAAGGCCGAAAAAGCGCAATAGACTAGCTCAGGTCAGACCGGAGAGGCGAAGCCTTTATCGCGTGCTGTTGGGTGAACTGCCCGCTCGCAAAGCATCTGTCAGTAAACACGCACTTTTTTGAGGAAAAATGAGATTTTAGGGCCTGTTTTGTCCTAATTTGTCAAAATCTGTCCTGGGGTGTCACAAACTGTCAGTCCTTGCCAGGACCATCCACCGGCGAGGGACGGCGTCGCGGGTGTCCATATCCGAAAAGATGCCGAAAAAGTCGAAATGGGGGCTAGATCGAGTCGCTCGAGATCGGGGATAATGGAACTGTCGAAATGAGACTAAGTGGACCGTAACAAACGGCCACACCTGTTGATCGCTGACCGGCGATCGGCACGTGTGGCCGTTTTTTTGTGATGACTTCTAATGTGGGATGGGCTTTCAGCCCGTCACTTCTTCGATAGGAGGATCAGTTCGCGATGGCAAATATTCACCAAGGCAAATGCGACGGGCTGGAAGCCCACCCGACGAAGAAACGGCAGACACCCTCAAAACCCTGCCATGGACTGACAAACACTGCCATTTCGTAATGTAACGACGATGTGGTCGACTCGATCGTCGTCACAGCAGATGACTGCTCTTTGACAATTTGATGCAATTGTTGAGGCCTTCACCCTCAGGCATTCCCGCGCTTGGGCTGCGTGAGCAGCGATACGAGTATCAGGGTCAGGAAGCCGAGCGGGATCGTGACCAGTCCGGGCTGGCTGAAGGGGACCATGGCTGCTTTCGCGGCGGCGTCGGCGCTGAAGCCGTACACTTTTTGGAAGGTGTCTTCACTGACCAGGATCCATGCCAGGGAGCTGAACAGGCCGACCATGATCGCTGAGGAGATTCCTTGCTTGGTGGTCCGTTTCCAGAAGAGCAGCATCACCAGGGCAGGCAAGTTCGCCGATGCTGCTACGCTGAAGGCCCAGCCGACCAGAAAACCTGCGTTCATCCCCTTGAAGAGAATTCCCAGCCCGATGGCGATCGCGCCGACCACAACCGCAGCCAGTTTTCCGATGCGGACCTTTTCGTGATCATTCATTTCCCAACGGAGAACACTGGACAGCAAGTCATGCACGACTGCACCACTGGCGGCGACGATCAAGCCGCTGACTGTCCCCAGAACCGTCGTGAACGCGATCGCGGAAATGACGGCGAACAGCAGATCGCCAAAACTCTTCGCGAGCAGCGGAGCCGACATGTTGTCATTCGTCAGATCGATACTGCCGCTGGTCATGGCACCCAGTCCCATGAACAACGTCAGCACGTAGAAGCAGCCAATCGTACCAATGCCGACGACTGTGCTGAGTCGTGCAGAAGCTTGATCTTTCACCGTGTAGTAGCGGATCAAGATGTGAGGCAGCGACGCCGTGCCGCAGAACAACGCCAGCATGAGCGAGATGAAGTTTAGGCGCGGCATCAGACTGTCGGACTGCAGTCCCTTGAAAGTGGGGCTGTTTCCGGGTCGAAGCACTTTGGCTCCGGATGTCGGGGTCGGAGTCCACGTCGTGGTCTTTTCGCCGTTAGAAGTGGATTCCTTCTTGGACCAGAGGACCACTTCACTTTGCTGCAGCGTCGACAAGTATTCGATCGGACCCAGGGGGCCCGTTTCTGTTTTGCCGCCCGGTAACTTGCTGAGATGCCCCACAGGTCGCAGATCCGCCTGGCCCTCTTTCTTGCCATAGGGCAAACCATTCACAAGCTTCGAGCCGTCCGCTTTGGTCACCATCGTCTGTGGTGAATTGGCAAACTCGCTGTTATCGACCTTCAGTCCGCGATTCAGAATCAGCACGGTCAGGATGCCGCTGAACAGAACCAGTAACGCTCCCTTGATGAACTGCACATACGTGGTACTGACCATGCCAGCGGTCGCAACAATCAGCACGACGATGACGCCGACGAGGACCACTCCCTGCCAGTATTCAAATCCGAGCAACGGCTGAATCAACGCCCCGGCTCCGACCATTTGCGGGATCAGATAGAACACGCTGACGACCAGCGTGCTGATCCCTGCTGAAAGTGTGATCGCTCGCGATTGAAACTGGCTGTTGAGGGCATCGGCGAAGGTGTACTTGCCAAGTCGCTTCAGTGGTTCGGCGACAACGAACAAGGCGACGACCCAGCCAGCCAGAAAACCGATCGAATACAAAAAGCCGTCATATCCATAGAAGGCAATCATTCCGCAGATGCCGAGGAACGATGCAGCCGAAAGATAATCGCCGGCGAAAGCGACACCGTTTACGAACCAGTGGATCTGGCCTCCGGCCGCAAAGTACCCCGCCGCCGATTTTGATTTTCGCGCGAAGAAGAAGCTCAGTCCAAGCGTGATGGCGACGAAAACCGCAAAGACAACGACGGACAGCAGTGAGCGCTCGTGAATCATGGCGGGCAATCATTTCAGCAGGCGAGATTACGAAAAGATGTCAGCAGAGAAGGTCGATCAATCGCGGACGCTGTTGGAACTCAACTGGCCGCGGCACTGCCACGAATAAAGCAGGGCGAGGACCATGGCGGCGATGATCAATGCGAATCCGTAAAGGATTGCCAGGTTAAGACCTAAGGCTGGCGTCGACTCCATCTGCACTGGGAAAAAGGCGTTGAGTACAACGAAACCGCTATAGAACGCCAGATAGATCAGAAACAGCACCATCCCATAGCGCGCATTACGGGCTGCAATTTCAGGATCTTCGATTTCTTTGGGGTGGAGAGGACCGTGATCGAGACCGGCCATGCGGCGTTCCTGATGAGATTTCAACAGAATGGATGTAAAGTGACTGATACCACGCCGAGGCCACGAATCGCAAGCATTGGGCAGGGCTGAATGGGACTGCCGCCGTCTAGGATTGTGACCGTAACCGCTGTTCTCGAAGCTCGTTGCGATTCGTCGGCAGAAAATGGACCGGTGGTAGGAATTCCGCGGGGGCCGACATCGGGAACTTGCCTTTCAGTTCCGATTGCGAGGAATTCGCAGCAATAAAATGCCGTATGTTATGCCGATTGTTTCAAAATGGCGAAATTGCGCGTTCGAAATGCAATCTTGGCGAACTTTTACCATGCTTTTTCGTCGAATTAGCCTACGATCTTTGATATCGTGGTCACCCCTGATTCTGCGGGGTTCATCATTTTAATGTTGTCTTCATGATTGAATCGAGCCATACTTCCGATTGGACCCATTTCTTTGGTGTTTCGTCTTGGCTGATCTCACTTCGCATTCGCTTTTTGAGTTCGCTTCGAACTCGTTTTTTTTGTTTCCATTTTACAGGAGCTTGGTATGAAGAGATTACAAAATCAGAGTCGAAATCGTCCGCAGCGAACTGCGGCGTCGGGGTTCACACTGATCGAACTGCTGGTCGTGATCGCGATCATTGCCGTTCTGATTGCCCTGCTTTTGCCCGCAGTGCAACAGGCGCGTGAAGCAGCACGGCGAACACAGTGCAAGAACAACCTCAAGCAATTGGGATTGTCGATGCACAACTTCCACGACACGTTCAACAAGTTTCCGGTCGGTGAATACAACGACGACCATGGTCAATGGGGCTGGACCATGTACATCCTGCCCTACTTCGATCAAGCGCCTTTGTACACATTGATGACGAATGGTGCGGCGGACAGCAATTGTATGTGGTTACCTCCGAACATGGGTGGTGGCAGTAACGGAACTGCATTCCCAGGCGGAACCAATATCGACAACCTTCATGGTGCAACTGCCGGCTTCGGTCGATGTGACGGAAACAACCTATGTGGAAGCGCAACAATTGCAGGTGGTGCCGGCAGTTCAATCCTCAACGCACTGATGTGCCCCAGCGATATTTTGCCGACGAAGACGACGGCGCAGAACCTGGCAAAGACAAATTACCTCGGAAATATCGGTAACACGCGATTGTGGGGTGGCACCTCGCTCGGTGGAAATGCCGCATCGAACCAGAATGGAATGTTGCTGCTTAGCAACAGCAATGACAATACCTATGTTGTCAAGATGGGTGATGTCGTCGACGGGACGAGCAACACGTTACTAATCGGCGAGATCACTGTAAGCACTACTGCTACCTTGGCAGCAAACAAACACCCAGCGTGGATTGGTGGGGTGGCAATTAGTAATCAGGGACAGTTTGGTGGGTGGGGAGCTGCGACCGCAGGTGAGGTCTTCCGCAGCGCTGACCTCAATTTTCCGATCAACAGTAAGGCGGCTAACAATGATTTCTCGTTCGGCAGCCAACATGTCGGTGGTGCCCATTTTCTGCTAACGGATGGATCGGTCCGATTCGTCAGTCAAAACTTGGACGGACTTGTATACGGAAATCTTGGCTCGCGAAATGGTGGCGAAACCATTGGCGATTTCTAAGTCGCTTCTTTCGTAAAAAACTTGCGTGTGGAAGAGCCCGGTCGCACGACAGCCGGGCTCTTTCGATTCATACATGATTTGCTGGCACTGCATTTGAAATTGCTCGGGAGAAGGGGGCCTCAATGAAGATGGTTGGGATGCGACGGAGAGTTTTCAGCTTGGGTTGCACGGCGGTGATCGCAGCAGCGATACTTTCAGGGTGTGGTGGTGGCGATCCAGACAGGAAGCCAACCGCTAAAGTGACAGGCAAAGTGACTTTGGAAGGAGCCCCGATTGCTGGTGGCTCTTTGATATTCGCTCCAATGGGTGATGGCAAAAGCAACATTGTCGGCAAGTCGGGGCAAGCGACAATCAAGTCAGACGGCACATATACCGTGTCGACGTACGGGACAGATGATGGTGCCATTATCGGCAAGCATCGCGTGTTGTTTTCGCCCCCTCCGGCCGCTGCGCCGAGTGCGACAGCAGCACATGATGCAACACCGCCCGTCGATCCGCTCGCGGGGATGGTCGCGAAGCAACCTGAGGTTGACGTCGTCAAAGGTGGTAGCCAGATCAATATTGAACTAGTGAAACAGCCCGCTGAACCTCCGAAATGAACTGCGGATGTGGCTTCGTCTGGTCGATGAAGACAAGGGCCATCCTGCGTGGTGGCCCTTGCATTTTGTTGTTTGGAAGACGACCGCGTTCAACGCAACCGAATCCTCGAAGCCACTTCACCGCCATCGATCTTAAGGTTGATCGGAGTTGATCTTATAGATTCCGCGACCTTCGATCGCGATGTAATAGCCCTCTTTTACATCGGGCCAGCGATCAATCTGCCCGTCTGCCCAGGTGAGCTGCAATTCGTCAAACGTATCGCGGCCAGCAAGGCCCAGATGAAGCTCCAAAGCGGAAGCGGATTGGAAGCTGCCACCTCCAGCGATATCTCGCATCATCAGTGGACTAACTCCTTGGGCGACGACGCGTGTTCCAATACCGCTGCGCGGCGATGCGCCACGTCCGACGGGCCTGATAATGATACTGTTGGCCTTTGCTGGAGTTTCATTGAGTAGCAGGGCTGACGGAGCGGTCTGGTGCGAAACAACTAGATCAAGATCCCCGTCTCGATCAAGATCACCGATTGCCAGTCCTCGCCCCACCCACTGAGATTGAAAGTAGGGACCGGCAGTCGCGGCGACATCCGTGAACTTCCCATTCCGGTCGTTGCGAAAGAGATGTGGACGCATTTTATAAGGCTCTTGTCCCCCCCAGGTCCGGTCTTCGATATGTCCATTCGCGATCGCCAGGTCCAGCCATCCATCGTGATCGACATCGAGGAATTCCGTACCGAATCCCAGCGTCATCCGAGTCGCTGGTCCGATGCGTGACGAGGCCGACACATCGAGAAATCCCTGCCCTTTGAGATTTCGGAATAGAGTATTTGCTTCCAGATAGAAGTTGGTGACGAACAGATCGATCCAGCCATCGCGGTCATAATCACCGTGCGCGATTCCCATTGCTGCTGTCGCGGCACCCTCGCCGTTTTGAGCAACACCGAATTCTGCCGCACATTCTTCGAACTGAGGAATTCGAATCCCGTTCTTACCAGTTCGTGTTTCGCCTTTCAGACGTTTGTAAAGGAAGCACGGCGTTCCGTCGTTGACGACAAAAATATCCGGCAGAGCATCGCCATCAAGATCGCTGACGACAACTCCCAGCCCCTTCCCATCGCGACCGATAATGCCGGCCTCTCGCGTCACGTCGACGAACCCACCGAAACCGTCATTGATCAATAGCACGTCGTCAATCGCTGGAAAGAGTGTTGGCGGGCACTGCTTCGTACCTGTCGGGCTTCCTGGATCAGTACAAATCTTGGGTGGATCGTCGTCAGCGAGGACGTAAGTGACCACGAAGAGATCGAGCAGTCCGTCGTCATTGACATCCGCCAGCGCAGCGCTGGTGCTCCAACTGTCGACCACTGCTCGAGAGGAATCGCTGATCTCGCCGAATGTTCCATCACCATTGTTATGCCAGAGCGATGATCGTCCGTAGGCGGTGACATACAGATCTGAAAAACCATCCTCATCGACATCTCCTGCGACGCACCCGGCATGAAAACCATACGAGGTCAAGCCCGCGGACTGGGTCACTTTTTCCAAGTGCCCGAGATTACGGAACATCTCGTTGGAGAATTCGCGAGCGATATTCTTGCGAGGCAGCCGAGACCCCTGCGTAAAGAAGACATCCAGTCGACCGTCAAGATCGTAGTCGAAGGCGGCCACACCACCCCCATTCGCTTCTTGAATCAGATTCTTTCCCTGTACGTCATCGAAGCGGTTGAAATCCAGTTTCCAAGCCAACGTTGCATCGCGAAAGTGAAAATCTGTTGACGCAGTTAAGGACGGGGGTTTGGAATATGAATCTCGTGGCGAGTTCGCCTCGATCTGCTCAGATGTTGTCGGGCTGGAAGAGGTCGTGGGGACAGGTGCGGGCGACGGACTGCATCCGAATGCGATTGTCAGCAGCCAAAGAAGCGGACTGGATCGGCGAAGCGAGAAGAGCAGTATCTCGGACGGAATCGTGAGATTGGGCATCGCAACGGCCCTCTCATTGACCCAGCAGCGGTGGTTCGTGATCTTCGACAAGTCGTTCTCGGAAGAATTTGACTGCGGCCTGAACCCGTTCATCTTTAGCGGCCAGGCGACGAGCGCACCGCGTCATTATGGCCCCTTCTCGGTTCAGCAAAATCTCACCGCACTGATCGGCAATGTCCAGAAAGGAACTGGGACTCGATGATTCCTGAACAGTTTTGGCAAGATGGTTTTGAATGCGGCCCAGCGACGTCGACATGCTGAGAGCCTTTTTACTGCGAGACGCGTCGTTCAGCAATCTGGCGGCCTGACCCAACCCCTGCCAGGCTTCGACGCAAGTTCGATCCTGTTGAAGTAGCTGTTCATAAGCGCCTGCCGCCTCTTCCTGCTTGCCGTCCTGCATGGCCAGGGCTCCACGTTGCAACAGCAGCAGCCAGGGATCGTTTGGAGATCTGGGCGGCAGCGTCTGGACGATCCTCGCCATTTCGTCTGGATCATCGGCTTCGCGTAAACAGGCGATTAGTGCAGCGAGCGCCGACAAGTTCTTGGGGTGCTGCCGCACAACGCCTTCCAGAATCTGCCGCGCTTCCTTCAATCGACCCTGTGATGTGCGATATCGACCGAGTGCGATATTGAGTTGCGGATCATCCGGATTGCTTGCCTGAAAGTGTTCGATCCACTGGACGGCGTCTGGGCCGTTCCATCTCACGAGGGTTGGAAAACAGGCGGCGACAGGTTCGAATGTCTGATCTGTGTCCCGATCGATGACTTGTCTGAGAAGTCGGTGGCGCTCCTCAAAGCGCAGCGCTACCTCTAACAGATGCCGCAGACGCTGTCGGGCGTGAATCAGATACTCTGGTTTAATCTTGGGCGACGCTTCTTCCAGAGAAATGAGTTCGCGCAATTGTTGCTCGGCTTCGACAGCGCGATACAAGGCGACAAGTGTGATTCCCTGCCCATAGCGAGCCATTCTGCCGTAGTCGGGATGAGATGTGGGAATTTCTGCAAAACAAGCGACGGCGATTTCCAATCGCTTCTCTGCAATTGCCTTTTCTGCCAGCAAATAGAGAGTGTCGTTTCGGTTGGCGTCATACCGATGTTCGCGTTTGAACGCTTGCTTCGCTGCTTGATAGTCTGCCGGCGAAACGCCGGTTGGCGGTCGTTCAAATAACGCTTCTTTTGACCAGTTCCAAGCTGCGACAACCGTCAGTGAAGTTGCGACCAGAACGAGCACAAACCATCGCCATCGACGAATCGATTCTGCATTCGAAGAAGGTGATTCCAAAATTGATCTCGCTCGGTCGACAACGATGATGACATGTATTGAATGAAATGAATTTACATCCACGCGGATTTTATCGTATCCCGTAGTGGTTGTCTCGGTCGATTTCGACGCGATACTGGACCGCCAGGCTGGATCTGCCAAACGTTTGGAGGCATCTGCGATAACATGGAGGTGATCGATGTTGCGTCCATCGTCATTGCGAGGTGCGAACTGCTGAAACCTGTATGAGACTCAACAGTCGGGTCGAGGTAACGGCTCGTTACTGGCCATGAACAATTGGCAAAGTTAGTCGGCAGGCTGGGCGCGACCGGCTCGACGGTTGTTTAATCTTGAACTTGGCGCTCTCAGATTCCGACTGGTCGGCAAACACGATCTGACTCAGTACACCACTCACAAGGGAACGACATGTCATTCACGCTGACGGAAAAACTGGACGGTAAGGTGATCGAGGTTGCTGTCACTGGGAAGTTGACTAAGGAAGCCTACGAGCAATTTGTGCCAGTGACCGAAGCCGCGATCAAGCGACACGGAAAGGTACGCATCCTATTTGTCATGCATGACTTTCATGGCTGGGATGCCGGTGCGCTTTGGGAAGACATGAAGTTTGATATCAAGCACTTCTCGCACATCGAACGGTTGGCCATTGTCGGCGAATCGAAATGGGAACAAGGGATGGCGACTTTCTGCCGTCCGTTTACAACCGCGACGATGAAGTACTTCGATCAGAAAGATCTGGACCAGGCGCACGAGTGGATTAAGGCTTGAACGGACTGAACAAACAATTCGCCGAACGCCAACATGCTGCTTTTCGTCGCTGCACTTGCTGCTGCAGTCTCAGCCACAGGACTTTTTATGGTCACCGTGGAATGGGCTTACAGTGCTCGCAGCTCGTTCCATGGAAGAGTGGCATGCTGGCTGGTTTCTTCGATTGTCGTGGGTTGTTCGCCTTGTTTGGTGCCAGTGGGTTCGATCTGGCGATTTGCCGCTAGCCTGATCGCGATTGGGTTGCTCGTCAAACTGTATGATTCGCTGCGTTCGAGCCAGCAAGAAAGTCATGATCGATTCGCATCTCGCATGTTGTGGTTCGGCAATTTCTTCTGGCTTGTCCAGCGGCTACCGCCTCCGGATCACAATCGGCGAGATGATTGCGATCGACTCTTGTATCTCAGCATCGAGGCCGCAGCCGGTATCGCGTTGCTTTGGGGCGTGTTTCGAATGGACTGGGTGGTGCGCCCGTTTTTCATTGAGCATTGTGCGAAAGCAACCGCCACATTCTTAGTCGTCGTTGCTCTCACTCAACTCGCCGCGGTGACGTGGAGGCTGGCAGGTGGACGGGCCTGGGATCCGATGCGGGCTCCTCTTGCTGCAACCACCCCCGCTGATTTCTGGAGACGTTGGAACCGCCCCGCCCAGCAGTTCTTGAAATGCTACGTGTTTGATCCTGCTGGTCGCAGCCGCAACCGGTTGCCACGACACTCGCCACGTTTCTGGTCTCAGGTCTGGTGCATGAATACGTTTTCGGAATCGCGGCGGGTCGAGTTCAAGGTTGGCAATTGCTGTTCTTCCTGATTCAAGGCGCTGCTGTCGTGGGAACGCAGCAAATGCGGACAGCCTTAAGGTCTCGTCTTGCGGGACAAGCCGCTACCATCACATTTAACTTGGTGACTTCGATCCTATTCTTCCGAAGTGTGAATGACGTACTTCCGTTTTATGTGTTGCGAGCTTGAATAGGTTGCGGAACACTGAGGTCGAATATCGATTCCCAAGTACTTTGATTCTTGCCGCAAGTGGAGTGACTTCGTGATGCCATCGAACTGCCGCATGATCAAAAGCGGCCTGATTTGCTTCTGGGCGACCTGGTTTTCAGTTGTCTTGGCCTCCAACGTCTGTGATGCGCTTGTTCAGCTTGCAACACTGCCTGCGACGTGGCCATTCGCATCAGGAAACTATGCCGCGATCGTAAAGGTGACCGCCAGGTATGCTGTTCCTTCGGCGGTGTTGGGAGTACTGTTCCTGAGCGTCATTTTGTGGGAGGGGATCGGGACCGTTTTGTTTTGGCGTGCTGTGGTTGTTGCGCGACGCGCTGGATGTCGTGGCGATACCGTCTATCCGGCGTTTGGTTGTGGTCTGGCGTTGATGGCTGCATTTGTGATCACTGACGAGTTCTGCATCGTCTATGATCTTGAGGCGTCGCACTTGCGACTATTCATCGCGATGCTGGTATCGCTGCTGTTTATCGAGCTTGTTCCTGATGAACGCTGCGCGGATACGGCAAATTAAATTGCCGTGGGCGATGATGGGCCGGTCCTCAGTCAAAGACGCGGCCATATCGAGAACTCCAAGTCCGTGGCACCCCAATTAGGTTTCTCAAAAGACGCGCGGGGCGGTGCCCACGCGGTTAAACGAGGGGTGCGAGATTGCCTCCCACAGTTCGGGAATGCCCGTGTTTTTCGCGGCGCTGACTCGGATGAGGGTGGCGGGGTGATGACCAGGAAGGCTCAACTGTTCCCGAAGTTCGCCTTCCATTCGCTCGGCACTGGGAAGGTCTGACTTGTGAATGACGATGACATCGGCGATCTCCAGCAGCCCGGCCTTTTCCCATTGAATCGAATCGCCGGATTCGGGCTGCATGACCAGCACGAGAGCGTCGGCGAAGTTGCGGATAGCGATATCTCCCTGGCCAGTACCAGCGGTTTCAATTAGCACGACATCAAATCCAAACCCTTCCAATGCCTGTGACATCAGATCCAGATTGCTGGCGATTCCCTGGGATCCGCTCGCGACCGGCAGACTGCGGATAAAAACGCCCTCGTCAGGCAGGCAATCGGACATCCGAATCCGATCGCCGAGCAATGCTCCTCCAGTGATGGGGCTTTGAGGATCGCACGAGAGCACCGCGACTGATTGCCCTCGTGAACGGAGTTCCGCCACCAGACGTGCGATCAACGAACTTTTACCGACGCCGCCGTTGCCGGTAAACGCGATCGTACGGAACTTGTTTTTCGCCGAGGCTTCCGTCGCAGGGCGGTTCGCGTTGAGCCAGTCGCGAATGTCGCGCAACTGCTGTCCCGCTGCGATCATTGTCAGCAGGCGCGATAATGATCGGCGGTTGCGTTGCTGAAAGCTTACAAGCAACTCCGCAACGTTGGTGGCCTTGGCGTGCGTCGATTGCAAGCTGGCCGCGATCTCGGCAACCGATGTTCCTGGTCCGAAGATTGCGCTCACTCCGATCTCTGTCAGCGCGGGAATGTCTTTCGGTGGAACGATGCCTCCCAGAACCAGGCGAACGTCGGGCAGTCCGCATTCTCGAAGAGCTTCAATCACTTGTGGGATCAGCGTCAGGTGGGCTCCGTTCAGTAGGCTGATGCCAAGCCACAGAGCGTCTTCGTCGAGAACGGCTTGGGCGACTGCATTGGGCGATTGCCAAATGCCACCGTAGATCACATGGAAGCCGGCATCGCGCAACCCACGGGCAACAACTTTAATGCCGCGGTCGTGTCCATCGAGGCCGACCTTGGCCAGCACGATGCGAACGTGAGCAGCGGATTTGTCATCGGTGGTGGGTGTCGTGGTGAGATGGTCAATGGTCATCGTGGTACCAGGCGCGCGGGGCGATGCCCGCGCGGTTAAACGAAGATTATTGTTCGTGCAGGGTGTGTTGTCCGAAGACATCGGCCAAGGCTTTGACCAGTTCACCGATCGTCGCGCGGGCTTTTGCGGCTTCGATCAGTGCTGGGAATGTATTGCCACCGGCCGCAGCGACTCGACGAACTTCGGCCAATGTTCGCAGCACATCACTAGCGCTGCGAGCCGATTTGATGCGCCGTAATGATTCGACTTGGGTGTTCTCCACAGACGCGTCGACTTCCAGCGTTTCGACGCGTGCTTCGTCCGGTTGAACGAAACGGTTAACGCCGACGATCACGCTGTCATCCTGATCGACCGACCGCTGATATTGATAGGCGGATTCGGCGATCTCACGGCGGAAGAAGCCAGCATCAATCGCCCCGAGCATTCCTCCGTATGACCGAATCCGTTCGAAGTAAATTTCCGCATCATCATGCATTTGCTGCGTCAACGATTCGACGAAGTAGCTACCGCCGACGGGATCGACGGTCTTCGTGACCCCCGTCTCATAGGCCAGGACCTGCTGTGTGCGCAGAGCCAGCGTGACAGCATGCTCGGTTGGCAACGCCAGCGTTTCGTCCATGCTGTTCGTGTGTAGCGATTGACATCCCCCGAGGACGGCAGCCAAGGCCTGATACGCGACGCGAATCAGATTCACTTCCGGTTGTCGATCCTGCAGCGAGCAGCCCGCTGTCTGCGCGTGGAATCGCAATTTCCATGACGCCGGGTCGGTGGCCCGATAGGTCTCTCGCATCAATTCTGCCCACAAACGCCGCGCGGCGCGGTATTTGGCGATCTCTTCAAAGAGGTCGTTGTGAGCGTTGAAGAAAAAGCTGAGGCGCGGCGCGAACGAATCGATGGGCAGGCCACGTCGCAATGTTTCATCAACATAGTGCAGGCCATCGGCGAGTGTGAACGCCAATTCCTGGACGGCAGTCGAGCCCGCTTCGCGAATGTGGTAGCCACTGATCGAAACAGTGTTCCACTGCGGCACGTGGCGAGCGCAGAATTCGATGAGATCGACGACAAGGCGAACGGAGGGCTCGGGCGGAAACACGATTTCGTTTTGAGCATGAAACTCTTTGAGGATGTCGTTCTGAATTGTTCCGCGGAGTTTCTTCCAATCGAAACCACGTTCCTGAGCGGCAGCCAGATAGAACGCCATGACGATCGCTGCGGGAGCATTGATCGTCATCGAGACCGAAATCTGTTCCAGGTCAATCGTTTCAAAAAGCGTGTGGAAGTCGTCCACGGTATCGACGGCAACGCCGAGTCTGCCAACTTCTCCTGCCGATCGCGGGTCATCACTATCGAGTCCCATGAGCGTGGGGAGATCGAACGCGGTGCTCAGCCCGGACTGACCCTGATCGAGGAGAAATCGGAATCGTTTGTTGGTCTCACGTGCCGTACCAAAGCCTGCGAACTGCCGCATGGTCCACAGCCGGCCGCGATACATGTCTGCGTGAACGCCGCGAGTAAACGGGTAGTGGCCTGCTTCACCAATATCTCGTTCAAAGACAACTGTCGCCATTTCGTCCGGACCATAGTGGCCAGCGATCTGCCCGTCTGACTTGATTGAGGTTGGCATCGCGCAGGCCCTCCTTCAAAATGTCTGTCGACCGACATGTGGACGACCGCGACAACTTCATTCTATGCGTACGATGGTTCATGGCACAGTTCTTTTTCATATCGAACGTGTCAGTCTGATGATTCAACTCGCTGTTGTCAGCGAGGTTTTGGCGTAGAATGGAGTTCGGAACACGACGGTCCCTCGACGCGCCCGACGACGAGACTCATCATGACGACGCTGACGGAAGTGACTCGGCAGATACAGGAGCAGGAAGCCATCCTTCGCCAAGGTGGTGGCCCGGCAGGGCAGGAGCGGCAGCGACGGCTGGGTCGCCTGACCGCGCGTGAGCGTTTGACCGAGTTGCTCGACAAGGACGCTTCGTTTTTTGAACTTGGGCTCTGGTCGGCATGGGGGATGTATCCCGAATGGGGTGAAATCCCTGCGGCAGGAGTGATTGCCGGAATTGGATCGGTTCAAGGTCGCCGTGTGCTCGTCATCGCGAATGATGCGACAGTCAAAGCGGGTTCGATGTTTCCGCAGTCGGTAAAAAAGGTACTGCGTGCCCAGCGGATTGCGATGGAATTCCGGCTGCCACTGATCTACCTCGTCGATTCCGCCGGAGTGTTCCTGCCGCTGCAGGACGAGATCTTTCCCGATGAAGATGATTTTGGACGGATCTTTCGCAACAATGCGGTGCTGTCGGCGATGGGGATTCCGCAGTATTCGGCCGTGATGGGGAACTGTGTTGCCGGGGGAGCGTATCTGCCCGTGTTGTCTGACACCTTGCTGATGACCGAAGGGAGTCAACTCTACCTGGCCGGCCCTGCGTTGGTGAAGGCAGCGATTGGTCAAACGGCAGACCCCGAGGAACTTGGCGGAGCCAAGATGCATGCTGAGATCAGCGGCACGGCAGACTATCGCGAAGCGGATGACCCCGCATGCTTGAAGCGATTACGCTCACTGATCGACTTTCTGCCGGCACCCAAGGGAAGCTCAGGGCACATTGGGCCAAGCCGCGATCCGGCGGATCTCGACAAGATTGTTGGTTCAGATCGAGCGGAATACGATGTTCGCGATGTCCTCAAATGCATTGTGGACGCGGACACGGTTCAGGAGTTTCGCGCCGACTATGGGACGACCCTGGTGACCCAGTTTGCGAAGATCGCGGGCCGGTCTGTCGGCATCGTGGCGAATCAATCGAAGCGATGCAAATCGGCGACGGGCGAACTGCAGATTGGCGGCGTCTTGTATACGGACTCAGCGGAGAAGGGGGCTCGGTTCGTGATGGAATGCAATCAGTCGGCATTGCCGCTGATCTTCCTGCAGAATGTTCAGGGCTTCATGGTGGGACGACAGTCGGAGCAGTCGGGAATCATTCGTTCCGGCGCGAAGCTGGTGAACGTCGTCAGCAATAGCGTTGTTCCCAAGCTGACCGTCGTGATTGGCGGCTCGTTTGGGGCAGGGAACTATGCGTTGTGCGGCAAAGCCTATGATCCGTGGCTCATGCTGGCTTGGCCAGGGGCTCGCTATGCTGTCATGGGGGCGGATCAAGCGGCAGACACGTTGCTCTCGTTACGAGTGCGCGAAGCCGAGCGCGGTGGGCGAACATTGTCGGACGAAGATCGAAAGCGACTGCGTGACGAAATCCGCCAGCAATACATTCAGCAGACGGATATCCGGTACGGGGCGGCTCGAGGTTGGGTTGATGCGATTATCGCTCCGAATGCGACTCGCGATTGGCTGGCTATGGCGTTAAGTGTGATTCCCGAAGGGACGACAAAAGGAGAGTTCCGAACTGGCCTGTTGCAGATGTGACTTGAGGCGAAGTATCAGATCATTGAGAAAGGACTTCCGTGAAGAACTCGCCCGTATTGCAGATCGAATCGCTCGATGCCGCCACTGTGCTGTTGACCTTGAACAGGCCAGAGCGACGCAACGCATTGACGATTGAATTGATGCAAGCGGTGTGCGCGGCCTTCGAGGTGCTCGCGAACGAGCCGCAACGGCGTGTTGTGCTGATCCAGGGAGCTGGCGTGGCCTTCTGTTCGGGACTTGATTTGCAAGAAGCGGCGGACATGTCAGTGGCCGAAGAGAGCGCGGACTGGGTCGCAAGGTTGTTCCAAGTCGTCCGCGCCAGCCCGTTGATCACCATCGCGATGGCGCAAGGAGCGGCCTTTGCGGGTGGGGCAGGACTATTGGCTTGCTGCGACTTCGCCATCGGCACTGACGACCTCAAGATTGGCTTCCCCGAGGTACGACGTGGTCTAATTCCGGCACTGGTGGCGGTGGTGCTCGCCGAACGTCTGCATCAACACGACTTGAATGAGTTGTTTCTAATTGCCGAACCAATCGGTGCGGCACGAGCTCAATCGATGGGACTGCTGCACCGAGTTGTCCCCGCGGATGGGCTTCTCACAGAAGCGCGATTGCTCGCCTCCAAGATCCTGAACGGAGGGCCTGATGCGGTTCGAGAAACGAAGGGCTTGTTGCGTGATCTGCGATTGACAGATCCTTCGCTGAGGATCTCGCACGCCCTGGCCGTTCATACACGTGTTCGCCAAAGTGAAGAAGCGAGCGAAGGGCTGAAGGCTTTTCTTGAACGTCGTGACCCGCGGTGGTCATCGTCATAGAATTCAGCGACTAAGTTGGCCAGACGCTGCGAGTTGTTGTCGATTGCTTTTCGAGAATAAGGCATGCCATGACTACCGAGACTAAATCGGCTCGAGAATTGGAACGCGATAAGCAGGTTCGGCAGGCGGAAGAGCTGCTGTTCGCGGGACCGGCTCACCGTAGTGTCGCCAAAGAATTGTTTCATGGCCGATTCGCCGCAGGATTGGTGCAGCCCTACCCGCGTTTGACACCGACTGAACAGAATCAAGTCGACGCATCCTTGCAAGAATTGAAGGACTTTTGCGACAAACATCTTGATCCCGACGCGATTGATCGCCAGGCAGATATTCCGCGTAGCGTGATTGACGGGCTGGCCCACCTGGGTGTGTTGGGGATGACGGCCCCAGAAGCCATGGGGGGCCGGGGATTTTCTCAACTTGCTTATTGTCGGATCTTGGAAGAACTCGGCGGTCGCTGTAGTTCGACTTCGATCTTTGTGAACGCCCACCATTCGATTGGGATGAGAGCCCTGTTGCTATTCGGAACCGAGCCGCAGAAGCAGCAGTGGCTGCCCGATCTGATTCACGGCCGCAAACTGGCGGCATTTGCATTGACGGAAGTTGCCGCTGGTTCCGATGCCAGTAACGTGCAAACGACGGCGACGCTGTCAGATGATGGGACGCACTACGTCTTGAACGGTCAGAAGCGATACATCACAAACGGAGGAATCGCCGATGTGCTGACGGTGATGGCTCGCACGACCGTTCCTGGTCGCACGGATACCGCTGTCACGGCATTCCTGGTGACGCCGGATTTGCCTGGTTTTCGAGTGGTTGAGCCGCGGATGGAGAAGGTTGGCATCCGCGGAACTGCGACCGCGAAACTCGCGTTCGAAAACATGCCTGTCCCCAAAGAAAACATCCTCGGACCACTGGGAAAGGGGCTCAGAGTTGCTCTCACGGTTCTCGATTTTGGCCGTACGACATTCGGTGCCTGTTGCACCGGGGCGGCGAAGACCTGTTTGCGCCTGGCAACGGAACACGCAAAGACGAGAGTTCAATTCGGTCGGCCACTCGGCGAGTTTGATCTTGTCCGACAGAAACTGACGCGCATGGCTGGATGGACCTACGCCATGGAAGCGATGACCAGCGTGACCGCCGGACTGATCGATCGAGGGCTGGAAGACTATATGCTGGAAACCGCGATGTTAAAGGTTTACAGCACCGAAGCGCTCTGGACGATCGTCAACGACGCCTTCCAGATTCATGGCGGGGCCGCTTATTTCTGCGATAAGCCACTGGAACGGATCTTACGAGATGCGCGAATCAACCAGATCGGGGAGGGGGCCAACGAAGTGCTGACTTCGTTCATCGCCCTGGTGGGGATGCGCGAGCCGGGCGAACGTTTGAAGGCGATCTGGGATTCACTGCCTTTCAAAAACCTGTCACTTCTCGGGAAGTTCGTTACCGAAGAAGTGTCGCGCCGATTTGTGCTGCCCACGGTTCCGGTGCAGGCACCGGCACTCGCTTCACGAGCTAGAACGCTAAGCCAGTTGATACGGTCGTTCGGACTGGCGGTTGAGCAGGCTTTGATGAAGCATCGCGAAGAGATTCTTGAGAAGCAACTTGTGCAAGAACCGATTGCATTGGCCGCGATGGAGCTTTACGCATCGATCTGCGTGCTCGCTCGATTGGATGCCGAGCGATCGATGACGCCGCTCGATCCGACGGCCGATTTGTTCCTGCAGCAGTCGGCTCGGCGAATTCGGCAGGCGCTTCGGCAATTGAAGGACAATGACGACGTTGCGATTGATAAGGCGGCACGCGGCATGTTGTTGGCACGCTAACGATGGCCGCTTACCATTCGCCCGCGATCCAATCGAGAGGGACACACTCTTCGACGCCGGTCCGATATTTTGAGAACGATGTAGTGAGCAATTGTTCTTGTTCGACAAGTTGCCGGAAGATCACGGGCATGACCACCTGGAATTTAAGTTCCAGAATGCGTTGATTCTGTAGCAGGGAAATCCCTTCGAGTGGGCGGTCGGGGACTTGCCAACCATTGGCAAGACAACCCGTCAGGCCGTCATCAATGGTCAGGCGCATCGTGCCGTTGATGGTGGTGCCGATGCGAGCAAACCGGCGGTACGTCATCTGACAGACAGGGCGAAGAGCGTGCTCGTCGAGTCGTTGTCGAAACCAGGCTCCATCCCATTCAGGATCAATGGCGCCTGTGGCTCGGTGCTCGATGTGGGAATCGTCGATCGAAATGCGTTGCTTGCGAACCAAGCCCTTTCGCTTCTGCTTCACTTCCAGCCAGACCTGCGAGTCGGTGCCATATCTGCGCAGTCGGTACTTTCTTCGCTGATAGAGCTCGGAGCGATGAAAGACATCCATATTGGGAGTGTCGAGGTACAAGCTGTTGACGTGATAGCCATCCCCATGAGCACCACCGGCATGAGGATCGGCGTGCAGGTGGGTGCGAGCCCACTCCATGATCCGGCTGGCTCGGTCTTCATCGATCAAGAACTTCAGTTCGTAGGCACCATGCGGTTTCGCGGCAGACGCCGCTGAAAGAGTTTGTTCCAATTCGACTGGCGAGACCACACTCACGACACCGTTCATCGGGGCTGCGTCGCTCATCCGTCGAGGGACATTTCCTGGTGAAAGCAGAGTTCCATCCGACGCTTGGTGCGAAAGCGAAACAGATGAGCCACGTCCATGGGATGAATCAGGGCTTCCAGTCATTGTCGGCGCCTTTCACAGTCTGTATCCGGAGCACTGGCGAAGGAGTATAGAGAGTCAAACACCCTTCGTGAACTTTTGTTTCGATTTTTAGAAGTGCACGAAGGGTGAAATGTTCCCGGATTCTTGTCAGTCTCGTTGATCGTAGTGACGAGCTAGTGGCCCATAGACAGGCCGTTCATAGTCCGATTCGTCGCGTACTTGGCCAGCTTCGGCTCGTGGACCGAATTCGCGTCGATCGTGATCTGGACCACCGCGACGCGGTCCCGATTCTGATTCGCTGTCTCGTCCGGGACGGCCTTCAGGCCTCATCTCAGGGCGACCTCGTCCAGATCCCCATGGGAAACCGAACATTCCGCTTCGGCCAGGTCCATGGCCTTGTGGCCCAAATTCGGGACGACCTCGACCGTCACCACGTGGCGGTCCCGCTTCGGAATTATCACGGCCGGGGCCACGCCCCATTGAGCCCATGCCGGGGCGACCTCGATCCGCGCCGCGTGATTCTGCACCGCGACCAGCGCCAGGGCCACGATCCTGTTCAGGACGAACGTCACTTCGGTCTTTGCGACCTGATTCCCGAGATGGTGGTGTGCCATCAGGGCGACCACGTCCGGGCCCGTCGTGTCGTGGGCTGAAGTCGGGTCGTTGATGATGACGAGGCACGTCCGCATGAGCATGACGCTCGGAGTTCATACCGCGTGGGCTGAAATGTGAGCCGTGGCCATCTCGTGAACCGAAATGATGCCCGGGCATCGGGCCACCATGACGTGGACCAAAATCGGGGTGCTGATGATGGCCGTAGCCACCAGCATGATGTCCGAAGTGGGATCCGCCGTGACCGAACTGCCCGCGGTGTGAACCGAACTGCGGACCGTGATGACGCCCTTGTGAGCCGAATCCGTGGTGCATCGAGCCGTGTCGTGGGTCGAACCCGGAATGGTGACGGCCATATCCTCCGGCATGATGTCCAAAGTGGGATCCACCATGACCGAAGTGCCCGCGGTGTGAACCAAATTGTGGTCCGTGGTGACGGCCATGTGAGCCGAATCCGTGGTGCATTGAACCATGTCGTGAGTCGAACCCGGAATGATGACGGCCATATCCGCCAGCATGGTGTCCAAAATGGGATCCACCATGGCCGAAGTGACCGCGGTTTGAACCGAACTGTGGTCCGTGATGACGCCCTGGTGAGCCAAAGCTAGGTCGTCGATGGCCTGGGCCATCGTTCCGTGCGTGAGCATCAAAATTGGGTCGCCCGCGGCCGGGGCCTCGTTCGGCACGTTCAGGGGGGCGATGTCCTGGACCGCGATCCATACCAGGTCGACCGCGACTAGGACCGTCTTGACGAGCTTGCGGTCCGTCTTCGCGATGTTCGCGATCCGGGCCAGCGCCACGTCGGCCTTCTTCTGGGCTTCGACGAGGGCCACGGGATTCTGGTGATGCTTCCGGACGGCCACGACCTGGGCCGCGTGCCTCGTCTCGGTCACTTCGTTCTGGTCGCGCTGGCCGACTTGCTCCCGGTCGGTCGCCTCGTGGACCACGTTCGCGGTCGCCGTCACGGCCGGGTCCTCGTGGTGGGCCAGCCTCTGGGGAGCGATCTGGACCGCCGCGGCGCGGGCCGCCTTCTGGTCGGGATTCGCGGCGTTCGTCGCCTCGACCTCGCTCTGGTGTGGCTGAGTCGGCTTGTGCGAATTCTCGGTTCGCGGCGGGAGCCTGCGTCTCGATTGATTCGGGTGCAGAGTTCTCGGATTGGATGGCAGACGCGGGGCGGTCTGTTTCCTGTGCCCATCCGGGGGCGGTCGCTAGCAGGGCAGACGCCATGGCGGCTGCAATGCTCAGGATTGTGCGGCGCATACAATACTCCTGAAATGTTAGAGGAACGGTATCTCTGCTCCGCAACTGGAGTCAGCAGCTACCAGAATGGTCACGAATCCGATGGAGAAACCGCCGCATCACAGTGAATATTTCCGGCGAAAATTCGTCGTAACCTATTGCCATGCTGAATTTCCCTGCCTCGATAGCGGCAACGCGGCTCTCCAAGAGAATTGGTATGGCTGCACGGCTAAAGTTGACGTGAATTGACACCTGAATTTTGTCTTCATTTTCGACGGCGGTTTTCGATCCAGCAAAGTTACCATACAGGTAAACGAATCATCGCAACCAAAAGAGCAATTCATGGAGTCGAATGTCGAAAGCCTGATTCAATTGGCCCGTGGCGGCGACCAGGCCGTGTTGGGGCAATTGCTGTCGTCTTATCGGAATTACCTGCGCTTGTTGGCGAAAATTGAAATTGGCCGACGACTGCAAGGCAAGGTGGATGCTTCCGATGTGGTCCAAGAGACGTTTCTGGAGGCTCATCGGCACTTCCCCAATTTTCAGGGCGACGTTGGCGGCCAACTGACGCAATGGTTGCGAGCGATCTTGGCCGCCACACTGGCGAACACCGTTCGCCGCTATCTGGGGACGCAAGCTCGCGATTTGCGGCTGGAGCGAGATTTGGCTGCTGACCTCGATCAGTCAACCTGCGCGCTGGGGCAGATTCTAGTTGACCCTCACAGTTCACCGAGTCAACAGGTGATGCGGGGTGAGCAATCGTTACTGGTTGCGGAAGCGATGGCTCGGTTGCCAGACGATTACCAGGCAGTGCTGGTGCTGCGTCATTTGGAGGGCCTGACGTTCCCTCAGGTCGCAGAACGGATGGGACGCAGCCTGGACAGTGTCGAAAAGCTGTGGTTGCGCGGGCTGACTCGACTTAAACGAGAGTTTGCCGAGGTGATGCCATGAGCCGAGCCTTCGATGAAATCGACGAAGACGATCCACGTTTGCTGCAGCTCTCGCGCGAATATTTGATTGAATTGGAAGCGGGGCGTCACCCCGATCGCGCTCTCTTTCTGGCTCGATACCCCGAATTAGCGGAAGCCCTGTCTGAATGCCTCGACGGGATCGAACTGGCGCAGTCATTCGCTAAGCCACCCAGCACGCCGGCCCCGGAATTCTCGGGCAGTCCACTCGGTGATTTTCAGATTCTGCACGAGATCGGCCATGGCGGGATGGGTGTCGTTTACGAAGCCATCCAGTTGTCGTTAGGTCGTCGGGTTGCGCTCAAGGTGCTTCCGTTCGCCGCCGCCTTGGATGCGAAGCATCTGCAGCGATTCAAGAACGAAGCTCATGCTGCGGCGCAGTTACATCACACCAATATCGTCCCCGTCTATGCAGTGGGGTGCGAGCGAGGCGTTCACTTTTATGCGATGCAGTTGATCGAAGGTCGATCGCTGGCGAATGTGATTCAAGAGATGCGGGCCGCAGCCCCTGCGGGCTTACCGAGCAATTTGGCTGGACCAAGCCAATCAGGGAATCCGACGGTCGCGATTTCTGGGGTGCGAACGTCGCTGCGCTCATCGCGAACGAATCAAAGCTTCCGATCGGCAGCACGGATCGCAGCTCAAGTGGCCGATGCGCTCGACTATGCCCACGAAGCCGGTGTCGTTCATCGCGATATCAAGCCCGCAAACTTGATGCTGGATACGAAAGGGGCAGTCTGGGTTGCGGACTTTGGGTTGGCTCAGGTCGTGGCCGACGGCGGTGTCACGCAGACGGGTGACTTGGTCGGAACGCTGCGCTACATGAGTCCCGAACAGGCATCGGGTCGACGTATTCCCGTGGACCACCGCGCCGATGTTTATTCATTGGGAGCGACTTTGTACGAGATGCTCACTCTGCAGCCCATCTTTGCGGGTGAAGATCGCAATACGCTTCTCTTCCAGATCCTTAATGATGATCCGCGACCGTTACGTCAATGGGATTTGGCGATCCCCGTGGAATTGGAAACGATCGTCCTGAAGGCGACCGCCAAGAGTCCGGCAGACCGCTATGCCACAGCTGCGGACATGGCTGCGGATCTGCGACGATTTCTGGACGAACTTCCGATCCTGGCGCGGCGGCCGACAGTCATCGACCGGACCCGCAAGTGGATGCGCCGGCATCCTTCCTTTGTTGGCGCGGCTCTTGTTTTGCTGGTCTGTGGTTTGATCGGCATGGGGATTACCACGGCGATTGTGGCACGCGAACAAGCTGCGACGAAAGCAGCATATCAGCGAGAAAGCCGACGCGCGATTGAGGCGGAGTCGCGATTCTTACTCGCTCGCCGTGTTGCGGACGAAATGATTCGACTGGCCGAAGAAGAACTGACTGATAGCCCCTTCCAAGAACATTTGCGCAAACAGCTGCTGGAAACGGCGCTCGGCTACTATCAAGAGTTCATCAATTCGCGTCAGGAACAGCCAGAGGCACAGGCCGAACTTAGTCTGACACAGGATCGTGTGAAGAAGATTCTGGCGGATCTGGCTGTGTTAAAAGCCGATCGCCATAACTTTTTGCTGCGAGAATCTGCGGTCCAGGACGACTTGCAGGTGACCACTGAACAGCGGGCGAAGTTGATCGATGTTCTCGATCGCCGTGAAGCGCAGCGACAAGAATTTCCTCGTCCCCCTCATGAGGGCAAGTCACACGAACAGCACGAGCGGTCACTGGCCATTGCACGTGAAAACGAAACGGCACTGAGCGGAATTCTGACGTCGACTCAATTGAAACGACTCCCGCAAATCGCCTTGCAATGGCAGGGTCCGCGGGCATTGCTTGATCCAGATGTCGTTGCCAGTTTGAAGTTGACGACAGAACAGCGCAGCCAATTGAGAGCGATCGAATTCGAAGCGATGGCGCATCATTTCTTGAATGGTCCACGGCGTGGTCCCCCGGATGCCAACGACGATCGGGTCAAGTCGGCGATGCGCGACATGCTAGTTGTGCTGAGCCCGGACCAGCGTGCCCAATGGCAGGCCATGATTGGCAATCCGTATGAGGGACCGATGCCATTGCATCGTGGAGGGCCGCCAGGCTTTCCGGGGCGTCATGAGCCACCGGGGCCTCCCGGTCCACCGGGGCGAAAGGACTCACCCGGCCGCCGAGAAAGTGGTCGGCGAGAGTCGATGGATCGACCCTTCGATTCGTCGAACGAGCCGGATCCAGCGAAGCGTCAAGTCCCCTGACATCGCGGCAGTGCTACCCATTGCTTCAGGCAAGAACTAAGGGTTCGCGATAATTCGCGAACCCTCCATGTCATCGTCGATTACGGTCGTGCAGGTCTGGATTCAAACTCCTCCGAAGTCACCGATGTCAAATCCGCAGATGGCCCAGCAGATACAGGATCAGCAGAATCAGAAGTACTGTTCCCAGTGCGCCACTTGGCCCGTATCCCCACTGGCGGCTGTAGCGATGGTGCGGAGCCGATGCCACCATGAGCAGGACGATGATGACCAACAGAAACAACATGCAGACTTACCTTGCAGATAGATAGGTGCGATCGATCATCGATGCGACCCTTAGCGACCAGTTCGCGACGAGCGTGAAACCGTTGAGCTTCGTCGGGATCGACCTTTGAGGAATCGTGGTGCAGGCAGAGATGCCAGCGAAGGATTCGACTCATCGTGGTAATGGCAGATCAATTCTTCTGCTTCCACTCGTTCCCAATCGGCGATCAACGCATCAATGTCGTCGTTCTCAATGGGTGGAGTGTCATCAACAAGGCTGAACCCTCGCTGCAGAATGACTCCATGATCTTCACCTGTGGCTCGTGCGACAGCGTTGTGAAATTGAGAGCGGCGCATCTTGACTTCCTTTAACGAATTTTATTGTGAATCGTGTTTATTGTCAGGTGATCGCGATTGGATCGTTATCACCTGCAGCCTTTTCGAGGCGTGTTTTGGTGAATGAACTAGCTAGGCAAGCGCCATGCCAAACCGTTTTGAGAATTGTGATTTGGCGAGAACTGGCGGTATCTCTCGATAAGCTTGCTTGTTCCGCCCGAAGTTTGGAGCCAAATCGTTCGATGAGGCTGCGCCAATGACACGCGGCAATTCAGAATGCGCGATTCTCCGTCAACTTCCACCGAATGACCCATGGTTTTGTGGAACTGGGATCGGTCCGTTACACTGCGAACAGCCTTGGGTTCTCCATGGCCGCGAAGAACACGCAGATTCAGGACAGCGTCGGTGAAACACGTACTTAGCGTCGGGCAGTGTGGATTTGATCACAGTGCGATCGATCGGTTTCTGGGTCAACATTTCGAAGTGAAAGTCACCCCTTCTGCGACCGCGGTTGATGCGACCCGGCAATTGCGTCAGCAGATTTACGATCTGATCCTGGTGAACCGCCAGTTTGATGCCGACGGCAGCGAAGGTCTGGATTTCATTCGGCAGTTAAAGGCTGCACCGAACCTGCAGACGATCCCTGTGATGCTCGTCACCAATTTTCGCGAATACGCACAGCAGGCCGAGTCACTGGGGGCGGTCCCCGGATTCGGTAAATCCGAACTGGGTTTGCCGGCACTCGCGAAACGTCTCGTACCCTACTTGGGCGAAGCTGCCGTTTCTCAGTAACGCGAAACGGCTATGAGAACTCAGCGGCGGACTTGATCGACGAGCTTCTTGACCGATGCGGCGATACGGTCTTCGATATCGCCCGCCCAGCGGAACGCAGGGCGACCGTATTCGAACAGGTTGCTGCCCCCTTCATATCCGCCCTCTTCCCATACACGACGCGACGGGATATAGGCGATCATGTCATCCGCATAGCCGCAGACCCAGGTTCCGGGACCAAATTCTCCCTTAAACCGCAGGGCATAGTCGACCACTGTTTCGGCCCCCATTCCGATCACCAGCATTTCCTTGCCGAGTTGCCAGGCATGCACTGGGTAGGGATAGGAGGATGCGAACTGTTCTCCCGCATCCAGCTTTTTCAACATTCGAGCAGCCCAGCGAGCGCGAACCGCATTCGGATCCTGCAATGCGCCCGTCAGTTCTTTACGATCCGCCACCTTCAGATAGGGGAGTTCAATATACTCGAAGGCGGTTCGTATCGTTGGGATGATTGGTTTCAGAGGTTGTTTCAAGGTCTCTTCGACTGCTATTGCGAGCATATGGCCATACTGTTTGCAAAGCTCAACCTTTCGACGCGGCAGCGGGTTCTGATCGCCTCCACACGTATTCACGAACATTGCCATCGCGCCAGGATGTTTTTCCTCGAGCTCAAGCTGTGCGAAGCCAGGATAGTCGCCACACCAAGTCATAAAGTTAAGCGTTGTCGGATGGCAGGCATATCCGAACAAGATCGCATCTAACTTGCCGTCAGGTCGAGTGACCGTCAGCACTGGCACCGTGTGATCGACGGGACCGATCAGCGGCGTTCCATTGGCCAGCATGTTTGCGACGTCGGCCTCGCGGTTATTCCGCCGATTGACCGCGAACGTCGCCTGGCCTTCGCCCATCTGCAAGTTGGCAGGGGCGAGTTTCGCGATCGCTTCACCGACCATGTCGACAACCCGAGTCACCATCTGTTCGGTGTATTCCTTCACCAACTCAACCTGTTCGGGGTCGATCGGATAGTAGTCCACCAGATCGTCGCCCAGGCGCGGGCCGCAATGGTTGTGTGAGAACGTGAAGAGCAATTGATGGCGTTCCAGCCCGTATTTTTGGCGAAGACGATCAAACGTCGGATCGCTCATACTTTTAGGGACACCCTGGAAGTCGCTGGTGATCAATACCACGCGATGTCCGTGCGCATCTTCAAGAGCTAAGGCTTTCATCCAGAGCTCGTGTAGTTTTCCATCGGGTGCGCGCTTTGAGCCGTATCCTGCCAGCCACACACTCTTGGCTGGCGTGATGACCGCTTTCGCGAGACCTGCTTGCCATGTCGCCGCGTACGCAGCCGGCATCGTCAGCAAGTTGACGAAGGCCATTGATGCGCAGAGCAGAGGGAGCAGCAGCAGCCTCGTCACGGGGTCGCTCCAGTGGGCGGTGCGGTTGGCAGGTCGGGCAATTGGTGTGGAAGCTTCGCGTCAAGTTCCATGGTGCCCCAGAGTTTGATGGTCTTGTTTTCGATGTCGCCTCCAGTTGCCAGAAAGTAGCGATCTTTTTCGATGCCGGCATCGATATTCAGCACCGGGTTGGCGTCGGCTGTGAACTTGGCTTTGACGATCGGTTGCCATTTACCATCTTCCGTTTGCAGCCACGCGTTGCCGAATTCGGCTCGTCGAGTCTTCGTCGTCGAGACCTTGTCCCGCTTGAAGTCTTCGACGAATGAGTAGCAGCCCTTCAGCAGCGTTCCGCCCGTCGGTGTCGAGAATGTGACGAGGTGTTTCCACTCATTCTTTTCGGGAATGAAGAAGTAGCCTGAATACTCGCTACGGTTTTCGACCGCTTTCGCCGTGACTAAAAACCGATAGGTTTCGCCGACCTTCCAATCATAGTCGAAGAACGACTGGCCTCCCGTTCCTTCATTGCCAAACCGACCGATGCGCACTCCTTCTCCCTGATGCAGCAACTTCACTCGCTGATCTTCCTTCACAGACTTAGGGTCGTTCTGATCACCCGGATCCCACACGGAGAACAGGACGACTTTCTTACCCTGTCCTTGTTCTTGAATTCCAAAGTAGCCCTTACTCCAACCGCAGACCATGAAGTACGTGCCCGACGCGGACTGCTCGATCTTCACTTCGTTGTAGAACGAGATGGCCGTCGGAGCGGGATAGCCCAAGTGGACGGATCGGCATGCGATTCCTTTCAGCTTCTCGTCCGCAGTCACGACTCCTGTCATGAACAGCAGAGTCATCCCGCAGAGCCATCCCATTGTCATCGTGCTACGCATTTGCATTGCCCTCGCTCATAGATCTCACTCTCTTCACTGCACAGGTTCGGCAGCGCACAAACTGGCGAGTAGATTGTGATCCGCTCTGTCGCAAAGGCCAATGCAATAGATCGATATATCTCGGGATATTACGCAGGAAACGTTAGGCCTCAGGCAGTCTCAATCGCCGCCGCAGCCTGCAATCCCAGATCGATAATCGCTTGCTCACGGATCCGGAATTTCTGGATCTTCCCCGTGACAGTGGTCGGGAAGCCGTCGACAAACTTAACGTAGCGCGGCGTCTTGAAATGTGCGAGGTGGGCACGACAGAAGTCGCGGATTTCTTCTGCTTCGGCGGTGGTTCCCTCTCGCAACTTGATCCACGCCGCCACTTCTTCGCCGTACTTCCGATCCGGCACGCCCACGATCTGAACATCGTGGACCTTCGGATGTTGGTACAGCAGTTCTTCGATTTCGCGGGGCGCGATGTTCTCACCTCCGCGGATGATCATGTCCTTAAATCGTCCGGTAATCCGGTAGTAGCCATCGGACTGTTTGACCGCGAGGTCGCCGGTATGCAGCCAGCCCTCAGGATCAATCGCCTGGGCCGTCAGGTCCGGCTGATTGTAGTAGCCCAGCATCACGTTGTGGCCCCGGCAGCAGAGTTCCCCCGATTGTCCATCTGGCACCGGAAGACCGCTTTCGATGTCGACGATTCGCACTTCGATATCCGGCAACACACTCCCCACGGTACCGACACGATGTTCGAGAGTATCGTCTGTACAAGTCTGAGTGATCAGTGGCGATGCTTCGGTCTGGCCATAGCCGATGGTAATCTCACGAGCTCCCATGTCTTTGACGACTCGCTTCATCAATTCGATGGGGCAGGGGCTTCCCGCCATGATTCCCGATCTGAGGGACGACGTGTTCCGCAGAGCGAAGGTCGGATGCTCCAGTTCGGCAATGAACATCGTCGGGACGCCGTAGATCGCGGTACAACGTTCTGACTCGATCGCTTTGAGGGTCTCCTCGACGTTGAAGGACTCGTAGGGAATGACCATAGCCGAACCCCACACGACAGCACACATCGTTCCCAGCACGCAGCCGAAGCAGTGATACAGGGGAACGGGGATGCAGATTCGATCGGACTCGCTCAGTTTCTGCCGTTGACCAGAATAATATCCGTTCAAGAGCAAGTTGCGATGAGTCAGCAGGGCTCCCTTGGGATGTCCTGTCGTCCCAGACGTATACTGCAGGTTGATCGGATCGTTGGGCGACAACGCTCGTTCAAGCTCGCTGATTGATGTCGTTGCCGTTCGCCCCGCTTCGATGAGTTTTTGCCAGTCGAGCATCGCGGGATGTTGCCGGCCGCGCATGCGAATGATCCATTCCAGCTTCGGAAACCGCGTGCTTCGCA
The DNA here is from genome assembly GCA_028291515.1 of Schlesneria sp. Taxonomy (GTDB): domain Bacteria; phylum Planctomycetota; class Planctomycetia; order Planctomycetales; family Planctomycetaceae; genus Schlesneria. The sequence goes on from JAQGHU010000046.1 coordinate 50,938, forward strand.
GCTTGCCCGGAGTCGCACCAGCCAATTCGGGACAGACTTCCTCTAGCATCTGGAAGTAGTCCAGTTTTTTGTAACCGTCGATCAGGGCCAGCCCGCGAATTTCCGACTGGGCCAGTGCATACTCCAATTCAGAAGGGCGATAGGAGGGATTGACCGTGACCAGGACGACACCAATGCGGGCAGCCGCGAACTGAAGGATGATCCACTCGGGCCAGTTCGTCGACCAGACACCTAGATGATCGCCCGTGCGAAAGCCGATCGCGGTCAAACCCTTGGCGACATCATCGACGGCGGCATTCAGTTCCGCCCACGTCAATCGCGCGTTCGCCTCCGGGAAAACGATCGCGTCTCCCGCCGGATTTCGTTCGGCCGTTTGTTGCAGAACCTGACCTATCGTTAAGCCGTCGACCCACGGTGCGGATTCCGCCATCGGTCCAACCTCTCGAGTGAGCGCTCCGGATGAGGGGATTAGCCGATAACATTATAACTGTCTGCCGAATGAAGGCACGCGAAACAGACGGTCAGACGCAGTTCCTGACGACATTTATTTGTGCGAGCTGCGCCTGCTCCAGCAACTTACTGAGCGTACGCTTGCTGAAGCAGTCGCTTGCGGACAGCCTGATAAAGTGGCCCGGCGACAGACTTCGCTGCTTTCTTGGCCGTCCAGAAAGCCGCTTGTCGCCAGCGGCGCACGGGGCTGGTCAACAGAGCGGTCGCATCACCGGCGGTCATTCCGCGATAGATATTGTAGCGACCCAGAATGCGACAGCCTTCGACGGCGAATTCGCTGGTTGTCGGTTCAGAGTTGAACAGCAGTTTGATTCCTGCTTGTGAAGCGGCTCGAGCGACCGCTGTCGAGTAGAAACCACCGGGGACGGATCCTGTCGTTACGGGTTGGCCGATAATGTCCGCCAGCACCCCGCAACTGCGTGTCCATTCGTCGAGTAACTGCTCCGCGGAACAGTTAGAGATCCGTTCGGGATGGCTGCAGGAATGACTGCCAATGAGATGGCCGCGCTGATGCAGGTCTCGCAGTTGTCCTTTGCTGCAGAACGTCGGACATCCGATGAAGTCTGTCGCAATGAAAAACCAGCCGCGCCAATGTCGTCGTTCAAGCTCGTCGGCGATGATCGTTGCGTTTGATACGCCGCCATCATCAAATGTGATCGTCCAGCAATTCTCGTTCGAAGGGAGATCCTCTGCGCCGGCCACTGGCTGCTGGGTTGTCGCATTCGCGATGCGATCCAGATGACAACGGAAGTCTGCTGAAGTCAGTTTATAACGAGCAGCTTCCGGACCCTCGAAACCGCTGGCATCGTCGGCTCCGGCTGCAGTGACATCGTGATACAATAGGTTGATCGGCATGGTTCTGCTCTGATCCGGCAACGCGAGTTCGAGAATCGTCAACGAAGCGCAACTTAGGACTGGGATCGGTATCGCCAATAGGCAGTCAACCAGGGTTGGCCCCATTCGCCCGATGGTTTTCCTCGAGTATCAATCGGCTCGACTTCATCACGGTAGATACCGAGCAATCGTTCACCGATCGCATTCAGATTGTCAAAAACAACTTTGTGCTGAATGACATGGTGCGAGTCACGGCGTGCATCAAACTCGTAGCGGAAATAGCCATAGACGGGGCCGGTATCAACCCCACGGTCGATCTTCAGCAGTGTCATCCCGACATTGTCGCGATCGTTCTTGGCCAAGGCCCAAAAGCAACCATGCGCGTTGCGGTATTGCGGGCAGATGCCGGGGTGCATCACAAAGGTACCGCTGCCGGGGATTGAGAAGATATTCTCTTTCAGCAACGTTTTGCAGCGGGCGATCACGATGTCGGGATTTGCGTCCCGCAGCAGTTGTTCCACTTCGGGAGCGTTCGGTGACGGGGCGTGGATCACTCGCGTCGCGTTGCCGATCGCTGGATACGTGGCGCACAGTTCTTTCAGCTTCTGTGCTTCCCATTCCCGGTCGTTGCGAGCGAGAAAGAACTTATGGAACAGACGAAAAGCGAGCACATCGGCAAACCGCAGCCAGCCAACTCGTTTGATTTCGCGGCGAATACGTTGCTTCATACGACTGGCAGGTTCTTCGAGAACGACAACCGCGGCCAGTGTCGTTGTGGCGGCCAGCCAGCGTGCCAATCCTTCGCGATTGAGCGGGTCGTCAGCATGACAGATCAAAACAGTGCGCGGGATTCCCACTGAATCCGCCGGTGACGGGTTCGTGCTGGTACTGAAGTCGGTGTGGTCGGATGGACTCAATACGGATGTGGTCACGCGAACACTTCTCTCGGACTGGTTGATTGATGAATTTGTCCAGATGAAATGTACTTCATGGCGGACCGAGTGCGTGTACCCTGTGGAAATAGTTCACTTTCCAGCTTGCGGCCTTCGCCAATCCCGGCAGCGAGCGCACGGATATACCGTATTTGCGGGTTGTTCCGTTGGCCCCGACTCGGATTCGACCGTAGCGGCAATTTTCTGCCACTTCGGACGAATCCGTTGGCGTCGAGCCTGAGAAACGCAAGCTAGATTTCGGATGTGGGCCAATTGTGACCGAGTTGATGGTCGTCCATCGCTCGGTGCGGGTTCGTCGCGTTCCTACTTGTCATATCGGTCGAGGATCTTATGCGTCTCCCATCGAAACCAGCCTGGTTGCTGATCGGGGTGCATACTTTTTGTTTGAGTATTGGCTTCTGGTTCCTGGGCCAGTTGCTGATCTCATCCGCTGAGCATCAGGTCCTGCAGGATTCCTGGACGGACTTGTTCTCGCGTTCCGCAGCCGTCGCCAAAGTGGCCGGCACGCTAAAAGCCAACGAAGCAGCTTCGATCAGCATCGATCGTCTGCAACAAGCCGCTGCCGAAGAGACTGGCAATGCTCAGGCCGCGGTGGTCCTGGTCAGCAAGGACTGGACCCTATTGAACGCCATCGCAACACCGGGTTCTGATCATTGGAATACCGGTGAACTGATGAAGTGGCAGCCTGATCAGGCTCCAATGTCGAAGACCGAACCGTTGCGAGGAAGAATTGACGCGACTGGCGGCAGCTGCGCGGCGATCGCTTACCCGACAGCTGACTTGGAGTCGTACGTTATCGTCTATGATTCTCGATCGTTGAACTCGACATGGCGAAATTCGGTCGTGGCCGCGTTGCCTTTGGCTGTGGGAATTGCATTTCTGTGGACCTGGGTGTTGTCGTCGGCAGCGACATATTTGCTGTCGGCCCGCTTAAATTCCGAGGAAACCCGTCGCACCATAAAGAGTGAGCAAGATGCACTGCGGAGTGCTCAAGATTTGCTGCGGACTCGCGATGCCGTCATTTTTGGTTTGGCAAAACTCGCCGAGTCACGCGATCCGGATACGGGGCATCATCTGGAACGGATCTCGTTGTATTCAACGCGTCTGGCCAATGCGCTCAGGGCGCTTCCTGAATATCAAAGCGTCGTCACGCCCAGCTTTGTTCGACTGCTCGGCATCAGTTCCGTGCTGCATGACATCGGAAAAGTCGGCTTGGAGGATAATGTCCTGCTCAAGCCCGGCCGCCTGAATGCGGAAGAACGCAACAGGATGCAAGAGCACACTCTGGTGGCTGGCGATTGTCTTCGAGAGATCGAACAACGCCTGGGTGCATCGAACTTCCTGCAGACGGCTCGCGAGATCGCCTTGTACCATCATGAGCGGTGGGACGGGAACGGATATCCGATGGGCTTGTCTGCTGAAGAGATTCCGCTGTCAGCGCGGATCGTGACTGTCGCCGACGTGTACGACGCGCTATCCAGCAAGCGAGTGTATAAAGATGCCTTCCCGCATGACGAATGTGTGCGGTTAATCCGCGAAGGAGCGGGGACGCAGTTTGATCCCGACCTGGTGCGAGTCTTCCTGTCGATCGAGGCCGAATTTGCTGCGATTGCAGTTCGGTTCGCGAGTGTCGCTGAAGCCAGGGACGCTGAGAACTCTTCAATCAACGACATCATGACTCGAAATCAGGAAGCGGTCTTGTTGGATGTCGCCGGCAATTCGATGTTGGTTGGCGATTCCAGTCGATCGTCTTCGGTGGCGTGAGCGGTGAGAGCCAACGGTAGAACCTCCTTTTGATCTAAGATTGATTCAACATGCGAAAAAGTGATAAAGACGAACACTGGCTCGAAATCTCGTTGATCATCGTCACGCTCGGCCTGAGTTGCCTGATGTGGCAATTGACCGGGTACAAGCTAATCGTCTTGAATCTGTTCTTCCTGCCGGTGGTGCTGGCGGGGTTCTTCCTGGGGCGATATCGCGCCGGTGTCCTGGCTTCGTTTGCTGTGATCTCGGCCTCGGTCGTCACGGCTCTTAACCTCGGTGACTTCGCCACTCTCTCGTCGCCTTTGGTGATTGCGTTAGCAGTCACATTGTGGGCCGCAGTACTGGGTCTGGTCGCGTTGCTGGTGGGGACACTGAGTGACGAACGTGATCACACGATGCGAGAATTGCATGAAGCTCATGTGGGCGTCGTGGAAGTCCTGGCCAAATATCTGCAATCAGCGAACCCGAAACTCAAGGATCGCTCGAAACGAGTGGCGGAATTGAGCGAAGCGGTCGCACGCGAGCTGAAAATGCCCGTTCGCGATTGCGACGACATTCGTGTGGCGGCGCTGTTGTACGACATGGAAAACATTGAAATTACTGCCAGGGTGATTCGTAAAGCGGTTGGAGATATTGAAACCCAGCAGGAACAGCATTCGTTCCATGGCTCTGAACTGGCAAACTCTTTGGGAGTTGTCCTGTCGAGTGCGTTTCCCTTGTTGACGAGCCAGTCGGAAGGGGACTTGTTAGGGCAAAACTCCGGACCGGCGTCGCTTCCAGCGGGGGCTCATATCATTCGCGCCGTCCGAGGTTATGACAACTACGTGCACGACGTGAAGTGGGGGCAAAACGACGCCAGCGCCCGGCAAGATGCGGTTAGCGAACTTCGCCGCGACTTCGATGCCGAGTACCCATCGTATGTTGTCGACGCTCTGGAACGCGTTGTCGCTCGTGATGTGCCACGACGACCGGTCGATCAGTTGTTGTCGGTCGTTCGCTGATCGCCAGACGGGATCTCCGTTTTCAGCAACTGTCGGACCGCATGAAAATCGCGGTGCAGTTGCTGTTGAGCACTTTGTGACGTTCGCGCGGCGGTCTGTAATCGCTTTGACATCGCGTACGGCGATGTCGATGGGCGCACGGCATCCCGGGATGATCGGACTGCTTGTCTGAACGCCTGCGCTGAAAAATACAATCCACCACCCAGCGATGTCGCCAGGATTGTTGCCGTCGCGAGTGCGATTGAAAACCGCAAACTCTGTGATCCCGCTTCGAGTATGGCCGCGATCGCAGTGGCAATGCGAGTTCCGATCCCCGCTGCCTTCAACGCCCCCGGCTGCGACGTCCCCAGCGATGTGTCGATATTCCGGGCCGTGGTCAAGGCGTTCTTCTTCCGAGCGAGTGCGAGTCGTTTAAGGAGTGCAGCGTAAACTACGCGGGTAAGCGTGCGGAAGGTTAATTTTTCGCCAAAACCCGCATTCTCGCGACCCGGTCGTCGATTTGTTACAAATATTTCATGCTAGAATCCGCCGCCTTGCTCCGCCATCCTCACGTGGAGTCCTCGCGATGCTCGTGCCCATTAGTACCGATGCGCCGATCTACCATTTTCCCTGGATGACGATCACGCTGATTGTGGTGAACTGCGTCACGTTCGGCTTAACCGGTATGGGAGCCAACTCTGACGGCTGGCTGTTGCAGTACGGAAACGGACTGCATCCGCTGGAATGGTTGGCCTACAACTTCCTGCATTTCGGCCCGATGCATTTGCTGGGCAACATGTTCTTCTTGTGGGCGTTCGGAATTGTCGTCGAAGGAAAACTGGGCTGGTGGAAGTTTCTGGCGATCTATCTGGGGATCGGCATCGTCGGAGGATTGTTGATTCAAGTTGCGATGCTTGGCTATCGAGCCCAGTTTGAAGACTTTGCCAGGCAATCTCAGCCGTCTCCATCGTGGTTTGAGCCGACCCCCGTGTTCGCTCAGGAAGTTAAGGCCGATGGCCCGCTGATGGATGATGATGAAGAGATGATTCCTGGCGAGAACGAGGATGCCGACGAGCACCTGACTCCGGCTGAACTGGAGCAACTGCACCAGCATCTGACCAAAATGTACAAGCCGGGGGCAGGGGGGGCCTCGCTGGTCGTCTTTGCATTGCTAGGGATTGTGTTGATCTGGGCTCCGAAAAATGAGGTCACGTGCTTCTTTCTTGCCGGATTCCGCGCTGGGACGTTCGAGTTGGAATATCTCTACTTCTGTGGACTCAAGATTGCCTCTGAAGTGATTGGCACCATTTGGGGTGTTCGTGGGTTCGAAGTCACGTCGGAAGTGGCTCACTTGCTGGGTGCTGGCCTGGGCTGTGGAGTTGCCACCTGGTTCTTGAAAGCCAATTGGGTCGATTGCGAGAACTGGGATTTGTTCGCCTATGCGCAGAACAAGCATGGCGGCGTGTCGCACGTGGGCAGTTGGCAAGACGCCGCGCTGGTTTCGCATCGCCGCGACCGAAAGATAGCGACTCCCGAGTTAGATGAACTCAGTTCCAACACCGATCGACCTACGAAGGCGAAGAAGCGGCGAGCCAAATCAAAGATGGTGGCGCTGGAGTCATTCGACGATGATTTTCCATTGGAAGAGCCACCAACGAAACCCGTCCCAATGAACGAAGAATCCGATGAACCGTCGGAGAAGAAGAAGCCGGTTCAAGAACCATCCGCTGCGTCTGCCTCGCCATTGCGCCAGATTCGGAGCGCCATTAAAGAAGGCCGCTTGAATGACGCGCTTGCTGAGGTGCGCCGTCGACGCTCGGAAGATCGAAGTTTTGAACTTCCCAAAGCGGAACTAAGCGCCTTGGCCGAGGGGTATTTCAAGACGCAGAACGTGCGCGATTCAAAACCACTGTTGGAAGAATACATTAAACGATTTCCTGCTGAAGCAGATCGTCATCGTGTCAAACTGGCTGTGCTGTACGTGAAGTTCTTGAAGCGCCCCGCCGCCGCTTTGAAATTGCTGGCCTCTGTCGACAAAGCCACGTTGTCAGACGATTATCAGTCCATTCATCAGCGTGCTGCGCGCCAGGCACAGCAACTGATTGCGGATGGGGCGGTGGATGCGACATGAGTCACATTTCAAAGTATGAGGAATTTGCGAATGCCTGCTGATCCAACGAAGACACATGTTTCGAAGACGCTGCCGCATACCGCCCCGCTCGTCGGGTGTCGTTTTGATCCCACAGGGAAGTACATCTTTGCGGGTGGCGAAGACAACAAGATCGTCCGTTGGGAATTGGCGACGGGAACCAAGACGGAGCTCACGGCGCACGAGAGTTGGGTCCACAGTCTCGTTTTTTCCGCGAACGGGGAAACTTTGGTTTCTGGTGGCTATGACGGCCGATTGATTTGGTGGCCAGCCACAGCCGAGATGCCGACCCCGATTCGTTCAGTCGAGGCACATCAAGGCTGGATTCGCGCGATCGCGCTAAGTCCCGATGGAAAAGTGCTGGCGAGTTGCGGGAACGATTTGAAGGTCAAGCTCTGGAATATGACTGACGGAACGCTCATCCGAGAATTAAACGGACATGAGCGACACGTCTATCACGTGGCCTTTCATCCAGATGGCAAACAGTTGGTATCGGGTGATTTGACGGCCAAGTTTATTCATTGGGAAGTGGAGACCGGCAATCGCGTCCGCGATTTCGTCGTTGCCAGTCTCACGAAGTATGACGCCGGTTTTATGGCCGACTACGGCGGGCCGTACTGCATGCAGTTTGCTGCCGACGGCAAGCGTCTGGTTGCTGGTGGAATCACGAATGTGACCAACGCTTTTGCCGGGGTCGGGAATCCGATCATTGTGGAAATCGATTGGGAAACGGGCAAGGAATCGATCTCACATCTGGTCAAAGCAAACATCAACGGCAAGGCTTTCGGTTTGGCACTGCATCCCGAAGGATTCTTGATTGTGGCCACGGGTGGTGGCGGTGGCGGGCATCTTTATTTCTGGAAGCACGACTCCAAGGACGAGTTTCACACGCTGAATCTTGGAAACACCTGCCGCGATCTGTCACTGCATCCCGACAATCTGCAACTCGCGACTTGTCATCACGACAAGAATGTCCGCATCAGTGTGATGGCACCCAAGCCAGCCTGAAGGCCAGTCTCGACGCAAATTGGGGATCGTCACAAGATCGCGGGAAGCGAACGGAGGGTAGTCAGCATGCGCCACTTGATGGTTTGTGGACTTGTGATCGGATTCGCGTTGACTCGCTGTTTGATCGCTGGTGAACAGCAGTTGAACGGTCAGAAATTCACTCTTCCCGACGGATTCACGATCGAACTCGTGGCCACATCACCCTTGGTCGACCGACCGATCACGGCAGACTTTGACGAACACGGCTATCTCTACGTTGCGGATTCGTCGGGATCAAATGATCCGGTTCAGAAACAACTGGCAGACAAATCGCATCGCATCGTGCGGCTCCAGGATTCGGATGGCGATGGCGTATTCGATAAGAGTGTCGTGTTTGCCGACAAGATGATGTTCCCCGAAGGAACCCTGTGGTACGACGGCTCTCTTTATGTGGCCGCCCCGCCCAGCATCTGGAAACTGACTGACACCGATGGTGACGGGATTGCCGATCGCCGCGAAGAATGGTTCGCGGGAAAGACGTTAACTGGCTGCGCCAATGATCTGCATGGTCCCTATCTGGGGCCAGACGGGTTGATCTATTGGTGCAAAGGGGCCTTTGCTGAGCAGACCTACGAGCAGCCTGGAAAGAAGCCGCTGATCACGAAAGCGGCCCATATTTTCCGCCGCCGAGCAGACGGAACTGGTCCGGTTGAAAGCGTGATGACTGGCGGCATGGACAATCCCGTCGACGTGGTGTTCACTCCAGGAGGGGAAAGGTTATTCACCACGACATTTCTGCAGAATCCAAGCGGCGGATTGCGCGACGGAATCATTCACGCCGTTTGTGGCGGAGTGTATGGCAAGGTTCATAACGTCACGGACTTTCATCCGCGAACGGGAGAGTTATTGCCGCCGCTGATCCACTTGGGCGCGGCCGCGCCGTGCGGGCTGACTCGATATGCATCCGATTCGTTTGGAACGGCGTATTGTGACAACGTCTTCGCGTGTCAATTCAATTTGCACAAAGTATCACGCCACCAACTGAAGCCCGCCGGAGCCACGTTTCAATCGGTGGACTCTGACTTCGTGCTCTCCGACAACATCGACTTCCATCCGACCGATGTGATCGAAGATGCCGATGGAAGTCTGATCATTTGCGACACGGGAGGGTGGTACAAGCTCTGCTGTCCGACATCGCAGCTTGCCAAACCGGATGTGATCGGTGCTGTCTATCGTGTTCGGCGCACCGGGAGTCGAGTTGTTGACGATCCGCGTGGGACGAAACTGCATTGGTCCGATATGTCCGCGAACGAACTGTCGCGCTTGTTGGATGATCCGCGTCCTGCGGTGCGGCAGCGAGTGATTCATCTCCTTGGGCGACAAGGCTCTAAAACGATTGGTGCCCTGACGCCGTTGTTCCGTGTACTGGAAGACGGAACAAGTCTGACCGATCAGGAACTAGTTGATTCGACGCTCGCCGTGCGTCCGAGACGTGCATCGGAGTTAGCGCGCCTAAACGCAGTCTGGGCTCTGACTCGGATTGACCTGCCTGAGGCAAGAGCACTGGTTCGACAGGCGTTGTTTGGTCCGGGTCTGACGGTTCGACAAGCCGCATTGCAGTCGATCAGCTTGTGGCGTGATCGCGAAGCAGCGCCGCAGGCCAAAGCGTTGTTGAGGATTTGCAATCCGCAGAATCAACGTTTGGCGGCGGAAGTCATGGGGCGAATTGAGGACAAATCCGCTGTTCCTGACCTGCTGGCGGCGGCCGAAGTCAAAGAGTCTTCGGATCGAATCCGCGAGCACAGCATTATCTACGCGCTCATCGAAATTGCCGATGTGGAAGCAACCAGGCAGGGACTAGTCAGCCCCCATTCGTCTGTCCAGCGAGCGGCCTTGATTGCTTTGGACCAAATGCCCGGTGGAAAACTCGAACCGGCGAGTGTTGTCGCATTATTGTCGTCAATGGATCAAGTGCTCAAGCAAACGGCGCTGTGGTTGATCGAGCGGCATCCCGAGTGGGGTGACGCCGTTGCTGGTCATTTGCGTCACCAGTTGGCTCAATCGGATCTGTCGGACAACGATCAAGCAGAGCTTACCTCGTTGCTCGCCCGGTTCGCGGGGACGTTCACGATCCAGGAGCTGCTGGCGAGTCAGCTCTCAATGCCTACGGTTGGCCAGATCACTTCAACATCGCAACGAGTCGCTTTGGCTGCGATGCAGAAGTCTGGTTTGAAGCAGATGCCCGAGTTGTGGGTTGCTCCCTTGTCGCGAGTGCTGTCATCTCCTGATGGCGATCTCCAGTCGAGCGGCGTTGCTGTCGTGCGATCGCTGCCGCTGCCGAAGAGTGGAATAGATCAACTCCTGGTCGCGTTGCAGCAGATTGCAATGCAATCGCAGTCGCCCGTTGAGCGAAGAATCGAAGCAATGGCTGCATTACCTGCGGGCGCAACCTTCGAGGATTCACTTTTGGAATTGCTGCTGAACAACCTCGGCGAGCATGCGTCGGTCAGCACACGGTCGGCTTCAGTGGAGGTCTTGATCAAAGCGAAACTCAGCGTTGCCCAGCAGATCTCGGTTGCCGCAGCAATTCCGAGCGTAGGGCCGCTGGAGCTTAGTCGATTGCTGAGTGTGTTTGATGCCGCGACCGATGAAAACGTCGGTCGAAGACTGATTGCGGGCTTGCAGCAGTCCCCAGTGCTGACCAGCTTGCGAGTCGATACAGTAAAACTGCGCATGGCGAAGTTCCCGCCAATCGTGCAGAAAGTGGCGGAGCCGCTCTATGCGGAAATCAATGCTGAAGCGGGGCGACAACAGCAGCGATTGGACGAAGTTGTCAGCTTGCTTGGTAAAGGGGATGTGCGTCGCGGGCAGTTGGTCTTCCAGAATTCAAAGGCTGCCTGTTCGGCCTGTCACGCGATTGGATATCTGGGTGGAACCGTTGGTCCTGACTTGTCGCGGATCGGGCAGATTCGTTCCGAGCGAGATCTTCTGGAGGCACTGTTGTTTCCCAGTGTCAGTTTCGTTCGCAGCTACGAGCCGATTCTAATCGTCACCAAGTCGGGAAAGTCATTCAACGGGTTGATCCGCCGGGAATCACCAGACGAAATCACCTTGGTGACTGGGGCGAAAGAGGAAACGCGGATTTCCCGTGATGACATTGAAGAGATTCGGCCGGGCACCGTGTCGATCATGCCGGCGGGGTTGGAAACTCAACTCACGAAAGAGCAACTCGCGGATCTCGTTGCGTTTTTGAAGTCGCGTCAATGATCGCAATCAAGTGGGGCCGGAACGTGCTGCAATCACTTAGGGAAGCCGTCGTGTGTCTTGTTCACCACCAGGCCGCGATCGTCAATTTCGACCGTGATCGAACGAGAGTTTGATCCTTGCCAGGTCTTGATCGATTCGTACGAGTGCGGCTTGCGCCCCCCCAGAATTTTTTCGACCTCTTCCAATTTCATTCCCGTCTCGATGCGTTGGAAGTTCGCCATGTTGATGGGATCTGAGCATCCCGACAACAACAGCAAGCCGAAGGCCGCAACGAGGGGATAGATTCGGTTCATGGGATTCACGCCAACTGCTCGACCACTCGTGGAATCAACTTCGCAAGTTTCTGACCACCGATCGCGGCGTTGGCCAGGATCTTTTGAATGTCGACTGATTCCAGGTGGTCTGGCAGGCACAAGTCGGTCACAACGGAAAATCCCAACACCTGCATGCTGCTGTGAACGGCGACCAACACTTCGGGAACAGTGGACATCCCCACGACATCCGCACCGAATGCTTTGAGCATTCGGTATTCGGCGCGAGTTTCCAGGTTGGGGCCGGGAACCGCTACGAAGACACCTTTGGGTAGGTGAATCCCCAACTCCAGCGCTGCGGCGCGGGCCAGTCCGATCAGTCTGCGACTGTAGGGCACGCACAGATCCGGCCAGCGTGGTCCCAGGCGATCCTCATTCACACCGCGCAGCGGATTGTCGGGCATCAGATTGATGTGGTCTTCGATCACGACGATGTCGGCCAGGTCGAGCTGCGGGTTGATTCCCCCGGCCGCATTCGTCACTAGCAACGTATCGGCCCCCAGCGCCTTCATGACGCGGACAGGAAAAGTGACCTGTTGTAGCGAATAACCTTCGTAGTAATGAAAGCGTCCCTCCATCGCGACGATGGGGACACCACGCAATGTTCCGCAGACCAGGCGACCCGCGTGCGATGGGGCGGTGGAGATCGGAAAGTGGGGGATCTCGCCGTAAGGGATTGCGGCTTGAATATCGATCTGTTCTGTCAGACCGCCCAAGCCCGTCCCCAGGATCATGCCAACTTTGGCCTGTCCCGTCCAAGACTGCTGAATGAACGAGACAGCAGTTTGAATTTGATCGACAAGCCCATGCACGATGCCGCTCCTCGTTCCGCGTGCGTCTTCATCAATTAAAAAAGCACCGGCCAACGGTCCGTAGAGACCGACGGCCGGCATTCCAAGCTGTCGTGTCCACCCGCGGCGCCACAGTCAAGGACGTGACGCCTGGATCAGGCGATTAATAGTCGTCGTCTTCATCGTCTTCTTCTTCGTCATCATCGTCGTCATCGAATTCGTCGTCATCTTCGAATTCTTCTTCGTCGTCTTCAAAATCTTCGTCATCGTCGAAGTCATCGAAGTCGTCTTCCAGTTCTTCTTCTTCGAGGTCTTCGACTTCCTCTTCTTCGAATTCTTCTTCATCGCCGAATTCATCGCCGCCTGCGGGGCCACCTTCTTCGTCGGCCATGTACGGCGCCACGGCGACATCGGATGCATCGGTGGGGAACAGGCCGGCCAACGCGTGTTCTTCGTCGAGCACAACTTTGGACATTGGAACAAACCTCAATAACTCGGACATAGGGGGCTAAACGTGTGAAACGATTTCTGTATTTGGGATCACGTGGTTTTCAGCGGCACTGCTGATGGTCACTGACCAACCACGAGGCTCGCCAACTGGATAGTCGAGACGCGAATACTTGTCAAGCGCTCGATTCGAACAGAACTCGAATTCTGCGGGGAACATCGGACAAAACGGGAAGGGGATTCTTGGAAATATCCCCATCTTCTGGAGTTCTGTGCCGGGTGTTCACGTCAGCTTGCACATTCGGAAAAACCGAATCAATCGTCAAATCGCCGCGCGAGGGCTGCGGTTTCCTGTCTTGTTGAATTGTCTGTAAACAATATGATCCCGCGAGTCTGCGGGCAGATCTGCACGAATCTTTCCAATCAGGAAAATCCCATGACAGACAGTCATGGAATCGAATTTGAAGGGACTCGCTTCTGGGTGATTCATCGCCGCCAGAAATATGGTCCATTTGACTACGAATGGAGTGCCGACTTTCGCGGAGTGGAATTGCTTTACGACGGAGTCAAATTTGGCGAATATTGCAGTATTGAGGAACTGTTCGCCGATTTGAAACCTTTTGCCTTACCGATGAGTGTCGTGTCTGTGACATCAATCGTGATGGGCTGCGTGCTGTTCAGCGTGTTCCACGGGTTCCGTGAAGGAGAGCGCCATGAATTGGTCGCTCATCGCTTGAAAGAACACGGATTCGATCGATTTTGCCCGCAAAGTTCCGGGCCAAAACACTAACGCGGGCCAAATAAAAACCCGGCCGAAATCGAACCATTTGGTCAAATCTCTGCCGGGATTTTGATTTGCTGACGATCGCCACATTCTTAATGTCTTGGACGTTCCACTTCGTACTTCTTCAGCTTTCGATCCAGTGTGGAACGCTCGATTCCGAGAATATGAGCGGCCTGGGACTTGTTCCATTTCGTCCACTCGAGCGTTGCCAGAATATGCTCTTGCTCGATGATTTCGACGGAAACGGGTCGGAACGACGTACGAGACTTGTCGTCGGTAATTCGCAGATCCCCCGCACCCAACGCGGACAACTGGATATCGGAAGGGCCCAGAGTCTCGCCAGAGCACAGGATCACGGCACGTTCGATCGTGTTTTGAAGTTCACGAACATTTCCGGGCCAGGGATAATTTGCGAGTGCCGTGAGTGCTGCTGGCGACAGGGATTCGACCGGGCGACCGCTTTTCTTGGCGAACTTCACGACAAAGTGGTTGGCGAGGATCGCGATGTCAGACCGGCGATCGCGCAAAGGCTCGACAAACAACTCCATGACCTGCAACCGGAAGTACAGATCTTTCCGGAATGATCCATTTTCGACGGAGCGCTCCAGATCGCGATTGGTGGCAGCGACGACTCGAACTTCGACTCGAACTTCGATACCACCGCCGACGCGTTCGAACGGATGGCCCTCCAGCACTCGTAAAAACTTGGCTTGGATTGCGGGACTCATTTCGCCGACTTCATCCAGGAACAGCGTCCCCTGGTTTGCCTGCTCGAACTTTCCAACTTTGCGATTAAGTGCTCCTGTAAACGAACCCTTTTCGTGACCGAATAGTTCGCTTTCCAACAGGCTTTCGCTGAGAGCAGCGCAATTCATCGTAATGAAAGGGCCGTTCTCTTTGCCCGAGTGTTCGTGGATCGCGCGGGCGACCAATTCTTTTCCGACACCGCTTTCGCCACGGATCAATACCGTGGCACCCGTCGGCGCAACACGCAGGATCTTTTCTCGCAACTTGCGAATCGAATCGCTGTCGCCGACAAGTTCCGTCTCGATTTGGAGCTGGTCTCGCAGCGTTTGATTTTCGTTTTCCGCTCGGGCCAGGCCGGCCGCCAGACGATGCCGTTCCTGGAGGCTTTCCAGTGCCAAGGCCATTTGGTCAGCCACGGCAAGAGCAAATTCCGAGTCTTCTGGATCGAGACGATTATCGGGATTTGTCGAATAGAGCTGGATCAAGCCGAACAAGCGGTCATCACGACGGATTGGCGCGCAGATGATACTTTCCGCACGCATCGCGTTCAGACTGTCGCTCGCCTTGAAGCGGTCGTTGGCGTTGACATCCAGTGCCACGACACCGACTCGCGTTTCGAGCACCACGCCCGAGACGTAATCGGAAATACGCTCGAAGGGGCGGGCATCCAGCGACTTATAGGCGGCGAGTTCCAGTTGACTTGGAATTGGCCGCTTAATTGCAGAGTTGGCTGGTAACAGCAGGACGGCACCAATGTCAGCCGACGTGACATCGAACAGGCCTTCCAGAATGATTTCAGCGAGGGATCGAACATCATTGGCCGCGGCCATCTTCAGCCCAAGTCGCACCAGACGCTGAGCTTCCTGTCCCGGTCGGTCGCGAGAAGAGATGGCTTCGCTATCACCCATCACGTAGCGTGTGCGACTCGTTCGATGGACGATTTCCGGTCGCGATTCCAGATCTTGGCCCACCGTATCTTCGTTCGCCAACACCGGTATTTCGGTGGCGGTGTCGTCTTCGCAATAGTGGCGTGAGTCCTCGTCGCCCGCTCGCTCCCTTTCAAATGTGAAGGAGAGAAACGTATTGCCGATTTGAAACTGTCTTCCTTCGGTCAGCGCGAAATCGCCGGAAATCGGTTCGCCGCGGACTCGGGTCCCATTCCGGCTGCCCATGTCACGAAGCTTCCATCGGCCATCATCAAAGAAAATCTCGCAATGATTGCGACTACAGATCTCATCCGGCACGACGATCTTGTTTGTGGTGGCGCGTCCGATCGTAGCACTTTGTCCTGCGGCAATCGGAATAATCGTACCTTCCATCGGGCCGTTTCGAACGACAAGATAGGCCGTGTTTTGCTGGGTGGTACGGTCCGATGCGTTCTTCACATTGGTCAAGAGAATTTCCTTCTGGCGAACCTTTGCTTGAGGCGACCGGCTTGATCCGGTTGGCTCCTCAATATTGAGACAACTGTCTGATTTCAAGTCATCAGTGAACCGTTGCGGCTTGGGCAAAAATCATTCCCGGCTCGTCCCAGAAATTATCTTAGAGTGTCGACACCACGATGACAACAATTTATTGGCTAATTGCTGGTCGACCTACCATCACTTGCGTTTCGCAAGCCGAAATGCATTGGGTTCATCGGATAAAATGAATGTTGGATTGTGGTGCGTTTGTATGTTGATGATGCATAATTATGCTATTCGGCCGATTTCATTCTCCGAATTTAGCCGGCCGATTCTGTTTTTTCCGCGATTCTGCGACATTGTTTCGTGGTTAGCGGGAGGGTTTTTGATGGCATGAACGTCGAAGACATTCCTTCGGGTCGTGTTTTGCTGTATCTCAGCGGGGAATTCTATTAATCTGTTTTTTGAATATGAAATTCCGCATCCAGCAATTCATTGCTCACAATCCATAGACCACAGTTGAAAGTGCTGCACAATGCCCGCTTGGCCCGGCGGCCCTTGCCCGAAATGCGGCGAGGAAATGCCCGCGAATATGATTCACTGTCGGGAATGCCGGACGCTCTTGAATCCAGAATTGGAGCGAGACAGTGTTGAAGTCCCTATTTTTATTCCCCTTCAAGAGGTTGATGCGATGGTTGAGATAGCACCGACCGGACTGTTTGTGGGATGCCCACACTGCTCGCAAGAGTTGAAAATCAATCGGAAGTACATCGGTCAACGAGTGCAATGCAAGTTCTGCTCGGCTGACTTTCGACTTGATCCAGCTCACCCTTCCGTCGTCGATGCCGACGTCTATTCGAAATGTACGCACTGCGATCAGGAATTGCGGTTTGCCAAGAAGTACATCGGCGTCCGGGTCGCCTGCCGTTTTTGCGGCGGAAAGCTGCATATCCTGCCACCCGAGCAATGACTCAAGGACGTTCCGGAAGAGAATGTTACTTGACGATGATTTGCAGGGCTGCTATGGTTCGAAACGATTCGATTTGTGAGCGAGAATTGTTATAGTTAACAGATCGAATCTGCCGAGAAATACGGCACACCAACTCGATCCGGTTTCCTGAATCAAGATTGAGAAGGACTGCCACACTGGGGGATTAGCTCAGCTGGGAGAGCGCTTGCATGGCATGCAAGAGGTCATCGGTTCGATCCCGTTATCCTCCACTAGCGGAAAGCCCACATTTCAACAGGAAATGTGGGTTTTTTCGTTTCTGCGGCACTGTCTGCCGTTCTCCAGATTTTACGCCGTTTTGGCACTTTTTGCCACACATTCTCTGCCATTCTCTGCCGAAACCGGTTCTGCGATTTTCCGCAAAATAGAGTTCCGGTCGTAATGGTTCTGCCGGCGACGGACTCAACGCCTCCACTGGAGGAAGTTCTGCCAAGAAGAGCAGCAATCGCGAAAGCGGAGGGATGAACCAAGATCCCTCCCGAGAGGGTAGATTTCCAAGGCCAAGGCAAAACCAAGAATCGAGTTATCCGGTATTTCCGGTTAACTGAAATCCAATCTCCTCCCGAGGATGTCAACTAACTCGGCATCTGGTAGACATTGACCGTCGGGATGCGTACCGGAAAAAGGGATTCTCCACGCCCAAGGGAAAGCCAAGAGGGAAGGGTGATCCAATTACGCGGGTTTGGCTCGCGGTCTCCTTCCCAGCCGCGCCCCCGTGCGCTCGCTTTAGCTCGCTCCCCCACGGGCTTCCCATCCTCTCGAATATGGAAAATCGGCTTCATGCCGATTTCTGATTTGAGCGGGGGCCGCTCATCGTGAAGGAGATCACTCGGCCCGCATCGTGCGGGCTGCCCAAACCCGCTCCAGAAGGAATTAGGGGTCAAAGGGTCAGAAGAGTTCGCCTTGGGATTTGGTTCTCGTCGCCGGTGCTGTTTCAGTAACTTCATCTGCTCTGCACGAGGGACAGGTTCCCAGGTAATTCCATGTGAATCCCTTGGGATCTTCTTGAAGATCGTTCCAGCCTTCTTTGACGGCCTCTGCCAAGCTGTCCGCGGAGTTGTCGCAATGGAAGCACGTAACGGACTGAGCAAGCGTCTCAGACGATTCCTGAGCCATGACGGGCGTGTCCATGAGCCGCCGCACCTCATGCACGATTTCAGTACGGGCTTCGTCGACGGCCTGCCACAGGACGTGTGCTTCCATCGTCAGTTCTTCCATCTGTCGGACGAGCCGGTCAATGTCAGATCTTTCGAGAGTCATGAGAGCAGACGAGATTGCCATTTCACGATCGGTCTTGAGTGGCATTCTGGGCGGGTTGATTTCACGAACACGCCGCTGGAAACGCACCAACCGGCTTTGGCCGCGTTCTGCATGATGGCACCGAGAGCCCGCGGTTCTTTCGTGGAACACTCCAGAGCGTCGAGGTGTGACCACACAAGATCGGTCGTGAACTCGACTCGCGTTTCGCAGAGATACCGGACTCTCGCAGTGGCAGCGTTCCACCATTCTTGGTTAGCAGCCTCTTCGACCTTTTCGAGAGCGGAGAACAGATCGAGCTGGTCTTGAGGGTTCTGCCGTTGGATGCTTTGCGAGAATGCAGTCATAGTCAGCGGAATGCACGGGTATGTTGATCTGGATACACGACTCGTAGAGAGAGCATGGCGAAGCCGATGGGCAGATCCTTGTGGTCGAAATCGAAGAGGACGTGGTCAATTTCAGCGATCAAGAAGTTTCCCGTCTCCTTCTTCTTCTGGATTTCCATAAGAACGACGGCATCACCCTTCCGGAAGTCACGATCGTTCCGCCTGAATTCAGCCTTCTTTCGCCCGCTCCTCACTTCGTAGAAATACTTGCTTTCGATTTTCAAGAAGTGAATGGCGCAGCCTTTATTTCCGAAATCTTTGTCGTGATCTTCGCGCTTGCCAATGATGATTGAAGGAAACTTTGCCATAGGGTTCAGGAAACTGGGTGTAAATGAGACTGGATGATTGCGTCGACGTTCGCGTCCTTGTCCGCTGAAGCCTTGTCCACGTCCGGCTCGATGAAGCCGAACAAGGAATCGGCTGACAGAAGCCGGATCATCTGCTCTCGACCCTCGAAGAACGTGCGGCCCATTGCGAGGAAATAGTCGACGCATTCCTCGCGGGATTTTCCCAAGGTCCAAGGAGTCCCCATTCCGCTGTCGGTGGCAGAGAAGTGGCAGGTGATCGCGAAGCGTCCGTCCGGTAGGGGGGCGATCTGGTATTCGGCTTTGGCGTTTCCGGCAGTCAGACGACGAGGGCCTTCTGTTGAGGCACGTGCGGGATCTCGGATAGTCTCGCACCAGGCTGTGAATTTGTCCTGCCGTTCTTGGAGTTCGGGGGAGTTCACTGGTGGCGTTGGGAACTGAAGGATCGCATTTCAGCTTCGATCAGATTGGATTCTTTCTTGGCGGCATCGAAGTCGTCCTTGCATCGTTCGTGACGAGCGATCGCCGCGAGATACGCACCGTGGGCTTCAATGACGGCGGCTTCCGCTGAACCTACTCCAGAGTCGAGATCCACGAGGGCTTGAAGGATCGTCTGGTTCTTGGCGTTCTGGTGATTGATCGTGGCCATTGCACGGGCTTTCTCTGCTTCCCGTTTTGCTCTGTCGAGTGCCGCTCGTTGCGTGGCGACTTCGTTTGCGGCTTGTTCGATCAGGGATGGTGTTTCTGCCAGCGTGCGATGGATATCAGAAAGGTCAGTCATACGAGAAGGGAATGAAGAAACGATTTCAGTTCGTCTGATTGTTCGGAGAGGGGTTTGCCGAGGGACCATTTCGGAAACTTGTTGCTCGAATACCATGTGTCTGTCACATCAGGGGACACAATCAGGAATTCCCCCTGAATACTGACAACGAGTCTCGGCTTCGATTTGGGGCAAGCCCTCAACACGTCTTCGAGGGTGATGGGGCGACTAGCTAGATGAGTTTTTACGTATTCTCCACAGCGGGTGCATGTTCTCCGTTCGTCATACCAATAATACGAACACTTCTCGCACTGGGAATAAGAAATCTCAGGGACAGCCTTCACAATCGCTCTTACCAGTTCCGCCGTTGCTGTTTCAGATGATGTCATGGGTGAGAGGGGTTAATCAGGGCAGCATTTGGGGCAGAACTTGTGGCCTCCAATTTTTGTCCAGTTCATTCCGATCTTTGCACCACATGAACGACACTCGGACAGATCGGGTTTAGGCTCTTGGTAGAAAACACCAGTCTCTCCACATCCACCCTTCGAGAACTTCGCACAACCGTAGAACTTTTGGCGGGTGACCTTGTTGGTTTTTTCCTTCATGGGGATGCCGCAGGAGCAAAGCGGAGTTGTCATTTCGTCGGAGCGGAAAGGTATCCGTCAAAGAACGCAGACACCCACTGATCCAGATCACCCGTGACGGTGAAGGACTTGGCCTTGCGACGGCCTTGGCGGAGCTGAACTGTTCCGTCACGTTCCCAGAGGGCGAACGGAACATCATCGTGTTGGAAGACGGTGTACTTCTTCAGGAAGGAACGGGTTTCAGTCACAGTGACGTGAATACCCTGTTCAAAAATGAATTCTGATAGGGAACGCGTCTTTTTCTCGGGATGATTCTTAGACATCCAATCTGAATTAGAACATCTGAAGTCATCGTACGCATCCACAGATAACCCGCACTCTTCAGCACGCGATGTACCTGCCCAACCTTCGAATTCTGTCGGCTTTTCGCCGCCACGCCACTTCCATCCGGCCTCCTCATAAATCGTCATCAGTCTGTCGTACTCTTCACGGCTCTTGCAATGAACAACGGTGTTAGGGAGTTTTCTGAGTTTCATGGGTAGAAAGGAATTGAATAAAGGGGATCAGTCGTTACGTTCGACCATTGGTTCTTCTTTCGGCATTCCCGCGAGTTTCTTCTTCAAGGCGGCGATCATGCCGATGGACTGTTGTTTGGTGACTACACCATTTGCGACAAAATAGTGCTCGTAGAGCTTGAGCTTATCCGTTTTCGTCTGGATGCAGAGTTCGTCGATCAGAACGAGATCGTCATGGGACGCGTCAGTTGCGGCATTGGCCGTCGTCAGGGCGGCAGCAGGCTTAGCGGGAGCTGGCTTGGCGGTTTCCTTCGTGTTGTCGACCGTGTCGGCATCCTTCGTGTCGTCGATGCAGAACAGACCGTTGAGAGCGTACTTCCGAGCGTAGGATGACGCTGCACCTGTGATCTGTGCTGAATCCATGCCCTTCTTCTCTTCAGACTCGCGAGCGAAGGCGTCAGTAAAGATTGCCGTATCGCCATCGCGAATTTCTGCGGTAGCCTTCACGTAAACGCGGCCACCGACTTCGACAATCGTGTCTGTCAGAGTGACGATACATCCTTGTGCATGAGCGAGAGGCTTCACGGCTTCGAGAATGTCCTCACAGGATCGGTAGTTGTAATTGCCGAAGGTGTTTCGCTGTCCTTTGGGAGCTTTCAGTTCAGATTGGATGGTCTTGAGTTTTTCGTGGATCGGCATAAAGCAGTGGGGAATTGAATTGTCAGGAAGGCATGATGTCCACGACGGAGATTCCTTCGTCGCGGATGCAGGAGCGGAGATCCCGCTTGTAGGTCGGGTTGTCCTTGATGAAGGTCTCAAGGCTCTTCTGAGTGACAGTGGCGACGATCATCAGGTTGTCGATATCGCCGTCCATCGCGTGAAGAACAGCATTGGTATCAACAGACCGCTTGGCACGAGTCTTAAGAACGAATCCAGGCACGTCAGTGATCTTCTCGGCATTTACTGCTTTGAGAACCGCGTCACGGTCCATTTCGTATTCTTCACGAGAGTCAGAGACCCCGGCGATCATCGCGGTCATTTGTTCTTGCAGAGCGAGATAGGCGGCAGACTCTGTGATCTGCTTGCGTTGTTCGTCCTCGCGTTTGATTGCGGCGTAGGAGACACGCAGGTCAGCCAAGTGCTGTTCGAGTTCCGTCATGAGAGGAAAAGAAAAGAAGTAAGCAGAGGGAATCCGGCTGGCTTGGACTCTTTCGGTCCGCCGCCCGCTCCCGTTCTCAGTCAATGACGGTCTCTTCGGAGACGGAGAGTTCCTTTTCAGTCACGCGACCATCGCCGACAGCCTGTCGAAACTTCGTGATTGCTTCTTCTTTCGACTCTGCGATCACGCGGATGGTGTAACTGGAGATAGAGAATGTCTTCATAGAAATGAGAGAAAGAAATCAAAGTCCCCAAGCAATGTAGTAGAACGCCATCACTCCCCAGACCAAGATCGAAGGGCCGACGAGTTTGAGGAATTGGTGACGCTGCATTGGATGAGGGAATGACTAGATGATACAGGATGCACTGCGGAGCGCAACTAGATCACCTTGATCTTTTCCAGTTCTATGTCCGTCAATGCAATGACCGTTTGCGGGATCATTCGCTTGACCAAAGATAGCTTCCCGCGGCGGATTCGTCCCTGTACTGACTGCCGCGTGATTCCTGCGGCACGGGCGTATTCTGAAATAGTGAAGTAGTGCATACGGTTGCAGAGCGTAGCGCAGCCGTTACGTTAGCGCAAGAAAAAACGCCCCGCTTTCGCAGGGCGTCGTGGCCGATTCGCCAGACACCCCCGCCGACTGCATGCGAGCGCATCTCATCGGACGGGGAGTGTTGGCGATTTTACTTCCGGCTCGTGAGGTACTCCTCAACTTTCTGTCGGCTCTTACCGACCGCCTGTTCGGCTTGCCTGACTTTCGCAGGCGAGACGCCGAACTTCTGGGCGAGGTGTTCAACCTCGTATTCCTCGTTCGGGTTTACTTGTGCTCGGTCTTGTCGACCGACCTTCTTGGGATCATCCATCCGCACCTCCTTGGTTCGTGACTGATCAACCTGGTTTCCTTCGCTGCGGAAAACGCCTTCGATTCGTGTCCCGACAGCGCTTTTTGGAAAACTGCAACCACCATGCCGAACAAACAAAAATCCCCCGCCGTGAGGCAGGGGATCATTGCGATAATTTAACTCTGGAAATAAAAAGGAAAGAACGGCTTAGTTGAGATTACATTCCTTCGTCGCATCGGGACCGACGCGGGGACTGTGCTTGCAGTGGTTCGAGACCGCGATCGCGTTTCGGCCCGCGTTAACCGCGGCTTTCTCTCTCAGAACACGCTTCTGTTCGGGTGTGGTCTT
Organism: Schlesneria sp.; assembly: GCA_028291515.1. Lineage (GTDB taxonomy): Bacteria > Planctomycetota > Planctomycetia > Planctomycetales > Planctomycetaceae > Schlesneria. Next base: position 74,030 of record JAQGHU010000046.1, read on the forward strand.
CGGATCAGCCATCAGGAGCTGATTCGGAGCTTGGACCCGATCGATGTCAAAACAGATCAAGCGATCCAGAACGCGTTCGGTCACGAAATTCTGTTTGTCGAAGTAATCGACGGAATGGTAGTTGGCCTTAGTGACCGGAGAGAGAAGTAGAGCCGATGCTGTGATGATAGTGCAGATCATGGGAGAGTTGGGGAAGAGATGAATTGATGCTGCCACACGTTTGCGTGTCTTGTCAAATGTCGTTTGCTGACGTTATTTGATGAGGGTGAACGAAGTGATCATGTCATTGTTACACGTGGATGCCAGGGCGAAGTGCCGGTCATAGGCGATCTTGATCTGCTGGTTTGGAGATAAGTCCTTTAGCTGTTGTTTCAGAGTGCCGTCGTCAACGCAGTAGTTGTCACCGTTGCCAGACGAGTTGATACTGTTCTTGATCCAGACGTTGCTGTGGAAGAATCCGTCATCGACAGCGTAAACGTATCCGGTCTGTTCGCCGGTACCGTATTTCAGGCAAGCCGTGAGGAACAGCAGTGGAACGAGCAATGCGATTCGAGAGAGGTTTTTCATAGAGGTAAGTGGGTAATGATCGCGACTGCGATGCAGATCGCGGTAAGGATAACAAGTCGTTTCATGGTTCCGTTTGGTGCATGGTTTCTGGTGCGGTTTATGGGGTGTTTCTGGGTACTTTCTGGGCGGTTTAGCGACACAATGCCAACACGTCCGCCATTGAGGCGTGTTCCGATATCTGCTGTTTCAGGCGGTCGAGCTTTCGCTCTTTCTTGGCGGTCTGTTCTTCCAACTTCCGTGTCTTGAAGTCCTGAGTCATCGCCCACCGCTCGAAGGTTCCGTTTCGTTCGGCCCAGACCTGCCGGTCTTCAGACCAGACAAGCGGGAAGTTGTCGCGGAGCTGGCGGACGAGATTCTCCAGGGAGATCTGCCGGAGGACGCGGGCGTTGTTCTCGCCCCGCATCAGGACACTGTGCTTCTCCAGTTCGGTTGCGATCGACAGCCATTGTCCTTGTGAGAGGCCGAAGGTCCGGATGGACTCATCACGTTTGAAAGCATTATTCGTCTTCAGCCAGGATGCGAACTCTCCAACCGGCAGTCCGTGGTAGGTGTGCTGGTTCGCTCCATGCTTTCTGCGGCGGATGAGTCTCACGAGCCGTCTGATGTTGAGCGTGAAGGCAAGCAGCCCCAAGAAGAGCGGAATCCTGTAGCCATTCCATTGCGCAGCAGAAGTCAGAATCCCCAGCGTGAACTGCGGGACCAAGACGCCCGCGGCGATGAGCAGCACGCACAATCCCCGTGCTGACGTTTTCCAGAGGGCCTGCGGAGAAGCTTTGTCCACCCACCGAAGGATCTTAGACCAGAGGACGCGGCGGAGCGAAAGTTTCGGATGAGACTGCTGGGCGTGAACCTCGAAAAGCTGTTTGGCCTGTGGTTTGAGGAGAACAGAATTCATGAGCGGAGGAAGGGGAAACTACCGTCGAGAATCGAACGGATGATGATCGTGAGGCAATATGCCTCGACGAGTAAACAGCCGATGGTGAAGAGCAGGATGCTCATACCAGTTCGAGGGTAATCAGTCCGCCGTTGAAGGTGTGGACCCGAACAAACCGAGTGGGGTAGAACGTTTCCATATGTGGATGTGGGTATTGAATAAAGTACTACAATTATAGCACTTTTCGTATTTTGGCGCAAGGGGTCAAGCACCTTCACGGACCACCGCAATGGGCCGAGAAAGAGCCTTTTCGCGATGATTTGAAGGGGCGCTTTCTGATCACTTCTGAGTGTCTCTCCTTTGAGTATCTGTCGCGACAGCACACAGTACCGCAGCGATCCAGCAAGCAGAGGAAGTCCCAAAGAGGCGGGCATCAAGTGTGACGCCAGCCGAGATCAGGAACGTGAGACACAACAGGAAAGTGACTTCGATGGATGACAGCGGCTTAAACATGGGATGAGGGGGAAGAGAAAAAACTCACTAAAGCTGACACCGCGTAAAACACTGCAATTATTGCCCACATCGCTGACAGCACAGGAGCAGACGGATCGTCCATTTTCGTGAGGATGATGCATCCGAGCATTGCCAGAATGTTGAATTGTCGGTCAGTCATTAGGTAGAGGGGGAAGTGGATCGAAATCGAGTGCATCATTTGCTTCTTCCGCGAGATCTTCTGCGGAGCTTCCATGACATTCTCGGCACTCATGCATGTTCCCTTTGAAGCGACCTATCTTCTGCAATGCCTCTTCCATTCGCTGGTATTTCTCCAGAACTGCTTTCAGGTATGGATCTACAGCCTGATGTACTGGGGTTGTCGCTGATGCAATGGCGAGCATGTTCTTGACGGCGGCTGATGTTCGGTTGGTGGTCATGAGCTTGGAAGGGAGCGGATACGGGAGAGGTCTTCATCGAGTAGACAATTCAGATTGTGACGGCCTTCTGAAAGCTGCTTCTCCGCTCCGCACTCTGGACAAATGCGGTAGTTGTGCATCCTCTCCAAACGGTTCACAGAAACCACCAGAGCTTCTGCAATTGAAGGAAAATGTTTCGCAAGAGCGAGAGTATCCCACCCTCCTTTTTCTGCGTTTTCTGCCTGCAAATCCTTCACCAAGCCGATGATGTCTAGTGATTCACTCATTGCAGCGGGGGGAAGCAAGTTCACGGCATTCAGCAACGTACGGAGGTTCTGGCCATCGCACCTTTCTCGGATTCCAACTCCGCATCCGTACGGGTTCTTCCAGCTTTCCGAACTGTTGTTCGTAGTGGGTTCTCGCCCTCGACCAGGGGCAGGACTCATTCGTACAGGCGTCGTACCAGAATCGCGTCAGATCGTAGCCGTTCAAACTTTCGGTTCGTTCTGTCGGTGAGTGGCAGGCGTGGCAGATCATGCGTTCGACGGAAGGAGATCAGGGTTCTGGTAGATGTTGCCAATGACTTCGATGTCCTTGCATCGACACCACTTGGCAAGTTCCGGAGATTGATTGTTGAACTGATTGAGTCCGATGAATCCCGCGTAAAACTGACTGTATTCCACGCGAAACGGTTCGTATCTCTTGGCTTCGAAGACAACAACATCCCCCTCGAAAATCTCCACCCCGTTCTTGTCGGTGAGGCCGGTGTACTGCATGAGTACGAAAGTGTCAGCTAATCCTACTTGCTGACGGACTTCTCCGTCTTTCGCACGCCCCATGAATCCGCCCTGCTGGCCAATGTAAACTTGCCAGACTTCGTACATCTTTTTGAATTCATGTTGCCAAGCACGGAATCGGAGAGGAGTCATGGTCAGGAGAGGGAAGAAGACTCCGCTTTGGCGATGATTGCTCTTCGTTCTTTTCTGCGAAGGGAAGGGAGTTCTTCAGAAAGACCATTGGCCACAATGACCGCATAAAGAACTTCTACCACGTCACCTAATTCTCTCAGCTCCCTAAGCAATTCTGGAGCTGCAGCGATCAGACGGGCGTTGGCATGCATTTCGGCCATGTGTGGGCCATCTGTAATGCCATCAAAGTCGCATCGAGCGACACGGAGACCTCTTCCGTCAAGAACATTGGTTGGCATTCTTGCCATCAAGGTCCAAGGGCCGGAAGTGTGTGCAGTAGTCATGAGCTTGTGGGGGAAGTGACGAGCCCAGCGTATCACTACTATGGAGAAGCGCAATAGCAATTAGCTTGACACGCAATAGGGCAGGAGTATTGTTCGGCCATGACAAAACGAGCACGATCCATTTGGATTGAAGACGATGATTGGGCGGATGCAGGTAAGAAGGCAGATCAAGTCGACCGCAGCATTTCGAATCTAGTCGCAAAACTTCTACGCGATTACGTACCCGCCCAGCCGAAATGACTGAAAACTGGACCCTCGACCGTGCAATCACTTTCGCTCGCGATCTTGTGAACGATGAAAGACCGCAGTTCCGCAAGATCGGTCGGATGCTTCTGGCGTTGAAGGACGAGAATCTGCTTTTGGGATGCAAGATGGTTGAGGAACTTGTCACCCCGAAAGAATGACCCGCTCTCCGTATTTCTGGCTGGCCCTGATCGCCGTCTCACTGCTGACGATTCTCTCAGTGCGGATCTTCGGCAACGGTGCTGACTGTGTCGTGACACTGGCGTTCGGCCAGCTCTCGGGGTTCTACCCGTTGAACACGATCGTGAAGGAATGCTTGGACCGTGCTTTATTTTCTTTCTTCATTTTCCGATGACCGTTCTCGCATTCATTGTCGGGATGTTCGTCGGGGCTTTTCTCTCTCGTGGAAGTGATCCCAATTGAATTCCAATTGACTGACCCCCTGAAACTTCCAACAATTAACTCATGGCCACAGACACCCCTATTACCGGCAGACACGAGCTTGAAGAATCCCTGGAACGGGCAGCCGCTGGCAAGCGCGATCCAGAGAAGATGCGGAAGGCTCTCGACGAGCTGTCCCGCAGCCGCGAGGACACCCGCAAGAAGATTGGGACGGTAGACATCGCCGTCGAGCTTATCCGTGACGCCCGCGACCAATGAAGTACGTCTTGGACGCTTCCGTAGGCCTCAAGACCGTTCTACCAGAGACGGACTCCGACAAAGCCGAGACTCTCGTCCGCGAGTTCCAGCAGCAGATCCATGAACTGATCGCTCCTGATACCTACCTCGTGGAATGCGCCCACGCACTGACCCGCACGCACCGGAAAGGTCTGCTCCTGCCGGCAGACGCGGAAGCGAAGTTCACGCTGCTCTCGAACACGGCTCCGGATCTCTTCCCGCACATCCCTCTTCTGGCCCGAGCATTCGAAATATCATTGCAGGCCCGTATCGGGGTTTATGATTGCATTTATGCCGCTTTAGCCGAGAGAGAAGGGTGCGAACTGGTGACAGCAGATTTAAGACTGATCACCAATCTTGGTACGCAGTTCCCGATCATTTCTCTCGACTCTCTGTGATCCCTGACGATCAGTTAGAGGCCGAACTTCTGAAGGCGGGGTATGCTCGCCTTGCAAACGTGCCACTTCCCAATCTCGCCCTATGGTTGGTATCCCCAAGCCCACGAAGGACAGTCGCCCAGGCATCCAGCGGCGAAAAGAAATCAAACGCAAGGACGCCGAAGTCCAGCGTGCAGTCAGTTGCGAGGGGAACTGCTTCAACTGCGGCGAGTACAAAAGTCTCGGAGGCGATCACGCGATTAAACGCCGATACCTCGCGACGAGACACGACCTCAAGAATATCCGACCGTGTTGCTGGCCCTGCAACGTCGCCCTCGAAAGTCTCTCGGCCAAGCAGCTTCTCGCCCGCTTCCCCTTGTCCCCGCTTCGTGAAGAGTGGAACGTGCGAATGCAGAAGTAACCACTGCCCGCATTGATTCTCCGCTTCACAGTTCCCGGTGCACCCGTCCCCTGGCAGAGAGCCAGACAGAACGGCAAGCGGTTCTTCACCGACCCGAAGGTTCAGGCATATAAGGACGAGGTCGCGATCCGGGCGAAAGCAGCCGGAGCCAAGCCCTTTGAATCGCCCTGCACGCTCGTCATCACTGCTGTGATGCCCATTCCCACCTCTTGGTCAGCCCGACGCAGGCAGGAGGCATTGGAAGGGCAAATCAAGCACACAGTGAAGCCGGATTGGGACAATCTAGGAAAAGGGATTAGTGACGCTCTCAACGGCGTCGCGTGGAAGGACGACAGTCAGGTCTACTGGTCGAATGTGAGAAAGACCTACGGAGAAAATCCGAGAACCGAGGTGACAATCAGCTACGACCAGTCATAATCGGCGGCATCTCAATCGTTCTTCTCTTTCGGTGGCATCTATGGCATTTCGCATCACGATGGACTGCGGAGTCGGTTGGAACGAGCATCTCGATTCCAAAGCCCCCTACACATGGGGTGTTTCCCAGACTCAGCAGCGGATCGCGAAGAATATCGCAGAAGGAGACATCCTTCTGCATTACATCGTCCGCCCCCGTGCCTGGGCGGGTTACTCTCTCGTCCTGAATTCGGTTCAGGGGAATAACCGCGACTCTCTTACTGATCGGGAAGCTCACCCAGTCGTGATACCGATCGAGTGTGGCGTCTGGCTCGACATGGACCAGTGTCCGCATACGAGGGAGATCCCCGGACTCTCGGTCATCCAGTACCACCGCAAGCCGACGTTCACTGTGGTCAACGAGGACGACGCCACCAGAATCAAGGAGGCGATCGACGCTGCGAAGACTAAGCAGTCAAAAGCAGACAAGAACTTCACTGACCTCTGGGCGTTCGGATCGGACAACTACTACTGGCCCATCACGAGAGCCGTGGCGGCAGGCAGATGCTGGCTGTGCGGCGAGACCGCGGCTGACTGGGAGAAGAAGCATCTGAAGCTGCAACTCTCGGAAGACGAACTCAAGAAACTTCGCCGCGACTTCATCGATATCGCCCACATCAAGGCCAGGGCCGTGGGCGGTCCGATTACTCCGGACAATGTCAGGGCGCTCTGCCCCACATGCCATCGCATGGTTGACCGACTATCGCCTGAGCGGAAACTGGAACTGATGGCGGAAAAATCCCATCAATCGCAAACGATCACCTGATCGCGGGGTGTTCCCCGTCTGTCGTTTCAGCGTGCATCGCTAGAAAATGCTTTGAAAGGTCTGGGGCGATGTGTTCACTGAGATCAATCCCCGAAAGAGCATGGACTCCGGCCCACACGAACAGCACGTCCTGCGAGAGTGGATACTCTCGGTCATCGACCGTCACGCCCCTGTACCGGATATTCTGGATGACAAACTGTTCCCGATTCGTGTGAATCCACGAGAATGTCGCCAGATCCTTCTTCCAGTTCGGTTTCGCCCGAGGGAGGTATTTGACCTCGACGATCCCGATGACCTCCCGCGTGTTGCAGATCACGATATCGGGGAACCGGAATTCGGGATTCACCTGACCGTCAAGAGCCTTCACTGTAGCTTTCAACTTCGGCTCGATGAACATGCGACGCGACTCGGGAAGAATCACATTCAACTTCCACCACAGAGAGGCTTGGAGACTCCGTTCCGAGTTGATCCGCTGACGATGATAGTCGTCCGTGATCGCACTCTGCCAAGCATCCTTGAGGTTCTGTCGCAGAAGGCCACGCCGGTTCATTATAAGTCCTTGAAAGTGTGTCACACATTCCGAGGCAATTGCAGGGCATCACGAATTCACCCGATTGAAATAGATTTCCTGCGCATCGAACATCGCGACAGCCACGATTCGTTCCACGGTCGTTTCCTTCCCTTTGATATCCAGAAGCTCCCCGAGACGTTTCACTGTCTCAGCAACCAGAGCAGCTTCCGGTGATTCAGGGATGAAGGTCTTGCCCAAGGCTTCGTCTTTCCATTCTTCGCTTTGAAAGTTCATGGTCTTCTCCTGAGCAGACTATCTGGTATCGGCCTCACCGATCTCAGGTCTGGCGATGAGAAATGTAAAGTGTTTACTTCCACTTTGCTTTCGTTTTACAGATGCCTCACCCCTCCGGACGGTCCTGACCCCGAAACTCCTCTTCCATTTCCGCACGCATCTTGTAGACCGTCTGGAGGTGCTCTTCGAGGCCTGCGCATGTGGCTCCGAGGAAGTGAAATACTCCGTCCATCGTCTTCTTCAAATTAATAACACTGATCCGGTCCGGGAGCTTCTCGTACTTATTGAGTTTGCCGCCCTTGGCTGACTCGTACCGAAACTTCTGCCCATCGGGATCGGACTCGTGTAATTCGTTGATAATCGAATCCGTCGCATGGACTGGCCCAGGATCATCTTCCGACCAATGGTCTAGAAGAAGCTTCTTGGCGTGATTCCAGAGATTCGCGAGATTGTGCCTCTCCAAGTCCTTCGCAACGTCTTCCTTCTTGAAAAACTCCAGTCCGATCCCGACCCTGATGATCGCTTTAAGATTCAGCTCGATGCCGTGGCGATACAGGTACAAGACCGGAAAGACGAACTTATCATTTGAAGGCATGTCGCCGTCCGCTTCGCACTTGTCGAGGATAATCTCGGCAGCGGCTTTGAATGCTCTCACATGTACAGGATTAAAAGCGAGGACCGAAGGCATGTGAAAATATGCCCCGTGTCGGACCGGCACGAATGCTTTGTTCCCTTTCTCCGGCCAGTTGATATCGTCAGACATCTGCTTTCCCCTCTAGAGCACAGCCCAATGGACAGACCACATCACCAGAAGGTTCAGCGGCTGATGTATTCCTCTTCGATGGGCGTGCCGTCTTGGAGTGTGCCAGAGATTCTGACCCCTTTCAGCGGTAGCCCCCAGTCGTCACCCAGTAGTTCAGTGATGGTCGACTTATCATCCGTTCCATGAAGGCGAATCTGTTGAAGACGATGATAAAACGAATCATCTTTTTCCATGTCCTGGGCACTGCCGTCGACGAATGAGATTGAGATTTGAATCATCACCTTTGCCTTTCTTGAACTTGAATGCGGAGCCCTGCGGGGACTTTCACGTTCCGTTCGTTGTTGCTGCGAATTGTACCAGAGACAGTGAGAATTGGTGTTTCTCTTCCGTGATGGGAATTCTCGGTACGACATGCTCTCCCGCTTTCGCGTGAGTTGTCAGAATCGGTTCCGCCGCACCGTCCTGTAGGACAAGCGCAGAAGAGGGAAGGATCGAAAGCGTGTTCTGCCCGTTCTGTTGTTTCGCGTAGGCCAGTCATCGAGTGATGGAGCCGGTTCGGGGACGCTCATTACCTGCTGGACTTTGAGTGCGATCCGAGGGCGTAGACCCAAAACGAGATGAAGGGGCGTTACTCCGTGAGAAACGGTAATCGGAACAATCTGCTTGCCGATACGAAGGGTGTTGGTATGCTGGTCCCGTCGTCTAAGCATCGACACCCTACGCCCCTCTGAGCCAGAAAATCAAGAGGGGTGTTTTCATTGGAGCCGTCATGAGTGAAACAAACGGTGATGATCTGGCCGACCCCGCAGATGTGAAGCACATCATTGATCTCCGTCTATTCGAGGCGTTAAAGAAAGAGCTTCACGGAAGCACGAAAGAGAAGCTGGCGTTGCGGAAGGCATTGCTACTTCTCATTGCCATGTCAGTCGATGACTTGGGGGAGCCTGGGCGACGGTACATTGACTGGTTGCTAACCGAATTCGCACCGCTGGCCGACAGTTTCAGCAAGGAACACACTCATGATTTCATCGGTGAGAACTTCATTGCTCGTGTACTGGAACACAAAGGCGAACATCTGACTGTTGTTGTCCCAAAGTCACTCTTGGATGATCTGATGAAAGACCTTCTCGACAAGTGATTCTTCAGGCATCGTCCCTCCGGTTCTGCCCCTTCACTCACCGGAGAAGAAACGATGGACCCAGATGCTTGCTGGAAGGAACTTGAAGAAGCCGTCAACACGGCAATGTGGGGAATCGCGATCGAACGAGCCGAGTCACTTCTCGAATGGCTCGCGAAGGATGGCTTTCCTCCGACTATTGGAGGCCGTCCGATCTTCGACCGGTTGGTTGCGAGAGCAACCTGTGAGGCAATCTCCGCCTGGGTGATGTAGAACCTGCCCCTGTTTCGACAGGGGATTTTCGGAATCCAAACCCGTCGATTGCTCCCCTGTACCGTTCCGGCAACAATGAATCCAGATCTGGGGATTGCAAAGGATGCACGATGCCGACGAAGAAATTGTTTCAGGGACACGATGCGAGTTTTGACGTTCAGCCATTCAGCCGAAACGGACCACTGAAGCCGCTATTCTGCACGGATCACGGGGCACTCTTCGAAGGTGATTGCGTAAAGATTCTCGGCAAGCTCGCGGATGAATGTGTCGACACGGTTTTTGCAGATCCTCCGTTCAACATCGGCAAAGAATACGGAACCAAGGTAAACGACAACCGCGAATCGACCGAATACTTGGAATGGTGTCATTCGTGGATTCTGGAATGTATCCGTATCCTGAAACCGGGTGGTTCGTTCTTCCTGTACAACATCCCGAAGTGGAACATCCAACTCGGGAATTTCATGATGGAGCAAGGACTCCACTTCCGAGACTGGATCACGGTCGACATCAAGTTCGGACTACCGCTCGCGGGACGCTTATACCCGAGCCATTACAGCTTGCTCTACTACAGCAAGGGCCGTCACAAGACGTTTCACAACATCCGCACACCGATTCAAACCTGCCGCCACTGCAAGGGCGAAGTGAAAGACTACGGCGGGCATCGCGACAAGATGAATCCGAAGGGCGTGAATCTGACGGATGTATGGACAGACATTCCACCGGTCCGACATTGGAAGTTCAAAACGACAAAGCGGAAAGCCAACGCGCTCTCGACCAAACTCCTACAGCGGGTGATCCACATGAGTACCGATGCCGGCGATCTTGTGTTGGATCCATTCGGCGGCAGCGGGACCACTTATGCAGTGGCGGAGCGAATGGGCCGCAGGTGGATCGGGATGGATATGGAATCGACCGATGTCATCATCGAGCGAATGTCAGACGATGACCTGCACTACCACCCCACGACGGACGTACTGGAAGTTTAACGCAACGCCCTGCCGTCCGTTCCTTTGGGAATCAGGGGAACATCGTCGCTGAGTTCGTCGAATGAAACGACAACGACTTCGAGAATCCCGTTCCGTATCGGGAGAGCCTTCCAGAGATCAGCGTAGGGCTCAAGTTCTTCCCAATTCCCGACTCGGTCAGTCAGATACTTATACAACTCACGTGTTGGCAGAATGAGCGTTCCGCTGATGAGTTTTCCTCGCATGAGATGTAACGCCATTTTATTCATCGCACGATGGCTCGATGAGATATTCCCTGTTTCCCACTCGACGGCGACATTCCCATAACCGGTCTTCACCACAGCATCAAGCGCCCCTGGACTGGAACGGGACGTTGCGAGTTTGATCTTCAACTCCTTTTCCCATGAGTTTTTCAACTCTTCCCGAACCAAGTTCGCCGTCAACTGCTTGCGGATAGACGGAACGCCGTTGCCTTTCTTCTGAGGCCGGATTGTGAATTTGTCGCTTCCGGGTGGCCAGACGATTTTCCCGATTGCTTGCAGCACATCGTCGTGCAATCTTTCGCGTTCCACAGAACGTGCGAAATCCCCTGAATCAATCAGAGTCTCGACCTTCACGATCTTCATGTAGTGCCTGTTGACGGCACGGACCGGAGGCGTAGTCTCGCCTCGGCGGGATCGTGTCGTGAGCCATTGGTGTGTTGCCAGTGCTCCCGATCGAGGGGCAATCTCCCCAGATCAACCTCATTCGGGAACGGACGATCCCGCCATTGTCCAGACGCATCAATAGATTGCAACGCAAGCAGTAGGATGGGTTAGATTGACATCCTCACGGACGACTGCGCAGAATGATTGCGTGCGACGGAAGTCGCTTTGTTTGATTCCGCCCCTGGCGGATACTCAACCGGCCCCTCGGGCCAAAGGATTTGTGATGGCTACCATCAACGAACGCGCTGAACATGCGGAGTCCGTCCTCTTCGAGAGGTACGACGAACTAAACGCTCTGTGGCAGAAGGCCGAGAAAGAATTCACGGCTCACCACATCCCGGACACGGTATCTTACGAGTATTACCGTCCAACTTGCTCTGAAGAAGCTGCCGAAGATCCAGTGGTTAAACTCTTGGGTCTGTCGAAAAAGAACGGCGCGTGGCGAATTTGTCACGGTGAGTATGACTATCAAGCCCCCTACGGCGAGGTTGACTGGACACCAATCACCGAGTGTTCTGCAACTCTTCGAGTCTACTCGACGCAGTGGCTTCCGAAACTGCGGGAAGCAATCGTTGCGGCTTCGGAACGCTTCATTCCCCGAGTGGAAGAGGCTATCGAACGCCTGCGAAAAGAACTGTCCGTAGAACCAGAGGTCTCTATCGAGCAACTCTTGGCTGAACGTGCCAAGTTGAACGGGCGACATCCGAAAAAGTGATCGCTCTGCCCCTATCCGATTGCGGGTAGGGGCTTTTGTTCTTCTCAATCTCATCAATGATTTGCTCATCGAGGTAAGGCACGAGTACGCTTCCGTACCGTGACCCTTGATGAGGCATTCGCGGCCGTCTCTCACGCCTTCCCCAGCACTGCCGATTGGCAGGGAAGACATTTCGTGCAGGCAAACCGCAACGGCGTCACGATCATCGAAGTGAAGAAGAGCAGCTTCCGAACGATTTCAACGTGTCCCCACTGCGGACAGACACGAGACGAGAAAGACAGCCGGTTCTTCTACTGGCTGATCTGGGAAGGCCAGTCGAAGCTCATCCATGCATCTCTGACATCAAGGTTCAAGTCTCTGCGAACGATAGGGGAATCAATCCCCTCACTCTTACCATAGCCCCGCCATACACAGCCCGCTTCCGCTTCTCGGCGTCCCGATACGAGCAAACAGGCCTCGCAGGAATCTCGGTCGCTCGTTTGGACGGTTCCTGCGTGCCCACTCTCTGCCGGACGACGCGTGCCCCCGTTGGCAGCTCGCCGGTAAGAGAGGTGGCGGGGATGTCCGGTCAGGTGTAGCCTCGCGCTGATGACCAGATCGAGAAAACCAGCCAAAGGAAGAAAGCCTGCCCTCACACCTAAGCTCAAGAAACTCGCGTTGCTGCTGCCCGCTGTGGCGGAAGGCACGATGACGAAGAAAGCCGCAATGCTCCAAGCGGGATACTCGGAATCGTCTTCAAACCAACAATCGTCTGCGATAGGAGCGATTAGGAACAACACAGTGATGCAGGAGGCATTGAGAAAAGCCGGTGTCACCGAAGAGGCAATCGCCCAGGGCGTGAAGGAAGGGATGGAAGCAACTCGATTGTTCTCCGCCAACTTCGAACTACATGAGGCACCTGATTTCCATGCCCGTCATGCGTTCGTGAAGACAGGTGCGGAACTACTTGATGCCTTCCCGTCCAAACACATCGACGCTACTGTGACGAATCTTGTCGGGTATAACGAACTCGACGCTGCTCCGAAGGCAACATCGCCGGAGGATGCTAGAAAGATTGCGGAGAAACAAAATGAATGAAGATGGACCGCTTTTCCAGGATTTTGGAGGTAGTGAGCAATTGCTTGCGTTTATCAAGGAAAGGTCAGATGACATTGAAAAAGTTGTCATTCCTCAGATGGCAAATCTCGCAATCACAAGAAGTGGAATTCCCGTCGCCGAGACTGACAAAGTTGGAATGATTATCCATATGATCAGTCACCGCTTCCTCATCGTCCCTTCTGATGCCGAACTTCTCCTGAACGATGGCATTCTGAATCGTATGAATATCAAAATCGAGTTGTGGCATCCGAACAAGATATAGCTCGGATCGAGCAACGTGTCTGACAAAAACTCTTTCAAAGCCAGCAGCAATGAAACTACGCGAATTGATGAAGATAATTGTTGATTCAGATCCCAGCCATTGGCACAAGATTGGATGTTGGGGAGCAGGAACTGGTCCGTCATTCAAGGATCGAATTGAATTCAGTTCCGGGCCAGGCGACCATTGGAGTATTGACACTCCTTCGCATTCGGAAGTTGCCGTATACAAACCGGATGTTTCGATCACGATGGCATGGGGATTCCAGGCGAACGACAATTACGTGGCAGAATGGACGAAAAAGTTCTCAGATGAAAAGGCGAGCAGTTTTCTTGTCGATGTTTTCTATAACAATGCTTTGGTATTCCGCGAGCACCTCGTTTCAGTCGACGGGGCTCGTGCTTATCTTCCAATGCCCGAAGGTATTGATAGTCTTACTGTTCCTGTCGCATACAGTTCTTTTGCGCAACTGATCGAGTCATTGGTGACGCGTAGTTCAGATTACTCACAATACTTCAATCGTGCAGGGTTCGAAGCCGTAGACACGCCGTGGCCCGAGGATATTTGAAAAGCGTCTCATTGAAGAATGCTGGTGAAGGCGACGGGCACAAGACAAGGATCAATAATCGTCTGGAATATTTCGGTAGCAACGAGCCACCGGAGGCAACGTCGCGACAAATATCGGATTCCATCATTGAAAAGGAGTAGCTTGTGATCGCAACATTTGTTTTTGTTCCTCCAGGCGGCGGCGAAGCTGATTATTCGCTCGATTTCGAGGTTCCGGGCGTACCGCAGCGCGGGGATTACGTCCAAGTTTGGATAGACGGCCAAGATGGGACTCGCGATTTCATCGTGCGTAGGACATGGTGGCAACTCGGCCATCCAGATGTCGGTCCATACGTGTCGTCGGGCAACGGCCCGCAGGTACACGGGAGAACCAAGGGCTTAATGATCGAATGTGAATACTCGGAAGGGCCTTACTCAAACGATGGGCACAAACGAGCGATCACCGCTAATCAGAACCCAGAACAGGAACTGACGAAGTTTGAGGCAACAGCGTTTTGAAAACTGCAATAGCATTGGTATTGGGAGTACTGAGTAATGCCGTGGGAAGACACAATCAAATCATCGCAATATCACATCGACGAAGCGAAGGCGGCTTTTGAAAAGGCGAAAGCCCTTGAACACAGGGTGGCGAACAATTGGTGCGGCATTGCATTCGCCCACTGCAAACTCGCGATTCTGTCCCTCGGAGACAAGGCCACAGATGAATTGAAAATTGCCGCTGAAGAAATTCGCGAGACGGGAACTTGTAAATTCTCTGTGCCCACTCTGATCGACGAACTCAACAAACTAAAATGATGGCATACTGCCCATGTGCATCCCGAAGACGCGAAGCGCATCGGCAACTGGATGTGGAGAATCACCCACCTCTACAAGATCCAGACCAAGAAATCTCAGAAGATCATTTTTGATCCGAAGCCGATTCAGAAACTGCTGATGCGGTACATGGCTCTGTGGTACCTCATCTTGGTCCTGAAAGCACGTCAGGAAGGAGTCTCGACGTTTTTCCTGTTGTTCCATCTGGACCGCACGCTGTTCACTCCGAACTGCACCACGGTCATTCTCGCCCACAGACGTGACTCCCTTCAGAAGCTCTTCCGCATCATCAAGATCGCGTATGAATCGTGTCCTGAGCGTATTCGCTTGGCTGATGGCAGGATCTGGGTGAAGCCCAAAGCGAAGTACGACACGAAGAACGAGCTGTATTTCGAGGGACTGGATTCACGCATCTATGTCGCTCTCGAAGTCCGCTCTGACACCGTTCACGGTCTGCATATCTCCGAATGGGCGCACATCAAGAACGCTGATGATGTCCTGACCGCCACGCTTGGCGCAGTGGTTGAAGGCGGTGTCATTACAGGGGAATCAACGGCCAACGGTGAAGGAGGATCGTTCTTCGAGGAATGGGAGAACAAGGATTCGGACTTCCTGAAACTGTTCTTCGGCTATCAGCATGATCCCGATTATTGTGATGCGATCGAGGGCGAGGCAACATTCCGAGCCACACTGACGGCAGAGGAAGAGAACCTGCTCACAGTTCAGGACATGAAGCTCGGGAACATCGCATGGAGACGCAGACAACTCCGCATGAAATCCCGCAGGAAGAAGTTCAAGCAGGAATTTCCCTGTACTGCTGATGAAGCGTTCCTCACATCCGGTGCGTCACCATTCAACCGCGAGAAGATCAATGACTGGCCAACACGGGCACCGGTCGAGACCACGATGGAAGGGATGCTGGAGTATTGGGTCAAGCCGATCAAGGACAGACGCTACATTCTCTCCGTCGACTGTTCATCAGGTGCTTCAGGCACTCAGAAGCCCGCAGGGACACAGGAGGAGAAGGGTGGATCGGACTTCACCTCAATGGGAGTGTGGGATCTGACCACCTGGCAAAAGGTCGCTCAGTTCAGAGGGCGTTACCCTTATGGTAAGGCCCATCACATCGTCTACAAGCTCGGCAGGGAATACAACGACGCCTATGTCGCCATTGAGACGTTCCCGTCCGGCCACGGCATGACCGTCTGCAACAATCTCGTGAACAACGTGGGCATCGAGGACGAGCAGTATCCGCAGTGGATGATCCACACCACCACATCGATCGACAAGAAGACACAAGAGCGGAAGCAGCGGTGGGGATGGGAGACGAACGAGCGCAGCAAGACGCTGATGGTCGACCACATGACCGATCTGATCGAGGATGAGGAGATCATCGTCTACTCGGAGACAGCCAAGAAAGAATTCAAGCGGTTCATCATCAACGACAAAGGTCAGTATCAGGCGATGGAGGGATACCACGACGACATCGTCATGGAATCCTGCATTGCTATGTATCTCGTGAAAGAGGCTCTCGCGGCCGGCAGACGCACGTTCACGAAAGAGGAATTGGGTTTGGGTTCGATGTGATATGCTTGGTCCATGCCGTTCTCAACAAAAGAGTTTCCGACCCGAGCGGAACTCAAGCGGGTGCAGGATGAACACGAGTACTTCAAGTTCTACGATTCCGAGGTTCTCGATCCCGATGGGACGACTGATCGTGCGAAGTTCCGTCTGAAAGAGTTCTTCGAGAACGACAGCAAGAAAGCCAAGATCCTCGACATCGCTCTGAACGTTGCCCCTGTCATAATTGATGCCGGGACTGATTTCGCTTTCGGTCGTTTACCCACCGTTGAAATCGAAGACAGCGGCGACAGTAACGGTGGAACGCAGAAGCAGATCGACGAGATCGTGGTTCGCAACAGATTGATGCACCGCATGCGGGACTCCTCGACCCTCTTTCAAGGCGTTGGACACTCGCAGTTCAAACTCTTCGCCGAAAACGGCAAAGCCCTCGTCAATGAGCTGCCCTATCACTACTGGTTCCCGAACTGGGAAGGGGTGCCGGTTGACCAGGATACGAAGAACGTCCGCATTGTCTCGTATCTGAGCAAGTTCGACGGATCGATCGAAACGAAATACATCTACATCGAGGACTACTACCTCGATTCAGCGAGAGAGAACAAGCTGACGATCGCCCGTTCACTCTGGGAAGACCAAGGTGCAAAGATCGGCGGACAGGTTCCGATCACCACGCTCTCGAACCTTAAAGCGCTGGGTGATGCAGATCCCAGCAACAGCCTGACGATCCTCGAAATAACTGAGTTCGATTTCCTTCCGTTCGTGAAGGTCGATGTCCGCAAGAACGTGATGCGGCGCGAAGCACAGTCGATTCTGAAGAAGTGCAGGCCGCTTTTGTACGAGTTGAACGATCGTCTGACGCAGGTTTCCATCCAGTTCGTCAAACACCTCAATGCGATTCTGATGATTCCCAACGGAGCGGTTGTACGGAAGAAGGATGGGTCGATTGACCACACGAAGCTCGACGTTCTGCTTGCGAATCCGGGCGAAGATGCGAAGTACGTCACCAATGAGAACCCGCTGATCGAGCAGGCGTTCGTTCACATCGAGAAATGCCTCAGAGCGATCGCAAAGGAAACCCAGACACCGGACTCGTTCCTTGTCGAAGATGAAAAGGGTGGTGTTGAAACGGCTGAATCTCTCCGCACCAGGCTTTTCCTGTTCATCAGCCGCATCGAGCGGTATCAGCAGATCTATGAAGAGGCGATTCTCGACACGATCCGCAAGTGTCTGAAGATCGAAGGGGTGGAGAACGTGGACGCGCTTCCCATCACAGTAACGTTTGAATCCTCCCTTCCGAAGGACTGGCAGCATGATGTCGAAGTCTGGGGCAGTGCCAAATCAATGGGACTTGCCTCAAAGGAAACAGCAGTTTCTCGCTTCCAGGGCATCAAGGGGCAGGAGCTGGAGGATGAGCTTGTCAAGATTGCCGACGAGGAACAACAGCAGCAGGAGAGCATGCTCAAGCTGATTGATCAGCAGAACCAAGATCCGAAAAGTGATCCAAATGCACCGCCGCCGAAAAAGGCGTAATCTTGAGTCATGTGGTTCTTCAATCTCGACAGGATCAGTGAGCTGATGGATGAAGAGGGAGTGCAGAAGGCGGCAAACGCCTTGCTTCGCCTTCCATCCGTTCCCGTGCTGAAGGCTTTAGCAGTGGTCTGGACCGTTGCTCTCGTCATGGTCTTCACGATGCTACTGACTATTCGGTTCGCCCTTTCGATCCCGCTGTGAACGTCGGCACACGCCTTCAGCGGCACGGACTCAATGACGACGAGATCATTCGTCTCTTCAAGAATGCCGAGAAGCAGGTCATCGATATCATCGAACGTGCAGACCCGAACAGGCCCTTCGCTGTTTACCGAACGTCTCACCTGCGGGAAATCGAACTCATCATTCTGCAGTTGGAGCGAAAGCTCGGTCGCGAAACAACGCGGACAATCGACACTGTCTATTCAGCAGGAGCGACAGAAACAGCAGACGCCATCAAAGCGATGGATGAGAAACAATTCAAATTCAGCTTCTCCGGCGTCAATCAAGAAGCCGTCGCCGTCCTGACGGGCGGAGCACTGGCTGAATACGGAACAACCATCCGAGCGATTCGGGCGAACGGTGCCAAAGCTCTCTTCGATAAGAAGAAGTTGAACGACCGGATCATAGAGGGAGTGATTCAGGGATCGAGCGTCTCACGCACAACGAGTCAGCTTGTGCAATCGTTCAAACGTGACGGTATCACCGCTCTGGTCACATCGAACGGCCGCAATCTGAAGGTGGAACCCTATTCCAACACCTTGGTCCGCTCTCAGACCATGAGTGCCTACAACCTGGGGGCGAAGGCCACGATGCTCGACTCAGGCAGACGCTTCGCGAAGATCGCCAAACTCCGTCCTGATCTGGACGGTCCCGACATCTGCAACAAGTTCGAGGATCAGGTCTACATCGACCTCAAAGATCCGACTCAATTGCCGCCGTACCATCCGAACTGCCGTCACGTTCTGATTCCGGTGAGCTTTGCGGAGCTGAAGGCGAATCGGCCGGATCTTTATAAATCGGCTTTGAACTACTTTCAAAATTGATTTCCATTCCCCGCTTGCTTCCGCCGTTCGCCTGGAACATGTCGCCAACGGCTTCTGTTGAGCTGCATATTGCGTCGGCAACTTTGGAGGGGGAATAAGAGTTAATGCCTTTGTCATGGTTCTCATTGACGTACTTCGAAAGCTTTTCGGCTAGCTCCATATCCGCCTGTTTCTGCAACAATGCTTTATTGGACTTGCCCTTGGAAGGACGCGCAAGGAATGTAAACGTCTTATGTGCCATGATGCTCCTCAAGTCTTCTTGCCCCACTCTTGGGTACAGGTGTAAGCTTCTCACGAATCAAGAGCAACCCCCTCGGGGGCGTGCTCTTTTTTTGTCTTCCTGACGGACTTGAAACGTCAGCCCGCTTCCCCGCACAAGCGCAACGTGCGGCCCGGCGAGATCCGTATCTACTTCCCAAACCGTTCATGCCTAGAAGCATTCACTCAGTTCTTTCATTCCATCCGCTTATCTCAGAGTATCGCGGTCCCCGCATTCTCAATGAAGAAGGCGTTACACCTCCTCCGGCTACTCCGCCTGCAACTCCCCCAGCGGGAGAAGGCGCGACTCCGCCAGCAACTCCTCCGACGACTCCGGCAAAACCGCCCGAGACCGAGGGACGAATCACCGAGCTAGCACGCAAGAACAAGGAACTGCAAGACCAGCTCGACAAGATCGCAACAGATAAAAAAGCTGCGGACGATGCCAAACTTAAGGAGGAAGGCAAGCTGCAAGAGCTTCTCACCCAAAAGGAGAAAGCCCTGGAAGAGCTGAACGGAACCAGTACCAGCATGAAGACGAAGCTGGATAACTACGAGAAGCTTGCACAGGAACAGGTCGATTCCACCCTCAAGGCGATCACGGACAAAGAGAAGCAGAAGACCGTGAAGGACATGCTCGAAGGGAAGCCGATCGAGGAACAGATAGCCATGATGCCGAAGCTCCTCGCACTGGTCGGCCAGACCGCCGCAAACTTCGGAGGAGCAACCCCGACCAGCACGACCTCACCAGATAAGACCGATCTTTCTGTCAAAAGGTCTCGTCACGCCGAACTGATCGATAAGACCAAAAAGGGAACGATCACGGGAGCGGAACGCGGTGAAATGCACCGCATCCAAACTGAACTCTCCGCAGAGTTCGAAAAAGACGAAGCCGCCAAGAAGGCCGCTACAACGTAATTCATTTCTAACCACTTCACCCCATCACTATGGCCATGGACGTAGGAATTCACACGCATTACGACGACCCGAACACCATTATCAATCCCACGATTCTTGGCATGGCTGCCGAGATCAATCTCGGTGCATGGGAAGGAGTGCTCTGGAACATGCTCAGCCCTCAGGCTGAAGCTGTCGACAACTTCAAATATGAAATCTATGACCGTTCCCGCACGGGCCTGACCGGCACCGTCGGTAATGGCTCCGGAACAGGATGGCTGGACGGTTCTGACACAACCGACCTTGCCATGAACGCAGCAGCGATCGGCATCCTCTCTGTTGGTGACGTGGTTGAAGTCGAGAACGAGCAAGTGATCGTCTCGTCTGTTGATCGTTCAGCCAACACTATTGATGTGTTCGCACGTGGCCACGCAGGAACGACCGGCGCATCACACGCTGACACGACTGCCTTCACGATAATCGGTAAGGCCATCAACGATACCGACCTCAAGAACGTCGATCCGTTCGCTGAACGTTCCGGTATCTACACGAACTACACTCAGACGATCGTGGAGATTATCGAACAGACTTTCACGGACACGATTCAAGCTCGCAAGGCATTCGAGCAGAAGCCGCAGCTCATCCGCGAAGCAATGGACCGCATGTTCCGCCGTCTCGCTCTCACGGCTATCAAAGGAAAGAAGTCTCTCGGTACGGCATCAGTGCCACAGACGACTGCCGGTATTCTCCAGCAGCTTGCAGACGGCGGCGGAGTCCGAACACCGTTGCGTTACAACGCGTCTGGTCTGACTTCCCCTGAAACTGTTCTCAAGAACGCTCTCATTTCCATCTGGAACAATGGAGGCAATCCAACGCACATCGCTCTTTCACCAACGAACAAGAGAAAGTTCGATCCGTTGATGGAGCAGTTCATCCGCACCACGCGTTCTGAAGCAAGTGTGATTGGAACAGACAACGGAACCGCCTATCAGTTCCAGGGCAAGCTTCTGCCGTTTGTGCAGGATCAGGCAATGCCAGACGACCGCATCGAGATCGTCACCATGTCCAAGCTCCACAAGGGCTGGAGAGTGGGAGACATCATGCGAGGTCCCGTTGAAGAGCCGAAGAACTCTTCACGTGAGCTTCGTTACTCAATGCAGGGCTCGTTCTTCATTTCCGTCGAAGGAGTGGGTGTCGATCACATCGACCTCTACAACGTTGCAATCTGATTCCCTTCCACTTCTGACTTATGACCACTGACGTACGATCCCCAGGCGGCTGGCTTACTCTCTTGAACTCCCGCGTTTCACGATGGCTAGTCGTGGGTGCGGTCGCCGTTGGCGGCGGAGGCGGAGCTGTCGCAATCTACGGGAACTTTCAAGGAGCGCAGGCTGCGTTCTATTGCGAGGGACTGATTCCCTCGACAACTAAGAATACTGTCGCGGTTTCCTGTTTGAACCCGCTTCCGAATGATATGTCCGGTGCGATCCTTCCCGATGCTGAGAACATCATCGTCGTGAACTCAAACACGGCTCCTGCCACACGTCTCAACATCGGTACCGCAGCATCCGCCACGGCGGCAGTTGTCGGAACGTCGACAGCAGCGAACGTCGGTTCAGGAATCACCCTTGATGGAGCTAAACGCATTCTCAGTCTGTCTCAAACTGGTGGGCTCACGGCTCAGAGCGCACATGGTGTCGCTCCAATCGTCCTCGCTCCGCGAAACGACACAAACGGCAAGCGTTTCTTGAACCTCACTCTTCAGCGTGGTTCCGGTGCGACTGTCTCAGGAGAAGCACCTGCCTACTTCCGCATCAAGATCGTTCCCTGTTCACTCGCGAACGTCGGTTGCTGATTCTTTCCACCACTTTCCATGCCTTCACCATTCTATCCCGTCCCGCTTATCGGCTCTTACCAGATGATTACCGTCCCGTTCTCACTTGAAACGAGCGAGAAGGGCGCATTCAAACTGGCGACTCTGCCGTATCGCTGCAAAGTCATTAGTGCCAAGACGGCAATGACCAAAGCCGCCGCGGCTTCTGACGATGCCACGATCACGATTAAGAAGTCTTCCACGACTGTTGCGACAGTCACTATCACGGCATCAGCAGCAATTGGGGACGAAGACGCAGCCCCGAGCGTGACTGAAACCGTCTTCGAGACATCCGATCAGATCTCCATCACCCCCGCCAAGACGACGGCAGGCGGACGTGGAATGCTTTATCTCACCGTCGAAGTCCTTCCCTCCCATCAATCATGATTAAACGCTTCAAGATCAATCACGGCCTGTTTCTGAAGTCAGCCAATAGGCTTCTGACTCCGAACACGAACTATTCGACTGATGACGCGGAACAGCAGAAAGAACTGCTGGAAGTTTTCGGCGAAGCTGCCGAGGAAATCGTCTCAACGCCCATTAAGGCGAAGGTCGAAACGAAACCAGAAGAAAAGACCGTTAATCCTGATGACGACATCACACTCGCCAAAGGTGTCGGTGCAGCTACGGCCACGAAGCTTGAAGCAAAGGGCATCACGACATTCAGCGGTTTGAAAGCAGCAATGACCGACAAAGCCCGTGAGGAAGAAATGAAGGAACTTCTCGGGACGGCCTACACCAAGGTTATGGAGAACTTCCAGGAGAAGACAAATTCCCCCGAAGTTAAATGAACGTGTCTTACGCCGAAAACGCCGTCGATTACGAGATTCCGATTACCACGCAGGACACGCAGTATGCGCTTGCCCTGCCTAACGGCGTGAAAGCCATCGAGATCCAGTGCCGTGACACAACGGACATCCGTTGTTCATTCACTGCCGGCAAAGTTGCAGTCCCCGCTTCTCCGATTCAGACAATCAAAGGCGGAGGCAGATACGTCAAAGAACACCTCTATCTCAACGCACACACGCTCTACGTCGCGGCCGGAACGGGTTCAAAGGTCGTGGAAGTGAGAGTGTGGCTGTAACAGCTTCGTATGGACACCGAACCGCCAATCGTCGGGACGGCCATGAAGGTCACCCGATTCATCACGGCTATGAAGAAGGCAGACTTGCTCCTGATGGGCTTCATCGTGATGCTCGTTTTGTCGTTTGGAGTCCTCACGGGTTACGTTCCTTCACCGGTTGTGATAATGGTCGTTCAGCAGAAAGAACTCCTCGACCTGAGCAAGCTCCAGCTCTATCTCGCCAGAGAGACCTGTAAGAACGGTGCGAAAACAGAAACCGCATTGTCTCGCTGCGACAGACAGGCGATCACGGACGCGATCTCCGACATCCCAAACGAGACCTTCAGCACGATCGCAAAATCGAAACTGTGATATCATAACTGCATGACGATCCCAGACCCGACCTACATCACTGAGGCAGAGGTCGCCGCCAACACACTTATCACGGCTTTGGCGAGTCTATCACCTGCAGATCGAACGAAGCTGATTCAGCGTGCTGAGAGCCAGATTGATAAGTACGTGGGCCAGCAGCAGCACAACCCTGATGATGATAATACCGACCGGGTGTTTCCGCGTATGGAGGATTTCGACGAGGATACGGGCTATCCGATCGTGCCACTGGCGGTCTCTCAGGCTTGTCTCGCTCAGGTGGAGTACCTCTTTACCCAATGGTGGGGAACAAGCTCCATATCACAACAGACTGTCCAGAAAACAGTCTCCCAGGAAAGCATCGGAGGCGACGGCAGTTACTCGGCGACTTACGCGAACGACGGTAAGACAACAGGGGTCGATCTGCTCTGCACGGATGCCAAAGCCTTTCTCGATGGATACGTTTCCCGTTTCGTCGGGCTGTCCGTGACTGATCCTGACGACGTTCCTCCCGCTACATGAGCTTTGACGATCTGCTCCGTGACCGCTGCACCATCCAGTCGCACACGGTCGATTCCAGCGGCATGACCGACACTGAGACGTTTGCAGACACTGCAACTGATGTTCCGTGCAGAAAGCTCACCCGGAGTTCCGCATCATTCAATCCAAATAAAGCACAGTACGGGACGGTCATCAGAACACGATTCGCTTTCACAGCCAGTCAATCTATCGCGATCAGACAACGGATCGTCCAGGCGGGGCGGACCTATGATGTCGTCGATGTCATTCCGGCCGGAGACGCAACAGAAATTCGTCACACGGTGGCGGTGTGCGAGGCCGTGGCGGGAGACGTGTAGACTGAGTCTATGGCGCAATTCCGCATCAAACCCAACTCGAAACGCAAAGCCAAAGCGGATATGGAGGCTTTCGCCAAGCGGAAGAAGCAAGCACTGAAGAAGGCACTTGGCTTCTGGATGGGCGATACGGTCGGGGAGATGCAGGACGAACTGGTTCGGATTGGTGCGAATGACACCGGACAACTTATTGCCGCGACCAAGCATGATCCCGTTAGAGAAGAAGGCCACAGGATTTCTGCCAGAGGCTATAACGATTCGGAGCATGCACCTGTGATTGAACACGGACGGAGCCCGCATTCGGGATTGCCGCCGCCTCTTCTGCCGCTTGTCGCCTGGGCGAGCAGAAAAGGAATTATCAGCAGTCTTCCCGTCAACGTGAGCTTCGACGGAGAGCTTGCGGAGAAGTGGGCAGCGTCAGGATCAATTCTCCGCAACATGAAAAAGGGCGGAGCCAAGAAGGCGAATACCAAACCGTTGGACCCGCAGATTCGTGATCTGCTGATCGTCCGTTTAATCGCCCGCAAGATCTTCGAGAAAGGGATAGTAGGAAGGCACCCGTTCAGCATCGTTTGGGACAGGCGTTCGAGAACCATCAACAAAGACATTGCTTCTCTGCTACGCTTACTCCCGTGACGATCATCGATGCAATCTATCGGGAGCTTCGCTTCGGACTCTGCGGTACCGGAGGGGCTCTTGAAAATCTCGTAGCAGAAGATCATATCAAGCAGGACATGCGGAATACGATCGATTCCGGCAAGGCACCGGCAACCTATCCCTGGATCATTTTCCGACGGATCACAGAGTCTGAGAACAATCAAATCCGCTACTCACGAGAGAGATTCGAGATCGAGATCATCGGTCTACGGAGCAGCCCCACAAAAGGTGACGGTCTCATCGAACAGATCAAAGATGCGATCAAAGATCACTTTGCGGGCAAGCTCAAGACATTCGGAAAATTCACCTCAGAGGGGATGGCAGATCCTGACGGCGGTCTGAAGCTGAAGTCTTTCTACTCCGATACGACCGAAGGGTATGACGTGACACTGACCGAGAAGGCCAAGATCATGGTGTTTTTCTTCTCGTACATCCGCCGACCGGTTGCGCTCGTCTAAAGCCAGGTGTATCGTTCATTCGACAAGAGCAACCCGTCCGCGGGCCGCTCTTTTTGTTTTTATGGCCTCAAAGCGTTCCAAACCGGCTGCTTCAGTTGAGGGGATGATGAATCTCCGACTACGGGAAAACGCTTTCGTCCGAGGCCAATTCACACCGGCAGGCACCGTGTTCGAGTTCACGAAGCAAGAGGCTGAACACCGCCTGTCCCGGACCCGACTCTGGGATATCTCTTAACCACCATCCGCTATGTCAGCTCTCAACGACGACGCAATCATCATTGAATACGGCGACCTCTACGTCGGAGACGACGCTGGGTCTGCTGTGAACATGGGTGCTCTCCGAAACATCAAGTTCACGTCAGAACCTGTGACTACCGTCGTGAACTCTGACAACCGAGGAGAAATCATCCGCAAATCCCGCATGCCAGGAAAGGTAGAAGCCGAGCTTCTGGAACCGGGAGACGCAGACACCTTGGAAAACATCTTTAAGGGTTTGATCGTAAAGTCATCCAACGCTGCAAGCGTCGTGAACAATCACCCCCAGGTGGTCGCTTCAGGTGCTTGGTCCTACAACAAATTCATTCCGTTTGAATTCCAGAACGGCGACGGTTCGGCGATCACGCCCGATAGCGTCACAGCGGGAACAAACGGCGCACTTGTTTCTGAGACCGATTACTTCATCGGACGCGATGGCGATGGCACACGGGGTATCTTCATCAAAGACAGTGCCACGGTCACGACGCTCTCACAGACGATCACGATCGTGTTTGACTACACACCGGCCGCATCCAAAGTTCTGACTGGTGGAACGAACCAGACAGCCGTACCACGCTATATCAAAATCGTCGCTCCGTCAGAGGATGATTCCAATACGACGCGCGAAATCGTTCTCGAATCTGCGCTCGCCACCAGCCCGATGCTTCTTGCATTCGTGGATGTTGAGAATGCAGGAGATGTCGGAGTAATGCCCGTCGTATTTGAGTCGAGAAAGGGAACGGCATGGAGTTACACCGACGAGATCAGCGTAGCGTAAAGGGAGATCATAGGAGCGGAAGAGAGCCCTTTGCGAGGAGGGGCTTTTTCCGTCATGATCCATTTCTCCATTAATATTGCTTATGGGAAAGTGGGTTCATCGATTAAGTAACATCGACACGGCTCAAAGAACGGCACACTGCTCAAATTGCGGCTTCGTATTGATTAAGCAACTCCAGCGAAAATGGAGATGCGCTGTTGCACGCAGCAAGTGGAGAACAAGAACCAAGGATGGTAAGACGTATTCAAGATCGTATCTTGAACACCGCGGTCCAATTTGTGAACGATGTGGATTTGTACCAGAGATTCTCAGTCAACTTGATGTTCATCATGTTGATTCTGATCCTTCCAACAATGCCAAACAGAATCTTCAGACGCTGTGTGCAAACTGCCATAGATTTGTTACTCACGAGCGGCTGGTCTCTCAAAGACGTTTTGCAGGTTGCGACAACATCACGTAACATCCTTCCATCGAACAGAACCTCACCACGGTCGGCCCGATCATCATGGACCTGGGTGATTTCGTGCCCGAGAAATATGAGATCCGTTTCTCTATCGAGGGCAGACCTTACGAGGTCCGGTATCAGGAAGCGTGTGTAGACGAAGTGCTGGAACTTCTCTCCCAGGCGGAGGAAGGGACCAAAGCATCTAAGGAGCTGGCAGAACGCCGCAGACGCTACGTCACCGATCTGTTTGCACGGAACCTGACGACAGGCGATCCTGTTCAACTGGAATCAGACCTGAAGCTCGTTCCGTATGTCAGCTTCCGTGGTTCACTCGACATCTTCAGCCTCTACACGCTCACTCAGTCCCGCGTAAAAAAAAACTCCGAACTTGGGGTGATACCACTTCCGACCAAGGGGCTACGTGGATTTCTCGGCAGATTGCTTTCCTCATCAAAGCCAGCGAAGGCGGTCTGACCCACAGCGAGATCATGCGTCTGACATGGCGGCGTTTTGAAGTGTACTTGGACGCTTTTTCATGGCTGCTGCAAGAGGAATCAGAGGACGGCCGGAAGAAGAATCGCCTGTGGGATCTTCGCGCAATGCGTGAGGAACCACGCATGAAGGACTGGAAGAACTCCGAGCGGGAGAAGGCCAACAGAGCCTTGGCCAAGATTCGGAAACCTCCTGTAGTATAGGTCTGTGCCAAACAATGAAAGGATCGGCGGCGTTGAGTTCGAGGCTTCTGTTGATACGACCAAGCTGGAGAACAGCGGGCAAAAAGTTGATGCAGCTTTCACCAAACTCGAACGGTCTACACGCCAGACACAGAAAGCCCTCGACTATACCGAAAAATCGGCAGGATTCCTCGGTGCGACGTTCACGCGACTGACCGGCGCGTTCACCGCTGCCAACATCGCCGCCACCGTGATAACACGCGGCATCCGGCTCCTCGCCACGACGTTCATCGACTCCATCAAGAACGCGGCCAATTTCGAGACGATCCTTGCTCGTATTTCCACGGTCGTTGAAGGAAGCACGAAACCGCAGATAAAGGCTCTCGGTGATCAAGTCATCGAAATGTCGAAGCGGTTCCCGAAATCCAAAGAGGAGCTTGGAGTCGGCCTCTACAACATCCTTCAGTCAGGCGTCGAAGACACGTCTGACGCAATGAAGATCTTGGAGATTTCGACGAAAGCAGCCATCGGAGGCGTCACGGATGTGGGGACGGCGACCAAAGTCGTGACCAACATCATGGGTGCCTACAACATTACCGCTGATGAAGCGGCGAAAGTCATGGACTCTGTTTTCGTCGGAGCGCAGAAGGGAAAGGCAGAGTTCTCTGATCTCGCCGGATCGATGGGAAACGTACTGCAATCTGCAGCCCAGCTTGATGTCGGCATCCCTGAAGTAGTAGCGGCTATCGAAACAATGGTGAATGCCGGTCTCTCCGCAGACGAGGCATCCACTTCATTGAACGCGTTCTTCACGTCCGTCCTCAATGCTTCCAAAGGAACGGGAGACGCTGCGGATCTGGCCAAGAAGCTGAATCTTGAATTCGACAGCACAGCACTGCGCACGAAGGGACTCCGGAAGTTCATGGAGGACCTGTCCACCGCCGTTGGGGATGACGAGGTCTCGATGCAGATTCTCAGCGGAAACGTCCGCGGATTCAGAGCTGCAGCTTCTATTGGAGGAAAGGGTGCTGATTTCTTCACCAGCACCTTGGACGCGATGGGAGACTCAGCAGGTGCTGTTGATGCTGCGTTCAACAAGATGGCGGATACGACAGAAGCAAACTTCACTCTGGCCACAAATGCAGCATCGAACGCAGCCGGCACGTTCGGCGGTGAAACACTTCCTGCCGTAAACAGGGCACTCGAACAGTTCACCGGCTTCATGAACGCTGCTACACCTGTCGCCGCGGCTCTCGGAACGGCCGTCGGATTCATGATCGACGCTATCAGAATCGGATTGAGCGAATTACCGAAACTGATTCCGTTCATGGATCAGGCACTGCAAATCGCGAACGCCATCCAGTTAGCGATGAATCCGAAGGTAGACCAATCGGGTGTGTTCACGGGAGCAATTACATCGACTGGACCCGCACCCAAGACAGTTCCGACTGCTCACCCGCATACGTCCGGATCAGGTGGAGGATCGGGTGACAAAGCCCAGAAGGCATGGGACGAAATGCTTTCGGCCTTCAAAGAACAGGCAGACGCAAACAAGGACAATCTTCAGGCGCGGAAAGACGAGCTGATGCTCCGTCAGAAGCTCGGCGTCCTCACGAAAGCGGAGAGCACGGAACTAGACCGTATAAACAACCGTCTCGAATTCAGTGACGACAAGATCAAAGACATGACTGACAACTGGGACGACCTCAACGGAAAGATCAAAGATTCAAAGGACAGGCTCAAAGACCTTCAGCAGCAACTCGACGACCTGAACAAGGATTCCTCAGATGATCGTGTCTCGAAGCTCATGGATCTTCTTCGCGAGAAGGCCCAGCTTGAACAGTTGATCGGATCTTCACAGGGAGGACTGACGGGCGACCAGAGCAAACGACTGGGAGACATTCAGGACATCGTCAATTCCGCACCGCAAGCCGAAGTTAATCAGGCCGGTGCGAAACTCGGCCAGAATCCCGGTCTCGACAATCCAATTCTGCAGAGCCTTCAGGAGGAGTCCGACAAGAGGAAGGTCATCCAAGATCAGATCGACAAGGAGACGCGGAATCTTAAGGATCTCGAAGCGCAAGGTGTCACCGCACAGCAGCAGATCGTACAGGCGGTGAATGACCGACAGGTGCAACAGGATAAGACGTTCAAGCTGATCGAAGACCGGCAGACCGATCACGTCAACAAAACGATCGCGGAGTTCAACCGTCTGAAGGCAGCACTATCCGGAACACCGACGATGCCAACACCCGCATTTGCAACTGGCGGTCCAGTTGTCGGAGCAGGGACAGGGACAAGTGATTCCATCGCGGCACGGCTGAGCAATAATGAACACGTAATCACATCATCAGAAGTCAGACAGGCAGGCGGACACGCCGGGATCTTTGCCATCCGGAACATGATCCGAAGGGGAGAACTTCCCATCCAGCGATTTGCCACCGGAGGTCCTGTCACGAACGATCATCGGCGAAACGCCACTTATCACATCACCAACCACGGCCGAGCGGCTGAGGTCTTCGCAGATCCTCGGCGTGCAAACTGGCTTTCCCGCACTTCATTCTGATGTCCGCTCTTGAAATAGCAGTCACCATCGGCTCCGTCACCCTCAATGCGAACTACTCGCCCGGTGCGAGCTGTTACGTCTTGCAAAGCACCGAAGAGATTCTGGGTGCTCTCAAAACGAGGCGGACCGAAACCCCGAGGCAGGGCGAGCACAGTTCGGAAGACAGTATCAGCTTCTTCGAACCGAGAGTTCTTCTCTTCAAGGGGGAAATGCACGCCACCAGCCAGTCGCAAAGAGTCGCGATGGAGCAAGCACTCGACTCGGCGGTGTCTCTTCCGCGCCAGCAGAGCTTCGCCGGAGACGACGGATACAAACTTGTCTTGATCACAGACGAGGACGGTGTTGATAAGCAACTGTACGCGAAGATCGATCAGATGCCGCAATACTCGGTGATAGACGACGGGATGCCCGAATCGAGAACATTCGAGTTCATCATGTTCGCGTCTGACATCGCCATCTACGCACAGGAACTCACGGAGATCACTGCTCCCGAGTCCTATAATTCGACGACATTCACATTTCAAGACGAGGATCTACCGACATTCCAAGATGGAGCATTGCCCACAATTCAGGACATTCAAGGGCAGATCCTTCAGGTGAATAATGAAGGAACGTTCGGCTCTCCACCGTTAATCGTATTGAACGGTCCCACAACGAACCCCGTGATTGAAAACGAGACGACAGGAAAGAAACTCTCCTTCACCAGAAACGGTGGGGTTACTCTTCTCGCGGGTGAAACACTGACGATTAACTGTGCGGCACAGACAGCGATGAAAACCGCTTCCGGCGTATCCACGAGCGTTAAATCCAAACTCTCTCTCGACTCAGAGTTCTTCGACATCCTGCCAGGCACCAACAGTATCACGCTGTTTGACGACAGTCCCGACGACATCACCAGTCAAATGGAAATCTCTTTCCGGTCCTCGTGGGTGTAGGTGTATACTCGGTCTGTTTCCCTCATTTCTTATCGGTTCCAACGCCTTCAACAACGCACTTCAAAAGATCTTCGCCGCCTATCTGGTGAGCGGAGCCGACATCCGTGTCGCGCTTCTGATGACCAACACCACGGCGGATACGGACAAGGACAATATCAACTTCGTGTCGAACATCGGCACGCTGGATGAATGCGATGCGTCCGGCTATGCCCGTGTCGCTCTCGGAAGTGAAGCTTCGAACGTCGATAACACGAACGACCGTGCGGAATTTGATGCCAACGACGTTTCCTTTACAGGTCTTGGCGGCAATGCGACCCGTGCCATTCAAGGAGCGTTGATTTTCAAGTTCGTCACGAACGATTCGGACAGCGTGCCCATTGCGTTCGTAGATTTCGCTTCTGACATTTCAGCGACATCGACACAGATCGATATTCCGTGGGACGCCGAAGGAATTCTTCAATTGACTCAAGCCTAATCCCCTCTTTCTCATGTCCGAAAAGATCTACAAAGCAGGCGACAAGATAGAAACCATCCACGGCGAACAGCTCGTGGTTCTGGCAGTTGAGCAGACTGAAACCGTCACCAAGAAGGGAGTAGTAATCCAGAAGCCGAATACGTGGATCGTCGCGGAAAGCGGAGGGCACCTTACTAAGTTTCCGCTGAACAAAATCAAATAGCCTATGGCACTGTTTCTGATCGCCAACGGCCCGTCACCAACAACCGCCGCTCAGGTGCCGGTGACGACAGGAACATCCATCAAGACCCTTCTGCAAGTGAAGCCGAGTGCAACGGCCGTTGCTCGAATTGTGGAGTGGGGAATTTCCTTTGATGGATTCGCCGCAGCACTTCCTATCCGCGTGGAACTCATTGAAACGGATGTCGCCGCGACCGTCACAGCACACGTTGCCGCCGGAATCGTGAGAATCGACGCAGAAGCACTTCACGGAGGAGATCCGACGACGAACTTGTTCCCGGTCGGTACGACCAGCACGGGATACACGGCGTCAGGAGAAGGTTCAATCACGGCATCCCGAGTGCTTGATGTCCAGTTCATCCCTCCAACGAACCAATTCGTCAAACAGTTCCCTCTTGGCCGCGAGCCAATCATCGACTTATCAAAATTCGCACGAATCCGCGTGACTGCTGGAACAGCGGTGAACGCCTATTGTTACATGATTGTCGAGATCTAAGCATTTCCAAAAGCAAAGATGGCTATCGCCTTTGACGCAGTATCCGGCTTTCAACAGGTCGGCGCTCCAGCCAACAGCATAACCCTTGCCCACACGATCGGAGCTGGGAGCGACATGATGCTCGTTGTCGGTGTCTGTGAAACATCTGGAA
This sequence comes from Schlesneria sp., assembly GCA_028291515.1. Classification (GTDB taxonomy): domain Bacteria; phylum Planctomycetota; class Planctomycetia; order Planctomycetales; family Planctomycetaceae; genus Schlesneria. The sequence goes on from JAQGHU010000046.1 coordinate 106,231, forward strand.
CATCCGACGTACTCACGGGAGTGACGTACAACGGAGTCGCCATGACGCGATTCACCAACGGATTCTCAGCCAAAAACGCGAGAGTCTGGATGTACTATCTGGCAAACCCTGCTGTGGGTACTCACAACATCGTCGCTTCTTTCAGCGGTACGCTCGTACCTTCGGTCGGTGGGATTTCGTATTCAGGTGTGAGTGCTACACCAGATGGCGGTGCCAACAACACCTCGGGACCAGGAGCCAGTTCGGTAACAGTGAATCTCACGACAACGGCTGACAACTGCTGGATTGTAGGATTGGCTCATGCGGACGGCGCATCTCCTTCATACACTTCCGGTGTGACGGCTAGAGGTACGCTCAGCGGAGACAACAACAGATTGGCTGACTCGAATGCAGCGAAGACACCCCCCGGATCGTACAGCATGATCTTCAGTGCGACGAACTCCAGCTTTGAGGCAGTATTGGTGTCGATCGCCCCTGCAGTCACATTCATCCCGCCTAAGCCTATGTTCATCGGGCAAGCCCTCAATCGTTCCTCTTTCTACTAATGTCGCGAATTGGTCGTTCCTTTCCGGCTCGTCCATTTTTCGGGAGACCCCCGAATCTCACGAACGTGCAGACTGCTGTCGTCGCACCTGTGGTGCTTTTGTGTACGGTCGTAACTGTCGCCGCGACGTTCCATACATCTGCATCCGTACAACCTGTCGTCCTCAAGATCTCTATTCCCACGATAACGGCGACATACGTCCAGCACGAAACGGCTTCCGTCGCACCTGTCGTTCTCAAAGTATCCGTTCCGAGTGTTTCGGCTAGTGAGGTTCATGCGGCGGCGGTGTCGCCGGTCGGGCTTCTGCTCTCGATTCCGAGCGTAACGGCGACAAGCCAAAGCGTCAGGACGGCTTCCGTATCGCCTGTCGGTATTCTTCTAACCATTCCCGCTGTTTCTGCGGCTGCTCATGTCAATGCGGTCGTGACACCCGTCGTCTTGAACTTGACGGTACCGGCCGTCACGGCCACGGCAAAGCAGACCGCAATCGTCGCACCTGTCGGGTTGCACCTATTAATTCCTGAAGTTACGGCAACGTCCGAGCTTGCCCCGCTTCCGACCATTACTTCATCCGGCGGGTTCGCCTACGCACTCGATCTGTTTGACGGCGTCGAAGTGATGGAGACGCTCCACACCCCGATCATCAATGTCACAGGTTGGAGCAAGCGGATCAACGCCCCTGGGAAAATGGTGTTCCGCATGAACAAACACCATCCCGAGGCGACAGACGAGAATCTGCGGATGTGGCGGAATATCACCCTCTACCGCCGTCCGCGGAACGGTGGGGCGACGATGGTCCCTGTCTGGTATGGACTCATGCTCGCGAAGCGGGAAATGGGCGAGTACATCGAAGTCCTTTGCGCAGGAGCCCTGAAGATTTTCGAAAAACGCTATACGAATACCAATGAAGCGTTCACCGAAGGAGGGTCTGCGGAGTCATTTGGATTGCTCACCGCTGCAAACATCACCGGCCCGACAGGAGTGAGTGAAGGAACTGGCACCGTAACGGCAACTCTCGATCTTGAGCTGGACTGCGTTGAAATGCTGAGTGCTTTCGAGCAGATCCACGCAGCCACTGGCGGAGAGTTCGAGGTTGATGATTACGGTGCATTCAATTCGGTCCTATCTCTCGGGACAGACAAGAGTGACATCATCGAACTGATCTTCAGGCGGGATGGCCAGCAGAGTAATCTGAGTGATTATGAGATCGCCGAAGACGGGGAACCGATGGCGAACATGATTATTGGAGAGTCGTCGAGTGGAATCGGGCTGACTTCCACCTACTCGCACCCGACCAGTTCCGACACCTATCCTGTTCTCGTCGAGAGAAAATCATTCAACCAGGCGAACGACCAAGGGACTCTGGATGCTCTCACGGAAGCGTATGGACTTCAGCGAGCCTTCCCCATTCCCGATTTCAAAGCCGTACCGGCGACAGCCACCAAGAAGTTCAATCCGCTGACCGGGTTGAGAGAGATTTCTGGTCTCCAGTACGAAGATGTATCTGTCGGAGATCTGGTGCTCGTCACGGTTATCACTCCGAACAGGAACGAGACTGTCGTCAAGCGAATTGCGGAACTCATCGTCGACGTGGACGAAAACATGAACGAGCAGCTTCGCTTCACCCTCACAGAGGCAAGCGTGTTCGTGACGGAAGGCTACCTGAATGACTCCGTCTTGCCTGATATCAAACGACGGATTCAGGAAATTGAGGGCCAGCTTTAAGTAGTGCTACACTGTCTACGTGGCACTCCGCGGCGGACCTCTCCGCAGTTCAGCATCGGCCGTCAGCGTCCCAGGCTGGAGAACAGAAGACTTTCACCGTCTTCTGACTAATTTCTTCGAGCAGGGAGTGGTTCAAGGAGTGGGTAGCGGGCTTGCTGTTGTTCAGCGGGCTGCTGGTGCGAATATGTCGGTGGACGTTGGAGCAGGGCTCGCCTTGATCCAGTTCACGACCACGCTTCTTTCGCCTAACGAGACAGTTAAATCTTGGCTGAACAGCGATGCTGTCATCAACGTCTCTGTCCCAGCGGCCGATCTCACGAACCCAAGGAAAGATCGCATCGTCGCCAAGTTCGATACGTCCGTTGATCCGAACACCGCAGCGTCAAATATCGTCAGCATTGAACTCGTCCAGGGAACACCCGCTGGTTCGCCCTCATTGCCCGCTCTGCCGGCCAACGGCATTCATCTGAAAACAGTGAACGTGGCCGCAGGAGCGACGAGTATCACCAACGCCAACCTTGCAGACACTCCTGACTATGTGACACTCGATACCGCTGTCTTGGCGGATGTCGTTCGTCATGTCGAACTCGCTTCCACTGCTACCGGAAAGGGAGCATCCCTAATTGGAGTTGAGGATGCAGTAGGCAATTACACCGCAACGAACTTGGAGGCTGTACTTGCCGAGATATCCGTTAACATCGCAGCCGGCAACGTGCTCTTCGGAGACGGATCGGACGGCGCACTGAATGTCACGAGCGGAACGACGACGATTGACGCAACCGGTGCGGTCGACGGCGTTCTCATCAAGCAGTATACGAGCTTCAACGTTTCGGTGGGTGCGACTCTCGCCTTCTCGAACGTCCCTTCAGGCGGGCTTACATTTGTAGTTCTGTCTCAGGGGAATTACACGATGGCGGGGGCGTTGTCGCTGGGTTCGTGCGGTGCTGTCGGGGTTAGCGGCTCCACGATCAGTAAAACAAGCAACGGACTGTTGTCATCGAACGCAAATACTGGAACAGATTCAAATCTAAGAATCGGACAGACGAGAAAAGGCGGAGCCGGTAACGCAGGCGCCACGACTTCAGGAGGTTCGACCGTCAATGCCGCTGCTACAGGCGGAGGAGGTGCAGCAAACTCCGTCAACGACGGCACCGTCTCATTGGCTGCCACCGCGGGCACGGCATCAGCGGCAGCGGCAACCGCAGGCGCAGCACTCACAATGGCTTTACTTCGAGCCCTCGCGAATGGATTCAACCTGTCGCTCGCCCCAGGTGCATCAGGCGGGACGGGGGGAGTCGCAATCGCCATCGATAACTATTCGAGCGGAACGTTCACAGCAACATCCGGAGCTTCTGGTCGAGGCGGTGGATCATGCCTCGTGATGTGTGGCGGTGACTACTCGATGACGGGAACGGTCAACACTTCCGGTGCAGCTTCAGTTGCAGCATCGACGAGCAACGGCAGCGCGACAAACTACGCTCTCGCAGCAGGAGGAAGTGCTGGCGGAGCTGCTGGGAGTTTCCTAGCTTGCGTCAGAGGATCGATCGTCAGCAACTCCGGTACTTACACGGTGACTGCTGGCAGCGGTGACTCAGGATCAACTCTCGGAAGCGGTACTCACAACAAATCTGCGACATCGTCCGGTAACTCGGCCGATGGTGTCGCCTTGGTTGTACACGTCGCCCTCTAATATGACCTACGAAGCCCGCAACGCCGTAACGCTGAACGGAGTTCATCCGTCTCTTCGGTACAAGCTGATTCAGCTTCTGGATCTGCTGAGACTCAACGGTGAAGATGTTTTGCTGTACGAGGGCTTCCGGACTATCGATCAACAGAACGCAGACTGGCAGGTCGGCAGGGATATCGATGGGAGAGTTATCGGAACGACGATCACAGACGCCAAAGGCGGGTACAGCTTCCACAACTACGGGCTCGCAGTTGATTTCGCTCCGGTAGGACCGCTGGGAGTTCCGTTGAGCAAGCGGAACATGCTCGAATGGTCAGCCAAAGCCCGCTACGAGGCGATCGCTCGGCTTGCACAGACTCTGGGCCTGGAGTGGGGCGGAACGTGGCCTAAGCCCGACAAGCCGCACCTTCAGTACGCGGATGGATTGTCGATAACAGCAGTAAGAAGCGGCAAGAGACCAGACGCCGAGAAGGCCAAGGCAGGACTCACCGCCTACTATCGGAACAGGATTACGAACGCGAAGCGAGGGCTCAAACATGCGGACGCAGATCGAACGAAGGAGCTAGACGCGTTCATCGTTGACCTGCAAACGAAGCTCAACGCCCTCTAGATTCGCTTGACGGTAAAAGAGCCTGTTCTCTCGCGTATCGTTCTTCGGTGTAGGTTGGGGACATGGAGAACGTCACCACCATCGCCGGCCAAGCTGTCACTGTCGGAACCGTTGCCACTCTTCTCGCTCAGTGGGTGAAGGGACTTTCATGGTTCCCGAGGAACGCATTTCTGATCCGCACGATTGTCGCTGCCGTCTGCGTCGGCCTCAGCGCTGGAGTCACTTTCGTTCAGGGTCAGCCGTTGGACTACCAAACGCTTCTGAACGCATTCTTCTCGTACACGGTGGCTGCAACGGCCTACGATCATCTGTTCCGAACCGTCTGATAGTTCGTTTCATCATCCCTGCTGCGTGCATCGGGATTCTCGTCTGGTCACTGATGGCATCGCTTCAGCGTCTGGCATCGTAAAAACCCCATTCATTGCTGAATGAGGTAGGGAGTCCATTCCCGTGGGAATAACCGAGGTTACTCCCGTCCGTTAAGCTCGTCGGTGATGAAGGCATGAGCTTGGTTTAATAGACTAATCAGAATTGGAATGTCCTCACTTCTGAAGCCTTGCACGGACTGATAGCCTTCGTCGGTCTTAAACGTCCTCTTAGTGGAGACGTTATACGCGGTGAATTCATCGTCCTTACCTTCGTTCACGATCTTGGCAAAGACGGCGACTTCACAATTAGCAGTTCCGGTCCACAACTTGCGGGACCATACAGGACGATCATTCTTCTTCTCGGGCGGAGCTTCTTGCGTCGCGCCTTTTCCATTTCGTGCGGCCATAGTACCTCCAAACAGGAAAACATTCGTGTGACTTCCAGTCAGGTCAGACGGCGATTCGTTCGCACGTCGTTTCGATCACATCCTTGGGCTTGAACAGCCCCTGAAGCCGAATCGTTGTCGTAGCGGCTTTCGCCGGTGCAGTTGATTGCGTGGTCTTTCCAAGGACTGCTGTGTAGGCATTCCAGAGAGACCAGGCAGAACCATCTTTGAAATCTTCATGTTCTGGCTTTCGCCATTCTTCAATAAGAAGCGGTAGTTGCCGTGTTCCTATCAGGTCAGTCTCGAACGACTGTAAAATGATAGAATCCGCTTCCTCCCGAGAGAGGTGCCAGGACCGAAGCCTGTCGATCCAGACGGCCTGCGCTTGCTGATACTGGCCGAGAGAGGCCACCGCCTTTGAAATCCCTTCCACATAGCGTTCCTGTCCGAATCTAGTGTGCTTCTTAGCAATGACAATTTCCCCATGAAAAGAGAGATTGTCGCAAACCATGACACGGGAGCCGACGGCCATGCCGATAGGGAAACTCTTATCAGTGGAGTTTCTAACCCCCACTGCGAGAGTGATTCCATCGGTGATTCTGCTCACGAGATCGAGAGTCCCGAAAAACCTGTGCTTATCGGGCGTGATTGAGAACGACTGCTTCCGCACTTCGTAGCCTGCCGAGCGAAGAGTCTTGTCTACCGCTCGAAAGACATCGAAATGGGAAGTCGGAAACCATGAGGTCGTTGGTGGGGGAGATTCTATGAGTGCCAACTCGTTGAGCGTTACTTCTCTTGCCCCTTTGTGATTAATGAGCGTACTTGATGCCATGCCTTCATCTCCTTGTGTTGTGAATGGACAGTGACAATCGGACGATCCGACTGCCGGTCACACGCTACACGCGGTTGGAGAGAGGCGCAAAAAAGCCGTCTGGCTCTGGCTAGCCGCATGTGAGGCTACCAGTTACGATTGCTGGAATCGGAGGGAAAAACGAGATGCCAGAAATCGGTGACATTGTTCAGCAGTACGACAGAGAGGTCGACAAGATCCGCTTCTACAAAACCGCTGACAAGGGGAAATTGATCCCGACACGGATCTGCATGTACGACATTGTGATTGTTGAGATCACCAAAGCCGAACCACTAGGATTGGGTCCGCGGCTACGGCTCATGAGAGCGACGAATTGGAAGTGCGAAGGAGTTTTTGATCCGGAGTATGAGTGTGAGTTGCACCTTGAGCTTCAGGAGCCGATTAAGACCGATGAGATCATTGGGAGTCGGATCAGAGGCAAAGTTCTCGACGTACACAATAATCGGTTTATACTCACTTTCGTGGATTTTCTTTCTCCTGAACACGCGACGCTGCACCAGCTTTTTTCACCGACAGTGCAACAAATCGCCCTAATAGGTGAGTACATCAAGAAGATTCACGATCCAGTTGTGGATATGGTCCGTGATCTTGTCGCACCACTTGAAGGGCGGAGCTTTACCGAAGAAGGGAAGCAGGTGATTGTCGGTGGACTTCAGCAACTGTTCCGAAGTTTGGCGGTCGGAGTCGTCTGCCCAAAGACCAAGAAAGTGGGCACCCTGCGCCTTAAACGCGCCGGTCGCGACAAGCGACTAGTCTTCGAAATTCAAGTCTGGGAAAACGGGCGAAGGACATCTCATTTCTCGTCCTCGACGTTCCCCAAACTGGATGTGCAATATCTTCCAGTCGAAGAGAATTCTTGATTCTCTGAAATCTCGCTTGACAACTCGCCCCTTTGAGTTAGCATCATCTGCGGCTACCGGTAGCAACATATGATGCTACCACGCGGATGTGCTGCGCGTTAAGGAGTTCGAGATGATTCTTCCCTACATCTGGCGGTATCTCGTTCACTTCGTTCGCCTTTACCGTTCCGCCACATTCTTCGGATCGGTTTATGTCGGGATGACGACCGGATTTCCTATCGCGATCGTGATTGCACTATTTCCCTTTTGTCTCATCCCGCTCCCATTCATCTGCGTCTCTGACGGTCTTGTCTATCTGTACAGACGGCGTCGAGCCCGTATCAAGGCAAAGTGGGACAAGATTAACGCAGAATTCGGAGTGATGGTGGACCGCTGGTCGGAAGAAGCGCTGGCCCGCATCAAAGTTCAGCGGGAACTCGAAGAGTCACAGAACTATGTTTTTTATCTGGAAACGGCTCTCGAAAATGCGAAGCGGCCAAAGATCGCGGCTTTGAAGGATGTGGTGGACGATGTCAGCAGAGATCACTTGGAAACAGTGGAGGTTCTTCAGAATCTTCCGATTCATCCTGCCGACAGACAGTCACTAATTTATGTCGAAGAAGACCTGCTGCTTGATCGGATCAGAAATGTCCTCAGGCATCGTGACAAGCGCTAGTCTATGACATGTGAAATGGTTCGCTCGCAAACCAATGGCCCCCGACGAAACACCGGCGCAAATAGCACTTACATGGGATGTGGTCGTCGCCGCCGGAAACAGGTGCCAATCCGACATCGCCCTCATCGAAGCAACGACACTGCTTACCCCTCAAGAACAGAAATCATTGACAAATGACGCTCTCGAAGTCTTTTACGCTGTATTTCAATCCTACATTCAGAGATGAATCCTGTGATCGAACACGTCGTGTTTTCAGGGGTGACACGCCACGGCAAGACCAAAGCCTGCATCAAGACAAATTTACCCAGAATGCGTATGCGGGACGGGCCAGCATTTGTCTGGATAGATCCTCCCGGAACGGGCGTCGAAGAAGCACAGGGACACCTTGTCAGATACGGAATTCCTTTTCTCGCCGATACGCTGCACGAGACAGGCACTACGCTCGGGTACGATTTCTTTTCTCCCAGCCAGAATCCAGACTCGGAGCAGCGGGAAGCCGAGAATCGGGAAGCGGTCTTCGAAGCGATTGCAGTCGCTATCCGCAGCCGTGGATTAACTTCAGTGGAAGGGAATCCGATCATCCGGCAGGGATTGCAGGATGCCTTCAGCATTCTCATCAACCAAAAAACAGCCGTTCCCTTCACGATTCTGCGGAATTGCTTCGTCAAAGAATCAGACAACTTTCAGTATCTCGTGGAACACTGCACCGACCCTCAGACCTATTTGAAGTTCATGTATTACGGTGGACTATCGGCCAAGGACCGCGAGTATCACTGCGGACCGGCAGAGAGAATCATCCAAGCGATTTGCGACTGTCCGCAGTTCAAGAGGCGTTGTGTACCGACATTCGATTTGGCCGAGTTTCTGAACGAAGGTGGCAAACTCTTCATCGACGGTCGTTCCGTGGGGAACCTGTCTCGTCCCGATTCAAGTCTTTTGATGGGACAGATCATTCTCACGGTGATTCGTCTTGCCCGCAGCGGAAAGCTCAAACGTCGCGTGGTCCTGATAATCGACGAAGGGAAAAACGCCGACCTAATCGACTTGAACCTCGTTCGGGCAATGGCCGAGGCGGGTAAATGGGGCTTGGAAATACAAGTACTTATCCAAAATCCATTGTTCAAAGATATGAATATCACGGACGAATTGTTTCAAAACGCGAATACGAGATTCCTCTTCAAGCACACCAATCCGGCATCAGCCCAGTTCGTCGCCGAAATGATCGGATACCCCAAACTCGATCCATTGGTAATCAGGAAGACGGAATACCGAACCGTTCAACGGCACGACGGATTCGATCTGGAGCAGGTCATCAGTACCGGCGAGTGGAAGTCGGAAGACGGCAAGGCCGGAGCCAGCACAAACCACGGCACAGTCGCTCGCCCAAGATACAAAGAAGAAATCGAAGAACACGATGTCCTCTATTCACTCGATGATCTCATCAAACTCAAGCGACGCGATGTTACCAATCTAGGAGTCGGGGAATGCCACATCATGCAAGGGAACTCGGTGACAAACCAGCCGGAATATCTTCCGATGCTTCAGGACCCATGGCCCGGACAGAAGTTTTCACGTCACCCATACATTCCCCGTTGGCAGGAGGAGTTGCGGGTTTACTTGGAACAGCTCAAAGCGACGAATCCAGCTTACCAATGTGGTGTGATAAAGTTGCCTGCGTGGACTCCACCGCCTCAACCACCGAAGAAGCGCAAATCAGGCTTGGACTAAGGCAGAACGTTCTTCGCTTCGCACGACAGCATCCGCTCACAATCAAGCAGATCCAAGAACTTGGCGAATTCGAGACGTATGCCCGCGCAGCCGTTTGGACGCATACCAAACGCGAACAGGATCTTCTGAAACATGTCGGAACCTATCGGAACGACTTTGGGACGGGTCGCGGCAGTGATGTCTACTGCAACGGTTGGCAACCCAAGAAAGACAATCTTCGGCACGAGGTGAAGGGGACTGAATTCTGTCTCCTCTTTCCGAACGGCACATTTCGACGCGGGTATCACGTCGGCTCGTTTCGGCCGGATGTCGAAATGGAACTGAACGGTCACTCGTACCTGACGGAAATAGATTGTGGATCACTCACGAAATCACAGGTCCAACGCCGTTGGGCACGCTATCGAAAATTCGATCCCGAAGCTGGAACAGTCCTAATCGTCGCCGTCAGTAATCCCAGGCGAGGAATCGACTCGACTGAACGGTTTCAAGAACTTGTCCGCTGGTCCGGGAGCATGTACGGAATCGCCTGCTTTACGACGCTTGAGAGTCTTCAGGCTGACCCTTTCGGACCTGTTCTGTGGGATGCAGAGGAACAACGGTGGCGAGCCATAAAAAGGCCCTCAGAAACACCCTGAGAAACGAGACGCTTATTCTACAGCGGACGATCAAATCACTCGGAAAAACATGCACGTAAGCGAGTTTTGCTATGCAGACTAATTCTTATTTGAATCATTCTCCCCTGCGCCACCGACGGCCCACCCGCTTCGCTGTCACTCCCACCCGAACCAGGAAGGATAGCCTTTTCATCGTAGCACCTTGTCAAGGTAGAACGCGGTTGCGATTGCCGCGTCTCCACCTCGACTGGCGGTGCTTTGTGCAAGGCATCTATTTCCTACCAAAAACCAATCATGCAAAACGTGATCGAGTTTCTGAGTTTCGTGTTCATTTGTCTTGTCGCGTTTCTTCCACCTCCGGAAAAGAAGAACCACTTCAAGAAACACTAAATCGTCTTATTTCAATTTCCCCTCAAAAACATGCTTTGGAAATATTCGCTTCAATTCACTGGCTATCTCGAAGCACCAGCCTCCATTGCCGAGGCCCGCCAAGTCCTCATGGACAAGATGCAGAAAGATCCTGCGTCGTTCATCTCGCGCGTAGAACCAGCAGAACCCAGTTGTTCCACCATGTTAGACCTGGGCAAGAGAGTCATGGGAATGAAATGACTAGAGGGCCGTCGAGCCCTTTTCCCTAACCACGTAAAACCCACCCTAATTCCAAACTCCGCTTTGAGGAAAGGATCATGACAAATGGCCGAGAACAGAATGAACGGCAATGCTCTCAAGTTTCCGCAGGCAAACGCATTGTCACCGGAGAACTCCAACCCGCTGGCTACAAGTCAGGCGCAGTCTACCGGCCTAACCTCGCCGATCGATCCGCAGATGATGCAGGTGATGATCGAGGACATGAAGGCGCAGACGCAGTTGAAGCTGGCAAAAGCCATGGCCCTCATGTCACAGGGACAATTAGCAAAGAGATTGTCTGCTCTGATGAATTCGGGGAACAACGAATTGCTGAGGAGTTTGACATCGAGACCGGGAACATCGTTCGAAGACGACAGTTTTGTGGAAATCATATTCGAGGAGTAGATCATGAAGATGACAGTAAGAGTCGTTCGGAAGATCAGGGGACAGTACAAGCGTCCGACGCACAGCTACAACGGCATGCTCGGATCGGGCGAAGGGGAAGGAGAACCCAAGAACCCGAACGAACACATGTTCGTCGTCGTTTCATGCGGGGTAGTGATTGTGGGATTGGTCATAGGAGTGATCATCGCAGCGATCGTCCGATGATTAGATTCACGAAGAATGTCGTTGGTCTCTTTCTCGGGATCATCGTCACCCTCGCAGTCGGACCGTTTGTTTTGCTGTACCTCGGTGTTCGTGCATTATCACGAAAGTACCGATGCACTTCGTGAAACTCAGCAATGGCAAGAAGCCAGTCAAAGGTGAATGGCAGATCAGTGACGATCCGGAGGTTATTGCCACATGGACGGGAAACAAAGGATTGTTGACGGGAACGGTCAACGGGATTGTCGCGGTGGACTACGACGGCCCCGAGGGACTGGAACTGGCGAGACAGGAATTCAGACGGGAGCTTTTCCGCTGTTTGATACGCACTCCGAATGGTCTGCACGTTTACACGCGCATGCCAAATTTTCCAGTTCCAAATGCGGTGAAGGTCCAAGGGAAACCCAAAGACCTACGATCGGACGGCGGGTATGTCCTGGCAGCAGGTTCCAAGGTCCGAGGGAAAGTTTACGAGTATCTGAAAGGGTACGAGTTGCGTTCCGTGGAGGATTTACCTGTGTTCCCAGAGTACTGGCTTCCGCCCAAGAAAGAGGTGCATGTGCAGGCGATCGACGACAACGATCCCTTTCACAGGATTACGCGGGCGAGGGCTTGGTTAGCTCAAGCCGAACCTGCGGTGATGGGACAGAACGGTTCGAAGAAGTTTTTCTTCTGTTGCTGCCGGATGTTCCAGATGTTCGAGCTATCGATGGATCAAGCCTACGCGTTGATCCATGAATACAACGCGCGGTGCGTGCCGCCGTTCTCAGTGAAGGAGTTGCTTCACAAGGTCGAAGATGCGGCGAAGGCCGCAAAGAAAGGTCAATGAGATGATTGAATCAGTGCAAGATCTAGCGATGGAGTACGTCGGGGTTCCGGTCGCGTTTCCGCCGTCATGCGGGGATGACGCTCGGAAGTATCTGCTCTCGAAAATCGAGGAGCGCAGACGCGAGCAGGCGTCGAAGGAGCAGGTTCCCGCGAAGGTCGCTTGAACCGTCCAAACTGGTATTTCGATCAAATTGAAAAGGAGAAAGGGATGTTGGCCATCAAAGGTCCGAGTGACAAGCCTTGTTTTATCTGTTCGTCAAAGGAGAAGACAGCAGAAGTTGTGTTCGCGGACAAGACGTTCCGCGGAGTGCTGTGCATGGAGCACATCTATGGAAAACTGAAGCCGGAGGCGAAACATGCTCCGAATAGCTCAGGTCGCGGAGCGGCTTAATCACCATGCTTCGACCGTTCGGAAATTAATTGATGATGGGACTCTGGGGCATCATCGATGTCCTGGAATCCGAGTGAGCGAAGAACAGTTGGAAGCGTATTTAGAAAAGACGAGGCGAGAGTCGGAATCCCCGCGAAGGAAAACCCCCGACTCCCGCCCGCGTCTGCGTTTCAAACGGTAGTTCATGGAGCCACCAAGGACGGTGGCTCTTTTTATTTTGCTTTGGCCAGTTCCTTGCGCAAATGGTCATGGGCTTTCATGAGATGACCATAAACGCGTTCAAGCATCCGCGTTGAGCTGTGGCCTAACAGCGTTGCCACAGTCAAGCTGTCGATCCCCGCAGTCAAGGAACGATGAGCGAAGGCATGCCTGAAATGCGTCAGGCAATAGCGGAAGTGTACCGCCGCTTCGAGCTTTTCAAATCGCTGGCGGACGAGATCTTTGGTGAAAGCCGTTCCACTCCGGGTTTGGAATATGAGTCCGTTTCCCATTCTGGCCTTCACGATTTTCAGAGCTTCAGGAGGCAGATAGATCACCCGTGCCCGCTTTTTGCCTTTCGCGAGTCTCGCCGGGATGACGATCCGCTTCTCTTTCAGTTCAACGAACTCGTCAAGAATAATGCATGCTTCTTGCGCCCGTGCCCCCGTCATCCAGATGAATCTGATGAGATCCTTGAAGTTCTCGTCCGTGATCGCAGCCAAAAGTTTCTCATAATCTTTCTTCGATACGACGTGATCACGGTTCGTCTCTTCGGGGAGCTTCATCGCAGCGATGGGAGAGAAGAATTTGCCGTCATTCGCTGCTTTGCGGAAGGCGGACTTGATGCACCGTAATGCCGCCCGTCGCGAGGGAAGGGTGGGCCACCTCTTGTTGACCCAATCCCGCACTTCGTCCCGAGTCAGCTTGTCCGCTCGTTTCATCCCGTGCGTCTGTTGGAACGGTTCAAGATACTGGAGATACCAATCCAGAGTCGTCTCGGCGTTCTCTTCCTTGATGAAGCACTTGAACTCATCCACGACCTCGGCCACGTACATCCAGTCGCGGTCGACCGGCAGTGGTTCAGGCTCTTCGCCTGCCATTAGTAGATGGAATTGCCGGTCTGCCTCTGCTTTGTCGGCACCCAGACGGTGAGTCTCGCCCTTGATCTGCACGTACCATTCACCACGGGAAGCACGGAACCACGGTTTCGGGGATCGCCCTGCCATAAATCCTCCATTCTCTGCCAGTTTTGGCAGACAATGATTCGCAGAAGTCCAGTAAACATCAATACATCTACTGATTTCCGCTTTGCATGGCATGCAAGAGGTCATCGGTTCGATCCCGTTATCCTCCACTTGTTCATAAGCAGTTGCTGAATCGATAGTTACGAATACCTTCCCAACGCGGGAAGTGCGGCAAAACCAAAGGGAATCGGTGCAAATTTGCACCAAAACCTCCGGAGTGCCGTAGATGTCTCGACCTCGTAACACGATTCCAAAATTCAGCGTTGATCGTAATGGCCGTGCCTTCACCAAGGTTCACGGCTGTTTCATTTCTTTGGGTCGCAGCGACGATCCCCAATCTCGCATCCGCTACGCTGCCGTGCTGACAGAGCAGGCGAGCGGTCGACCTGCCGTCGTGACTCCCAAGGCTGCGGTTACCCTCAACGAGCTGTTCCTCAAATACGTCACCGATGAGCTGCCGCGGTTCTCTTCATCCGAGCGGCATTGCCAGATGACGGTTATCCGAATGGTGCGCCAACTTTTTGGTTTCGTACCCGTTGCTGAGTTCGGACCGCTCAAACTTCGCGCAGTTCGGGACGCGATGGTCGCTGGTGACCCTAACCAAAAAGACAGGGCAGGAAAGCCGAACCCGAGGAAGCCGTGGTCGCGAAATACGGTTAACCGACAAGTGAAACGGCTACGTGCGATCATCCGCTGGGGCGTCTCATGGGAGATGGTTTCTTCGACTGTCGTTGATGCGTTGGATACCGTCGCAAGCCTCACCGCCGCCGAGACGACTGCGGCTGAGTCGATCCCGCGCGTCGCAGTGCCTGCCGTGGCGTTCCACGCTGTACGTGGGGTTCTCCGTGAGAAGCATCGCGACATGCTCGATCTGTTAAGCCTGACTGGCGCGCGACCCGGCGAATTGCTCAAATTGACAACCGGGATGATCGATCGGAGTGGGCCAATCTGGCGGTGCGAGCTCACCCAGCACAAGACAACTCATCGCGGCAAAACCCGCGTGCTGTTCTTCAACGAAGCCGCTCAGTTGATCCTGCGGAAGTATCTGCAGGCGGATCCTGACGCCAAACTGCTCAAGATGCGGCGCGACAACTTCGGACACGTCATTCAACGCGCTTGCGATCGTGCAAACGTCGCTCGATTCTGTCCGCATCAGATTCGGCACACTGTCGCTACCAAGTTGGTTGACGAGATGGGCGAAGAGTTCGCGCAGAGACTGCTGGGACATTCGAAAGCAGCAATGACGAGAGGGTATTCCAAGGGCGCTGAGAAGAAAGCACAGGAAGCTGTGAAGCGGCTGGGGTGATACAATCGTTGTGTTAACGGCTCGCCTTACCTTTGGCCGGGGACAGCCTGCAATTCCGAGCGGGTTGGCGAGCTTTTTTAATTCGGATGTCCCCACGGAAAGGGACTTAAATGCGAGACAAGATCCTACCCCTTCTGTTGCCACATCTTGACCGTGGCCTTCGTGTGATTGATTTGCCGTCTGATCTGCTCGATCCCGACGCCCTAGCGATCATGGATGACGACAAGCTCATCGAATGGGGGTGCCGTCGACATGATGGACCCAATCATGATGGGACAGTACCTCTATTGAATGGCTGGGAATTCGTCCACATCACTGGACCGAACCGAAAACCAATCGAAGTGTTTCTTGCCGAAGTGCTGAGTGAGCAACCGCAACATCCCGACCTAGCAATCCGAGTTCGCTTGACCGCCGCCGGACAACTCGAAGCGAGGCGCATTCGCATCGCGATCAACTCAACATCTCCACCGATCGCCGCGGGTGCTAATTTCATCAGCCAAACATCGGAAAAACAGTCGGGTTTGCCAATTTCAGCTGCCCCGATGAAGAAAACAGGTGTCGATGAAATTGTTATTCACTTAAAAGCGATGCAAAGCGACAACAACAATCAGCAACCGATCGGTGTGTCGGCAAATCAAATTGCCAAAGTTCTGAAGTGTTCCCCGCAAACAGTATTGAAGGCGATGCGATTGATTGGCTGGATAGTCGACAGCCCAAAAGTTGAGAAGGCGACGACACATCGCCGTCGTACAGTCGGCGGACAAGCTGGGCTGATCGCACTTGAAGGAGTTGCGTCGAATCGTGCCGCATTCGATCCGAGCGAGCTCACCGAAAGTGACGCCAAGGCGAAAATCAGTAGCCTGAATTTAAGACCCGAGGAGAGAGATGCCATTCTCCAGCAACTTGTGGCAGGTGAGACAACGCCGGCGGTGGCAGTGAATATCGCGAGAGAACTTTCTGAGGGCCGTGCGCGCACACCGCCGCGCCGTGCGCACGGAAAAACTTCTAAAAACTAGCTGAAATCGCACCAAAGATGGAAAATCTGCGCACGCCATGACCTGCTTGTGAGGACTTCAAACACTCACCATCCCAAGCAGGAATACGAGAATGAGCCAGATTCCACACCTTCTCACGATTGGTCGAATCGCAGCCGAGGAAGGCGAAACGGTTCGGCGAATCCAGTATGTGCTGACATCGCGACCGCACATCAAACCCATCGCGTTGGCGGGTAACACCCGTCTCTACAACTCGCAATCCGTCGAGCAAATTCGAGCGGCACTTGCTGAGATCAACTCCCGTCGAGTGAACCGGGAGGCAGTCCCATGCTGATCCCTGCACTTCAAGACGCTGCCTGTCTCTCGCATGCTGCCCGCCTGTGGCTCCCGAAAGCTCGATCAGGCAAGCCGGTTCACCCTTCGGTGCTGTCTCGCTGGAGTGACCGAGGCGTTCTCGCCCCTAACGGTGAACGTGTCTATCTCCAGACCTGGCGCGTCGGCGGACAGCGACAAACAACCCAAGCGGCCGTTGAAGTATTCCTCGGGGCCCTCAACACCGAAGCGGTGGCGCGAGAGTCGAGCAACGCTGCTTCACGTCGCTCTCAGGAGTCCGCCGCTGCACTCGAAAAACTTGGCTGCTGAGAATTGTCTCAGCGGTCACCTCTCTGTCCCTGTCTTCGAAAGGTCCTGTCCATGTTCACGCATCCTCATTTGCATCCCTACTTGATCCAGGCACCACAGCAACGCGAAACACAGCCAGTCGCAGTTCTTTACTCCAAAGGGTCGCGCATCGAATGCAAATCGCCAGGCGACGTCAAAACCGTACTGGACGAGCAAGAAAAGATGCAGCATCGCCGCCGTCGGCTGGCACTGCTCCAACTGGAAAACGTCCGCTAACCACCGCTCACACCAAAGGAAGTTTAAGTGCAAACTCGAACGATCGACACACCCACCAACATCACCACCCCAGAGGGCGAACGAGTCGTATATCGCACGATTGAGAAGCGGGTCTCAATCTGTGAACGGGCCAACATCGGGCCCGGCGGAGCAACCGCGATTCACAATGACTTGGAGAAGATGATCGCCTCAATTGATCTCGAAATCGCAGTACTTCGTGGCCGACGCGAAACATTCGTTGTCTTAGATCGTATCGCTCTGGCTGCAATGAACGATACGCCTTCTGTCTAACTCCCCCAAGGAACGCATCGAATGAAGACTGCAAATAAGGAAACGCCGAGCGAGCACATCGACCAGGCAACCGGCAATAAGATCACTTATAGGGAAACTCAGAAATGGATCCCCATCAGCGAGCGCGGTGGACCTGCGATGGACTCATGTACCGCGAGCGCCGTAGCCGTTCAGCGGATGCTCGACGAATTGGATGCACAGATCAATACATTGCGAGGGCGGCGAGCGCATCTTGAGACCGCGCATCTGACGCTGCTGATCGCAGCACGCGGCGACTGATTCAACCAACTCAGAATTCAAACAGGACTAATCCACATGTTCGCTACCCGCCAGTTACCCGACCGAGTCTCTGAAACTGAAACTGGCCCGCAAGGCCAAGACGTCGTCATCCGCGAGACGGAACGCTATCTCGACTTCCCGGCCACGCTCGGGATGACAGTGCAAGACCTCAATGCAGCGGCACTCAATCTTCAAAGGGGGATCGCCATGAAGAAAGGTGAAATTAATCAGCTCAACATCCAGATAAGTGAAATGGAGGTGTTGATGAGGATCGTATCGGTGGCTGCACGGGACACGCCGGTGACTTCTGGTCCGTCTTGGCGCTGATCCAAAGAAGCGAGTGAGCCCTTCGGGGGCAAATCCGAAGGGCTCTTGTCTCGCATGTCCCAAACCACATCAAGGACGGTCCAATCATGCATGATGTCCAATCAAATATCAAGACGATTTCGCCCCTTGCAACGAAACTGAAGTGCCGGCGTGAGTCGGTTGCGGTGACGAAGCCCAGCGAATCGGAAATCCGCAATAGCCTCGCATCTGCCGAATCTTGGATCAGTGAACACGGTCTCCCCATCGCGATTGGCGGTGCGCCGTGGTAACGATTCCGAATCATCATGTCTGCGAAATCCACGTCAAAGGTAGCGTAGTTCGCGGCACTCCACGAATCCGACCTCTGCTCGAATTCCTTCAAGACTGGCGGAAGGCTGGCGGATTGAAGGCAGGCGATTGGATTGCGCAGGATCGCGGTTACTACGGGGTCATCCATGAACGAGGCGCGTACCTCGTGAGTGCCAATGGCGACTCCCTGGCTTCGCACCTCGCAGCTGGGGTGCTCCAATGATCACCGCACAGCAGGCAATCAAGAACTGGCATGCCGCTCCTATGAATCGCCGGTTCTACTGTGATGGGCCGGATCACGAGAGCGAGATTGCAGAACGAGCGTACCGAGCGGCTTACTCTGCATCCGCACAAGAAGCGACCCGGAGGAGGGCAGGGCGATGACTGCCAACCGACCGCGATTCAATCGCGACGACGTCGTATGGGCAGCCAAGGGCCGATGGCCCGACATCCTGCAATCGATCTGCGGTGTCGATTCGCAGCTGTTGGACGGCCGTCATCATCCGTGCCCCATGTGCAAACAGGGGAAAGACTGTTTCCGTGTGTTTTCTGATTTTGCACAGACGGGTGGCGCGTTCTGCAACAAATGTCATAGCGAAAAGAATGGCGACGGGTTCGCGGCGATTGAACAATTCCGCGGCGTCGGTTTTCTTGAGGCGTTGGAACTGGTCGCGTTGTATCTCAATGTCGCGCCGGAACAACCGAACCGACAAGCAACCCAGTCTTGGCCAATTGAGCGTCCTCAGAAACCGGTGCCCGAACTCGATGACCTCCGCAAACAGTTCTCGGTCGAGACGGATTCAGTCCTGGTCAATGCTGCGTTTGCCCAGTTCGCCGAGGCCAAGAAGCCGATCACTGTTGCTGCTCTGCATGCCGTCGGTGCAGAGTTGGTCGAATGGCCGAAGTCCGATGAGCATGGCCGGCCCTGCATCGCGATCCCTGCCTTTGCCGAATCGGGCAAGGTCTCAGGCTACATTTTGCGGCGAGTCGACGGCAGCGAGTTCCCCGAGTCCGGTCCTCTCGGCGTACGTAAAACACACATGCTGAGAGGTTCGGTCGATGGCTGGGTGATCCCCGGTGGTTTCGAGCGACTTGAGCAAGCCCATACCGTGTGGCGAGTGGAGGGTGTTCCCGATGCGCTCGCGCTGGCACCGCTGCTTCCCGACGATCATTCGGTTGTCACCAACATTGCTGGCTGTCAGTCGATTCCTGCGAAGATCGACATTTTCGAGGGCAAGGCGGTCATCTCTATCGGTGATGCTGACCGGCCAGGGCTCCTCGGCGCGGTGAAGTTCGCCAAGTCGATAAGTGGCACCGCTGTGTCTGTCAAATCGCCAAAGCTTCAGTTTCCCATTGTGGCCGATCATGGAAGTGATCTGCGGGACCTGCTGTCTGACGGCATGTCATTCGCCGAGTTGATGGCGATTGTGGTGCAGACACCGGAATTTGTCTCTCGAGTGTTCGTCGTCGAGGATCTGCAATCTTCAGAATCTATCGAACTGCAGAAGTTCGGCTTCGTGGTGCTCAGCAAAGACTCGCGATCGAACAAATTGGCCGAGTTCAGTCACCTCGTCCTTTGCGAGACGGATGAGTTTTGCAAGTTCGATGAGTATGTTGCGGTCGTCCGCAGGCTCAATACCGGCATCAAGCCATGCTCAATGCGAATGACGGGCTTTGTTGATTGGCTCGAATCTCTCGATGCAATGGAACCGTCCGACATCGAACGACAAATCGTCACTCTCACCGAAGCTGCTCCGCCGATCCGACCGAGCACTGGCCTGTTGATGCGGTCTGCTGGTGAGCTAGTTCGCGAATTCCCTGAACTGCGAAGACCGGTCATTGAGGAGCTCCTGCGCGTGGGCGAGACGATGAACATTATCGCGGCGTCAAAGTTCGGAAAGTCCTGGCTGATGCTGCTACTGGCGTTCTGTGTTGCCTGCGGTCCCAAGAAATGGCTTGGCAAGTTCTGGACGACCCGCGGCAAAGTCTTGTACGTCGACAACGAACTTCATCCTGAGACGCTCGCTCATCGTTTGCCACTTGTTGCCCACTCTTTAGGCCTGAAACCGGAGGAATGGGCCGACAATCTGACGATCGTTAATCTGCGTGGTTCGCTGGTCGACCTGAAGGCCTTGGCGGCAATGCTTTCGAATCTCCAGCACGGCGAATACTCCGTCATCATTCTGGATGCGTGGTATCGATTCCAACCGGCCGGCATGGACGAGAACGCAAACAGCGATGTGATGGCCCTCTACAACTTGCTTGACTCGATCTCGGCTCGCATCGGCAGCGCGTTCATCTGCGTTCACCATTCGAGCAAGGGCGACCAGTCAGGGAAGGCAACCACAGATGTCGGCAGCGGCGCGGGTAGTCAATCTCGCGCCGCTGATTGCCATCTGGTGATGCGTGCCCACGAAGCCGACAACGCGGTCGTTGTCGACGCCGCGGTCCGGAGCTGGAAACCACTCAAGCCATTTTGCCTGAGATGGGAGTTCCCTGCCTGGACGCCGGCTGACGATCTGGATCCAGCCGACATCAAGAAACCGAATGGCAAGAAGGCGAAGGCTGATGATGGGGAGACTAGCGATTGCGACCCTCTGACGACCCGTGAAATGAAGCAGCAAATGGTTCGGCTGAAGGTTCTGGAGGCTTACGAAGCAAAGCCTGACGGTGAGACCAGCAGTCAGCTAGCGGCCGATGCTGGTCTGAACACCAAGAACTTCTCACCGATTCAATCCAGCCTACTCCTAGACAAATTAGTTGAGCCTTGCACGGTAAAGAAATCGCGTGGCAGTTGGCCAGGATTCAAGATTTCCGCCGCTGGATTGGCAACGGTCCGACAACTCCGACAACTCCGACAAAATGCGGAATCTGTCGGAGTGTCGGACAAAGATACAGTCACTCCGACAACCGCCCCCCCTTTAGGGGGCGGTGTCTGTCGGAGTGTTGTGTCTGACGTCCCGGAGTTCGACGACCTGTTCAGAGGAGGACAGCCAGCATGATCACCAAGCCCGAATGCCCACAGTGCCGATCGACCGACCTACGCCATGAATCAGGCGATCGCTTTCAATGCAATAGCTGCCTCTGGCGTTGCCTGGTGACCGATGGCAGGGCGCATTCGCTCGTCGATATGGGCTCTGCTGGCACTCGTAAGGCTCGCAAGCGACTTCAGACGACCGCTAAGCCGTCCACCGATCTGGATGCGTTAGACGCGATGCTGCGTGGGGGAGACCACCCCCCTGTTAATTTTGCCAAGAAATACGCCGCATGACAGTTCGGTTAGGACCAGCGGGGACCACAGTCTGACCCCACCCTCGGGGTTTGGGTAGATGGGGAGGGTAGGGTCAAGCGGAATAGCCCCTCCCCTCCAAACCGTTTTGCAGCCGCGCATGAACTTTTGTTACCCCGGTTCAAATGAGATTTCTGACAAAGGATAGAAGATGGCCAAAGCACATAAGGCGGCCTTCACGGCACCGCAGCACCTTGAGCCAGAGACCCGCAGGTGGTTCGAAGCGGTGGCGACGGAGTTCGTGCTGGAAGAACACCACCTGCGATTGTTGGCGTTGGCTGGTGAGGCGTGGGATCGCTGTCAGGCTGCACGGCTGGCGATCCAAACGCACGGACTGACGTTCAACGACCGTTTCGGGACGCCCAAGGCGCGACCAGAAATCGCCATCGAACGGGATAGCCGAATCGGATTCAGTCGATGCGTACGGGAGCTTGGGCTGGACCTGCAAGAACCTGAATCACGACCGCCACGAACTGGAGGGCGATCCTGATGCCAGCAGTACCGAAACGACAACGACGGCAACAACCGACTGACCGATTAGCCGATCTGAGCGAGGACCTACTCGCCGACTTGCGGACTGGCAGTCCAATATTCGAGCGATACGAAACGATCGACGATATGCGGGATGCCTGGGAGGAGTTTGGCGACGAGATCCTGGCAGCGTGGATTGTTCTGCAACCTGGCACTCGTCCATTTGCTTGGTGGCTGTTCGATCACGGAAAAGAGCGACCGATCATTGGTGACTTGCCAGATTTTGCACTGGTCTGCCAACGCCGCGACGCGAGATTCGGTTTTCTCGACACATCTATCTGGCTTTGTCCGGGTTATCTACAGGAGCCCGAATGCCCCTATCTCGAACGGATGGGGATCTTGTCAGAAGAAGAATTGAAGCGGATCCAAATTGAAACCTACCCCAGCCAATACTGCTGTGGTGTGCCGCGGCGAAAACGCCCCAATGACCCCCAATGACTAGCACTGCGGAAATGTATCCGCAGGCATTACGAGTTCCTTGGCGGATAACTACCGTCCGGAAAGGCTCTGACGATGAAGTATCTTGATTTCGAAGGCGATTTGCAGACCGCGCTCACCGCAGCGATCGCTGACAAGCAAGTCTGTGCTCGACTACAGCGAATTTTCTCCAATGCTGAGTTCGTCGAACGCGCTCCCCGATTCTGTTCGTGGGTGACTGATGCTTGCGATAGCGGCAACGGCCAGCGAATCGATCTGTTTGACTGGAGCGATGGTGCTGTCGCAAACTCGGTGACGGTGATCGTCGGGTTCGTGTCTCAGGATTGGGGCGACTCCCCACTGATTCGAGAATTCATCTGTGCGGCGCTGCGGCTGACAAGTCGCGCTGTCTGTGGCCGATTGGCGGTGCCACATGGCTGAGGGCGATATTAATGGTTTTGATGACGACGGTGCCAGACGAATCGCAAACGTTGTGCATATTGTCGAGCATCAGGTATTAACTCCTTTACGGCGACAACGCCGATGGCCTGGCCCATTTTCATCTGTCACATCAGGCGGTGGCGGCGGGGATTCAACGACCTGCGGTTGCTGCAATCCGTTCGATTGTTCGCCGCGAGTCAATGCGTCGGTCGGGACGTGCGAATCGTGTCCCGATGGTGCTCTGTCTGAATACTCTCTGCAGTTCGGGACCTGGATTGCGTGGCCGGAACTTGGCGGTACACACATCCTCTATCACTCGACGGAAAAAGAGGAGTACGCCAGCGACGACTACACGTCCTCCTCATGCCTGTGGTGGTCAGAGATCATTTGCGTCTCGGCACCCCCATCGTCGTCCAGCAGTTCGAGCTCCAGCAGTGCACCAACGGGTTGTTACCAGCGACAACTGACACAGGCAGGCGACGACTCAAAAGTCGTGCTGCTGTTCATCAGTGGCACGAATGTGATGGGGATCGATAACAGTGATCCACCGACATACATTCCGTCTGGCGAGGGCAAGTGGTCGTGTCGATGCACGCAAAAGATGGTAGTCGAGAACGGCGAGTTGTTCCCTGATCCGGCAGGACTGAGCGGAAGTATCTGCTTAGTCGTCAGTCCTGAAGGTCGCTGCTGCTGCAACTGCTTCATAATGCATTGGCCGGGTTTAACCGTAACGAATGAAACGCAGGCTGGACTTGATCTGGCTGCTGTCAGCGGCCCGGGCGACATCTATATGGACGGCAACGGGGTTGAGCATGTCACCGTCAATACGCCTGCCATTCATTGCCAGATCCGACCGACGTTTGGCTGCTGGTGGGCATCGCCTAACTACGGGAACGACAATATTGAGTCCCCGGACATCGATCTGCAATGGGCCTACTCCGGGGGGGAGGGGGTGGCGCAGATACGGGTTAGTTATATCAACAACTTTGCTCCCGGCGTGACGCATCCGTACTGGACAAATGCCTTCTACTACTCAAAGGATTTCTCCTGCGCAGGCGGTACATTCACGATTGATCACTCGTCTGTGATCCTTCCATCGACCGGTGTCGCGTGGCCGGACACATTCACCGTCGAGGCCACACCATGCGAAGGTGATTCGAGTAGTTCGTCTTCGAGCAGTTCGAGCTCAACCCCAAGCTCCAGTAGTTCGAGTTCCCCGAGCAGTTCGTCAAGCTCGTCGTCCCCATCCAGTTCGAGCAGCAGTTCTCCACCAAGTTCGTCGTCAAGTTCCAGCCCATCAAGTTCGTCGTCGAGCTCGCCATCAAGTAGCAGTTCGTCGAGTTCGTCGGGCTGCACGGGATCCGGCGGAACATACACATGGAACGGCACAAGCTGGGACGGTCCGGTGGGCTCAACCTGCTCGGATGGCTGTACATCAATGAGCCCTGACTTCTTCTATCCGCCTGACACTCACGTTGGCGAAACCACTACCACAGGATGCGTCTAACATGGTCTGCAAATTCAGAGCGGCGCAACATGCCACCGTCAACGATAGTTTCGAGGTGTTCCACTGCGACCACTTCGGGACGAAATGCACGGAAGAGAATCAAGGACTATTGACGGTCTTGGGTGATCCGTTGCCGGTGTGCGGCGGCTGCAAAGTTCGCGCCGAGATCGTTCCCGCCGAAGGGACCGGCACAAAATCAAAGTTCTGCTACTGGTCATGTGACACCACACCGAACGGGGCCGCGATCATCAAGACGCTGGTTGCCAGTGCGAGAGCGGCCGGAGTCCAAGAAGACTTCCATGTGTTCGCAAATAGACCGGTCCCCGGCGCCACGGTTCACAGTCCCGGCAAACTGGACATCAAGTATCACATTTTCAAATGGC
The DNA here is from genome assembly GCA_028291515.1 of Schlesneria sp. GTDB lineage: Bacteria > Planctomycetota > Planctomycetia > Planctomycetales > Planctomycetaceae > Schlesneria. Next base: position 130,905 of record JAQGHU010000046.1, read on the forward strand.
GGCTGTTGGCTCAACTGGCATCGCTCGACTACGAATACTTCGTTTGGCTGGATTCAGATAACTACTTCGTTCGCCATCCTGGCAACCTCAAGAATCTGATTTGCGGAAACGCGATGTGGTGCCAGTTGGAGAGCGAAACCACGTCATCACAGGTCAACAAGGATTTGTGGTGGGGAATGCCTGTCGCTCGGTTCAATCAACTGCTGAGCGATCATGGCGTAACCGGAGAGAAGCGGTACAACACCAACGGCGGCATGTGGATCGTCAGGAAGGAAGCCATCGCGACGTTCGTTCGCGAGGCTCTGGCGTTCCATGCCGTCTGTGTCGGTCTCGGTTTCCATGAGACTCACGACGAAACCCCATTGGCCTGGTTGGGACAGCTTGAGCACATGAGCGGCTACGGCCCTTGGGTGGCTGACAAGCATCTGAACACGAACCCAGCGACCTGCGAGACATGGGCCTGTCAGTGGATGGGATCGGACCGACCGATTCCAGATGGGCATGCCTGGAGCGGCGAGGACTACATGACTGGAGAGAAGCGGACATGCAACCCGGCCATCGTCCACGCGATGAGATCAAAGAAGGCGATGGCAAACGCGAGCAAGCCCCCAGCGGGATTCGCGCCGTGTGCCAAGTTGCACGAGGTCAAGCGAACCGACGAATGCGAGATCTGCGGATCGGCTGCAGGCGCAAAGGGAGTGATGGTCGATGTCCGCTGCTGCGAAGAGTTCGAGGAATGCGCCTCGGCTCGCTACAAGCAACTTAGCATCCATCAGCCGCAGGTCTGCAATCGTGCCTGCCCTGAATTCGTCGACAAGAATGCATTGGTGCAGCTTTCCTAGCTCTTTCGTCGCTTCAAAACCGGCTTGTTCCGAATCCCATCGGGAGCATCGTATTCCGCGAATGTCTCGGTGGGCATTTCGGGCGAGTCAGAAACTGATGGCGACCTGCCTTTCATCTCCAGCAAGGTCAACACGATCCAGTTGAGCGACTGAAGCACGCCGAATGAAACAAGCGATTGAGCGAGGATCGTGAAGCCAGCAATCAGCAGCGTGATTGAGTTCGCTCGGTTGGCTTCAAACTGAGAACCACCAAGCAGGACGAGGATGATGCCGACAATCCCAGCGAGTACACATAACACCCCGCCAAAGCTCAGTAGTCCGCAGAATCCTGGTCGTTCCATGCTGGCATCTCCCAAAGTGGCCCATTTTTCGAGGATGGCAGAGCGTACAGCGATCTGCGAACTGTTCACAAGCAAAAACGGTTCGCGAGGATCGCGCCTGCCGAACGATTGAGGCGTCTCGCGACCAACGGGGGCGGGTGGCTGACCGACGCGGGAGACACGAAGCTACGCATTCGATCCTGGCCGGTTTGCTATTGGGGAAGTGACAAGAAGGCCTTTGATCCGATCGTAGCGATCGTGCCTGTAACGCAGTCTATATCTTCTGTCACACACCAAAACAGAACGAATTTCGAGCCGCAACTCAAAAACAGTCGTATCAGGTCAATGAAGTGGCAAAATACTTCACATCAATGATTCGACATCTAAATACGAGAATTGCGCTATGAATTTGGCCCACATCGATATCCAGCGCGTAATTGTGCATGAGGTAATAAAGCCAAGCCAAAGTGCGGAGCGGCCGCCAATTTTTAGTACGACATTGGTCGCACTGGATGCACCAGGGAAGACATTGGTCGCGAAACGGCTTGTGGACACTGTCTCAACGGGAAGTGGCAGTGTAGACGTTGATGTCGATGATGACTCGCAGGGAAGCACCTTTGACAATACAACTCGTATGATGGACCAGACTGATGCTGTCTTTATCGAGATATCGACGACGCTCGCCAAAGCTTTGGCGGACGCGCAGACAGCAGGCAGCATCAAGTCAGGGGTCGCACTCTTTGTTCAAGGTGAATGCAGAGTAGATGGAAATCAGGCTCGGTTCATGGCGATTATTAAAGCGGACGCCGATCAGGCGTTGGTTCGGCGGGCGACGGCCGAAGGCATCGATCTCTCTTTTGTTGGTGAGACATTTTTGGGTGCCGCACAAAGGCTAATCAAAATCGCCTTCTTCTTCGAACGCATCGCGCCTGAGAAAGAGAGAGAGCGGCGGATACCAGCGGAATTCAATATCAAGGTCTTCGATCACTTAATGCAAGCGCCGGGGGGCGACGCTGCCGTATACTTCTACGACACGTTCTTGGGGTGTCGCATTTCTCAGGATGCGGCTCGAAAGACAAAGAATTTCTACGACATTGCTCGGGAATTCATCCAATCAATGGAAATCCCACCGGAGGAGAAATTAGAGAAATATGCGGATCTTGGTTCCTACATGCGCAACAATCAAAGGACGATCAACCCGAAGACATTTGCAGCGGACCACCTATCTGATGATGAACGCGATCCTTTCATTAACCTTTGCAGGAACCAAAGGCTGAGCAGCGCTTTCACAAAAGACACTTCATTAGTCAAATCGCGGCTGACACAACTCAAGATGCGATTCTCTTCGAGCGTTACAATTTCTGCACCTCAAGAGAAGTGGAGAGAATCCATAAAGGTTATGGGGACAGTGGATGGCTGGACGACAATAATGATTCTGGGTGAGATCGAGGGTTAATGTGAACGAGCATGAACTGCAACAGGAGTTCGAGAGGCGTCGCCCGGCGTTACACGCATTGGGCGATATGGTCGTGCAGTTTGTGCTGACCGAATTGGCGAGCGAACTGAAGCCTCCAATGACGGTGGGTAAATTCCTCCAAATCCCCCCAAAACCACGAGTCAAGGAAATGGATTCGTTTCTTGAGAAGGTGCTTCGAAAGGAAAAGAAGGATCCGTTCAATGAGATCAATGATCTAGTTGGCGTTAGGTTCGTTGTATTGCTTCTGGAAGACATCGATCGCATTGGAGCGATTGTGAAACGCGGGTCATGGCACTGGCAGAAAGACCGTGACTTTGAAAGCGAACGACTTTCCAATCCTGATTATTTTGCATACCAATCTGACCACTTCGTGATCCGAACGACAAAAGAAGGCGTATTCAATGACACGACCATCCCGGTCGATCTAACTTGCGAAATCCAGATCCGAACTATTCTGCAGCATGCATACGCAGAAATGGCGCATAGCAGCGATTACAAGCCCTCGGTGATACTCCCCGATGATGATCAGCGAAGAATCAAACGAGCGTTGGCTAAAGGATCTGCGCTAATTGAGACGACCGATGAGGTGTTCCGCGAAATCAAGAAACGGTTGCATGATTACGGCAAGAGTGTCGAGGCCCTCCTTCAGCGATCTAGTGAGCTGTATGATTTGATCACCGGACAGTCATCTCGTCCGGATACGCCGCTGTCTGCGATGATCGTCGAAACCTATCGGGATCTGCTAACGACGATCACGCCGGACGACATCGATGTATGGGTGAAATCCATCCCGACGCTGGGCGATGATTTGGAAGCAAAGCGACGAGAATCTGTCTTCTTTCGTGATGCGATCGTAGTACTGCTCGGGGTGTTGATATCGCGACATGAATCAATCGTGCCGACCCGCTGGCCGATCGACGCGAGTTACTTGGAACAGGTCTATACGCTGCTGGGAATTGCAGGCGCTGACTATTTTTGACACCCCCATGCACACCTCCTTCCACAGCTGGCGACGAAAGGCGGGGGCAGCCACGCTGGTGATGGCGTGTCTGCTATCGGTCGGGTGGATGCGAAGCTTGCAGAGTAACGATGTCTGCTCGTGCGGGATTGGTCGCGATCAGCATCAGTTCGAGTCTTCATACGAGTCCATCAATTGGTGGGCGTGCGATTCGGGACCTCACCTTCATGCGCTAGCTTGGAGCAGCAGCCTAAAAGATTACTTCCATGTTCCCATGGAGTTTGCGAGGAAGAGCGGAACTGGATTGATTGGGTTCAGGAACGTCGTGGCCGGCTCTCGAATACGAAGATGGACAATCCCCTACCGGGTTATCCTCATTCCGCTCTCCCTCACGTCTGCATACCTGATTCTCTGGAAGCCACGGAAGCGGGTGTGAGCGGATATCGAAACAGTACGGCCCCGGCGATATGCTAGGGCTTGCGGCGCGTGAACGAGTCAGAGCGTGAACGGCGCGCATTTTTGGATCTAGAAAAGGCGAATCTGCTCGACAAGTGGGAGGAGCAAGCCCGCCGTTTCGATGCGATCCTTGAGCGATGGGAGCGGCAATAAGCACTTGCCCAACAGAATCAAAACCTGCCCAGCAGAACGCGCGATGCCGCACCTGTTGACTCTTTTAAAACAGCCACTTTGAAAGCTGGCTGTCAAGTCGAGGTATCCTGCACCTCGCGCGCAGTGTTATCGGAACAGTGCTACAGGCTAACGCCGACGATGGGCAAAACCGAAACAATAAACCGACAAGATGGTTGTGTTTGTTGATTGAGAACCTCAATATCGCCCCGCTCGCCCACTGCAGTAATCACGGCCGATTTTTGGAGCATTTTATGAAAAAGTTCGTTGTTGTCAGTTTTGTGGCCACGGCGATATCGCTGCTTGTGTTCTCCGAAGTACCGTGTTCGGGCGAGTTAATACAGTCTGGATTCAATGACGTATCTGGGATCAACAGCAACAGCACAGTGAATTCTCCTTTCAATACCGGTAATGCTTCGCTCAATGGTCAAGGGACGGGGGAAGCCGGTTGGGCCGGCCCCTGGCACATGACTGTCGGCTCCGCAGTAGTGAATTCGTCAACAACATTCGAAGGAGACGGGGCGGCAGCCTTCTTCCAAAACACTGCGGCCGCCGATCGCACACTGGCGATCGCACCAACTGACCTTTTCCGCGTTTCCTTCGAATTGTTGCTGCCTACTGCCCCGTCTTTGGATGTGATTTTCCGCGATTACGACAGCCACATCCCCAGCATCTTCTCCGCAATTGCTGTGCAATGGTCGGTAGGATCGGATCTTCAAGTTAGTGTGCTGGACGGCGTTGAAGATTCGGTTCAGACTGGCGGCACTTATGCGGAGCCGACGGGAATATTTTTGTCAACCGGAGTCTGGCATGAAATGACGACGATTATCGACCCGGTGAGTCGAACATGGACTATCGCAGTGGATGGAAAGATCTTTGTGCCAACCGATCCGCTCGGTTTTCGTGGCGTGCCGAAGACGCTCGATTCCATCCAATTTCTGAATGAAAATGCCTCACCCAAAGGATCCTATATAGACGCCGTCACCATTGATACGAACAGCTTGCCATCAGTTCCGGAACCTTCCGCCGGACTGCTGATGGCGTTGGGGCTGATCGCGTTTGCTGGCCGCAGTGTGTTCGGTATGGCCGGACGAATTTTCTAGAACCCCGACGATAAATAGTCATCGCCGCTTGGCGGGAGTATTCGGACAGGTGTTTTAATATCGAAACTTCTCACTCGTTGCGATAGCCTGATCAGTCGAGTCTCGTTGACTCCCCCGAAGCCCTGCATGACGGTGGCCCGCCGTGCGGGGTTTCTTCATTCCACAGACGCGGCCTTTACTTTCGCGGCCTTCCGGAACTCCCATGGCGGAATCGGATCTTTGTCTGCCCACAATCCTCTCCGGGCCTGCCTCGCCTGCAGCTCTGCCCGTTCTAATTCCTTGGACTTCGAGTACTGGACATAGTGCCAAGCCATGCCCTCTTGAACCATCTCCAGATTGATGTGTCGACGCCCCAGCATCACTTCGCCGAGGATCCTGCCGTAGCGGTCCTTCTCTTTCCACTCAATCACTACCTGGTGGCCGGCAATCTTCTCGGTCAGCAGCTCCTTGCTCTTGGTCCCGAACGCCTGCTTTTTCTCAGGAGCGTCGATCCCCTGGAGACGGATCTTGTGCTGCACCTTGTCTGGGTCAAGGATCGTGATCGTATCACCGTCGGCAATACTCACCACTTTGCCGCGTAACTCCCCAGCGGTAGCGACGTGGGAAACCGCGAGCACGGCACAAAACGCAATCCATCGCATTCGGCGAACCCCTTTGTCGGCCAAGTGGTGAGATCGAACCCAGAGATGTTAGCTGATGAGCCGTCGTGAGGTACATGCCAGTTGAAACTGGACTAGGCGCTCCGCTACTCTTTCTGATCCATAATCAGGCTACATGGGGACCCGGATGCATCGAACCGGTGGAAATATGAATCTCTGGGCAATTCCGCTGAGACTCTTGCTCACAACATTCCTGCCCCTCGTGACAATGCTGCTCTCTGGCTGCGGTCGTAGCCCTGTTCACATAATTCACGTTGCAAACTGGCACTGGATACCCAAAGAATCATTTGCCATCGATCTGAGACAGTCAGAGCCGGACCTTACTGACGCCCAAATTGATGAGAAGTATATGACGTTTCTAGACGACCTTGAATTTCTCCAGAAAGTGCAGTCCATACGCATCCGCAATGAAGCGACGAAGCACAACTTCCAATTAGGCAAACGTGCCGCATTCTACGAGGGCGTCACGCCCGATAACCTGAAAGCTTTTGCTGAGGCAAACTCTCGGGTCAAGCGGGTTCACCAGCTCGAATCGGAACTCAACTCGTACGATGGTGACGAGACGGCGAAGGCAGAAGAGATTCGTCAAAAACTAAGAAAACTGATCCTTGAGTTGCGGGAGGAAAGGCTGCAACTTGGGGCCGTCGGCCAACTGATCCGCGAAGGTAGTTTCGACTCTGTGTTACCCCTCGAATCGACGGCTACGCTGGATGCTGCCAACCCAGTGACTTCCGAAGGAAAAATCCAGTTTGACACAGCGGCCGTGAAAGCCCGCGAAGTTGAGATGGCTCGACGAATTGCTGTGGGCGATCCTGTTGCAATCGTACTGTTGGGTGGAGACCACGATTTGACGGAAGCACTGAAGACCACCGGTCGACCGTTCACCTACGAACGTATCGAGACTCCGGCCTATAAAGAATTGGCAAATAAACCATGATTGTCTGGGCTACCATCGTCGTCGAGCAGTTGCACGGTCATTGGTCAGCCTGGTTCAAGAACGAGCCTGAGATCGGCTTCGGCGGGGAATGGCCATCGCAGGCGATCGAGCGGCTGTTGGATGCGCGCGATCGTGAGCTCTACAACACAAATGAGGTGTACACGATCGAAGATCAGGCGCGCGACGGGCATTTGGAATTCAGGATTCGAGTCGTCGGTGGAGATGATGAGTTTCCTAGACCGTCGATGAACTGAAGGTCACTCCTGCATAGGATGAAACGATGCCCAAACGAGTTTGGCAAGCAGAGCGACCGAAGCTACCACCCAAGCCGAAGGTGCCCGACGAGATCCGCGAGATGGTTGATCTCAAAGCAGCCCCGGTCGTCGCCATGTTGAAGAGACGTTATTGCAAGACGCCAGAAGTTCCTCGCTTCAACTGGCCTGAGGACCTCTTTACACGCTGGCATCGTGACGCCCTCTATTTCGTCGTCGTGATTCGAACTCCCCACGGACGTCCGCCAACCTTCGAAGCGCATGCGGCTCGGATGGAACATGTTGGCGGCGGCAAGTTCAATCTCGCCGTGCCGATGCGGAAAGGCTGGAATACGTTCATGAACAACGCCACGCTGGAGGCCTGCTTGGAAGAGGTCAGCGAGTCGATTAGTTTTTGATGATAGTCGCCTGTTGGTCCTATTCGGACTTTTACGACCGCGAGAGAAACCCTTTGTCAGATTCATCACAACCTCAGCGAGTCACAGATAAAACGACGGCGCGGCCGTTTGGTGTTTGGCTCTTCACAATTTGGGTGGCGGTCCTAGCCGGCTTGGTTCCCGGCGTTGTGATCGTTCTTGCCTATTCCAATTTGGAAACCAGAGACGCGCTCGGCCTGACGCCGGTTCATGTCACGCTTTCGGTCTTGCTGGCCGGAGCGATCATCGTCGCGGCTGGACTCGCGTGGTTGGGGAACAGAGTGGCGAGTTATGCATTCGTGGTCTTGGCCGTCATTCACTATGGCCTGATTGCCTATAACAGCATGTGCTTTGTAAATGCGGGCCTGATAGACGATTCCCAAAAATGGGGGGTTATCGGTCGCGCCGTGCGAAACGTCATCTGGAGCGGCCTACTGATCTGGTACTTCGCACTCAGTCGGCTGACTGACAGATTCTATGATCGAGGAAGTCAATTGGCACCGTGAAATAAGATCCAAATCCGATGAAACAAACTTCGACTGCTGCGTCGTAAAAATTGCTACACCTCAATGGACGATCGTCGCGTCATGCAGTGGCATATCTTTTTGCCACTTGATGGCGGGTTGGGGGCGGATGTGGTCTGGTTTGGCGAGGTGGGATTCTTCGGAGAGGATTTGATCAAGGTAGTGGTTTGCGAACGTTGCGTCGTCCGCGTCGGGGCAACCTTGGCCGTCTCGGGCTGGGTGGAGATCAAAATGCTTTCGGCCGAGATCGAGCTCCAGATGGAGTTGACGGTAGTCGGCTTTGGATTGGGCGCTGCGGCCAACTCTGTTGCTGATTTGGAGCGCGCCGACTCCGTACCGGCCGTCGGGCCACGAGACGGGCATGGTCGGCCAAGCGGATGAAAGGCTGAGAGCGCGTTTCGTTGGGCCGAGGGGGATATGCAGACCCAGCCAGGCGGCGTCGCCACTCCCTTGGCGTGCTCGGATCGACAGATCGATGCCGCCGGTGGGACCGGGTTGGACCCACTCGGCAACTTTTAGCCTGCCCACGATCAGCTTGTAGCCGTTGCTCAGGTCGGTGGCCGTCTGCCACGTCTTTTCGAATTCAGCGAATTTCTTTAGCGCTCCGTACGCCGTAGGGCGGGCAGGGTCATAACCTCGGGCTTCGACAACCAAGGGGCCCAACTTGCTGGTGTCTCCTTCGTCGCGATAGATCACAGCAGCTTGTATGATATCGCCGGCCTGGACTTGTTCGGTATCCAACAACACGGCAGAAATGGCGACCGTGCCGTCTTTGCGAGCGGCCGGGCCGTCGATGATTCGCAGGGTTTTGAACTCGCCGATTTGTGATAGGTCTTCCGCGAAATACGAACCTGCCAGTTTGGCTCCCAGCGGAAATTCCAGATCTACCGACTGCGCCAGATGCTCGAAGAGGTCGAAGGTCTCGGCCTTCGCAAAATCCTTGCTTTCGAGATACCACAAGAAGCGGTGGATCGGGGCATAGTCCAGCAGCAGGTTTTTGCGCATGGCCCTGACGCCCTCGCCGCGAACGACGATTTCGGCGTCCAGCGGCATCTTCACTCGGAACTGGCCCTTGGCGGAAAACGATAGCAGCACTTGTTCGTCGCGACGGATCTCGACTGTGCCGCTTCTGTCTTCGCCGGTTTTGAAATCGTAGATGCGGCCCCGAACGAGGGAGGCAAACGGTTCTCGCTTTGAGGGGACCGGTTGCGGAGCGAAGTAAATGGGGCTCGCGGCGCCCACCTGCCAGCGATGGTCGGTGCCATAGACCCGAGCCACATACCAACAGGGCTCGCTCTCGGTGATCGTGTGAGTCAGTTTGACGTGTGGCTGATTCGGTTCCCACGCCTTGACGACTTTGCCGTTGCGGATCAGTTCGACCTTGGCGACGCCCACAGGTTGGCCGGTTTTCGAATCGCTCGTTTGCAGGCTGAAAGCGTGTTGAGCGTACCAGGCTTCAATCTCAACGGTCTGCGTCTGGCCGTCTGTTGGCAGTGTCGAGCCACTAATCTGACCGTCGATTTTGAATTGCAGCAATGGCCCGGTTGTGGCGATGGTTCGGCCGCCACGGACCGCTTCGGAGAGACTCTCATGACTGATGGCTGTGTTGGCACCGATCTGGAGATAGGTGTTCCAGAACCCAGGTGCTTTCAGGCCGAGGGTCGGTCGGTCGAAGCAGGCATCACTGTCGGCGAAGACAGGCACGAAGCAGCCACGATTCAATAATTGGAACCACAGTTGCCAGGCATTGGGATATGACGGTTCATCGCTCAGGACACTCAGGCCGTCAAACGACGGGCCGCAGTAGGCGCCGAAGATCAACTCGCGGCCGAGGTTGTTGCCGGGGAAATCGAGCCATTGGCCCTGATATTGTTTTCCGGGATAGTACCGCACCGGATGGACGGGGACCATGACTCCACCCAGAGCGTGGATCTTGCGGGCCGTCTTGTAGTAGGGGGGATCTTCCGAAATCACAAAGGGGTTGCGGATGCCAAGCACGACGTGGTGCCCCAGCAGGCTCTTGGGAAGTTCACCTCCGAGCAACATAAGAAACCGAGGCGTAGAGACCTTGTCACAAGCGGCTTCATATCCGGCCAGATTCAAATGGCCGGCCCCGACATATTCCTGGCCGACCGAAACGAAGTCGAGCCCGTTACCCGCACACGTTGTGGCCACGTCCTGATAGCTGGTCTCACGTTGATTCTCGCCATGCAGCATGTGAACGTGAGCATCTCCCGAAACCCATCCAGCCTGCCGCAGGTGGCACATCCGCTTCAAGCGAAGACTAAGCGAGGTGGTCTCGCCCGCTTCGATGTCGACCGTCTGCGATTCGAGATGATATTCCAGTCCTCGTGCCGCAGTGACTGATGTCTTGCCCTCAGGCAATTCAAACGACTGCTTACCAGGCATGAACACGGCATGAGCTTCGATCCCGGGCCAGCGGGCGGAGGAGCAATCCAGACGGTCCCCGGGATGCGTGCCGTCGCTGGCGCGGATGACCAGCCGGGAGGGCATCAGTTCTCCGGTCTCGGCGTCGCTCACTTGTACGTTCAGCGTTCCCGTCGCGGCGATGGCGGGAGTTGTGAGTAGGCCCAACGCCAGAATCAGTCGCAAAATCACGGATACAATGGTCATTCTGGCAACGTCTCCAAGGGCGAGGTCTACACACGATCAGTGGGCATGACGACTATGCCACCTTCTTCAGGAAGGACACTCGTCCGGTGGCGACCCACTCGACGACGTAAATATTGCCTTGGGCATCGAAGCAGGCATCATGGGGATGGATGAACTTGCCGTTCTCCCAGCGTTCCGGTTGTTCACGCATTATGAAGCCGTCGAGAACCTGCTCGGTCCATTTCGGATCGTATCCGAGATGGACGATGACGTTGTTGTCTTCGTCGAAAATCGAGATGCGGGCGTGCAGATCGGGAATGAGAAGCTTCGTCCCCTGGATATCGAAGTGTGCCGGAAAACTCACGTTTCCGACGATGCTGACCGGTTTGCCGTCTAAGGTGAAATACTGCAACCGCGCGTTGGCTCGGTCCGCGATAATCAGCAGTGGGTCGCGACCGGGACGGTTGTCGAGCCAGATTCCGTGTGGTGTCTTAAACTTGCCGGGTTGATCACCAGTCCCGCCAAACGAACGAAGATACTGAGCATCTTTGTCGTATTGATGAATGAAGTTCGAGCCATAGCCATCGGCGACGTAGAACCCTCCGTCCGGGGCGAAGGCGATGTTTGTCGGGCTGTATTTCTCCGGGGCATCGTACAGCTTCGATTCTTTTGGGTAGGGCAACTCCCAGACTTGTTCACCCTTGAGCGTGGTTTTCGTGACCAGGCCCGGGCGCGGTTTGGAGCCGTCAGTCGGTTTCGTGGTGGTAATCGCCAGATACAGGAATTCTTCATTGCCATCGCGGCGGATATCGATGCCGTGGCCGCCGAAGTTCCATTGCTTTCCGAAAGACCGGACGAATTTTCCGCTCGGGTCAAAAGTGACAGTGGTGTCGATGTTGGAGTTGAACGGAGCCCGATGTGTGATGTAGATCAGGCCGGCCGCGTCGATGGCGACGCCATGGGTGGCGTGCCATCGGATGTGGTCGGGAACCTCGCCCCAGTTGTGATGGCATTCGTAGGTGAATTCGCCCGACCCAATCACGACCGGTTTTGTGCCCGCCTTGTCGGAAGCATGCACAAAGAAATTAGAAGTGAGGGCGGTTGCTGCCACCGCGGTGGCGCTCTTCAGAAAATCCCGGCGTTGGGGATCGAGTGGGTCGGCCATGGGGCATTCCTTCCGCAAACAACGCAATCGACAGGTCGTGGAATCAGGTGAGACGATTCCGGGATCATACGCCCCGATTCTGGTTGGCTGCAATCGGAACACGCACTGGAGAATGGAAGGCCTTGGCGACTTGAAGCCAATAATTCCCGCAGGAACTGTATCGACCATTGTCTGAACTCACGCGGTACAGCTTTGACGTTGGCCAATTCACCGGACGTTGACAACGCACGGGTTCCATTACAGACTGCCGTCGAGGTCGAAGCCGCTCCGGTGATCGCCGTTTTAAAGAGACGGTACTGCAAGGAACCGAAGAAACTGAATTTAAAATGGCACGATGATTTCTTCGCTCGCTGGCACTGTGATGCAATTTACTTCGTGGTCGTCGTGCGGACGCCTCATGAATTTTCTCCATCATTCGAAACGCATGCAGCTTTCGATCGTTGATGAAAGCGAGAGAAATCCCTTTGTCAAACTCATCACACCCGCAGCGAGCTGCAGATGTATGTGACAGGGAGCGCAGACGACATGGGCCTGAACATCATGCTCAGCCTCACGGAAGCCACAGTCCGCGATGAGGCTCGTCCGCTGGTGCCGATCCCACTTCGGTTTGTAGACGGGGAGTGGGAAGATTGGATGGTGTCACGCTCGCACGAATTGTTTCCGAAGTTTCACGAGTTGGAAACGAACTACCTCGCCAGCATTTATGCAGAACAAAAGGAGCAGCTAGTTGCAATCTACGAAAAGGAAGAGATCGAAGTCCTTGTCGCCTCCTTCTCTGGAATCCAAGCCGAATCCGGAGAAGTCACATCGTATTGTGTCTGGACGGAAGGAATTGAATCGCTGTTGCCGAAGACCGACTTAATCATGATTGGCAGCGCCGATGAATCTGCCGCGTATGAGTGGGATAAGGTGGCGGAAGCTGTTGGCCTCGAACCTCTGGATGACTTGTATCCCAGTCGCTACCGGGTGGGAGAAGTTCCCACTCCTGAGCAACTCGACAGAATTGGTGCGGTCGAGTTGTGATTGCGCTGGAGTAGCAGTCCGGATCAACCTCAACTCCTTGCTATCGGTTGGCTGGGCGGGATATTGTGATGCGCATTGATCGGAAACCTCAGTGGTTGGCGCAGGTCATTCTCGTCATGTCTCTTGTCGTTCACTTGATAGTTCGCTTGGCGCGAGCTTCGCGATAGGCGGGCAAATGCTCGGAGGATGGCTCGCGTGGGAGTGCATGCTGGCCCGGGACTGGCTGATGACCGGCCTAGGGATACTTATACTGAGCAGTTTACCGACCTGCTAGGTTTGGTGGCGGTGAAGTGGTGGAATGGTACTTGGGGCAAGTCCTGCGACTATGTCCTGTCGCTGGTCGAGTGAATCTCCCCCATGCACACCTTCTTCCAGGGCTGGCGACGAAAAGACAGGGTTTGTCACGCTGGCCAACCGGAACGATAGATAGAGAATAGACCGATTTTAAAGGAGATTCGTTTGATGACTCGTTGTCGAGTGGCGTCGATCGTCCTCTGTGTCGTCAGTGGTTTTACGGTCTGCTCGCAGGCAGCGAACCCATTGGCACCGAAGTCCTGGCCCAATTGGATGGGGCCGAATCATGACGGTGTTTCGACCGAAGCAGGATGGAAGGCGACATGGCCCGAGGAGGGATTGCCAGTCGCGTGGTCGCGTCAAATTGGGATCGGATTTAGTTCGATCTCAATCGCCGACGGTCGCCTGTTCACGATGGGACATGTTGATGGAGAAGAAATCATCTCGTGTCTTGACGCGAATTCGGGTGACGAGATCTGGACACATCGGTACGCATGCGGCTTGAATGATAATTTGCATGAAGGTGGTCCCGGCGCCACCCCGACGGTCGACGGGGATTGCGTTTACACGCTGGGAAAAGAAGGGCAGCTTTACTGTTTGAACACAAAAACGGGAAAGATGCTTTGGGAGGTGATGCTGCAAAAAGATCTGGACGTGAAATTACCCGAATGGGGATTCTCCTCTTCACCGGTCATTTCGGAGAATCAACTGATTCTTGAAGCTGGTCGAGTTGTTTCTTACGACAAGCGAACGGGCAAAAAGAACTGGGAGACAGCCAAACACCAAGCGGGATACGGATCTGCAGCTATCTTTCCGCGAGAAGGCGATGCCTCATTCATCGCGACGCTGGATTGCGAAGGCTTACGCATTACCAAGTTGGATACCGGTGACGAAGTTGCCTTCCAATCCTGGCCATCGTCGTTTCGGACAAATGCCACGACTCCGATCGTCCAAGGAAACCGCATTTTGATTTCCGCCGCTTACAATGTCGGCTGTGGATTGTTCGAATTCGATGGACTCGCTTTGAAACAGGTCTATGCGAACAAAGAAATGCGAAACCATTTCAACAACAGTATTCTTCTGGACGGATACCTTTACGGGTTTGATGGCAATTCCAACTTGGGCCGCGTAGTACAACTGACCTGCATGGATTTTGAGACGGGAAAAGTGGCGTGGAAGCAGCGAGGCATGGGTTGTGGATCACTGATGATCGCCGATGGAAAATTATTGGTTCTTGGTGAGAATGGAACGCTCGTTCTTGCTAAGGCGACGCCAGAGGGTTTTGAAGAACTGGCAAAATCTCCGTTTCTGACGGGTCGTTGCTGGACGGTGCCGGTGCTGTTTGAAGGGCGAGTCTACGGAAGAAATGCTGCTGGAAAGCTGGTCTGCGTTAATCTGCCATTAAAATGACATCAAACCGCAGAATTTTGCATGTGGCGTTCAATAAGCTGATGGATGAACGTTTGCTTGCCTGCCCTGCCTCAAGACCGATGCTGGTGCTTTGAATCATATGGAGAAAATTGTGACCAGAGGTCCAGCACTCTTGGGTCGTCCACCCCATTGTGGTGCTCTCTGCCTACCTGATTCTCTGGAAGCCACGGAAGCGGGCAGCGATGGAGGGAGACATGACTGAAGGTCTCAAACGTAGAGAGCTATACGAGAAAGTCTGGACGACGCCATTGACGGCGATCGCGAAGGAATTCGGAATCACTGTTTTTCAACTCCGCAAAACCTGCGACGAGCATAATATTCCCCGCCCACATAACGGCTACTGGTCGCAGATCGCGTTTGGAAAACAGGTCGACAAGATTCCTCTCTCGGATCAAGACGATGAGGAAATCAAACTCTTTCGCGAGCGATTCGAAGGGGACGAGATACCAAGTCAGACGGAAATCAGCATTGCCGTTCCGGTGGTACTCGAAAAACCTCACAAGCTGACGACTTCCACCCAACGACATTTGAATCGCACGAAACCATGTTGGAATGGCAAGCTTCTTCCAGATGGCCAAGCCGATTGCCTGCAGATCGAAGTAACCAAACCTCAGCTTGATCGCGCGCTGCGTTTGTTCGATTCGTTGATAAAGCAACTGGAACTCAAAGGGGGTTCGGCAACACCATGCAAACTGGATTTCTTTAAGAAGCCCGTGACGATCTTCAACCTGAACGAGATAGAGATCGACGTCACATTGACGGAGTGGGTGAGACGAACCACTCTCCCAAGGCCTTCGAACATCAAGCCCGACGACTACTATCGTGATGAATTCGAGTACCACCCAACGGGCCAGCTCACATTCGAATTTGGCACGCGCGAGGTTGGGATGAAATGCAGAGATGGTGTAAAGAAAAATATCGAAACCAGTTTTAACTCGGTCGTTGCGAAGATGCTTGCAGCCTTCGACAAAGAGCACGCCGAGCGCCTTGAACGGGAATGCTGGGATCGAGACTGGGCACAGGCAGCAGAGGATAGATTTCTGCACCAGAAAAGACGAGATGCTCTGCTAAAGGATATGGCCGACTGGAAGCAGGCGCAAGAGATTCGCCACTACTTGAACGCATACCGCGCCAAGCTGGAACCACTCGACGAAGAGCAAATTGAATGGCTCAAATGGGCCGAGAAGTTTGCCGATGATCTCGACCCGCTGAAATGAAATCAGCGATTCTCACGGCATCTCCTTCCAGTCGCTTGCGGTGAGTCGATCGCTTGCACCCCGGGCAGCTTTAGCGACGACACCATAGGGTCGATCTTGTCTGCGTGCGCAGATGCCCAGGCAAGCCAATCGCTGAACTCAGGGACAAAGGCATACTCGGCCCGGCGAGTCTCAGCAGCACCGCGGCACGCATGGATAAACTCGCGAATTCGATTGGCTCTATGCCAATCATCCACGAGTCCGTCGAGTCGATTGTGCCAGCCCTCAATCTTGAGTCGCTCGGCTTCGTAAGCCTGCAAGGTTGCCCAGTCAATATGGCGGGGCCTTTGTTCGTCCATCCATTCAGCGTGAGAAACGCGCTGGCCATCTCTCTCGAAGACACGGTAAGTCAGGGTCACGTCTTCGCCGCGTGGCAGGCGTGGTTTGCGGATCGGTTTGCCCGCTCGTTTCTTGGCCCAATATCCCCTCGATGGCCGAGGAATGTTATGGCGTCTACAGGCACCAGCTATCGCAGTGTCGGAATGTCCAAATCGAGCCGCCACTTTGGTCATTGGCTCATCCCAAACTAGCTTGTAAAGCTCGGTGCGTGTCACAGTTAGATCGCGATAAACGATTTTGCTCACTCAATCGCCTCTTGTGAAAGTGAAAAAGTCGGTCACGGCCGACTTTGATGTTGAAGTACAATTTTCCCGCTCGCCGTCAAGAGCAGGCAGAGTTCTGACTCTGTGGTTGCCTCAATAATCAGGCATTTCCATGCGACCTCGGCAGCATGGTTGGTATTTTGGCTCAATGACTGGTTAGGATTGCGTCGCAATTCACTACGAGCTTATTGGGGGCGGGCCATGCTATCCATGAAGAATCTGGTTTGGATCGTATTACTAGCGACGGTATCTTCCACCTTTGCTGATGCGCCGAGGGTTCTTGAAGAGATCAAAGGAGAAGTCTTAGGAGTGATTGACGGCGATACTGTGACTTTGCACACAACGGGGAAACCGCTGAGTATTCGCCTAGAAGGAATCGACGCTCCGGAGTCATCACAACGACTCGGCGCAGAGTCTCGCGATGCGCTGAAGGCCTTGGTTGCGGGCAAGTCCGTAACCGTACGAAAAACCGGAATTGATAAGTACGGTCGAACGCTCGGAATTGTGGTTGTGAATGGCACTAACGTTTGTGCCAAGATGGTCGAGAACGGGTGGGCGTGGCATTTCAAGAAGTACAATTCAGACGAGTTGCTTGCGAAGCTGGAGCTGCAAGCTCGGGACGCAAAGCGTGGCGTCTGGCAAGATCAGCAGCCGCTCGCACCGTGGGACTATCGGCGACAGAAGGAAGAGGAGAAGATTGTTAAGGCGTCGCCACCGCCAGCGACACTCGCACCAGTCCCGCCAGTAGCACCGATCAAGGCTAAGCCAGTCACGCCCGCGGTGACACCGTCTGACGACAGTCATGCTGGAATGGTCTGGGTCAACGGCTACACGAGGAAGAATGGCACGCAGGTGAAGGGGTACTGGCGACGGAAGTAGCTCCGCCCTTAGTTTTGAATCTGATCGCATTCAAGGGGCCCGCGATGAAGATACTCGCCAGCGTGACGATAGTGCTTGTTTGCTCGGCGCTGCTTGCGGCTGAACCAGCATGGAATCCGGATATCTTGAATACACCGTCCATCGGTGGCGTAACAGGTGGGCTCACTTCTCAATACGCGGATGGCACGGATCAGATTGACCGAGCGATATTCGCAAATCGTGGAATCCTTTTGGCTGCCGAACCTACTGGTGTCCTCAAAGCGTCCGGCGCTGGGCGGCTGGATATTCTGGTCGCGATTGATGGCTATCGTGTCGAAACGGTTCCCGAATTCCGTGCTGCCGTGGTGCGACTCGTGCCCGGAAAAGAGACCATATTTACCCTCGCAAAACACGAAGTTACCGCCAGCGGGTTGGACTACAAAACAATAACGTTCACGGCAGTTGTGCCAACCAGACGGGAAGCAATCCTAGCCAGTCTGAAGGTTGCAGAGGATCGTGTCACCGGTCAGAGGTGGGCCAAGCATGTGGAAGGGCTAACCGGTAACGGCATCGTACCTTACTTTCAGTTGTTCAATGATGCCGCGACAAACTTGAGAGTGCAGATTCAGACGGTAAATGAACGGCTGCTGATACCTACTGAAATCGTAATTCGCTCCGGCGATGTGCTTTCGCGATTCCCGGTGAAATTTGACGAAGTATCAACGGACATTGGGGGAGGGCTGGCGTCTGCACTCATTGACTGGAAGGTGAATGACGAGATGCTGGATACGCTCACTTCAATCGCTGTTCGGGATGCTTCTATTCTGCGATTTGAGGCTCGCGACTCAAAGGTGCGAGATATCGATCTTGACGACGAAGATTCACAGAAAATTGCGGATGTTTTGGTGGCGTACAAGTTGAAGGGTGGCAACATCCCAAACGAAAAAATGAAGTGGTGGGAAGAGCGAGCCAAGAAGAAAGATGAGCAGGCCGCCGGAGTGGACCTAAAGAAACTGGAACCACCCAAGGTCTTCATGCCGCCTGCATCCGAAGTTGCGAAGCCCAAGCCAAAACCAATTCCACCGCCGACAGAAGCAGAACTGCTTGCGAAGAAGGAAACTGAGGCCGCGAAAAAGCTGAAGCTGGCGAAGACATTCGTTGAGCGAGGTGATGGGCAAGCCGCGACTAAACGCCTCAATGAGATTGTGGAGCAATTTGACGGCACCGATGCAGCAGAACAGGCTAAAAGGTTGTTGAAGAAATAACCCACCATCAGGTTCGCATCACAGTTGAAGTCGCAGAACATACGGTCTATTGAATTAAAACTCGATTCAGTTTGAGGGCATCGATGAATCATGATGACAGCGGGATCTGCCCGATTTGTGGTGTGCGAATTGGAGCTGGGAAGTATCCGACACAAGGCGAATTGCAACGATGGGCTAACGCACCGCTGTGTCCCAGTTGTGGTCGTTTGCTTGATTGGCCTTCAGACAGCCCGTCAGTACCACGGTCTCCTCCCACGCGAAGACCGGTTCCTCTTCCGCCAACTGCCCCCACGATCCAATATCCGGTTCTCACACCTATTAAGAGCAAAGCGATGACGCCCAAATCTGCAGCAGAATTCCTGACATCCCATTTCCTGGAAGCTGGGAGTTTCGTCGCTGCCGGGGGAAGCATGGGCGCTCAGCCTATAGCTGCCAACTCTAGTTGGAGCGCCGACGCCGACGTGACTGGGTTCTCTGGCTTAGCAGTTGAGTCTGTTGGCTACACAATGTGGGACGACTATCTGTGAGGCCGGAGCAGTCGGTCACTGCCACAAATCTGGGGAATTTCTACGAGAGGAAAGGCCGAGTTGCATGCGGAAGCTCTTGTGCTCCAAGCAGTAAGCAATACAGTGGGACATTCGGGGCGATCGTAAAACGAATGGACACGCTCTATGCTCTCTCAAATAATCATGTATTTGCAGACTGCAACCACGTTCCGGTAGGTCAGCCAATAATTTCGCCCAGCGGCCCCGATTCTCGGCCCAACCTTCCTCCTCCTCGGCAGATTTGCGCGCATTCTGAGATTGTGGAATTGCGAAGTGGAACCCCGGCCCTCGTATCTCCTTGCCTCGCTGACCTTGCAATCGCCGAAATACCGGACGGGCAAGTGGTTTCGTCCTGGCAGGGAGACACCGATGGTGGATACGACACGCCGCATGTTCCTGCTGATCTTGCTACTGGACTGGAAGTTAAGAAATGGGGACGAACGACGAGGTTGACTCGGGGTATAATGCAATCTGTGCAGATCACCACAAGTATTCCGTATGACGGCCAGCATTTTCGCGCACTTGTATGGTTGCGGGGGGCTTGGACCGTCGAATCTATCAATGAAGAGGCATTTGCCCTGCCAGGAGATTCAGGAAGCTTGGTCGTGACTGCGGATGGTAAGAAAGCTGTCGGCATTTTGTTTGCTGTTGCTGCGAAAGGGCGGATTGCTTTTGTAATCCCGATTGACCGTGTTCTTCAGTCGTTTGGTGGGATAAATTTGGTAAGTAAGCACGGCGTATGATCACAATGACTATTCACGAGGCGGCCGAGACTTTGGCGGCCGAATTATCCGGCTTTAAGTGGTTTGTCTCCCTTGGGGTGGGAAACCCGAATGGGATTCAGACCATCTATGTCTATGTGAAATCGTTGCGCCATCCGCAATTGGCAGGCCTGCGAGACGGATACCAAGGATTCCCGGTTGTTATCGAAAATACTGGTGTGGTGCGGCCTGCGAATTCTTCGTTCTGACTCCAAGGTTTCGGCCCCAGCCAGCCGAATTGACGAGGTCCTCGAAGCGTGTTTTTACCTACCACCGCTGGCTTCTTCGATGGCAGCAGCTTACCTTGCGATTCCAAGGATGCAGCCGCCACCACCATTTCAGCGATCGCGTCAGTGATGTGCTGTGGTGCTGTCATTTGAGTGTCACGCCAGGCCGTTTTAGTGAAACCGTCGGGTCGCTGCTGTCTGCAGTGTCGGAACGATCGAACTTCGCTGCGACTTTGGTTATTGGCTCGCGCCACACCATCGCGTAAAGCTCTGATCGAGTAATGATCAACTCCTCGCGGACCATAAGGCTCATTTGGTCCTTTCTATCGGAAGCAGTTCCCTCGCCACGAAGGCGACGTTCTGAAAATCTCGTCCATTTTTAATATGCAAGACATATCTCTTGATTGTCGTCATCAAGAAATATATCATGCTCTGCGTCAGGCCAACACCATACAAGGAAACGAAACATGGAACGCGGACAAGAACACAACGGTGGCAAGTGGATCGGGAAGACAGCCAAGAGCAGCGAGTGGGTCTGGTATCCAGGCAGCGACCAGAGTTTCGAAGAGATGTGCAAGACCTTCGACCGGATGTACAAGTAACGAACAAACCAAGGGCCGGGGACCACAATCCGGCCATCGGAGATTCTCATGCAGAAGAAGAAGCCCGCCGGTCCTCAGCCGCTTGTCTCCAAGCTGATTAAGTTCCCCCAAGATTGGATTGAGCGAATCGACGCCACCCGCGGTGATCTGTCGTTCAGTGATTTTGTACGCCAGGCAGTGGGCGACAAGCTCGGGACCGATGGACTGAGCCAGATGGCTAAATGGGGTGGCGATCGACTGACGGAGAAGTGAATTTGTTGTGATGGCTTGGAGTATTCAAATGGCACAGATCCATCTCGATGAGAACGACATGCAGCAACTGACAGAGCGAGTCATTCGTGCGATTCAGCCTGTATTAAACGATTTGATCAAGGCCTCGGCGTTACGCCCAATAGCGATCGCGAAAGTAGACCCGACACCAATATCTCCCGCCGATACGTCGTGGGGCTATGTTTTTGGAGTGGACGGCCTCATGACGGTCGATGCAGCTGGCGAATTCCTCTCAGTCTCTGGCCGTACACTAGATCGCCTTTCAGTGCAGGGAAAGATTCGCAAGGGTCGCTTCCCAAGCAATGTTCGAGCGTTTTGCAAACGATCTGTCTTTGAGTTTGCTCAGTCTCTCGAAGAGTAAAGTGCGTGGAACCGTCGGGACCGTCTTCTGTGGTTAAGTTAAGGTCATCGCCTTGTCGGGTGCATTTGGGACGCGACCTCAGGAACGGAGAAGGAGATGGCACAGTTGAACCTCGATGATCACGATGTGAGACGAATCGCAGAGCAGATCATCTCGGTCTTGAAACCGGTGATCAAATCGTTTACTGCAACGCGAAGAGTGGCCACCGATATCAAGTTCGCCAGTGATCCAGAACCGCAATCGGCGGCAGACAAATCTTGGGGCTATGTCTTCGGTGTCGACGGGCTCATGAGCTGCGAGCAAGCAACCGCATTCTTGGGTGACCTTAGCCGCAGCAGCATGGAGCGGCTTGTTGAAGGCGGCAAGATCAGGCAGGGACGCCCCAAGCCAAGAGGTTTTCTAAAATTCTGTCGGCGTTCTGTTCGTGAATACGCTCAGTCCCTAGAAGAGTAGCAGTCGGTCACGACCCACTTCGTGGTCAATCGCAACGATAGTGGGCTTGCAATTCCGCAAGTCCCAAGCTAATTGTTTGTTCATCAACGGGAGCCCGCCTATGAGCGGGCAAGGGGTTTCGGTGTTATCAGCACCTACTCCCCCAGGCAGCAGCCCGTTGGACCGAGATTCAACGAACGCGCCATGTCCACCCAGCGGGGGTTTTATTCCACCCGCCGAGGCTATGCAACGTCTGTTGCTGAGCTTCACATGCTTTTGCGCGTTCCAGTGGAAAGGATTGGTGCATCAAATGATGTGACACCAGCGCGCCTAGACATATCCAGAAATGAAGACAGACCAGAGGACGGCAATCCCATGGCCTGCGACTTCAACATCAGATTTATCGAACTCTTCCCCACAAGGAATTACGATGGATACTATCGAAGGTACGGACATCGAGCAAGCGAATCTGCCAACGTCCGCCGAAAATTCAGTTGGCAGTGCGTTCGCGATTCTGAATCCCCCGATGAGCTCGCTACCAGCAGGCGTCATTCCGGGAACCATCCCCCCCAGTGGAACATTGCTCTCGGTTGAGCAATGGAAGCTGGTGATGCAGTTGCAGATTGCAAAGGTGCCGAAACAGGCTGACGTTCCGAAGCCGTGGCATCCTGCCGCAGAACAGATCCCTGCTCCAGACATGTCGCACCCTCGATACGCTCCGACATGCGGCCTCGTGACGATCACCAATGAAGTCTGGGTGCCCAAGAGCCCCAGAGCGGTCCCACCGAGTGTCACGAATCGGCTCGGCATGGCGCTGTCTGCTCAGTTCGCCATGTTCTACAACAACTCGCACGACGCCCACCGGCATCATCGTTGGGCGCTCGTCACGAGTCGTGGGCCGGTGATCATCCTTTGCGGCATCAACCCCGAGACTCGGCCATCCGATCCGGCTGACTTCCCGCCGTGCGTACTCGGTGGCCTGATTTCGGAAGTAGCGGAGCAACTGATGATCGAGGCCAACGCGCCGCGGTGTCAGTTCGCCCGAGTGCCAAAGGAATGGACGATCGTCGTTCGTCGCGCGGACCGAGTAGGACAGGACGGTGGCGCATGATCAGTGCCGCACTATCACAACTCGAAGCCGCGATGAGTGACGCGGTTACCAAGCGAAACCTGCTTTCGCCACGCCAACAAATGTTCGTCCGGATGACTGCAGAGGGTAAGTCCGCGAAGCAGATCGCGTTCGCCGCCAGTATCTCGGTCAAGACCGTCGAAACGCACCGGGCCGCGGTGATGAAGAAATGGGGCACCAAATCCCCGATCGAGATGATTCGCACGGCCATCATGCTTCAACTGGCCGAGATGGAAACCGAGGTGGCCGCGTGAAGACAGCAACCAGACCCAAAGGAACGGAATCCAAAATGACCAAAACCAAAGTGAAGCGCAACCCGGTCGGCAAGCTCGTCACTGAGCAGATGCGGGCGCTGCTTGATCGGATCGACACCGCGACGTCGAAAGCTCGGTCGAAAGTGTTTGTTGATGCCGACTGGTGCGAGGGGTATGCATTTGAGGACGGGAGCTCGCAGCCGATCGGGCCATCTCCAACGGAGGAATGCACGACCATCAAGGTCGGAATCGCGTTCCACGGAAAACTGGATGCAACGCGACCGCTGATTCCTCAGTTGATTACATGGTTGGCAAAGTGTGCGGGCGATCTCGTGAAAGCCCATGAAGGTGTTTCATCAGTCAAGGAAGCCCGAGACATCAGAGCCCTACGGGTGTTAATCGCACAGACGGAGGTGGTGACATGAATCAGCAATCACCAATCTCCGAAGCAATGAAATTGCTGTTCAAACGTGCTGACCAATTAAGGGAGCAGCGTGTTGCGAGAGCACTGGGGAGACCGGTGGCGGTTTCGCCGATTGTCGCACCAGAGTCTGAACCGACACCAGCACAGTGTTGCTCCAATTGTGGCAAGCGGAAGCCGCTCAACAAAAATCGTCGGTGTGCTGGTTGTGCAAAAGTCACCGCTGATCGCATTGGAGCAACAGCAAGGGCGACCAGGGAAACTCGGTTGGCGAGACTCGCGGCATGGGAACCGCCACCATGTTGCACACGATGCAGTGGGCCGGGACCACTCAGCAAGCGCCTGAAGCTGTGTCAAGAATGCTTCCATCGGCACAACGAACAGCAACAGCGAAAGCATCGCGTCTATCGGCTGGTCAGCACTCCCAAAGACCATCGGATGGAACTGGTCTATGACGAGGAGATCCTGAAGGGCAGGTGCCCAACGTGCGGCACTGGCATCGATCCCGATCTGCCAGCGTGCGCGAGGCACATGACGATCGTGCTACTCAAGAAAATGCGGAGCAATGCGGTTGAGGTCTGATGATCACCGGTTTGCTCGCCCAGCCGGATAGCTACTGGCCAGCGGGTTGTTTTTCAGTTGTTGTAAGTCCTTTGTTCATAATGTGCCCTTCAACGGCGTTTTTCCGCACTGACCCGCCACTGCCATTGGGCTGGAGTTGGGATGCACTTCTTCTGCTTGCTCTGCCCAGTGCCAGCGACAAAACGTGTCATTAGAGATTCCCGACAATTACAAAGATGCGATTGCTCAATCAAATGGAATGTGCAAAGCCGAACGTCGTAAAAGCCTCCTCGCTGGCAGATCTCGCCTGACTAGTGTCAGGGCGAAATATCCAGGGAAATCCTATCCGGCGGCTTGACCAGGTGGCTATTCGGCTCTTGCTGCAGCGGCGACTGTGTCGAGCTGAATCACTGGGTAATAGTACTTGTACTCTCCAGTTGTTGCGTCCTCAAAGGCAATGGTGAATTCTAGATTGCTTTGCTTTGCCAGCTTGTAATACATCCACACATAATAAACTCTAGGTCCGAATTCGCCTACGGGAACACCACCCACTTCCAATATTGTGTCGCCTACGCGAAGTCCCGCATTTTCAGCCGCAGTACCAGCGGCAATTTTAGTAATTACTGCACCTTGAGGAAGTGCCGCTCCCTGCGGCGTTTGGCCATACATGGTTTCAATCCCCAGCATTACCGTCAACTGCTTAAATCCGTCAGTGTTATATCGTGTTAAATGTTCACGCCGGCTTTCTGCGGATGCGCGAGTTGTCGGCTTTTGCTGGGCTGTCGCACAATCCCCAAACGCCACAGTCAAGACAGACACAAGAAAACAAAGTACAAATGCCTTCGTCACGATCGTCACTCCTAATGAAGTTTGTCTGCCGTCACATCGAGCGTTCTCACCGCACCATCAGCTGACCGGACAACCAATCGAACACGGCCGGTCTGTGTCTTGTTGAGAACGCGCCAAAGCACCCAGTGCATCTTGTTGATGTTCCCGACCGGACTCCCGTCAATCGAGGAAATTGTATCTCCAAGGACCAAGCCCGCCTTCGAGGCAGCTGAATTCGCATCCATTACTACGATGCGACAGCCGAGCGTTGTGTATTGAACCCTCACGCCAAGGCTCCACTTGATGTCGAGCGGCTGCAGATCCGCGTTTCGTGGAGTATACGTGTCGGTGGTTGGTAGTCTGGTGAACCCCACCGTTGTGTTGGCATCATGCCAAACCAGCATGAACCCCCAGTGGGTCTCGGGAATTTCTGTCTGGCCGATATCCTTTGTAAGTATCCGGACATGAGATTTGTATTGCACATTTTGCCATCGAAGACTGAGTGATGGCACTAGAGTTTCCGGTCTATCGCCTTGCAGAATTTTGGTCGCCACAACGACAGGATCGATGCCAGAAGCCTTCTTTTTTAGCCACTCGCCGACTTTATCAAGCTCTTTTTTTGCTTGTTCCTTAACCCCGTCGATGATTACATCCGTGGCGGATCCAGCGGATAAGATTTCCTTCAATACATCCTTCCCAACTGTTGTGGGGCATGCCCAGCTCACGAATTGTTCCGATGCCAGGTAAACGTTTCCTGCACCATGCTCTGCCTCTAGTCTGGAAAAGATATCGTCGTAGTCGGACTCAATTACCCGCTCGGCAATGCCGAAATTCGGAATCCAGTCGAAAGCATGCTGAATCGCCCAATCCAGGGTGGCATCGAGGTTCTTCGGGTCGAATGGAATGCTTTTTCCATCCACTTCAAGTTCACTTCCATCGAAGCTCTGAGTATCTGGATTATATTTAATGCGAAATCCACAGGTTGAATTAGGAACACCTGGAACGGAAAATGAACCACCCAGTGATATTTGCCCGGTTGTCTGGTCGAACACGGCGGCCAATACTTTGGCATTGGTTACCGTTGAAGGATTAAATCCATTGTCTGAAAGGGTCTTAAGCAGGTGAGCTGCGCCTTGTGGAGAAGTCAGAGCATCTCCTATCTGATGGGCTACCCCAACACTACTGTCAATTGCATCAGAGACGAAGTTGCCCGCATGAACGATGTTCGTACTGCCGACTATGAGTGAGAGCATGCCAAGAAGGTTGTAGAGCCATTTCATTGAATGTCCTCGCAATCGAGCCGAATGGTATTTGAATTCACACGTCGAGTGGATCTGAGATGATGATATGATGGTTGCAATGCGTAACATAAAATACAAGCGACGACGTCTGCTCAAGGAGCGGTTCGCAACCTCGATTGACCAAGTGTGACCGATAAATGATTCCCAAACCACGATTGGCAACCATCGCTCAGGCGGCAGATTTCCTGAATACCGACAAAGGCACCGTCGAACGCATGATCGAAGCAGGGGCTCTCGCTCATACATCGGTCCGCGATGCGGTTCGTATCCCTTGGGATGCCCTTCATGCGCTCGATGAGAGTGTTGTCACGCCATTTACACCTGCAGTGACAATCGTCTGGCCGGAGGATCCCGAAGAGGCCAAACGAAGTCGCATGCGAATGATAGAAGGCGTGGCCGCTCTTCTAGTCGGATATTATCAAACCCGATTAGCCAGACGGCGAACTCCCGGTTGGCTACCAAAGTTGATATTCATTGCCGGCTTCAGGGGTAGTGGAAAGACCTATGCCACGTACCGGTGCTGCGGAGCAGACGCCGCTTACGTGAACGGCGATCGTTTGTTCAACACCGCATTAGGAATGCTGCGACCATCCCTATCCAAACCAGAGCGCAACGACTGGAGCAAATGGCCATCAGGCCAAAAGAGCCCGGAGGCCGTCACGAAAGTTCTTGCTGCTACCATCGACGAAGCGACGTTCATCGTGAGGCGACCCGCTGAAGACGAATTCAATCTGACACCAACCTGCCTGCGCGACCACACAGATCACATCGTGGTCGACGGGGCAATATTCGCAAACGCTTGGTTTCGCGAAGGATTTGAGAGGCTACTCGCTGGATCGGGAAAGAGATTCCAGCAGACGGCATATCTGTATCCAAACCTGCTAGATGACATCCACTTGAAGCACATTCGCAAAAGGGCGAGACCAGACGAGCTTCTGCGGTTTCCAGATACAGCGAGTGTAACCATAGAAAAGACAGGTTTCGCGAAGTGTTTCGGAGACACGCTCGGCATTTGGACTGAGTTGAAGACAGTAGGAAAGCTTGATCGGGCTCTGTCGGAACTTCTCGATTGATGCCTGAAAGCCCCGCCAATCAACGCAATTCCCAACCTCTCTGCGCTGCCGGATGACATCGCGATGGCCGGGCTTTTTCGTGCGTTGATCACCATGTCAATTTTCTGTTGATGTCTCGAAGTACATCATTCCAAGTCAACTTGCCGAAATACGGATGCCATGCCGGGGGAGCAATAAACCTCAATCCATTGGTGGCGGGCCAAATGGGAACGACTGTGCCCTTCAATCCTGCGTTGTTGGCTCGTCGTTGAAGCTCCTCGATCATGGCGCGCTGCTGAGTGTCTGACATGCTCCCAAACGATCTGTTGAGCGGAACAACGATCAGATCCACGCCACTTCTGTTGATATGCGCGATTTTATAGCTGGGCACGATCTTCCTATCATAAGTCGTTGACCAGTTCGCATTGTTGCGAGTTGCGATTCTGCGCACTTGGCACGAATGGGGCAGAATGAGGAGTGAGGCTATCGCGACACGAGATACAAATCGGCCACCGGCCCTAGTGATATCTGTCGATTGGTTAGGCTGCTCCACAAGTTCAACCCAAGGTTATTGGTAGGCGTAAATATTTCCCTTAGGGATAGAGCATTCGCAGTCTGACCCGTCAGTGTGAGCGCCGTGGCCGAATTTAGCTGATGCATAGTGAACAGCTGCGCTTGGCCGAAACTGCTTCGCTTTCCGTCCAGATCCACGCTGTTATTCGGATATGCGGTCAAATACGACCCGGCCGAGTCACAAATGGCGATTTCGTATTTCGGTAATGGGATTCTCAAGGCAAAGGGATTAATGAACTCAGTTGTCACAACTGGAATGAATGAAAACGTCGTAGCTTGGGACTGTTCAACTAACACGACATGCGACTGTTCCAGTCTCGGATTGTTCTCGCCCCATGGCCTAAAATGCGTTGCTTCAATTTGTACATACATGTTCGACGATGTTCGAATGGCGAATTTTGGTGCCGGGCCTTCTTCACCGATCCTTTGTGAGAATCCACCTTGTCCAAGTGATCCAAAAATCGCAGCCATTAAGACCTCAAGCGGTTCCACGTTATTCTCCCCAACAGCCGGACCAAGCCATAGATTCGCAACGCCACGTAGCTCGCATTATTTGGCCAACATTGAACCCAGTGTACAAGGCCAATTGTCCAGCAACGGGTGTCGCGACACCTTAAAACGTCATTTTGCGACCGTTTTCGTCACAATTCCGACACCTGCGAGTGTCGCGGGATTTGCAGTAAGTGCTTGAAGTTCAAGGAGGCTCGTCCCAAATTGCAGAAAGCCGATTTTGAGGTTGGGTGACTGGAAACCTATCGACCAGCCAGTGGTTTGTGCACTATCAGCCATCGCAGCCCGAAAAACAGAACTGCGGCTGTTATAAGGCCAAGCAACCCAAAGATCGCGGCGCACAATGGGACATTCCAACTATTTTCGCGGCTAATCGATTGGCCGCAGTACATCCCGAGGAAAGTCCCGAGGATGCTTAAGGCAACTAAAATGGCAGCTTGAAGAGCTGATAAGCCATTCAGAGTGTCATCGAGGAGTTCAAGCAGCCAAAGAGCAGCAAAATGTTTTGGTTTCTCCCACTCATACGCTGCCCGTATTTCCGTCACCATCACGCGGGCTTCGAACCACATGAAGAAGGCAACCCAAATGCCGGTTATTATGTGGAGAGTGCCCAGAAGCGAGCACAATTGCACCCATTCGGTGGTCGCCAGCTCTTTTGTTGTCAAACTGCGGAGCGTGAATCCGGCGATGAAAAGTGTCCCGATCGTGACTGTGACCCAGCTAAACCAATCACTCCAGAAAATCAACCACCGTGCACGCGAACTGAGTTTGATGCCGTCGGGTAACTCACCAGTTATTACTGCGTTACGCGAGGCATTGACCATACCTGTGCAAGTCGCAAACGCGGAGACCCCAGCCCAAAGCCCACCAAAAACGGCTATATAAGAAGGGATCTCGATGGCGGGGTTGCTCATACGAATCGCTCTCGACAGGAAAAGGGAATACTATCCGCTGTCAACATACACCATTGGAAGTCGTTCGCGAAGGCAATGACAAGTGCCTACTGTCGATCGCCGACTGGTGGAGTTTTGTCGTTTGGCCCTGAAAGGAATTCCATGGCAGGACTCGGTATTAAGTTCGACCTCCCTGACACTGACTACTCAATGCTCGTCACAGAGGCTGACATCGCAGCTGAGGCGAAGCGTCTATTACCGACCGCAGTAAAGCAGTACGCAAACGCTATGGCTGAGGAACTATGGGACAAGATCAAAGCGATCGCCACGACCCAGCGATCCGCGTTTGTCCGTGAGAAGACAGCCGAAATTGAGAAGCTTCGTGAAGCGCAGAAGGATGTCGAATCACACCTGATTTCGGAACTTCGAAAGGGGAAGGCTAAAGCAGCCGGGGGTTCTGCCAACTAGCAAAGGAGAAAGTACCATGCATGAACCGCTGATGGACGAGGAGCGGATCGCAGGATTGGTCGACGAACTGGTGTCTGTGCTGGTGCGACATTTGACGGCCGCAGTGAATCAGAAGGGTTACCCCAAGGTCATTGGCCCTGCCAAGCTCACGACAGAGGAGGCTGCGGAATACGTCGGTGTCACCAAAGCAACTCTGAGCCAATGGCGACATCATCAAGATGAACGAGGCCCAAAGTACATTCAGCCTAAACGTGTGAAGGGTCAGACCCTAGTGAAAGGCAAGGTGACATACCTCCGAAAGCATCTCGACGAGTGGTTGGAGAAGAACACCGTCGACCATTCGGAGACAACCGCAGAGACTCGCGCCAGGATACGCCGCAACCTCGGCATTCAATGAAGGGGACATGATGCCCGAGTCGCTGCTTGATGAGGAAGAATCCGCCGCACTGGCTGAAGTACTGACACTCGTCCTGTTAAAGCATTTGAATGCCGCTTTCAGCGACAGTCCGGGCGGGCTCGCGAAGTTGACGCCCAAACAAGCGTCAGAGTACATCGGTATCCTTCCGGGATGCCTCTGGCAATGGCGGGTGTCACGCGATGAGAAGTGCCCGACGTACATCAAGGTTGGCAGGAGCGTGGTCTACCAGCGCAAACACCTTGATGAATGGTTGGCTACGTGGCACGTCGACAATTCAAGGCCGGCTAATTCGCCGCACCGGTTCAAACGAAAAATTGACCTGCTACCTTCGGACGAACTTCGAACCATGTACATACGGATGATGGAGGAGCTGGAAAAGACAGACGGCGACAACTCTCGAACGCGGTACGAGCTGTGGCGGTGGCGGCAGAGAATGCTGGAAGTGGAGTGAGATTATGATCCCCAACATTACCGTCAACGAAGCAGCCAAGATCCTGAACGTCTGCGACAAGACTGTGCGAGCTTGGATGAAGTCGGGAAAGCTGCAGGCCGTCAAAGTTGGCGGTCATTATCGCACGACGCAGGATTGGATCGAGGCTTCGTTACTGCCGGCCGCGGTCCCGCGACCGGACAGCAGAGCAGGGCAGGCCGCGGCTCAAAATGATGGTGATGCCATCCTTAAGAGACTCGAAGCCCGCTTCAACTTCAAAGTGCCTTGTCCCAAATTGCGGAAAAGTCGCCATTGAGTCGACTTGCCAGAAAGGTACTGGCCAGCGAGTAGTGAAGTCTGTGGAGGCAAACGAATTTGCAATGATTTTTGCGTGCATGTGTATGGTCGGCGCGTCTACAATATTCATTGGGTGATAGATTCTGGCCATTTCCAGAAGCCGGGCATGATCGGTTTTCGGTCAGCTTGTTGAAAATCGGGCTTGACCGACTTAGCATTTTTGGAATATCCGACCCCTGCTTGAAGCAAGTGGAGATATCCCTACTGTGGTTTGCGGGTGGTTTTCGGCTGATTGAGGTAGATGTGAAGAAGTTACCGCTTCTCCAAGCACTTTTGGTTGCAGACCATGTTTATCGAGACTCTCCAAGCGGAAAACACGTCGTTTGTGGGATATTCAACACGGCAATGTTCATTCCTCGTCAGGTCACACGGGAAAGCCCGGAGAAACCAGATGAGCCCGCCGAGGAAATGGAAGTGTCTATCACCAAATTGGTGAGAGCTGGGTCACCCTTCGCCTATGTCAGTTTGACAGAACTTCAAGGTGAATTGGAGCTAGAATTGCGGTACGTCGCCTTAGTCGACGATTCTGTGCTATTCAAAACGAATTTTCGGGTGCGCTGTGATGACCCAATCCGCACTGTCGAATTTGCCTTGAGGTTGCCAGAGTTACCAAGAATCAACGATGAAGAATCGACATATGCACTTGAGCTTGTTTGTGAAAACCACCTCTTAGGTGCTTTCCGCATCCTTATGCAGCCACAGCATGAAGCGGAGAATGAATCATGAAAACTGAAGATAAGCCAATATTGCCCGACGCCATCGTGCGTGTTGATAAATGGACCCGTTTTGCTCATGGTCAGGCGAAGCGGGCGGAGATTCGTATTTACCAAAGCGAAAGCGGCTTTGTAGGTCGGGCGGTTCGGTGTCCGGCGGTTTCCGGGCGCGGAATCACTGTGTCGGATGCTGCAGAAGACACCAAAAAGCACTACGAGGTTTGGATCGCTTCGCACAACCGCTTGACTAGCGGCGACGTCTCTAGCGATGATGCGGACCAAGAATCATATGCCGCAATGCGGTCGTATTTGCTCGTCTTCAATGAGTTTGACACTCAAATTGCCTATCAATTGTCTGATCGCGTTGATCGAATCTTCGATTCATCAGTGATGTCACAGGAAGAACTTCAAGCGATTCAGAATGCTCGGAATCTTCCGCTAAACAGTCGGCGGAAAAATTCGATCCCAGAGCAGTAAGCGCCAAATGCGGGCCCAATGAGTGAATCGCTTACAAAGCGCCGCTTCAGCGCTAATGATGCCGATTTGGTTGCTCACTTCGAATGTGGCGATCAACCATGGGAGCTAGCACAGTCCTTGTGGATTCGAGGGCCGGGTGTGATTCGGTCAATGGCAGAACGGCAAACTGAGGTGTGGTTGTATTTCAACACCGCTGGCCACCTCGTCGGGTTTGGTGCTTTGGGGCAATCTCGGCGACCTCACCCGCCTGATAGCAAGAACTATACGAAGTTCAGCGTTATTCCTTCCTTGGCGGTGCAACGCGATCTGTGGGGCAAGCCAGAAGAAGGCGATAAGTACTCGACTCAAATACTTGATGATTTATTTCTTCAGGCTGAGCTCCACGGAACGGAGTTCTTGATTTTAGACGTTCACGTCAACAATGATCGCGCTTTGGCATTCTATCGCGATTATGGGTTCACCGAATACTTCGATCACGTTAAGGATGATCACCGCCGACTGGTCGCACGATTGCGATGACACATCGGGGCGCGAATCGGTGCAGCACCAAAACACCCCCGCTTGCACCATTCGCATCCGACGATTTGCACTAAAAGCAACGATTTGCAAACGCCATCAACGCACGCTAAACTCTTACAAATAAGCCCTTTAGTTGTGCCGACCATCGATTCGCCAACCGCATGGCATGCAAGAGGTCATCGGTTCGATCCCGTTATCCTCCACTTGTTCATAAGAACCTTACGCCAAAACGAGTTGTGTTACCTGTCGGTGGTCGACAGAGCGGCAGAAAACCTTGAAATCGAGTGGTAGTCACTACCACTTTTTTGAAAAGGGTGCCGTGACCATGACAGGTTTCGTTTGTTCTTTGCCCAAGAAAAAGTTACCAAGCTATCTACTCCACAAACCCACAGGCCAAGCCCGCGTTCGAATAGCCGGGCGCGACCACTACTTGGGTTCCTATGGCTCCGAAGCAAGCCGGGTTGCGTATGGTCAGTTGATCTCCCGTCATGCCTCTGGGTTGCCGATCGACCCGCTAGCAAAATCTAGTTGTGGAAAACCCAAGAATGAGGATCCTGGCCCAAGTGTAGCTGAGCTGTGCCTGATTTTTCTGCAGCACGCCGAGCACCACTATGTGAAGGAGGGGAAGCAGACTTCGGAAGTTCACATCGTTAAATCAGTGATTCGTCCACTTCGTGAACTGTACGGAATGCTTCCGGCAAAAGATTTCGGACCACTCGCATTGAAAGCTGTTCGCTCAAAGATGATCGAGCTTGGATGGGCCCGAAACACGATCAACGCGGGGATGAGCCGTATCAGGCGAATCTTTAAGCATGCCATCGAAAATGAAATGATCGATGCAACGGTTCTCGCTCGTCTGCAAGCTGTCGCTCCATTGTTGGCGGGACGAACTGAGGCCCGCGACAATGCCCCACGCCAACCGGTCGAACAGGCGCACATCGATGCGGTCTTGAAACTGGTCAGTACACGAGTACAGGATTTAATCGCATTGCAGCGATTGACCGGCGCACGTTCCGGAGAACTCCTCAAACTCACAACGGGAATCATCGATCGAACAGGACTAGTTTGGACGGCTCGGGTAGCTGGCCATAAGAATGAACACCACGGGCACTCCCGAACACTTGTCTTCGGCCCGAAAGCTCAGTTGATCTTGGCAAGATACCTCAGTGCCGATCGCGACGCTCGACTCTTTCAAATTCTTCGCTCGGCATATTGCCGTGCGATTACTCGCGCTTGCGAGAAGGCCGGTATTCCAAGGTGGGTTCCTCATCAACTCCGCCATAACGGCAGCGGAAGCCGTTCGCCAGCAGTTTGGCTTGGAACACACTCAATCTGTTCTTGGCCATGCAAAGGCCAGCATGAGCGAGCACTACGCAAAAGCAGGAGTAGGTAAGGCCGCGGAAGTCGCGCTGCTGATCGGTTGATTCGGTAGACTGTTGGCCATGCGGGATAGACCGGCCAGTCGACAAGCGAGTTACCTGAACTCGTTTCCCGCGTTTTCTTCAGTCAGGCATCGGCATCAGGAGCCGACGTGATGGAAATGGACCGACCGCAGCAAAACTTGCCGCGATTGGACGGGCGTAGTTTTTCTCCGTCGTTCGGTTTGTATCGGCGAGAGCCGATTGCCCGACCACCAAAGAATATGAAAGCCGGTACCAAAAAATTCTTTGGGTGGCTGCAATCGCTATCAGTTGAGCAATTCAAGACGGTTCTTCCCCAATCGATGGGGGAACTGTTGGCGTGGCTGCGGGAGCACCGCGATACGATTGCCATCATCTTGACCGTTCGGCGACGAATTGAGCCAGCACCTGACGAGAACTCGCAATCGACTGCTTACCGTCAAGCTGCTGCGGTACTCGTCGACGGAATTGCTTGGCTCAATTTTTTTGCTGCAAACGTCATCATCGAGCCTCGCTGCAATCTCGCTGCGGATGCGAGTGCATTCCGCCAACTCGACGAATTAATCGAGATCGTCAAGAGGCAGTTGACGCCTGAACCCGAACCAAGATTCATAGAAATCGCGGAAACGGCTGCACCCAAGGGAAGCCCCGGCCGAAAACCAGACGAAGCCAAAACACAACACGCCAAGCGAGCGAATGAATTGAGAAGCCAGAATTCTTCTTTGACTTGGAAGGAATGTGCCTCAGCAATCAATCTCGAGTTTCATTTGATGGATGAGGAGAGTCGCTACGACGCAGCTTCTATTCGACATCTGCATCGGTTGAAGCACGGCGACAAATCCCAAAAGAAAAAGCGGGACTAATGGGGGCAATCAATTGTCCCGCTTTGCACCCACCCCTAGCGCGACGGATATGGTCCTCGAATCGTGTCGAGTTCACTCCACTATTCGCAGGAACAATCAATGCAGATCGACCTAACCACCGAAACCCTAATCACGCTTGGCGAAGCTTGCCGGGCGGTCCCGCCAACCGGGGTGTCTGCCGCTACGATGGCCCGCTGGATTCAGCGTGGAGTTCGTGGAACGCGTCTCGAGACGGTTCTCCTGGGAGGGCGACGCCTAACCAGTCGAGAAGCTTTGGTCCGTTTTTTCAATTCACAGAACACGGCTGAATCTCCTGAACCCCCGCCAATCTCTCCCACCCAACGGCGGAAACAAGCGGAGACTGCTAATCGTTTGTTGCAAGAGGCAGGGGCCTAACGGCCCCGTTCGGTACTGCCAGTCGGTGGCGCTATTGGGTTCGACTCCCTAAGTATCGCTCGGTTGGGACTGGGGCGCGCTACCCCGCTGGATCCGAACAAAATCCAGCGATAACGCCTGCGACCGAAAGGACCGAAGCTGGTCACCGGAACGCAGTGAACAGGAACCTCTCCTATTCCTAAATTCATTTTGGGGGGAGGGGGGGACTGTACACTGCTTCCCTCAGCTAACCAAAGCTGACCTATTCTAATGGATAGATGAGGCGCACAAGTGTTGAGGCGCGAAGCTATCGAAATCGTCTGCTGTGGAGCTTGTCGCGCTGCTCGATCAGTGATTCCAGTCGCTTCGACTTCTCGACGAGCAGCCGTTCACATCGGGTATGTGCAGAGCCGTGGGAGGGGAAGCCATGGATGCGGGTTCCTCGCGGTGCGTTGGCCGGTGGAGCGCGCCAAGGTATCCCCCGGTTTCCGCCGAATGCAACGAGCGGTCTACCGCAAGGTGCCAAGCCCCGGCAGCTTGGCATACTGACTAACCAGTCGAGCGCGCGCCGTGTTCGGTCTTCCACATCTGTGGCAAGATATTAGATAGGTGATTGATAAGAATACGCTCGATCGTTCTATCGATGTGGGCTCACTCGGTTGCTCAAAATGTATCCAACGGCCCATGTCGCTGCTGAACGCAGACGACAAATCTCTCCGCACTCTCCCAAGATCATCAAATCCTCGACAATACCGCCATTGCGCAGTTCTCTGCGCGACTCGCTGGGAATTGGGGCCTTCTTCGACGAGACCGTTCGACGGAAGTTCCAGCGGCCCTTGATCATGCCCGATACCGCGTCGTCGCAGGTGCCTGAAGCAGGTGCATCACAAATATCCGATATCCATATAGAGAGACATGATGATGTGTCTTAGCACAATCTCAATTCGCAAATTAAGACGAAATGATACAATTTGTTGTTGCATTCCAGAATTCCGACGGCAAGATACTGCTCGCGCTCGCTCGACCCTTTCTGCCAGATCGGAACCACGACAGATGCGACGTGTCATTGTGCATAGACGGCGGAGTCTTGACAAAGTTTTGATGCGCACGCCAGCAGCCTGCGCTGTCCTTTCCTCGCGTCGTTCCACTGCCTGAGAACACGCACTCTTCGCGGGCGTCAGTCCGGCTTCGTTCTCCCGCATTGCCGCGCCCTTGTACTCAACTCAATCCTCATTGAGGTGCTCACGATGAAGGTACGCGCTCAGCCCACCTTGTTGACTGCGGCAAGCTCCTCTCGCTGGCCCACGTCATCGCGAAACGACCCACGTCAAGACCGTCGTGGTGGGGATTTCTCCAGAAATCACTGCTGTTGTTGACCAATGCAGCCTTCGTTGACCGGCGACTGTTTTCAGGAACGACCGAGTATGAAACTGACGATCGGGATGGCCTGCCATCGTGATTTCGACGGGGTCTACTTCACGATCAACGCCTTGCGATTGACGCATCCGGAGGTGTTGTCGCGCTGCGAGTTCGTCGTGGTCGACAACGATCCGCAAGGACCGCAAGCCGAACGGCTGCGGGGCTTCCTCGCACAGGTGCATGCGGGTCTGCGCTCTCAATCGGGTCGCCATGCTCACCCCTATGGCGTGAAGTACATCACGATGCGGAAGGGAGGCGGCACGACGCAGCCGCGCGAAGAGATCTTCCGTCAGGCGACGGGGGACGCGGTGCTGGTGCTCGATTGTCATGTGCTGCTCTGGCCGGGATCGATTGCGAAACTGCTTGCCTACTACGAAGCGAATCCCAATACGAAAGATTTGCTCAGTGGTCCGCTGTTCTACGACGATCACAACGGGTTTGCCGATCACTTCCAGAACCAGTGGCGAGACGGCATGTGGGGAACCTGGGGCGTGATCTGGCGGTCGCCGACCGGAAAACTGGTCGCCACTCGCGAGAATGCTCTGGGTCACCTCGTTTTCTGCGACCCGATGACGCGCGCCGCGATCTCTGAGACAAGTACGGGTTGGGCTGGCCATGAGAGCTGGCTTACGTCGCAGGGCTATCATCTGGCGATCGACGAGGATCAGCCGTTCGAGATTCCCGCGATGGGACTGGGTTGTTTCTCTTCGCTGAAATGCCGGTGGCCGGGGTTCAATGCGCACTTCCGGGAGTTCGGCGGCGAGGAGTGGTACATTCATGAGAAGGTCCGCCAACGCGGCGGACGCGCCTTGTGCCTCCCGTTTCTCAAATGGCAGCATCGGTTCGGCGACCCTGGCGGCGGGCGAACGCATCACTACACCACGCTTGGCAAGGTCCGCAATTACGTCCTCGGGCATCAGGAACTGCGGCTGCCGCTCGATCGGCTTCGTCGACATTTTGTGGAGGGGTGGAATGAAGAGGATCCGCCGAAGCGGATTAGTGAACAGCCACTGACATCCGAGCAATTCGATCAATTGGTCGCCAACCCGCAGGCGTATCCGCCGCTCTCGACGAATACCGGGTGTGTCCCGTGCGGGGCCAAATCGCAGCCCGCGGCATCTTTGGCAGTCGCCCCCGTAGTCGTCGAGCGGCCCAACCCGTTGACGCTCGAGGAACGGTATGAAGCCGCCGCCAACACGCCAAGCGACATCAACGAGCACTGCTCGAAACTGCGCGAGCTTGCCACAGAGGCCGATGTCGTCGTCGAATTTGGGATGCGGCACGGCGTCTCGACGGTGGCTCTACTCGCCGGTCAGCCCCGTGAGTTCCACTCCTACGATCTGCGGCATGATCCGATCGCGGATGCTTTGGAACAGGTGCAAGGGAAGACCGCGTTCTCGTTCCGAATCGGCGACTCCCGACAGGTCGAGATCCCCGAGTGCGATCTGCTGTTCATCGACACGAAGCACACGGCCGAGCAACTGACGGCCGAATTGGCGGCCCATGCCTCACGGGTGCGCCGACGAATCGTCCTGCACGACACGGAAGTCTTCGGTGAGCAGGGCGAAGATGGCGATGCCGGTCTACTCGTCGCCTTGCGTCAGTTCCTGCAAGAGCAGCCTGAGTGGAGCGTCGTTTACCACACGCAAGCCAATCACGGATTGACGGTGATCAGCCGTGATCCCGCCGATAAGCCGCCGCTACCAAGTACCATCACTTTGGCCACGACGTTCGTGCGCGCTTTGGCAGCTCATGTCGCCGACGGAGCTCAACATATCGAGTCGGTGGTGCTCCAGGCCCGGCTGTCGATCTGTACTCTCTGCGACCAGCGGCGAGACGATCGCTGTGCGGTGTGCGGTTGCTTCATCACCACCAAGGCCGAGTGGCGCGAGCAGCAATGTCCTCTGGGAAAGTGGCGCTCGGCAGAGACCGTCACCTCAC
>JAQGHU010000107.1 GCA_028291515.1 Schlesneria sp.
GGATTTCTGGTTCGAGATCAGTTGGGATAGACACGAAGCAGAGCTTCGAAGACTTGCGTTCCCAAGCTGGAGCTTGGGAACGAGAGTGATGACTCCGATTTCAGGCACAAAAAAAAAACCGGCCACACCGATGACCGCCTGAACACAGGCAGTCGATGGGTGTGGCCGGTTGTTACGGTCCACGTGTACTTCGTTCACTACGCCAATGATTGTGCCATGAGGAAATTGATAGTCAAGATGAGTTTTGGGCCTGGAGGGATCTTTGTCTCAAAAAGGTCTCACTGCAGGGTGTTGCTGTGGGCATCCTCAATGCTGTTTCGTCGTCTCTATCCAAACCACCTCCGGGTCGAACGAGACAGTCAACTTGACCTGCGGCCGGTGCCGATTCAAAGTGTTGACGGGTGTTAGTCGAAGGCGCGTCGTTCATCGCGAGCAAATGACCTTGGACGTATGGCGACAGATGAGAGGATCGCAGTCACTGTGCAAACTCGCATCATGTACATTGAAAACAAGTCTGGTGGGTTTGAAGGTCCCGCTCGAATTGGGCGCGTGACACTCTCGAAGACGGGTAAGACAATTTATTATGGAGGAAAGGCATTTCGCAGCCAGAAGGGACGCGGCTTTAAATCGAACTACGTGGAAATCGAAAGCGGAGATGAATACTGGATTTCCGGTCCTCGAAAAGATGGCAGCGACCGACTGTATGGCGGCGATGCGGGAGTGTTAGTTGATGACGATGTGAGCGAAGAATATTGGAGTACGATTCGAGGTGTATCGCAGCCGGCTTCCGACAACCCAAATTGAGCATGGGTGTGCCGAGAGAGGCGGTCAATTTGACACACTCTTGTTGGCGGTTCATGCCTTGATCGTCAGGAGATTCCGATGATGACTGCTGCCGCGAACTGGCGTGAGATTACGAGAGTGTGCTCGATCGCTTCGACGATCTTTTGTCTGCTGTCATTGGCGGTGATTCTGTTTTGCCCTGCCCGCGAGATCGGGTTCACTGACGATTCATTCGGAATTGTTTTAGTCGCACTGAGTGACATGGCGATGATCGTGGCGATTACGAATGGCGTCATCGCGGGGATTGCAATATACGCAGTTCCGAAGCTCAATTCGGCGTGGCTGTTGGTCGGGCTGGTTCAGCTATTTGTTGTGTTTTTCTGCTACCCCGCCATTCAATCTGCTTAATGAGTGCAGATGCGCGATCGAGTACTGCTTGTCCCAAAGCGGCCAAGCAGTGGCACGAATGCGCGAGTGAGATCGCTTTTGGGTGACTGTCACTTGGCTTGCACGTCGTAGGCGGTCAGCGATTCTTGATCGCGGATGTACAAGCGGCCTCCGGCGACGATGGGGTGGGCCCAGCTTGGGCGGCCGTGGCTTTTCACTTTGAAGCGGCCTCGTTCGACGTATTCGCCGGGGCTGGCGTCGACGAGTGCGACCTCGTGATTTTCGCTTAGGAGGTAGAGCATGCCGTCGGCGGCAACGAGGGCTCCTTTGCCGATGCTGCGGTTCTGCCACATGATCTTGCCGGACATGAAGTCCATGCAGATCAGTGGTCCGCCGCCGTTGCTGTACATCCAGTTGCCGATTTTGACGATGCCGCCGTGATGGCAGTCGAGCTTCTTTTCGAAATAGACTTCGTCGGCCGCGAACTTATCGTCCGACTTCGTCAACTTGGCCAAGCCGCCTCCGGTGCCGTAAGAGCTTGACGCGAAGACGTGATCCTGGTCGACGATGGGTGAGCAGCAATTGGCGGTCCCGTTGGCGGGCTTGGCGTACTTCCACAGGAACTTGCCATCCCTGATTGAGACGCCGAAGACACTGGACCCGGCGAATTGAACGATCTGGCGCACGCCGCCGACTTCGGCCACCAGTGGCGATGAGTAATGAGCTCCTTCGGTGACTTCACCACTGCTCCAAGCCACTTCTCCGGTGAGCTTGTTGAGCGCGACGAGAGTCCCCTTCTTGCCGCCGGGTGTCACGATGACCAGGCCATCGACAATCAGTGGGGATTCGGAATAGCCCCAGCCGGGAACTCCGCCGCCAAAGTCACGGGTCAGGCTGACGTGCCAGATCGTCTCGCCGGTGGCTGCGTCCAGGCATGTGACATCGCCATTGCCTCCTTCGGCGTAGACGCGATTGCCGTCGACAGTTGGTGTTCCACGAGGACCGTCGCCCATGCCGTTGCGATAGCCGCCAAAGGGGCCTCGCAATTCGTCGAGCGTCAGCTTGCCGTCGCCGGCTGGCTTGTTACGAACGTAGAAGGCGACCAGTTCGTCTTTGGTCAACACGCCATCGCGACCGGGTTCATGCTTCGCGAAGGAAGCCTCGATTTCTTCAGGGGTCAGTTGATCGTCGCTCTTGTTGGTTGCGGGGTCGCGCTGATCGATTCGCCCGAAATGACGATCGAGGGCCGTGCCACGAACTTCCATGCGCGATAACTTGCCGTCGCCATCTTTGTCGAGGGTCTTCATCCATTCGGCGATGCGCGTGGCGACCAGCTTGGCGGCGTCGGCTTGTTTGTCTTCCGAATCTGTCTGTTCGAAGCGATCGCGGAGCGGACCGGATGCCTCGGCGAACGACAGCTTGCCGTCGTTGTCTTTGTCGAGTTGGATGAACACGGCTTCGGCGCGAGTTTTCGCTCGGGCTTCGGCGTCGCCTTCGACTGGCTTGTCGAAACGATTGAAGTCCCAGCCGAATCGCTGCAGCGCTTCGAGTTCGTCGATGATGCCGTCTTTGTTGCGATCGAGATCCTTGATCTCTTTCTGCAAACGATCGGACAGCAAGCTTTTGGCAGGTCCGGGTTGTACGGCCCACAGCGTTTTGCCGTCGGCGGCGTTCAGTGCGATTACATGTTCGACACCGTCCAGATCTCCTTGAGTGAAGATCTTTCCGTCTTTGATGGAGAGCGATGAATAGCCGACGCCGACACTATCGACCTGCCAGAGGACTTTGGGGCCGGCCTCGGGCCATTCGCGGAGCAGGCCGGTTTCGGTGCTGATGCCATCGCGATTCGGGCCACGCCATTGAGGCCAGTCGCCTGGCTTGGAGGGAACCTGTGCGAACGCGACCTGTGCTGCCAACATCCCTGCGGCGAGACTCGCCAATCTCAACTTCATCTGCACACTCCCTTAGTTTGTATCTAATTTATCCGATGCGATGAAGGCTAGCTGAGCGGGTGGGAAAACGGAAGGGAGAGGGGTTCTTAGCCACGGATGAAACACGGATTGAACACGGATAAGAAGT
This sequence comes from Schlesneria sp., assembly GCA_028291515.1. Lineage (GTDB taxonomy): Bacteria > Planctomycetota > Planctomycetia > Planctomycetales > Planctomycetaceae > Schlesneria. Next base: position 3,250 of record JAQGHU010000107.1, read on the forward strand.
GAAACGGCGAGCTGCGCGGGCTGGCCAATTCTGGTCGCGGATTTCGTTCGCGATTGGGCGAGGAAGAGAGGGGCGAAATTTTGCCTCTGGCTAGGGGCGCTGCGTTGGCGTCCGAACGCATCGCGTTCCCGTGAATAGTCCAAATTTCTTGGGCCAAACTTGATCCAGTGGATTGACTCGGATCACTGGCCAAACATCTGTGTCCAGGCGGTCAAAGTCTGCCGGTAAATTCAGAACAGGTCGACTTTTTACCCCGGGCGGCAGCACTTTCCTCAATTCCCCAAAAGTTTTGCGTCGACAGGTCACTGTTTCCGGCAATGGCGACCTGGCCGGATTTTTCCGCGAACGTGTTGACCTCACCGCCAGAATTCCCCGTCGAACTGACGAGCGGGAACCGAGCGGTAAATAAATGCGTGCTAGAGTTGAGTCGACGCGGCGTGTGCGCTTGATTCGACCGCGAGGTTTTTTGAGTTCAGGTGATACGGATCCGTCGCGAAAAACAGTTTAGTCGCATTCGGGCCTTGAGGGGGGTTGACGAAAATGGGGTTCTTGAAACGGTTCTTCAAGAACACGTATCGCGACGGCGAATCAAAACATGGTGGCAGCAGCTTCGAGAACTTGGACGAAGAACAGCTCGAAACCCATCTGAAGATCGCCCGATACGGTTCGTTTACTTTGACGGATGCTGTTCGTCCTTCGTACGACTTGCAAGTCGTTCCGCAGGCGGGGTACCGGCATGATTCGTATCATGATCGGGAAACCGGGATCAAGATCCCGGTGATCATGGCTTCGGCCAGCCGGGAAGTTCTCACGGATCTATTTTTTGAACTGCTGAATCCGCTGGGAAATCAGGTCGACATCGTGCTGGAGACCAGCCACGAACGACGGGGCGGTCACGAAGATCTGTACCGCGAAGATATCGACATGCCCGTGCTGAAAAGCATGCTGTATGACTTCGAAGATTTGTTGATGAACGACGGCTGCAGTGGCTTAGCGGTATTGAATCCGAATGTGCCGCTGGAAGTTCAGTTCGACGAGCATAAGTTGCTGATCATGTACGGTCACGAGTTGGTTGATTTCGAAGACATCCTCGACGACTTCGGTTTGCCTCGTCGCGAGGATCTCAAGTTCATTACTGAAGCTGAGCATGTTCATTCTTCGACCGAAGAGTTTGCTCGAACCTTCGAACAGATGAAATATCGCCTGGGCATCGACGAGGACTAACTGTCACGTCGACGCCGGTTGTTCACTGGCGAGTGGCTCTAGGTTGAGCCACTCGCATTTTCCATCCACACGACGGCGCAGCCCCGCGCCAAGTCTGGAGACCGACGTGCGCCTGTTCCTTGCCGCCTTGACGGTCGGTGCCGCTGGCATCGCTTACGCCTACACACAGCAGACACCGGCCCCCGCTGCGGAATCGCAGACGAAGGTGGGGCGTCCGCTCTTCGACTGGCAATCGGCGGACGACACGCTGAAGGCGGCCTCGACCGATCTTGCCCCGAACCACGAGGAGCCGCCGCTGGTCGTGCGTGACACGATCAGTCAAGCCCGTACAGAAGTGACTTCGGTCCTGGACGAATTCGTGCGCGGTAGCGGTGCGTCAAACGACGTGCCGGCCCCTGCGGATGTCGTCTCACAGGCCGCTGCGGAGTCTCCTACTGCTGATAGCGAACTGATCCCGTTCGCATCCAGCGATTCGCCAACGGGGAACGATGCTTCCGATATTGCTCCGGCAGATGCCATAGCGACGATCAATCAGCCTCAGGCCGACCTGGTGCAGACGAAAGAAGCAGCACCCCTACCCGATTCTGCGCCTGCAGCGAAACCTCAGTCGCCAGCATCACAAGACACTGAGACGGGGCCGGCACTCGGCAAGCCCACGATTTCCGAAGCAACGATCGTCAAGAAGCAGCCGACATCTCCTCCACCGAATGGAGCGAATCGCGAACCTGCGGTGTCGGTAAAACAGCCCTCTTCGGCGGGATCGAGATCTAAGACCGAACTGTTGCCGAGCAGCAAGCAAGCGCCGAAGCCACCGCTGGTCGACGCCGAATGGAAATTGATCGGCCGATCCGGGGCGGGAATGCCGTTGCACTCACGACGATTCGGACGACAGGGGACTCGCACACTGATCATTGCCGGGTTGGATGGTCTGGACGTGGTGGGGACTCGCTGGAACGACGAACTGGCCGAGGCGTTGTTGCGGCGTAGCGACCTGCTGCAGAACAATGAAATCATGATCGTGCGTGCGGGGAACCCGGAAGGGCTGACGAACCGCATCCCGACGAATTTGCGTGGAGTTTCGATCAACCGCAACTTCCCAAGCCGTCGCTATCAGGCGCTGCCAGATAAATCGACGGGCACCGGTCCAGCGAGTGAAGCAGAAACCAAAGCGATTCTGGATGTGTTGTATTCGTTCCGTCCGCGCCGCGTGATTCATCTCGCGTCGACCAGCGGACGTTCGACAGTCCTTTACAACCGCGCGGCCACCGATGTGGGAGATGAACTGGAGAAGCAGTACAAGTTGCACGTTCAGCTTCTGGACCCGGAACAGGTTCCTGGATCGATCGAAGAGTTTGCGGATGGGACACTGGACGCCGCGGTGATCTCGCTGAAGTTGAATTCGGGGCCTGAATGGCAAGGGGCCTGGAAAAAGAACGCGGCGGCAGTGCTGACCGCGATCAACGGTCAGAGCCAGGAAAAGCTAGTCGCTGCATCGACGGAAAAAGCCGCTCTCATGCTGGAGCCGACAAGCTCTGTCATTCCGAACATGGATGAAGACGTCGCACCGCAAGTGAAAAAACGCCGTGGATACGAAGAGCTTCCGCCTCCGCCACGATAAGACGCCGATCTATTCCTGGTGAGCCGCGCTGTATCAGCATGCGGATAACTTCCTGTGTGCGCTATTCAGAGGACGAGAAGACAGTTCTCACGCGAAGCCGCGGAGACGCGAAGAGAGAGAAATCGTGCGGGAAATAAATCGGACATAGTTCCTCTCTGGCTTCCCTATCTCCGCGACTTCGCGGCTTCGCGTGAACATGTCTTCTTTAGATTTGCGAAGCTGTCGGCATGCTGACGCTGGGTGCGTTTTCTGCATGCCAGAGAAGACACGGCCACGTCGAGGACTCCGAGTCCGTGGCACCCGGCTTCGCCTTTCGGCTGGATTGGCTCTCACGAACTGAATCCAAATCAGGTCCTCAATTCGCGTTCTGTTTGGAATCGTCACCTAACCACCGCCGATCGACTGGTGACACGCTGGGTTGCGGTCGCGCGAGTGCTGCTTCATCATGATCGCGGATTTTCGATTCGCATCTTGGCACTTCTCGTGGTTGGATTCCAATGAGCACCTCTGTTCGTGAGCAGATCGAGTCGTTGCGCGCGACGATCCGGCGACATGACGCCCTGTACTACGTGCAGGCAACGCCGGAGATCTCGGATCTCGACTACGACAAGCTGATGAAGCAGCTCAAGGCTCTGGAGGCCCAGCATCCTGAATTCGATTCCGACGAAAGCCCGACTCGCAAAGTGGGCGGAACTCCCATCGCTGGCTTCGTCACGGTTGAACATCGTGTTCCGATGTTGTCGATTGACAATGTCTACAACGAAGCCGAGTTGGCCGAGTTCGGTCAGCGAGTGACCAAGCAGTTGGGCGGGCATCCCTGCGAATGGCTGGTCGAGTACAAAGTTGACGGCGTCGCTCTCTCGCTGATTTACGAAGAGGGGAAGCTGGTGCGAGCCGTCACACGTGGCGATGGCCGTCGCGGTGACGATGTCACTCACAACGCGCGGACGATGCGTGGAGTGCCTTTGCAACTGACGGACACCTCCCGAAAGTCCAAGGGTGACCTGTTCGACAGCGATATCCCTTCACTGTTGGAAGTGCGCGGCGAGGCCTATATCTCCAACAGTGACTTCGCCCAGTTGCAACTGGCGGCCGTTGAACGTGGAGAAGAGCCGCTGAAGAACTCACGCAATGCGACGGCTGGCGGCATCAAGCTGCTCGATCCGACTCAATGTGCCGAACGAAAGGTGCGGTTCTTTGCTCACAGCGTGGGCAGCCTGGAAGGAGCCACCTTCAAGAAGCACAGCGAATTCCTGAAACGAATCGAGCACCTCGGTATTCCTTCCGTTCCGCGGACATCGGTGCAGCCCAGCTTCGAAGCCGCTGTCGAATACTGCCAGACTCTCATGCAAGATCTGCACGCACTGGATTTTGAAGTGGACGGCATCGTCTTAAAGGTCAACGATCTGGCGGTGCGACAGGAACTGGGATCCACCAGCAAAGCACCGCGTTGGGTGGTGGCATTCAAATGGGAAAAGTACGAGGCCGAAACACGTGTGGCCGACATTAGCGTCAATGTCGGCAAGACGGGCACGCTGACGCCAGTTGCATTCCTGGAGCCGGTGGAGATTGCCGGGACCACGGTGTCTCGAGCCAGTTTGCATAATGCTGATGAGGTGCAACGCCTGGGAGTGCAGATCGGCGATTGGGTGATTGTCGAGAAGGCCGGGAAGATCATCCCGCATGTGGTGCGCGTGGAAGTTCATCGACGCGATGGCACTGAGCGACCCTATGTCTTTCCGACGGAATGTCCTGAATGCGGAACCCCCGTCGAGAAAGACGAAGGGGGCGTCTATGTCCGTTGTCCCAATCCAAGCTGTCCGGCTCAACTTCGTGAAGCACTGCGGTACTTCGCTTCGCGAGCCGCCATGGATATCGAAGGACTGGGAACGAAGCTGATCGAACAATTGACCGAGCAGAAGCTGCTGGCCAGCTTCTCGGATATCTACCGGCTACCAGGACGACGAGCTGAACTGTTGGAATTGGAACGATTGGGGGCCAAGTCGGTCGACAATCTGCTGGCGGGAATTGAAGCTTCACGCGAACGTCCGCTGTGGCGCTTGCTGACCGCATTGAATCTTAGGCACGTCGGGACGCGTACCGCGCAACTGCTGGCGGATCGATTCGGTTCCATGGACGCCTTGGCTCGCGCATCGGAAACGGATCTGGCTCAAACGGATGAGATTGGCGACGTGATCGCCAAAGCGGTGCATGCCTTTTTCGCCAGTGACTACGGCCAGCGAATCGTCTCGGAACTGAAAGAACTCGGCCTGAATATGGGCAGCGAAGCCGCAGCAGCGGAGGCGGCGGCTCGACAGACTGATGGGCTGCTATCGGGAAAGACTTTGGTCGTGACTGGAACATTGACTCGCTTCAAACGGGACGACATGCATGCCCTCATTCAAAAGCATGGCGGCCGCCCTGCCAGCAGTGTGTCGAAGAACACCGATTATCTAATCGCCGGGACGGATGCAGGCAGCAAGCTTGAGAAGGCGAATTCGCTCGGCGTCAAAGTGCTGTCCGAAGATGAGTTCCTCACGCTCATGGGCGAAGGCTAGGTCGCTTGCCTGGATATCCCGTCATTCCCACGGAGGCGGTAATCCAGCAATTGTGCCAATGCGCCTTCGCCATTCCTCGTGCGAAACAACGCCCCCCAGTTACTGGATCGTTGCTGTTCAGCGGCCCTGGATTCCCGCCTGCGCGGGAATGACGGAGGGATCGCCTGGAATGACGGAATAACCCATCGCCAGCCTTCAATCGCATGCCGCGCGTCGAGTGTGTACGATGTCAGAACTGGATGAATTCGGAGCGATTCGTTCGCTCTTCAGGGGTTTATGGGGAATGCCACGATGACAGTGCAGCAAGTGTTGATCGACGGACAGTGGACGACTTCTACGGGGACATCGACGTTTCAAGCAGTGAATCCTCGGACACGCGAGCCACTGCCCGAGGAGTATCCGATCAGCCCTTGGTCAGAGATCGTTCGTGCGCTCGAATCCTCTTCACGAGCTGCGGCCATCGTCAGAGATTGGAGTGGTGATCGTTTCGCCGCATTTCTGGAACGATATGCCGATCGCATCGATGCTCGCGCTGCCGCACTGATCGAGATGGCCCATCAGGAGACGGCTTTGCCCGTGCAGCCACGGCTGAAAGATGCGGAACTGCCGCGGACTTCGAATCAGCTGCGACAAGCCGCTGCCGCCGCGCGCGATGGTTCATGGACCGAACCGACGATTGACAGTGCGCCGAATATTCGATCGATGTTGCGTCCGATCGGCCCGGTCGTTGTGTTTGGCCCCAATAACTTTCCGTTCGCCTTCAACAGCGCGGCGGGGGGCGACTTCGCAGCAGCCATCGCCGCCGGCAATCCTGTCATCGCGAAGGGGCACTCGTCGCATCCTGGAACCACGCGAATCCTGGCGGAAGAGGCACAACTCGTAGCGAATGAAACGGGGATGCCCGCTGGTTTCGTCCAACTGATTTACCGCACGAATCATGACGACGGGAAGCGACTGGTTTCGCATCCTTTGATCGGGGCGTCTGGCTATACCGGATCTCGATCGGCCGGATCGCAACTGAAAGAGGCCGCAGACCGAGTCGGCAAGCCGATCTATCTGGAGCTGTCCAGTATCAACCCGATCTATCTTCTGCCGGGTGCGATTCGCGAGCGAAGCGCTGCCATCGCCGAGCAGTTCGCGTCCAGTTGCCTGATGGGCGTCGGACAATTCTGCACCAATCCAGGTCTAATCGTCTTGAAGGCTGGCGCGGAGACAGAAGATTGGATTCGTCAGGTCGGCGAACGCTTCTCTGCCGCACCCGTCGGAACGCTGCTGGGCCCCAGCGTGCAATTGCATCTGGAGTCAGGATTCCGAACCTTGGTCAGTCATGGGGCCACGGTGATCACCGGTGGATCGAGCGGTGGCGGCACGGGTTATTGCTGCCAGAACACCTTGCTGCGAGTCTCGGGAGCCCAATTCATCGCTTCGCCCGAGTCGCTGCAGACGGAGATGTTTGGCAATGCGTCACTGGTTGTGGTCGTTGCATCGGACAGCGAATTCATCGGAGTGACTCAAGCCTTGGAAGGCAATCTGACAGGTTGTCTGTACACCGCGAACGACGGCTCGGATGATGGGCTGTACGATCAGATCACACCTCTTCTGCGACAAAAAGTGGGGCGGCTCTTGAATGACAAGATGCCAACCGGGGTGGCTGTGGTCTCGGCCATGAATCATGGCGGGCCATTTCCTGCGACAGGTCACCCCGGCTTCACAGCCGTCGGGATTCCCGCCTCACTGAAGCGATTTGCGATGCTGCAATGTTACGACGGGGTGCGGGCGAATCGGTTGCCGGCAGTCCTCGCAGATCAGTCTCCCAGCAGTTCGCTGTGGAGACTGATTGACGGTCGCCGAATCCAGGGGAACGTCCCAACGACGAAATAGCATTCGTCTCCGGTAGTTTCTTAACCACGTTGTCGCAGCAGGTAATCTAGTTCGTATTCCCGAATTTGTGACGATTATTCCGGTTATAGGGAGTTACCTTTCTCGGGATGTTGGGTTAAGGTTCGGTCCCACTAGGCGTCGGTGCTCGCGACGCTGATTTCGGTATGGGCCTAACCGCAATCCGAGAATTAAATGACCGCTACCCCCGATGTCGCTTCGTGCGTCAATGAATTATTGACGCCTACGTTGTTCAGCGTATCCAAAGTGGGCACACCGTGTGAACCGACCCCGCGGTGTCCGGAACGTGCGCTCTCCTTTGCAGGACATCGCACGAGATTCGTTTGCAACGTGGCGATGATATCGCTGCTGGCATGCACACCGAACGCGTTCGGGGAGATGATGCAAGGCAGGCGGCTTGTGAGCCTGTCGAGTTCATCTGGTGGTCCCTCGAGTGGAAGTCCTAGCGAATCCTCCCATGATTCGGCACCGGCAAGTGAAGGTGCTTTTCATTTCGATTTCGCCCCCATCGCAAGTCCACATCTTTCCATTGCGAAGACGTCGAGTCAGTCGCATACGACAAGTCAATCTCACTCCACATCCTTGGGATTTCCTCTGAATTGGGGATTCTCGCTGTTTAAAGATCTCTTCTCCCGCGCACCAATCCTGAGCTCAAACAAATTCACTCCGTTGACCTCGAACAAATCCGCTGCGCCTCAGGCAACTCCTCAACCCAGCAGCGGATCGAGTTACGGCTCCAATACTGGACACAATCATGAAAATGTCATCCTCAACTGGAACTCCCACTCCAGTTTCGAATTGAATCTTCCTCATTTCACCGAGAGTTTCCATGCTGCCAATCACTTCGAGATTACCAAAGACACCCACGGAATCGATCTGAGTTGGAGCCATCACGGCAGCTTTAGTTTTGAAATCAACACCCCCTCCTTCCATGAAGAGTTTTGCTTCTCTGACTGTTTCGACCTCAATTTGCATTGGCAACCGGGTGTTGGACTGAGTTTCAGCGAACACCTGGCTTTCAATTCCCATTTTGATTTGCAGATTGGTCACTTCAACTGGGATCGAGACTGCCACCATGGTTTCTGCTGCGGCTGGGGGTGCCATCCTAGCCACCATCACGGAGGAGGATGTCATCAGCCGCCAGACCCGCCACCTCCCAGCGCCGTTCCCGAGCCAACCAGCATGGTGCTATTGGGGCTTGGTGGTGTTGGCTTGATCGCCGGCTTGGCTAAGCGTCGCCGTCAATAGCACGATCAGCCGCTGCGAGACAATCACTTGATCGTCTCACTGGTGTGACCAGTCTCTCTGAAGTCGATAACCGAGCAAATCACACCAGAGTTTGGCGTCATCATAGTGCGGGTCGCACTTCCGTGTCGCGTTGAAACATGGGTTAGACTCACTGGTTTTTTGCTCGCGGGACGCCACAGTTAGGTGGGATGCGCTCTAGAGCCTGGTCGCTTGAACTGGGCAGGTCGTCGCAATGATGGCTCGGAATGAACGCCTGACCGTGATTGAGATCAATGCACTGACGTGAACTCGTTGGAGTTCAATAGCGCCCAGAACAGATCCTGGTAGCCTTCCGCTTCGGCGACTTGGCGAATTGTCCCGCGAGCGGACATCTGTGCTGCGTCTTGACGGACCAGCTTACGCATGTTCGTCAATTCAGTCGCTGTGGGATAACGGGACAACGCCGCAAGGCATAGCTCACGAATCTTCTCTTTGTCATCCACACGTTTGCGAACAATCTCACCCAGATAGGTTCCGGTGGTGGTTTCCAAGGCTTTCTCAGCCAGCTTGCCGTTCATCAGAGTCAGTGCCTGGACAAGATTCCCGTCCAGTTCCATCGCCTCTTCATTTTCATCCGTGCCGTAATCGACAACGAATTGCGTTAACCATCGCTGACGTTGCGATTCCGCCTGCTCCCAATCGACGCCACCCGCCTGGTGTGCTTTCGTTGCAATGACGAACGAGTCGTAGACTTGTTCGGGCGTCATCGACTTCACGTACATGCGACTGAAAACCGGCAACTGTCCTTCGATGGGGTCGTCACTGCGATTGTCTGCGCCGTACCGACTCGTCAATTGATAAGGCTCGGCGGCACACATCCAACGGACCAATTGCTTGGTGTCGTATCCACTCCGCACAAATTGCCGTGACAGAAGACCCAGCAATTCGGGATGGCTGACAGGGCTATGCGGGCCGAGATCATCCGCTGAGTGGGTGAATCCGCGACCGAAGAGATGTTCCCACAAGCGATTGACGAAGGCGGCGGCCAACTGCGGCTGATCACCTTCCGTCATCAATCGTGCGAGCGTGGCGCGTCTGTTCGTTTCCGGGCTGGGGTCAACGACCTGGCCATGGAATTGAGGAAACGCAACTCGCATCACGCCGTTTTGAGTTTCATAGTAAATCGGGCCGCCCGCCGTATCTGTCACCAGTTCGGTGTACGAATACCGAGTCTGCCCCGTCTTGGGATCGATCGCTTGTCGCGGCACACTGGCCGTCTGACTGAAAAAGCTGTGCAACTCCCAGAAGGCGGATTGTTGCGACTTGCTGAACGGATTGTTGTGGCATTGATTGCACTGCAACTGCTCACCCAGGAACACTCGCGCAGTGACAGCGGTTGCCGGCAGTGCGTCGTTGTTTAAATGGGCGATCAAGAAGTTCGTCGCGCCGTTGTCGACATTGCTACCCTCAGCGGCGACCAGATCGTAGACGATCTGGTTCCACGGGCGATTCGAGGCAAATGACATCCGCAGGAACTTCTGCAGTGCCGGTCGATTGACTTGGGGTTCCGAGCGACGGCCGATCAAAAGATTGGTCCAGATCGTCGTCATATTGCGAGCGAACTCGGTGCTATCCAGCAACTGATCGACCATCTCGGTCCGCTTGTTCGACCGCTTGCTGGAGAGGAACAGCTCCGCTTCGTCGACGGTGGGAATGCGACCATGCAGATCAAGCGAGATACGTCGAAACCATTCGGCGTCATCCGCAACCGCGGATGGTCGAACGCTAGCGACATCCCATCCCTGATGGATGTTGGTGTTGATCGCCGCGACGACTTCCTGCGGATCGAGAACTTCACGCTGCGATTCGGGCGGCGGGGGAACGACCTCGTTGACCTTCGACGGGCCGGTCGATTCACGGGCCGCGATAGAAGTGTTGCTGTTCGCTAATTCGACGGGTGGTCCAACCTGTCGATGAGGCGGCGGCACGATTGGATCAACCGGCTTGACGGATGAGTCCACCGGCGGCACATGTTGAACAACCGTGTCAGCAGGTTTGTTCGGAAGCTGCGACCAACCGATTACCATCACGACGCAGGCACAAGCGGCCGTGGCGACGATGGTTGCCATTCTTGATGTCGAAGTTCGTTGCTTTGTGGAAGCCACAGAAACGACTGCGGCTGGCGCAGGGATCGCTGTCGCGAAACCGGCCCAGACGGGGATTTCTTCTGATGACAACGCTTCCGCGGAGCCGACACCGCCAGCATCCCAGAGCAGCGAACCGTGCAAATCCAGGTAACTGACGTAATACCAGCGTGCTGCTGGAGAAGTCAGAACGAGCGATTCCAGGCGCGAGACGTCTTCGCTGGCCAAACGATCTTCGCACAGCGCCTCCAGCAGCGGAGTCATTTCTGCGATGATAGTCTCGTCGGGCCTCACGGCGTTCCTCCTGGCATCAAGCGGCGTTGAATACATTCCATCAACGCACGGCGAATCCGTCCCAATGATTGGTACACCGAATTAGCCGGTCGACCAATCTGCTCGGCCAAGTGCTTTCCCTTTTCACCCGGCGCATATCTCTGCTGAATCAACTCGCGATCGCGCGGCCGCAGCTTTTGAATGCACTCGATCAGTGCATTCCGTCGCTCTTCCAGTTCATCGGATCGTTCCAGAGCTTCTTTCGAGACTGTCTCTAGAAACTCATCGCTGAACTGCATCCGATCACGTTTTTTTCGACTGCGATACTTCATCACTTCAAAGTTGGCGATCTGGCTGACCCATGCCAGGAAGTTGGTTCCCGGCCGAAACTGAGAAAACTTGCTCCAGATGACAACGTTCGTTTCCTGCTGGACTTCTTCCGCTTCAATCGGGTTGGGGATCTGTGACAAAATGAACAGAAACAACCGCCGCTGATGGTGCGTAAATAGCTGCACAAATTCGGCGCTAGGGGCCGACGGGTGCTGAGCGGCACTGGCTTCAATTTCATTCACGCCACTGATTCCACCGATTCAGTGAAGCTTCTTGTCTCGATAAAAAATGAGGGGCTGTTTGAGCAGCCCCTCATTTCTACTACACGCCGGCCCGAATCTGAGGGTATTAGCCAATCAATTCTTTAATCGCCGTGCCACCGTTGGCAATCTTCATTGGACGACCACGCTTCGAGGTATGAACCGTATCGAGCGGAATCCCCAACGCATGAGCGACGGTCGCCCAAATGTCGCCAGGCTGGTACGACTTGTCGCTGGAGACCGAAGTACCGTCCTTGTCGGTTTCACCGACCGCGATACCACCCTTCAGTCCGCCGCCACCGATCATCACTGACCAGCTGGCTGCCCAGTGATCGCGACCCACGTCCTGATTGATGCGTGGCGTACGAGCGAACTCGCCCATCCACACCAGAACCGTGTCGTCCAGCATCCCACGCTGCTTCAGGTCGGCGGTCAAACCGGCGATCCCTGCATCCAGTTGTGGCAGACGTTGAGTCTTCAGCGTCTGGAACACGTTGGCGTGCAAGTCCCAACCACCGAAATCGACTTCGACGAATGGAACGCCAGATTCAACCAGACGACGAGCCATCAACAGGCTGCGACCGAACTGATTACCGCCACCCATGCCCATCGCACCGGCGACTGGGGTTGGGCTGTACATGTCGAGAATTTCTTTCTTCTCGTCGTTGACCTTGAACGCGGCCATCTGCTTCGAGGTCATCAGATTGACGGCCTTCTGGTAGATGTCCTTGTGAGCCTGGCCGGAATCGCCACGCTGCGAGCTGATGAAGTTGTCTTCAACAACACCCAGCATGCTGAGGCGTTGATTCAGGCGATCTGGGCCCAAGTCGCCCATGCTCGCGTTGCGGATACTGCCGCTATTGTCGACGAGGAATGGAGCGTGAGCCATGCCCATGAAGCCGGGGCTGCTACCGCCGCCACCGATCGAAACGAATGCGGGGATTTCCAGTTCTTTGCGCTTCGTTCCCAATTCGTAGCTGACGACCGAACCGAATGCTGGGTGCACAACAGTTGGGTTTGGCACGTAAGCGGTGTGCATGTAGTAGCGACCGCGACCATGATCTGCTTCGCGGGTGCTCATAGCACGCACGACGGACAGATTGTCCATGACCTGAGCGGTCTTGGGCATGTGTTCGCTGATCTGCAGATCGCCCTTGGTCGAGATCGGCTGGAATTCTCCACCGTTCTTGGAACCGGGCTTGAGGTCCCAGATATCGATCGATGGAGGACCACCGCTCATCCACATCAGGATGCAAGATTTTCGTCGCTTCTTCAGTTCGTCGGCGTTGGCCCGAACGTGGGCGATAAAATCGAGAGCGGGGAGAGTGGCAGCACCGGCCGCCATATGCCGCATGAAGTGTCGTCGGGACATGCCATCTGGCGTCGGAAATTCCATGTGAATCACTCCAGTTTCGTTGTGAAGAACTCGGTAACTTGAATTCAAAACCAGGGGAAATCGACCGTCATCCGACGATCAGTGGTTAAAGATGAACTCATTCGAGTTCAACAGAGCCCAGAACAAATCTTGATAGATAGCCAGCGGGTCACGGCTCGACTTCAGGTACTTGGTCGCGGCAGCCATTTCCGGCCGGGTTGGCTGACGACCCAGCGAGGTCATATACAAGCGAGCAATCTTTTGAGCTTCGTTGCCGCGACCTGCCAGCACATCACCCAGATGACTTCCTGCCTTCACGCTGACCGCGTCTTGGACCAGTTCGCCGTTCATCATCATCAGAGCTTGCGGAATTGTGCCGTCGAACGAATTTGATTCTTCGCCGTCATCTGTCCCGAAAGTTCGCACGAATTGCTGCAGCCATTCCTGGCGTTGCTTCTCTGATTGCTCCCAACCCGAACGGCCCGACTTGTGAGCGTTCGTGGCGACAATCAACGAGTCGTACAACTGCTCTGCGGTCATCGACTTCACATAGACATGCGAGAACAAGGCGGCTTCACCAGCAGCAGGGTTGTCGCGTTCGTTCTTCTTCGTGCCGCGGCTGGTCAGGTTGTAAGCTTCGCTGTTGGCGATCCAACGCATCAATTGCTTGCAGTCGTAACCACTCTTCACGAATTCTTCGGCCAAACGATCCAACAGAGCCGGATGCGTCGAAGGATTGTGTGGACCAAGGTCGTCGACCGGACGGGTAAACCCATAGCCGAAGAACTGGCTCCAAGTGCGGTTGACCATTGCCATCGCGATCATTGGCTTTTCACCAGTCACCATCAACTTGGCCAATTCTTTGCGACGATCGGTTGATTCGCCAGGATCGACTTCTGAACCGAGATAAATCGGGTAGGCGACCTGCATCAAACCATTACGTTTTTCGAAGTAGACGGGGCCCGAGAAGCCGCGTTCGACGATTTCTGAGTAGTCGTCCACCATCCGACCCGTCTTGGAGTCGAACTTGCGATGATCGATCTTGCCCGTTTGACGGAAGAAGCTGTTGAATTGCCAGAACTGATCCTGCTTCCAGTCATTGAACGGATGGTTGTGGCACTGAGTACACTGCACTTGCATGCCGAGGAACAATCGCGTTGTCTTGGCGGTCATCTGGACGGCGTCGTCATTGTCCTGCATTTGAGCGAGCAGGAAGTTGACGGCACCATTTTCTTCGTAGTGTCCTTCGGCGGTCACCAAGTCGGAGACAATGTCGTTCCAGCGACGGTTCTTGCCGAAGGCTTCTCGGAAGAACTTTTGCATTCCGGCACGGCTGACGCGACGAGGAGTCTGCTGACCAATGCACAGGTTCGTCCAGACTGTGGTCCAGTTGCGAACATAGGCAGGATCATCCAGCAGCTTGTCGATTACTTTCGTGCGTTTGGCTTTGTCTTTGTCGGCGGCAAACGCTTCGACTTCTTCCAAGGATGGCACATGACCATTGATGTCGAGATAAACGCGACGCAACCATTCGTAGTCATCCGCGACTGGCGAAGGAGTGACTTCGTTGTCTTTCCACGCTTCGCGGATTTGACGATTGATCTCTGTTACAATCACGTCGGACGAACCGGTCGTGAATTCTTCAGCCGCGAAGACGGACCCGCCGGCGATCAGCGCCAATGCTGTCACACTGAAGAAGGCACCACACGAGGCTGCCAGACTCTGCCGGGACTGACTATGTCGCGTCTGACATTGTCGCATCATGGACTCGCCACCCTTTCCGCTAATGACTATGCCCTGTTGACGTATCTTCCTGCCCTACAAGAGGCTGGCGATACTGCCTGTCAGGTATCAGAATAACCCACGGGACTTGGGAAATATTCGTTGAGATCTTATCAAAATTAGCGCATCAGTCCACGAAAATCGACGCAACTTCATTTTTCAACAGTGATTGTGAAAAACCAAGTCGACGTAATCGTAACCTCTGCCAACCCGAAAACATGACTACAGTTTAGCCAAAAAGTGTTGGTCAGGCACTAAGGTGCGAACTAGCAGCAGCAGCAGCAGCGGAGGTCGGTTGCTCGTCGAAGAGCCTGTCACCTTGCGGAAGTTGACTTCCCCGACTGCTTATTCACCACGTAACTTCTTACCCAGCTTGTTGATGGCGTCACCGCATTCCTTGCGAGCGGCATTGAAGCCAGCCACGGTGACAGCGGATTCCTTCAAGTAATCGAGAATGATCGCTTCCGCACGCGCGATTTCGCGGCAAACGTCAGGAACTTCCGATGCGATCTCCGTCGGGACGGTCGTGACACCGTTCAGGTCGCCATGCAACAGGTCACCTGGATAGATGATGATGCCGCCCACTGTGATCGGGACATTGATCGAGATGATGTGGCAATAACCGTGAGCGGCGATCGCTCCATTGGTAAATGCGGGAAAATTCAGACCATCGACCTGGGCAAGGTCGCGACCAGCCCCTGAAGTAATCAGGCCCTGAGCCCCAAATCGCTTGTAGGTCGTACACATGACTTCGCCGAAGGTGGCCGACGCGCACGGTTCGTCCAGGTCTTGAAAGACGATCACCGGGGGCCCGGGAATCTCGCTCATGGCATCGAGTTGAGCTCCGATACTTCCATAGACATCTCCACCGCGCGGCGGGGCCATGCTGCGGAAAGTTGAAGTCAACGCGTAACCAACCATGGGTGGAAACGCAGGAAAACAGGCCTTAATCGTTTCATTCAGATAGCCGGTGTTACGCGGCCGCAAATTCCAGAGTTCGACGGCATTGCAGACGGTAGGAGAATCAAACTGGCGTAGCTCGGCAAGTTGTTCGGGCGAGAGACCGGCAGGCATACTGTTCCTTTCGGGCATCCAAGGCAGGATTTAGTGCGTGTCGCACTTACGTGTCGCGTTGAAACATGGGTTAGACTAAGCGGTATTCTGCTCGCGGGACGCCACAGTTAAGTGGGATGTACTCTAGAAGTGGGCAAGATGATACGCTGCCCATTGCAAACCGGGAAGGAATCGCATTCTTTGTGACGATCGAGGTTCTCAAGCGGGTTCGAGGCAGGATATTATGGATCGGATCCAAGAACGTGCCCGATCGCCTGGCTCTTGAACTCAAGCAGATGTTGCCATGCAAGACCGCTATCAGCCTCATCATGTTCAGGTTCCTTCTCGTCGTGAGTTTCTTTCACGTGCAGGAGGGGGATTCGGAGCGATCGCACTCGCAGGCCTGATGGCCGAGCAGCAGCCGCGAGCGAACGCTTCGCCACTGCCGACATTGAGGCCGCACTTTTTTGGCAAGGCACGCAACGTCATCTTTCTCTTCATGGATGGCGGCCCCAGTCACCTGGATACCTTCGATCCCAAGCCGCTCGTCAATGAGATGGCGGGCAAGCCATTGCCGCAGTCGATTAAACGCGTCATCACTCCGATGGGTGTTTCCGAGAATCCATTGCTGGCGAGTCAGCGGAAGTGGACGCAATACGGTGACAGCGGCTTGCCTGTGTCAGACTGGTACGCGAATGTGGGCGAGTGTGCCGATGACTTGTGCGTGATTCGATCATGCACCTCTGACGCACTGAACCATGTCGGCGGCGTCTGCCAGATGAACACCGGAAGCATGCTGGCGGGGCGGCCGAGCTTGGGAGCGTGGGTGAACTACGGATTAGGATCCGAGAACCGGAATCTGCCTGGATTCGTGGTGATGATGGACAGCGATCGCGAGCCGCCAGGTGGCAATCGCATCTGGGGCTCTGGCTTCATGCCGGCGACACATCAAGGAACGAAGTTCCTCGCAGGAAAACGCCCCATCCTATACCTGGACACTCCTGAGGGAATCAGTGATCAGCGGCAACTTGGCAAGTTGGGTTTCATCGACGAACTAAATCGCCAGCATTCGGCATTGCGACCCGGCGATAGCGAGCTTGAGGCGCGGATCGCCTCGTATGAACTGGCGTTTCGCATGCAAGCGCAGGCTCCCGAAGCGGTCGACCTGTCGAATGAAACCCAGCAGACACAAGAAGCCTACGGAATGACTGAAAAGCGGACTCAGGCATTTGGCCGGAACTGTCTGCTGGCTCGTCGGCTGATCGAACGCGGAGTTCGCTTCGTCCAACTCTATTCGGGGTCTGGCAGCAAGTGGGATGCTCACAGCAAGATCGAAGAGAATCACAGCCTGCATTGCAGCGAAACTGATAAGCCCATCGCGGCGCTGCTGCGCGACTTGAAGCAACGCGGATTGCTTGACGAGACGCTCGTCATCTGGGGCGGCGAGTTTGGTCGAACGCCGATGAGCGAGAAGGGTGATGGTCGCGATCACAATCCCTACGGGTTTACCACCTGGCTGGCCGGTGGCGGCGTAAAGGGGGGCCAAGTCATCGGGGCCACCGATGAATTCGGAATGCATGCCGTCGATCAAAAGGTCCACGTGCATTCATTGCACGCCACCATCCTGGCGGCGATGGGGGTCGATCACACCGAACTGACCTACCGACTGCAGGGGCGAGCCGAGCGTGCCACCGTGAACGAGGGTGAAATCGTCAGTCGGGCATTTGGCTGAGTGCAGGTCGCTGCTGACGTATAAAGAAGAAGCCCCGCTGATGAGCGGGGCTTCTTTTTATTTAGCTGTCCTTCGTCGACGTTACTTGGCGGCTGGCGTGAACAGCTTGCTGGTATGTCCGTCGGACGTTTTCTGAGGAGCAGACTTCTTGGACGTTGTCGAATTGAAATTTCCAGAGACGTTGCCCGTCGATGATCGATCACCGATCGATTCGCCAGCGGAGGCACTGGCAGCTCCGGCCTTCAGGTTGAAGGGACGTTCTTGACCTGGTCGGAACATGCGTCGCTTTGATTCGAAGCCGATGAAGGCCAGGAAGTCATTCAGCTTGATCGTGCGCACGCCATTCACGCGTGCTTCCTTGACCATTTCGATTTCGTGCTTGCGGATCTCATTTACGCGATCGCGTTCGGTCACGGGAACTTGATCAGGTTCGGGGATCAGGCCGCGAACCAGGAACTTCGTGTGGACGGTGATCTTCGAACCTTCTGGCAATCGCTTGCCGTTTTCGTCTACGTAGGTGTCGACATCAGCACCCGAAATCGCAAGCAGCTGCTTCAATTCTTCCCAGTCGCTTTTGCCATCGCCATCGAGGTCCATCAAACCGACGAAGGCGATCTTTTCGACCAGCCCGGGGCTCCACAAGGGGGTATAGATCAGATCGTTGGCCACCATGGGGCGGAACAGGTCTTCATCAAGGATCCGGGCTTCCGCGATGTGAGATCCCAGGATGCGGGTCACTTCGATCTTACCCTTGATGTCTTCAGCCCCACGGCCGACACCATGATTTTCTTTGGAGTACACGCTGAAGGTCATGCGTGGTTTCAGGAAGTCGTCTGCTCCCAAATTGATCCAGACCAGCTTCGCTGAGTTGTCGACGCGTTGAATCAAACCCTTGGCGATCTCGAAACTGGTTTTCTCGATTTCGTTCAGTTTCTCTCGCAGCAGTTCGATGCGGTTTTCCAGTTGGGCAACTTCGTTGTTCTTGGTCTTCAACGTCTTTTCGTGAGCTTCTTTTTCCGCAGCCAGATCAGCGGTCAGCGTATTCTTGTCCTGCTTGACCTGATCCAACTCGTCCTGCTTGGCTTTGAGTCGTTCGTCCTGCACCGAAATCACGTCACGTTTATCAGACTCGGCCTTCGATTGAGCCTTGTTGGCGGTATCGACGCGTGCGCTCAGCTTGTCACGTTCTGCCTTCAGATCCCTCTCCAGCGTGGCGACTTGGCCAGCCTTCGAATCGCGATCGGCCAAGGCTGCATCGAGAGCTTCTCGCAGTTTCTGCATGGATTCCGCGTAGTCTTTACCGATGAATTCCTTACCGAAGTCGGTCATGTTCTTCAATGCCGCGGCCTTGACGGTGTTGGCGTTTTGTGGATTGGTGGAATCATCCACCAAGTCGAACATGTAACCGATCGTCTTTTTGAGGGTTTGAACTTCGTCCATGCGAGCGGACGCGATTCGCTTCTGATCGCTGACTTGCTTCGTCAGTTCGGTCATCGCCGCCGCTTGATCCGAGTATTCCCGGTGGTTCATGTACGACACAATGCCCAGCACGACCGTAATCATCACGAAGACAATCAGCGCGTAGTGGACAGCACCGGGTTTGTTGGAAGCGGCAGCCATGGGTTTTCCCTCCGGCAAACGTTAAGACATGGATTTCAGGCGGCAAACCTGCGGATGGGCAAGGACTTGCGGCAAACGATCAACCAACAGTGGTTTTGGGGCGTGCTGGTTGAGTTTGCTAGATCTATCTAGTGTTACGGTGGCTTAGTGGTCAGTCAAGCAGTTTCCGGCACAGGCGGGAATTCTGCCGTCTTTTTCGTCGATCGCTCATGGCTGAATGGAATTGGCAGCGGGTTCACCTCCGTCAGGGAGTGAGCGCGCGGCAGTTCGTTGACGTTGTGTCGGCAGTTTTATCTCTCGCGCCTGCGATGAAACACATTTGCCAGAAGAGGTTCTGACGAGTCTGTTGGTCGGTGCCGAATAGTCCGGTTCTGCTGGCCATTCAGTCGCTGCAGGTCAATAATATGGCTCTCCAATCGTCCCGCTTCGCAGCACCGACTCGCTGCCGCTTTTCCTGCTTTCGGCGACCAAATGTCCGATACTGTTTTCCTGATCGACACCTTTTCCCTGATGTTTCAGGTGTTTCACGCGATCCCGCCGATGACCAGTCCGGCCGGAATGCCGACGAATGCCGTCTTCGGGTTTAGCCGCGACCTGGTGTCGCTACTCCAGGTCCACAAGCCAAGTTGGCTGATCTGCGCGATGGAATCGACGGGTCCAGGCGAGCGTGAGGCCTTTTACGCAGAATACAAAGCGCACCGCGCCCCCATGCCCGACGATCTGCGGCCGCAAGTGCCGCTATTGACGGAAGTAGTTCAGGCGTTTCGTATTCCGGCAGTTCAATATGATGGTTGGGAAGCGGACGACGTGATCGCCACGCTGACCCGCCAAGCGGTCGAACGCGGGTATCAAGTCCGGATCGTGACCAGCGACAAAGACGCCCGACAACTGCTGGGCCCTCAAGTCCAGATGTACAACATCAGGAAGAACACGTATCTGGACGAGGCGGCGCTCCTGGTCGATTGGGGAGTGCGTCCCGATCAGGTCGTGGACTTCCAAGCACTGGTTGGCGACGCCGTTGACAATGTTCCCGGCGTGCCGCTGGTCGGTCCGAAGAAGGCTTCGGCGCTACTCCAACAGTTCGAGACCTTGGAAGGGGTTCTCGCCAACGCCGACAAAGCTCCAGGCGCGAAGCTGAAAGAGAATCTAAAGCAGTTCGCCGATCAGGCGCGACTCAGCCAACATCTGGTGCGGCTCAATCAGGAACTCCCTCTGAATTTCGATTGGGAAGGAACCCGCAACGTCCAACCCGATGTGCCCGCACTGCAGGAGCTGTTTCGAAAATTCGGTTTCCGGCGGCTCGTGGACGATGTCCGCCAGTTCGACTCCACCGCGGCGCCTGCCCCTGAGAAGCCAGAAGCTCGATCCTCATCTCGTTCGTTGTTTGATGACGTACCGGAGCCCCGCGGTTCTGGTTTCATGCCGGCCGTGGCAGAGGACACATCTGCCCCGCCGAAAGACCCGTTGCCAGCCTTATCACCTGGCGGGCCGCGCACTTGGGGAATCGTTGACACCCCAGAGAAGTTGGCCGCGCTGATGACACAGCTGCGCGAGCAACCTCGATTCTGTCTCGACTTGGAAACGACAGATCTCGACCCTCGCTCGGCTCAAATCGTTGGCTGGGCGATCTGCTGGCGAGCGGGCGATGCCTGGTATTTGCCCACACTCGGTCCGGCAGGCAGCCCACTTCTTGACGGAGCCGCCGTTGTCGAGGCGATGCGACCGATTCTGGAAAATCCTGCGCTTCGACTCGTGAACCAGAACATCAAGTACGACTTGATGGTGCTCGACTGTCACGGGATTCATGTCCCCGCCGAGTCCATCGATGTCGATCCGATGGTCGGCGATTACTTGCTTGATCCCGGTGCCCGCTCGCATGGGTTGGAGACTCTGATCGAGAAGTATTTGCGACAGACCAGTATCTCGATCAAGGAACTGATTGGGTCGGGCAAGTCGACCAAGAACATGGTCAACGTCCCTGTCGAAAAGGCGGCCGAGTATGCTTCGGAAGATGCCGACCTGACGCTGCAGTTGGCCGACATCATCTCCGCGAAGCTGAAAGAGCAAGGTCTGTGGGATCTGTACTGGAACCTGGAACGACCATTGATCCCGGTCCTCGCCGAGATGGAACAAATCGGCATCCGCGTCGACTCGGATGAACTTCGCCGACAGAGCGCCAGCCTCTCCATCCGCCTCAACGAGTTGATGAAAGAGATCCACGGGATCGCCGGGCACGAGTTCAACATCGATTCTCCTAAGCAACTGCAGGTCGTGCTGTTTGAAGAGCTGAAGCTGCCAGTGAAAAAGAAGACGCGAACGGGTGCCAGCACGGATCAGGACGTTCTCGAAGAGTTGGCCACGTTGCATCAGTTGCCTGCCAAGATCATCGAGCATCGCCATTTATCAAAGCTCAAGGGAACGTATCTCGACGCGCTACCGTCGTTGGTTCATTCCCGCACCGGACGGATTCACACGTCATTCAATCAGGTCGTCGCCTCCACGGGCCGGCTCAGTTCCAGTGATCCGAACCTGCAAAACATTCCGATCCGCACCGCTGAAGGGGAGCGGATTCGACGCGCGTTCGTCGCGTCACGGAACATCCCCGTGCAGGCGCTGGCTGAAAGCGGAGCCTCAACAGTTGCACCAAAGTCGAAGAAAAGCCTCTTTGACGAAGACGACATTCATCCCGTCGACGCAGCGAGCCGCTTGTCGCTGCAGATGTCACGCGAAGACCACGGTGACTCCAGTGAGGACTGGTGCCTGCTCTGCGCCGACTATTCGCAGATCGAGTTGCGAGTCCTGGCTCATTACAGCCAGGATCGAGAGTTGATTACCGCGTTCGAACAGGGAGTCGACATTCACACGGCCGTGGCCGCGCAAGTGTTTGGAGTCGATCGCGAAGCCGTCACCAGCGAGCAGCGACGTATGGCGAAGGCGGTGAACTTCGGCGTCATCTACGGCCAAAGCCCCTTCGGACTGGCCGCCGCACTGGGAATCGACAAGAAAGAGGCGGGCGCGTTCATCGACGGCTATTTCGCGAAGTATTCTGGAGTCGCTCAGTTCATCGAAGAGACGCTCTCTGATGTCGGACGAAATGGGTTCGCCAAAACGATCCTGGGTCGCCGCCGGTTCATCGATGGAATCCGCGCCAATCGCAACCGCAGCTTGAACATGCCTGAACGAACCGCGGTGAACTCGGTCATTCAAGGTTCGGCCGCAGACCTGATCAAGCTGGCGATGCTCGCGGTGCATCGGCGCATTGAACAAGAGCAGCATCCCGGCCGAATGCTGCTGCAGATTCATGACGAACTCGTTTTCGAATCTCCACGATCCGCGCTGCCAACGCTGGTGGAACTGGTCCGCCACGAAATGCAGAATGCGATGAAATTGTCAGTGCCGCTGGTCGTTGATGTCTCCGTTGGCCAGAATTGGCTTGAGACTCTGCCCACCTAGCGCCGTCCCTCGATCAGTTAACAATCATGTTGCTATCCGGAAGTCCTCATCCAAGGTGCATCTTGCAGGGGTGTTCTTGAACAGGTAGTCTTTCGCAACAATGTTTGCCGATGCAACTCTGGCTTGTTAGGAACAGTCCGTCATGCCAAACCGATCGTTTGGTCATCCTGGTCTCAACCGCCGAACGGCGATTCAGGCCGGCGCGGTGGGATTGTTGGGACTTGGCAGCAATCATCTCGCCGCCTTGCGCGAGGCGACCGCGGCGACTGCGAGCGGGACTCCGCCGCGATCCGTGATCTACATCTTCCTCTCGGGCGGACTCGGACAGCACGATAGCTTCGACATGAAGCCGATGGCTCCTGATAACATCCGAGGCGACTTCCAGCCGATTGCGACTCGGACACCGGGTATCGAGATCTGCGAGCATCTGCCACGCCTGGCCGCTCGCAGCCATCTGTGGTCGCTGGTTCGATCGCTCACGCATCCCTCGAACGATCATTCGCTGGCTCATCACATTATGTTGACGGGTCGCAGCACGGCACCGCCGACATTCGACGCGAACAAACCGATGCCGGGTGACTGGCCTTCGATCGCGGCGATTGCCGGAGACCTGACGACTCGTCGCAACAATCTGCCGCCAGCCGTCGTCCTGCCTGAACGGCTGATTCATCGGACCGGTCGCGTGATCCCCGGCCAATTCGCGGGCCATATGGGGCCTCGTCGAGATCCCTGGTTCATCGATGCGTCTCCGTTCAACAGCGAAACGTACGGAGCCTATCCCGAGTACGAGTTTCATCATGCTCGTGGCGGCGAGAAAACGAAATCGCTGTCGTTTCAAGCTCCAAACCTTTCGCTCCCGGTGGCGTTGACCCAAGGACGCCTGGCAAATCGCTTGGAATTGCTGAAGGGG
The DNA here is from genome assembly GCA_028291515.1 of Schlesneria sp. GTDB lineage: Bacteria > Planctomycetota > Planctomycetia > Planctomycetales > Planctomycetaceae > Schlesneria. The sequence goes on from JAQGHU010000107.1 coordinate 26,708, forward strand.
ATTGATCACCAGCGAGCTCAACTAGAAGCCGCTGCCGTCACTGAAAAGTTCGACCGACACCGTCAGTCGGCAGTGTCGCTGCTGACCGATCAGCAGGTCCGCCACGCCTTCGACGTGACGAGTGCCTCCCCCAAAGATCTGGACCGCTACGGCCGCAATTCATTCGGTTGGTCCCTGCTGATGGCCCGGCGTCTGGTCGATGCAGGGGTGAACCTGGTTCAGGTGAATCTGGGCAACAATGAAGCGTGGGATACGCACGGCAATGCGTTTCCAAGTTTGAAAGACTACCTGTTCCCACCGACTGACCAATCGCTCTCGGCATTGCTCGACGATCTGGAAGCCAGTGGTCGGCTGAGCGAGACTTTAATCGTGATGGCGGGCGAATTCGGCCGCACTCCGAAAGTCTTCGGCCTGCCGCAACACTACAAACTTCCGGGCCGAGACCACTGGGGTGCCGTGCAAACGGTCTGGCTGGCAGGGGGCGGAATCATCGGCGGTCGCGTCATCGGCTCGTCGGATAAAATCGGTGGATATCCCGCTGCCGACCCGCAAACACCCGAGAATCTAGCCGCCACAATTTATTCGTCACTGGGTCTTCCCTCCGAAGTCGCCTGGCACGACGACCTGGGCCGCCCTCACCACATTTACCACGGCGATCCGATCCGCGGATTGACGTAACATCAGAAACTGCCAACGAGTTCCCGTCTCAACCTTGCCAGCAATCGCATTCATGCGATAGATTACGCCCCACGCACGAGGGTGCCCGATAGTGTAACGGTAGCACAACAGATTTTGGTTCTGTTTGTCCAGGTTCGAATCCTGGTCGGGCAACTTATGCTTGTCACCGGAAGGTGGCGGCTAGAGTGAATTAGTGAAAGGACTTGGAGCTTGTGGGCTCTGAGTCCTTTTTTGTTACCAATGCGAATTGAGGGCAGACATCGGGCTTGCGTGGCAACTGCGTCGATTGCCGTTCAGACGATATGAGACTTCCTTTCTACAGCGTCGCGATTGCATGGCTTTTACATTGAGGACGATTTGGGCGTGCCCCTGCCGCTTCGTGGGTCTTGCGAGAGATTCTTCGCAGGAAATACCCATTGCCACGCCCACGAGATCCCCGCATTCTGCGATTTACGTGCATAAGCGTCTGGCAACTCGACACCGGGAATATTTGCCTTCCGATCCTCGATGTGAAGTTGTCTCAAGCGTTCGATATGGCTGTTCAGTACGTGGCGAAGCGATTCTGGCAGGATCGTGACACGGTCCTTGTCGCCTTTTCCACTTCGTATGATGATCGAACCCCGCACAAAATCGACATCTTTGACACGCAGACGGATGCATTCCATCAACCGCATCCCGGTGCCGTAGAGCAGACGAGCCATTAGTCCGTATGTGCCGTCTAAATGCGCTAACATTCGCTGCACTTCATCCGTCGTCAACACTGTCGGCAGCCGCCTCGATTCCTTGGCCTTGTGATAGGCTCCAAACTGTCCGAGATCCTGCTTTACGACCGCCCGGTACATGAAAACAATCGCGTTGAGTGCTTGGTTTTGCGTCGACGCGGCGACTCCACGATTTCGAGCCAGGTGCGTGAGAAACGCTTCAATCTCCTGCTCGCCCATTTCCTTGGGGTGTCGCTTATTGTGAAACAGAATGAACCGCTTCGCCCAGGAGACATAGGCTTGCTCCGTGCGATAGGACAAGCGCTTGAGCCGACAGTTGATCGAGGAACTTGGGAGCCTGGGGATTTCCGGTCGAGTGACTCGTTTTTGGCGTTTCCGCTTTTCGAGGGTCAAACTGCGGCATATGATGGGCTCCAGTGCGGCATATGACGGGAATTCAGTTGCCGATTCGGCGTAACATATTACGCAGTATGATCCATAAAAGTTGACAAATACATCATATACCGTAAAAGTTCGGTAATGTTTTACCGCACTTCGGCGGTCTAATACCTGTTCGGCCACAAACATTTCTGGCAGCCATGCTTTATCCCTTTGCCTCCTTACTCCCTGATCGTGCGATTGTGTTGGTAGACTGGTACACGCATGGTGAGTTTGGCCGCGGCGTCCTGTGGGCTGCATTCGAAGATTCGGCTGGCTCTCGGGCGCAAGTTTGCATCGACAATTGCGTTGATAGTTCAACTCGCGGCCGAGTCTTTGACGGGGCTCGTCATCCGCGCCACACTGACGCAACGCCTATTGAACTCGGCGACGAAATCGAAGGTCATGTCGTAGCGGCACTGTCGAGCTGGTGCGACGATCCAGCGAACTGGCACTCTCACGGTGGGCCATACTGGGATGACTTCAAAGAGATATTCATCAAGACCGTGCTGTGTATCGGCAGCCACTCATGATCCTCGCCGAACCAGTCGGTCAACTTGACCCGCAGTCGCTGGCGGTTCAAAGTATTGGCGTGTTGATTGGAAGCCCGTCGCTTATCGCTGGCAAGTTACCTTGAACGTTCGGCTTCATAGGGTGAGAATGCGATGGGGCGAGTCAGCGAGCTTGTCTCCGAGTACACCGCACTGATCCACCCGTGCCGGAGTACCGATTACGCCGCATATGCGCGCGAGACATCTGAAACATTCCAAAGTTTTCGCGCTGCGATCGGCGGCCTGGAAGATATCGAGGACGAGATCGTGCAAGGGCTCAGCGGTCTCCGTTTCAATCGCGAATGGCGCGACGTGATGTTGTGGCTTATCGCTGCCGACGAATGCGCCACTTCTTCCCTTGTCCGCCCGCTTTGCGACCTACTGGATATCCGGGACGAGTATGTTCAACACGAATGGATCGCAGAGACGCTCGGCGAAATTGGAAGTCCCGATGCGATTGATTCGCTTTCGAAGGCTTGCGAATTTGATCTTCCGAATGACGTATTCCGTTCGTTATCGAAGAAGTGCTTGGACTCGCTCATGGAAATCGGAACACCTGATGCCATTGCGGAGATCAGGTCACATCTTTCATCTCCGTGGATTGCAGTAAGTGAATACGCGAAAGAGTTGCTCGACGAGGCCACGTAATCGCCGAACGAGGCGGTCAACTTGACCCGCGATCGCTGGTGGCTCAAAGTATCGGCGTGTTGATCGGAAGCCCGGCGTTCATCGCGTGCAAGTGACCTTGAACGTTCGGCTGGCATATTTCCATGGGCGTCCATTTTCATGTGCAACGCCGCGGAGCTCCCAGCGGTGAACTCTATAATGTCTCCGGTCGGTCTGGTTGGGAGACGCATTGGCTAGTCGGTGCTCGCGAGTTGGGGCTTGTCATCGTGCCTCACCTGGGAGATGGTGGCACATACGTTTCTTTTCCGCCCGAAGATATTCCCCAGTTGATCGCCGAACTTGAATTGCTTCGAGCATGGTTCGAGGGCCGGGAATATGATCTGTACTTGCAATTCATCGACCGCATCATCCGGGTTTTCGACGAAACGGATCCCGCGGAGTTTGAATATGGCTTCGGCTAAGGGAGTCGTGCTTGGTGTGGTCAGCGACTAATGTGTATATCGATGATTAATTGGAAATCGCGGTCAACAACGCCGAACCACTCGGTCAACTTGACCCGCGGTAGCTGGCGGTTCAGAGTGTTAGCGTGTTGTTTGGAAGCCCGTTGTTCATCGCGGGCAAGTTACCTTCAACGTTCGGCCGGGAGAATTCGGAGGCTGGGATTTCCCTGTCCCCTTTTTCGTCCCGCGATCTGTTTGATTTCACCGCCATTTGGGGCGAGACCACATTCCCGGGCCGAGTTTCAATGGCTTGACCTCGTATGATTTCATGTCGATCAGGCACGGCTGTGGCCCAGCGGTCTTGGAAAACTTGATCATGATCAGCCGTCCGTCGGGCGATGCGGATGCAAAGCCGAAGCCTTTGAAGCCGTTGCCGAACACCTGGATGTCTTTTCCGTCCAGATCACAGGTCTTGAACTGGCGCGCCTCGTCGTCGTCATCCTCAAACAGGATCCGCTGCTGTTGAGGCAACACTTCGGGAAATCGACCGCGACAAAGTTTTGTGACTTTGCCGTCCAACGTGACCTTGCAGATGAATGCAACTTCCGAATTGTCCGGCCCCGGTTCGCGGACCATGCAGATCAACGAATCTCCCCGCGGATGCCAGTTCAACATCGCGAGATCCATCGGAGAACCCACGGGCTTGGATTCTCTCGACTTCAAGTCGATGACGTGGATCTGCGACTTCAACCCCTCGCCAGCCCCAACCTGAACAGCAGCTAGGACGTCACCGGAAGGGGAGACCACAGAATTGAACCAGTTGCCGCGGTCCAAGACGCCGTCGCCGACGCGCTGGCATTCTGCCGAGGCAAGTTCGATCGAAAACAGGCCGAGGTTGGCGGAAGCCGGGTCGAGACCTGAGATGTAGATCCGCGAGCGGTCTGGCGAGAAGCACCCGCTAAGTGCCGCGCCGAATGGAATCGGCGCTCTTCGGATTTCTTGTGTGCGCAGATTCACCAGCATCACATCCGAGTCGCCGGTGGGTTGACCGGGTCGCCACATCGGGTTATGAGAAATCTGAATCAGATCTTTCAAATCGTCGGGCGAAAACGGTTTGGTGTGATCCTCCCATTTTCCGACCGGTTCAAGAGCCGGTGGTTTGACGTCACCCAGCCAGACCAGCGGACTGAACGTCGTCTTTCGTGGCGGGATCCCGGTTTCCAGAATCTGTCCGCTCGCTCGATCCACAATCACGGTGCGGCCTTTGGTCACCGCGTCGTTAAGGTTGTCCAGTATCTCCTGAGCTTTCGGGACGTCCTTTCCAGTGTTCACCAATGTCGCCCGCAGTTCGTTCATCTTAGCGATGGCCATGCGAGCGTTTTGTTCCTGCGCGGGATCGAGCGGCAACCGCCCCACCAGGTGATTGTCCTGAATTCGTTCCACACGCATGCGATTCTCGGTCACGTTATCGTCAATCAATTGCAACTGACCGAATCCCATGAACAAGATGCCATTGGGAAGCGGCAGGCAGGCTTCGTACGGACGATACTTCCGTTTCGAAAATCCGTCATCGACATACCATGCATCGGCATGGCGCAGGATTGTCGCAATCCTGCTGCTGCGTCCACCCGTGATCACCTTCAATTCAAACAGCGACGCTTCCGAGTTCTGTAGAACAACCACTTCGATGACTGGACCATTTCCGGCGTCGTACTTCATTCCCCACTGAGCGGCTTCCCGCTGCATCCGCACGCGCGTCACTGTCGACGCTTCGAGGGCTTGGATGATGTCAGAATCGGCGGGCTTTGGATCCGCTCCGAAAACCAGCAAGGCAATGCATAGCAGCACATTCATCATCGACTCCAATTCGGGCTGCGGACTCAGGCTGGCCTATCCGGGATGGGAACTCGCAAGATGACCAGGACTTGATCATCCCGATTTGCCGGCACCAATTCCAGTTGATGCCATTCAGGGCCGAACCATGCGGTCAACTTGACCCGCAGTCGCTGGCGGTTCACAGTGTTGGTGAGTTAATTGGATGTCCGTTGTTGATCGCGGGCAAGTTACCTGAAACGTTCGGCTGGGCGAGTCTTGAAGCGCTTGACGTTCGTTGAGACGATCTTCCCAGTTAGATCTGAGGTCATTCGCGATGGGTGCTGATTCGTTTCATGCTTTTTATGCGATCAAGATCCCCATCGACCCGAACGATGAGGAGGCCTTAACGGCGTTCGAGGAGGAAACCAATCCTCTGTTTAAGACTGCACAACGCGTCGGTCTTCACACGTATGTTGATCGCATGACCGACGGAGAGGATTACTTCTGCTACGTTGGGTATCCAATCGGGTCTCTTGGCCTTGAGTACGAGACGCATGTAGAGATGTCCGTCGACGAACTCGTTGAGCTTGCATCTGAAGTTCGGCAAAAGCTCGAACAAGGTGGGTTCGAGGGCGTGCCGACCATTCACTTTCAGCTCATCGCCCAGTATTAGGCATGTGACTAGCTCAATCGCTCATACCATGTCATTTTGAAATCAGATCCAACTCCGGCGGTCAAATTTGTCGCAAAGCTCTTAGCGAACGCGGGCATGAAGGAGTGACCGAAAATGATGCCGAACGAAGTGGTCAACTTGACCCGCAGTCGCTGGTGGTTCAAAGTGTTGGCATGTTGATTGGAAGCCCGTTTTTCATCGCGGGCAAGTTACCTTGAACGTTCGCCTCAAGAGAAATGGGCTCGTGCATGCCAGAATACGCGGATGTCTACGCGATAGGCGGAGAACGGGCAGAGCGAGCGATAACAGGATTCCTCGACTGCTTTCTTCCGTCACGCGCGGAATCCGCAGATGAGTATGAAATTCCGCAGTATTCCAATTCACCGACCATCGTCTACAGGAAGGCTTCAGATTTAATTCGTCACTGCTGTACAAATCAGGAAGAAGTTCATGCGATCTACTGGCGAAGCAATGAGCAGCCAGAGCACGCAATGGTTTTCTTCCTCGCTGATGGTGGCGTGATTCTGGGTATTTCAACACCTGCGGGGAATTCAGAACGTGTGGATGAAATTGCAAGTGACTTAGAACGGTACATCGGCAGCGACAACATCTTCATTACTTATGAAGATACTCCACCTGAATCAACCCAGGAGTTCTACGCCCTCCTGAATAGCCTTGACTCAGACCCGGATGAACTTGCGCGAGAAACTAGAGTACACAGACGAATCAGAGGCGAACAAAGCGGTCAACCGGAATCGCCGATCACGCCGGATTTCAAATCATAGTTTCTTGGCGGTGGCCCGGTTACCGCCGTCGTTCGGCGGAAAAGCCCACTATTCAAAAATTGGTCTCTAAAGCCCGCGAATCAAGAGTTGTCATTTCGGAACGGTAGCAGCGTGTCGAAGTAGTTTCGACTGCAATTGTGGTGGCATATGGCTCAGTGGCGCGGACAGTATAGCGGCCTGACACACTACTCGAAATTGGAAGTTGCGGAGGCCGCTCTCCGAACTTCGGTAGCAAGCTATCAAGCAGCGATCCCACCTGAGGCATCAGCATCAGCAGAGATCAAAGACATTCGACGCTTGGCTACTCGTGTACGCGATCTCCGCTTGAAGCTGCTTAGGGCAGAACGCAATAAGTGCGGTCCGATGCATCCGTCGAGAGAAAAAGCGATGGAGGAGGCGGAAGGGGCTGTGGCTCTGGCGGGGACAAACGGCATACTGATCGAGTTTGGAGTGGCCGAGGCATGTGATTAAATCGCCGAACGAGTTGGTCAACTTGACCCGCCGTCGCCGGTGACTCAAAGTGTTGGCGTGTTAATCGCAATGCCCGTCGTCGATCGCGGGCAAGTTACCTTAAACGTTCGGCGACTTCACCCACATGGAACTTTTGGGCTTACTATTCGCAGTCCCTGTCACGCTGTTGACAAGCACGGCGTTTTGCTTCCTCGCGCGGTGGGCGTTCACGCGGTGGACGTTTCTCAGGCTGATTTGCGGCGTGCTTGCTCTGCTCGTACTTCTCAGCGTTGCTATTGAGGTGTTCCTCTCGGTTCTGGTTGGCCCCTTGCAGCTTCACAATCGCTGGGGAGTCATTCATGCAGTTGTCCACCACGCCAATTTTTTCCTGGCACCGCCGGCAGTGGCTTGTGCTATTTACCTGCCGTGCATCCACGGTGACCTCCGTCGCGGGGAGCAGCGCATCTTGGCTATCGGCGCGTGTTGGTTCACGTGCATGGCTGTTGTCCTCGGCCATATCGCCGTTGATGAGGAGGATGAGGAGATTTACGGTGTGGACGGTTCAGGTGTTCCGTCGAGACAGTCACAATGAATAGAGAGTCGCCTAACTATGCGCTGCAGCGACACCGGCGGAAGCGACGTGGTTGCAATCGTTGCGCCTGATCGCCGGGTCGCTGAGCGTGGGGCGTTGCGGCCGTACTCCGCTCCATTTGCGCTGGGGGCAAATTGAGGGCAGAATTGGCGATTCAATTCCAATTCGAGTAACATCGTATTTGCACGGCAAGAAGTCGTAACGTGCGACTTGATAGTCAGTTGCTACGCAACCGAGTGCTAAGCCCAACCCTTCCCCAGTGCCTCGAAGTCAGGTTCGAATCCTGGTCGGCAACTTTTTGCTTGTCACCGGAAGGTGGCGGCTAGAGTGAATTAGTGAAAGGACTTAGAGCTTGTGAGCTCTGAGTCCTTTTTTGTTTTCGAACGCGGTTTGGGGCAGGCATCCATCTGTGCTTGCGAAGGCCAAAGCGATCATTGCAGACGAACGATCCGCAAGAAGCACAGATATTTGCGGATCGGATAGATCGACGATTGAACGCCGAGGATAGGGTGATCTAGTGATCACACCCGGTACTGACATTGTTGACGGCAGGAAGTCGTTGAACCCATTGCATTCTAAGGACCCAGCAGGTCCAATAAACGTGACTGGGGCAACATCCTCAGTGGTCGAAAATTCCTAGTTGGGTCAGCAGGTCGTCCGCTCGTTGTCGCAGCTTCGAAATGAATTTATGGATTTGTAAGTATGCGTTGGTTCGTGGTCGCCATCTTGGTCTTCGCTGGCGTGGGGGGCGTATTCGTTTGGCAGGTGCGACAACAGGAAATCGCGGCTGCGAAAGCTCGTGAGCGTCCTCCAGTTTGGAACAGCGTATCAGCGCTGGGACGGATCCGACCGCTGGACGACGTTGTCGAAGTGGGCGTCGACGCGAGCCGGCGGCTGGCAAAATTGTTTGTTACCGAAGGCCAGCTCGTTAAAAAAGGAGATGTCCTCGCTCACCTCGAAGATTACGAAGAACTGAAGGCTGCCGCGGAACAAGCTGCCAGTCGGCTGCGAGGTGGTCAGATGCAGTTGGCCGCGCGCCTCGATTGCGAGATGGCTCACATCGCCCGCGCCGAGGCGGATGTGAATTCGCTCAAGGTCAACTACCCCAAAGATCTTGAGATTCAAGAGGCTTCGATAGAGAAACTGCAGACTGAACTGGGGTTATCCCAACAAGAATCGGAGCGGTACGAACGGCTGTACCGTGCGAAGTCGGTTTCGCTGGAAGAATTCGATCGGAAAACGACAGAGGTCATTCAGCGGCGTAAAGCTCTGCAAGTGGCCGAGGCCGAGCTCAGCAAGCTCAAGGCGGGCTTTCCTCTGGAGTTGGTCAAATCCGAGAGCAATCTTGCGCTGGCCAAAGCCACACTCGCTCTCGCGCGGCCCACGATCGACATTCCAACTCTCGAATGCAGCGTGGAATTGGCAAAGGCGCAGTTGTCGCGGGCCATCGTGAGCGCACCAAGTGATGGCCAGATCCTTAAAATCCGGGCGCGGCCGGGAGAAGTGGTGCGCAGCCAGACGATTCTGACCATGGCCAATCTCGAACAAATGTGCGTCGTGGCGGAAATCTACGAGACCGATCTCCTGCGGCTGCAGACCGGACAAAAGGTCGTCGTGACGGCCGCAGCACTGAGCCAACCGCTTACTGGACATGTCCTGTTCGTGGGCCGTTCGATCAACCAGCAGGCCGTGTATGATCTCAATCCAGCGAGTCCATCGGACTCCCGTGTCGCTGAGATCCGGATCTTGCTCGACGAAGTTCAACAAGCTTCGCGGCTGGTCAATTTGCAGGTTGCTGTGGCGATCGACGCACCCGCGGAGGCGGCTCTGTCGGTCTTGGCAACGGAATCCGGCCACGGGAGCTCTCCGTGAGCGTGCCGCTGGCTTTGCGGAATGCGATGCACAACAAGCTTCGCACACTTCTGGCGCTCTCGGCGATCACCTTTGCGGTGGTCCTGATTTTCATGCAACTCGCATTGTTCGAAACTTGCGAGTCGTCGGCTAATGTCGTGACCGACATGTTCGATTACGATCTGCTACTGACCTCGTCGCGGTATTACAATCTGCAGCAGCCGGGAGAGGTCGATTTATCGCGGTTGTATCAAGTCCGCTCCGCTCCCGGTGTTGCTACGATCTGCCCGGTGTACATCTCGTTGGTGCCGCGTCGCAGTGTCGACGACGGCAGTCGCAGCATCTTGATGATGATCGGCCTGTCACCCAAGGACCCTGTCTTCGCCAAGCAGGAAGTGGTGGCACTGCTGCCTCACCTGCAACGTACCGATACCGCACTGATGGACCGCCGCTCCCTGGCGAACTTTGGCACAATTCGTGAAGGCCAGGTCGCTGAGATTGCTGGCCGCAGGGTCGAGGTTGCCGGCTTGTTTTCCAATGGTGGCGGCATGAGTGCAGGTAGCTTGCTGATTGTCAGCGACCGGACGTTCAGCCACTTGGGTCTACCTTTGAATTCCGCCACACTGGGACTGATTAAGTTGCAACCGGGGGCTGATCCCGCCACGGTCGCCGGAGCTCTGCGACACCGGCTACCTCAGGACGTTACCGTATGGCAGCGCGGCGACTATCGTGATCGCGAAGTCAGTTATTGGGTTTGGGTGAAGCCTATCGGAGTGATGTTCCGTTCGGGAGTATTCATTGGGGTGGTCGTGGGAGCTGTGATCTTGTATCAGGTTCTCGCCACTGACATTTCCAATCGCCTGCGGGAATATGCCACGATGAAGGCCATGGGTTATTCGGACGGGAGCATTAGAAAAACGGTCTTTCAACAGGGAATGCTTTACGCGTTTGCCAGCTATCTGGCGGGGCTCGTGGGAGCATTCGGACTCTACTGGCTGATGAGCGTGAACATCGGCATGCCCGTTCCGATGACCGTGGCGCGGGCGGGCTTCGTCTTGGGATTGGTACTGATGTTAAGCGTTTTTTCCGGTGCACTGGCACTTCGAAAATTGACCGCCGCCAATCCCGCCGATCTATTCTGAGCAGGCAACAATTCCGACTGGAGACGGTTCATGGCCACCCCGGTTGCCTGGCGAAATCTGACACATGATCTGCGACGGTTACTGCTGTCACTGGTGGGGATCGGCTTCGTCGTGTTGTTGATGTTTATGGAGATGGGATTCTCGAACGGCTGCTTCGATACTGCCACCCACGGCTATACACTATTCAACGCGGACCTGGTGATCGTCAACCGCATCTCGACTCCCGCGTCGCCGCAGCGATTCTTGCGGGACAAATTGTATCTGGCGCGCCGGTCCTCCGTAGTAGCCAACGTCATTCCGATGTACGTGCAGGTCGGTGCCCTGTGGAAGATACCGGGCGAAGCGGGCCTGCGGCGAGTCCGGGTGTTTGGGTATGACACGCAGCAACGGACCTTCTGGCCTCCAGAGTTTGCTCCACGCAGCGACCTGCAACAGCCCGGAGCGGTCTTGTTCGATTCTCGTTCGCGCGCGTTGCTGGGCAAACCCGTTCCAGGAACTGTCACGGAGTTGAATGGCCGAACGATCAGCGTCGTAGGACTGGCTCCCATGGGGGCCGATCTTGATACCGACGGCAATCTGTTTCTGGATCAAAGTACGTTTTTCGCCATCTTCGGCAAGGGCGGCAAAGGCCGTTTAACTCCGCAGGATGTCGATTACGGCCTGATCCAATTGCGGGCTGGAGTCGACCCAAAACAAGCAGCGGTAGAACTTCGTATGCTGCTTCCTGACGACGTGCGCGTGTTGACTTTGTCCGACTACTGCAACGACGTGCAGATGTACTGGAGCCGCAACACGGCCGTGGGGTTCTTGTTCAACATGGGCGTGGTCGTAGGATTTCTGATCGGGATGATCGTGTGCTATCAAATCCTGTTCACCGATATCAGCAACAACTTGTTGCCGTTTGCCACTCTGAAAGCGATGGGCTACCGAACTGGTTACCTAGTCAAACTTGTGCTGGAACAAGCGACGTTCCTGGCGCTGTTGGGCTTTGTGTTGGGAGTGAGTGCGGCATGGTTTCTCTATTGGTTCATGGAATCACAAACGGGACTGACGATGGCGTTGACGCCACTCCGGATTGCCACGATCCTGTTGTTGACACTGGTCATGTGCCTGGTGGCTGGACTCATGGCCCTCTACCGAGTTATCCGCATTGATCCTGCCGACTGCTTCTAGTCCGCTGGAATATGAGAACCGCCTTGCAACAGCAATCGAGCAACACAGGTAGAGCGGAGGCCAATGGTAAACGGCCCATCGTGAATTTTTCCGGGCTGAATCATCATTTCGGCCTTGGTGACGCACGCCGACAAGTTCTGTACGACGTCCATCTGGCCATGTTTCCTGGCGAGATCGCGATCATGACAGGACCCTCGGGTTCGGGGAAAACGTCGCTGTTGGTCTTGGCGGGAGGGTTGCGCGCTGTCCAGGACGGGAGCCTGAATGTCCTGGGCCGCGAGATGCGCGGCCTTAGCGCGCTAGAACTGGTCGAGATCCGTCGCAGTATCGGATTCATCTTTCAGTTCCATAATCTGTTCGAGTCATTGACCGCGATCGAAAACGTGCAGATGGCGCTTGATCTTCATTCGTATTCGGCCCGGGAAAAGCGAGATCGCGCCGCCGAGATGCTGACAAAGCTTGGACTCGAACATCGCATGCATTATAAGCCCGGTTCGCTGTCGGGGGGGCAGAAGCAGCGCGTCGCCGTGGCTCGGGCTCTCGTTAACAAGCCCCGGATTATTCTGGCCGATGAACCGACCGCGGCACTCGATAAAGAGTCGGGACGGATTGTCGTCAACCTGCTCCAAGAGCACGCTCGCGCAGCGGACGCCGCCATTATCCTGGTGACTCACGACAATCGCATCCTCGATGTCGCCGACCGCATTGTCACGCTCATCGACGGCCGAATCGTCTCGCGCGTGGAAGTTGGTGAAACAAACCTGATCTGCGAATTTCTGAGGAAGTGTCCCGTCTTTGCGAATCAATCGCCCAGCGAGCTCACGGAAATCGCTCAAAAAATGGCCTACGAAAAGTATCCACCTCGCGAAGTCATTTTTCATCAAGGCGACGCGGGAGATAAGTTTTATCTCATTCGCGAAGGTCAGGCGGAGGTTCTGATCGATGGGCCGGACGGGCTCAAACTGGTCCGCACGCTCGAAAGAGGGGATATCTTTGGCGAGATGTCATTGCTGAAGCACCAGCCTCGCAGTGCGACAGTTCGTGCCGTCAATCAGCTCGAACTTTACGTCCTCGGCCGGGACGATTTCCGGGCTGCCATCGAGAGTTCGGTCAGCTTTCGTGACCAGCTCCTGCGGACGTATGCAGGCCGTTCATAGATGACTGCTGTCATCGGTCACGGCGCGACAGCAGATCTGCTGGGGGAGGGGGAACATCCTCGGTCGCCGGATCGCCAATGTCTGCGGCGTGCGAGTCCTCACAAAACACTTCCCAGCCCCCGGCCAGGCCGCGGTAGACTCGGATCAGCGATAGTATCGACTCGATGTTCGCCACGGCGAGTTGATCTTGCTGCTTGACCAGCATCGACTGGGCACTTTGCACGCGATTGAAGTCCACTTTCCCTTCGCGATACAAGCCCAGAACGAGGCTCACAGAGACGCGCGCGGCTTCCACGCTTTCGCCCAAATGAGCGGCCTGCTTCCGGGAGTTGACGAATCCAACCAGCGAGTCTTCGACCTCACCGTGTGCCTTCAGGACTGTTTGTTGATATTCGGTGATTCGCGCATCCAGGAGCGCCTCTTGTTTACGGACATTGTTCTTGATCTTGTAGTAGCTGAAAATTTTCCATTGCAGCGCAGGCGCAATGATGCCCGTGAAGCTGGGAGCCGTAAACAGTTTTCCAGATGAGTTTGACGTGTAACCCACGAACCCCAGCAACTGCAGGCTTGGGTACAAGTCGGCTTCCGCGACGCCGATTTGAGCGCACTGCGACGCTACCTGGCGTTCGGCCTTCCTGACATCGGGACGCCGCCTGAGTAGCTCGGCAGGGATTCCCACGGCGAGCTCCGTGGGAGCGATGGGTATCGGCCCGGTTCCCATCTGAGTAGGCATGCCTCCCGGCGGCGAGCCGAGCAGAATGCACAAGCGATGACCCGCCTGCTGAAGTCCTGTGTCGAGCTGTGGGAGCACTGCCTCGGTTTCGGCGAGGCTGGATTTGGCCTGCTGGACATCGAGTTCAGTCGTGATTCCATTCTGGAACCGTTCCAATGCCAGCTTCAGCGATTCCTGCTGGATCTGGACGTTCTCACGGGCGAATTCGATCCGCTGTTGATAACCGCGCAACTGCACGTAACTCGCGGCCACTTCAGACACGAGCAACACCTGCACGTTGCGATAGTCTTCCTGCGACGCTTCCAACTCGGCTTCTGCCGATTCGATGGCGCGGCGGTTCTTGCCCCAGAACTCGATTTCCCAAGATGCCGCAAGCGGGGCAAACGCCCAGAAGTCGAATAGATTTCCCAAACCGATGGCCGGCAGGTTCTTGCTGATTTGTGCGTGACTAAAAAGTGCCCCTGACCGTGCGTCGGGAAGAAGATTTCCAATCGCAACGTTCCGTTCGGCCTGCACCGCCAGTAGACGATGGCCGGCCGTTCGCAGATCGAGATTCTCATCGACGGCCGTTTGGACGAGACCATCCAGCGCGGGATCGTTGAATTGCGTCCACCAAGCCGCGAGCGGCTCTAGATCGCCGCGGATGGAGGGATCATTCGTCGATTCCCAGATCGGGGAAACGGCGGCCAGCGGCTCGGCATAATTAGGCCCGACTTTGAAGCCGTTTTCCCACCAGCGCGACAAGCTCGTGCAACCGCTCAGCATGCTCACGGCCAGTGTCAGCAACAATAGACCGGCGCAATCGAGACTCTTTGCGCGGCAGCGTGTTGCAGTCTTCGGCCACCACGAATTGTCCGCAGCGCCGGTTCCTTCCTCTATACCGAACATGCCGTGGAACTTCCTCAGGTGGTTCGTGTAGAGAGCCAGCTCCTCAAGTGCAAATGGACTGCATTCTCACGACATTGACGGGAATATCCCGAAACTACCGAAAAAGAGGGTTGTATCATCTGTATCGGCTGATTCGCCTGGGAACAACAGATCGTTCTCAAGGCTGATCAGTTTTCGAGGTGATCAACCGATGGACTTGCGTATCGCCACGAGAATGGGCTTGTGATCAAGAAGCCGCACTGACCGAATGGCGGCTGAATTCCAAGGCTACTCGGGCACTGAATCTATTGGCGTGAGGTCACTGATGGCCAACCTGTCGCCAATAGGTGGTGGAAAATCGCGAGGTCGATTCATATCTTCAACTTCAGTCAATTGAATTGGGGCGTTTTCCAGCAAACGCAGTCTGTCTATCGTGAGCACGAACGAGCAAACTGCATCCAACGGCTTTGGTCCAAATTTGGCACCTTTGCCTGATGACTGTTCTCCTGCAGAAATGATTGATGAATCGCTACAAGTTGGCTTGGATCACTGTGGATGGAGGGGGCGAGGCAGTTTTCCCGCAACAGGGGACATTGCGAATCGGTCGAGCATCGACAAATGATGTCTCAATTCCTGATGACTTGATGATCTCCCGACAACACGCCGTGGCGGAAATCAACGGTGGCGAGTTTTTGATTCGTTGCTTGGAAGGCGCTGCGAATCGTCTGTTGTATGCCGGGAAGAAAGTCCGTCAGGTTCGACTGGTCGCGGGTGACTCTTTCCAAATCGGTAGCACGGAATTTACCTGTCTGGAACAGGATGCTGGATCACTGGATTCGTCCTTAAGGGCGAGTGACACCGATGAACAATCCGAATCGCTGCGAGTACGAGAATCAGCGTATTCAGCGGAGGCTTTGCAAAAGTCCGAGTTCCGTAACCCGAGCCATCAGATCGAGATTCTAGCGAACTTGCCAGAACAAATTGCTTCGACGAGATCCGACGAAGAATTTGCAGTCAAGGTCGCGGAATTGTTGCTGCAAGGAATCCCACAGGCTGACGCCGTTGCGGTCGTTCAGTTCGTCGAAAGCGATCTGGCGTGGACTCCCGAGTTATCCTCCCAGCCGCCGGCACCGGTGCTCGTCAGGGTCGCGTCGCGTGAATCTTATTCGGGGAGGTTTCGGCCCAGTCGGCGATTGATGCTCAAATCACTGCAGCTTGGGCAAAGTGTCATTCACATCCTGGAACCTGAAGGGACCGCACAGTTTACAATCAGTGATGGTCTCGGTTGGTCCTTTTCGTCTCCGATACGTGGTGCAGTATCTTCGGGATGGTGCCTCTTTGTCTCAGGCCGGCAATTCCGCCAAGGAGACATGTTCGGTGAGGAAGCGCTGCAAGGCGATCTGCGTTTCACCGAATTGTTAGCGCAATTCATCGGTTCAATCCGTCAGGTCCGCACCCTTCAGAATCAACAAACGCAATTGAGCGCGTTTTTCTCTCCCAAAGTCATTGAAAGCCTCATGAGCGCGAAGTCCGTCAGTGCGGACATCGCTCCCGCAGAATGCGATGTGACGGTACTGTTTTGCGATCTGCGAGGATTTTCCGAACGAAGTGAAGCATTACGGCATGATTTGCCGGCACTCTTTCAAAGTGTCAGCAGGGCGCTTGGAGTCATGGCGAACGGAGTCTTGGAGGAGAATGGAGCGATCGCTGACTTTCAAGGAGACGCGATCCTCGGCTTTTGGGGCTGGCCCATTCATGATGAGGACGGTCCCTGGCCTGCGTGTCGTGCCGCCCTGGCGATTTGCGAGGGTTTTCATGGTGCCAATGAACAATTGAACTCAGTGCTGACGGGGTTGTCGGCCGGAGTTGGGGTCGCGCACGGACGCGCTTTGGCTGGCCGTATTGGCACCGAGCAGCAAGCAAAAATTGGTGTTTTTGGACCAGTCGTCAATCTGGGATCGCGACTCGAGGGAATGACCAAGCACTTCGGGGTCTCGATTTGCATTGACCAGGCGGCGGCAGAATACGTCCGCGAACACATCCCGGCGACCGAAGCGCGGACCCGCTTCTTGTCCACAGTCCGACCAAAGGGGATGCGGACTCCAATCAGTGTCTATGAGTTATTGCCGGGGGAAAATTCGTCGTCCGCTGTTTCCTCGGAGTTGATTGCCGCTCATGAATCGGCGGTCAATGGGATTATTGCGGGAAACTGGGAAGAGGTTCGGGAAGCGCTCAATCGGTTGCCCGAAAAAGATGGCCCAGCGAATTTTTTGCGAGCGTTTTTGGCGAAAGCGCCTAAAAATCCCGGTCCTGATTGGAATGGTGTGATTCAACTCGACTACAAATAAGTATCAGGATTTCAATGCTCGTTCTCGTTGTTTGCCATCGAAGTGAGACACCTGCCCGCATTCATACTCCAGGATACTCGGCGTGAAAATTGAACTTGTGGGGTCTTCAATTGGTGCCGGATCGACATTCCAGAACATGACCTCCTATATCATCAATGATTCTGTCGCAATCGACGCGGGGAGTCTGGGATTGGTGGCCCCCTTGGCGCGACAACTCGCAATTCAACATGTGCTGTTATCACATTCACATATCGATCATGTGGCAACGCTGCCAATATTCCTGGACAACGTCTTCAGTCCTGTTAGAGAATGCCCCAAAGTTTATGCAAGCCGCAACGTGTGGGACTGTTTGTCTCGCGACGTGTTTAACGACCGGCTTTGGGCGGATCTGTCAGGCATCGCCATTGAGGAGGGCCAGTTCTATACCCCGATCGAACTCCAAAGTGAAACGACATTCAAGATTGCGGGATTGAGTATCACCCCCGTGTCGGTTGACCATAGCGTGCCGACTTTGGGTTTCCTGGTGGAGGACGAACGCGTCGCCATCCTGATTGTCTCGGACACCGGACCGACGGAACGAATCTGGGAATTGGCCCGGCAGCAGTTGTTCTATGACAAGTTGAGAGCTGTGTTTCTGGAGTGCAGCTTTTCCAATTCATTCGAATGGCTGGCAAAAAAAACAGCCCACCTCTGCCCTCGACTGTTTGCCGCAGAATTCGCCAAGTTTCCATTAAACTTATCAATACTTCCAATCGCTGTGCATTTGAAAGGGTGGCTCTACGAGACGATTGAAGCTGAACTGGCTCAACTGTCGCTGCCCGGACTTTGCTTCGGAGATGGCGTGAAGACCTGGGATTTATAATACTCGCTCTTTCTGATCTTGGACTGCACTGGAGACTATCAGATTTACCTGGCGGATCATTCCTAATGAAATCACTGCTCACCGCCGTTCTGTTGCTCTCGCTTGTGACGATCACGTTGGGGGATGAGCCGTCTTCGGCGGAGTCGTTAATTGGCTACAACGAGCACCGCACGAATTTGACCGGCGGCAGGCATGCAAATGTCATCACGAATCGGGCCATGATCGTTAAGGCTGATGGTACCGAACGGAAATTGATCGGGAGCGACTTACTGAATGAAGTCGGAGCGTGGACGCAGTTTGCGGGGTGGTCTCCCGATGGCAACACGGCGGTTGTGTTGCGAGCTTGGGAGAGCGCTGAGAATGCTCAGTGGGAAGAGCTACACAAGACGTTTCGCTTCACTCCCGAAGGCTGGTTGGTGGATTCGTATCTTATCGATGTGGCAACGGGGAAAGCCGTTAACCTGACCGGGGTTGAACGGATCAGTTTTTATAACTCGGGCGTGTTTTTCTGGCCGAACGATCCGACGAAGCTGGGATTCACGGCACTGATCAACGGTGCTTCGAAACCGTATCGCATGGATCGGGATGGTCGCAATAAAACAGACTTGATGAAGAACTCCAGCGGCTTTGCGTATGGCTTCAGCAGTTCGCCCGATGGTTCTCGAATTTCATATCATGAGAACTATCAAGTCTACCTGGCTGATGCCGATGGCTCGAATCGCATTCATGTGCAGACGGGCCATCCGTTTGTCTTCGTCCCCACCTGGTCCCCCGATGGGAAATGGCTGCTGTTCGTTTCTGGCGAGCATTACAACTGCCACCCGCACATCGTGAGGGCCGATGGGACTGGACTGCAAAAGCTGGCCGATCGTGGGGGATATCGAGGTGTCATGGAATTCCTGGATGTGCCCGACTATCACGGCGGCAGCAGCGACGTGCCGGTCTGGTCGACCGATGGCGGGTCCATCTTTTACACCGCAAAGGTCGGCAACAACGTCGAGCTGTTTCGAGTGACGCTCGATGGTCAGTCCGAGCAACTGACGAAGTCAGAAGAAGGGACCTTGCACTATCACCCAAAGCCCTCGCCCGATGGCAAGTCGATCGCCTATGGGTCGAAGCGAAATGGCGTTCGGAATCTATTCGTGATGCGATTGTTGGATCGCAACGAGCATGCTCTGACTGATGTCGCGGTCGGCCAGGCGGCGATGCATGCCCACTGGCAGCCTTTGAAGGGTGTCGGTTCGGATCGGTGATTGCAGTGAACAGAATCGCTGTCATTCAAACGGTGAACTTGATCTCTCGCATTTCCTCACGTCCATCAGCTAAACATTTCACGGTCGCCACGGCACGATGATCGCCTTGCGCTATCTCGGGCATCGCAAGGATGTAGGCGTGGTCGCTAAGCCGCATCCCGTTCCCGCGTCGTTCTTCCAACTGAGGCTGGACGGGTTGGCCGTCGATCTCTAATGATTTGAACTCGCTCACCGGTTTCGTCAGCAGGCCCTGGTTTGTGTTTGACCAGGCACACCTGACGCGAATCGTCGCGCCCCGTTCCGGGCGAAATGCTTCCAACTCGTCTTCGGGTCGAAGAACGGCCAGCGAGACCATCGGTCTGGCGATGCGTGGATTGTTCCACCACCGCCATTCGATTTGGCGGTCCAGCATGTCACCGGCCACCTCATCTGAACCCGCGTGCATGCGGAGTTCGTTGTTCGTGATCGCATCACGACGGACTGCGGCGACCCAGTTATTGCGTAACGCCACAGACCATCCCTGCCAAGTCGGTTCCGTCGCCAGGAACAAAGTCCGAAATCCTTCCGTCATATCTGCGAACCACCAGGGTTCTGCACCATGGGCATCTTGCAGAGCGACGAAAGGCAGATGACCTCGATAGCGGTTCAAGTGCGGTTCGCTGTTGGTAAAGTCGGGATTGCCGAAATGAAAGGTGCTGATTGCGTCGTAGCCGCCGGTCTCAATCGAAGAGTCCAATATCGTTCGCACCAGTTCTTCATTCTCGCCGAACTGCCAGATCAGCTGTCCGCCTGCTGTCTTCAGAGGTGTGATCCTGCGCTGATAGAACTGATCCCAATTTGGTAGTTCCGATTGTCCGTTCATCGGTGAACCAATCGTCGCTCCCGCGGGGGAGGCGATATCGCTCATATGGCTGTAGGTGCCAAACCCGGGCACATCGATCCAGGTGCCGTACTCTTCGTTCGCCGCGAAGAACGTCACCGGCAGCTTTTCACGATCTGCAATGGCTTGTGCCGTTTTCAACCATCGCGGCGAGGCGTTCTTCGCACCCCACAAATCGATCTTGAGATCACGAGCTAAGGCCACCGCGTCGTGAGGGCTTCCGGTGCCGTGGGCTTCGATCTGGATCGTATAGACACGGAGGTTTTTTGGAAGTGCGACGATCGTCTTGGGAGGCGGAGACGGAATCGCATCCAATCGATCGAGAGCGTTCAGGCTCGCCAGCGATTCCAGTGCATATCGGGTGGCGACCGCATTGCTGGCCCAGCCTGGTCGATCACCGAATCCCCCGTCAGAATTCCTGAGCGACAACAGATATTTGAGAACAGCAGACTCGTCGAGCGGCCGTGCATTAAGTTGTGTCAAAGAGCGAATCGCCGCCCACGTGTAGGCGACATCAGGTTGTGTGCCATGGCCGGGACGAGGTTGCCATTTGAATCCCCCGTCGGTCCCCTGGCATGCCTGGACCCATTCGATCGTTGGCTGTCTCAACTCATCGTGGCCTCCGACGACCGCCAATGCTTCCAGCCCCCACCACGTATTCAGAATGTTGCCATCGCTGCCGTCATCTGCTGGCGTATTGTTGAAACTGCCGTTGGAACGTCGCCGGCTGAGAAGATAAGTGACCCACTCATTCGGGATATCCGCAGAGGGTATTCCCAATAGCTGCCGACAGGTGATCGCGGCGAGCTGAAATCGAAAAATGGGATAACGATGCCGTTCGTATTGCGGCAGGTACGGAACGGGGGCCTTCCAGTCAGTGACACGATCGCGAAAGTCACTCACATCCTGTTGCAGCCAGAGCAGCGACTGAATCTGGTGATAGTCAAATTCGCGATGTTCTTGTTCGAGCTTCTTCCACGCCGTTGGATGATGATGGCGAATATACGCCGCACATCGATTTGGATTCGGCACGCTCTTATTGAGGATCCGATAACTTGCGATCGTGGCGAACGTCGGCGACAGATGAGACACCTGCTGGTCGTGCCACCCATAGCCGCCATCCTTGCGAGCGAGCGACTCCAGATAAGCGAGTACCTTTTCTCTGCCGCTGAGTGACAGGTCGGCACCACGACCGACTCGACCGGCCAGGCCTGCGCAACTGGCTGCGGCCATGCCCTTCAAGATTGTCCTGCGTGACAACTTGCTCGCTGCGATATCGTTACGTGCCATGAAGATTCCTTAGTGCGGGTCGCACTTCCGTGTCGCGTTGAAGCATGGGTTAGACTCAGCGGTTTTCTGCTCGCGGGACGCCACAGTTCGGTGGGATGCGTTCTAGCGAGCGGCCACGGCGCCCTCTGTCGAAGACACGGCCACGTCGAGGAGTCCGTGGCCCCATCTTCGCGTATTTTGCGAGTCGAATCGCGCCCCACATCTAGCGGGCCTTATCTTTGATCGGCCAGAGTGGGTTCTCAACACGGGCTTCGCGGAAATACGCTTCGAACTCGGCGACGACTTCAGGATGAGTTGCAGCGACGTTGGTGGTCTCCGCGACATCGCGTTCCAAGTCGTAAAGTTCCAGAGGCCCCTTGGAGCTTTGTCGGATGCCCTTCCAATTCTTGATGCGGGCCGCCTGCTGAAAGCCTCGCTCATGAAATTCGAAGTAAAGAGGTGGATGTTCGACGACTTGATTTTGAAGTAATGCAGGGAGTATGGAAATTCCGTCGCCTTTCGTCGGCAGCACTTGCCCCGTGAGTGCCGCCAGCGTCGGCATCACATCCCAGAACGTCCAGACCTGTGTACTGGTGTCACCTGCGGGAATATGATCTGGCCAGCGAGCGATGCTGGGGGAACGAATTCCTCCTTCATAGAGGTCGCGTTTCCGACCTCTTAGGTCACCGGAATGGGCAAACAGCGAATCATTGTAGGCGGCTCCATTGTCGCTCGCGAAAATCACCAGCGTCTGAGTGTCGAGATTCAACTCGCCGAGCAGCGACATCAAACGGCCAACATCCCGATCCAATCGCGTGATCATCGCAGCCAGCGTTTTAAGATTGGAATCCCACGTTTCGGCCTCATACGGTGCCAGATCTGGAACCTGCAGTTTCTGATGAGGCAGCGTGTAGGATAGGTCCAAAAAAAAGGGTCGCTGACGATGATCGCGAATGAATTGGAGTGCCTCTTCCGTCAATAGGTCATGTGAGTATGACTTGCCATCCAGTTGGACAACCTCCTGATTTCGCCACAGTGTTGGCGGATAGTGCTCGTGCGCCATTCGCTGGCAGTTGTAACCGAAGAAATAATCGAACCCCATCTTGTCCGGAGTACTGTTGGAACCAGGATGGCCGAGTCCCCACTTTCCGATCAGGCCCGTGTCGTATCCGGCCCGCTTCATCAAATGCGCGATGGTGAAGGTGTCGGCGGGCATGGGTATCTGGCCTTCGGGCTTCACCTCTTGATTGCCACGAATGGAGGCATGGCCGCCGTGCAGACCTGTCATCAGGCAGCAGCGAGATGGAGCGCAGACTGTCGCGCCGGCATAAGCTTGTGTGAACCGCATCCCTTGAGCTGCAAGTCGATCCAGATGAGGCGTGCGAATCAGCTTTTGTCCGAAGCAGCCAAGATCGCCATATCCCAAGTCATCCGCCAGAATCAGCACCACGTTCGGAGGTCGCGGCTTGCCGTCAGGGGCGACCTGTTGTGCATTCGCCTTCCGCTCACTCTCGTCATTCGCGCGAGCTTCTGATACCAGACCCATTACGTCGAACGCGAGTAGACCGAGCATCGAGAATACCGCCGAATGAACGGCGCGGCGAATCAATTGCTCCCTCAAGCTCTGTCGATCCATAGCGTTCTCTCTTATCGCTGACTGAGTTGCTTACCGGTTATTTCGCCTGTCTGCAATGATCTTCAGTTCACCGGGCTGCCCCGTCAATGAGAGATTGATGTCGGCGTTGCCAGTCGAGGGGATCGTGGCCGTCAATCCCGAAGTCGCAACAACTGAATATGTATCTGGAATCATCGATTGTTCGGATTGATACAATGGAGGCTTTGTATCGGGATTCACAGGATCCGGCTCATATTCGAGCTTTGCTTTCGTGACGGTCACCGCATAATTCCCCGCGACAGCACCATCGCCGGGCTCGAATGTTTCGAGTGTAAATCGTCCATTTGAGCCAGACTGTCCGAATGCGGCATAGTTCCCGCCCAGCGGATGCAGCGCCACTGTCGCTTTGCTCAATGGCTCGCCATTAAACGTGACGATCCCCACAACTTTCACGAGCGGCGGCCGCTTTTTCTGCCATTTGTCCTGGCTCGTCGAGCAACCCGAGAACATCACCGCACATCCGACAGAAAGTAACACACACTTAATCGCGTTCATCGAAACGGAGATCCTGTTCGTGATCAGAAGAACCAGACAAGAAGTTGATCAAGTGTCCGGCAGACTTAGAACTCACCGACAATTTCGCCGGATTGGCGTGTCCCCAACGCTCCCCAAACCCCGAATGGGCTAGGCCCAATCCCGAGTGCCGCCGCTGTCGCGGTTGCCGCTTGGTTCCCCGCGTCAATGTTGTCACTGACAAAGCGCACCCCACCGTCGCCCAGGAGAGCATGCGCTCCACCGACGTGCTTGCTTCCTGCCGAGCACAGCCCAAGCGACGAATTGGAAGCGGAGAGAATGCAGCTCGGAGAATTTGGTGGCTGAGCAGTGACAACACAGTTTACGGTCGGAGCTCCCTCGCCCCAGTTTCGACCACGAAAAGGCTGCACAGCGACTGTATATTGACGAGTCGCTTTATTATAGAGGGCTCGGCAGTTGGCCGGAATCTTATCGGCATTCCCCGCGACAGGGGACGCGATCGAGCCCAGATCGTTGGTCGTCGTCGGCAGGATAAATTCCGCCATCAGCAGCGTATTCGACAGACCGTCGTTGGCGTCGCGGAACTTAAAAAAGCTCATTTTACCGAACATTCCGCGAACAAGATTACTGGCCATATCATTGGTATCGCTCGTCACGAATCCGTATGTCGTGCGACCCCGTTTGGCCTGATAGCCGCCCCCATCAAGAACGTGAGAGCTCATGGTGGGACACATCAGCATCGACAACTTGTTGTCGTAAGGCGCAAACGTTTCTGTCCAGGGTGCCGGCCCCATTGATGGGTAACCTGAACCTGGATTCGCAATCGAGTTGTACAGGGATGACTGATCGATGTACGGAAGCAAGTAGACGATACCGCTGAGGTAGCCTTGGTTACCCCAGCCCCGCCAGCGTCGTTCCCTCCTCGTGCTGGTGGCAAAGCGCCGTGCGTCGATTCGTAGTTGTGCAGTGCGAGTCCCAACTGTTTGAGATTGTTACGACACTGCGTACGTCGAGCAGCCTCGCGCGCCTGCTGAACAGCAGGCAGCAGCAATGCGATCAAGACAGCGATGATCGCAATCACAACCAACAGTTCGATCAAGGTGAATCCCGATGTGAGTTTTCGGGACGTTTGACTTAGTCGGTGCATGGTCCACATCTCCTCGCTAAATCAGATTTGTGAAGAATTGTATTACTGGCGGCCCGAGCGATCGTGAACAGAAAAGTAGCCAGCCAAGATGAATAGCTCATCAAGAAGCGACGCCTTTTTTGCGAAGACCGCTTTCTCAAAAGAAGGGAGTTCATTGTTCATTAAGTGGTCATTCGATTCCGCATTTTTCGGGAAGTCGCAATAATTGCGCGGGAGCTTGGATTTGAGGCGATTGGAGTCGGTTGTTTTCTTCCCACCTCTTCCATTCAGCGTGACAGCGAGAGATCAATTGTCCTCCAATCATTCGATGATTGGCGAGAACTTGTCACCGTGAGTTCTGTAGAGTTCCCGCTGAGTCATTCATTTCGACGTCCGAAAACGGCGAGTAATCGAGTCACAACGCGCCAAGAATGTCGCAGGTTGAACGCAATTACTGTGGTGGGCACCGAAGGGCGGAAGCATGAATCACGATGGAGGGGTCCTCAGGAACAAAGTCATTGCAAAGCTCACGCGCGGCCAACACAGGCAATCCGACCATCTGCCCGCGGCACGAATTTCGCGAATTGTTGAGGCGCGAGAAAAAGATATGGCGGATGTCACGGTCTTCGATCTCGATGCTGGTGCCCTGTACGAAGCGGTTCTGACTCGAGATCGACGTTTCGATGGGCAGATGTTTGTGGCGGTCAGCTCGACTCGCATTTACTGCCGGCCCATCTGCACGGTCCGTCCGCCACAGTTCAAGAACTGCACCTTCTACAAAACGGCAGCGGCGGCCGAGGCTCAGGGATATCGCCCTTGCCTGAGGTGCCGCCCGGAACTTGCTCCAGGTTCGTCCGCACCCGTCGATGCCGTCCCTCGCCTGGCAGCGCTGGCCATTCGACGCATTGAAGACGGAGCGTTGTCGCGACTTAGTCTCGACGAATTGGCCGCGGAGTTTGATGTCACCGCTAGACATTTGCGGCGTGCCATTCGCCAGGAAGTCGGACTGAGTCCCGTGGAATTGGCTCAGACGCAACGCCTGCTGCTGGCGAAGCAACTTCTCACGGACACGAAAATGTCTGTCACTGAAGCCGCATTCGCAGCCGGGTTTGAGAGTCTTCGTCGATTCAACGCTGCCTTCAAAGATCGGTATCGATTGACGCCGACATCCTTGCGGCGATCGGTGGGCACGAACAAGAGCGATTCGAAAGACGTTTACCGCTTCAATCTGGCCGTCCGGCCTCCATTCGACTTGGCTCCTCTACTTGCGTTTTGGGGAGCTCGATCGACTGCTGGAGTTGAGCAGGTGATTGACGGGTGGTATCGCCGAATTGTCGTCGTGGGTCATTATCAAGGATGGATTGCGGTCGGCCCCGGTCGCAAAGATCACACGGTCCAGGTGCTGGTTTCGACGGATCTCGGGCCCGTGTTGTCGCAGGTGCTGTCTCGATTGAAAGCGATGCTCGACGTGCGAGCTCGTCCGGATGCCATTGCGGAACATCTCTCCAAGGACCCGCTGCTCGCGTCTCATCTACGACAATGGCCAGGGCTGCGCGTGCCGGGGGCATTTGATGGATTTGAATGCGGCATCCGGACAATCCTCGGTCAACAAGTAAGTGTTCGAGCAGCGACTACGATCGCAGGTCGACTTGCCAGCCAGTTCGGGTGGCCTTGCGAGACCCCTTATGATTCACTGACGACCGCCTTCCCAGCGCCGGAAATTCTGGCCGCCGCGAGCATCATCGAACTCAAGGCGCTGGGTCTGACTACTCGGCGAGCGGAAACGATTAAGGGTTTCGCCAACGCTGTTGCCAGCGGCCATATTCGGTTGGAACCCGGAGTCGATCCAGACCGAATCCGCTCTGCGATGCTGGCCTTACCAGGAATCGGGAGTTGGACGGCTGAATACCTGTTGATGAGAGCGGTCGGCTGGCCCGATGCCTTCCCCGCCAATGATCTGGGGCTGATCAAAGCATCGGGCCTTTCATCAGCCGCGTTGCGGATCAGAGCGGAGAGTTGGCGACCATGGCGGAGCTATGCCGCAGCACTACTTTGGCAATCCCTATCCGATTCGAGCAACCCAACTGCGGGCTGCCTGAATCTTAAGACCCTCAGCGATTGAAAGTAAAAAATGTTGAACTTCTATCAAGACGAATTTGCGTCTCCGGTTGGCTTGGTGTACGTGGTCTCCGACGGGACCAACCTGCGAGCGATCGATTTTGAAGGCTACGAGGCTCGAATGCATCGCCTGCTGACTCGCCACTATGGTCAGTACACGCTTCATTCGACGCGGGATCCGGGCGGCGCGGTGTCGCGACTTGCAGAGTACTTCGCTGGCGATCTTCACGCGATCGATGGCCTGCCTGTCGCCACAAATGGCACCGCTTTTCAAAAGGAAGTGTGGAACGCGCTGCGAGCTGTTCCTGCCGGTACGACTGAGTCTTATGGAACGATCGCCAATCGAATTGGTCGGCCCAAGGCCTGTCGTGCCGTCGGCCTGGCCAATGGGTCAAATCCGATTGCCCTCGTTGTCCCCTGCCACCGCATCGTGGGGGCCAATGACGCACTCACCGGGTATGGCGGCGGTCTCGAGCGTAAAGAATGGTTGCTCGATCACGAGGGGGCAGTCACCTCGAATGGCTCGCATGGTCTATTCGAGAGCATGAAGAGCATTGTCTGATGGCTTAGTGGCGATCCACCGCGCCGTGAATGTGGGGCTCGCCCATTTGGCCATGCATATGACCATGTTCGGCCAACCCGATGGCCCACGCCAGAAAGACGCCGATCAACAGGCAAAGTGACAGCCACAAGCGATCGTGCGAATGGAACTGCACTTCGGGCAACAGGTCACTCAACGAGATACACAGGAAGACGCCCGCCGAGAATGCCAGGGCCGATGCCAGCACGATGTCTTCGTAAGGGAAGTTCTTCAAGCCGAGATAAAATACGGCGGCACCGATCGGGCACATCAAGGCGTAGCCGAAGTTTGCCAGATTGCGGGCTCGGTTCGACCAGCCACCCGCTGCCATCACGGTCGTAATCGAAAGTGAATCGAGCGGCTTATGGAGGACGATTCCCAGGAACGTTCCCAGTCCGAGCAGCCAGACGACGCTTTCGCGTTTGTCCGTGCTGTACATCGCATCCGCCGTCAGGTGGGCCGCCAGGGCACCGCCGTCGATCAACGAATGAATCGCCAGACCCAGGAAGATGCCGACCCAGCCAGCCCCTTGAGCGGGATGGTGGATGTGATGATGTCCGCCGCCATCATGATCGTGGTCATGTTTGGCGAGGCAATCTCGGTCGTGATCGTGGTCATGATCGTGGCCGCACAAGTGATCCTTGTCCGAACTGGTGACAGCGACTTCATGATGATGGAAGTGAAACATGCGTAGCATGAAGAATGTTGTCAGCAATCCCACCATCAACCAGCCAACACACCAGTTCAACGCTTCGGCGGGACCATGACCATGCCCTGACATGGCGGCGACGGCATGTGGCAACTGATGAAAGACACCGACACCCAGCATCAATCCGCCAATCAGGCTGACCAGATACTGCATCCGTCGATGCGTGAGATTCAGCAACGACGGCAGGAACCCGCCGAATAGCGCCGACGCGGCGATCAGCAGGCAATAAATCGTCAGCAGGGTGGCGGGCCAGGTCATGGAAGTCGTCTCAATGGTCTCGTATCAGCACTAACAAGATCTTGCGGTGGGAAAGTTACCTGCGAGGCTCTACTGTACCTTCCCAGATCTCCGCCATTTCACTGCACCAAAGAAGATCCGGCGTCGGCGATGACACAATACGAATTTTGCAATAGAATTGCAAAAGCAACGTTATGCAAATACGCGGTTGCTGTTTCGATTTCGAAGTTCGTCACCCAAACCTTGTGCTGCATGATGCTGCGCAGCGGTCTCGCCGTCTTCGGGATGGATTCATCCTCAGTCAAAGACAGCTTTGCAGAAGACTCCAAAACCGTGGCACCCCACGCTGATTTCGAAACGAGAGCGTACGACCATTCGCTGCTCTCGGATGTGGCTAGCTTATTTGAAGCCGCGACGACGCAAGAGACTATATCGTTCCAGCGATTCCAGAATGATCGGGAACGCCGTCTTTGCGGAAGTCAGTTCGTCGACCTCGACCGCTTTCCCTTCCAGCGTCTTGTAATCCTGGAAGAAGCGACGAATCATTGCCAGCTTGTGCGGTGGCAGTTCATCCGCTTCATGGAATGAATTGAACTCCGGATCGTGGATCGCCACGGCCAGAACCTTATGGTCACGCTTGCCGCAGTCGACCATTGTCATCAGGCCGATCGCTCGCGCTTCCAGTAGCGTCAGTGGATCGACCGGCTCCTGGCACAGGACCAGCACGTCCAGCGGATCGTCGTCTTCGGCCAGCGTCTGCGGAATGAAACCGTAGTTCGCAGGGTAGTAGACGGCCGAATGCAGGATGCGATCCAGTCGCAACAGGCCGGTTTCCTTGTCGAGTTCGTATTTGACGCTGGAACCGCGGGGAATTTCGATGACGGTCGTGAACTCGGAGGGAAGTTTCTCTCCGGGGGTGACATCATGCCAGGCGTGGGTCATTCAATCAGCTCCAGTGTACGGCCAAACCGCCACTGCGGATGAACCGGCTAGGAAATGGGACCAGTATGCACATCCCGGCCGGAAGCTGGATCGCGGCAGACGGGATAAAGTGACCCCAAGGGGACGCGAGGAGTGTAACAGCACCAGCATCGGCATGAAACCACGGCCAGCCACCACAAACCAAATCAACGGCGCGGATTGCGTTGTTGATCCTTATTTTGGCGTCGCAGCTCGCGTTTTTGCCGCTTCGTCAACCCCTTCAGCGGATCGGGACCGCCGTTCGAATCGCCAGATTCGGAGTCGGCGTCGTCCGATTCTTCATCGTCATCCGAGTCGTTGGAGGCTGGTTCGGGCTCTTTCCAATTGTTCTTGGCACTGTTGGAGTTATTCGCGAACTTCTGAGCCCCGGAATACGGGGGCGGAACCGGGCTGGAGTCTTGCTTCGATCGATTCGCCGACTTCGGAGGTGGTGTTGGCTCCTCTTCTTCTTCCCATTCGTCTGATTCTTCGGTTTCTTCGTCGTAGCCGTACGATGAATCAGCGGCTTCCGTCGCGTCATCGGAATAGGTTGACTCCTGTTCCTCTTCCTCGACTTCTTCCTCTTCGGGTTCGGCGACCTTTCGAGTGCGCGGCTTCGTCACGCGCTTGGCCGGTGTCTTGCGTTTCCGCTTCGGTGCGGCCGTTTCTTCTTCCTCGTCGGTGGTCGCTTTCTTCCGACCCCGTTTCGGTTTCACTTCCGCTTCGACAACTTTCGGGGTCCGTTTCCAGACCAGCCGAGCGGCCATCCAACCGAGCACCGCCATCAACTGCGACACGGCGCTGGTCGTGGCGGCTTCCGGGGGATCAGGGCAGATATAGGCGACCACGCGAGCGTGCAGCCACAATCCGATGAATAACGTTGCCAGGGCAAACAATGGCACAATAATCCGGGCTTTGGCGGCCCAGGGTTGATCAGCCAGATCGACAGCACACAGTTCCAAACCGGCCGAAGCCAGCGACAGGATCCACGCCATTCGTAACGTGTACAGGCTTGATCGGCTGCGTCGAACATCGCGATCAATCAGCACGATCAAAGGCGACGCGGCCAGCGTGAGCGGCAATAACCATGCTACGACGGACGGTCGCCATTGCAGCAGCTGACTGGACTCAACGATCTGACCTGCCAAACCATGCGCGTTCGTGGCCAGGCAGATTGCCGCCGTCCCGAAGACCGCGGCCGCCCAGGGCCAGACTCGATAGAGACCTCGGAAGTCCAGCTTGCACTGAGCCCGATACCAGCCAATCAACAACGACAATTGAGCACACACGAAGCAGAACGCAGTCTGGATGAAGACAGCCAGAGCCGGGCGGTCACCTTCCAGTAGATGCTTGGTCAGCGGTGCCAGCTCTGGCCGGACCGACATTGGTGTCGCCAGAGCGAACGCGGCACCGGAAATAACGAGGCCAATCAGGGCTGCATAAGTCCACAGGCGAAACTCGGAAACCGGAACCCAAGGGGCCGCCGCGGCTGATTTCACCAGTTCCGACGAGACGCCCGATCCGGGCAGACCTTCAGCGCCGGTCGTTCCATCCGCGCCAGGGTCATCCGCATTGACGACCAACCGACGCCGACGACGATCATCCGCCGACTTGGAGCCTGCAAACTGAATCGACATGGCTCGCGAACGCAGTTCTTGGGAGGCAGCCTCGTGGTGAGAATGGATGGGACGACTGTCCGACCGGCACTCTCCCTGCGCCGGAACGTCATCGTCGATACCGCCCTTGATGTGTCCTAGTCATCGGTATTCGGCCGACCGCCATTGAACGGATTCGGAGGTCGCGACTTTGGCCACCTGAATTACCTATCCGGCATCACGATGCCAAATTGGCACTGTCAGCTGCAGGGTAAATCGCAATCAAGTGTGTGGCTGCCGAAATGGCCATATCGCATACGCTGCCAAATTGGCTATATAATAATTATGTGGCACAACTCATTACTTACAAATCAGATACATTAACGTCTGTGACTCAAATTAGGATTGGCACGCCCCATGCAATCATCTGAATCACGCCAGCAAGGTGACAGAGCTCCATCTTGCCGGCCTCCTGAAGCAACTTTTCCGGCTATTTGAGGCCGGGAATTCACAGTTTTTTGAATGAGGAGCGATCCCATGTTTTTAGTAAGACGACCTGCACATTCGACTCATGATGTGGCTCGGCTGTTGGATGGTTTTTTTGGCCCCGCCGTCGGAACTCGGCCGACTGGATCTCCGTGGTCGACTGGTGCGTACCCAAAACTGGATGTCAGTGAAACTGACACCGCAGTACACGTCGTTGCCGAGTTGCCTGGTGTGAAACAGGAAGAGATCGACATCGAAGTCCAAGCCGATGTCTTGCGCATCAGTGGGGAAAAGAAAGACGAACGAGTCGTCAACGAGCAGAACTACCATGCGACAGAACGATCATTCGGTCGTTTTGATCGCTCAATCCGGCTTCCGGTCGAGGTCGACGGTCAGCAAGCAGAAGCGACTTTCGCGGAAGGAGTACTGTCGATCAGTCTGCCGAAGGTGAAGGCGACTGGAACTCAAAAGGTCACTATTAAGCCTGCCAGCTGAGCAGGCGAAGCCCCGGAATGGACGTCACGAAGAGCGAGTCGAAGGGCTCGCTCTTCGCATTCTTTGACATGGGGGAACGCGACGACCGCTTGAAGCAGCTTGGGCCTACTTCTGCAGAATGAGTTTGTCGTTCTTGGTCAGCCGTAAACGATACACCTCGCCCGCATGCCGGATTAAAATTTCTTTAGCTCCGAGCAGCAACTGCGAAGAGTCGTACTCCTTGGGGGTTGAATCAGATTGTTCGGACTCATTACTGGACTTAGGGTTATGATCCATTTCGGCTTCCAAAGTAGATGGATTTCTGCGCCGTTTTGACGAGTCGGCACAGAGGCCTTCAGAGCCTTGCATGACGGTTCCGGCGCGGCTAGTATCCTGATATTGAGACTCAGTGTCAACTTATCTGACTCTGAATACCGTTTGAGCTAGCCAGCTACCACGCCAGCGACGCCTCTCAGCGAGCGACGCCAGCGAAATCATGCCACGCCAGCCACGCCTGCAAACGGATCTGCCGAGGGCCGTCCTCGTCAACATCCCACCTTTGCTTTCCTGGAGTTCTGGTCGTGCCAAACACCGTCCCGCCTGTTGCGTCTCGCCGTCGTTCTGGATTTACGCTGATTGAATTGCTGGTCGTGATCGCGATCATCGCGGTCTTGATTGCTTTGTTATTGCCAGCCGTTCAACAGGCGCGCGAAGCGGCTCGACGAACTCAATGCAAGAACAATCTGAAGCAGATCGGCTTGGCACTGCACAACTATCTGTCGACGCATTCCGTCTTTCCGCCGAGCTTCTGCATTGGTGCGGCCAAGGGTGGAACCTGGTCCATCACGGCCCGCATTCTGCCGTTCATCGATCAAGGAAATGCATTCGCAATGGCGGATCTGACCGTCGGGTATAGTGACCCCCCAAACTCGACGAATGGCATTACATCACAGTTTCTGCCATTTGATCGGTGCCCCAGCGAAGTGAATGGTCTCACCAGCAACACGGCCCCCAGTTTCTTCCCACCGAACTACGCCTACAACCTGGGGACGTGGAAGGTCTTCACGCCGACATCCACAGATCTGGCAGCCGGCGGAACACCTGGTGACGGTGCGTTTGCTCCAAACAGCAATTTCACAACCGCGCATTTCACCGATGGAACCAGCAATACGCTGTGCGCTTCCGAAGTGAAGTGCTACACGAATAACGTCGGAAATGATGCTGCGGCTTCGGATGCCTACCCCACAGCGGCCACGATCTTGGGCTTCAATGGTGCTGCCGTGACTCTCTCTGTCCCTGGATCAACGGGTGGACATCGTGAATGGACGGACGGCAAGATTCACGAGTCAGGCTTTACTACCACCTTCACCCCGAATGCCAAGGTCATGATCAAGGGAAGCAACACCCCGAACCCCGTGGAAGGGGACTACATTTCGTGCAAAGAACGTGGGACGAGCGCGACTTGTTCCGGCAAACCAACGTACGCCGCGGTGACGACACGCAGCTTCCATACGGGAATTGTAAATAGCCTCATGATGGACGGCGCCACGAGAACGGTCTCGGAAAACATCGACATCAATGTCTGGCGAGGCCTTGGAAGCCGAGCCGGCGGCGAAGTGATTGGCGAGTTTTAATTAACTCACCTGCGACAGTAGACGAACACCAAAACGCCCGGGTGAGAGTAATTCTCATCCGGGCGTTTGCGTTTCGACAACTTGAGATCCTCTAATCAACGCTCACGGCGTGAAGTCGCTGCTCCCGTCGACACTCAGGCAGAACTTCGCGATCAGTTCGGCGGCTTGATCCAGATCGTTCAGCGAGACCATCTCCACCGGGCTGTGCATGTATCGATTCGGGATACAGACCAGCCCCACCGCGACGCCACCTCGAGTGAGCTGAAGCTGTGCGGCATCGTTGCTGGCGGCAGTAGCGAGGCCGTTAATCTGGACGGGGATCTCGGCCGCCGATGCGCGTTCGATCAAGCGATCGAAGACAACCGGATTCACGTTGGGTCCACGATACAAGACTGGACCTTTGCCGATCTTTACGCGCCCGAATTGATTCTCATCAATCGTCGGACAGTCGGTGGCGTGCGTCACATCGACCACGATCCCCAGTTGCGGATCAATCTGAAATGCGCTGGTCTGAACGCCGCGCAATCCGATCTCTTCCTGCACGGTCGAGACTGCGAAGACGGCCGCCTGGGGGTTCTGTCGGCTGATTCGTTCGGCCGCGGACATCACGGTCCACGCGCCGACCTTGTTGTCCATACCGGGGGCGGCTGCCATTCCGTTTCGCATTTCACGGAAACCGAGCGTCACCGTGATCGCATCACCGATGGCGACGACCGAGCGAGCGTCTTCCCCGTCTGTGGCGGCAATGTCGACCCACAGATTCTTGATCTCGGGGACTACCTTACGGTCTTCCGGCGACTGCAGGTGAATCGGCTTACGAGCGATCACGCCGACAACGGGTCCAGAGCGAGTCCACACTTGGACGCTTTGCCCGATCAAGACTTGCGGATCCCAGCCACCAATGGCATGGACCCACAGGAAACCCTTGTCATCAATATGTTTAACGAGCAGCCCGATCTGGTCGCAATGGCCCGCCAGCATGATCCGGGGCGAGCCCTTGGGATTGACCGCCGCCGTGACATTGCCGTGCCAGTCGGTTCGAACTTCGTCAGCAAATTCCTGAGCATAGCGGCGAACCACGTCCTGAACTGGCCGCTCGTACCCGGAAGGGCTGGGGGCTTCCAGAAGTTGCTTAAGAAACTGCAATTGGGGTTCGAGCATCCAGAGAAATCCTTACGAGTCAGGTCACAATTTTGAAAGGGAGTTGCCCATGAAATCGGGTTTGATAATGCGGTAAATACTGGGCAAAAGCGACAGATTTTCTTTGACGCCCGGTACAATCATCGTTAGCTTGCTGGGGTCGCATGATCCAAGCGCCTCTTCCGTTTGGGTGAGGCCAGTTTAGCAGGGACGTGATCGAGATTGGAGAGATGCAGATGCTGCCTGCAAGATGTTGGGTGTCATCCTGTGATGCAAAGACTGTGGAATAAAAATCAACCCTCTTCGTGATGCGGATGCAAAAACGATGTGGTTTGTTTTGGTTCAACACGTTTCGAAGATGGGGAAACATCTTCGATTGTTCGACTCGCCATTCTCAAGGAGGATTCATTAATGAGCGCAGCTACCTTCGAAATCTCGCCTCAATCGCTGGCGGAGAAGATTGAATCGGCCGTCCATGTCCGGACCGGGGGACGAATTCGTGGACTGCAGGTCCGCGTTGCCGAAGGGGCCATCATCATCTCAGGGCGCGTCTCGACCTATTACACGAAGCAGTTAGTCACGCACGCTGCGATGGAAGCGGGCGATGAACTACTGGTCACAAACGAAGTCGTCGTTTGCTAACGACGGTCATTCGTGATCATTTCGTAGGTTATGCTTCAGCATAACTCTTTGATCCCAATATTCGCGCCCGCGCGTTCGGGTGTCGTCTTGATTTCGCCCTTTGTTTGCCGACCACGCTGCGGAGTTATGCTGAAGCATAACCTACGGGACGGCTCAAATTCCTGACCCGCCATCATGCTCGTCATTGCGAGCACGAGCCTGCGTGATATTGCTGCCTGGTGGAACGCTGCGAGTTACCCAGACGTTGCCGCCGATCACGCTTCCCTTCCCGATCGTGATGCGGCCCAGGATCGTCGCCCCGGCGTAGACCACCACGTCATCCTCGACGATCGGATGGCGGGCTCCGCCCTTGATCAAGGCTCCATTCTCGTCGGTCGGGAACCGCTTGGCTCCTAATGTGACCGCTTGATAGAGCCGAACCCGCTGACCGATCACCGCGGTCTCGCCGATGACGACACCAGTCCCATGATCGATGAAGAAGCTTCCCGAGATTTTGGCACCGGGATGAATGTCGATGCCGGTTGTCGAATGAGCGATTTCCGCCATGATCCGTGCGACCAGCGGAACTCCCAACGAATAGAGTTCATGTGCCAATCGATGATGAGTGACCGCCGTGATGCCAGGATAGCACGCCAGGATCTCGTCGAGGCTGCGGGCGGCGGGATCGCCTTCGAAGGCGGCTTGGATATCGGTCTCCAGTAATGCTCTGATCCGCGGCAGTCGGCTGGCGAACTCTCGGGTGATCTCGGTCGATTTCTTTTGGTGCTCGTCGATCGAATCGTCCGGGCCAGCGACAAACAGCAGTTCACGCAGCACTTCTTCAGACAGCACACCCAACGTCGTATCCAGCGTATGGCCGACGAAGTAATCAACGCTTTCCGGAGCCAACTCGCGCGAACCGAGTCGATTCGGAAAGAGCGCCGTGCTCAACTGCTCGATGATGCTGGTCAGGACTTTGCGCGATGGCAGCTTGACCGGGCGACCACTGCGCTGACGAGCCTGCAAAGATCGAGTTCGCAGCTCGCGTAACTCTGCAACAATGCCGTCGATATTCCAATCGGTCTTGTCGGACGGACCATATTCGAATGGGATCCTGGGCAGGGTCATCGGGCAAGTCCCTTCTCATCGAACACGCCATCAAACAGAATCGAACTGAGGTATCGTTCACCGGAATCGGGCAGCACGACAACGATCGTCTTCCCGGCGTTTTCAGGACGTTTCGCGATTCGTACCGCTGCAGCCGTCGCCGCCCCGCAAGAGATCCCTGCGAGAATCCCCTCTTCCAGCGTGAGTCGGCGAGCGTACTCCATCGCCTCTTCGTTTGATACTTGCTCAACCTGATCGATCAACGAGAGATCCAGCACGCCTGGAACAAAGCCGGCTCCGATCCCCTGGATCTTGTGCGGGCCAGGCTTCAATGGCTCGCCTGCTCGCGCTTGAGTCAGCACGGGACTGGCGGTCGGTTCGACGGCGACAGAGATAATCTTTTTTCCTTTGGTCCCTTTGATGTACCTTGAAACCCCGGTGATCGTGCCGCCCGTTCCGACCCCGGAGACGAAGATATCGACGGCTCCGTCGGTATCTTCCCAGATCTCTGGCCCTGTCGTTTGTTCATGGATCGCCGGGTTGGCCGGGTTCTTGAATTGTTGCAGCAGCACATAGCGTTGGGGGTCGGACCCGTAGATCTCTTCCGCCTTGGCGATCGCGCCGTTCATTCCTTTCGGCCCCTCGGTCAGTACCAGTTTGGCCCCGTAGGCGACCAGCAGCTTGCGACGCTCCAGGCTCATCGTTTCCGGCATGGTCAATGTCAGCGGGATCTTGCGTGCCGCCGCCACGAAGGCCAACGCGATGCCGGTGTTTCCGCTGGTCGGCTCGACCAATTCCTTACCAGGACCGAGCAAACCGCGTTTTTCGGCATCCCAGATCATGGCCGCACCGATGCGGCACTTCACGGAGTACGCAGGATTGCGTCCTTCAATTTTCGCGAGCACGGTTGCAGATGCTCCATCGATCACGCGATTCAGTTGCACCAAAGGTGTGCGGCCGATCGACAGAGAATTGTCCTTGTACCAGCGTGCCATCTGAACCTCCGTGAGTCGTCAATAATCTATGGGCGTCACAAAAAAAGAGGCCAGTGCATCTGAAAAGACGCACTGGCCTCCGGAATTTCCGGTCAGCATTCCCAGCGCGGAGCATATCGCAAATTGGTGGACTGTCAATATCCACCGAGCGAATGTCAGAATTGATCGTTAGAGCGCATCCTACCTCTTGGTAGTGACCAGCATCTGTGTTGGTTGGCGAGTTATGTTGCTCGTCTCGACTTTTCGAGGGAGTGAAGGATTTGCAACAGGGCCATGACCTTGTTGCTAGTCTGAGACTGGTATGAATCACAAACCGCCTGAAGCCCTGAATCTGGATCGGTAATTCGGACCGCACTATCTCCAAGACGGGTTTCCGTGACCACGGAATGAAGCGACGGTAGAGTCTCTAGTGACTGGAGCATGTCGCAGATAACTTGCAAAGCGTCGTCTGGCATCATTTAACCCTCGCCTGTAAACGAAACAAGCCTCACCATATCGCCGGGGCCTGCTCGTTTCGATACCGCCTCACGCGGCTGGTCTTTCCGCAGAATGCCAGTCATGAAGTGATGGTTTCCATCGACACAAATGCTGGTCAGTACCCACCTATCTGTGGCGTCCCGCGAGCAGAAAGCCGCTTAGTCTAACCCGTGCTTCAACGCGACATGTAGGTGCCACACGCACTAGCGGCGAATGACATCATTGCGACCGGCCTGGACCGTTGTGGCCAATCTGTCAGCCAGGTTGGCGTCGATGCCATCCAGCGATGTCAGCACTCCGGCGGCATCTCGTTCTTTCATCGCTTTCAAGACTGAGATCGCTGTTTCGATCTTGCCGTCATCGACCAGCTTCCTGATGAATAACGCCTGACTACGGATGAACGCGCTTTCGCCGGATGGGCGATTGGCATTCGCAATTGGTTTGTTTTTGGTCGATCGAGGAGTTCGCTGAGCCACTTCGAGCATTCGCAGTTCCGCATCGGCCATATCTTCGCGAGTCCGCTTGCGCAGATCATCGACAGCAGCGAGCTCGGTGCGGATGTCGTCGTAGATCATCTTCAGAGCTTCCTGGC
Source organism: Schlesneria sp. (assembly GCA_028291515.1). Taxonomy (GTDB): domain Bacteria; phylum Planctomycetota; class Planctomycetia; order Planctomycetales; family Planctomycetaceae; genus Schlesneria. The sequence continues at coordinate 64,993 of JAQGHU010000107.1, forward strand.
GAACCGCCAGTTTCGATTCTTGCTCCTTCACGTCAGTCAGCAACGATGCGGCTTCGGCATCAACTACTTTGGCTTTGGCTGCAGAGACTCTCTTCGTGACGGCCTTCGGTGCTGCCACGACGACTTCTGCTTCCTCGTCAGGAACCGGCAGCAATTCTGGTTCGACGGCCGCAACGACTTTGCGAGGTCGTTTTCGCGGAGCAGGTGCTTCGGCGATGGCAGCTTGTTTTTCCGCTGCGACTTTCGCCTGCTGGTTCAATTGAGGCTGTACGAAGTCCACCCACGTCGATGCGAGGGCAAAGACGAATAAGGCGGTCATCAGTACAGTCACCAGAATCTTCATTGGCCCATCCCAACCGCGTGTGGCGAACACCGCCCGCGATCAATCGCGCCGATTCACTACATCGGCATGCGCATCACTTCTTGATACGCGTCAATCACCTTGTTTCTCACTTCCACGAACACTCGCAGGCTCAGATCCGCCTTGGCCAGTGTCAGCATCGTCTCATGCACACTCTCGCTTTGACCTGTTGCCAATTGCTGAACCGACGCGTCTGCCTGCAATTGCTGAGCGTTCGTATCGGCGACGAACTGTTCGACCACATTCCCGAAGACCGCGCCGTTGGATGGTGGCGTCACGCCAGACAGTGGCGAGGCTAAGGGCAGCCCGCCAATCATTCCTGCTGGTGCAATGTTCATCGCCGTTCCTCAGAACGAAGGTCTTCGAGAAGTTATCCGCGAACGATCGCTAACGCCTGCTGATTCATGTCCACAAAGTTCTGAGCCGCCTTGAGGTTGGCTTCATAGGCTCGGGTCGCCGTGATCAGGTTGACCATTTCCATGGGCAAGTTGACGTTGGGCATCGTGACGAAGCCTTCGGGGTCCGCATCGGGATGTCCAGGTTCATAGCGGCGCGGCATCTCGGACATGTCGTCCACGACGCCGACCGTTCGCACACCCGCGAGCCCTGTCGACTCGACGGAACCGCGTGGTCCCGGTCCCTGGGTACTCATGGCTGTCTCGAAGACGATGTCTTTGCGGCGGTAGGCCCCACCTTCAGGAGTCCGTGTGGTCGATGCGTTCGCGATGTTATTCGCGACAACTTCCATGCGCATCCGTTCGGCCGTTAAGCCGGATGCACTGATGTTGAACGCTCCCAGCGACGTATCGAACCCCATTGGCCCCTCCGTGACTCAGCCCTGTTATTGCCCGCTGATGGCTCGCCGCATCATGGCCGTTTTCGTGGACACGATCTGCAGGTACGCATTATTCAGTAGAGTGTTTTTGTTCAGTCGCATCATCTCGCGATCGATGTCGACATTGTTTCCATCGATTCGTCCCGGCGTCGTCGTATCCTCGACAACGGTCGGCTGTAAGTTCGCCACACCCTGGTCGCCATGCATCTGCAGATGCTTGTTCAATTGATCATCGAATGACACATCCAGCTTGTGATAGCCAGGCGTGTTCACGTTGGCGACATTCTGCGACAGCACCTTGTGCCGGAGCACGGTGACATCGACCAGCTTCGCGAGCATGTCAAATTGTGAAGGTGTAACGGACATACCGATTCTATCGGTTGAGCCGAAAGCGTAAGTTGAACCGAAGCCCGCCAATCGGCCGTTTCAGCACCCCTGCACGTCGCGTCACCGGCGACTTCCGCCGCTCCTCGCATCGTAAGACGAAACCGCTGCTGTGTTGGTGTCATCGGAAGGTGACGTGCGATTCGGTCAAGCAACGATTCGCAAGTGACTATTTCACAGATGGGTCCGTCGTTTTTGTCGCCTGGGCCATGCCGGCGCCTATTCGTCCTCGGGCGGCATTTTGCCCAGTGGCAGGCCCAGGGCTGTTTCCACGGTTTCCGCAATGGCGCACAGTCGGCCGACGATTCGCAAACTGATCTTCAGCCCTTCGTCACCGGCGTAAGACAAGACGCCGTCAACCGCGGCCGGCTCATCCTTGGCGGGAAGCGTAGCGATCAGGTAGTTGCTGACCGTGATCTCTTCGTCGACGTGATCAAACGGATACTCGAGTTCCTGCAATCGTTCCTTGACTTCGGCCAGTCTCGAAACGCCGTTCGACATCGCCCCCAGCAAGTTCTGAATCAGCTTTCCGTTGTCTTCATTCCCTTTGATTTGCTTGTAGAGATCGCGGACAAGTTCACGTGCGTCGTAGATGCCCAACAGGTCCTGTCGGTGGCTGCTCAGTTGAGCGTCGTGACCAATCAGATAGCGACTTTCTTCCCACAGTTGATCTCCGTTCGGGACCGTCGCGGTCACCGACGGGACGCCGAGCAATTGCAATGGCAACACGATTCGATCGGCGAGATCCTGCAGAATGGGGGCGAGAGATAAGTAAGCCTCATCCTTGTTCGCATTCGACTGGCTGCGGACTTCCCCGATTTCTTGTTGGTTGGTGAGGGGAACGGTGAATGTATTTGCTTTGATTTTGAAGCCGGCGTCCAGCAGCGCCTCGGCCAGATTGGCCTCTTGCACTAAGGCAATGTTGTAAGCCAGCTTTTTGATTTCTTCGAGGTGTGCGGCTCGCGACTGAGGGATGCGTTCGCGCAGTGATTTGATTTCTGCGATCACCTCATCAGTCGATTGAGTGGCCGGTTCCAGCGACTCTGGGAACGGCAGCGTCCAGTAGTAGTGGTAGATGCCAGCCAGCACTCGCTCGCGGGATTTGTGTTCTTCCGCATCCGCCTGCTGGCGAGCCATGAGGACATCGAGCGAAACAAGACTCTTGGCCGGTACGTCTTCGTCCAATTGCCAGCGATAGAACTTCAGCGTTTCGGCTCGGCACGTCGCGGGGAAGTCTTGAAACAAGACCGACGCCGGGGCATCGATCTGCAACAGGCCCACGGCCTCTTCACGTTCGGCGCTGGCGATCCGGTCAGCATCACAGGGATGTGTATCGTACCAGCCAGTCTTCCGATTCATTTGCTCATCGAGCAACTCCTGCTTTCCTTCCTCGGGAATCTGTTCAGCACGGTACGTGATCAGGCCGAAGAAGTCGTCGACCAGTCGACCTTCGCGATACGATTCACTGAGGTCCGAGATCGCCCAGCGGCGGGCTCCCATCAACACGGGCAATCGATGGCACGTCGAAGCGAACGTGTTGCTGCCCGACAACCGCGCTTCGTGTCGATCAGCGTCGAATTCCATCTCTCGCGACAACCGGCAGCTCATGGCATGGCCGACATTCATCAATCCCTGCAGTATCTTCCGAGTCAGCCAGACGCCGGCACGCGTGAGATAGACGATCCAGCCTGCTCGCAGGTCGAGTTCCTTGGACCACCGTTCCAAGGTCGCATCCCATTCGTCTCGTTGATAGACGACGAACGCGAACCACCGGTTCACCGAATTGATGATGCCCCCGAGGCGCATTCCAGCTCCTTGCGAGAAATGGCCGAATTCGTGAGCGAGGATTCCCGCGAATTGCTTCAGTGTCATACCGGCCACCAGCGGCAAGCCGATGACCAGCATCAAATCGTGGCGGAACGGGTTCCAGGCACCGCTGGTCAGCGCTGCCGCCGCGTTGACGTTGTCGTCCAGCAGGATGGACTTGGGCCGAGGCGACCCCACGGCATCGCAAAGTCGATCGATGAATTCGAACAGCACTGGTTCGTCCTGCCGCCCGATCGTTTTGGGCTTGTTACCGCTATCTCGTCGCCGAGCGAACAGTGGTTTGAGCATAAAAGCGACTAGGGTGGCTCCCACAATCGCGGGGGCGAGGTAGGCGAAGAGGACTCCAATCGCTCCCTTGCCTCTCACTTTGACTTGCAACATGCCCGTGTTGTTGACCAGATGCCAATAGACTCCATAGCAGACCAGTCCGATGAGCGCGAGGTAGATAATTGGCAGCAGGACCATCAGGGCGGCAACCACACAGATCGCCAGCCGATATCCCAGCGTAACTTTGATCGGTTCGATCTGTCCGTCCAGCGATCGCAGGATGCGATCGGACAATTCGGATGACGCTGACACGTGTTTCGATGTCGCAGGAGTGGCCATGCTCACGACAGTTCGTCCTCGTTCAAGTGGAAACGTGGCTGGTTATTTAAGGTGAGGTGACGCCAAAACAATACGGATTCGGATCGCGGTTGTCAGCGCTACCGTTAAAGCGTGTGGCCGAAACAACATAACGGTTGAAGCGATTCATCTCTTGGATGATGAATTGCTTGCGGCTGCATCAAGCAGGGACGACACCGTCCTCACTTAAGGTTGTTAGATCCAACGTCAGTCAGTCGCACTTTCAGAACGAGTTCTTGACTTTCGGTCGCGCTCTTCGCAGAGTATTTCAGACATTCTGCTTGAATTACCTACAGCAAGGAGGACTTGGTAATGAAGCGTCAGTTGTTCGTCGTTGGCATTTGTCTTGGTTTCATCAGTTCCGCGATTGCGGCTGATCTGCCCCAGAAAGTGGAGGCATCAGCCAAGGCTGCTGTTCCGCCGCGAATAATCTCGGGCCGAACACAACTCGAAGCGTTGTTGCTCTCTCCTGCCAACCTCGATTTCGAGGGGCGGAAGCACGTCACGGTTCGCGAAGTTCTGGATCAACTGCATCAGCAGCATCATCTTTCGCTGCGGTTCGACACGCCGACCTTGGCCTCGATGTTGGACAAGTCTTCGCAGACGCCCGCTTATCGTTCTGCCCAAGTCGCGACGAACTATATGGCCCCACTGGGATTTGCGGCTTGTTATCCCGGAGTAAGCTGCCAGCCGGGAGTCGTCCACATCCAGTCTTCTCAGCCAGCGTTTCCCGTAGCCGCCGCTGCGTACTATTCACCAGACGAAGCAGGGGACATTGCCCCGGCCCAACCCGGCGTACAATCCAAAGCCCCGGCCGCAACGGCACCAGCACCTGCCTCTTCGGCGACCCCGAACGTGGCCGTCGCACCTGCGGCGGCAGCCCCGCAGGTGGGTCCCCAGGCTCCAATGCCTGCGGTCTCCCAAGAGCCACCTGTCTCAGCCACTCCCGCGCCGGCGACCGAGGCACCTGCGCCAGCACAAGCGGCTCCCCCAATCTATTACGAACCCGGCACAAGTTCGCAGGCACCACCTTTCGACAAGCCTGGACCAGCGGTGGTCCAACCCGAAGCCCCATCACCCAAGGGGATCCAACAGATTCTGGAAGAGTTGCTCGATAAGGAACTCGACATCCAGACGCTGGACTTGTCGCGCGTCAGCATCGCCACGGTCTTGCGACAGGCCCTCGACGCCGCCCCGACTGCGCAGAGTGATGAAGTCTCCGGAATGCCGATCCTGATGACGAATGCGGCGTTGCTGGACTACCTGATCGAAGACGATGGTCTGCTGATCACCACACGAATGAAAGCACTGTCGACGCGTGAAACCCGGGTCTATTCGATCAAGCATCTGCAGGATTTGCCCGCCGAGCAACTTGCCAAGACGATTCGTCAGTCGATTCGTCCCTGGAGTTGGCGATCGCAAATCAGTGACCTGGGCGAGCAACTGAAGGGAACTCCGATCCCCGGAGAAACGCTGACTTCACTCGTGAAAACAGGCGTGCAACTGGTTGGTGCCGAAGTCGGGGTCGACATCAGTCCCGAATCGACTGCCGAACCCAAGACGATCAACCGCGCCGACGAGGCCAGGCAGATGGAGATGCTGGGAGGCGCGATTACCAATGGATTGGTGACGTTCGCTCAAACGACACTGCTGGCGTTGGAAATGGTGCATTACGCCGAACCTCCGACAGCCAGCATTCAGACGCTGGGTCACAAGCTGATCATTACGCAATCACAGACCGCCCATCGCGAGATCGCCGAACTTCTGAAGCAGTTGGCGGACGATTGATCTCGGTCACGATGCCAGCGACGTGGCCGTGTCTTGGAAGAGGACACGGCCACGCTGGCTAAAGCAACTGTCGCGCACGATCAATCAGATCGACTCAATCATCTGTCTCAATGGCGCGCACGTCGCTGATGACGCTTCCTTGCGCGAGCAGCGTCGAAATCTGATCGCCGACAGAGAGTGACGAAGCGTCTCGGATCAGTTCTCCGTCGGAAACACGCTTGGTCAACGAGTAACCTCGATCGAGTACCGCCAACGGACTGAGCGCATTCAAAGATGATGCGAATGCCTGCAGTTTCTGCTTTGACGATTCGACTACTTGCTTCATCCCTCTCTTCAGTCGCACTTCCAAATCGTCCAGACGATGCGACTGCTCCTGGATGCGTTCCAGCGGTCGCGAAAAGCAGCGTCGACTGGCAACGGAATCGAGCCTTAGTCGAGCCCGTTGGGTCTGTTGCTTCAATGAGTTCACCAGACGCTGTCGCACTTGATCGAGTTCGAGTCGCACGTCCGATTCAAGCGGTACCACAAGCTCAGCCGCCTCACTGGGGGTCAGAGCCCGTCTGTCGGCAACCAGGTCCGCAATCGTGACATCGACTTCGTGACCGACGGCGCTCACGACGGGTATCTTGCAGGCATAAATGGCCCGTGCGACCACTTCCTCATTGAAAGCCCACAGATCTTCCAGGCTGCCGCCCCCGCGACCGCAGATCACGACATCCACGTCGGGAATCGTATGCACCTTGCGCAGTGCCGCAGCAATCTGACCGGCCGCCTGATCTCCTTGAACGGCGACCGGTACCAGGATGATGCGAGCTTTGGGCCAACGACGCGTGATCACCTGAATCATATCTCGAACAGCCGCGCCGCTGGGGCTCGTGATGAGGGCAATCCGCTTAGGAAATCGGGGTAGCGGCCGTTTGCGTTCGACTTCGAACAATCCCTCTGCTGCGAGCTTCTGCTGCAGTTGCCGGAATGCCAATTCCAGCGGTCCGATCCCCTTGGGCTGAAGCTGCTCCACGACAATCTGATGTTGCCCGCGCGCTTCGTAAACCTGGATTCCACCCGCGACAATGACCTCCATCCCATCGCGAAGATCGAATCGCATTCGTTGAGCTGCAGTGCGCCACATCACCGCTTTCAGTTGCGCGGCTTCGTCCTTGAGCGTGAAGTAGATGTGCCCGGATCCGGCACGCATCAAGTTTGAGATCTCGCCGCAGACCCAGAGATGTGGAAACGTCGCTTCCACGACTTCTTTGAGAGCAAAGGTCACTGCGCTAACAGTGAGAACGGGGATAGTCTCAGGAGGACGAGGGGGCATAGGTGAAGAGCTCAATCATCGAAGGAAAGCGAACAAGCAAGATGAGGCGATAGTCAGCCACCCAGCAGCAACCGTCCCACGTGCTTGACGGCCTGGGCTACGTCGTTCGCTCGATCATCACCTTGATTGCGAATCGCTGTCAGCCAGCCGCGATAGTCGATCTCACCCAGCAGCGCCAGCAATTCTGTCCAGTCGACCACGCCGCTGCCGACGGCGGCTTCCTGGCCGCCGCCATCGAAACCTCGAAAGCCGTCTCGCAACTGAACATGCATCGTCACGGCGTGTAGAACTCGCAACGCTTCGGCGTTCGATCGGCCCGTCAACGCGAAATGTGCGGGGTCATAATCGATCCCGATCGGTCCCGATTTCACTTCCTGCATGAGCGCCAGCAGATCTTCGGCCGAGTCGTTCGTCGGCGTAATACACAGCACCGTCCCAATGTGATTGGCGTGGTTCGCCAGGTCATTCAGGACTTCCACCAGCAGTTGCCGAGATCTTGATTCGCGGTCTTCCGGGATTCGCCCCACTTTGCAGCACAGCGTGCGCGCCTTCAGCGAATACGCGAATGTCATCGCTGCTCGTAACTCGCTGACTCGACGATCGATTTCGGATTCGTCTGTCAACGGGCGCGACAACGGGTACGACGCTCCTGCGATCGTCAAGTTCAGTTCGGTCAGGCGATGCAGGAATTGACGCCGACCCGTGTCTGACAGTTCCGTCGCCACGACTTCGTTTCGCAGATCGAACTGAACACCTTCAACGCCGATGCTGGCGGCGGATTTCAATGAATCCATCAGCGGCTGGCGAAAACAGCGAGTGGCAACGGCAAGGCGAAACTGATGCATGGGCAGCGACTTCAAACTCAGAGCAATACAGATTGATCAAGCGTCTATTGTGAATGGCCGGAGATCGGAGAGCAAGGAGGTCTCCCGTTCCGACGAACTGATCCGATTCGGACCTTCGGATTTCTCCGTTCAATCTGCGTACATCTGCGGATCAAGATTCTTGTCCGCAGATGACGCAGATTTCATAGATTGAAGACGAGATGAAGACCGGTACACTGTCTCTGTGAAGAGAGCTCGAATGGATGTCGCGACGTTGATGGACGAACGGATGACCGAACTGCTGGAAATTGAGGGCCTGAAGACTTACTTCCGCACCGATGCGGGAACTGTCAAAGCCGTTGACGATTTGTCCGTCAAGATTCGCCTGGGCGAGACGTTAGGGCTAGTGGGGGAATCCGGCTCCGGGAAATCGGTCACTTCGCTCACGATCATGCGCCTGCTTCCCGATGTTGGTGCGATCATCGCCGGGGGACGCATTTCATTCCTGGGCCGCGATCTGGTCCAACTCCCGCGCAGCGCGATGCCAGCGATTCGCGGCAAAGACATCGCGATGATTTTTCAAGAGCCCGGCACGTCGCTGAACCCCGTCTATCGAGTCGGCGATCAAGTCGCTGAAGCCGTCCTGCTGCACGAAAGGGTGACACGTGCCCAAGCCCGGCAGCGAGCGCTCGACCTGTTCCGCGAAGTCGGCATCCCTGATCCCGAGATGTCATTGGACAAGTATCCCCACGAAATGTCCGGCGGGCAGAAGCAGCGCGTGATGATCGCGATGGCGCTGTCGTGCAATCCGAAACTGCTGATTGCCGACGAACCGACGACCGCGCTGGATGTCACGATTCAAGCTCAGATTCTGGCACTGATTCGCAAGCTGCGTGACGAGCGCGGGATGGCGATTCTGTTTATCACGCACGACCTGGGAGTCATCGCCGAGATCGCCGACGAAGTCGCCGTGATGTATCGCGGCAAGCTTGTGGAATACAACACCGCTCGAAACATCTTCGCGAACTCTCAGCATCCCTACACGAAGGGTTTGCTGGCATGCCGGCCACGCCTGCAGACGACTCGGCGTCGATTGCCCACGGTCGCCGACTTCATGACTTCGACCGTCGATGACGAAGGCCGCTTGATCATTACCGAGAAGCAGCTATCTCCCGAGCGTCTTGCGGAAATCGAAGGCCGCGGACGAGGACGATTGTTGCATCCCAGGCTCGAACCTGATGCTGCCGGCGCGGCATACCACTCGGTCAGCACGCTGGTGAACTACGTCCCTGCCAACCAGCAACCGCTGTTGCAGGTCAAAGATCTGCAAGTCTATTACCCGATCAAGAAGGGTTTGCTCCGACAGACGGTCTCGCACGTCAAGGCTGTCGATGGCATCAGCTTTGAGGTTTACAAGGGCCAGACTCTGGGGCTGGTGGGGGAATCAGGCTGCGGCAAGACGACCACGGGGCGAGCCATCCTGCGACTGGTTCGAATGACAGGCGGCAGCGTGATGTTCGAGGGACTCGATTGGGCGCACCTTCAAGGTGCGGCCCTACGTCGTGAACGTCGGCGCATGCAGATCATTTTTCAGGATCCCTACAGTTCGCTGAATCCGCGTTTGACCGTCGAAGCGATGCTGACAGAAGCGATGAGCGTTCATCGACTCGGCTCAAGCACTCGCGATCGTCGTGATCGATCCGCCAAGCTGCTGGAGGAAGTCGGGCTGCTGGCCGAACATCTGCAGCGCTACCCTCACGAGTTCTCAGGTGGCCAACGTCAGCGGCTGTGCATTGCCCGGGCTTTGGCCGTGGAACCCGATTTTCTCATCTGCGACGAGTCAGTCTCGGCGCTCGATGTCTCCGTTCAAGCTCAGGTGTTGAATCTGTTGAAGGACCTTCAGGAAAAACGCGGCCTGACATACATCTTTATCAGCCACGATCTAAGCGTCGTGAAATTCATGTCCGACATGATGGCCGTGATGAACGCCGGAAAGATCGTCGAGTTCGGGCCATCGGACGAGATCTATGCCAACCCGCAGAACGAATACACTCAACGGTTGATCGCCGCGATTCCGCAGCCTTCGCTGGAAGCCATCGAACGGCGCGAACGACAGTTGAAAGAGCGACTGGCAACGGCAAAGTAAAAGCCATTTGAACGGCAGTTTTCGCTCCTATTCCCGGCAACAGATGACGTTGTGGCGTGTGGTTATTTTCCTTAAGAATTCTGTCTTGTGAACGTTGCCGGGAAGGCCTATAACCCGCCCGCTTTATCGGACAGACATGATTCCGCCGGAGGTGCCAAACCTTATTTGTGGGCTCGGATCGATTCAACGGTGAGTGCTAGTCACTACCGGATCCCGCTCAACTCTTGCGACTCCACCGTCGCGATCCACATGTCCGATAAGCGATTACGAGACCACGACATCCACAAGATGTCGTGGTCTCTTTCTTTTCCATCGGCCTGATTCCGTCATTCGCGCGCAGGCGGGAATCCACTGAGCCAGGCTGGCTCGCCTGAATGGCCGTGAGAGATGATGGCCGCTCCGGATCACTGATTACCGACATCGTGAATAATCCGGCTAAACTGGCGTCGCTCAGCCACAAATTTGCGTCAGTCCGGAACTTGTCAGTTTCGCAGGTGCAAATCCTCGCGGTATACTTTCCCCGCGTCCTTCAATGTCCATGCGCGCCGTCCCCGCCTGCCGATTCGGGAGATTTTTCCTGATGGTTCCTTGTCCGAATGTGAAACTGTGCGGGTTAGTTGGATTGTGTCTGTTGCTGGGCATTCACGGGAACGGATACGGCACTGACCTGCCGAAGTTTTCCGAGACTGAACGCAATCACTGGGCCTTTCAACCGGTCTCTCGGCCAGCAATCCCGACAACGTCCGAGTCCACCCTATCGCAGCCCCTCAACGAGATCGATTCGTTTGTTTTGTCCGCACTCCAAAAGGATGGGCTCGAATTCTCGAAGCCAGCCGACAAGCTAACGCTACTGCGACGAGTCACCTTTGATCTGATCGGTTTGCCACCCACTCCCGCCGAAGCTACTGAGTTCCTGGCTGATGAATCTCCGGAAGCCTATTCGAAAGTCGTCGACCGACTGCTCGCCAGTCCGCACTATGGCGAAGCGTGGGGGCGGATGTGGCTGGATGTGGTGCGATTCGCAGAGACCGCCGGGTTTAACGCCGATCCGGCACGACCCCTGGCTTACAAGTATCGCGACTACGTCATTCGCGCCTTCAACCGCGGACTCCCCTATGATCAGTTCCTGCAAGAACAACTCGCCGGCGACGAATTGTTCCCCGATAATGTCGAGGCCCTCACGGCGACCGGCTACTGCCGGATGTGGGCTGATGAGAGCAACGCATCCAACATTCATCTCGCCCGCCAACTGGCGCTAAATGATTTGACGGGAAACCTGGGAGCCGCGGTCCTGGGGCTTTCGATCGGCTGTGCTCAATGCCACGACCACAAATTCGATCCGCTATTGCAGACTGACTTCTACCAGTTGCAGGCTTTCTTCTCGGGCATCGTCCTCGAAGATAGAGTCCCCGTGGGATCGCATGATCAGTTGACCGAGTATCAGCATCGTCGACAAGAATGGCTCGATGAAACGGCCGATCTACGTCACGAGCTGCATGCGATCGAAATTGAAGCGCGCATCAAGATGGCGGGCGATCGCCGGATGAAGTTCCCTCAAGACGTGCTCGCCGCGATTGACTGTCTGCCCGAAGAGCGGACAACAATGCAGCGGCAGTTGGCGTTCTGGTCGGAACGGCAAATGGAATATAAAAATGACGACCTTCCCAAAAATGTGAGTGACGAGAAGAAGAGCCGACGCGAAGAACTGTTGAAGCTGATTGCCGAGGCACGCAAGCAGCAACCCAAGCCGCCGCGAGAAACAAGCGTCATGGCGGTCGCCGAATTGTCGACTGAGCCACCGAAGACACACCTGCTCAATTCAGGAAGCTATGACCAACCAACCGACGAGTTGCCACCGCACTATCCCGCCATCCTGCGAAAGGCGGAAACTGTGGAGCCGCCGACGTTCGTTCCGCCCAGCGACCGCTCCTCCGGCCGCCGCTCGGTCCTGGCCAAGTGGCTGACTTCGGCCGACCATCCACTGACTCATCGCGTCTGGGTGAATCGCCTCTGGCAGGGACATTTCGGTCGCGGTCTGGTCGATAATGCCAATGATTTCGGCGTGCTCACCCCCGCCCCGGCGCACCTTCCTCTACTGAACTGGCTGACTTCCGAATTTATTGCCCAAGGCTATGACACCAAGCACCTGCACCGCTTGATTGTCATGTCAGCCACCTATCGCCAAGCCAGCAATGTGCGATCCTCTGACGATGAGCCGGATTCGAAAGCGATCGCGTCCGAGCAACAGTTGCCACAGCACGTCTATGCCAGTTTCCCTCGCCAGCGTCTCTCGTCCGAACGAATCCGCGATTCGTGGCTGGCCTCGGCGGGAACCTTGAACGACACGATGTTCGGCCCCGGGGTTCGGCCCGAGTTGCCACCCAACTTTGGTGGCGCCGGAAATTGGAAACTGAGCGAACCACCCGAACGAACACGGCGTTCCGTTTACATCTATGCGAAGCGCAACTTACCCTACCCATTGATGGCCGCATTCGATTTTCCCGACATGCACGAAACGTGTGGTTGCCGTACCAAAACCACGATCGCTCCTCAAGCCCTGATGCTGCTCAACAGCAGCTTGATTCTTGATGCGGCGAAGCAACTTGCTCAACGCGCCAAGAGCGAAGCCGATTCCGCCGACCCGGATGCTCAGACGACAACCGCCTGGAAGATTGCCTTTGGTCGAACTCCCAGCTCACGTGAACTGGAAGTATCGCGAAAGTTTATTGCCGATCAGCAACTGACGATCGCGACTTCCGATCAGACTCGGACCGGTGAGGATGCCAATCGCGCGAAAGACTCGGATTTTGATGAGGCCTTCATCGACCTGTGCCACGCGCTCTTGAACGCAAATGAATTTTTGTTTGTGGAGTGATCGTCGGGTCGAAGCGGGAATGCGTCACTGCTTGTCGGCAGTGGCGACGACTTGCCGTTCGCCGGAAGAGCGAAAGGCGATCAGGTTCTGATTCGTCTGAATCAGCCATCCCTGTTCATCACCGATGGCGTCAACTACTTGCTCGCCCTTGGGCAGATTCAGTCGTTGCAGGATGCGTCCATCGTTCGCATTGCACCAGACAATGAACGATGCCTTCTGCTGATGCGGTACCGCGACCTCCAAGGTATCGACTAGCCACGCCGCGACTGAGTCATGACTGGCAGCCACGCGCCACTGTTCTGCTGTACTACCTAGAAACTGTTCCCACTCACACGTGCCATACCTCAGTGAGATCCGTCGCAGCAAGCCTTGGCTGGCGGCGTATGCGCTGTCGTTCGTCGCAATCACCTGGTGCGCGGAATGCTGAAAGGGGCGGCCAGCGATCCCCACGGACCAGTCGGCACGCCCCGTCGTTCGATTCACGCCAGCCAATGTCATTCCATCGACAGTCAGCAATAACCGCGATCCCGCGGACCACAGATAAGGATCGATATGAGCGAATGACATTCCGCCCTGATAGACCCAGCGAGTTCTTCCAGACTGAGTGACCTTTGATTCAATACTTCGATCCGTATTGACCGTCACCATGGATTCTGCGTCGTCGACTTCCGGCCCCCATAACCATGGCTCTGCAGAACCGGGATAGTCCGTCACCCGGCGTTCGGCTGCAATGTCCAACATCCAAGTGATCGATGGCTGTAACGTTTGCAGGAGGATCTGTCGGTCTCCGCAAGACCATTGACGTTGCAGCTTTCCTCGAGGCGGCATGAACGTCCACAGTACCTTACCGACTTGCGCATCAATCAGAGTGACTCCCGCGAGCGGATCAAATGCCGCGATGAACTGATCGCGAACGCAGAGTCGAATGGACGGCACTTTCAACGAGCGATCGTCGACAATTCGATTGCCGGGCTCCATACCAGTGATTGTCCGATTTTTGCCGGACGCTGTGCTCAGTGGGACGGACCACAGCTCCCGTCCCGATTCCAGAGTGAGCGCGATCAATCGGTCTTCGATCGCGATCAGTAGATGCGAATCACCATAGGCAGACCACTGCGGCGCAATCGTCCAGGATCGACTCCATCGCACGCGCCCCGTCGTACGCTCAACGCAGTCCCAGCGAGAATCGGCCGATTCGCGCGGACGAACAAGGATGCTGGCAAGTTCCCGCGAAGGTGGTAGGCCCTGCGGAACAACGATGTTGGCACCAGGTTCGCCATTTGCGAAAGCGAGTGGTGTGACCCAGCTTCGCTCGAGATGTCGAAAGGATGTCTGTTCGAGTGTGTCGTAGCGCCGATAGACCGGGTTCGCGAGTCGTTGCTGGGCCAGTTCGGGGACTTTGTGCTTGGCCCCTTCAAATTCAATGTCCAGCGTCGCGTATTTGTTCGACAGAAGTTGCTTCCAGGTATTTTTCGCCGCACGCCAGTAGCCTCCGGCTTCAAAGGTGCTGGCGCGGTCTGCCATTGCTGCGGCTTGTTCGCCGGGCAAAACGGCTTGATTCATCAGGTGAGCTTGAATCGCCAACGCACTATTCAGTTGGCCGGCACTGCGTTCCATCATTGCCAGATCATGCCAGGCTTGAGCCGTCGCCTGGGCCTGCGGGTATTTTTGCAAGGTCTTGCGTAGACCAACCAGATCCTTCGCGGCCAGCAATGACAATATTTCCTCAGTCGCCCGATGCTCAACTTCGGCAAAGACCATTCGGCCGCGATCGTGGATCAAATCGGAAATCGCCTTCTCTGCGACTCTCCCGAAGGTCGAGTCCCCGGTCGAAGTGTCGCGAATACGACTGTCGTCCAAAATCTCCTGCCAATGTTCAACAGCTGCCACAGGCCGACTCCGCGCCAGTTCCGACTTGGCGAGTTCCATTAGGATCGCCGCAACATCGCCGGGCTCAACTGCTAGCTCCCGCGCCTCTGCCAGATGTTCGACGGCCACGGCGACGTGTCCCTCGGACATCGCCGTTCGACCTGCCTGACGCAGCAGCTCCATCAATCGCAGCCTGGATCGTGATGTTGCCGATTGATCAGCTTGTTCGTTGCTGCCGATTGCATCGCGCAGCGCCGCGATGGCCGGCACTAAGTTTCCTTGAGCAAACTCCAGATCCGATAGTTGTCCATACAAGTAGGCCAGAGATTGTCGCCGATCGCTGTTCGCCGAGGTGAGCAGCAGGTTTGCGGATTGATCGTCCGCGTTGATTTCGGAAATCTGCTTTTCTAATCGCCGCTTCAGCAAACTATACTCGCAATAGACGACCAATCGCTCTGGCTGCGCCACCAATAGCATCCCCTGCGAGACTGCTAAGTTGCCACCTGTGTCGGTGGCACCGTCGGCATGCAGCGGCTTATTTCCAATCGTGGTGCCCGTTGTCGCGTCGACAGTCTTGATCGATTCCAATGTCGGCCACAGGATCACTTTTCCAGCGATCACACCACGGCCAAAGCCGCGTTCGGTCTCTGGCAGCGATTGTCGGTATGCAATTTCACTGCTTCGCGGGCCGAAAACAATCTTCTTGGTCGCGATATCGATCGACGTCAGCGTTGTTCCACTGACAATCAAGCGACCGGCATCTCCGCCTGGCACGACACCCAGCAGATGTCGCCATCGTTCCCGCGCCGGTTCCGGCTGTTTAAGCTGCCAGCGAACCCGCCCCGAATCGGCTTCAATGCAGAACAGGCGACTACAGTCGTTGGGTGCGACAAACACGAATCCTTCGTGAAACATCGCCGGCACCAATCCCTGTAGCGACTTCGTTTGCAGCGGTGCTTTGTCAATCACGACGCTCTCATAGGATACGGCCCAATCCAGCCGCCCGTCCTTGGCGTTCACGGCAATGATGGCTCCGGCGTCTGTCGAAAGAAATATTTTCCCAGCACCGGTTGTCAGCAATAGGTGACTGACACGATTTTGATGCTCTTCGACATTCCCGCGGGCATACACGACGGGACGATGCCACAGTAGAGATCCGCTAGAAGCCTCTAGACAGGCGATGGCGAATTCCAGTTGAGGCCGTCGGCTTAGCACGACGTAGGCTCGGCCTGCCAGGATCAATGGCGAACCTTCGAACCGCCACGTGTGTTCCTCTTTGATCAATTCGTGAGCAGCCACCTTCCAGACCAGCTTCCCCTGACCGTTGGCGACATCCAGGCAGACCAGTTCACTCTCAACCGTCCCTTCCCCCTCCGCGACATTCGTGATCGCTGATCCCATGCGGGCGTACAGCCGTCCGTCGGCGATCGTCATCGTGTAATGAGGAACTCCGATGTTCCCCTTCTGTTGCGGTAGGCCCGTGATATCGTCGGGGGCGGGTGGATAGATTTCAGCAGTGCCGCGGTCAGATGCCCAGGCGGGCTCGCCTGTCAGCAGGTTCCAAGCCCAGATCGACCTGGCGTTGTTCACGAACACAAAGTCTTCGTATGTGACGGGGTGGTAACTAAGTGGCCCTCGCTCGATTGCGGTACTTGACCTATTGCCCGGCAGGGGCCGCGACCATTTCGAGGCACCGATTTCGACACTCGCCGGCAGCGTACCACTACGACCATTGTTCAGTCCGAATGTGGCGACCTCTTCACTGGTCAGATTCCACGGGGCAGACTCCTCATAAATCTGCTTCAGCAGATCGACGAACCGCCCATGTCGCCCGGCCAGTGTGCCGGCCGCATCAGGGAACCGCTCGCCAAAATGCGCGATCTCGATTCCAGCGCGGTTGCGTTCTCCTTCCAGCAACGTACACAGAACTAATCGAGCCAGGATCGCGGCCTGATCGAGGTCGCTGTCGGGATACCGCAGCACGGTGGGCAGATTCGCTTCACGAGCTTCCTTGCCCAACGGAACCAGTTGTGTCCAGTACAGCCTGGCCGAAGCAAGGTCGCCGCGATCCCAAGCCGCTTCTCCCAAGGCCCACAGGGCTTCATCACCCAAACTGCTCAGGTACGCTTCTCGAACAAGACGCTGTAGATCCGCTTCATCGCGAGTCTGCTTCCAATGGTCCAGCCAACGCTTGGCTTGCGGATCGATCTTCTTCCGATAGGTCGCCAAACCTTCGGGTGGCAACTGGGACAACAGGATATTGCAGCGCGTGGCAACGTTGAGGTAAACCGCAGACTCGCCCGCCGTCCCCGGTTGAGCCAGCACCAAATAGCGTCCGTCGGTTTGAGAAATCTCCTGTAGCAAATCAATCGCTTCGGACCAGCGTTTTTCGGCGAGGTAGTCCTCGATGGCGCCGAATCGCTTCAGAGCGTTCTTATCCACTGGAAGCGTGACGGTTTCACGCATCGGCTTCTTCGGTCGCTCGGCGGAATCCGTCGTGACCACCAGCAAGCTCAGCGCAATGAGGCTTGCCGAACACAGCAATAAGTAGACGCGACGGTGATACACGAATAACCTCTTCCCGCAACCGCTCAACTCGACTCACGCAAGCGAGTTCCAATCCAGAACAACAGGATGGCCACCACCAGCAGTGCCGGCATCCAGATCAAATTGAACCCAAACTGAAGCTGCCACCACGAGATCAAGGGTGTC
Source organism: Schlesneria sp. (assembly GCA_028291515.1). GTDB lineage: Bacteria > Planctomycetota > Planctomycetia > Planctomycetales > Planctomycetaceae > Schlesneria. The sequence continues at coordinate 82,556 of JAQGHU010000107.1, forward strand.
GCCGTCAACACAAGAAACTGCAGCCCCACACCAATCTGATGCTTCACCAATCCACTCCCCGACAGTATCGATGAACCTAACTCACTTCCGATGAACGACCCAACCCGGAACTTCAACTCGTACATGATACAACGTCTTCCCGGCGGTGATGTACAACGTCCGCAGATCAACCCCGCCCCAGGTACAATTGGTGATCACATCTTCGAACACGGGAATACAGCCTAGCAGCTTGCCATCCGGTCGGACCACATAGACGCCGGGTTGCACGTCTGCCGTCTCGTTCGCATGGCGTGCTCGCGACACCCCCGCCGCGATGTACAGCGTCCCTTGCGAATCGACGCACATCCCATCGCCACCCCGCCCCGGCGCGAAGTCAATCACCAGGCGTTGATTACGAAGCGATCCGTCGTCGCCCAGATCGAATGCCCAGATCTTCCGATTGCCATCGGCGAACGGACAGCTATCGACGACATACATTGTTCGTTCGTCTGGACTCAGGGCGATCCCGTTAGGTCGTTGGATCTCTGGCTGCGACAAGACGCAGGTGACGGTGCCGTCGGGGTCAATCCGGAATACTGAATCGTGATCCAGCTCCATTGTCGTCCGATCGTAGTAGCATGGATCGGTAAAGAACAATCGCCCGTTCGAGCAAGCGGCGATATCATTGGGCGAATTCAGCCGCTTCCCTTGCCAGTGATCCACGAGAACTTCAATCGCACCGGTCGTCATGTCTGTTCGAGTCACCCGGCGGTTACCGTCGTTGGGGCAGAATTCGTTCCCCTCGCAGGCCAGCAGTCGACCCTGGACATCAAACAACAGGCCGTTGGCACGACCACTCGGTTCGCGAAATGTTTCGTACCGCTTCGACTTCGCATCCAGTTTCAGGATGCGGTTATTGACGATGTCGGTGAAATAGACATCGCCGCTGGCATTACAGGCAGGCCCTTCGGTGAACGCGACAAATGTGGCCGCGGTCGGTGGTGCCGTCACACCCGGTGGAAGATCAAGATTGCGAAACATCGTGAACTGGTTCCAGAAGATTCACTGCGACTACCGCCGAGGTCCCGTATCGCCCTGTTCAGAAAGCGCTTCATAGAACTGCTTGACCAGATGCTGATACTTCGGCAGCACCTTCTCGCCATAAGTATTGAGCAACTGATCGCGTAGATGCGGCGGCAGATGGCCCCAGACATCCATCTCCAGCTTCTTCTTCCGAGCAGCCTCTTCCGACGCTTTGCGTTCCGACTCCGTCCGCTCGTCGGAACCTTCGGCGACTTTCTTCTCTTGGCTGCCGGATTTGCTCGATTCAGTCCCCTGCTGGCCCTGACCAGCCTTGCCCGCTTTACCTTGTCCAGACATCTGTCGAGACTGGCCTTGCTGAGACTGCCCCTGTCCGCCGCCAGGCTTTTGCATTTGGGACTGGCTTCCCTTTCCGGAGGCACCGCCACTGCTCCCTCCACCACCGCCACCTCCGCCTTGTCCCTGGGGCGGCGGGGGCGGGTTCTGCATTTGCTTGATTAACTCATCCAAATCGCGAATCACCTGCTCCTGCACCTTTCGAGTGTCCTGGCCGGTCTGGTTTTCGTTCAACTTGTCTCCAGCATCGCGCATTCCATTCGCGGCCCGTTCCAGCTTGTTGTCCTTCTCCGGCTTCTTCGTCTGACCTTCATCCAGATCTTTGAAGAGCTCTTTGGACAACTTGTCCAACAACGAACCTTCTTTCCCCTTGGCCTCATCTGCTTTGAGATCCGCTTGCTTTTCAGGAGCAGTTTTCGGCTGTTCCTGATCCTCTGCGACAGCCGCGACTGGACTTGCGGCCAGCAAGAGCATGGCAACGTATTGAAAATAACCGGAAGATATTCGCATCATTATTCCTTCGCCCCAGGCGCTTGGCCTGTCGATGATTTCTTTGGTTTGGCTGGATCGAGCGAATCGAGATCTAACGAATCGAGATCCGATTTATCTTTGGGCTGTTTGGCGGGCTTGGCTTCGGACTTTTCCTGGGCCTTCTCTTTCGAAGCGTCCTTCGGAACCTCTTCCGCGTCCGGTTGTCGATGCAGAATCTTCACGACCAGATCGCGCGTCAAATCGGCGAGTTCGGCTTGCTCACGTGCCAGCTCTTCCAGTTCCTGAGCCGCATGCTCGGGGAGCTTGCCCTCTTTGTCACGCAAGCCGTCGAGTAACTGCGTTCGTTCCAGAAACTCTTCCTGCAGCGCCTTCAAGAGTTTGAGCTGCGCCAACTGAGGTAGAGCCTCACCCGGTGGCTGAGCCTGCTGGGGCTTCTCTTCACCCTCAGGCTGCTGGCCCGCTGGTGGCGGTTGCGCACCATCTTGCTGTGGCTTGGCCTCTTCGTTCTTCAGCACCAACAACAAGCTTTCAATCTTCTTCAACGCGTCTCGTTCGACTGCGACAACCGATGCATCCGATTGTTTGTCCGCCAGCCGATCGGCTGCCAGTTTCAAACTGCGAGCTGTCCGTCGCAGCACCAGCGCGAAGACCTCGGCGACCTTCAGCGACTTCTCCATTTGCTCGGCATCGACTTGCAGACCGCGTTCAACTTCGGCCAGATCGCGCAGCGTGCGTAACTGTCCACGACTTAAACTGCCACGTGCCAGGCGTTCGGCTTCCAAGCGTTCTGTTTCGGTGATCACTCCCTGTTGTTGCGTTTGCAGCGCCTTCAACTGGTCTTCAATCCGCTCCAACTCTTCCACCGCAAGTCGCTCTTGAGCCACTCGCTTTTCCAGAGCCAAGTCCCGTTGGACCTGCTCCAGGTCATCGACCACCTGCTGCATCTGCTCGGTCGCTTCATCCGCTTGTTCGGGATCCTGCAACTGATCGTTGATTCGATCCAAGCGTTCCTTGGCACGCTCGGCCGATTCTGTCGGTGGTCGCAAACGCAATCGTTCCAGACGCCGCTCGGCCTGAGCGACCTTCTCACTCAATTCCCGCTGCTTCTGACGCAATTGTTCCAATTGTTCGGTCTTCTGGGGCGAATTCGGCTGACTGGCTGCTTGCTGGGTTTGCTCCTTCAGTTCCACTTGCTCTTTGCGGAGCGTGTCGAATTCCTGCTGAGCCTGTTCGATCTGCTTGATCAACATCTCTGCATCGTCGGTCGGCACTCGCTTCAATTGCTTGTCGAGGTCTCGCAGATCCTGCAAAGCCTGCTGCTGCATCTGCGATGCGGTTCCCATCTGGTTTTCGGCGATGTCCTGAGCCGCCTCGCGCAGCTTGCCCGCGGTTCCGTCCGAGTTCAATTCCTCTTTGGCATCGTTGAAACGGCCTGCGGCGTCTTGATCACGTTCTTTCAGGCTGTCGGCTGCTTGTTGCAACTGCTTGCGAAACTGGTCGACTTGTTCGGCGATCTTCATCTGCCGCGTCGCCATTTTCGCCAGATCCGCCTTTTGTTGCGGCGTCAGATCTGACCCGGATTTCGACAATGTCTGCTGTCCTAGTTCGGTAGCATCTTTTTGCAGCTGATCTTGTTCACCAATTAGCGAGCTCAACTCACGCGACACGTCGCGTTGATCGCGCCATTCCGACAGCAGATCCTGCAACTCCTGCAGCTTTTCCATGGCCCGTGTCTGTTGAGTCGTCGCGTCGCTCAATGCACTTTCCAACTCGGGATTGACCGTACTTCGAGGCGCGGGCTTGCTGGGAGCCGTGGGTTCAGCGGAATTGGATTTGTCTGCCGAACTCTGATCGAGCGGAGTCGGCGTTTTCTCGCCGGGTGCTTTTTGCTGCGACGACTCGGGCGACGACTTCGTTGGTTTGCTGTCAGGTGTCGAAGTGGCGTCTTGATTTCCGCCCTCTGGCCGCGACTGAACCTCGGCTTGTTTGGAAGCACGCGTCAGTGCCGAATCAATCTCGGGCAACTGGTCGCGGCTCAGTTGAGACAATTCATCGACGATGCGGCTCAGACGCTGCTGCATCTCGGCATCGTCCAGTTTGTTGGCGCGGAATTCCTCTTGAAGCTGCTGCGCCTGAGATTGGACTCCGTCAGCTGGACGAATCAGCCGTGAAGCGGCTTGCCGCTGATCTAACTCAATCCGATGCAACTGATCGACGTCCTGCATGCGCAGTTCGCCCGCCGTGTTCAACTGTGTTTTCAGCTCTTCTGTTTGTTGCTTGGCGCGTTGCTGCAGTCCCGCGGCCTGTTGCAGATCTTCCAGCAGATCGCCAACGCGGCCTGCCAGTTCCTTCTGCTTTTCCGGTTTGGAAACGATCGAAATCGTGCGCGGCGAACTTCGGCCGATGTGCGTTTCCTGACCCAGGTTGTAAGAATCCAACGCCTCTGCGCGAAACACAATTCGATTGCCCGGCTGAAGCGAGAGTTCTGACAGCTTCCAGACGTAGTCCGGGGTCGACAACAGCAACGACTCGGTATCGGCCTCGTGAGTCACCAGCGGAATCAAGGTCGGCGTCGGGTCGTCATTCAAAATGTAAGAGATGCGAACGCTCGTCAGCCCCAGGTCATCTTTGGCCAGGATTTTGATGGGCAACTCGGCATCTGCTGACAGCAGAATGTCGGCCACAGGTTGCTCGATCACGACATCGGGAACCGAGTCGGCAATTCCACGCAGTTCAAAACGAGGGGCCTCGGGATCACTGAAGCCTTCCACATCCGTCAGTTCAAACCAATACCCGGTGACCCCCGGATCGGTAATCTTGAACGACGCCGTAAACGACAGTTGATCCTCGCCGATTTGCAGCGGCCTCCCCGGCTTGTCCGCCACTCGAAGCTGCGCTGACTTCAGCGGTTTATCTGCCGTCGCCACCACCGTGATCTCGGTCCCCAGCAATCCCTGCACATGCCCGACACCTTGCGGCAATGTTTCGGGCAACCGCCCAGCGTATTTGGGGGGCGCTACGGTGACTCGCAACGACTCCAGCGTGGGGGGCTGCACGACTTCGACTTGTTGGAATGACATGGTGTCGTCATCGCCGCCCGTCACACGAAACAAGAGCGGCCCGCGACCAGCCACCCAACTGATGACTGCCGCCTCACTGGATTTCCCTTTCTCATCGCGCAGGGTTGTCTGACGCAATGGTTCTCGTTGCAGTTCGCCATCCGTCCCCAGCCGGTGTTCGAACCAGACGCGTTCGGGCAGGCGACCGCGTTTGTCAACGACATACAACTCCAGCGTATCTCCGCGAGCGATCAGGATTGGCTGATCGGGATCTTGAACAGCCGGCGTCATGTCCGGGCGGACCAGGGTCAATTCAAATTGACGCGGCCAGGGACAGTCGGCGAATGGAAACATCAACCGCTTGACGGATGTCCCCGCTTCGACCGGATGCAGCAGCACCACGGTGGCGATGACGACACACAGGACCGCTCCGGCGATCGTGATCCGTTTGATAGCCTTCGTCTCGACAACGTCACTCGTTTCGATCTTCTCCAAGTCCTGCAAGGCATTCTTGACGACCGCCTGCTGCAATTCGGGCGAGCCCAGTTTGGGATCCAGCTTATGATGCAGGAACTCGACGGCACTCAGGACACGGCTGTGTAAACCGGGAAAGCGTTGCTCGATTCGCAGAGCCAGAAACGTGGTCGTCAGTGGTTGCAACAGCGGCAGAATCAACTGTCGCCACGCCATGAAACTGGCAGCCCCCAGCAGGCTGACGCCAATGACCAGCCGCAACCCAGGATCATCGAAGTGGATTGTCCAATCGAGCAGCCCCGAGACCAGCAAGCCGCCAAACAAGACCAGCACGGTCCAGGACAAACCGGAAACCCAGGTCAATAGCCGAACTCGACCGCGCAAGTCGGCCAGGTGCTCCGAGACAATGACTTCTTCCCGGTTGAGGTTCTTCGGCACAGCGGTCTCCACCCATAATCCTACCGAAGGGAATTCCGGCAGTTTTGGTCTCGCCCAATTCTACACGTCGTCCCGTCGCAACGGTATGATTGTTTGCTGTAGTTTCCTGAAACGCATCGGCTTTCTGGATATGATGATCGGGAAAACGCCGCGCCCAATTGTGGGTGCTCGACTGATCCTCACCGCCGGATTTGCCCTTAATACACCCCTGCGATTGTCCCGCCGCTCTTAGACGCTTTCCTACTGCTTCAGGTTCCCTTGTGACTGCGACTGCCGAACCGACAACTCCGCTGCGTGACGCGCTGCTTCGTTACTGGGGCTATGACTCGTTCCGGCCGCTGCAGGCCGAAGCGATGCAAGCCGTTGTCGAACATCGCGATTCACTGGTGGTGATGCCGACAGGTGGCGGGAAATCGATCTGTTTTCAAGCACCAGCGGTGACGATGCCAGGCATCGCGATCGTGGTCTCGCCTCTGATTTCGCTGATGAAGGATCAGGTTGACACGCTGCGGGAATGCGGAATCTCGGCCGCTTGTGTGAACAGCGCCCAAACGGCCGCCGAGCGACAGCAGATCGCCGCCGATGTTCGCAGCGGCAATCTGAAACTGCTGTACGTCGCACCCGAGCGACTTTGCACTCAGAAGATGCTCGACTTTCTGGCGGATGTCGAAGTCTCGCTGATCGCGATCGACGAGGCGCACTGTATCAGCGCCTGGGGTCATGATTTTCGACCCGAATACCGGATGCTGCGCCAGCTACGTTCGCGGTTCCCCAAGGTCGGCGTGCATGCCTACACCGCCACCGCGACCGAGGAAGTCCGCCGCGATATTGTCGCACAGTTGGGATTGGAATCCGCTGAACTATTGGTCGGGTCATTCGATCGGCCGAATCTCGTTTACAAAGTGGTCCGGCGTAAAGAGGTCTTGAAACAGGTTCGCGAAGTCATCGACGCCAACCCGAATGAATCGGGAATCGTCTATTGCATCTCACGCCGCGAAGTCGACGAACTCGCCGAAGCACTACGCCGCGCGGGATACAAAGCCAAACCGTATCACGCGGGTCTCAGCGATCAGGAACGGCACAAGCACCAGGACGAGTTTCTGAACGACGACATTCAGATCGTTGTCGCCACTGTCGCTTTCGGAATGGGGATCGACAAATCCAACGTCCGCTACGTGATTCACACGGGATCGCCCAAGTCGCTGGAGCATTATCAGCAAGAGACTGGTCGCGCGGGCCGCGACGGATTGGAAGCAAGTTGCTGGCTGATCTGGACGGCGGGCAACTTCATCACCTGGCGAAAGATGCTGAGCGACCTGCCCGCGGACGCTTTTAAACAGGCCGACGACAGCCTGAAGTCGATGGAACGCTTCTGCAATGGCGTGACCTGTCGACACAAAGTCCTGGTTGAACATTTCGGGCAACAGTTCGGCAAAGACAACTGTGAAGCGTGCGATGTCTGTCTGGAGCAGATCGAACAAGTTGCCGAACCGTTGGTTCTCGGTCAGAAGATCCTTTCCTGCGTGGTTCGCGTGAAAGAAAGCTTCGGAGCCGACTACGTGGCTCAAGTCCTCACGGGTTCGCGCGAAGCCCGCATCGTCGAAAACGGACACGATCAGCTGTCGACCTGGGGCCTGCTGAAAAACGAGAAGAAAACCAACGTCCGCGACTGGATCGAACAGTTGGCTTCGCAAGGCTACATGACTCGCGTGGGCGACTACAACGTCCTCAAGGTGACGCCCACCGGTTGGGAACTGCTGCACGGCAAGTCGATCCCGCGACTGCTGCAAGCTGCCGCCAAGAAAACCGCTTCCCGAGCCGCGAAGAGCGAAGCGGATTCGTGGGAAGGCGTCGATTCGGGCCTGTTCGAAGCCCTACGCCAACTCCGCCGCCAGATCGCCACAGAACACAACGTCCCCCCATTCGTGGTCTTCGCGGACACGACACTGCGCGACCTGGCTCGACGACGCCCCACCACATTGGCCGGCTTTCGGCAAGCGCACGGCGTCGGTGACAAAAAGACTGCTGAATACGGAGAGACGTTCCTGCAGGCGATCGCTCAACACGCCGCCGCCCGCGGCCTCACAACGGACATCGCATCCACCTCCAAGAAGCCGCAGTCGGAAGCGACTGCCGAAGCGGTCTCGACTTCCGCGGCCCAACAGGCCGCCTTTGACTTGTTCCGCGAAGGCAAATCGATCGAAGAAGTTCGCCTCGCGGTGAATCGAGCATCAGCGACCGTGTGTGAATACCTGGTCGAGTTCATCCATCAAACAGAACTCAGCGATCCATCAACCTGGGTCGACGAAGCGACCTCGCGAAAAATTATCGATGCTCGCCGCCAGCAATCCGACAACCGCTTAAGGCCAATCTTCGAAGCTGTGGGCGGAACAGTGACCTACGACACGATCCGCATCACACTCGCCTGCCTGCAGCACGAAGCACCGCCTCTTGCCCCGGACTGAGTTGAATGCGATCAACCCAGGGTGTCGCCCTACCAATAAGAACAGCTTTGGTAAGCAACCTCTTCTGACGGGGAATACCAGATCTCGAAGCCACTTCCTCTGGACGAGAACGGTCCGCCATATTTGATGGTTTCTGCGGCAGGTCTCCATTCATAGACAAGAAACTCTTCAGGAAAGTCGGTCGCGTTGATCACGGGTCGGTTGTCACGAAGCTCGCGTTGAATCACCGAGAAGTCCCCGTACTTTTTCCAGATTTCATCGAGCCAACTTTCAAGGTCGATTTTGGAGATCTTGAATCTCGCCCGGTACCCGCTCGCAAATTTGTCGATCGTGATCTCAGTAGCCGAATTCGGGATCGATTCGGGTGAATGAAAATTCCAGATCGCTTGATGAGTCGGGTAGTGAGCGAGTCCGAATCGCTGTGTGTCGACCAGGAACCCAATTCCAGCGCACGAAGGGATAAAGCAAAGCATGGCCAGGCCAGTCGTCATGACGAACGTACCGACCGGCCTGCGGCCGTTTGATGCTGCGAGGCGAGTCCGCACGACAATCAATATGCCCATTGCCACAAGCGTGATTTGAAATGGTAAGACAACCGGCCAGAACACGATTCGTTCCGTAGAGGTGACTGGAATAGAGACTTTCCGAAGGTGGCCAAAAGGCAATCGACTTGGCTGATGGGAGAAGCCCTCTCATAAGTTGCCAACTCAGCTTTCGTTTGGTCAATCAGTTTCGTAAAATTAACGGTTTGGCTGGCGAAAAAGTTCTGATCTATAGTTGCTGGGGCGGTGAATGGCTGTTGTTTGTTTTCGTGGTGTGTCGTTTGGGTTCGTGAGTCCGCCACTACTGGATCGCGTTGACTTTTCGGTCGAACGAGGTGAACGGGTTGGCCTTTTAGGCCGCAACGGTGCCGGCAAGTCGACGTTCATGAAGCTGGTCAACGACGAGTTGAGACCCGACGCGGGAATCGTTGATCGCCAGGCGGGGGCTCGGGTGGCTCGATTGGAACAAGATGTTCCCATCGGTCGTGTGGGTACGATCTTTGACGAAGTCGCCTTGGGGCTGGGTGAGTTCGGGGACGCGATTGCCGCGTTCTTCAAACTCCATCAATCCACCGAGGCCTTGTCGGACGCCGAGCGACGCGACCTGGAACGCCGATCCGAATCGCTGAATCCCGAAACCTCCTGGAAGCTGGAACACCGCGTCGATCAGGTTTTGGACCGGATGCAACTCGACCCGCACCGAAAATTCGATTCGCTGTCCTCGGGAATGAAACGCCGCGTGCTGCTCGCTAAGGCGCTGGTCACGGAACCTGATGTCCTGCTCTTAGATGAACCCACAAACCACTTGGACATTGAAGCGATCGCGTGGCTGGAAGAGTTCCTGCTGAAGTTTTCCGGAACGCTGATCTTCATCACCCACGATCGCGTGTTCCTGCAGAGACTGGCGACGCGAATCGTCGAGTTGGACCGCGGCAAGCTCTACGACTGGACCTGCGACTACCAGACGTTTCTCGTTCGCAAGCAGGACACGTTGCTGGCCGAAGAACAGCAACAGGCCTTGTTCGACAAGAAGCTGGCTCAAGAAGAAGTCTGGATTCGCAAAGGCGTGAAAGCGCGAAATGTACGTAACGAAGGTCGCGTACGAGCCCTCGAGAAACTCCGCGCTGAACGCCAGGCGCGCCGCGAAAAAGTCGGCAGCATCCAAGTCGAAATGCAAGAAGCCGAACGTTCCGGTGCGCTCGTCATCAACGCTCGCGATGTCTGTTACCAGTACAATGCCGATGGACCGACGATCATCAGCGGACTGACAACGACCATCATGCGCGGCGACAAGGTCGGGATCATCGGCCCCAACGGTGCCGGCAAGACCACATTGCTGCGACTGCTGCTCGGCGAACTCGAACCGACCTCCGGAATGATCCGCCTCGGCACAAATCGCGAAGTCGCTTACTTCGACCAGTTGCGAGCACAACTCGACGAGAACCAGACTGTCCACGAAAACGTCTCATCCGGTCAGACCGAGATCATGGTCAATGGTCGCAAGCGACACATTATCAGCTACCTGGAAGACTTCCTGTTCTCGCCCGAGCGCTCGCGCAGCCTGGTGAAGTACCTCTCTGGCGGTGAACGCAATCGACTGCTGCTGGCCCGATTGTTCTCCAAGCCATCGAATGTTTTGGTTCTCGACGAACCCACCAACGATCTCGACGCCGAGACCCTCGAACTACTCGAAAACTTGCTGGTAGAGTACCCCGGCACTGTCCTGCTGGTCAGCCATGATCGTGCGTTTCTCAACGAAGTCGCCACGAATACGCTCGTGTTTGAAGGCAACGGAGCCATCAAAGATTACTCCGGCGGCTACGACGACTGGCTGATGCAGCGACGACTGGCAGCAGGAGTCGCAGAGGCGGCAACGAAGGCCAGCAAAGCAGAGGCGACTCGAACAGAAGCTCCCGCCAAGCCACGTCGATTGAGCTTCAAAGAGCAGAAGGAACTCGAACTGCTCCCCAAGCAAATCGAACGCATGGAAACCGAACAGGCCGAGTTGCACGAGGCGATGGCGAAGCCAAACTTCTACCAGCAGGACAAAGTCACCATCGCGACCGCGACCCAGCGGTTGGAACGTTTGCAGAGCGACCTCTCAAAAGCCTTTGAGCGCTGGGAAAACTTGGAAGGCTCAGCCGATTGAGGCCGCCTCGAATGGAGGTTGATATCTGGGGATATCCAGCTCGTTCTCTTCATGATTGCTTCAGAAAATGGCCACAATTCGGGCTGCTCAGTCAATTTTCTGGCGTTGCTGTACGTTCAAGGAAACCCTGATATCATAAGTGGATCGGTCCTGCAGACACGCCGCTGTCTTTGGATTCTCATCACGCTATCACCGTAAGTCAGAGGGAGCATTCAATGAGTCGTCAATCCCGTCGTGATTTCCTCCAGCAGTCGTCGGCACTTGCCGCGGCGTGTTGGGTCGGTTCGTCCAGCCAGGCGTGGACTCAGGAAAAGTCAGCCAACTCCGCCATCCGGTTCGCCTGTATCGGTGTCGATGGCAAGGGTGCCAGCGATCGTGACGACGCTGGTCGCCATGGCGATATCGTCGCCCTGTGCGATATCGATGAAGAACGTCTGGAAAAGGCCGCACTGCGATTTCCAAAGGCCAAGAAGTACGTCGACTTCCGCAAGATGTTCGACGAAATGGCCGATGGCATCGATGCCGTGACGGTCAGCACCCCTGACCACACTCACGCCCCTGCATCCGTGCGAGCGATGAAGCTGGGCAAGCACACCTTCTGCCAGAAGCCGCTGACCCACTCGGTCGCCGAAGCCCGCATGATGCGTGAACTGGCTGCAGAGAAGAAGCTCTGCACGCAGATGGGAAATCAGGGAACCGCCTCGGGCGGTCTCCGTGAAGCGGTCGAAATCATCCGCAAGGGTGACATCGGCGCCGTCAAGGAAATCCACATCTGGACGAATCGACCCATTTGGCCACAAGGCGGCGGACGTCCAGTCGGAACCGAAGAGTGCCCCAAGCACATCCACTGGGATCAGTTCCTCGGCCCTGCCAAGGATCGTCCTTACAACTCGGCCTATCAACCATTCAAGTGGCGCGGCTGGCTCGACTTCGGCACCGGTGCCCTGGGCGACATGGCCTGCCATACCATGAACATGTCGGTCATGGCCCTGCAGTTGTTCAACCCGATTTCGATCGAAGCCAATCCCGATCCTGAATGGACCGGCGACGCTCGCAAGGAATCCTATCCGAAGAACTGTACGATCAAGTACGAATTCGGACCTCGCGGTAACCTTGGCCCCTGCACGCTGTACTGGTACGACGGCGGCAAGCGACCATCCGAAGAACTGCTGCTGGGCGAAAAGCAGAATGCCAGCGGTTCGTTGGTCATTGGTGAGAAGGGCCGCATCTTCTCGTCGAACGACTACCACGGCGACTACCTGATTCTGCCAAAGGCCGAATTCCTCGACTACAAGAAGCCACCTTATCTGGCTTCGCCTGGTCACTTCACGGAATTCGCCAACGCGATCAAGGAAGGCAAGCCAGAACTGGCCATGTCCAACTTCGACTACGCCGCTCGCCTGAGCGAAACCGTGCTGCTGGGCAACGTTGCTCTGCAGACCGGCAAGAAGGTCGAGTGGGATGGCGTCAACATGAAGGTAACGAACGATCCGGCCGCGAATCAGTTCATCACCCGCGAATACCGCAAGGGCTGGGAACTGTAAGAGTTCTCCCTTGGGTCTTGCAGTAAATCGGCACCCCGTCAGCTCACTAGTTGACGGGGTGTTTTTGTTCGTATTTCCGTCATTCCCGCGCAGGCGGGAATCCAGAATCTCGGCAGCCAATCACCATTTATCGAGACCGTCTCGCAATTCGCTGGATTCCCGCCTGCGCGGGAATGACGGAAGAAGCGCAATCACGACGTAAACAAATCGAGTTACGAAACCAACTCCAACGTCTGCCACAGGCTCGGATCCGATTCGACGGGAAACTCGGGGCCGACCAAGGTTTGATCGCCAAGTTCCAAATCGCGGACTCGATAGTGAAACCCCAGTCGCGGCGAGGTCGCGGGGTCGAACCCCACAAACGCGGCCGTCGGAAACCACGCCTCCAGGTAGTAGCCGGTCTTCTCGACACTCGATTGCAACTCGACCAGCGACGTATCGAGCGTTGCTTCTTCGCGAGCGCGAGCCAGCTGAATCTGCACCGCGACCGGCTCAGCTTCTTTTCTTCCGCCTCCTGTTGGCAGCAGGCAAAACTGGTGACAGAACTTGGTCGCTCGATGCACACCTTGAGTATTCCGCGTATCGATCCACAGCGTCAGTCCATCGGATTCGTTCGGTGCATCCGCCGCGGTGATCAGCTTCTTACTTCGGCCTCGGACCTCGACGCTGACCCCTAAACCAGACGAGTTCCACGCCAACCGCACATCGGCAAAGTCGCGGCGACCGTCGAGTTCTCCGACTGCCGGCAATCGACACGATTCGGGCAGATCGAGTAGGCGTCCTGTTCGATTCGGAATCGTCTTAATGTGCGGGACGGCAAACGACCATCGGAACAGAAAACTCGGTGTCACAAGCTGGTTCATGCGGAATGGGCTCAACTCATCAGGCGGCTTGAATTTCATTCCCAATTTGGGAGACTCAACGATAGGGTTGTCGGGGCCGCGAGGACAACCCCCGCGGCAATCTTTTCGAGCGACAACGTTGTTTGTCTGCTACAATGAAGCGACCGCGAAAACGCCGATTCAATGGAGTGTTGCTTACCGTGTCGATGGATGATGACTGGGCCGTTCCCGCAGACGATTTGACTCCGGCCCAGCGGGCGGCCGTCGAACATTTTGAAGGCCCGTTGCTCGTGCTGGCAGGCCCGGGTTCCGGTAAAACTCGCGTCATCACGCGGCGCATTGCTCGACTGATTGAACGCGGTGTCAGGCCATGGGAAATCCTGGCGATCACGTTTACCAACAAAGCCGCTCGAGAAATGGCCGAGCGAGTCCAGTCGCTGCTTCCCGGCTCCCGAATCTGGGTCAGCACGTTTCACCGCTTCTGTTCCCGGATCCTGCGTGAACGGGGTGCCGCTGTCGGCCTGCAGCCCAATTTCTCGATCTTCGATACGGGCGATCAGCAACAACTGATCAAGCAGGTGTTGCACGATTTGGATTTCGATGCCAGCCACTTTCCTCCCGGCAAGCTGCTGCATCGCATCAGCCAGGCGAAGAACGAGCTGCTCACGCCAGAGAACTACGCCGCTCGTTATGGCGAAGGGATCGGCACACATCTCGAAGCCGTCGTCGCCAAGATCTATCCGCTGTATCAGAAGCGACTGCTGGAAGCGAACGCGGTCGACTTTGATGATCTGCTCGTTCACGTCGCGATCCTGTTGAACGAGAACGACGGACTGCGTAGTGACCTGGATCAGCGATACCGATTCATCCTGGTCGACGAGTATCAGGATACCAACAAAGCTCAGTACCAGATTGTCGCCGCCCTATCCCAGATCGAACCGAACCTGTGCGCCACCGGCGATCCCGATCAGTCGATCTACGGCTGGCGTGGAGCCCGGATCGAAAACATCCTGCGGTTTGAGCAGGATTTTCCGGAAGTGAAATCGATTCGTCTTGAGGACAACTTCCGCAGCACGCCCGAAATTTTGAAGACCGCCGATGCCCTGATCGCCAACAACATTCATCGTAAAGCGAAGCGGCTTCAGACTGGCAATGCGAGTGGCGAGCCGGTCGAGATGCGGCTGTACAGGGACGGACAGGATGAAGCGACAGGCATTGCGAACGAGATTCGTGCTCTCGTTGAAGCCGGCGAACGACAATGGAAAGACTTCGCCGTCTTCTATCGAGTGAACTCGCTGTCGCGATCTCTGGAAACCGCGTTTGCGAGACTGAAGATCCCGTTCCAGGTCGCAGGCGGCGTGGCGTTCTTCGAACGCATGGAAGTGAAAGACCTGCTGAGCTATCTGCGGCTGATCGAGAACCCGCTGGATCGAATTGCCTTTCTGCGAGTGGTCAACACGCCGACTCGCGGGATCGGAAAGAGCTCGCTTGAACGACTGACCCGCTGGGCCGATAGCACGGGAACCTCGCTGCTTGATGCTGCCCGTCAGCCCGGCCAAGTCCCCGATCTGCCCAAGAAGGCGGCTGTGCAACTGCGAGCGTTCGCCAGCTTGATCGATGAATTCACCGATCTCATGATCGGTTCGGGGAACTCACGACAGGACGAGGAGAGTCTTCTCGACCAAGAAGGCGATGATTTTTCTGAAGCAGTCCAAATGCCTGTCGGTTTGATCGAACGCCTGCTACGAGCCATTCTGCAACGCACCGGTTACGCCAGTCAGTTCACTGATGAGCGGGACGAAGTCGCGTTGGCCCGACTGTCGAATATCGAAGAACTGGTGAGTGCGGCTCGATTGTACGACGTGCAAGAGTCCGCCACAGAAGGTGGACCGACTCTCACGGGCTTTCTGGAAACCGCCAGCCTCGCGCAGGACATTGACTCTCTCGATGAAGCGACCGGAGCGGTCACGCTGATGACCTTGCACGCGGCGAAGGGGCTGGAGTTTCCCGTCGTGTATATCATCGGAGTCGAGCAAAATTTGATTCCTCACGAACGATCTCTACGAGAAAATGACCCTCGACAACTGGAAGAAGAGCGACGCCTGCTATTTGTCGGAATCACACGAGCCGAAGAGAAACTGGTGCTCACACATACCCAGCGGCGTGAAATGCACGGCCGCAGCCTGAGCACCATTCCCAGTGATTTCATGCACGAACTGATCGTCACACGGAAGGACCTTACGAACGTTGATGAATTTCAGTTCGGCGATGACACTTCGAGTGATTTCCACGATCCGGATCACGACTCAGTCGATCAGTCGTCGGACGTGCATCACTCGGAGTCCGCCTATCAACGATATTCCTCTGTCTCCGAAATCAGTAAGAAGCAGAAAAAAGCCAAAGGATCGATCGGCATTCCAGGCCTGGAAGGGCTCAACCTGACAACGGGCGCCGCGCTTCAGGCCGGAACCAATGACGCGGTGGAACTACCCCAGGGATTCTCTGTGGGGATGCAAGTCCGACATCCTCGGTATGGCTTAGGAACCGTCGTCGATGTCAGCGGCATGTCGCGGCGTCGAACATTGACAGTCGAGTTCGAAGTCGGCGACCGACGCGAAAGCTTCGTCGAATCGAAGTGCCCGCTGCAGCCAGTGGGCCTGCGTTAATCTGATCGCGAATCTGGGTGCCACGGTCTTGGAACATAGGTATGTACACCTCTCGGATGTACTTGTTTTGGGAAGCTTTGGCCGCTGTCATGAGGCCCAAGGGGCCGGAACATTTTCCAGCCGGGGCCCTTCGGCCCCGGAACAGGATCTCCAAAAATATCTCTTGAGGCCTGAAGGGCCGGTCCTTTAGAACGCATCCCGCATAACTGTGGCGTCCCGCGAGCAGAAATCCACTTAGTCTAACCCATGTTTCAACGCGACACGTAAGTGCTATCAGCACTAATCCCACGCATATCGCTCGTCAAGTTCGAGTTCATGCCGGCGGCAGAGTTCACGGAACTCATCTTGAAATGATTGTTTCGCATGATGTGCAGGCTGGCGACGGACATAGTCAACAACCTGATCGAGGTTTGATTGACTAACCGAAAAAGCTCCGTAACCCGACTGCCACGAGAATGTCGGACTCCCCTGAGTTGCTGATTTGGCCCATTTGGAAGTTTCCACTTTGACATATTCCAGGAGCGAAGCAACTGTCACCGTGCGAGATAGTCCGCATACCAGATGCACATGATCAATCCAGCCACCAGTATGCACGAGGACACAACCTGCTCTTTCGATCTGGTGGCAGAGGAGACTCAGCATTTCGTCGCGAAAATCGTCGCGCTGAAGATACGCACGCCGATCTTTAGTGCTGAACGTCACATGCAGCCACACGCGCGCCAAGGATTGAGGCATCGGCGACTCCCCTGAAATGTCCGGCCCTTCAGGCCTTTGGAAAGTTAAATTATGGGTTTAATTCCAGGGCCGAAGGGCCCTGGCTGGATAAAGTACCGGCCCCTTGGGCCTGAGAACAATGGACCGACAGACCATCTTTCGGGTTGCAGTCGGACAAGATGTGCAGATGCCTACGGACTTAAAGCCCTCCCAGACAGAGACCAGTCGCATCACCGATCTGTCGGGCAACCACTCGCCCTCAGCACGGTTTCCTGCACGGCCAGATCGTGCATCGGGGACCAGTCGAACATCTTCTCACCGCGAATGACCTTGGCAAAATCGGCCGCGTCGCCGACGTAGCGCTCATACGACGCAACAGGTACGTCCTGGTATCCCTTGCGATACATCCCGCGGTCTTTCGATAAGGCCAGATGCACCGACTTCGGTGCGTCCAATGGCTCGATATGTATCGTCCCTTCCGTGCCACAGACCACAAAATGCCGTCGGGCGGAGCCATCGACTTCCAAACCAGAAGACTTCACCGTCGCGAGAGCCTTGGGATAAGTGAGGACCGCCAGCATATTATCTTGCAACGTATCCTGCTGAGGGCCCGCATGCTGACGATACGGCGTGACAGACTCGGGCGCACCCAGAACATCAACCGCGATGTCGATGAGGTGACAGCCCAGTTCAAACATCATGCCGCCAACATACTCACCATGCCGCGCCCGATTCACTGGATCGACGACCTTGCTCATCACGCAGTGAACTTCGAACGGCTCGCCCAAGTATCCTTTTCGCAATAGGTCTTTCATTAGCACCACGGCCGGGTTGTAGCGGTACATGTAGCCCATTTGCAGGCACAGGTGTTGTCGAGTGGCTATGTCGAGGATCCGACGAAACTGCAGCAGCGATTCTCCGGCTGGCTTGTCGAGATGCACATGCTTGCCAGCGTCGACGGACATTTCCGCATACTTCAGCAGGTCTCGCGGCTCGGTCTCAATCGCGACCGCCTGCAAGCCGGGGACGCTCAGCAGTTGCTCGGCCGACATCCACGGCAGGTCTTTGTAAGCCGCTTGCCGCTGCGCCGTGTTCCGCAATCGATCGATCGGCTCGACAATACCGACCACTTCGAAGTCGTCCGACTTTCGATAGGCCTCAAGCGCGCCCGCCGCGTGACCGTGCCCCGTCCCAATTTGACCGATCTTGATCTTGGACATTGCTCAACGCTTTCCAGGTTGAAGTCTGCCATCTGGGCTTCAGAGTGCCGGTGCGATGTGATTCGATGGCTGTTCGTTTGGCCTCCGAAATCGCCGATAAAGACAGACGATCCACGCGACGACACCGACTAGAAACGGTCCCGCCACTAACAATACCCACGACAGCGGCAAACTGGCTGGTTGACGTTGATTGCCGAAGACGACCGCCCAGTGCAGCCCCGTAATAAAGGCGATTCCCAGGCAGGCCAGCCAGATGGAATGATGGAACAGATATTCGGTCGATTCATCTCGCCTCTCCGCCGCCAGCCAGTAGTCTCGATGGGGGAGATTAATGGCGGAGAGTGGCAGATAGCGCGCCATCCGCAACATGCCGATGATGAAGAGTGGAAACCCGACTCCGAATGCTCCCATGAAGATCAGATGCGCGGATCGACTCATCCAGCCGTTCGGATTGCCCGCTCCGTCGAAGTGAGTAGCCATGCGCGGGGGCAGCATTGGCACTGCCCCCAACAAGCTGGCCCCGAATCCGACCCACAGAATTGCGAGGACCAGAACAGAAAACTGGAATCGGGTCATGGCTCTGACACTCCGACAGGCGTCTGTGCAGGACACAGACTACTTTAACGATTTGACTCGGACATTGCGGTAGCGAACGAACTGCTTCGTGTAGTCTCCACCGCCATGCACTTGCAGGGCAATGCTACCAGTATCGGGGTGACGCTTCTCGGTGTCGGCGAACTCCATGAAGCGAACGCGATTGATCCACGTCGTGACCTTCGGTGGATTGCTTTCGATGCGAGCTCGCAATTCATTCCATTCGCCATGCTTCCAGAATTCGGGCCAATCGGCTGGCTTGATCGGGCAGGGGAACGGAGAGTCCTTGGTCTGGATCTTCTTGACGTCGTCCAGGAAGTCGAAATTACGCAGATGAATCCCGCCCGATAGTCCTTCACCATAGACCCCGGCCAGATTGCCGCCATTGTGGTAGTCGACCATGTATTGATACGCCTGGCCTTTGTCGTTGCTGCGCAGGAACAGGCCGCTATCGGGACCGTAGTCGTTTTTCATCTCGACGATGACTTCGAAGTCCCCGAACTGGCGATCGGTGAGAATGATTCCGCCGTTTCCGGGGATATCCTGGCTGCCGGTGATCGCACCGTCTTCCAGGACCCACTTGCCGCCGCTGGTATGCATGCTGGCACCGCTGTGGCCGGTCTGAGTGCTGACGTGCCAGCCTCGTAATGACTTGCCATCGAAGATCGTTTCGAATCCATCGCTACTGAGCGACTTGTCGACCGGAAACTCGGCCGCTGACAACGCCGAGCCGCAGAGGGCGACACTACAGATCAAAGCCAAACGCATCATCGAAGCAACCTCAAAGCAGAATTGAGCCACGGATGAAACACTGATGGAACACCGATAATTCTGCAGTGTTTTGCGGGCGAGAACAATCGACATCATGGCTGAACCACGGCAAATCGCGCTGGCTTCTGGTGCCATCCGCGATCAGCTTCTCGTTCTTCGGCTACGACGTGCTTTGCCCGTCAGAACGGAATCTTGCCCAGCAGAAATATGTCGCCTCTGAATTCAGCTAGTTGACAAGTCACATTGCACTCGCTGTAATGTGACTTGGTGACAGCGGGCACTTTGACCGACCATCCGCACCGATGGCTCCGTCTTTCATGACCGTTGATAACCGATCACGTTACGCGATTCATTTTTTTGAATTCGTGGCGCTCGCTTATCAATGGATACGATCATGCAAAGACAACCAACGGTTTACATGGCAGGTCAGGCCGCTAAGGCAGCAGGCGTTGCGTATCACCGTCTGAACTATTGGGCAACGACTGGAATCGTCGTTCCTAGCGTTGCAGAGGGTAAAGGCTACGCCGGAGTCAGGGCGTATTCGTTCGCTGATGTTGTCGCGTTGAAGGTAGCTGCTCGCATGAAGGCGAGCGGGTTCCCGATTCGCACGCTTCAGAACTTAGTAACAGCGGTTCAGCAATGGGATGAGGAGTCCCCGAAGACATATTTCGTCGGCGATGAAAAAGGTAGCGTTGCGGCATTTGATGAAGCTGGAGCTTTTACCGCGCTACAACAGAAGGACCTGAAGGGGCTGACTTGGTTCGTCAATATTTCAGATATCGTGCAGGAAGTGAAGTCGCGATTGGAATCGCTGTCTCAACCAATGCGCGGAAAGTCACTCCGAACAGCCTGAACGAAACTAAATCAGATAAGCCGATTGGCGCATGCGTGCCAGTCGGCTTTTTTTATTCCTTGAACCCGCGAACATGGAGGTCGCAATGCGATTGAGAATAATACCTGGGGGCTAATCCGGCAGCCTGCGCCCAAGGGGGCGGAGTGAGCCTAGTTTGGCGACCGACTCACCCGCTCCACCCGAGATCGCTCTTGACCATCGGATTTGCTTTGCCGCAGACCTCCGATGGCATGCCCTTGTGAGGCTTGATGACGCCGCAGGCACGGTCTGCGCTTGTGGCGTCTTCATTTTCAAATGTACACAGCCGCTAAGACAGGATCAAGCTGAGTTTTATTTGGACTCGGCGTTTTTCAGTCCTCTCGTTGCCGCACGAACCCCTATTGATTGCAGCCATACGGCGACGGAGACGCCTGCAATGCGGCGTCAATCTGTTCTGTCGTATGGTGAGTCAAAGTAATCCCCTTTATCACCAATGCCAGTTTGATGGTTTCGCTTTCATTGGACGAAAATTCTGTCGGAGCAGAAGAGATGGCTGAAATTCTCAAACACCTGATTGAACTACTGAAGCTCGCACCTCGCTATATGGCTGCCATTGCCTTAGTGAGCGGGATACTCCTTTACTTCCCTGACGCATTTCTCGATGGCCTTGGCGTACTGGCGTTCAAGAAATCGCATCATCAATGGATAGGAATTACGTTCCTTGTGTCTCTGGTTCTGTTCGTAATCGATAGGTCACTACGATTTTCAGAGAAGATTCGCGACGGGAACAGGAAGGCAGAGCAGATCACAAGGCAAGTAAAGAGACTGTATTGCCTTACCGAGGAAGAGAAGCAGATTCTTCGGTTTTATATCGGTAAGCTGACGAGGACAAACTATCTAAAAATGGACGACGGTGTTGTTCAGGGACTGGTGTCCTGTGGGATCATCTTTCGCGTTGCCGCGATCGGAAACATGCGTGATGGGTTTGCGTACAATATTTCAGATTTGTCGTGGGATCATCTGAACGAGAGTCCGGGGCTACTTAATGGCGAGACAAATTTGTATCGAAACGACAAGGAAGAGAATCAGCAACGATGGAGATGATCAATCTCAGTGAATTCCGCCTCCGCAACGGGCCGTTTCCGACCTGTGATTAGCACGTTCTTCCACGGCTGGCGACGAAAGGCGAGTGGTTGATGAACGACTGGGTGCCGTGCGTGAACTGTGGCCGCAAAAACAATATGAGCCCTCGATGGGGCATCGTGCCGCGTTGTCGGTACTGCGGTAAGTCAATACTCTGGGGTGGTGACGACGGCGTTGATTGGGGCGGGTGGATAGCAGTGGCGATTGTGAGTTGGATTGGACTGCTGTTTACTCTCTTCTTGATCTATGCTGCACGGATTGGGCTTTGATACTGCCCCAATTTCGCCGTCAGCACCCAGCCGATGATGCATCAGCCTACACGGCGATAACGCATAGTAACCATCATCACACAGATGTCGGTCATCGACAAAAACTCGACTTGCTCATCAGAATCAAACCAGCCCAGTAGAACGACGGTTTTCGGTTCTGGCGGGCAAAGCCCCTACCACGATCCAATACCGTATCGTTTCTGCTACGTCAGCCCGAATGCTTTCTGCATCTGCTGACGAACAAGCGTCAGTCGTTCGAGGCCCCCGCCGCCGACTTCGGCTGTGGTCCAACCGGTGAAGCCAATATCGTCCAGACCCTTCTGCACTTCACCCCACGGCAGATCATCTTCTTCTGAGGTGATATCGACGAACTTGTTGCCCTTGCGGCTGAAGCCTTTGACGTCCAGCTTGACCGCTCGGTGACCGAACGCATTCAGCCAGGCACGGGGCTGGCCGTATTTCCAGTGGTTGCCGATGTCGTAGTACATCCCCACCCAGGGGCTGTTGAAGCTGTCGACAAACTTGATGAAACGATCGGGCGTCTGTTCCGGCGGCTGGTCATGATCATAGTGCATCTTGTTCCAGACATTCTCGAACAGAATCATCTGACCAAGCGACGCGGCCAGCGGAAGCAGCTTCTTGATCTCCACGCGAGCTCGTTCGTCGATTTCGTCGGCTGACCCATCGTTACCGCTACCGATGACGATCAGCACGGCACCGCCGCCCGCGGCATGAGACACTCGCAGGCAGTGTTCGATATTCTTGCGGCCGGTCGCCCGTTCCTCTTCCTTCGCACTGGTCAATCGCTGGCCCCAGTGAGCGTGATTGATCGCGTTATGGACAAACACGCCCGATTCTCGGACGGCATCGCGAGCCTGCTCAGCGGTGAACGATCCCGCTTCATCGAAATCGACGCCGTCAAATCCAGCTTGGCCCGCCAACTTCAATCGCTCGGTGAGCGTCAGGTCTTTTCCATCGACCTTTTTGGCAATCATCCCCAACTTGCATGACAGCAGAATCCGCTTCCCTGCCGGTGGTTCGATGATCGGATTCGCGGGTGCATCGGCGGCAGTGGCCTGCTGTCCAGCGGCCAAGGTTAGACCCGCGGCGGCGGCGGTTCCGGCAGTCAGAAAAGATCGACGGCTGACTTCCGAGCGACTATCGGACATGAAGCATCTCCACGGGTGATATTGGGTAATCGGATCATCGGCGGTGCGGACGTGTATTCGACCGCGACCGTCAGGCGATGTCTACCCTGTAGCGTCCGTATCGCCGTACGGACTTCCGCAGGTCGCGAGATCTGCCCAATCACTTGGCGAACTCTTGGTGAGACGAGCGGCAAGGTGAGTCGTTCATTGGTGGTCCTGCGAAGTCTGCGATTGCGGAAAGTCCCCACCTCCTCGGCGTCTTCGCAATTGAAGATTCGCGATTTGGGATCTCTTCTCACCAGCGCTCCAGCACTTTTCAGGCCGACCTCTGCGGTCGCTAAATCAACTGTCAGTAAACATGCACTTTTTTGAGGAAATCTGCCAAAAACAGGGCTGTTTTGTCCCCCATTGTCAAAAGTTGTCCTGGGGTGTCAAAATTTGTCAGTGACAATTTCAAACAAAGCTCCCAAGATTGCCAAACGCCGTCTTGATCAGCACACCACAAACGGGACAATCGTCTGCAAGATGATATTCGTAGGTGCACCGTAACCAACGGGCACGCCTCTGGGCCGCTCTCTTAGCGGAAGGTCAGAGGTTCTTGTTCCTCAGTTGATAACGACGAAGATCAAGCTGCCCACCTCCTACCTGAGCGGGGCGGCGTAAGCCGGCTTAAACCCTTGGCACAAACACAAACAACCCCACGTCGCGCGGCTCAACAGCCGTGCTAGCCCGTACTGTTCGGAACTGACAGCACA
This sequence comes from Schlesneria sp., assembly GCA_028291515.1. GTDB lineage: Bacteria > Planctomycetota > Planctomycetia > Planctomycetales > Planctomycetaceae > Schlesneria. Next base: position 106,029 of record JAQGHU010000107.1, read on the forward strand.
TGCAAAGGAGAACGTGACCACATGACCCGCCGCCACACCGCCAATCAAGTCCTAATCGCCGGCTTGGCTTCGAGCCTCATGCCAGCGATCCCGACCTCTTTTCTCTCCGCGACTTCGCGTCTCCGCGTGAGAAAATCTTCACCCCCCTCAAAACCCTGCCATGGACTGACAAATTCTGCCAAATCGTAAGGAAACAGAAAGCCCAGTCATGGCCGCACCACTGTCCTGCCATCAATTGACAACCCAATTAACGATTGCGCCCCTGGCGACAGGTTTCCTGACTCGTCTCTTTCGGGGACCGTCAGGATTGGCGTACAATCCTGATTCACTCTCCAAGGAATCTGCGTGGTGAATTTGTCTCTGTTCGCGGCATCCGTCCTGCTGAAAGATCCGTTGTCCCCGGCGATTATTTCGCTGGTGTTTGGCATCGCGGCCTTTCTATTTGCCTGGGCGATCTGGCGAACACTGGCGACGGAAGATCTGACACAAGACTCTGAATGGCGATACGACGTTAACCGCATCAACGAACTGCGCCGTATCAGTGTGCTGTACCGGACGCTTCAACCGGTCATTCAAGCCTTCGCTCGATTCAATCGCGGTGCCTTCGCCGATCAGTTGCCCGAGATCGGTCGCGAGATTCAAGCGGCCGGGTTGCCTCGCTTCTGGACACCGGCCGAATATCTCGCCCGAATCGAATTGCAGGCCCTGATGCTGATGCCGGCGTATGTCTACATCTGCGTGCAGATGATGGGACCGGCCGGCGCTGTGATGGCCCTGATGTTCACCGTGCTGACCGCTTATCTGCTGCGTCGACGCCTCCGAAACGCTGCTCGCTATCGACTGCTCCTGATCAAGCGTCGACTACCTTTCCTATTGGACCTTGTCACGTTGCTGATGGAGGCGGGATCGAACTTCCTGCAGGCACTGAAACAAGCCGTCGACGAATTCCGTGAACACCCTGTCGGAGTTGAATTTGGCCGGGTCCTCGGCGAGTTAAACATGGGGAAAGGGCGCATTGCCTCACTCGAGTCGATGCGCGATCGCCTGCATGATGACGAGATGACCAGCATCGTCGGCTCGATTATTCAAGGCGAACAATTAGGTACGCCGCTGGCAAAGATCTTTCGAACTCAGGCCGATGTGCTAAGGCTAAAACGGAGTCAGCGTGCCGAAACAGTGGCAGGCGAGGCGGCGGTACAGATGCTGTTGCCAGGCATTTTAATTATGGCCTCCACAGTGCTGATCATCCTGGGACCATTCCTGTTGAACTTTATCACGACTGATATCATGCAGTGACGAATTCGTACGAAAGAATGAGAATTTGAAACACAGAGGCACAGAGAGCACTGAGAAAAGGAGAAGTGAACCACGGAACACACTGAAGTACACGGAAAGAAGACAGTGAAACTCAGTAGTATTTCTCCGTGACCTCCGTGCCCTGTGTTTCAAATTCTTCGCCGCTTGTAGCTTGATGTACTAACCTTATTTTTGAATCGATCGACTAGAACGCGGGCCGGAATCTGTTATGTCTGTGACCACTAGTACTGCCAGCCTGACGGTCTCTACCGGCCCTGACCGGGGGCAGACGTTTGCGCTGACCGAGGAGTTCATCCATATCGGCAGTGGTCCCGATAGTCAGGTTCTGTTAACTGATCCTCAGGTCAGCGAACACCTAGCATCGCTGGCCAATCGCAACGGTCGCTTCGCGATTTTCACACCGATCGGCGGCGCGATCACTGTCGACGGGAATTCTCTGGAAGCCGACCAATGGGTCTGGCTGCCGGCTCGGGCCTCCATCAAGTTGACCTCGAAGACGACGTTGGCGTTTCAATCGAACTTGGCCGACATCGCTGCCGCCGAGACGAAGCTGCCTGAAGCGGCTCTGCCTCCACCCAAGAAGTCGACCGACAAACGGCGTACCGCGACCAAGAAGGGTGAATCAACGACCACGGGCCGCGCGGTGGCCAAGTTCATCACTGATCGACCTGGCGAAACACTGGTTCGATTGGGTGAGGACGGCCATCTGCCCGAACTGTCTCTGCAGGAAGTGACTGCTCCCAAAGCCGATAAGCGCAAGCAGGCATCGCAGGGGAATCCGGCGATCATGTATGGTGCCCTCGGCTTCAGCGTACTCGTTTCGGTCGCGATGATGTTCCTCGACCCTCCTTCGTTCGAAGAGCAATCCAGTTCCAAGGCTCAATCGCGAGAGGAGATCTCGCGCGCCTTCATCGGCGGCGAGAATGGCCCGACGAAACCCTATCAGAAGCTGTTGCGTGAAGCGGGCCTGGCCCATTCGCGCGGTGACTATGCCAGCGAGCGTGCCGCTTATCTGAACGTTCTCAGTCTGCTAAACTCAGAAGATAAGAATCCGTTCACCGGAATTACCGGCAGCGCAGATTCTGATGAAGACCTGAAGAAATATCTTTCGGTGCTGTTGAGCCGCTAGAGTTGGTTAGGGTCAGGTCCTACCGCCCGACATGAGATAGACATCCCACCATGATGAAATCGCCACTCGCCCCGCTGTTTTTCATGTTGATCGCACTGCCGGCCGTGGCTGAAGATGCGAAGACGCTTCCACCGGCAGCCAGTCAGATGGTCGACTTCGTGAAAGACGTTCAACCGATCCTGAAGTCGCGGTGCTTCGCTTGTCATGACGGTGCGAAGCAACGAGGTGGATTGCGGTTGGACGTGAAAGCAGCCGCCTTCAAAGGTGGCGAAAGCGACGCCCCCGCGATTGTGCCGGGTAAGTCCGCCGAAAGCCCGCTGGTCCGATTCGTGGCAGGACTGGAAGAGGGCATGTTGATGCCTCCCGAGGGAGACCGCTTGACGGCCGAACAGATCGGCCTGCTGCGTGCGTGGATCGATCAGGGTGCGAAGTGGCCCGACAATGCGTCCGCAGAAGATGATGTCGCTGGCCACTGGTCGTTTCGACCTGTTGTGCGAGCTGCCATTCCGCCAACGTCAAAGTCATGGACCAGGAATCCGGCGGACGCGTTTGTCGTTGATCAACTCATGAAGACGATCCAGCTTGATCCATCCCCCGAAGCGGACCGCGCGACTTTGATCCGCCGTCTCAGTTTCGATTTGCTCGGCCTGCCACCCACGCCCGCTGAAGTTGACGAATTTGTCGCTGATACCAATCCCGATGCGTATGAACGCCTGGTCGATCGCCTGCTGGCGTCGTCTCACTTTGGTGAACGCTGGGCTCGTCACTGGCTCGACGTTGTCCGTTTCGCCGAAAGCGACGGGTTTGAAACCAATCAACCTCGCCCCAATGCCTGGCCCTACCGTGATTATGTGATCCGCGCCTTCAATGAAGACAAACCGTATGTGAATTTCATCGCGGAACAACTGGCGGGTGATGCGATGGGAATCGACGAAGCGACGGGGTTCATCGTCGGGGGAGCGTACGACCGCGTGAAGAGTCCCGATCCCGGCCTGACCGCGCAACAGCGAGCCGATGAAATGCACGACATGGTCAGCACCACCGGGAGCGCGTTCCTGGGCCTGACCGTCGGTTGTGCCCGTTGCCACAACCACAAGTTCGATCCGATCTCGCAGGTCGATTACTACTCAATCAAGGCAATTTTCGCTGGTGTTCAGCATGGTGATCGACCGATCAAGCCGCTCGACTTCCAGCAACGCGAGCAAAAGATAACGAAGGTCAAGGAAGAACTCGCCCGCGTCGAAACGGCCTTGCGAGCCTTCGAGCCGGTGGCCTTCACGGCACCATCAACTCGTGAATCGCCAGCCGATCTGCTGCTGGACGATGACACCGCGGATAGCACCTCGGCCGATCAACCGAGTATCTCGCAATACGTCCCCCGTATCGGACTGGAACCACATCGACCGGGTACGGCTCACGGGCAGGCCAGCGACCCTGGTGATTCCAGCCGGTTCCCGAATCTGGGTCGCAACTATTCCTACTGGAAGAATGTTGCAGGACGAGATGTCTTCAGTTGGAATCCGCGCGTCACTGGTTTGTACGACGTCTGGATCTCCTGGGGTTGCGGTTGGATGACTCATGCGGCGGATGCTCGTTATGTCCTGGATCTGGATGGCGATCTCGCAACCAAAGACGATCAGCGCGAGATCGCTCGCGTTGATCAACGACGCTTTGCCGATGGGACCGGTGGCGACGAACAGCAACCGCGGTGGAGTGGCTTCTTCTCGTTGGGAAGTTATGAGTTCACCCCCGCCACACGACTAATTCTTCGCGGTGGTGAAACGGATGCTTTTGTAACTGCCGACCTGTTGTGTCTACAGAAGGCCGCACGAGCAAGTTCGTCGGAACCAAAGCGGCTGCCAAGCCTGCGGGCGTCAGTTCAGCGAAAGACCAATGTCGAACGGTTCACTCCAATCACAGCCAAGGTCGTGCGGTTTGTGATCGAGCAAACCAACAACGGGTCTCAACCCTGCGTTGACGAACTGGAAGTCTTCACGACGGAAGCGGCTCCGCGAAACGTCGCACTCGAAGCGACGGCAACATCATCATCGAGCTTGCCCGGCTACGAGATTCACCAACTGAAGCACATCAATGACGGTCGCTACGGTAACGCGGCCAGTTGGATTTCGAACGAGGCGGGGCGCGGCTGGATTCAGGTCGAGTTTCCGCGACCGGTCGAAATTGATCGCGTCTTGTGGAGTCGGGATCGCCCCGAGAACGGCCAGTTCGTCGATCGAATCGCCACGAAGTATCGAGTCGAAGCGGGACTGACTGCCGATTCGATGGTCGTCGTCGCCACGTCTGATGATCGCCTGGCGATCGATCGCAATGTGACTTCATTGCCGACGCGAGTCGGTGCGTCGCGCGGAGAAGAACAGCAGATCTCGGGATTGTCGCAGCGACAAGCATCGCTCAGCACGACACTGCGACAATTGACTGAGATGCGACAAGTGTACGCCGGCCAATTCGGGACACCCGAACAGACGCATCGCTTTCACCGAGGCGACCCGCTGCAACCGAAGGAGCCAATCGCTCCCGCAGGTCTGGCAAAATTCGGACAAGAGCTCACGTTGCCGCTGGATGCTCCCGAGGCAGCACGCCGCCAACAATTGGCAGACTGGATCACAGATCCCAAGCATCCGTTGACCGCTCGCGTCTACGTCAATCGGCTCTGGCACTTTCACTTCGGCCAGGGTCTGGTCACGACGCCCAGCGACTTCGGACGTAACGGGGCTAAGCCGTCACACCCTGAACTATTGGATTGGCTTGCCAGTGAAATCACAGACCCCGGGCGCGAGGCCTCGCCCAAGCGGTTGCATCGACTGATTGTGACATCCGCCACGTATCGTCAGAGCGGCACTGGCCGCCCGGATGGAATGGCCGCTGATGCCGGATCAAGACTGCTCTGGCGGTTCCCACCGCGACGACTGGAAGCAGAACCGCTACGCGATGCGATTCTGTCCGTCTGCGGCAACCTGGACGATCGCATGGGGGGACCGGGCTTCGACTTGTTCGAGCCCAACACGAACTACGTGAAGGTCTATAACTCGCGAAAAGAATTCGGTCCGGCCGAATGGCGGCGGATGGTTTATCAATCCAAGCCGCGGATGCAACTGGATGACACTTTCGGTCAGTTCGATTGCCCCGATGCCGGCCAGATCACTCCGAAGCGAACCAGTTCCATCACAGCACTGCAGGCCCTGAATCTGCTCAACAGCCAGTTCATCGTGCAGCAGTCGGCCATGTTCGCCACGCGTCTGGAACGCGAAGCAGGGCCAACGGTCGCCAAGCAGATTGAACGCGCATTCTCGTTGGCGTTTCTCCGCAATCCGACAGACGAAGAGCAAGCCGCCTCGTCCGAGTTCATTGCGCAACACGGCCTGCCAGCGTTCTGTCGAGCCATGCTGAACGCCAATGAATTCTTATTTGTATTCTGACGAATCCGCGATAAGCCATTACTGCTTTGGTTGTTAAAGCGAGTTGCGTCTAGCGGTACGCACGCCCGCAGATTCTTCCCATTCTATCTAATCGGCAAAACGCTCAAGATCGCTGCAACTGTTCGCCGATAGCATACGGACGGGCCAGATCGATCACTGCGCCCCTGTCGCGCACTTACCCTGAGAGCGATCGAATGAGCAGTTCTCAATCAGAGCCACGCAAGACTTCGCGATGGCTGGCTCGCTTGCCGCGCCTTCGCGTTGCGATGGGGGTGGCCCTTGTTTTGACCGCTGTCGGGTTCGGCGTCCACAGCGCGATGAATCGTCGCGTTGAAGCCATTGACGATTCCGAACTGGAAGTCCTGGATGATTTAGACGTCGAATCGTCGCCAGACCGACCTCGCCCTTTGGCCGCGACCATCACCGACGTCGTCCCGGCAGTGCATCGAGAAGCCGCGGGCGACACAAATGGAGTTCAGTTGGCAGCACATGCCACTGGCGTCCGACCGGAATCGCAGCCGCCGGTTTGGCTAAGTGGGACGATTGAAGATTCAGGGTCTGGGGCCACGGGTGCCGACCAGAATACGAATGCTTCTCCATTCCGTCGGTTCAATCGATAAGCATCGCTACCGAGAACGAGATGTACGAACAATATTGGGGATTGCGAACGGCTCCCTTCGGCAATGATCGAAGTGACGAGTCATTCTTTGCGAGCAGCACTCACCAAAGCGCCTTGTTGAAGTTGCGTTTTCTCGTCAATCACCGGCGGGGCGCCGGATTGTTGGTGGGCCCTAGCGGTGCCGGAAAGACGCGTCTACTGCAGTCTCTACTGCCCGAAGACGACAGTCATCCTGCGAATCTGGTGAATATTGTTTACCCGTTGATGTCGCCGCTGGAACTCTTGTGCTTCATTGTGACCACCCTGGGTGAAGACCATCCCGCCAACGTCGGAACCTCGATCGATGTGGTGCTCAGACAATTGGTTGCACAACTACGCATGTTGACGAAAGCAGGCTATCCCGCTGTCATCGTGATCGACGACGCTCACGCCATTACGGATCGACACGTGATGCAGTCCTTACAGCTACTGCTGAATCTGCAACAGATTGCTGGTGTGGAATTCACGCTGATCCTATCAGGCCAACCGGATCTGGTGGCGATGACGAAGCGGCTACCTCAACTGGATGATCGGATCTCGATTCCGTGCGTACTGACGGCGATGTCGGCGAAAGAGACCGCCGACTACATTGAGCATCGAATGAAAGCTGCGGGCGCTGTCGAATCGATCTTCAGCCTCGACGCCATGCAGGCCGTGTACGAACTGTCAGGCGGATTGCCTCGCCGCATCAATCGACTTTGCGATTTCGCCCTTGTCGTTGGTTTCGCGGAAGGCCTCGGTCTGATCGACGCCAGACAGATCGAAGCCGTGTCGTCGGAATTGAATCTGACCAAAGCGGCTTGAGAGTAGACGGCATACGGACTCTGCCTGCTATTTTTCTGGCTTCTTCTCTTCGAACTTCAGCGATGCGGAGTTGATGCAGTAGCGCAGGCCCGTCGGTTGCGGACCGTCTCCGAACACGTGTCCCAGATGCGCGTCGCACCGCTTGCAGAGCACCTCCACTCGTCGCGTTCCATCGCTGACATCCTGCTTGGTCTTGATGACGTTCTCGTCGACCGGTTGAAAGTAGCTGGGCCAGCCGGTCCCTGATTCGAACTTTGTCTCTGAGTCAAACAGCGGTTCATCGCAGCAGATACAGTGATAGACACCGGTCTTCTTGTTGTTCCAGTACTGACCGGTGAACGCGGGTTCGGTCACCTTCAGCCTGGCTACCTTGTACTGCATCGGTGTCAGTTGCTTCCGCCACTCAGCCGCCGTCTTGACGACCTTCTCGGACTTTTGCCCCGCTTCTTTATCGTCACCGTCAGACTTCGCTGGCTTGGCACTCTCTTTGGCCACCGACCTGGATTTTGAGACCGTACCTGGCTTCGTCGCTGGATCCGCTGCGTGGCTGGCCACCAAAGCAGTGAAACAGATGAGGGTGACAAAGAGCAGACCGGCAGTTCGGCGAAACATGCTTTGGCCTTCAATCGGAAGTCATTGAAGCGGTGGGATCTCTCACGGCAGGCCACCAATTCTAGGCCAGAAGTGCCGTTCGCATCAATATTTCCCAGCTCTCTTTTTGAACAGGTTTGGCGGTCGGTTGGTGTCTGGAGTAATGATGAATGTCGCTTCAAATGGATCTACCGCGAAACCAAAGGGGCGATTAGGAGGGTTGGGAGCACATCGACTGAGCGGCTCAGTAGGAGCTTCGCCCTCCCAAAAACTGATCAATCCCACCTAGTTGTGGCCTAGGTTAACTTGGACATTAACCCTTAATTGCATTCAGGATCCGTTCAGGTTTGCCGATTCAATTTGACCTGCGCAGACTGCCCCTTGCTGTTGCGGGGCGTTCAGCCGACAATGATTGTTCTCGACGTTTTGTCTCCAAATACGCCGGAAAAGACATTTCGACATATGGATATCGCCAAGACTCTCATTCGCCACGGGCTTGTTTCCAAAGAGCAGGTCGATATCGCTATTTCGACTTCGGCGGGACGGCGACTGGATCGGGTGCTCGTCGATAATGGCGTGCTCGACGAAGACGCAGCTCTGAAAGCGTTTGCCGATGAACTGGGGATGCCATTCGTCGACGTGAAGCACGAATTGATCGACCGCGAACTCTTGATGCAGTTCCCGACGACGGCTGTCTTTCGTCATTCGCTGCTACCGATCAGCCGACAGAACGGCAGCGTGGTGGTCGCCACTTGCGATCCATTCAACCTGGAAGCGTTGGAAGAACTGGAGTCTGTCAGCGGCTTTCATCTGGTCCCGGTGCTCGCGCGGCGGTTGGATGTGGTCGAGCTGATCAAAGAGCATCTTGGGGTCGGCGGCGACACCTTGAACGAACTGGTGGCTCAACGATCGGCCGACGGCGTTGAACTGCTGAGTGACATGTCCGCCGATGACGGTGATTTGGCTCAACAGGCCGAAAACGCCTCGGTGATCAAGCTGGTGAACGAGTTGTTGCTGGAAGCATTGGAGCAGCAGTCGAGCGACGTTCACATCGAGCCTCAAGAGAACGGCTTGATCATTCGTTATCGCGTTGACGGGTTGTTGCGAGTGCAGCCGGTCCCTGAATCGATCATGCACTTCTATGCGGCGATCGTCACTCGACTGAAAATCATGTCGAAATTGAATATTGCCGAAAAGCGCATTCCGCAGGACGGCCGCATCAAGTTGAAGATCTCGGGTCGCGAGATCGATGTCCGTGTTTCGATCATCCCCATGATCTATGGCGAAGGGGTGGTGCTGCGACTGCTCGACAAGGGACGCATGGTCTTCAATCTGAAGAACGTCGGGATGCCCGATGCCATGGCGAAGACATTTCATGAGTTGATCGCGATGCCGCACGGGATTGTGCTAGTCACCGGTCCGACTGGTAGCGGTAAAACATCGACGCTGTACAGTGCGCTGAACGAGATCAAAGACCCATCAATCAAGATTATCACAGTCGAAGATCCCGTCGAATATCAAAATGCAGGGATCAGTCAGATCCAGGTGCATAGCAAGGTGGGACTGACCTTCGCGGCGGGTCTGCGAAGCATTCTGCGTCACGATCCGGACGTCATCCTGATCGGGGAAATCCGCGATGGTGAAACTGCCGAGGCGGCCATCCAGGCCTCACTGACAGGCCACCTGGTATTCAGCACCTTGCACACGAACGACGCTCCGAGCGCATTCGCCCGTCTGATCGATATGGGTGTTGAACCCTATCTGGTCGCCAGTACCGTCGAAGGAGTGCTGGCTCAACGATTGGTGCGAGTGTTATGCAAGCACTGCAAAATCGCCTACACCCCCGCGGTGGAAGAGATCCCTGACGACTTTCCGCGGCCGGTGCCAGAACATTTCTACAAGCCGGCCGGTTGTCGCGAATGTCGCGGGACCGGCTATGCCGGGCGTCGCGCGATCTTCGAATTGCTGCGAACCGATCCGGAAATCGGCAAGCTGTGTGTGGCCCGCGCCAGTTCGGCGGCGATCCGCGAATACGCATTGCTCAATGGCATGTTAGGATTGCGATTGAATGGCTACCAGCGCGTGATCGACGGAACGACAACACTCGAAGAGGTTCTGCGAATCACCAAGGCTGACGTCAGCTAGTGCGTGGAGCACTTACGTGTCGCGTTGAAACATGGGTTAGACTAAGCGGTTTTCTGCTCGCGGGACGCCACAGTTAGGTTAAGAGTCGAATCGTCTTCAGTAAGGATGTCTGGTGCGAATCTCGTCGCCTGAATACGTGGTCGTCGCGATCCTGGCCTTGGTCCTGCTGTTACTCGTCGCGCCAGCAGTGCTTTACAAGCGCGAACAGGCTCGGCAAATGATGAAGCAGGATCGACTGAAGCAGGTCGGCATGTCGCTGAATAACTATCACGACACTTTCAACAGCTTCCCCGCCGGGTCCACCGCGAAGAAACAACCAGCGAAACGGCAACCGAAGCCGCAGGACGTGTTGATCTCGCCGTTGTAGGCCGACTGCGCTGTCTCTTTTCCAAAGACGTGCCACTGCGTTGGCTGCTTCGGACAACCAGTGTGATTGCTGTCGCCGCGTCGAACGACAGTTCCGGCACTTCTCCAGGCCGCAAGAATGTGTCTCTCTTTGGAATCCACCGAGATCATCGTCATGATCAAACGGCGTCGGCACTGCGTTGTCCGAAGCGTCCAACACAGTGGCACGTCTCTCGTGGCTGGAAGCTGCTAGAACGACCAGACAGCCTCGCCACGAGTTCTGCAGCAGTGGCATCCCAATACCGCCTGGCGGATTTTGGCAAGGACGTTGGCGGGAGCTCGGCACAAGATCAGCGTACCGTCGGCGTCATCAATGCTGTCCTGGAACGCCTGTAACATCGCGAGCCCCATGTCATCGATGTCACTGATGGATGACAGTTCCACAACAACCTGAATCGGACGTTCACTGACGACCAGCGAAACGAATTCCAGCAGTTCTTCGGAAACGATGTCGTAGTTCTGTTCATTGAGGAAGCGGACCGTGAAGCACAGGACAGTCACGTTGCGAACCTGTTCGACGTAGAAGCTGCTGGCTGTGGCGATCGTCATGATGGCATCCTTTGCGAACGATTGAGAATGAAACAGCGTGCGAACGTGCCGAAAAAAAGCTGCTCGACTTGTTCTCACCCTCGCAAAGGCTAGCTGGCAATTGTGAACCACCGCGGAACTCTTGATGAATATCAAGAACAGAGATTGGGACGAACTGAGGGGAGCCGATCGCCGAACCGAGGCAATCAGGCTGCTCGTTCAACGGCACTCACCAGTTGGCGTGAGATACAGTTCAATGAATAGCGGGCCTCGGCCGTCTGTCGTCCTGAGCGGCCGATGACGGTTCGCAACGCGGCGTCATCGACTAGACATTGCAGGACCGTTCGCCATTCTTCCGGGGTCTTGGGCAGAAAGCCATTCTTGCCGTGCTGGATAATGTCGCAATTCACACCCACGGGGCTGCAGACCGCGGGAGTGCCAAGCGACATGTACTGCAATGCTTTGCACCCGCATTTTCCCTGGGTCAGGTTATCGTCCGGAAGCGGCATCAACCCGATATCGAATTCCGCCGTCTCGGCAACTTCGGTTTCCGCCGACCAGGGAACGAATCGATGTGGAAGGTTCCCAAGACTTGCAAAGTGAAGGTCATCCGTCGCATCAGCAATGATTTTCAATTCCACATTGCCGCGCAATTTGGCCAATGCCGGGAAGATCGAATTCAAATAGCGCGTCGTGCTGCGACTGCCCGTCCAACCGATGACGGCTTTTTTGTGTGGGTCTATCGGAGCGAACTGTCGAGCAGGAAATCGATCGGTATCGATCGCCGTCGGCACGATCAGAGTCCGTCCCCCGTACCGCTCGGCCTGTTTTGCGAGATAGCCATTGCCGCAGACGACAAGATCCGCCGCGTGCATCATCGCGCCAAATCGTCGCAGGCGGCGCGAATCCGATTCGCCATCTCCGTTAAACATGATCGCATCGTCGACATCAAAGACCAGCTTGCGCGCGCAGCGCCGCACCAGATTCAGTTCCATCGGTGCGATCAGTCGTTTCTGAATGAAGACGACATTGTATTTGGACAGTTCGCGATACATCAACAGGCGCGAAAAGAGGTTCTTCGGAAAGAAACGAACGTCACAGTGATGCCCCGCGTTCACAAAGTGCGGCAGCATCTGGTCGACCCGATAGCGATAGCTCGGTCGCCCCGCTCGCGTCGACAGGAACAGCAAGTTCAGTCCGCTCATCATTTGGCCCTTCGCGGAATGAATGATTAAGCCGCACGTCGCGTTGCAGGCGTTATCTTGGACTCGACTTTAACCGAGGCATCTTTTCGCAAGACGCAAATCACTTCCTGTCGATTCTTGCAGAACGACTCGATTTCAAAGCCGATTCGTGTTCGCAGCGCCAGTAACAGTTCGAGAATTTCGTGCTGTGACCAAACGTGGTAATGGATCGAGTAGTCGTGATCCAGCAGTTCCTGGACGCGGCTCTGCAACAGTTGCGGCGTCGAGGGACGCTCCATGCATTGCACATACTCTTCGAAGTGGGTGTGTCGAGATCGTTCGGGGCCCTGCTCGTGGTCCTCAAACAGATGTTTAAGCGGTGTGACGGGACGATCGCGGTCAAAGGTGAATCGTTTGTCTGGTACCGAGAAATAGACGATGCCGCCCGGCTTGAGCACTCGGAAGAAGTGTTCCATCGTGCCAATTGGATCCTGACAGTGTTCCAGGAAGTGTCGCGAGATGACGAAGTCGCGCGTTTCATCCGCGACGGCAGACAGCTGTTCTCCATCCGCGACGATGTCGACCGGAACGAGCGCCAACGACTGCAAGGTGGGATATTGTCGACGAAGGTCTTCGACCGAGAACCGGTCGACGTATTCGACGTGGGCTCCGGCGGGAACTCGCAGTGGATCCGCCAGCGCACCAATTTCTATTCCGCGGCCTTCCAAATATGCGGCTGGCAGGTACTTGGCGACACCCTTTCGCTTCCTTTGTGGCAGCAGATTCCGAATCCAATTCCAGATTTGGCGACGTGTGCGACGAATCTGGCCGGTCTTCATGGCGGGAAAGCTCCTTCTTTTTTTGCCTTGCGCTCAATTAAGTGCATCCTGCCACGTGCGAGTCTGACGGATTACAGAACAATCGTTCTAAAGCGTCAATCCGAGTTCTGACGATGACCTCATCAAGTCGAGGTGTGGCAATTCCTCTTGCTCCATTTCTACCATCGCCGTTACCATCCCGGCCGAAATCATATTAATTGATCTGGATGACACCGGGACTGTCGCTCATGGGGAATTTGGAAAGCATGGCTCATTCAGACGGACAGTCTCAGGATGCTTACCTGGAACTGCTGAAGAAGTGCCTGACCGCATCGTTGTACGACGAGAGCGCCTGGATGGTCGCCGACGGATTCGGTCGCGACGGCATCTGGAACATGGTCAAGCGTTATTTCTATCGCCTGATGGCCAAACGTGGTTACAAGATCATCAAGGTCAAGCGATTCAATGCTGAAAAACGTTCCAACGGCCTGGACTGGCCGATGTTCGGATACAGCATGGCCGGCAATCGTCGGCTGGATAACCTCGAAGACTGCCTGCGAACAATTCTGCAAGAGAAGGTTCCCGGGGATATTATCGAAACGGGAGTCTGGCGCGGCGGGGCCTGCATGTTCATGAAGGCCGTGCTGAATCGCTTCGGTGATACCACGAAAAACATCTGGCTCGCCGACTCATTTGCCGGTCTACCCAAGCCAAAAGCACAAGCAGATTTGGCAAAGCCTGAATTCGATCTTGCCGGTTGCGAGTTTCTGCAGATTTCGCTGGAGCAAGTGAAAGCGAACTTCGAGCGATTCAATCTGCTCGATGAACGAGTCCGCTTCTTGAAGGGCTGGTTCTGCGACACGCTGCCGACAGCTCCAATCGAACAGTTGTCGCTGCTGCGGTTGGACGGCGATCTTTACGATTCGACCATCGACGCCTTGAATGCGCTCTACCACAAGGTCGTACCCGGCGGATTCGTGGTGGTCGATGACTATGGCACGTGGAGCGGCTGCCGCATTGCCGTAGAAGAATTCCGTCGTCAGCACGGAATTGAAGCCGAGATCACCACCATCGATCAATCTGGTGTGTTCTGGCGAGTGCCGCTGCAAGCTCAACAAAAAGCAGTGGCGTAGCCGCAGTGAGCATGACACTCTGGTCAGCTTTGCCAATGTAGACGGCACACTCCGTGTGCCGAACGCATTCAGCTCGCTTGTCATGAAGTCGTCAACAAACGTAGAAAATCTTCGGCACACAGAGTGTGCCGTCTACATTGAAGCGATGGAACGTTAGGCAGCCCGTTTCAGTGTCGCTGCCGTACCATTCGCACGAGCAACACCTTTTCGCGTCCAGCGGTCTTGCCACAGTTTGCCAAAGGCAAACAGCAGCGGGCCGACTTGTCGCCACTTCAAACCGAGCGTGGCCTTTGTCACGCGGATTACTGGCTCACCCACCAGCGTTGCGGCCTGGACAGTGAAGGCCGCGGCACCTGAAAAGTGCTTCTTGGCGTACAACAGTCGGCTGCGGAGCGAGTAAAACAAGCTGAGAGCGCGAACTTGGCTTGAGCAGCCTGCGCCGACGTGTATCGCCTGGGCTGTCGCCAGATAGACGGTTCGCAGTCCCAACTGCCGCGTCCGTTCGCAGAAGTCGACTTCCTCGAAGTAAACGAAGAATCGCTCGTCGAAACCCTGAAGTTGGTCATAGACGCTACGGCGAACCAGAAAGAAGGCTCCGATGACTTGCTCGACATCGCGTGTTTCGGCGTGATTCCACTCTTTCATAAAGTTGGGTGGAAACAATCGTCGTGATACAGAATGCAGTCGCAGTGCCATCGCGGTCAGGTTGAAACAGGTCGGCAAGCGCGAGCACGATCGGGCCACGCGTCCAGACTCATCCAGCAACTGGACACCGCAGATCGCCACGTCGGCATTCTGCGGTTCCTCGAGGTACTGCAAGGGGACGCTCAAGGAGTTCGGCAATAGCTCGGAATCAGGATTCAGAAAGAGAACGTATTCGGCGCTGCAGACAGCCGCTCCCTGGTTGCAAGCGGCTGCAAATCCCAGGTTGTCGGTATTGCGAATGACTTTGACCGGCGCTGTCAGTGAAGGGAGATCGTCACAGGAGTCATCTCGGGAATTGTTATCGACTACGACAACCTGGGCGACTCGATCAAATCGATCGCAGACCGCCATTGATGCCAGACATTGCCGCAGCATGTCTCCGCTGTTCCAGTTGACGATCACGATTCCCAGGTGACCCATTGTGGCGGCGTCCATCAGATTCGCTCCGCCACCAGTCGGATCGCGTCACCTTGATTGGCGGCTTCGGTCCGGTCAGCTTGTTGACTCCAGAAGGATTTTCCTCGGGGCAGCCAATCAGTGTATTTCGTGTGACCTGCGGCAACGGCACGCTCGACGCTTCGCTTCATCCAGGAACGCGAACCCATCTGTTGAACTTCCACATTCCGGAAACAACCATGCGGAAGGATGGCGGGCAGCGTCTGCGGATCGAAATGTTGCAGATGCCGCGGTAATTCCAGTCCGAACCAGTTCGATCCGAACTCGGCAAATGACCAACTGGCGATATTAGGCACCTCAATCACCAGCAGTCCATTCGGTCGCAACAGGTCGGCAGCACATTTCAGCAGACCGCGTGGATCGGGAACATGCTCCAGCAGATGCCACATCGTGACCGCATCAAAACTTTGCGGCTTCAGGTCGGTGTGCGGCAATGTCCCTGAATAAACCTTGATACCCGTTCGTTGCTGAACGCGTTGTGCGACGTCGGCGGCCAAGTCGATTCCGGTGACGTTCCAACCAAAGTGTCGCATTCGTTTGAGGAACTTGCCGCCACCGCATCCCACGTCGAGCAGCTTCCCTGATTCTCGATAGGGAAACCATTCGTGTCGCTTGCGACGACTGCGAAACTTTGTCAGCGCCAATCGACCGAGCAATTGCGTCATCAAGTTGACTGGCTGCTGCGGATAGCCGTAATAAGATCGCAGAGCCGCACGTTCCAGCAACTGCGGCCACCAACCGAGGCTTCCGGAGTTGGATGGATCGTACGGGGTGTAATTGCTGGGGTAGAAATAACCCAGCGAATCGGCGACCGGGCGCGGATTCGTGAGGGCGAGTTGGCAGTGGGTACACCGGACCAGCGAGAATTCACCGCCCAAACGTGTGAGGTGATCGCCCCCCTTCAGGATCGGCTCAAACGAGGTTCCCTGGCAACCGGGACAGGGAACTGTCTCCATTTGAATCTCGGGCCCGTCGAGACTTTCTGTTCCAGTCTCAGCCGCTCCCCAGCGTGACATCGTGGCCGTCGCAGTCATTCCCAATCCTTTGTTCCGTGGGCTGCAAATCAATCGAGACCAGCATCCAATTCCGGAAACATATCAACGAGCCCGCTAAGTGCGAAGAGCGCTATTTGATCGGCCGCGTCAAAATCGGAGTTTCGGAGCTCCGCCCCCGCCGATCTTGCCACATTTCGAGGGCACCGATATAGTCCCCGCGAGTTCCATGGGTGAGCCTGAGCAGACGCATTGATCGTCGCACAGTGCTCGTTCCTGGCACCTGCCGGTTCAAGGTCGAACTGGATATTCCGAATGGATTCGAACGGAGCGAATGATGCCTGTCGTCATTCTTGCAGGTGGAAGTGCGGCACCGTCGTGCCTATCCACAGGTCGAGTCGACAGTTCCGTTCCAATGCCTGACCCGCAGCCACCTTCACTGGCACCCGCCCTTCTGGGTGTCTCACACGTCTAACGCCTTTCGCCTTCCCGTTGCGCTCACTCGCAAGCCTTGGCCACGTTGGAAGATTATCGGAGAACGAACGCGATGATTATCGAAATCAATTCAACCGACGATGCCAATCAGGTTGCCGCACCGTGTCGAATCTGTAGCCGAGTCGGCTTGAATTCCATCTTGCCACTGGGGAGATCCGCCGAGGCGCAGTCTGCCGCAGTCGCAACAAGCGATGCCAGGTGGTCGTTGGATCTGGCGTGGTGCCCGAGTTGTTCATTGGCTCAAATCACCGAATCAATTCCGTCTGATATTCTGACTCGTGAATCCGCGCTGCCTGCCTCAGCTATGGCCGGCGTGGTCTCGCAAGCCAAATCCGTCGTGCAACACGTCTGCGAGAAGCTGGAGTTGGGACCGGATAGTCTGGCAATCGAAATCGCCAGCAACGACGGATATCTCTTGCAGTGGTATCAGCAGGCCAAGATTCCCGTGCTGGGAATTGAAGCCGCGCAGGATGTCGCCTGGATTGCCGAATCCAAGCACGGCATCGGTTCGTTTCCAGATCGCTTTGGCCTGGAGTTCGCGTTGCAGTTGAAGCGAGAAGGCCACTGTGCCGACGTGATTCATGCAAATCATGTGCTGGGCCACGTGGCCGACTTGAACGACGTTGTCGCAGGGTTCGCTGCGTTGCTGAAGCCAGAGGGAATGGCGGTCGTCGAGGTTCCTTATTTGAAGGACCTGCTGGATGAAGCGAACTTCGATACGATCAACCACGATCACCTGTGCTTCTTTTCACTGTCATCGTTGAGGCAACTCTTCGGTCAGCACGGAATGGAAATCGTGGATGTCGAAAGATCGACGGCATCCCCTGGCACACTTCGCGTATTTGCGGCGAAGTCGGATGCCTGGCCAGTTCAGTCGTCGGTTCGCGATTTGATGGATCAAGAAGCGACTTGGGTGCGGGATTCCGCGCAGTACCTGGCATTCAGTGATCGGATTCAATTGCTTCGACAAGAACTCGGGCAGTTGTTGCAGACGCTCAAGTCCGAAGGAAAACGGATCGCCGTTTACGGAGGATCCGCCAAGGGAAACACTCTGCTCGAATCTTTCGGCATCGGATCACACCTCAAGATTTACGATCCGGTACAATTGGTCGAAGACCAACCCGACTATTGTCTGTTGCTGGCAACGGACGGCGCGGACGAAATCCTTAGTGAGCAACGCCAATATCGGGAAATGGGCGGGCGATTTATCATCCCGACCCCAACAGTCCGGATCGCGTGATTGATCACTCTTCTCGTGGGACGGTTTTCCAAACCGTCCATCTTTGATCCGCGCGATAATCTAAGAAAGTTTAGTTCGTCGTTCCCGCGTCCGTCATTCCCGCGCAGGCGGGAATCCAGCGGATGAAGTGCACGTATCTACGCCGGAAAGACGAATCTCACACCATCCTTGTTAGGCTGGATTCCCGCCTGCGCGGGAATGACGGGGACGGAGGGCATCACCGATTTCTCAGACGAAGCTTGCTGCGCTGCGTAGAATTCGACGGTGGAAGTTGGTAATTGAAAACCAGCCGTCGAACGAATTCCTCGCAGAGCAAACACCGCATGACTTCAAATCGAACGAGAAGCCCCAATCGAGTCGAAACGCATTCCACCACGATTCTGGCCGTCAGACACCAAGGCCGTGTTGCATTGGGTGGCGATGGTCAGGTGACGTATGGATCAAACATTTTGAAGGCGGACACTCGCAAAGTCCGCTGGATTCTTGACAAGAAAATGGTTGTCGGATTTGCCGGATCAACCGCAGATGCATTCGCTCTGCTGGAACGATTCGAGACGAAAGCCAAGAATTTTCCTGGTAACTTGCCGCGTGCCGCGACCGAATTGGCGCGAGACTGGCGTACCGATCGTATCCTGCGAAAGCTGGAAGCGATGATGATCGTTGTTGATCCTGAACATAGCCTGCTGATCACTGGACAGGGTGATGTGGTTCAGCCCGCGGACGGCATCCTGGGGATCGGCTCGGGCGGAAATTTCGCCATTGCGGCAGCCCGAGCACTCATCAAGCACTCGTCACTCAGCGCGGGCGATATCGTGCGAGAATCATTGCGAATTGCGTCCGAGATCGACGTGTACACCAATGACAACATCGTCGTCGAGGAATTTCTGACCGCAATCTGACGCGCGATCGCGAAACTAAATACTGATGCAGGTTGGCTGCCTGCTTTCTGAAATAGACAGGATTGTCACATGCAAGATATGTCACCTCGGCAGATTGTCGCGGAACTGGATAAGCACATCGTTGGACAAGATGCGGCCAAGCGCGCCGTTGCTGTGGCGCTGCGAAACAGATGGCGTTGGCAGCAGCTTCCGGAAGACGTGCGTCGCGATATCACGCCGAAAAACATCCTGATGATTGGTCCCACCGGCGTCGGCAAGACCGAGATCACGCGGCGGTTAGCTCAGCTAATTGGCTCACCTTTCGTGAAAGTGGAGGCGACTCGCTTCACGGAAGTTGGCTATGTCGGTCGCGACGTGGAAAGCATGATCCGCGAATTGGTCGATGCTTCGATCAATCTGGTCAAGCAACGCAAGCGAGTCGAAGTCGAGCAGCAGGCTGACAAAAACGTCGAAGAACGATTGCTGGATTTGCTGGTTCCTCATGAACCCGTATCACACACGCCGTCAACAGAAGGGGACACTGGCGACCCTGCGGCCGAGGCGCAGGCTCGTCACGAGAGAACTCGCGAGAAGTTCCGGACGATGTTGAGATCGGGAAGCTTGGATGACAAGTCTGTCGAGTTGTCGGTACCTCAGCGTCGGATGCCTGTTCAAGTCTTGTCGAACATGGGTCTGGAACAAATCGACGGCGATTTCCAGCAGATGTTCGAGAAACTGATGCCGCGCCAGCACAAAGATCGGAAGCTCCCGGTGCGAGAGGCTCGCACGTTGCTGAAGGAACAGGAAATCGAGCAACTGCTGGATAAGGATGTCATTCACGACGAAGGATTGAAGCTGGCGGAAACCAGCGGAATCGTCTTCCTGGACGAGATCGACAAGATCTGCGGCCAGTCTGAAGGGAAGCAGGGCGCGGATGTCAGCCGCCAGGGAGTCCAGCGCGACTTGTTGCCGATCGTTGAAGGAGCGACCGTGCAGACTCGATATGGATCACTGAAGACGGATCACATTCTGTTTATCGCCGCCGGCGCGTTCCACTCGGCTCGACCGGCCGATTTGATGCCCGAATTGCAGGGGCGTTTCCCGATTCGAGTTGAATTAAGCGACCTGACCAAAGCGGATTTTCTGCGAATCCTGACTGAACCCTCCAGTTCGATCACCAGCCAATCGCAGCAGCTGCTTCGAGTCGATGGGATTGAATTGATTTACACCGCGGATGGCCTGCAGGAATTGGCGGAGATCGGCTGGCATGTCAATCAGTCAACGCAGAACATCGGTGCCCGACGGCTCTATACGATCATGGAACGATTGTTGGAAAATATCAGCTTCGAAGGCCCGGATTCGCGCGGGACCGTCATCACGATCGACCGCGAATTCGTGCGTCGGCAACTGAAAGCGATCAGCGAAGACGAGGACCTGAGCAAGTTCATTCTGTAGTCAAGAGGACCCGGCCGTCCCAATCTTCCGTTGACGCAAATGGCCATTCTGTGGAGACTTCTGGCGGACAGGCAGAGGATGCCTGATGAATTCGTCTACCGATCAGGGATGATCATGCTGCTTTCAGTCAGACGACGACTGGAATTTCTTATCTTTCAGATAGGGATCTGTGTCGTCGACTGCTTATCACCGCGCACCACAGCACGCTTGGCCGAGCAACTGTCGTGGGTGATCCACTATGTCTTGCCTCGCAAGTGGACTCGTTACAAAGTCGCGCGAGAGAACCTGCGCCTGGCATTCGGTGATCGCTACTCCGAACGCGAGATCGAGCAACTTGTCTATCAGATGTGGGTTCATCTGTTTCGCACTGTCGCAGAAGTCGTGCAGTCGGAAAGAAAGCTGCACATCCACAGCTATCGTCAGGCCATTCACTTTGCCGATTTCACACGGACCAATGAAGCGGTCTGTTCGGGTCGTCGAGTCATTATGCTGGGTGGCCACTTCGGCAACTGGGAAATCGGGACCACACTGTTCGGGATGTGGGGCTTCCCGATGGGGATCGTGGCTCGAGAAATGGACAACCCGTATTTGCACCGCTGGTTTCAGCGGTTCCGGGAAGCGACCGGGCATCGATTGATGATGAAATCTGGCGGCTTTGATGACATGACCGGCCTACTGGCAAAAGGGGGCAACCTGGGGATGCTTTGCGATCAGGATGCGGGGCCTCGCGGACTGTTCGTCGATTTTTTCGGGCAACCCGCCTCGACCTTTAAGTCGATCGCATTGCTGGCACTGGAGTACGACGCGTTAATCATCGTCGGATACTCCATTCGCCGTGCCGACGATTTCGATGCCAATCGCTGGGTCAACTTTGAAGTGGGTTGCGAAGCGTTGATCGATCCTCGCTTGGTCACCAGCAACGATCCGGTGGGCGAGATTACTCGGCAATACACGGCGGCGTTGGAACAGGCGATCCGCCGTGCCCCCGAACAATACTTCTGGGTCCATCGCCGTTGGAAAAGTGAACCGAAAGTGCGTCAGAAAGCACAGCCACAACGGTTGGCCGGCTAGCGGCTTGATCCTGTCCTGTAGTCAATCTCGCCAAGAGATTGGTCGCATGTCACCGTGGTCCCAATCTCTTGCCAGATCAACGACTAAAGAATCCCGCCTGCGCTTCTCTTTCCGCACAAACTTCGCAAAATGCAGCTTCTGAATCGGGAAGTTGGCAAGTGGCAGACTCAGGCGGATTGATGTCAAACCGATATCGCATTGCTTCGATCGACGATGTCTCTCCTGGTAGCGGCCGTGAATTTGTCGCCGGTGGCCGCATCGTGGCTTTGTTTCACCTGGAAGATGGTTTCCACGCGATGGACGGAATCTGTCCGCACGCAGGCGGCCCGCTGGCTCAAGGCGAGATTCGTGGCAGCGTCGTCATCTGCCCGTGGCATGGATGGCAGTTCGATGTCACAACAGGTCGGCATTGCCTGAATGCACATTTGTGTCAGCCATCATTTCCAGTGACGATTGAGGGGACGGACATTTTCGTGGAACTTCCGTGACCATTGATGCGGCGTGCCAAAGTCTGCGAAAGCGAAACGAAGCTGGCAAAATTACAAACTCGAATTGCCAGACTTGGGGTCTTCCCCTAACATCCGCCCGTCGACCAGGACGGTTGGCAAGATTCAAAACGAGCACCCCATTATTGGTGTGTGGTTGAATCAAGAACACGATGGAACGTGTGTTTCTGGCGCATTTCTGTGCGCGAATGCCGATCCATCGAAATAGCAATCAGCACGATCCCGATGGACGAGGGCGACCCATGCGGTCAGGCATTCATGGAACATTTGCCACGTTGCTACTGATGGTTCCCGTATTATCAATCCCAGCACTGGCGATCTTTGGAATCCCTCAATTTGCACCCGTGGTGGCCTCACCTTTGGATGAAGGCCCCGACGAACACCACGAAAAACGTGTTGGCAAATCGGAACGACCAGACGACGACATGCTGGGCGACCTGGGAAACGCGCCTGATTTCGGTTCTGAACCGAATGATGCACGAACGGGAACGGGCCGCATCGGCGACTCGGTACCGCTGTCCCGCGGCAGAAACCCCGGCAATCGAGAGACGTCCTTCGACTCGCGTCAACGATCGCAACCTGGAGCAACTCCGCCGGCGCGATCGTCCTGGCAAGATGAACCGCGTGGTGATCTACATCGCTCTGTCGATGATCTTGATGGGGGCATGTCCCGCAACAACCCGACAGATCCACCCAAAGGACAACTGAAGGATTTGCGGTTCGATGCCCAGCAACCGCCGCCAGCATTCGGGGGTGCCCACATCCAGAATACGGTGATGCCTAAGAGGCAAGATCCGCAAGACCCCCGTGTGTTCCAGCGCCAACGCGATCGACTTCCCGAAGTCGGCGAAGTTCGCACACCCGGCCGACAAGAGGAAACTTTCTCTTGGCAGGATGCCGTCAATCGTCTGAATGAACTCGAAATTCGAAACTTCCGATTGCAGCCTGGGCATCGAGAGAAGCAATACGCATTCATCTGCAACTACACGCCGAGTGATTCACCACGCGTTTCGTACCGCTTTGAAGCGGAAGCGGACGAACCGTTGAAGGCGGTCGAAAAGGTGCTTGAGCAGATCGCCGAGTGGCAACAGCGTCGCTAGATCAATCCGGTCTGTCCGACCTTCCAATAGCATTGTCTTCATGGCATCGACATGCAGCCTCAACAACCCTTCGCGAAGGCATCCACCTGGAAGTCCGCCCCTGTCGACGGGCATCGTTGGGCATTCTTCGCCAGACGCGAAGCGGGACCTGATGTCTTGCCAATGGCAGGAGTTGATCTGCTCTGTGTCCGCACGCCAAAGATGGCTCGCGTGGAAGCCGCACTCCTTGTGACGGATGCGGCACTCAGCGTTCGTCGTCTGATGCAACTCGCGACCTTGGCAGATATCTCGGAAGCGCGGACGCTGGTCGATCAATTGAACGCCGCCTACGACAAGAGTGGGACCGCATTTCGGATCGAGCGAGTGGCCAGCGGTTACCGAATGCTCACGCGGCCACAGTTCGCGCTCTGGCTGGGGAAGGTTCACCACCGACAGGCAGAGCAAAAGCTATCGCCCACCGCTCTGGAGACCTTAGCGATTGTGGCCTATCGGCAGCCTGCCACTCGGGCCGAGATCGAATCGATTCGTCGCGTTCAATGCGCTGATATGCTGAAGCAACTGATGGATCGCGGCTTGGTCCGCATTTGTGGTGAAGATAACTCGCTGGGTCGACCATTCCTCTATGCGACGACGCGGCAGTTCTTGGAGTTGTACGGCTTACGTGATGCCGACGATCTACCCAACGCCGACACGCTGCGAAAAGTGCATCCGATCCCCGCGCTATTTGCGGACAGTGATGAGTCTGGGGCTGAGGGCGAATCGGCAGCCTAAACGCCGATTGCAACTGCGCCAGCTGACATAGTCGTAAGTGTTGTGCACTCGCCTCCGCTGGCGTCGAAAACCTCCATCTTCGACGTTAATCTCTGGTAGACAATGGGTATATCCTGAAAGCCGATCAGCGGTCGACCAAGTCGAACGATTTTCGTGCAGGCCGCTTGTTCTTATCAGTAAATGTTCACTTGTTTTTGCTGTAAATCCTAATGCCATGCGGTCGACCGCATGCGGCACAGGTTGTGCAGGCCGGGCAAGTAATCGGGCCGAAGGAGTCGTCAAAAAAAACTGAGGAGTGAGGGGTGTCGGAATCGACGTTTCGTAGAAATTCTGTCCCAACATTGACCTCGCGACTGCTGACGACAATCGCCCAGCGCGTCGTTCTGCCGGGCTATGCGAAACAGTTTGACCGTTTCCATGCTTCACTCTCTCACGGTCGTCGAATCCAGCATGGCATGCTGTTCACTTGGCTGCAGCGCTGTCGAGATAGTCGCTTCGGCCGCGATCATGGATTCGCCACGATTCAGAATCTTGACGACTATCGTCGGCAGGTACCTGTGTCGCGTTGCGATTACTTTGCGCCGTACATTGATGGCGTGGCGCGCGGGATTCATACCGATCTATTTCCGGCAAATGAGCCAGTAAAACGGTTCACGATTACGACCGGCAGTACTGGTATTCCCAAGCTCAATCCTGTCACCCCCACATGGTTGAAATACTACCGCGCCGCTTGGAATATGTGGGGCGCCAAGATGCTGCTGGATCACTACCCGATTGTCGGGCGAAAGATCCTGCACATCATCGGCTCTTGGGATATGGGTAAGACGGCTGCCGGCATTCCTATCAGCATGGTCAGCGCCCTGTTGGCACGCAATCAGAACCCCGTTGTTCGTCCCTTCTACTGCGTCCCCAACGACGTGACGAATATCGCCGATCCCGACTCGCGCTACTACACCATGCTCCGCCTGTGCATGAGTACCAACATCGGTCTCATCGTCGTGATGAACCCAGGGACATTGCTCCGCTTGGCCCAACTGGGTGATGAGCATCGAGAATCGCTGATTCGCGACATTCGCGATGGTACGCTCTCCACCAAATTCGACATCCCCGCTCCGATTCGTCAGCAGATTTCGCATCGTATTCGTCGAGCCGATCCTGCCTGTGCGAAGTCGCTTGAGCAAGCCGTGGAAGAATCCGGGCATCTGTATCCCAAGCACTACTGGGACCGCCCTTTGATCGCTTGCTGGCTGGGGGGGACCGCTGGATATCAGGCGAAGTATCTGCCCGAGTACTTCGGCGATGCGCCAATGCGAGATCAGGGTTTGGTCTCCAGTGAAGGGCGACACACGATTCCGATTGAAGATGGCAAACCGCAGGGGGTTCTCGCCATCAACAGCGCATTTTATGAATTCATCCCGGTGACTGAAGACGGCGACCATCCCACCGTCTTGGAAGGTCACGAATTACGGGACGGAAGCGACTATCACTTGGTGATGACCACCTACAGCGGCTACTTCCGCTTTCGCATTGGCGATGTGGTTCGTTGTCATGGATTGATTGGTGAGACGCCGATCCTGGAATTTCTGCAGAAAGGTGACCGGTGTGGTGATCTTGAAGGAGAGAAAGTCACCGAGCATCAGTTTCTGGAAGCCGCCACCAATGCGGCTCACGAACGCGGGATCCGATTGGGACCGGTGACAGCCGTCCCTTGCCGTCCAGATCGTCGACAACCTCGCTATCAGATCATCGTCGAATACGGCGACATTCCGGATATCGAGGTCGCACGCGGATTCCTGGCGAATGTGGATGAACGGCTTCGCGCCAGCAATTTTCTGTACAAAGCTCGACGACGAGAAAAGGTGCTGGGGCCCCCAACACTGTGGCGAATTCCCACGGGCGGGTGGTCACGTTTTGTCGATTCCGAAATTGAACGGCGTGGCACGGGAGACGCTCACTACAAGCACGCCGCCCTCGTTCAAGACTCGACGATCCTCGATCGCTTCCAACCGATGGATCAAATTGAGCTTGCCTCCGAATGATCTCGCGTTCCGCATCACTTCAGCAAAACTGACAGCGATCTCGACAACATTGACTTTCACTAGAGGTACCGTCCGATGAGCCTGTTCTCTTTCGCACCCGAAGGGATCTCTCGCTCTGCCATGACCGCCGTCGCGAAGATGGCCGCGATTCCCTTTTATCAGCGTAAGCTGCGACGCTTCGAAGCCATGCTGGCCCAGGGCCATCAGTTTCAACGGCGTTCGCTGTTCGAAAAGATCCGCAACAACGCGGATTCCGACTTTGGAAAGGTGCATAGTTTCGATCGCATTCAGACCGTCGAAGACTTTCGTCGAAACGTGCCGATTTCTAACTATGAATACATGGCGCCTTACATCGACGAAGTGAGTCGCGGACGAACCGAAGCGCTCTTCTCTCCGAAAGAAGAAATCCTGGCTTTCGCCTGTACAACGGGAACGACCGGGCAACCAAAGTTGAATCCTGTCACTCGAACGTGGTTGAACGAATATCGCCGCTCGCTCGAGATCTGGGGCGTCAAAGCCATTGTCGAACATCCGGAAATGATCGGAACACGCGTCCTTCAACTGCTGGGCCCGGCCAATTTGGGGACGACTCCCAGTGGCCTGCCCATTGGGATGGTCAGTGCGATCGCCGCTAGATTTCAGAATCGCGTCTATCAATCGTTTTATGCCATTCCCTCCGAAGTGGCCGACGTTCCAGATTCGTTCTCGAAGTATTATTTGACCATGCGACTGGCGATGGCCTCGCAGGTTGGCTTCATCATCGCGATTACGCCCGCGAATCTGATCCGACTGGCAGAAGTCGGAAACGAATTCCGTGAACAGCTCATTCGCGACATTCACGATGGTACGCTCTGGAGCCGAGCTGATATTCCTCGAGCATTGCATCAACGCGTCGCTCGCACGATGGGTCGCAAACGACCGGAGCGAGCTCGTATACTGCAGAAGATCATCGAACGCACTGGAACTCTTTATCCGAAGGACTACTGGCCGCTGTCGCTGATTTCATGCTGGCTAGGAGGAACGATCGGGTATCAGGCGCGCGACTTGTCCCGATACTACGGCGACACTCCAACGCGCGATCTGGGGCTGGTTTCAACCGAAGGACGCCATACGATTCCGCTCCAAGACAATCGCGCGGAAGGAGTGCTGGCTGTCGACGGCGCGTACTACGAATTCATTCCCTTTCCCGAGAACGCCTCTTCAGATGCCCGCGTCCTGGAATGCCATGAACTGGAACCTGGCGAACAGTATTCCGTGGTGATGACCACTTCGAGCGGACTGTATCGCTATGAGATCGGTGATATCGTGCAATGCAGCGGCTATGTCGGGCAGGCACCCGTCTTGCAGTTCCTGCACAAGGTCGGCCAATATTCGGATATGGAAGGCGAAAAGGTCAGCGGGTACCAGATGGCAGAAGCCGTCGAGACCGCCGCCCGAGAACTGTCGTTGCCGCTGGACTGCTTCACCGCAGTCCCCGTGCGGGAAGCAGGAGAAGTCCCGTACTACGCGGTCCTGGTCGAACGCAACGTCATCGAAGAAGCATCCACGGGACAGCGGTTTATCCAAATCGTCGACCGTGAATTGATCCGACAAAATGTGATGTATGCTGGTAAGCGACACGATGGTTACATCGATTCGCCTCGCGTCGTGCGACTGGCACCAGGCACTTGGACGGCATACAGGGCGACGGAAAGCTATCGAACCAAAGTTGGCGACTCTCAATACAAACAAGCCGCGCTCGTGCCCGATACGACCTGGCTGGGACGATTTCAGCCGCTGGATACGTTGCGACTGGAAACGGTCGTTTAGGTCGGAACTCGACCGCTGCATTCACCAGAATACAGGCAAGTCATTCCCGCGCAAGTTCGTCATTCCCGGCCATGCATGTCATTCCCGCGAAGGCGGGAATCCAGTGAGTGGCGGAGCGGCGACGATGGACGAGTCTCGCCCGATCCTGAGCGCTGGTGATGATTCGGTGCCGAAGGACTGGATTCCCGCCTGCGCGGGAATGACGGAAGGAAAAAAGGGTCAGGCAAGCATCTGACCGGCTCGCGAATAATCTAGCCTAGTCCGACATCCGAATCAGCCGTCATCGCCTACGATAGTTAGAACCGGCGATTGGGTTGAGTGGCCCCGATAATCAAGACCATCACTAACGCGATCAATGAAATCGCGGTCATCAGCCCACCGAGAATGACACCGAACCAGGCACGGCCGCTGCCGGAAAGATCCGGATCCTTCTTGATCGCTTTCAAGGCCACGATCCCACAGATCAGGGCCGCGATCGAGAATGGCAGTCCGCACATCGGGATGATTCCGAACAGCGCGCAATAACCGGCCGCGATCGCGGACACAGGTCGACCGACAGGAATCAGCATCCGATCAACGGTGCCGTGAGTTCGCTTTTTCTTCTGCGGTCGGCTCACGGGTTCATCGCCCAGCATCTCTCCGCAGTGGCGGCATTTCTTGGCGGCGGCCCGGATCTCCTCGTCACAGTACGGACAGATCTTGGTATCAGAAGTTGACATGGCGGCCCCTGGCGTACTGATGTGAGAATCTGAGAAATGCTATCGGGATCATAGCAGCCTCGATTCATCAATGTGAGCACGCCACCGCAAATGCGGATTGTGGCCTCTGACACGGAGCTTCATCAGCGATTCGACGATTTACGTCAAACCGGTCAGCACCCCGTCGCGGCAATAGTCGGGATTGCCGAATCGCTCGATGTGGTGACCCATGCCATGGGCCAATGACATCAGCAGGCGATTGTGCGGCACCTTCTTGAACTGCAGCGAGCGGCCCATTTTGAAGTCCAGGCCATTTCCAACCAGCACGAACGGAATGTTGTCCAGCGTGTGCGAGTTGCCCTGACCAAGTTCATTCGTCCAGACGATCAGCGTATTGTCCAGCAAGCTGCCCGTGCCGCCGGGTTCGGGTGTTTCGGCGAGACGTTTGGTCAGATACGCCAGTTGTTCGCAGAACCACTTGTTGATTTTGGTCAGCTTGTCTTGCGAGGCATCGTCGTTGTCGGGCTTGTGCGACAGTTCATGATGACCCTCTTCGACATCCAGCCATTTCATCTTGGCGCCACCGACCGAGTTCGTGAACTGCAGCGATGCCACACGCGAAAAGTCCGCGGCAAAACTGTTGACCATCAAATCAATCTGCAGTTTGCTGATCTTCGGAATGTTGTCGTTTTCCTGACGGACATTCGGTTCCAGTTCCGGCAGGGCATGGGTGAGCGTCAGGTTGCCGGAGGCTTGTAGTTCCTGCTCCATCTCGCGAACAAATGTCGCGTGCTCGTCCAGCAGCTTGCGATCGTCGGAACTCAGCCGGCCAGAAACGCTGCGCAGATCTGCTTGCAACTCGTCGAGGACGCTCTTCAGACTCTCCTGGTCCTTGGCCCGTCCGTAGAGCTTGTGGAACATCTGATAGGGATCATCGATGGGCGCAATCGGCTTGTTCGGTCCCGAGTAAACCATGCGCGTCCACGTATCGGCTCGATCGGGGACCATCACACCGAATTCGAGCGATCCGAACCGAGTCCGCGTGTCGGCATTGCGCTGCAGTTGATTCTTGATTTCCTGGTCGATCGAATGACCGCTCGACCAACCCGCTGGGGTGTCGGAACCACCCTGGATATTGCCAGGGAAAAGTTCGATCCCGGTCAACAGACAGCCAATCCCCCGCATGTGATTGTCGCCGTCACCGCGAACCTTGTCGCAGACACCTTTCAGGACCAGCGTTCGATCCCGAAAAGCCTGCAATGGAGAGAGGCTCTCCTTCAGCGTGAAGTTCTCGCCCTCTTCGTCAGGCCAGAACGTCTTGGGGACAATTCCGTTCGGGCTGAACATGACGACCAGACGCTGCTTGCGAACCTGTTGATTCGCAAAGCCCAAGCTCGGCAGATTCAGGATGAATGGCAGTGCTCCAGCACTCAATCCCAGATCGCGAAGGAATTCACGTCGTGAAGTTCGAAAGCCCATTATGCGGTCACTTTCCCGTCTGTATGGATTGTTTCGTCTGCTGCCGGAGTGGTTGCCGCAACACATCCACAATACAGCATATATGGCCCGCAAGCGAGAGGAACATGCCGAGGTGAATTCGGCATGTTCCTCATCAAATTTGCGATCGCGACATGAAAGCTATCGGCTGCAGTCAGGCAGCGAATCGAGGCTCTCACCAAGCGGTGATACGCTCGCCCGAATCGCTAACTATTCAGCAGCACCGCCGCTCGTCGCTCCTTGTTTCACTCCACCTTTCAGCTTCGCCCCGTCTTTGATCGCGAACAACGTGCTCTTGTTCGAGATGAACAAGGTGTTGTTGGCGACGACAGGGGTGCTGTAAACTGAATTCACCATGTTGTTCTCGGCCAGGATTTTCATTTTCTTGGACAGTTCGAAGATCGTGATGTCGCCGTCTTCGTCGCCGATGTAGACCTTGCCATCGACAATCAGCACCGAACCCCAGGCCGCGGCGAACATGTCGTGAGACCAGTAGACGATCGGCTTGCCGTTTTCGGTCTTCTTGGCATCCAGGCAATGTACGAGACCCGCGAAGTCGGCGATGAACAGCAAATCGTCCTTGATCGCCGCGCTACCAATCGTGCGATGCATGGTTTCTTCGAATTCAATCTTGCCATTCTTGTTGCGATCAACCGAATCGAAGTGCCAGACGGCCCCGGCATTGGGATTTGGAATCGCCTTTTCACCCTTTTTGGTGTCGACACACTGCAGACGCCGAGGTGGCATCTCTTTGCCGTCGGCTCCAATCGCCAACTCCAGACTGATATCGCCACGCTTCGTCGGATCGATGCAGTAGTAGTGACCGATTCCTTCTCCGTGCTCGGGATCTTCGCCAACACCTGAATAAACAAGGCCGTCGTAGAAGACGGGAGTACCGATGATGTGGTTGCGAGTGGCTCGACCACCCAGGAGATAGACGGATTCCTTGGGATTGCCGTCGAACTTCCACAGCAGCTTGGCGGCTCCTTTGCCATCGCCAGCAGGATCGAAGCTATAGATCCAGCCGTCGCCGCCACCCATCACGACCTGCGCCTGTCCACCGATTTCGAACGCACAAGGGCTGGACCATTGGCCGTGCAGAATGTTCAGGCCAGGCGACTTGTCGCTCCACAGCAACTTACCCGTGTTCTTGTCCAGACAAATGAAGCTGGGGGCATTCGGTGCGGGAATGTTAATGTGGTCGTCATCGACCCCATTCCCTGTGATGACAAAGCAATAATCACCGACGCAAGTCAGCGAGCACGAGCACATGTTGTGCTGGAAGACGCCAAGCGCACCCATCAGATCGTATCGCCAGATGATGTCGGCTTCGTCTTTGTTTTCGTTAGGCTCGGCCTTAAATGGCCCGTCATTTTCGCCGTCGAGGAATCCTTCCACATCCAGGCACAACACTTCGCCACGACTGGTGTTGTACCAGACGCGCGTATCGTCGCAGCAGACGGTCGAGCAGATCCCCATCAGCGGCCAATCATTCACACGGCCAGATGGCAGCTTGGTCGACGAGCATTGCCAGAGGAACTTGCCGGTTTTTTCGTCGAAGGCCAGCAAGCAGCCCAGGTCGACCTTGCCGGGATATCGCTTCAAGTAGCCGTGCGTGTTGTTGGTTCCGACAAAGACCTTGCCATTGGCGACGACGGGATTCCCGTACGTTTGCGAACCCAGCGGAACGGCCCACAATACGTTTTCGCCGGTATCAAGATTCCACTCCGTCGGGATATTTTTTCCCTCAGGTGTGTTGTTTCGATAGGACGAGCCCCCCCATTGCGGCCAGTCATACTTGCCGACTTTCATCTTGCTGAGGCTATTCACCACGGCGTCGGTGGGATTGAATTTGTCTGCGGCAGAAGCAGCGCCGACAGCGATCGAGGCCATTGCGACGGCCAAGGCAAAAGACTTCATGACGGTTTCCTTTAAGGGGCGACGGCCGTACTTGGCCGATTTCCTTTATCGATTAAGCGTTTGCTGCCAATCCGTGGAGCGGAACTATTCAATGCGATTAATGAACACCTTGGAACGCGACTTACTGAGGCACGACCGAGACATTGTCGACGAAAATCTCCGAATCCTTGGCATTGCCGAACAGTCCCGGGCTGCCTGTCAAATTCGCCGGAGCGTCCACCCACTCAATCAACCATTGAGATGGTTCTGACTCTGACTTCTTCCAAGCTTTGCCGCGGCAGACCGACACGGTTTCGCCGTCGCGTTCTTCGTTGGTCACGATCATTTTCAATGTATACCACTCTCCGGCTTCCCATTTGAATGGGACATCAAACGACTTCTGATCGTGCGGGAACCAGGAGAACAACTTCAACTGTTGGTGAGCACCCAACATCGCCAAGCGATAACGCTGATTGTTGATGCCAACATCTGGCAGCTTAGAATTCTTGTCGGCGTCCGCTCCCGCTTCAACCTGATTGGCAAAAAAATCTGCCTGCATCACATAGCCTTTGGACCCCGGATGTCCCAGCCAGCCCTGGCTTTTCGTCCCCTTGGGAATTGTCGTGATCTTGCACATCACACCGTTGCCGGTGATCTTGCGATCGCCCTTGTCGACGACAAGCTGCGTTGGAATCTTGTCATTGCCGGTCCATTCCCATTTCGCGATGACCTTGTCGTCCTGCAGTCGCTTCAACGACGGATCCATCTTTTCTTTGGCTTGATCCTGATTCGTCGCTGTCTCGAGCAAGCCGAGATATCGCCGCATTCCGGTAAAGGCTTGGGCTGGCGTCGAATCATCGAACGTCGCCTTCGGGGCCGGAACGTTTGTGAACTGAGTGGTCAGATAGATGTAAAGCCGCGCCGCGAGCGGATCATCCTTTTGTAACGCCAGGAAGTAGTCATGATCGACGGCGATGTGGCGATATCGCAGTCCGACACCCGTCACAGGAACGACACCATTATTAAAGTCGAAGGTCCACGGTGTATCAGCTGTGATTTCCGGGATGACTCGGATTCGAGCGGTCCCCTTCAATTCGCCGAACTCGGCAGTCACCATGACAGGGGCATGCACGTTTCCACCGGGGCCAGTGTACTTGCCGCTTTCATCGATCTTGCCTGGCCCCTGGATTGTGAACTTCACATCGCTCGGGGCAGCGGTCTTCAGGAACTGACCATTGGCATTGTACAGCAGCACCGAGAAGTCCTGCTTTTGAGTTGGTTTCAGCAAGGATTCCACGGGAACCAGCAGCGCCTGGGCTGGCTTCGTGTCTTTGTCGACGGGAGATTCGGCGGCGACCTTCGGAATTGGATCGGCCGACGGCTTCGTGTCCTTCATGCCGATGCAATACATCATTGTTTCGCAGGTGATGTAAATGCGTCCATGTGAAATGATCGGCGACGCGCCGACATCGCCCTGTTCCAGGCGAAGTTGATGGATCTTCTTGACGCCCTTGGCTTCGTCCGGTGCGAAGATGTACCAGCGACCAGTCCCGTCGCAGACGTAGATCTTGCCGTCGCCATAAACAGGACTACCGCGACCCATCGTCCCAATCTTGGTCTTGCCGATCAGCTTGCCTGTCTTGAGTTCGTTAATGAAAAAGATCCCGCCGTCGTCAATCGAATACACGCGATCGCCCAACACCAACGGGCCGGTCTTGCCGATGTATTGCTCTTTCACTCGCCAAACTTCGCCAGTCTTGGTGATGTTACCCGACTTAGTCGCATCGAGAGCGAACAGAGCACCCATCGCAGTATCATCAAGGTTTTCATCAGCGTGACCACACAACACCAAGTTGCCCGCAAACGTGATTGCCGTGTTGACCCCTCGCACCGAAGCGTCATAGTTCCAGAGCTGCTTGCCTGTTCGCGGCTGGAAGCCATATACGCTTCCATCGCCACTTCCCACGACGAGTTGAGCCTGGCCGTCAATCACCGAAATCGCTGGCGCGCTGTAGGTCGTGTCTTCTGGAAACGGCTTGGTGCTTTGGAACCAGACAGCCTGACCATTTCGCTTGTCGAATCCGAGGATGCGGTATGCCGGGCGGGCCATCTCGCCCCAGCCAATCACGACGCCACTGATGATCACCAGATTCTCATGGACAATGGGGAAGTTGGTACGACCACCGTATGTGCTGAGCAGTCCGTATTCTTCACTCATCGAGTGTGACCAGATCGTCTTGCCGGTCTTCCCGTCGATGCATTGAAAGTAGCCACAGACACCCAGCGCGAAGACATGGCCGGTGGCAGGATCGCCAACCACGCTCGACCAACCGACGCGGGTATCAGGAACGTCCGACAGGAAGACGTTGAAAACGTTTTCCCACTTCGTCTCGCCCGTCGCCGCGTCGACACAGATTACTTTTTCGGCTTCGCGAATCGTCCCTGGATTGTGTCGCACCAGCGTGTAGAGATTCCCATTCATCACGACGGGGGTTGATCGTGACCCCAATTCGGCCTTCTTCCAGACCAGATTTTCGCCATCGGGTGACCAGGAATCTGGCAGCCCCTTCTCGCGAGAGATCCCGTTCATCTCGGGGCCGCGCCAATAAGGCCAATCGAGTGGATCAGGTTGGCTCGCCTGCGCGAAGAGGTTGACCGACATTAGCGAAATCAAGCAGAAGCAGACCAACCGAATCATCATGGTGCTTTATCCTAAATTTCCGAGTCGATTTGTGTCTGGGCAGGGCGCAAGGCAGATGATGGCAAGTACCAAGAACCATACCCGAACCCCTGCGCACGGGCAAGCAGCACCGGCAGTTGATACACTTCTGGCCTAACGCTGTATTCAGGTTCAAACCGTTGGCTGGCACCCCTGGCGAACGCAGTTCATACGTCGTGATAAAGGTTTGAGATGGCCGATTTTCAAGCGTCTGTGGTGCTGCCGCGAAATCGCGAAACCTCGTTTCGATTTCTCCGGCAACCGGCCAATTTCCTGAAGCTGTTTCCCGAAGATGTCACCAACAATCTTGATGTGAAATTGCCGGACACTTTATCGAAGGGGGCCGTGCTGGAATTCAATATCCGAGCGATGGGGAACCACTTTCACATCGTCCACGAAATCATCGGCCTTGTGGAGAACGAACGGATCGTGGCTCAGCAGGTCAAGGGGCCGTTCAAATTGTGGATCCATCAGCAGCTATTTACCGATGCGCCACAAGACGAAACCCTGCTGACTAATGTCATCCAGTTTGAACCGCCGGGCGGACTGATGGGGTTCATCGTCACCCGCAAGTTGATCACGGAACAGCTGACAAAGTGGATCGGACACGGGCACGAACTACTACGCGAGTCGCTCGCAAAAACGCCATCCTAGGCCGGGAAACCCCGTTCCAAGGATGACGCTCGCGAACAAACTCATCAATGGAGATGGTCCGTTCATTGTCTAGAAGAATCCGCCACCGCCACCCATGCCGCCGCCTCCCATCATGCCGCCGAACGGGCGTTCGCCGGGCTCGAGTGTCGCAGCTTCGCTGGCAATATTCAGCTTGGACAACAAATTCTGAATCTCGCGGTGAACTTGTTGAGTTTGACGGATAATGAGCACCGATCGTGGCCGGACGACAACGCTTTTGACCGAACTTTCTTCGACCTTGGCTTCCGGTCGATTGCTCTTGTCTTTTACAGGATGCAGAACCTGCACTTCGAGCGTTCCTCCCGAGACGACGCCATCAACCTGATCAAACTGTGGTGCCGAAGCGACAAGATGTATCGACCTTGTTTCGCCATCAACGGACGCCCACTTGTCGGGCTCGACCAAGCTCGGAAGCGTTTTGCATAGATCCGCGGCGATCTCACTCGACATGCGATAATACTTCGTGACTAGCCTCGACCGCCGGTTTGGCTGATCGCCACCGACCACCTGACCAATGCCTTGGCGACGCAACTGCTCGAATAGGGCTTGGATCTCGGTCTGAGCTAGATCTGTTTGCTTCACCAACAGGCAACCGTCTGCATCGGTGGCAAACAGGATTCCCCCCTCTTGATTGATCTCAATCCACTTGCTGCTCGTTGATCGCAGAATTGCATCCGACAGTTGTTTCTGCAGTTCTTCGGAGGGAGCGAGGTCGCTGATATTATAGACGACCCAAGAAAGTTGCTCTTCCGCACTCGCCTTGGTCGTGACCCAGATTACGCCATCACGCAGAATATAGGTCAGTCCCAGATCAGCCAGCAGCAGGTCAAGAATTTTGCTGAGTGGCCGATCTCTCAGGATCAACTTGACCGGCGTTTCGAGCGACATCCCTTCGTCATCCAGAGCTCGTTTGTCCAGCAATATCGGTAT
This sequence comes from Schlesneria sp., assembly GCA_028291515.1. Classification (GTDB taxonomy): domain Bacteria; phylum Planctomycetota; class Planctomycetia; order Planctomycetales; family Planctomycetaceae; genus Schlesneria. The sequence continues at coordinate 142,131 of JAQGHU010000107.1, forward strand.
TGCGTGGAGCTCCGAGAGAAAACTCAACGTTTCGTTGAGCGGCACATCGGAGAATTCGACCGTTGTTGGCTTACGCAACGCGGCCTCTAATTGGTCTCGACCAGAACAAGTTGCCAGCAGCGTCAAGGGTTGCTGTTGCTCGATAGCCGCGAGCATTCGTGCGATCAGTCGCTGTGTATGGTAGGGCTGCCTCACAATCACGGTTTCACCGACGAGTGCCGTCGCCGCAACCCCATTGTTTTCTTCCCAGTTATTCGTAGCCAGTCGCACGACATCGAGTAACGAGTTGACTGAATGGCCTCGCTTGATCAATGGATGCAACTGAAAGTGACGCGTGATCAATTGTGTTCCGTCTGGCGTCGTCACTCGGACAATGCCGTCAGCGGCTTCCCAGACCAGGCCGCGTGGACGAGTGAGATGATTCAACAGCTCTTCGAATGTCAGTGATTTGACATGCAACGAAACCATCACTTCGCTGGGTGAGACCCCTTCGTCATGCACAGACGGGTGAAACATGATCGGAATACTGTGGGTTTCCTGCAGAAACTCGCACACCTCAGACAACGGAGTGTCATCAAAGTTAGCCTCTAGCTGTTTTGTCAGGAACGCAGGGAACAGTTCCTGATCGTCCAGCAGCGCCGAAATCTTTCTATCGACCGGTGGTGCTGGGCGTGGTGTCTTGTCGACAGGTTGGACTGCAGGTTTGTCTTGTTGAGCCTGAACTGTAGGAGGGGCCGCGAGGCGGTGTTCCGGGGCAAACAATGAAATCCAGAACACAATCCCGGCCGCGGCAACCGATGCCGCGATCGTCGATCGAACCACGATCTTTTTCATCGGGGTCCGCGACACTCGCGTCAAATCGAGCGCCAGCCCGGTGACGTCACCAAACTCTTCCATCGCGATCCTGATCGCCTCTTCTCGCGAGACACCCGTTTGCAGCAAGTCGCCCAGGCGCTGCTCCAGGTGATCGCGCAGTTCATCAGAAATAGCCGCTTTCTGCGACGGACTGAGCCGCAGCAATCGACTTAGGAGTGTGAGATAAATTTCGAACTCTTGTTCTGGCATGATTTGACTCCGTCGTGGATGCGATGTGATTGACGAAGAGACGTGATCGAATTCGTCGGCGAGAGCCGCAGTGATATCGTGCTCAAGCCGTTTGCGGTGACAGTTCACCAAGCGGGGCCAGCACACGTCGCAGACATTCGACGTATCGCCACCATTCATCCGCCTGGCTTTTCAATTGCTTTTTGCCGGCTGCAGTCAGTTCATACCATTTGCGACGCCGGCCCGTGTCGCTTTCCCAGTGGCACTTCACCCATCCCTCTTTTTCCAGCTTATGCAAGATGGGGTACAGCGTGCCCGCTTTCATTTCGATTGTTTCTCGGCTGGATTCCCACAGCGTCGACTGGATCAAGTAGCCGTATTTTTTCCCGCCGGACAGCGTTGATAGAACCATCAATTCCAGGCTACCGCGAAGCAATTCAGGTTTAATCGCATCCATTTCAGACCACCTTCTCCTGAGCACGGCCCCTCACTCACATGCATAGTCGAGATATATATTGTGACGCTATGCATTGGGTGTCAACATAATTCTGCCAAACATTTTTCCGGAACCACAACCCATCGCCGTCAGAGGCGAGGCCGCTGCGATGACGGTTGATCTGGTTTTTGTGCCACGAATGGCATCCTGCCTTTACGATTTCGGTGAGGCAGTCGCGCACGGCCATTTAGTCCGCGGTTATGCCGTCGCTGCTTCCATCAGCTTCTGCTCTGTGAACTCACCACGGCGGAATTCACCCGTCAGCCGACCTTCGCACAGGACCAGGATTCGATCGCACACGGCGATCAGTTCGGGTAATTCGCTGGACGTGATAATGATTGCCAGGCCTTCGCGACACAGATCGTCGATCAGTCGGTAAATCTCTGCTTTGGCTCCCACATCGATGCCGCGAGTTGGATCGTCCAGCAGCAGCAACTTGGGCTTCGTTCGCAGAGCCCGCGCGATGATGCACTTTTGTTGATTGCCGCCACTGAGGCTGGTGATCGCCGCGGACTGGCCTGCCGTTTTCACTCGCAAGGTGATGATCGATTCGGCGGCGGCGGCACTTTCTGACGCGGTGCTGATGAATCCCGCTGATGAGCAATCGTCCAGTGAGGACAGCGTGATATGTTCGCGCACGTCCATCGTTGTGAAGAGGCCGAATCGTTTGCGGTCTTCTGTGACCAGTGCGATACCCGCTCGCAACGCTTGCTCGGGGTGTGAGAAGATGACGGGCGAACCATTCAGTTCGATGCGGCCCAAGGGGGCTTCGGGACTGGCACCATAGAAGCATTCAAGTAGTTCGGTGCGCCCTGCCCCCATCAATCCGGCAATGCCGACGACCTCTCCTTTGCGGACGGAAAGGTTGATGTCCTTCAAACGCCACTCGCGCACGTGACCTCGCCACGGCAGCGACAGGCCGGTCACATTCAACACGCATGCTCCCGACTGACGGTTGGCCCCATACTCGCTTTCGCCGATGTCACGACCAACCATCAGGTGTGTGATTTCGCGTGGCGTCGTCGAGATACGATCCAGCGTCTTAACGACTTTGCCATCGCGCAGCACGGTGATTCGATCCGCGTTTCGAAAGACTTCGTCCATCTTGTGCGAGATGTAAATGATTGTCACCCCCTGCTCGCGCAATCGGGCGATGATTCGGAATAGCCGCTCGACTTCAGATTCCGTGAGCGCGCTGGTCGGTTCGTCCATGATCAGGATTTGCGAGCCGTCGCCGGAGATGTCTTTATTGCGGTCGCGCTGCTTCAACGCTTTAGCAATTTCAACCAGTTGCTGATCGCCGATCCGCAATGTTCGTACGGGCTGACGCGGATCGATCTGGCATTCCAGCGGTGCGAATAGTTCGGCCGCTTCGCGTTCCATGCGACGATCGTCGATGAATCCCAGCGACGTGCGCAGTTCGCGACCCAAAAAGATATTGGCTGCGACCGACAGATCACCCACCAGGTTCAACTCCTGATGAATGATGCTGATGCCACGTTCTTCCGCATCACGAGTCCCCGTCAGTGCCAGTGGCCGATCGCCGACGATGATCTGGCCGTCGTAGTCGGTGATGACGCCGGACAGGATTTTCATCAGCGTGCTTTTACCGGCCCCGTTCTCGCCGCAGAGTGCTAGAAATTCCCCCGGCCTGACATCGAACGAAACGTCCTGCAACGCGATCACCGCGTGAAAACGCTTGGTCACGTTTTCGAATCGAATCAGCGGGGAAGCACTAGCGACCACGATTGAGATCCAGACTTAGGGTTGAACTATCTTCTCTGATCAAGCCCCAATCTCTTGGCGAGAGCGGCTTCGCGGGATCGAGCATCTTGACCAACAGCTAGGGAACAGTTTGAAGATTTGCTTGCGATCGTTTCACACGTATCAAACCTGAGGGTGTAACCTTCGTTCCCGTCACGTCCAGTCGCGTGATGGGGCCATTGCCATCCCAGGTTTTGCGAATGACATCCACGCCAGCGTCAGTGATCGCCGTATCTCGCAACAGAAGCTCGCTGATATTTGGGAAGTATTTCAGCTTGGGGACAATTCGCTTGAACGTCGCGTCGCTGCAGGGGGTTCCATTCAGATCGACGATGATTCCCTGGTCCCCTTCGGTGATTCTGCCTCCCAAGGCGACGATCGCTGACATGGCCGCTCGCCGTTGAACGCGAGGGTAGGCCACATCACAACCGATCACGGTCACGACCAGCAGTCCCGCCCAAACGGCACCGATCAGTTGCTTGTTTGCTCTGGACCATCCCGCACGAATGATCAACAACAGCGACAGTGTCGCGACCGCGGCAATGACCGCCTGCCAGCCGGCATCCATCTGCGTGCGACCTTCGATTAACTTGGCTCCCAGCAGCGCCATCATCATTCCCGCCAGCAAGGTCAAGTTCAGCAACGTGACCCAGCCCAGCGGGCCGGCAAATAATCGACGTGGTCCCGATGCGGCTGACGAAGATCGGGTAAACGTCACTGCGAACACGACCAGCACGCCGACGATCAGGCCTTCATAGACATCGGCACCGGTCTTGATGATCTTCGCCACGCCATCGATGACGACTCGCAAAAACAGCGAACCCAGCAGCGTGCCGGGAATCGTTCCCACGCCCCCTTGCAGACTGCACCCACCCACAACAGCCGCAGCGATGGCATTCAGTTCATAACCGCGTCCCGATGTCTGCGGGTCGGCGACGCTAAGCTGACTGACGTACAGGATCCCCGCCAGCGAAGAGAGCACCGCGCTGATACAGTAGGCCAGCCACTTCAAACGATCGGTCTGAATACCACTTAGTCTCGCCGCTTGTTCATTGCCGCCCAAGGCATACAGATGCCGCCCCGTTACGGTCTTGCTCAGCAGCAGCCACAGTAAGAATCCGACCACCAGTACGATCGCGACCAGATTCCAGGCGGTTCCCGAGATCGCACCGGAGAGCTCGCGGAACGAGCGATCGGCGATGTTGATTTGAGTCTTGGCACCGCCAGATACCGCGGCGGTGACCGATTCGATGATGGCCCGGCTAAGACTTCTTAAGCCGACCAGCGTCCCCAGAGTCGCGACGAACGGCGGAAGTCCGACCTCGGTGATCAACCACGCATGCAGGCTGCCGATCAACACGCCGACCAGCAGCGTTCCCAATATCGCGGCCGCGATCACACCCGAGCCGATCGGTTTCGATTGTTCAACCGCTTCCGGAGCCATCAGCAACATCAGCGTGGCACAAATTGTGCCGCTGAAGGCGACGACAGATCCCGTCGAAAGATCGATGCCGCCTGCAATGATGACGACCGCGGCCCCCAACGCGTACAGCGACAAGAGGGCCGTCTGTCGCGACAGATCGATCGTGCTGAGACGCCATTGAGTGAAATAGTTATGGTTCTTATCGAAGACCGTCGTCAGCACCAGCACGACGAACACGGCGGCGAGCAGTGCAAACTCGTGCCGTCGCCAGAAGCGATTGGCGTGGCCATCAAGATTGGTCATCAACGCGGATCCCAGAAATGAAAGACGGGCAACCGAGGTCGCAGCGAGCGAGAACCGACCGAGCTACCTCGGGCCTGAAGAGTGGGCCGACATTCTACGCATTCGCGCAGTCATCGCCATCCCATGATGCGACCAGTCCCTATCCGAAAACGACATTTCGGACGGCAAAGTCACGAGTCGGCGCAATCGTTTCTAGAACCTGACCGCGCTAATCCGACATTGCGACTCGGCAGATATTTTGCGCCCGCCTCCGTCATTCCCGCGCAGTCGGGAATCCAGAGCGTGAAGGGACGGTGTCGATGCGAGAAAGACGAATCTCGTCCGATCCCAGCGTGGGATGATTCGGTGCCGAATGACTAGATTCCCGCCTGCGCGGGAATGACGGGTCGCCAGAGTGTCCGGCTGAGTCGATTCATCTCCGTCTCAGTCGACCATGGCAATCGATTGAATCTCGCGGATGAGATCTGGAAGTTTCGCGACAGAGTCGATCACGAAATGAGCGCCGGTCGATCGAAATTCATCTTGAATTGTCATCAATCGAGAACGCAGATCTTTTGGTGAGAGCGCGGCCACTTCTTCTGCCGACAGCCCCATGGAGTTGCCGGTTTGGCTGATCGCGACTGTGGTGGCCCCGGCGTTGAGGCCGGCCTTAATTCCGACCCTGGTGTCATCGACTATGATAATTGACCCGAACGGATAGACATCCAACTGTTGTGCTGCCGCAAAATTCATCCAAGGGGCCGGGCGACCCTCTGGAACGTCGTCGGCGCAGATCACGACATCGGGCGTGTATCCCTCTGCCGCCGCCAGTGGCACGACGACTTCCATCAACGCTCGGGTGTAGCCCGTGGTCGAACCGATCTTCAATCCCATGTCACGCAACTGCGAAATGGCTGCCGGAACACCGGGAATGACTTTGGTTTCTCGGGCGAGAACTTCCAACTGAAGCGGCAGGAATTCGTCATACATCGCCTGAATATCGCTATCGTGCAGCGATCGTCCGTGTTGTTTGTACCACGCATCCGCGATGCGGGGAAGCATGGCGATTTCGATGATGTGATCGCGTTTCGCTCGGCCCATTGGGCCGCGGGCTTCGGCTGTCGTGATATCGACGCCGTGCCTGCGGAAGACTTCGACAAACGCCTGGGCTGGAGCACCGCTTCCATAGTCCACAGTGACGCCGGCCCAATCCAGTATCACGGCCTTGATGGCCTTTCCATAGATGCTCACTGCCAAGCCTCCCAGTCTCGTTCGGCCAATCCAAAAGACATCGTCATGCCGGCGCCACCTGTTCCCGTCCGGACGAAGACGTTCGGCAGCGGTTCGGCACCAAAAATAGGCTGTTCCGGATGTTTCGCGTAAATCCCGTGCCACCGCTGGGCGATGGTCCAATCAGGGAGTTGAATAATTTTGCGCAATTCTCGCAGCATCAGGTCGTCAATGATCGCCTTGTCGAACGGTTCGATCTCTGTGTCGTATTCGTGCGAGTCGCCCAGGATCACGCATCCTTCGTCGTTCTGCGATGCCATCACGTGGATGCCGAATTGATCCAACTCAGGAGTCTCGACCGCGACTCGTTGTTTGAGGGCTACCAGGCTGGGGCAGACATCAAAGTTGTGATAGTGGCGCAGCGTCAGTCCACTGGCCAGGTGTGGACCGATCCGCCAACCGCGGGCCTGTGATTCCGTCTTCATCATCTGCAGCTTGCAGAGCTTAAGGCCGGATGTTGCCAGAATATCTGGGTACAACATCGCGAGATCCGCACCACCGCAAACGATCACCCGATCGAATGGGGACCACAATCGATCGTGGGTACGGATATTTCGATCCTGATCAATGTCGGTGACCATCGTGTCGAACTGAAACTGGGCTCCATACGTCCTGGCCAACCAAGCCGGCATGGCACGAATGGCGGCGGGTGGATTGACGCAGACTTCGCTTGGACTATAGAGGCCCCCTAGCAAACGGTCGGGATTTGCTGCCGGTGTTGCGGCGGCCACTTGGTTTGGGTCGAGCAATGAACATTCATAGCCCAACGACGGCGCGAGCGAATGGAATTCCTGCAACACAGCCCATTCATCTTCGCGATGCGCAAGATGGATCGAGCCGCAGGGGTTCGTCCAGATGCCCGCTTGCTTAGAGAGTGTCAACCATCGGTCGCGACTGCGGAGAGCAACGGGGTATAGCTCGGCCGGTTGGCCAACGGGCCAGACCATTCCAAAATTTCGAATGGATGCGCCGCTCGCGCGAGGAGAACGTTCGAAGACCATGACGCGATGACCGCGTTCCGCAGCAGACCAGGCATGAGACAGGCCAACAATCCCGGCCCCGATCACTGCGACATCCAGTTTCTGCACTACTTCTTTTCTCCAAGAACGCAATCGATGTAGTTGGCGAAATGAGCAAGAGTAGGTGTCTGCATGTCAGGAACTTTTGCCGCGTCGTCCCAGCGGCGTAAGGCGACGGCCGCCTCGCAGAACGGATGCGCCGCGAATTCTCGACACTCGTTCTCAGACATGGGGCCTCCCTGCAACTGCAAACTTAGCAGAGAAGGTGGGCTCAGTTCCTCCAGGTATGTTGCTTCGACAGCGCAGAGATATCGCTTCGCCGCCACGTGCAACCGGACAGGCTCGATAACGTCAGATTCAAAATGCTTCCGCAGCCAGCGTGCTGCCAATGATTCATGGCGGTCATCGACCCCCTGATCGGGGGCGTCATCCGGCAGGCGATGCAGCAAGTGGCCAACATCGTGTAGCAGCGCGGCGACGATCAGTGCCGGACTGGACCGCGCCTGTTCCGCGAAGAGTGCCGCCTGCAAGGCATGTTGTTGCTGCGTCACGGCTTCTCCACCGTATTCCGAATCACCTCGTTCGTTGAACAGGTGAAGAATGTCTACGGTTGTTGGCGCGTGCGACCGCGTCGGTTCGTCCTGCATTTCAATCAGTCCTCATCAATCCTTCATCATACCGAATCGGACAACCAGTATACTGCCGCCGTAGCGAGAGACGATGAAGACTCGATGAAAATCGAGAACCGAACTGTGAAGTCCCGAAGTTCGCGAATTGTAGATCGAGGAAGGGGCATTTCAAATTGGAATCGCTCCGACCAAGCTTGGCGTTGAAGGAAACTCATGAACGATGGCGGACTCACGTTGGCCCCTGTTTCGGGAACCCGCCAGCGACGGCAGGACCTGTTCTGGCTCATTTGGGCCGCTGCCGCGGCGTTCGGATGTTATTTCTGCATGTACGCCTTTCGCAAGCCATTCACTGCGTCCAGCTATTCCGACACGACGCTCGGTGGAATCGGATTCAAGACGGTGCTCGTCACCTCTCAGGTGATGGGCTACATGGTGTCGAAGTTTATCGGCATCAAGATCATTGCCGAGATGCCTCCGCATCGGCGTGCGACGGGCATCGCCGTGCTGGTGGTGTGCGCCGAGTTGGCATTGGTACTGTTTGGTTTGATTCCGAGACCCTGGAATGCCCTCTGCCTGTTTGCGAACGGGCTGCCTTTAGGGATGATCTTTGGATTGATCCTGGGAATGCTCGAAGGGCGCAGGATGACGGAAGCCCTCACCGCGGGTCTATGCGCCAGCTTCATCCTTGCGGATGGGGTCACCAAATCGGTGGGGGCGTGGCTGCTGAAGCAGGGCGTGACAGAGGATTGGATGCCCTGCGTGGCCGGGGCTCTATTCCTGATCCCACTGGGTGTCTGCGTGGTGATGCTGTCGCGGATCCCGCCGCCGAATGTGCAGGACGTGGCGGCTCGCGCGGAACGGACGCCCATGAATCGCGATCAGCGTCGATCGTTTGTTCGTCGATATGCGCTGGGTCTGATTCCCCTATCGCTGATGTATCTGCTGGTCACAGTTGTGCGCAGCATTCGGGCCGATTACGCGCCCGAGATCTGGCGCGGTCTGGGAAGTCCTGCCGAGCCCGCGGTATTCGCTCAGTCTGAACTCTTGGTCGTGTTCGGTGTTCTGGCCGTCAATGGGTCTGCTGTGTTGATCAAAGACAACCGCCGCGCGTTCTTCATATCGCTGGCAACGTGTGCAGGCGGCTTTTGCCTGCTGCTGGCCGCGCTGCTGGCTCGCCGAAATCATTTGCTGGGTGACTTCGGTTTTATGGTCGCAGTCGGATTGGGGCTATATCTGCCCTACGTGGCCATGCACACCACGGTGTTCGAGCGAATGCTGGCGATGACGCGCGAGCGAGGCAACATCGGCTTTCTCATGTATGTTGTCGATTCAGTGGGATATCTCGGCTATGTTGCGGTGATGGTCGCGCACAACTTTGGACCGAAGGCTCACGATCTGGTAGGCTTGCTCACATCCGCGTGTTGGGTCTCAATCGGTCTGTCGGCTGGATGTCTGGTGATGAGTTGGGTCTACTTCAGCGCGATTACCTCCGCACCAATCGCTTCACACGTTGTGGAACCTGCCGAAGGCCTTGCATGAATCACTCTCTGGCTGCCATCTTTGACGGGACACCTGGCGCCATCGAAGTCCGTGATCTTCCGCTTCCCGAGTTGCACGGCGCAGAGATGCTGGTCCGAGTGCTGGGTTGCACGCTGTGCGGCAGCGATCTGCATAGTTTTGACGGCCGCAGATCTGTTCCGATCCCGACGATCCTGGGTCACGAAATCGTGGGCGAGATTGTCGCCTTCGGAGAGACTGCGTCGAGACGAGACTTCGCTCAGCGGGAATTGACCGTTGGTGATCGCATCACGTGGGCCATCGTGGCGTCCTGCGGAGACTGTTTCTATTGCCAGCGAGACCTGCCACAAAAGTGCTTGCGATCGGTAAAGTATGGTCATGAAATCGTGCGGCCCGGCCAGGAATTGCTGGGGGGATTGGCCGAGCATTGCCTGTTGGTACACGGCACGGCAGTCGTTCGCCTGCCGTCCGATCTGCCGTTGTCGGTGGCCTGCCCCGCGAATTGTGCCACAGCTACGATCGTCGCCGCACTCGAAGCAGCCGGCCCGTTGGAAAATCGAAACGTCTGCATCTTCGGAGCGGGAATGCTGGGACTGACAGCTTGCGCGATGGCTCGTTGCCAGGGCGCGGCGATTGTCGTCTGTGTTGAACCCGATGCGGCTCGCCGTCAGCGTGCGCTGAAGTTTGGTGCGACACATGTCAGCGACTGTGTGGACTTGGCCGCGATGACGCGACAGGCCGGCTTACAACACGGATTCGATGCCGTGTTGGAACTGTCAGGGCATCCGTCGGCGTTCGACGCAGCGTGGCCGTTGATTCGAACGGGCGGGACGCTGGTGCTGGTGGGGTCGGTGTTCCCCGCTGCTCCAGTGCCGTTGTCCTTTGAGCAGATCGTTCGACGACAATTGACGATTCGCGGGATCCACAACTACGCGCCACGCCACTTGTTGACGGCGGTTGAGTTCCTGTCACGGCATCACCACGACTATCCATTCGCGGAACTGGTGACGCAGTGGGTTCCACTGACTTCGATCGCGGACGCATTCCAGCTGGCGAAAGACCCTGGCGCGATTCGGATCGGCGTTCATTCTCCGAACGTTCGATGAGACTTGTCATTCAGGATAGTGATCGCGATTTCTGATCGCAGCGGTTTCAACGCGGCGACTTCGATATGGCCGTGTCCTTGACCGACGGCATGGCGACTGCGAAGACGGTGACACCGTGGCAAGCATGGCACCCAAATCGAAATCTGAATGCCATCGTTGCCCACCGTCATTTAGTTCACAGCCCGCAGGCGAACTCGAACCGGTGGGCTCTCGTCGGCTGCGGCTTCGGCTCGGTTGGTTTCGATTGGCTCGAACGCCTCATCGGCGGTTCTTCGCTTCTGTTCCGCCTTCGGTCCCAACTCGACCGCGCGGATCACTTTCCGATGCACGACTGGCTGCACCTGATCGTAGTCGTCATCCAGGGGATGACTTTGAACCTTCCGCTTCTTTGGTATTTCATCCAGCGTCATATCAGACTGGCGCCGGACGGCAGATGTTCGCGGGCTTGTGCGTGGTGCGACTGGCGCATCGTCTGCGAGGGGATGCGAACGGCGTTCGGTTGTCGCAGGCTTGCGGCTTATTGTCCGCTCGTCGTCGGAATCGTCTTCCAACTGCTGCAGTTTTGCCGATCCGGCTTCGTCGTCGTCGACACTTTCCATCGAACGCATCTTGATGCGGGTTCGATTCTCCGATGGTTGCTGGGCTGGTACTTCTTCGAGCAACCGTGGCGGCGGCGCTGGCAGGGTTGCCCGTGCCGGTTTCGCTGCCGGAACTTGTTGTGTTTGTTGGAGTGCCTGCAGTTGCTGCACCATTTGTTCCAGTTGAGCCATCCGAGCATCAGCCTCGGTCAGCGGTTTAACTTCGTCGACCTCATAGCTAGCCTGCTGAATTGCTGATTTCGGCGAAACCTTCGGATTCTCTGTCGCGTTACCCGGAACTCCATCTTTGGCGTTGAGGACGATGGTCGTCGTGCGGCGCCGATTGTTGACCGAGGTCAGATCTTCAGGAGTAGTCTGTTCCACACGCGAATCGCTGGTGGACGATTTCACAGGACCTTTCTTGGCGTCCCCGTAACCAAACAATTCGATGGACGTCATCTCCGAGAAGAGCGCTGGACCTTGGTTCTCGGGGGGGGTCAGACGCAATCGTAAAGCACAGGTGGCATCGCTGGCCCCTTTTCTCATATACGGGATGAAGACGTTGTAGCAGGGACCCAATGAACCGTAACTGTAGTGCTGTGCCCAGGCTTCACTGTCAAAGTTGAACTCATGCAGCGGCTTGCCCTGCTCTTCGGATGTCCCATGATCATCGAACAAATAGACCTTGACGTCTCCTTCGACGGACACTGGTAACGATTTGCCGGTCAGAAAGAGGATCTGACCCGCAAAACCCTGGCACGGCATTCCTTTGGGATCACGTCCTTCGGCCGGCTCCCACAAGCAGACAATCTTGATCGCGGGATTGCGAGCGGATGCTTTGCGCGACCGAAAGTCGATCTTCGACAAGTTGATCGTCGCGCAACCCACCGTGGTCGTCAGTAGCCAGACGGCCAGCAGACACGAGATGGTTCGATTCGCACGCGACATGAAAGACTCCGAATCAATTTAGCGACCGACCTGACGACACAAACACGATGGAGACCGGACCGAGATTACTCAGGGGCGATTTTTTTGGGCTTCTTTTGGAACAAGCCGAGTGTCTTTGATTTCGATTCCCCCTTGGCCTGCTCGACACGATGGTCTTCTTCCGTGTATTGCAGCCGAGCGGACACGGGGTTGACGGCTGGATCACGAATGACCGATGTCGAAGGATCGATCTTGGGTTCCGGGGCTGGTGGCAGGTCTGTACCTGGAACTGGCGGCGGTGGAACTCGTTGCATTTCTGGCGGTGAACCTGGTGCCATCAGCGGAGTCGCCTTTGGATCGCTGAAGATGTCTTCGGGTTGGCACGGCAAGGCTCGCAGCGGACCGTGCAGTTCTTCTGCTTCGCTTTCAATGAAGTGGATGCGGCTCATTTCCACATCCTTAATCATTTCTTCGTCGATCGGACCACTGATGATTCGCGGCGTCAGGAAGACCAGCAGTTCGACGCGGCGAGTGGTTCGTGAGTCGTATCGGAACAAGTTTCCGAGAAGTGGGATTTCCGACAGGAACGGAGCTTTGTTTGTAAACGCTTCATCGCGAGTATTGATCAAGCCCCCGATGACAACTGTATTGCCGGTTGGCACGCTGATCGTCGTCTGCAGGCGGCTGATATCCAGGATTGGCGAGGTGACAGTTCGTCCGGTCGCATCGGTCGACAGCGGGACCCCTTGCTGGCGGTACTGACTGCGTTGAGCGTACAGCATCATGACGACATTGCCGTCGGCGGTGATTCGGGGCATGACCTGCAATTGCACCCCGGCGTCCTTCTGAGTGACGGTTGGGGTGTTGACGCCAGTCGTTCCGTTGGCCGTAAAGCCGGTAATGATTGGGATGTTTTGGCCACTGAAGATTTCAGCCATCTGATTGTCCAGGGCTCGAATCTGTGGACGGCTAAGCACGGTGATCTTGCGGTGGGCCGACAGGGCTCGAATCAGCACGTTGACGGCATCCGACCCGGCCGACAGAACCAAACCACCGAAGCCCAGGTCCGAGTTCACTCGACCGAGGGAGAAGTTCGTCAGGCCTTGTGCGGCGACAGTCGCTGCGTTGCTCGCATCGGGGGAAACGTTGTTACCCAGCGGCAGACTGGGATTGTTGAAGTTGAAGCCGGGGGTTCCGTCCAGCGACAACAGTCTATTCTGAGACACCGTACTGGTCTGCGTTTGTGATGTCACCGTGCTGAATGTTTGCAGGTTGCTGACCGGGCTACGCTTGAACAGCGTTGGATCCTGGAAACCAAGCTCGATCCCGAATTCATCGGTGTTCTGCAGTTCGACTTCAACCAGCAGCGCCTGGATCACAACTTGACGTGGTTGCGCATCCAGTTTCAAGATCATGTTTTCAATGTTCTTGAAGTAGCGAGGGGTGGCACTCAGCAGCAGGCTGTTGTTCGTTGAGTCAGGAACAACAACGACTTCCTTTTCCATCTGCTCGACCGAGCTTTGCAGGTTCGGATCGGCTTGGGCGATATCGCGTTGTGACTGATAGAACTGAGCAATCGACTGAGCGATCGCCGTGGCTTGGCTATTCTGCAACCGAATCACGACGTTCTGACGAGCTCGCAGGTCGCTTTCGTCCAATCGCAACAGGATTGCTTCGACAACGCCCAGGGCGTCGCGAGCACCGACGGCGATCACGCTGTTCGTTCGTTTATCGACCGAGAATTTCAGCGGAACTAGGCTGCTGCTTGAATCGGCAGCCCCTTCCAAAGCGATCCCCAGATTTTGACGCTGTTGGTTGTTGCCGCCTTGTCCTTGCTGCTGGTTGTTGAACAGGGCGTTCAACTGGGTCACCATCAACTCGGCGTCGGCATTCGCCAACGTAAAGACCTTGATTTCAGAGACCGTGGTTGTGGGGCGATCGAGCTGTTTGATCAGTTCTTCGATCAACGACATGCTCTGTTCAGAGGCAGACACCACGAGGCTATTGACGCGGGCGTCTGGTGTGATGCGAATGTCGGCCAGGATTCCCGATCGAACGTTCTCGGCCCCGTTAATCGCCTTGATCGACAGCAGCACGGACTTTACATTCTTGAACTGCTCATCAATCTGAGCCTGGTTGATCCCTTGCAAACCACCTTGCTGTCCACCCCCGCCACCAGACGTGGGGGGAGAGATGACGCTTTGGATGGCGGCGTTCAGCACCGCAGCCAGTTCGGTCGCAAGGCCATTTTTTAAGGGAAAGATCCGAAGTTGATTAATCGCCGCGGTCTCATCACGGTCGATCTTCCGGATCAACGTGGCGATCTCATCAAGATCACGGGGCTGGGCTCGCACGATCACGGCATTGGCTCGGGTGTCGGCGATGACCAGGACCCGAACACCCAGGTTGATGCGATCCGCGTAGAAGCTCGTGATCAGTTCTTCGACCTGTGCCGCGATCGCGGTCTTCAAGCGGAAGACCTGAAACTCGGTCTGTGGATCGACTGGGCGGTCGAGTTCCTCGGCCAGATCCAAAATGGACTGCAAGTCGGCTTCGGGAGCGATGATTAACAGCGAATTCGGCTTGGAAATTGGCAGGATGGCGGCGTTTTGTCGTGGCTGCGTCGCCCGTCCAGGAAACTTCGTCAACCGGTCATAGACCGTAGTTAGCAGTTCGGACAGCGATTCAGCATCGACATTGCGAAGATACAACAGGTGTACCTTGGGAGCCGTCGCTTCGCTAAGCTTTTCAAGTTCGCGAATGACCCGCATCACCTGTTCGACATCTTTTTCGTTACCACGCAGAATCAAGATGCCCAGGTCGTCAATCGCTTCGATGTTGACTTCACCCTTCAGATTCCCGAGCACATCGCCGAGTGCTGGTGGCATGTTTGGCAACAGCGATCGTCGTTGCGGTGGCTGAGCGTCTTGAGGATCTTGTGGATCTGCGGCAGGTGCCTGCTCACCATTCTGAGCAACCCACAATGGTGGCTTCCCGGCCAGTGCTGCCTGTCGAGCGGCTCGCAATCGCTCAATTTCAACTGGCAACTGGCCCGCAATCTGGCAGACATACTTGGAACTGGCCGTCATATGAATCGGCTCAGCATCATCGAACGGACGATCGAGTGTCCGCAGCAATTTGACGACCGCATCGGCTTCGCGCTGGGCACCATCGATCAGCAATTCGTCGTTACCTTCATCAATGGCAAGCGTCAGATAGGATTCGTTCCGCAGGGCGACCTTGGCGGGATCAACGTCAGGATGAGGTGTCGATGTCGTGATCTTAAATGCGGGGAGTTTGTTACGTCCCGACGAGATCAGTTGCGACCGTTTATTGAAAGTGCGATGGACCTGCTTTGACAGATCGACGACGTTACGGTGCCTGGGGCGGAAGATGACTCGAGCCGAGTTGGCGCCTTGGTCTTCTTCAAGCTGCGCCGGTGCGTCTCCTTCCAGCGTGTCTTCGTGAGCGACTTGCTGAACCGGTTTGACTCGCGGTTCCGTTCTCTTGACCGTTGGTTTTGCCCGTGGCTCGGGCGTTGTTTCCGCGGTAGCGTCGTCGCGTTTTGTGATCGAATCGACTCGCCGTTCGAACGGAGACGGGGCGGCAGGCTCGGTGGCGACGGCCTGTTGCACTTCTTGCTTGAGCGGCAGGATAGCTGGTGCATACCGTGGACGAGTCGACGGTAAGTCCAGCAGAATCAGGAAGTCACCCTTCTCGATCAAACGAAAGCCGAGTGGCTCGATATCCTTATTCAGAATCCGGACAGCGTCGTGGCGGTTATATTTGGTTGTGTCCCGACGGCTGTAGCGTCCCTTGGGAGCTCGGTCCATCACCAGTTCAGATTCGGTCGCCGCGGCGAGATCCTTAATTACCTTCTCCCACGCGACCGCGGTGTAGTTCAATTTGACCGACCGCATATCGGCTTCGGGCGAGTTGCCGCTGGCGGACGGCCCCATGGCGACCGGGCCCTCCTCTTCCGCCTCCCCTTTACCAGACTTGTCAGCCTTCGACGGCTTCTCGGCCTTCGTCCCTTTTTCAGCCTTCGTGGCTGCGGAGGCGAGCGGAGGCAGCGGCAAATCTAAGCCACCTCCCAGCGTCCACAGGAAAACGGACGAAGCGGTCGCCAGTGACAAACTATGTATCGCGAGCGACATCGGTCGAAAGGCGAGTCGTCGTGACGGAGGCTTGTGATGGTCCATGCTGAGCCAATTCCGAGGGGAGATCAACCGAACGGCAGTGACGCGGTAATGTTGACACAGTCGCGCCAGTCGTTGCTATCGGCAAAGTCAACCAAGCTGCTTGACCGCAAAAACTCCGCACTCACCCCAAATTAAGGTTGGCGGGCAGGTCGCGTACAATCCCTTGCCAACGGCAGGTGAACGTCACTGGCGGCGAGGCCGCGGCGGCTCAAAGTGCCGGTATTCGCCCGTGCCATCGTTCAATGGGTCACCGACGTTCAGCAGATTTCGCACGAGTTGCATCATCCGAGTCTGACCACGCACCGAGAGGTGGATCCCATCCACGGTGCAACCGTCGCCTGTCAGGACACGCAAAAACTGCCGACGAGGAATGAGCGGAACCTGATACCGCGTCGCCACCCGTCGCTGTACTTCACAATAGCGCGCAGCCAAGGGCGGAAGCGGCAGTTCGAACATGACGACTTGCCATTGTTGTTTTTGAGTCTCTGCAAGTAGCCGATCGAGGTTTCGTTCGAAGTCAGCAACGGGCAGCCCTTCCAGCAGGTCGTTGCCGCCAATCTCCAGGATCAGGACCTCCGCAGCTTGCGAGTTCAGAAGTTCAACCTGTTGGCCGGCCGACTTCAGCGTCGCGCCAGGTTGAGAGGCATCGAAGACCTGCACCTTTGAGGTTCGCGCTAATTGTTTGGGCCACGTGTCTTCGCCGTCGTTCAGACCCGCCGTGACTGAATCGCCCACAACGGCCAGTGTCTTCACGGTCGATGTCAGGCTTGGCGAGAAGTGGTACGGTATCTCGCACAGAACCGCGACAATGGCCAAGCCTGCGAGAGCCAGCCTAAAGGAGTGTCCTTTCCCTCCTGAAGGGGCCTCGGTTGATTCAGCCGGTTGGCGTTTCCGGAATCGACCAACGATCGCGATCAACAACAGGAGGACAAACGCCGCGATCACCAGCCAGGGAATCGGAGAGGGATCGGCAATCGCGCAAATCAAACTGATGCGACCACCGATGATCAGCCAACGTCGTCCCTTACCGCTAGTACGACTTAATGCGACTTGAGCTGCAGCGAATGCCGTCAATCCCAGCAGATAGGCGTCACCACCAGCAAAGTGGTACATCGCCCATCGCAAGAAGATATTGGGTTCATCCACGCCCAAGTGCTCCACCTTCGTGCCGTGACAATCAATGGGGTGCGATCGGACTATTCAGTGGACAAGCAAGTTCAACATAGTTGGGTCGATCGCCCGAGAATGCATGTCGATAGGCTTTGACGATTCGCCCGTCGCGGATCAGGAACGCGCCCGGCATTTGGAGAGCGCTGCCGACGATGCGTCCGAATCCGAAGCGAAAGACGGTTCCTTCGACTAGTGCCCGCCAAAAAGTGCGCGGACCAAACAACTCGGAGAGTGTCCCCAATCGAAGCTCCAAAGCTTGATAGACACGGCGAGTCGGATTGCTGACTTGATCGAATTCTTCGCACCCGTACTGACGCAGCATCTGCTGGCCCTGGTCAAGGGTTCCCATGTGGACGATGACAGGACGGACACCGGCCGCTTGAATCTCTGCCTTCTGTCGAGATAAGTCATCCAGGGCTTCGCGACAATACGTACATCCGGAATGTCGCACGCAAACGACGAGGAGTTCCTGCCGCTGAGACAGTTCGTACATCGACTTGCCGGACCGAGTGCGTGCCTGCTTCAGCGCATCCACTAGCGTCAGCCCTGTGGAATTTCGTCGTGCGTCTTGGACACGAATCGCGTAGAAGATGATGGCGATGAAGGGAATCCACCAGATCAGATCATTGGTGAAAATGTTGATCCCCCACCACCATGGCAATTCTCCGATTGCGACCGCATACACGAACCCGATGGGGCCGAAGATCTTTCCCAACAGACCGACCAGGACGAGCGGCCACTGGTTCACGGGATCGCGGGCCGCCATCGCGAAGCCGATCCCATACACCGCGATCACCATGCCCAATGCTTGCAGGATGGACGGATAATTCGTCGATGCTATTCCCGCCAACCGAAACAACAGCTGCGGAAAGAACAGGGTAAACAGACCCCACGCCAAGTTATAAATCGCCGCTGCGTTCAGCACGCGCGGAATCCAAGCGGGAATGTTGTCTTCTGCGCGGCTCTGATTCGTGACCGTTTCGACTGACATGGCGACACCGTATGGAACGAGCGTATACTGCGCTCGAAGGGATCTGATTCCTTGAACCGCACTCGCTCCGGATCGTTAACCTGGCGGCCCCGACTAGAACGGCAGCGGCTGGCCGATTCCTTCGATTCGTGCCTTTTCCAGGATGCGCACGGCTACCGCCAAGTCTTCCAATGCCAAGCCGACAGACTTGAAGAGAGTGATGTCTTCGGAGTTGGCGCGACCGGTTCCGCGTCCGTTCACGACGTCGGACAACTCGTGGACTCGCGACCAGTCGAGGCTGCCGGCTTCCAATGCTGGTACGAAATCGCCCGCTTCCAGTTTACACGCCTCGATGTTATCGCAGACGATATGGTCCGCTCGACGAACCGTGGTCACGTCGATTTCTGTCTTCGCCAGATAGTTACTGCCGATGACGTTGAGGTGAGTTCCCTCTGACAGCACGTGACCGTCGAACAGCGGCACATTGCTGGTCGTCGCGCAGATCACTATGTCTTTTTCGGCGGCGACTTCGTCGGGTGAGTGCATCGCTGTGATGGGAACATTGCACAATTCGGCCATTTCGTCGGCGAAGCGTTGTCGGCGGGCATCGCTTCGTCCATAGACTTCGACGCGCTCAATGCGCCGCACGCTGCAGACCGCTTTCAGTTGCGAACGGGCTTGAAGGCCGGTGCCAAAGCAGCCGACGATCTTGGCATCGGGACGAGCCATATACTTTGTGGCCACACCCGAAGCCGCTCCTGTTCGCATTTGGCCGAGTAAGCTAGCTTCGATCAACGCCGCAGGCTGACCTGTCTTCGCGTCGAACAAACCAAACTGAAATCGAGCCCCCGCGCGGGTCGTCGAGTACGCCTTGTAACCGGTGTAGCCCAGGTACTCGGCCCCGGCCGACAATACGTGCAGCATCGAACCTTCGCCACCGCGCACACGTCGGCGCGGCTGGTTCTCGGCTCGTTCCGACCCCAGTTGGCGAATCGCTTCCTCGACACATTCGATGGCTGTGTCGATATCAAGCAACCACGCCACATCGTCCTCTGTCAAATACAGTGCCGACATGACTTCACCCCTATCTCAACCACTGATCAGGATTCAGCAACGATCTTGGCGATCTCGACGAAATCAGTCTTCAGGGATTTGTACAGTTTACCGTACATCGGATAGGACTTGGTATAAATTCGCTTGGCTTCGGCCTGTGGATCAGTGCTGCCGGTAACCTTGATCAGGGCAGAACACGCTTCCACGACGCTCTTGTAGCGACCCGTTCCAGATGCAGCCAGCAATGCCGCGCCGAACGCAGGGCCCTCTTCGGCATTAATCACGCTGACACGACGACCGTACACATCAGCCTGCATCTGACGCCAGAATTCACTACGAGCCCCACCGCCCGACAAACGGATCTCGCGGATCGGGATCCGCATTTCGTTGATGACTTCCAGGCAGTCGCGCATGGCATACGTGGCCCCTTCCATGATCGAACGGATCATGGCAGAGCGCCCGTGTCGCAGGCTGAGGCCCACCCAGCACCCACGTGCATTCGGATCGGCATGCGGAGTTCGTTCGCCCGTCAGATATGGCAGGAAGAACAAGCCTTCGCATCCCGGAGGGGCTTCCGCAGCCTGTTCGGTGATGATGTTGTAGGGATCAGTTTTGATCTTCTTAGCGGCGGAAACTTCGGTCTCGGCGAACTGGTTGCGGTACCATTGCAAGCTACCACCGGCTGACAGCACGACGCCCATCACATGCCACTTGCCGCGAACGGCATGGCAGAACGTGTGAACTCGCCCGCTCGGATCGATTTGCACGTCGTCGCTATGAGCGAACACAACGCCGCTGGTTCCCATCGTGGCCGAGATGATGCCGCGTTTGACGATCCCATTGCCGACCGCACCTGCCGCCTGATCACCGGCACCGGCAACGACTGGCACTCCCGCCTTCAGGCCCAGTTGCTTGGCCGCGATTTCGGACAGCTTGCCCGTGATATCTTCCGATTCGTAAACTTTCGGCAGCAACGACGCCTTGATATCCAGTCGGTCGAGCAGCGGCTTGCACCACTGGCGATTACGGACATCCAGCAGCAAAGTTCCCGAGGCGTCGCTGGCATCGGTCGCAAATTCACCCGTCAGACGGAACCGAATGAAATCCTTTGGCAAGAGGATTTGAGTGGTCCGGGCGTAATTCTTGGGCTCGTTCTTCTGCAGCCAGACGATCTTCGGGGCGGTGAAACCGGTCAGTGCCGGGTTCGCGACCAGTTCGATCAGCTTGGCTCGACCGCCGACCTTGTTCTCGATTTCGACGCATTCGGCGCCGGTTCGTTGATCGTTCCACAGCAACGCGTGGCGGATGACATTGTGCTGCTTGTCCAGAAACACGCTGCCATGCATCTGGCCGCTAAGTCCAATCCCAGCAATATCATCGGGCTTGATCTTGCCGGCTTTCATGACCTTCTTGATGGTCGTGATCGTCGCTTCCCACCAGTCTTCCGGGTCTTGTTCGGACCAGCCTGGACGAGGAGACATCATTGGGTATTCGGCGGTGGCCGAGGCGAGGACCGTGCCATCTTCTTCAATCGCGAGCGTCTTCGTTCCGCTCGTTCCGATATCGATCCCCAGAAAGACGGCCATCGTGAGGTGTTCCTTGGAGTCAGTTGTAGTAGCGCTGAGGGTCTTCGCAGCGATCGTGTGCGATGGGATTTCTCAAAAGATCGGGAATATTAACATCCTGAAGGCCGACCTGCCACGCTGCCGCAGACATACTGACTAGCGGGAGAAGGAGATGAGTGCGAAGGGCTAAGGAGCAAGAGACAGAACCAGGGTTAGTTCTCGGTACAGAGAGGCCGTGAGTTTTTTGCTCTATTCGATTCTGGAAAGTCCAATACGCGGCTTTTGCAGAAAATTGTGGTGATTTGTTCGGCGAGAATGGTCCCGCAGGCTTGGAGACAATGCTGTGGGGGGTCGGT
>JAQGHU010000117.1 GCA_028291515.1 Schlesneria sp.
TGGTCAGGAGGCCTACGAACAGATGTACCAGACACGAATACGCCGATCACTCGAAAAACGAGCTCTTCAACTCGGATTCCAACTCACACCGCTGCCCTGTTCCACATGAGTTCCTTGGAAGCCGCGCATGTCGATGGATTCGCAATAACATGCGCGGCTCGGCAGGAGCCTCGCCCTCCCAGGCGGACACCCTCCGCTGCAATATGAATGGCGTTGGGTGGCGAGGCATTCGATCACCGCAAGTGATCACGTCAAATCATCAGAGCTTTTTCGTAGGCGAGTGATTCACCGCGGCGGCAGCCTGCACTGATTCGATTTCGACCTGCAGACCGTCTGACATTCGGTCACCGGGATTGATCACGACGCGTTCGTCTTTCGCGATCCCGGCGGCAATTCCAATGTCCGAACCGATATCCCCGGCGACTTGAACCTGTCGCAACTCGACTTTGTCATCCACTCCGACTACGGCCACCTGAGTCCCTCCTGAATTGAAGATCAGCGCCGATGGCGGGATCAGCAGCGGCGGACTTTGACGCTCGATTTCCATTCGGACCTGGACGTATGAACCTGTCAGCAGTGCGTGGTCATTATTGGGAACCTGGATTTCTGTCAATAACGTTCGCGTGAGCGGATCGATCGCCTTTGCCGTTCGAGTCACCACTCCATGAAAAACTGTGCCGGGGATTTCCCGCGAGAAAATCTCGGCCTTCAAATCTTTTGTCACGCCCGGGGCAAAGCTTTGAGGAACATTGACGAACACACGCACCGGGTTTGTCCGCGCCAGTTGGAACAGCGACTGCCCAGCAGCATTCCCGGCCGTCACCAGCTTTCCCTTGTCGACGTTACGTGCCGTCACCGTCCCCGAGAATGGAGTCCGGATTTCGCAGAACGTCAGCAATTCTTGAATGTGTTGCACATTCGCTTTGTTGGCTTCAATGGTGGCTTCCGACAGCCGAACATTCGCATCGGCCACCGCCAGATTGTTCTCGGAATCATCGAGTTCCTGACGCGATACCGTATTTTTTACCGCCAGGCCTCGCAGCCGATTGGTGGTGATCAATGCCAGGTTCGCCGTTGCTTTCGCCCTTTCCAGACTCGCTTTTGATTCAGCCAAGGCGGCCTCGGTTTGCTGCAATTGTGCCTTTATTTCAGGAGTATCAATCTCTGCCAGCAACTGCCCCGCCTGAACCTCATCACCAATGTCAGCCAGCCATCTCTTGATATAGCCGGTGGTTCTCGGATAAATCGTGATTTCTTCCATCGCTTCTACGTCACCCGGCAACATTGCCACGGCGATCGAAGGCGACTGCTTGGGAGTCATCACGCGAACCGTTGGTAACGCCGACTGAATGCGGTGCGATTCCGCCTCCAGTCGTTGAGTCTGATGGTGACGCGGAACCCATCCCGACAGAAACAAGGCGACCAACCCGGCGACACCCACGAACATAAGGGCCATGATCGTGAACCAGGAGAGCCTGGTGGTCGGTCGCTTGAGTTCGGCCTCATGCTCAGACACAGGTGGGTGTTCGGGCTTCGCAGGGCGCGGCAACGTTTGAATCCGTGTCCCGCTACGAGTCATTTCTTGAGTTGCAGACATTTTCTTCCCCGACTAGTCAACGAGTTCCGGTTCAAGAGCAATATGCTTGGGATGCCTTCTGAGCACGCTGTAGACAACCGGCACGAAAAACAAAGTGGCAAACGTGGCCAGCGTTAGACCGCCGATAACCGCTCGACCCAAAGGTGCGTTTTGCTCGCCCCCTTCGCCAATCCCCAACGACATGGGCAGCATTCCTAGGATCATGGCCAGAGCGGTCATGATCACAGGTCGCAAGCGCGTCACACCGGCCGACCAGGCCGCTTCTACCGAATTCAGTCCCGCCAGTTGCTGATCGTTGGCAAAGGTCACGAGCAGAATTGAGTTGGCTGTTGCCACGCCGATACACATGATCGAGCCCATCAAGGATGGAACGCTGATCGTTGTTTGTGTGACGAACAGCATCCACAAAATGCCGCTCATCGCACCCGGCAAGGCCATCAGGATGATCAGGGGATCCAGCCACGATTGGAAATTTACGACCATCAACAAGTAGACCAGCGCGACGGCGAACACCAGCCCGTAGCTCAAACCCTGGAACGAAGTGTTCATGCTTTGAATTTGACCACGAACCGAGATCGTCGTGCCGCGAGGTAATGTTGGGCGAACCTCGTTCAAGATCTGGTCAATTGCGGTTGAAACTCGACCCAGGTCTGTTCCTTGCACGCCGGCCAACACGTCGAAGCTTTGAGCAATGTTGTAGTGCGTCACGTTGGTCGGGCCGAAGCTATGCTTGACGCTGGCCAAGTTCCCCAGCAATTGCGACTGATTTCCGTCTGTATTGCGCGAGACCGGCGTGCTGTTGATCGCTTCAATCGAATTGATCTTGAACTGTGGCGTTTGCACGACGAGCGGATATTGCACTCCTGATTTCGGGTCCAGCCAATAACTGGGCGAAGCCTGTCCGCTGGAACTGAGCGACACCAGGAGATCGTTCGAGATGTCTCGTTCTGACATGCCGAGTTGACTTAACAAGGTGCGGTCCGCGTCGATGTTCAACTCGGGTGTGCGAACGACTTGCTGCAAGTGCGAATCGACAACGCCAGGAATCTCGGCGAGCCGATCGCGAAGCTGCTTAGCGATTCGATAGTTCTCTTCGTAGTTGCGTCTTGGCCCGACGATCTGCACATCAATTGGCGCCGCGAGTCCGAAGTTGAGAACTTGCGTGACAATATCAGGCGGCTGGAAATAGAAGGTCAGGTCTGGGAATCGCTTGTTGAGTTCCGTACGCACTTTCTCGATGTACTGAGCTGTCGGGGCGTGATGCTCTTCGAGCGTGATCAGCATTTCGCCGTCTGCCGACGACATCAGCGAACCGTCGCTGAGCGCCAAGTTGATACCGCTGTTCGGAATGCCGATATTGTCGATAATCGTCTTGAGTTCGTGCTCGGGCACGATCTCGCGCACGACGGTGGCGATTCGGCCGAACCAGCGTTCGGTCTCTTCAATACGAGTTCCTGCCGGAGCACGCACGTGCATTCGCATCTGACCCGAATCGACGCTTGGGAAAAAGTCGCGACCGAGAAGTGGCAGCAACGTTCCCGAAGCGACGACCAGCGCGGCGAACGCCGATGTCACCAGAAGGCGATGATCGAGGGTCGTCGACAGGCAGATCCCATACACGTCGCGAAGCTTGTCAAAATAGTGATTGAATGCGTGATGAACTCGCCAAATTAGTCCAAGCTTCGGCGGCTGATGATGATCGGAAGTGGCTTCTGCTTGTCCTCCATACATCTCAACTTCGCTGGCCAGCAGGTAGTGAGTCAAAGTCGGGACCAACGTTCGGCTCAGGAAGTAGCTGGTCAACATCGCGAACACCACGGCCATTGCCATTGGTGTAAACAACGATCGAGCAGCCCCGGTAATGAAGACCACGGGAACGAACACGATACAGATACACAACGTCGCCACGAACGCCGGTGTGGCAATCTGCTGAGCTCCATCAAGAATCGCCGGAACCAGTCTTTTTCCAAGATGCAGGTTGCGGTGGATGTTCTCGATTTCCACCGTGGCGTCGTCCACCAGAATCCCCACTGCCAGTGCCAGGCCGCCCAAAGTCATCACGTTCAGCGTGTGACCAAGGAAAGCGAGTGCGATGATTGAGACGAGAATCGATAATGGAATCGAAATCACCACCACCAAGGTGCTGCGCCACGATCCCAGGAACAGCAAAATCATCAGTCCGGTCAAGGCGGCTGCGATCGCCCCTTCAATCAGCACGCCATGAATGGCTCCGCTCACGAAGATCGATTGATCCGACAACAATGTCGCACGTAGTTCTTGCGGCAGCGTCGCCATGATGATCGGCAATCGCTTCTTCACACCGTTCACAATGTCGAGCGTTGACGCACCGGATTTCAGCACAGGTTGCAGCACGCCTCGCTTGCCATCCACCCGAATGATGTTGGTCTGCGGAGCAAATCCATCGCGGATCACCGCGACATCTCGCATGAAAATCGTTCGGTTGCCGATTGATTTGATCGGTAGATTCTCGATCTCAGCGACGACGGTCGGACTGTTGTTCAAGCGAACGTTGTATTCCTGCTCGCCAATCTTGGCGGTACCGGACGGCGCGATCAGATTCTGCACCGAAACTGCTGCCGAAACGTCCGCCGCGGAAAGGTTCCAGGCGTAGAGCTTCTCTGGATCAATATCGATCATGATCTGTCGCACTGTTCCCCCATAAGGGTAGGGGATCTGAGCCCCCGGCACAGTCGCCATACCGGGTCGCAAGCCGTTGGCGGCGTTGTCGAACAGTTGCTGCTCGTTCAGTGTGTCGCTGCCCAACGAGACTTGCACGATCGGGACGTTGGCCGCGTTATAGCGCATCACCAGCGGCGGGAAGATTCCCGGCGGCATGGAACGCAAAACTTGTTGCGATGTTGCGACCACCTGCGAAATAGCGCTGTCGATATTCGCTCCTTCTTGAAGGAAAATCTTGACGACGCTGATTCCGTTCAGTGATTGGCTTTCGATATGT
This sequence comes from Schlesneria sp., assembly GCA_028291515.1. Taxonomy (GTDB): domain Bacteria; phylum Planctomycetota; class Planctomycetia; order Planctomycetales; family Planctomycetaceae; genus Schlesneria. The sequence goes on from JAQGHU010000117.1 coordinate 4,575, forward strand.
TCAATGCCACTGACTGTTGAAACCAGCACGCGTTCGTAGTTGCCCACGACGCGCGTTTCCATCTCATCAGGCGAGATCCCGGTGTAGTTCCAGATCACGGCCACGACCGGAATCTGGATCTCGGGAAAGATATCCGTCGGCATCCGCATCACCGTGACGCCGCCCAAGATCGCAATCAAGATCGCCATCACCACGAAGGTGTAGGGCTTTTTCAGGGCGAGACGAACGATCCACATGGCTAACCATTTCTGTGATCGAACGATGACGGCTGGCCCGGCCGTGGAATCGAGATCAAATTAGGTAGGACGCCGCTAGGCGTGGTCTGACTTTGGTCGCAAGGCTAGTAGATTAGGACAGATAACTGGCATTCACAGGTTGTCGTTCAGGAATCGACGTATCGAGTTCGGTCGTCAGTGATCGATCAAGCCATCGCTGCTTGCACGATTCCGTATGTTTGCGCAAGAGACGTCCAGCAGTGACCCCATCACCTCTTTCAAGAGCATCGACGGGTTCATCATGTTCGCGCGCACGTTCAATTAATCGAGGTTCATGTTGAGAACGCAAATGGAGCCGGACCCTCGCTTCGAACGCCAGACGGTCGAACGATTGAATCAGAACCTCATTGTCAGAAGCCAACACGATCCCGCGATGAAAGTCCAAGTTGTGTTTGGCGTAGCCTTCAATGTCCCCGGCGCGGGCCGATTCGTGGATCAGTGCCAGTGACTCGCGAATTTCTGCGACATCCCCTTTCAGTCGAGGTGCCGCCAACTCAGCCGCCAGTTGCTCCAGGACTCCACGCACCGCATAGGCTTCGACCATTTCACGGTCACTGATTCCACGGACCCAGGTGCCGCGATAAGGTGCCGAATCGACAAGTCGCAGCGACTCAAGTTCCCGTAGAGCTTCACGAACTGGCGTCTGGCTGGTGTCGAACTCCCGCGCAATCTCCAGTTCGACGAGACGATCACCAGGCTTCAGTGTTCCGTCGAAAATCCTCGATGTCAGCGAGTCTCGAATGGCATCACTCATGCACTGACGATCAGGGTTCATGTTGAATTCGCTTGAAATTGCTTTGCGTAAATCATGTTTTGGAAAAGAGATGTGCTTTCCTTCAGTCGGTGGCGACCGTTGCACAGGCTCATTATCGATAATATACAGGTGGCTTTTCGGGACCTTACACAAAGATTCGGTAATGCAATCTTGGGCAGATGCCGCAGCGCTCCCTTTCGATTTTGAGAGAACGGGGATTGCCGAATCTCAGCAAGTGGGACCATCATGTTGATCATCGGCGGCCAGACCGACCTCATGTCTCTCCACTCACTCATCCGTCAGCAGGGAGCTATTCAATGCATGCAAATCTTCTGCGGCTGATGTTCATGGTGCTCGTGATTGCCAACGTCTGCGCGGCAGAAGACGGTCCGCTCGCCGATCGCGCGAATGTTGCGAAACAATTTGAAGGAGTCTGGTCTGGGAGTTGGGGCGGCGGCGAAAGCAACGGAACAGTGTTCCAGCCTGTGCTGGCCGAGATGTTGATTCGCGGCGACAAGATCGAACTCAGCGGATTTCGCGCGGCAGACCGACTTTGGGGGCTGGTCAAGATCGATCCAGCGACCAAGACCATCAAGGTGACTTCCGCCAGGACGGGGGCGAGCCCCTCGAAAGTGATTGAATACAAATACGAGGCGACGCCCAAGAGCCTGACGCTGACTGATAGCGACAACGTCTCCATTCTGTTGCAGAAACGTCAACTCGATCTCAATCCGCTTGCCGACGTTCGATTGGAACTCGTCGCTGCCGACGGAATTAACGACGAGGGACATCTGCAGATCACCGAATACAGCGCCCTGAAGTTCGGACGTACCGATGCAACCTTCTACGAACCGATGATACGCGCATTCAAAACTTCAGAGGCCAGCATCTTCTTGTGCGAAGAAAACGGCTTGAAGAAAATCACGATCGATGAGGCCCGCAAACAGCATCAACCCGCATCACCAGTTGCGATCGCCTATCGCAGTGATCTCGATTCGGCATCAAAAGAGAGTCGGGAATTTCAGACAAGGCTTGGATCACCGCAACCCGACAGCGATGCGGCCCTCAAAATGTTGGGCCGCACGCTGCGCGTCGGGACGCTCGTTTTTGTATTCCCGGCGCGCCTGGCGATCCCAGAACCGTGAGCCGAACCGGTGGCGATCCAAATCTCCGTTCAATCTGCTTCTTGGTAGCGTTCGGGCGCGAACCGAGAGGCGAGCAACCCGGTGGCAGCCGTAAGATCAATCTCGTGAACCAAGACTCCTTCTTGGCCGTAGGGAAGATATGCCAGGCATTGGCCGGATGGCGAGATCAGCGACGTGGCGGATTCCTGGTAGCGAAAGGCATAGTTGACGCTGGCGAAATAGATCGTGTTTTCCAAGCCGCGACACATCATTGCCTTTTCATAGTACGGGCCGGATGGTGAACCCCATTGAGTCGGTCGAATGCCCTTTAGATCGCTGCCCGTGCAATGCGGGTGGAACACCACTTGAGCTCCTCTCACTGCGGCCCACCGGACTGTTTCGGGATAGCGAAAGGCTTCGTGACAGATTGCGATTCCGAATTTCAGGCCACTGATTTCGAACATCTGCCTGGTCTTTCCGGGGACATACCAGGCTTCTTCCGTCGGATCGAGTTGGTTCTTCGTTTGCACGCCGAGCATGACCCCATTGGCATCGAAGACCACGGCTCCAATTTGGCGGCAACTATCGGTCAACAATTCCATGCTGAGGATGATCGCGATCTTGCATTCGCGAGCCCACTGAGCCACGGTCTGAAGCGATCGCGCCTGCTGCACTTCATCAAATGCGGGTACTTCGAAATCGAGTCCGCGAAGACCCGGCAGGTATGCTTCTGGAAAGCAGACAATCTTCGCGCCTTCTCTCGTCGCTTCAATCACCTGACGGTGAATTGTCTCTAAGGCTTCATCGACCGATGTAGCGCGGCGAGGAGTTGCGAGTGCGATGATCATCGGGCAGACCCTGTTCGAACCAGTACTGGAAGGGAAAGAGCTCGTTGGGCTTGCCGAGCCTTCGTCATTTGATCAGATGGAACTCGCCACGCCTAGAAGTCGGACAGTGGTCCGTAGATTGACCTCAGAAGTAGATCACGAGTCTGGTCGAACTAGAAAAAGAAGAAGCCCCGACCTGTGAAAGGACGGGGCTTCTTTAACTTTAAGATCCGAAGGCGATCTCACACGATCAAGCTAGCGGCAGCAAGGAGCAGCTTGGCAAGCTGGAACCTGGATCTTCTTCTCGACCATTCTGCAGACCTGAACTTGAACTTCCTTTTCGACGCAGACAGGAACGCACACGGTGTACGTTTCGGTCTTTTCTTCAGCGACAGTGTCGCAAACGGTAACTTGGTACTGCTCATCGCGTGTCTTGGGGACAGCGACGCAGTAGGTGACCGTGCGAGTCTTCTCTTCTGGAACGATCTTGCAGGTCGTCACTTGACGAGTGCGTTGTTCCTGTCGGCAGAGTTGAACTTGATAATCAAATTCTTGCTGTGACTGAACCATCTCGCAAACTTGGATGGTGCGAGTACGTTGTTCTGGTCGGCACAGTTGAACCTGATACTCAAATTCCTGCTGTGACTGAACCATCTCGCAAACTGGAACGGACCGGGTTCGCTGTTCCTGTCGGCACAGTTGAACCTGGTATTCGTATTCCTGTTGCGATTGAACCATTTCGCAGACTGGAACGGACCGAGTTCGCTGTTCCTGTCGGCACAGTTGAACCTGGTACTCGTAATCCTGTTGCGATTGGACCATCTCACAAACTTGGATTGTACGAGTACGTTGCTCCTGTCGGCACAGGGCAACCTGGTACTCGAACTCCTGTTGCGACTGAACCATCTCACAAACCTGCACGGTTCGCGAACGTTGTTCTGGTCGGCACAGCGTCACCGTGTAGGTGAACGGAACTTGCTTGCACTGACGAGTGTAGCAGGTGGTCTGAACTTGGCGCTGAACGATGTTCGGCACCCAGACATTCTGCATGCAAACGGTTGGAGCCGCGTTGCAAGTATTGCATGCATCGGCACCACAGCAAGCATAGTGACGACGTCGTCCGCAGCTTTGAGCAACGGCACCGCAAGGCTGACAGCCATTGGCAACCGGAGTACAACGCTGTTCCCAACGTCCCTGGTCTTCACAGACAGTGCTGGTCTGAACGACGGGAATGTTTTCCCAGACGGTTCGAGTTCCATTGCGCTGTTCGGTGTAAGGAACGTTGACCGTGTAGGTCTGATCGACATTCTTCGTGACCGGGGTCATGACGCAGCGAGTTCCCTTACGGGTTTCGCTGTAAGGGACGTTGACCGTGTAAGTCTGATCGACATTCTTGGTGACCGGGGTCACGATGCAGCGAGTTGCCTTGCGGGTTTCGCTGTAAGGGACGTTGACCGTGTAAGTCTGATCGACGTTCTTGGTGACTGGAGTCACGATGCAGCGAGTTGCCTTGCGGGTCTCGCTGTAAGGAACATTCACCGTGTAAGTCTGTTCGACGTTCTTGGTGACCGGGGTCACAACGCAGCGGGTTCCCTTACGGGTTTCGCTGTAAGGAACCATCACTGTGTAGGCCTGATCGACATTCTTCGTCACTGGAGTCATGACACAGCGGGTTCCCTTGCGAGTCTCGCAGTAAGGAACGCTGACCATGTAAGTCTGGTCGACAGTTTCGGGAACTGTCTTGCACTCGATGTACTTTTCTTCGCGAGTGCGGTTTTCGGTCTCCGTGTAGGCAACCGTGCGTGTTCGCGTTTCGGTGCGAGGCACGAGCCTGTTCACGGTGTAACTGCGAGTACGAGCTTCCTGCTTGTACTCGGTGACCTGAACCTTGCGGGTTTCGGTCGTCATCACTGGTTCCAGGATGGTCTGCTCGACCATCGCAGGAGCACAGGCGGTTGTCGCGGGCGCACAGGCCGGTGCGCTGACGCAGCTGGGATTCGGGACGCATTGACCAGCGCAGGGATCGCAACAGCGCGCCCTTCGCCAGTGGCCAGCATCGGCAGCGGATCCCATCGCTGCCACGCATAGCACAAGTAAGGCAATTCTCTTCATGACTCCCCCTTCGTAACGTCTTTGACCCACAAGCTTTCGGCCAGCCCGAAAGTGCAACGCCAACATGGATACCTAACCTGAACGGTTCTCCCAACTATTCCGGTTAGGCGGTTTGACGAATTATGGTAAAAGGCAAATTGGGCAACGTCCAGCAGTAGATTGCGAGTTTTGCGAGAAATAGTGGAAGTGAGGGGTGTGGCAGGAAAATTTCCAGCAGACTGCCAGACCGATGGGCAAAAGATGTCATGAATGCGGCGAGTTGTCACGGGAAACTCAGGAACCAAATTCGCCTACAATTCCGCATCTCCCGGCGAGCCATTGACGTGTGTCCGAATTATTGAGACGAACTGGTTTTGGAACTTGACTTGCTCTTCACTTCGAACCGACATATTTTTATGCGTACATGGACGTACCACATCCCCCAGGATGGTGGGCGGCTGCATTCCTCAAACGAGAATTTGGAGGCGCACCGCGATGGTCGGATTATCAATTGTGTCTGACTCACTAACTTTCTTCACCGCTTTTCGCGGGAGCCGCTTGAGGTCTAGCCGTTGGACGGCGCAAGCCCTAGTCGGAGCTTGCTTGCTCGCCGCGACGTGGCCAGCCGCAGCCGAGGATGTCGCCAGACCCAAGGCTCTCTTGGCTGCCCAGTTGGCGACACCCGTTCCGGGAACGCTATTTATCTGTGGTGGCGGAGTGCTAACGCCTGCCATCATCGACAAGTTCTTCGAACTCGGCGGAGGTAAGAAGGCACGAGTCGTCTTGGTCACGACGGCCAGCATCACCGCGGGATCTCCTGAAATTGAAGAAAAGTATTCCCATTGGCGGGGCCGGGAACATACGTCTCTCGACTTCTTCCATGCTGCAACTCGGATTCAGGCGGACGACCCAGTCTTCTGCCAGAAATTGGAATCGGCCACTGCCATCTGGTTCGTCGGTGGAAATCAAAGCCTACTGACAGATGCTTATCTCGGGACGCATGCGGAAAAGATGTTTCATGCGGTACTGCGACGTCGCGGCGTCGTGGGCGGAACTTCCGCCGGGGCAGCCATCATGTCGGCCACGATGATCGCCGGCGGAAAAACTGAGCCCGTGATGAGTACCGGCTTCGGGTTTTTGCCAGGCACTATTGTGGACCAGCACTTCCGCAAACGAAACAGGGAAGAACGACTGAAGCAGGCACTGCAGCTTCACCCGGGTCATGTCGGTATTGGGATCGATGAATCGACGGCGCTGATCGTGCGAGGACGCTCGGTTGAAGTCATGGGCGAGTCCGATGTCACGGTCTGTCTGGCACCCACTCCACAACGCGTGGCATCGGAAATTCGACTTGCTCATGGCAGCAAAGATGACCTGATCAAACTGAGTCGAGCCGCCGTGGCGAGAAGCCGGCACGAGTTCCCGGTCGCCGACAAGCAGATTCCTGAGGTGAAGGAAGGGACGCTGGTGATCGTCGGGGGCGGAGCGACCCCACGCGAAGCCGTCGATCAATTCCTCTCCGCTGCTGGCGGTAAAGATTCGCCAATCATTGTGGTGTCAAATGCCCTGGCGGATGAGCCACCTGAAGAACAGAAAGTCTGCGGCTGGCTGAAAGATGCCGGGGCATCGAATGTGCGCCAAGTGCATGCTCGCGACAAGCAGGAATTGGCTCAGGCAGATCTCCAAACCTGGCTGAAAGAAGCAAAGGGTGTCTGGTTCACCGGAGGTCGCCAGTGGCGATTGGTTGATGCCTATCTTGATACTCCCATTCAATTGCTGTTCCAGGACGTTCTGCATCGTGGCGGCGTCATTGGTGGCACGTCCGCAGGTGCAACGATCCAAGGGGAATATCTCGTCCGCGGCAATCCGCTGGGGAATGAAGACATGATGGCGGAAGGCTATGAACGAGGGTTCTGCTTTCTGCCCGGAGTAGCCATCGATCAACATTTCAGCCAGCGCGATCGTCTGGACGACATGACCGAACTCAAGAAAATCCATCCCCAATTGGTTGGGATCGGAATCGACGAAGCGACCGCGATGATTGTGCGCGGAACGACGCTGGAAGTCGTCGGCCGCAACAGAGTCTCCATCTTCGACCGTGGCCAGGACGCGACTGATCGCACGGGTGAGTTTGAAATCGTGACCGCGGGCCAGCGGTATGACTTCAAGAACCATCGGCGAATGGAGCAGGCAATCGTTGAAGCGACTGCAACGAAGTGACGGTCTGGGTCGACTCAGCGCCGTTCATCAAATCTCAGCTCTTTTGTTGCGGTCGCCTGTACCGTCGCGAACGGAGTAGTCCGGTCGTATAATCCCGCCACAGTTCATTCAGGAATCCAACGGGAGGCATACGTGGCGGAAGACCAATCTTTAATCCAGGGGCTTGAGCGAAATATCACTTCGGCCATCCTGGGTAAGCCGGAAACCGTCCGTTTGGCTGTCGTGGCATTGCTGGCACAAGGACATTTGCTGGTCGAAGATGCCCCTGGCGTTGGCAAAACATCGTTGGCGAAGGCATTGGCGAGAAGCGTTGACTGCGAGTTCAAACGCCTCCAATTCACACCCGACATGCTGCCGAGCGATATCCTCGGGTCCAGCGTGTTCTTGCCGACACTCGGCGAATTCGAATTTCGTCGTGGCCCCATCTTTACTAATGTCCTCCTGGCCGACGAAATCAACCGGACTACTCCGCGAACGCAAAGTGCGTTGCTGGAAGCCATGAGCGAAGGCCAGGTTTCGGTGGAAGGAAAAACCCACCCACTGGCAGAACCATTCTTCGTGCTGGCAACTCAGAACCCGTACGAGTTTGAGGGAACCTATCCACTTCCTGAAAACCAGCTCGATCGATTCATGTTGTGCGTGGAAATTGGTTATCCGACGCGCGAAGTCGAACGCAACGTGCTGACGAATCATCGTGACGGTGAGCCGGTCGATAAGTTGAAGCCCGCGATCACGGCGGAGCAACTTCGACAATTGCAGCGCTCGGCACGCGCGATTCGAGTCGACGAATCGATCAACGATTACATGCTGGATATCATCCATACCACGCGAGCTCACGAGCAATTGCAACTTGGTGTGAGCACTCGAGGGGCGATCACGATGTACCGCGCCGCCCAGGCCTTGGCGCTGGTCGAAGGACGCAACTACGTGATTCCCGACGATGTGAAGCGCCTGGCAGTCCCCGTTTTAGCTCACCGTGTCGTGGTGAAGGGCGTGCTGCATGAAGGCCGCCGCGATCGAGCCCGGATGGTGATCAATCAAATCCTGTCCAAGACAAAAGTTCCGTCGTAAGCAAGCCTGCTGGGTGGGATCTTTCGCCTGATCGCGGCGCGGTCGCGTCGGTCATTCCAGTTGCAACGAAGGAATGGCAATCTTGGATTGGCCTCTGTCTGACCAATTCACGCATCCGATAGTTAACGATGCAATTTCGCTCGTTTGCCAGCGCACGTTCAGTCCGCTGGCTCGTTGCCCAGCGGGATAGGGATCAGGCGATGAAAACACGGATGCTGAGGATTTCGCCGATTGTCCGGAATAGTGGGTTCGCAGTAGCACTCGCTTCCATTGCGGGTCTCGCCGCGACTCAATTAATGGCCGCACCGGGCGTGTGGAATTCGCTGAGCGTTCCGATTGGTGCGCCGGTCCGGAATACTCGCTTGCATCAACAGCCGCGGCCCGTTTCCGCCCCAGCCAGCATCACTGGTGAGGCGGTTCAACTCGACGGCACGATTGAATCGTGGCCCGCTCGCCAGCCGCGCCCCATTTCGGCTGCCCCGAAACGGGCGGGTCTTGAGCGGCCTGTGATGTGATCGGAACGACGCGAGGCGAATGCTATCGCAACGGCCGACCTTCAACCGCTTTGCCGTTCGTGTCCAGAATCTGGAAGTGATGAATGCCCGGCTTTCGCTGGTCAGTATAAGTCCAGACGATCTGCTTATCGCGAGTCACTTCGAACAGCTTCGTCTTACCCGATGACGCGTGATACGCTGTGATTACAGTATTTCCGTTCGGCAAACGTTGACCGCCACAGGCGTCGTCAAATGGCTTGGACGGCAGGTCGTCATTGGAGAGCGACCAGACGGTCTTTCCCTCTTTGTCGACTTCAATCGTCTGATTTCCGATCGTGCAGTTGATCAGCGTATGGCCGTTGTCCAACCGGATCGCTGTGAACGGCCAGTTGGGAGTGGCGACTTCCCACACGATCTTTCCGTCGGGCTGGTATTCACGCACGACTTTGTCGAGCAATTGCGGAACAAGATAGTTCCCATTGGCCAACTTACGAGCCATCCGAGTCTGCAGGTGGTGGTCCTTCGTCTGTGCCTGCAGAGCAACCTCGACAGCAATCTTGCCATCTCGGGAGACCTCAAGCAGTCGCGGCTTGTCTCCCGCCTCCGTCAGCAGGATGTTTCCATTGTCCAATGCCTGCGCCGTGTTGACTTCGGATTGTGTTCCCTTGAATTCGAAGACAACCTTTCCTTCGCGAGTCACCTCGACAACGGAACCTCCGTCATTCGACTTGGAAAGCGCCAGCAGGATGTTACCACTTGGCAGAACCCAACCGTCGCGGGTCGATTTGGGATACGACCAGCTCATCTTGCCATCGCCATCGACGATGAAAGTCTCGCCTCCTGTGGCGAGGAAGGAATGCGTGATCTTGCCGGATTCCTGCGCGGAACTCGGCGTCGCAATTGTACACAGGCCAACACAGACAGCGAGAAGAGCCAGACAGCGAGCGGACCATCGGCAAGACTTCAACATTGTTCATCCTAGAAAAAGAATCAGGCCTTAAAGCCAGTCATATACGGCAACGTCGCCGCAGTTTCGCGAACGGCAGCGGCCCCTTCCAGAAGTTGACCCAGGAAGTCCCATTTGCCGGTTGTCAGTGCGGCTCGCGCACTATCCAGAATTGTGACGGGAACGGTGAGATGTCCGGCCCGAACTTGATGTTTGCTCAGGTCGACGGTGACGGGCATCTCGGGTTCGGCCTTGGCGAGCGCAGCCAGCTTCTCGAGATCGGAGCGCGAGGCACAGACGCAAGGGACGCCCAACGTCGTACAATTGCCGAAGAAGATTTCCGCAAACGATTCGCCGATGATCGCTTCAATGCCCCAGCGCATTAACGCCTGCGGCGCGTGTTCACGAGACGAACCGCAACCAAAATTACGTCCGGCGATCAACACCGACGCACCCTGATAGTGCGGGTCATCAAAAGGATGAGTGTGATCCTGCTGACGATCGTCTTCGAACGCGTGTTCGCCCAGTCCGTCGAACGTGACGCATCGCAGGAACCGGGCTGGGATGATTCGGTCGGTATCAATATCGTCGAGCAGCAAAGGAAGGCCGGTGCCTGTGATTTCCGTGATCAATTTCATTCGCGAAACTTTCTATCGATGGCGGGCGATAGCCCGAGAATCCTGAACTAAACCGAGACGCAAGCCGCACGATTTGCGATTACAGCATTGACCGCACATCGCTGACGCAGCCATTGATGGCGGCCGCCGCGACCATCGCGGGGCTCATCAACAGCGTGCGGCCCGTCGGGCTGCCCTGTCGACCCTTAAAGTTGCGATTGCTGGAAGACGCGCAGACTTCGCGTCCCTTCAGCTTGTCGGGATTCATCGCGAGGCACATCGAACAGCCTGCAGCACGCCATTCAAATCCGGCCGCTTCGAAGACTTTGTCCAGACCCTCTGAGACAGCCTGTTCGCTGACCAGCTTCGAACCCGGGACCACCAGAGCCTTCACCCCCGCGGCAACCTTGCGACCGCGAGCAATCGCAGCCGCTTCCCGCAGATCCGAGATACGGCCATTCGTACACGAGCCGATAAACGCGACGTTGATCTTCAGGCCTTCGATCGGCTGTTGCTCTTTCAGGTCCATGTAAGCGAAGGCGTCGCTGATGCCCTTCTGGTCGTCGTTCGAGAACGAGGCCAAAGCGGGAAGGCGCTCTTTCACGCCGACAGACTGAGCGGGATTGATCCCCCAAGTGACTGTGGGCTCGATCTCGCTGCCATTAAAGGTGATTTTATCATCGAACTCAGCATCAGCGGAAGATGCCAGGCTGAGCCACCACGCGGCGGCTCGATCAAAATCGGCTCCCTGTGGTGCAAACGGTCGTCCCTTGACGTAATCGACCGTCGTCTGATCCGGATTGATGTAGCCGCAACGTGCTCCCCCTTCGATGCTCATGTTGCAAACGGTCATCCGTTCTTCCATGGACATGCGATCGAAGACTTCCCCGGCGTATTCATAGGCGTAGCCGACGCCACCTTGAACGCCGAGTTTGCGGATGATGTGCAGGATCACATCCTTCGCGAACACGCCCGGACGCAGCTTTCCGGTCACTTCAATTCGTCGGACTTTCGGCCGACTCAATGCCAACGTCTGGGTTGCCAGCACGTCAGCCACCTGGCTGGTGCCGATTCCAAATGCGATCGAGCCGAATGCGCCGTGCGTGCTCGTGTGACTGTCACCACAGGCAATCGTCATTCCGGGTTGTGTCAGTCCTTGCTCAGGACCGACGATATGAACGACCCCCTGACGACTGTCTTTCAGGTCAAACAGCCTGACACCGAAGTCGCGGCAGTTCTTTTCTACGGCCGACATCATTTGCTCAGCCAGTTCGTCAGCGAATGGCCGCAATTGCACGTCTGTCGGAACGATATGGTCGACAGTTGCTAAAGTTCGCTCGGGAAACAGCACTGTCAGATTGCGGTCTCGCAGGATCGAAAACGCCTGCGGGCTGGTCACTTCATGGATCAAGTGCAGCCCAATAAACAGTTGCGTCTGCCCCGACCCCAATGTGCGGACAGTGTGAAGATCCCAAACCTTGTTAAACAGATTGCGCCGATCGGTCATGTCAAAATCCAAGTGTTAAAAACGCCAGACACGGTGGAGAGAAATTGTAACAAGCCCGCAGGGCGAATCGAATCGAATCCGTTCCTTTTGCTGCCCGCGGTCACTGTAATGGCCTCGAACGATACGATCGGAGCATCTTCTGCTAAGACAGGAGGTTACGACTTGAGGTTCACCCAGCTACTGACAATGTCGCTGTTTTCCGCCAGACATATTCGGCGAGTCTGCGATTTGTGAGTCATTTGATTGGGTGCGGTCTGGCCCCCGGTGAATGATTATTCTGGCCAAGCACGCCATCCGACCCGGTCGAGCCATTGCGGGGGTGATGGGAAGTGACTTACTGTGATGTTCTCAGATGTGATTGACGGGACTGGTATTCCTGAGAGGCTGGTTTGTAGCAGCTCACTTCCCGCGACCTTCTTTTCAAGATTTTGTTCCTGATGCAAGTAATTTTTGGATTTGCAGGTCAGCCAGAAGTGGATGGTGTTTTTTCTCCATCTCAGCAGGAGCGGGATCGATGGGTCTAGTTCTCGCCAGTACCTCGCCGTACCGCAAGGTTCTGCTCGATCGACTCGGTCTGCCGTTTTCACAGGCGTCGCCGAAGTGCGATGAGAATGCGTTCAAGACCCAAAGATCATTGGGTGCAGCGGGGTTGGCACGCCTGCTGGCAACGGAAAAGGTCAACAGCCTGATTTCACAATATTCGCTCGACACGATCATCGGCGGCGACCAAGTGGTCGATCTCGACGGCATGATTCTTGGCAAACCGATAACAGTTGATGCTGCCATCAATCAGTTGATCGAATTGTCCGGACGATCCCATCGTCTGGCGACGGCCGTCGCCGTCTGGGACGAAGGACGGTTGAACACGCACGTCGATATCACAACGCTGACAATGCGAACGCTCGAACTGTCCGCCATCCGGCGTTACGTCGAAGCCGATCAACCCTTGGATTGTGCGGGGTCGTACAAGCTGGAATCTCGCGGAATCTCGCTGTTCGAACGAATCGAAACCGCCGACTACACGGCGATCATCGGACTGCCATTGATGGCTCTCACATCAATGCTGCGGGGTGTCGGTTACGTGATTCCGTAACACACCAGGGTTCTCACTTTTCAATCGCGATTTGGCAACAGTGCATGTTCCATTAGATTTGCACACCTAGAATTATGAGGGTTGCTTCTCCATTCGAAGAAAGAGAGCTTCATCATGAGCGTCACAATCCGTCGAATTCTGTTTGCCACTGACTTCAGCGAGCCGGCGCGAGGGGCTCAGCAATACGCCATCACAATGGCAGAGAGGTTTTCTGCGGAGCTACATGTACTGCATGTCGTGCCCGAGCTCATTTTGCCTGCCACAGACTCGTATACCGTCTGGACGCTGCCCGAAGGGGGAATGAAGACGCAACTGGCCGCGGCCGAACGGCAACTGCAGAAAGAGATCGGCTCGGTCGCAGCGACGCACCAGGTCGTCGTTGGGTTTCCGATCGAAGAGATCATGAAATATGCGAATGATCACGAAATCGATTTGATCGTTGTGGGGACTCACGGGCATACCGGCTTGGCGCATCTGCTGATGGGAAGCGTGGCAGAAAAACTAGTCCGATTGTCCACTTGTCCAGTACTAACGGTTCATCCCAAGGGGCACCCATTTCTCGTCCCGAAAGCGCCCGAATAACCGACACCTGACACTGCACGATTTGGGGATCTGCGTACGGGTGTCAAGGTGGTCATTTCTCGCTCAGACGACAGCAAAGATGTCATCGGTGGTGCGCTTTATTCCTCGATGAATGTGCAAATCCTGGAATTTGTCGCTACGGCACGTCGGCTGCTTCGTAGAAACTCGAATCGAAATACATGGCTTGTGACCTCTGGCCGTACGTAGTTAAAGCCACCGGGATTATGGTTGACCGCTGTTCGACGTTAGAATATCGCATCGCCTTTTGCACCGTCATTTTTTGAAAGAACACCACATGAGCGATCCTCAAGACCTTGTCTGTGTGTACAACGCGACGAACGCCACGAAGGCCGAGTTGGTTCGTACACTGCTGGAATCAGAAGGTATCCGCGCTGTGACCGGGGACACTTCGAATCCGTTTCAAGGAATTTCGATCGCTCCTATCGAAGTGTATGTTCAGCGCACGGACGAAGTGGCTGCTCTGGCCGTCGTGGAGACGATCAATGAAGGCGACGTCCAACAGGAAACCGATGTGCAGCTGGAAGATACAGACGACGAAATTCCGACCCCTCTCGAAAACTGACACTGATTCATCACACTCTAGGTGGACCACGTCATGGATATGATCCGACGTATACTTTGTCCCACAGATTTCTCTTCCGCCGCAGAGACGGCGATGCGTTATGCCGAGCAATTGGCGATGCAAACGGGAGCGGATCTCTATCTGGTTCATGCGTTTGGTCGACCCGTCGAGTTAACCGTTGCGGCTCAAACGCACCCCTATGACCTTCAGCATGAAGAGAAACTCAACCGCCTGCTGGTCGATTCCCCATTGGCGAATCGAATCATCCGGCTGCTCCATGCCGGCGGTGCCGGCGAAGTGATTTGCTGGCTGGCTCAGGAGCATCAAAGCGACATCGTCATTATGGGAACGCATGGCGCGGTCGCACTTCATCAACTGATCTTTGGCAGCGTGGCCGAGCACGTTCTGCAGCACGCTCGGTGTCCAGTGCTGACGATTCGCGATCGGCCTGCAAATGAACCCCCTTTGAATCAACCCCTTGTCGTGCCGATTAAAGCACCACGCTACATGTGATGGTGCCCCAACCAGGCTCTTGACCTCAGCGTTGCTCGATCACAAGGTCGTTCCATCCGAGAAGGTCCGTCCGGGTTGCAGGCGAGTCAGCGCCTGACCGGACAGCTTTCGAATCCGGGGATCTGAATCCAAGAGCAGGGCCTTGAGATCATCGATCGAAGCCGCTGTGGCCATCTCGGCGATCATCTCCATCGCGCGCAATCTTAAGTCTGGTTGGCTGACTGACTCTTTGGACCGTACGTAGGCCAGCAACGGGACGACTCCGCTCGGCCCCAGTCCCCGAATCTGATTTTCGTACAGAAACGACGCCTTGCTGCGACCGATCAACGCCAGCACGCTGGTCAACCGATCACGAAGTTCGGAATCTTGCGGTGGACGCAACACCAGCAGAGGCAGTTGCCAGCCCGTCGCGATCACCGGGTTGAATTGAGTTGGCTCGGGGATTGGTTGACCAGCAGAAAATGTGATGCATTCGCCCGGCTGAATCGTACAGTTCATGGATGGCGACTGCAGTTCGACGGCGGTATTCGCGACATCCTGGCAAGACAGGACATTGTTCGGCAGCGCCTTCCACTGCATCTCTGCCGAGGAGGGACAGGTAAAGACATTGGTCAGTGCCGGCTGACGTGGAACCGATGGTGCGCAGATTTCCATTTCTGTCGTGGCCGGCGCACGACACCACAATTCACCCGCGACAAGTTCCACCTTTTCGGCGCGATGCAGCACCAGTTCCGTTTCATGATTTAACCGCACCAGGGCATCACAACCAGTGCGGATCTCGCACAAAGAAGTTGATCGAGTACGGACTCGCGCAAACGCTGGCAGAGAGATTCGCTGTGTCCCTGCGACAGAGGTCCAGTCGCGCGCATCGGCTGACTTGTAGTCAATCGTGCCGGTCATCATCGAGATTTCGGCCACCGCCAGGGCAGGTGAGGGGGATTGAAAAACGATGCCGACCGTGAGCAGCAACGTGCAGGCAATGGCTGCAACCACCAGACCCGAATTCCCTGTCGAGACTCGCGACCTGTCGTGCGTCCGATTCGAAGTTGGTTGCAATGTCCCCATCAACCGCCGGATTGCGGGTTCGACTGAGGGAGGTGAAAGAACCAGAGACAAGTCTTGATGGAGGGATTGCAACTCGGCCCATTGCTCGCGGCAAGACTCACATTCTGCCAGATGCTGCTGCATCGCGGCGCGTTCCTGCGGCGATAGTTCGCCGTCCAGCGCCGCATTCAGCATCAGTGGTAATGTTTCGCAGTTCATATGTCACTCCGCAGCTTCGCCAGGCGGATGCGAAGCAGAGCCCGGGCTTTTGCCAGTCGCTCGTTCACGGTGGCGCGAGCGACCCCCAGCCATTGGGCCATTTCATCGTAGGTCAAGTTTTCGTAATAGCGCAGCAGCACAACTTCGCGCAGGTCTTCGGGTATCGCGGCGACCTGTTGGATCACGATGGCTCGTTCATCTTCAGCCAGCGTTCCACCAATATCATCGGCGATGTCTGCCAGTTCCCCGTGTTGATGCTCGGTCCCCATCGCCTGTTTTCGGCGAACGCGGTCGCGACACCAGTCGACACAAATGTTGTGAGCGATCCCCCGCAGCCAGGAACCGAACTGCTCGGGATTCGACAACGACGACAGTCGAGCATACCCGCGCATGAACACGTCTTGTGCCAGGTCGTCGGCATCGCTCGAACAAACGCGCGACTGGCACATTGCCAGAATCCGCCTGAACCAACGGCGCGCCAGTTCCCCGTAAGCCGCCGTCTCACCGGCAACCACGCGGCGAACCAGTTCACCGTCGGTCATACCCTGTCTCCTTTGCGCCAGACCTTATGACAGAAGTCGTGACGAGTACCCGATCAGACTGGCACAAAATCTGAATCGCTCTGTTTTTACTGAATCGGGCACTTTCTGCCAGTCTGCGGCTGCCGCGTCGGCGACTCCTATTCCAGTCAGTACAAAGGCTCTCGCCGGGCAATCGACCGATCTGGATGAGCCGATTAACAGTGACCACTTGTAGAGGAGACGATCATGAAACCGTGGAATCGAATTGGATGGGCGAGTGGTCTCGCCGGTGTCGCCCTGATTGCCGCGATGACCATTGCAGGAACGTCCAGTAGTAAAGCGGTCGACAAGCTGCGAACGTCTGCCACTGGTGCTGCTGACGGCAAGTTGATCATGCACGAATGGGGAACGTTCACGTCCTTCTCGGGCTCCAATGGCGTGCAGCTTGATTTTCGCCCTCTCATCAACGAAGACCTGCCCGAATTCGTTTTCGACCGCCGAATGCAGGCCGGAGTTCCGCTGTTTACCAAGCGTCTCATCCGAGCTCAGATCCGGATGGAAACGCCCGTCACTTATTTCTATACGGATGAAGAACGAACGGTCCGGGCGAAAGTCGATTTTCCAAATGGCCTGCTGACCGAGTTCTATCCGCCCGTCGTGGCGATGACGCCCCCTTACGACAGCATGAAAGAGAGTTCTCGCCCCTTTGACAAATCGACGCTGGATTGGGGCGAAATCGACTTGATCCCCGTGGCCAAGCTGGCCCCCACTGTGAAAGACGAGCGGACGCGGAAGTGGCTGCATCAAATCATCCAGGACCGCATCGCTCCGACGGCCGGAGCCTACAACCACTACTACTATGCTCGCGAAACAGATTCGGCTTACGTTCACGTCCGTCATGCACCTTCGCCCGAGTTGATGGATCTGGGTAGCGATCACCTCGAAAAGTTCTTGTTCTATCGCGGAGTCGGGAAATTCGAACAGCCATTGCATGCCGTGATTTCCGACGATGGCTTGATCAAGGTCACCAATTCGGGAGACCAGCCGATTCGATCGCTGTTCCGAGTCACCGTGGCTGCGAAAGCAATCGAGTTCTCTTCGATCAACGAAGTCTCAGCAGGGGCAAGCGTCGAATTTCCAAAGACGACAACGCCCATCCAATTGCCAGAACTACAGCAGCGCGTCGTCGACGCCCTGGTGGCCGAAAAGCTGTACCCCAAAGAGGCCGCAGCCATGGTCAAGACCTGGGCCGATTCCTGGTTTGCCGAAGAAGGGACTCGGATCTTCTACATGGTTCCTCGCGAAGCCACCGACAAGTTACTGCCACTTACAATCTCGCCACCACCGGACGAATCGGTCCGAGTACTGGTGGGCCGAGTCGAGGTGATGTCGCCAACCGTGGAGAAGCAACTCCTGGAGATCGTTCAGGCCCATGCGCTCCGCCGAGCGGAGTGGTGGAAGCAGGAGGTCGAACCGAACAAGCAACGCGATCCGCTGCCTGTCCCTGCAGAGTTGCTCAAACTCGGTCGATTGGCAGAACCTGCATTGGTTCGCATTCATGAACTCGCCAAAGACAATACTGTCGCACACGAAGCGACTGCGCTGCTGCACGAGGTCCGGATCGCAGTGGAAAAAGCGGGAACCTAAACTACGCCTCACTCACACTTCCGTCATTCCCGCGAAGGCGGGAATCCAGAATTCGTGTTCATGCATCGACACCGCCACGTGACTCGCTGGATTCCCGCCTTCGCGGGAATGACGGAAGCAGTTCCTACAGGATCGCCAATGGATTGCGACGTTCTTCCAATGTCCCCCGAGTCACCCCAACGCGATTGGAGGCATGCAACTCGCGCCAGACGTCTTCGGCACGGATGCGTTGATTCAGGAGATCGCTGTATAGATGCAACGTCCGTTGGATGTCCGCCGGTCGCTCTTCAAGGAACTCGATCCGAAAGTCACGCACTCCCAGTTCAATAAGTGACGGCAGCACTTCCGCAGCACTCTGCGGAACCGCATTGAACAGCGTGTTGCGGCAGCCCACATCCGCATGCAGCGGATGTTCACTGCCGACTCGATCTCGCAGTTGAACCAGATGCGTGTCGCAGGGTCGACCGCAATTTGTTTTGTTTGTCCCCGGTGACAGCACCGCGCAGAATACGCAGTGCTCCATATGAAACATCGGCATGTGTTGGTGAACGACGATTTCTAACCATGACGACGGGACCGCCCCAACGAGGTTCAACAACTGATCACGGTTCATATCATAAGACGCAGTCAGTCGTGCGGCCCCTTGCTGACGCAGGAACTCGGCTGTCAGTTCATTCGTCGCATTCAAAGAGTAATCAGCGACGACAGGAACATCTCGTTGAGTATAGAACCGCAGTCCCGAGAGATTGCGGACCAGGATCCCATCCGCCCCATGCTTGCCGATCGCATTGAACAGTCCCATTTCGTCGGGTTTCTGAATTCGTGGCGTAGCAAGATAGATCGTCAGACCCGCTTCATGAGCAATCGGGACCGCCTCGCGATATTCGCGAATATCCTGCAGATCGGCATAGACAAGTTGCGTTCCACCAGACTGCTTCGATGTGATCCTGGCTAGTTCGCGAATCTGATCAAGCGTTCTGCAGAGCACGTGAAGTTGTGGCGATACTAAATTCGTCGCTGACTGGTCAGCCACCGGCAGATTTGATCGCAGCGACGCGAGCGCAGACCCATTTGATAACTGCCGGGATCGTGGCGTCTTCACCGCGCGATCCAATTGAGCCGCCAGTTCTTGTCGCAGTTTCGACAAGACGCTCAGCGGCACCATCGGCCCGCCGACAATCTCGGCCTGCAGATCCTTTAACTCGTAGACGGTATTACCGAGTCGTCCCAGTTGCTCGCGAAGAAAGTCCTGCGTGATCGGATGCCGCGTCGCCACAGGCAATGGTTCGTTCGATTGAACGCGTATTGACCGATTTGGGAGGGCGAGGCTCTCATCTGTCAGCCATGCCACAATCTCCAGCAACTCGCCTGCGACAGCCTTCACGCGGATCGACAGCGGTCGCTTGCGCAGCGGATCTGGCCCGGTAAACGTCTTTCGCAGACGAGCCGTCAATTGAGGATCATCGGTCTTCCAAATCTGCTGACCCTGCTCCAACAGGTCGAAGTCCACCGAATCGCGTTGAAATTCCAGCTCAACGATTCCGCCACGCGCCGCTTCGATCGAACGCCCTCGTTCGAAGATGCCGTAAACGCGGCCCCCTTGTTCGGCATTCGCCGCGCGATCTCCTTCAAAGACCAAGCCATCCCCACGAGCCACGGGACCTTCCAGACGGACCTCCACGCGTCCGCCGCGCACCCGAGTGATCTCGCCCAACAGGACGCCGCGTTTCGACGAGCTTAACGCCGGCACGAGCATCTTGTGATCGTCGCCGTTCAACCAACCGGGCGAGAAGCCACGCGAAAACGACAGCTCCATCTCGCGAACTTCATCCCGAGTGAACTCGATCGGCTCACCCCGCACAGCCGCGTCGATGGCCACGCGATAGTGCTTGGTAATGTTCGCCACATATTCTGGCGTCTTCAGCCGTCCCTCGATCTTGAATGAACAGACACCCGCCGCGATCAGATCCGGCGTTAGATCGTAGGCAGCCAGATCCTGTGGACTCAGTAGGTACTTCTGTGGCCCCAGATCCACGTCTTCGCCATCGCAGATCAAGTCGTACGGCAACCGGCACGCTTGGGCACACTGTCCGCGATTTGCACTGCGTCCACCCAATGATTCGCTGGTGAGGCATTGCCCCGAGTAAGCGACGCACAACGCGCCATGGACGAAAGTTTCTAGCTCAACATTCGTCGACTTTCGCAGCTTGGCAATCTCGCGGATGGAAAGCTCGCGCGGCAGCACGACTCGTTCGATCCCCATCTCTTCAGCGACCTGGATACACTCGGCGCTCGTCAATGTCATCTGCGTCGACGCATGAATCGGCAACTCGGGACAGATGGCGCGAATCAAACGCACCAGCCCCAGATCCTGGACCAGCACCGCATCAACATCAGCTTTGGCGATCTTCCGGACCAGATCTTCCAACTCCGGCAATTCATCTGAAAACGCGAGCGTGTTGAGAGTGACGAAGCCCTTCACGCCACGATGATGCAACTCGGTCATCACTTCGGACAACTCGCCCGGTTCAATATTGGTCGCCCGCGCACGAGCGTTAAAGCCGCAGTTCAAACCGAAATAGACGGCATCAGCGCCGTTCTCAACGGCGGCACGCATGCATTCGCGGTCTCCAGCGGGAGCCAGCAGTTCGGGACGAGGTAGCAAAGTCGAAGACATAAACTCGTTTCACAAATTCTTTTCAAGGGCGGGCAGGTCTGTCATTAGCGGTGACGCGGCCTTCCGCGTGAGCAATCACGAATCGAGCAGTATAACGAATGATCGCCGGCCACGGGTTGCGAAACAGCCCGTTCGAAGCCACGATTTCAGCCGGTTGTGGTTAAATGACTGTTTATTAGTTCACTCCCATCGTTGCGGGCCTCAAATAATGCCGGTCTACCTGTTTGGAACTCTCGACACCAAGGGCCACGAGATCGCGTTCGTCCGAGACTTGCTTCACGACTATGGCGTCAGCACCTGCGTGGTCGATGCGGGATGTCTCGGTGAACCAGCCATCACTGCGGATGTCTCTCGGGAAGATCTCTTCCATGAAGCCGGGGCCAAGCTGGCCACTCTGCGTGAGCAAAACGATCGCGGCCAGGCGATGACGGCAGCGGCCATCGGCGCCGCGAATCTGATCACCGCCGCGTACGCACGCGGAGAAGTTGAGGGCGTGCTGGCGCTTGGTGGTTCGGCTGGAACGACGATCGGGACTTCGGCCATGAGAGCGTTGCCGCTGAGCGTCCCCAAACTGATGGTCAGCACCCTCGCTTCGGGCCAGACTCGCCCTTACGTGGGCGGCAAAGACATCATGATGCTGAACTCGGTCGTCGACATCGCCGGGATCAACCGCATCAGCTGCCAAATCCTCTCCGAAGCCGCCCGAGCCATGGCTGGCATGGTCACATTCGCCCGCACAGAAATCACTCATCGCGGCATTCGATCGGCGACAACCGACAAGCCACTCATTGCCGCCACCATGTTCGGTGTCACGACCCCGTGCGTCGAACACGCCAGAAAAATCCTGGAAGCCGCCGGCTATGAAGTGCTGGTCTTCCACGCAACAGGCAATGGCGGCGAAGCCATGGAAGGCCTGATCGCCGACGGCCTGATCGCCGGAGTCCTCGACATCACCACCACCGAACTCGCCGACGAACTAGTAGGCGGCATCCTCAGCGCCGGCCCGACCCGCCTGACCGCCGCCGGCAAACGAGGCATCCCCCAAGTGATCTCCGTCGGTGCCCTCGACATGGTCAACTTTGGCCCGATGAACACCGTCCCCGAGAAGTTCAAAGACCGCAAGTTCTATCAGCACAACCCCACGGTGACGCTGATGCGGACCACAGTCGAAGAGAACCGAACGCTGGGAGAAGAAATCGGCCGCAAGGCTGCGGCTGCGGCCGGGCCGACGTGCATCATGATTCCATTGAAGGGAGTCTCTACGATCGATCAGACGGAGAAGGCGTTTGATGATCCTGCTGCTCGGCAGGCACTGTATGACGGAATTCGAGCAGCACGTGGCTCGGTGGAGTTGATTGAACTCGATATTCACATAAATGATCCGATGTTTGCCGAGGCTGCTGTGCGGCGACTGCTTGAACTGATCAGTAGGTAAAGTTCGACGCATCCTCTTGCTGGCTGTGAAGAAGAGAGCATTGCAAATTGCAAATCTCATGTTGGAAGACGAGAGAAGATGCCTTCACGCAGGTGCATGACACAACCGACGAAACCTCGGCGCTGAGGGCCAAGGGACAGAATGGGAACGCCCCTGTCTTGTCCGACACAACCTCCGCTTGTCCGACACAACCTCCGCTTGTCCGACACAACCTCCGCTTGTCCGACACAACCTCCGCTTGTCCGACACAACCTCCGCGTGTCCGACACAACCTCCGCTTGTCCGACACAACCTC
>JAQGHU010000005.1 GCA_028291515.1 Schlesneria sp.
GTCACAACGCAACTCCAGTGGCCAACAAACGCGCTGGCGTTTCACAACTGCCGACGCAAGAATCAAGCTGACATCTCTCTACCCCGTTCCCATCCGTCTACCTGACATTGGACGATAGATCGACCACTACACAACTCCAACCAGTAGCGACAAGGCGGAGATAATTCCTATGTCATCCCTGAAGATTCGATCGGCCCTTTGCTGGGGAATGACCGCTTCGGTGGCTGTAGCTGCGGCCAGTGCCGTCATGGGCACTTCGCCAACTACGATCCACCGAATGTGGATCGCGGTGAGTTTGGCGTTGATGGTGTTGCTGAATGGTTGGTTGTGGTCGACTCTTCAGCCCAAAGACAATGCTGTTAATGCTGGGTAGCAAACGGATTGCCTAACAAGCGGTTCAACCAAACCCGTGCCGCGCACGGGTTTGGTGTATCATGTCACTTGTGGGCACACGCGGGTTAACCTGGGCGTTCGGTCCCGCGTTGTGGTGCAGACCAGTAGTCAGGCTGTGCCTGACTGGATGTCTCATTGTGTGGCCAATCGCGTAAGCGAATCCTACTCAACTCAATTTGACTTCCAGTGCTTCGTCACGCGACAATGGGGGGCGACGGAATTCGTCGGAACGATCAACTGAGGAACAGATCATGCAAACATCGCGACTGGCAACCATTGCCGTGGTTGGAGCGATATTCGCGTTGGGCAGCGTTCAAACGGCTCAGGCCCAGGTGTACGGCGGGTTTGGATACGGGTATGGGCATCATGGTGGATATTACGCCACGGGTGGCGGCCCCTATGGCGGATACCCGTATGGCGGTTGGTACGGATCGCACTACCGAGCGGTGACGCCGGTTTATGCAGGGACGTACAGTTATGGTTCCGCCGCGAGCTATGGCATTGGCGTTCCCGGCTATGGAGCGACCTACGGTCTGGGTAGTGGATATGCTCCGCTGGTGGTGGACCCACCAGTCTATGGCACGACCACGACGATCATTCGCGGCGGCCCGCGGGGTGGCGTGATGCAGTATTCGACCAATGGGAACGGCTACAGCTATGTCCCCGACAGCACCTATCCGACGGTGATCCAACAGACGCCAACGCTTGGTTTGTCGCGAACGATCGTGCAGCCGAGTCCTCCGCCCGTCGTCATCGAATCTCGCCCTCAACCGGGGTCGACCTACGACGTGCCGCCGTTGGCAAGCAACCATGGTGGGACGATCAAACTCAGTTGCCCGAAATCGGCTCCCGTCGGCCTGTCGTATTCATTGAACGGGAACCCCTACACGATTCAGCCCGGGTATTCGCAGACAATCAAGAACGATCGCGCGTGGACCCTGGAATTCAAGCGCTACGATGGCTCGGAAACCGTGCGATTTCCTCTGAATGCCGGAACCTATGTGTTTGCATTGGGAGCCACTGGCTGGGATGTTCAACAGGCGGGCCAGGTTGCTCCGACATCCGATATCCCTCCGGCACCGATTCCGGATCTGTCGGCTGATCCGATCCCCGCGTTGCCTCCAACGCCGATTCCCCCACCGTGATTCGAGGCGTCCGTGCCTAAACCAGCGAAGTACCGAAGATTCTGGGGGTTCGGGCAAGGCCCTCAACCCCAGCCACCCGACGGCGAAGTTGGTCCTTCAAACTTGAATCGCAAAGTTCGCGCAGGCTCGCGAAGTTATCCGCGTGCTGACGCAGCGCGGCTCACCAGGGAGGGGGCATTGATGACGACGCGGCGAGAGTTTCTGGTCGGCAGCGTGGCGCTGGCAGCCAACGCCGTGGTCACATCATGCGGGGCGGCGAAAGTCGGTTACCCGATCGTTGATACGCACACGCACTTCTATGACCCTCAACGTCCGCAAGGTGTCCCCTGGCCAAGCAAAGATGATGCGTCGCTGTACCGTCAGGTGCTGCCAGAACACTTTGAGGCGTTTGCGAAGCCGCTGGGAGTGACAGGCACCGTTGTTGTCGAGGCCAGTCCATGGGTGGAAGACAATCAATGGGTCCTGGACTTGGCCGAGAAAGACAAGTTTATTCTGGGACTGGTCGGCAACTTGTCACCGGGCACACCAGAGTTCGCAGGCCACCTCAAGCGGTTCGCGGCCAACCCTCTGTTCCGAGGGATTCGCGTAAATGCTGGCCCGCTGAAGGCCGGGCTGGAGAATCCTGAGTTTCTCGCGGATATCAAACGTTTGCTGGATGCCGACCTGGAACTGGATGTTAATGGCGGGCCAGAACTGCTGCCGCTGGTTGATAGATTGGCGTCCAAACTTCCTGAACTGCGAATTGTGATCAATCATCTGGCTAACGTGAAGATCGACGGCCCGCGACTCGATCTGGATTGGGTCGACGGATTGAAGGCTGCCGCTGCGCATCCGCAGGTCTATCTCAAGGTGTCGGCCTTGGTCGAAAGCGCGGCTCGAGATGGCAGAGAGGTCCCGCGCGATCCCGAGTATTACCGACCGATCCTGGAATCGGTCTGGACTACTTTCGGGAAGGACCGGTTGATCTATGGCAGCAATTGGCCGGTCAGCGATCCGGCTGCGGACTATGCCACGGTCCTGAAGATCGTCACGACCTTCTTTGACGAAAAAGGAGACGAGGCCGCAGCGAAGTTTTTCGCCACGAATGCCAAGGCCGCTTATCGCTTTCCCGATCGCTCGAAGCGTTCTTAGGGTATTAGGGTAGACGGCACACTCCGTGTGCCGCGTTCAGCACACGGAGTGTGCTGTCTACATTGAAACGGTAAGCTTAACCAAACCACTGCTTCATGGTCTGTTTGGCGCGTTCTGAGTGTTCAGGCTTCATGTGAGTCGCAATCGCGGTCGCGGCGGCAGCGAGGACGCCCAGATCGTCAGTGTATCCGACTCCCATAAAGACATCGGGGATCGCATCGACGGGAAGGATGAAGTAGCCTAGGGCACCATAGATCATGCCCTTCGCGATCACCGGCGTATCGGGATCACTGGCGCAGTAGTGCAGAGCCAGAGACTTTTCCACGACAGCCGATCCCGCCGTTTTCGCGACGCCCATCAGCTTTTCCCAAAAGCCCCGCTCGCTATAGTTCTCTTCGAACTTAGATATTTTTGCATCGTCGGTCATCGATCGCTCCCCACTGAATCGGTCCCGACCATTCCGCCGGATGGGACGCCCAGAGTATTGTACGCAGCAGACGCTGGAGTATCTCGCGACGATTGTGTTTCATGGCAATTCGCGTCAAAGCGACAGCGCCCCGTCTTTTGAAGACCGATCCTTTTCACCTTCAGGGAAGCTCGCCGTGAACACTGACCGAGGGACTCGATTCATCGCTGGCCTGGCACTTCTTTGGATGTTGATGCAAACACCACGGATCGCGAACGCTGAAGATCGCGGGATCGAGGACTTTCCGAAACTGTCCGCGAAGACTGACTGGCCTTGGTGGCGTGGTCCCAACCGCAACGGAGTTGCCGGCGAAGGGGCAGCACCGACAAAACTGAGCGACACCGATAATCTGAGCTGGAAAGTTCCGGTTCCCGGACGCGGCCATTCGTCCCCGATCGTAGTCGGTGAACGCGTCTTTCTGACGACGGCCGATGAGCAGAAGAAGATTCATTCCGTGTTGGCATTCGATCGGGCGACAGGCAAATCGCTGTGGCAGGTCGATGTCAACAAGGGGGCTTTCCCCGCGAAGAACCATAAGAAGAATACTGAGGCAACGCCCACCCTCGCCTGCGATGGCGAGCGGTTGATTGCGACCTTCTACCATCACGACAAAGTGGAAGCCGTCGCACTGAACCTAGACGGTAAAGAAATTTGGAAGCAAGCTGTCTGTCCGTTTCACCCGCGCACGTTTGAATATGGCTATGCGCCATCCCCGCTGCTCTATGGCGAGACGGTGATCATCGCGGCCGAATATGATGGCAACAGCTTTCTGACGGCGCTCAATCGCAAGAACGGAGAACGAGCCTGGAAATCTCCACGACCGAACATGATCACGTTTTCGTCGCCTGTGATCACGCACGTCGCCGGCAAAGATCAGTTGCTTTTGAGCGGCGCTGATCAGATATCGTCGTATGATCCCGGCAACGGCAAGAAATTGTGGTCCGTCCCAGGCACCACGCTCGCCACCTGCGGCACAATGGTCTGGGACGGCGACATCGTTTTCGCGAGTGGCGGGTACCCCAAGCCAGAGACGTTAGCCATGGAGGCCGGTGAGAACGGCAAAGTGCTGTGGCGTAATAATCAGAAGTGCTACGAACAATCGATGCTGGCTCACAACGGCTATCTGTATGCACTGACAGGCAACGGCGTCATGTTCTGTTGGCGCGGGACAGATGGCAAAGAGATGTGGAAAGAACGGCTGACAGGCCCCGTCAGTGCGTCACCCGTACTGGCCGCGGGCAATATCTATTGGGCCAACGAACTGGGGACGCTGTACGTCTTCAAAGCCACACCCGATCGGTTCGAATTGGTTGCGCAAAATCAGATCGGCAACGATTCGTTCGCCAGCCCAGCCATCTGCGGCGGTCAGATCTTTGTGCGAGTCGCCCAGTCGTCGGGCGGCGGGCGCCAGGAGTACCTATACTGCTTTGCTGACAAGAAGTGAGGCCTTCGTCCGGACTATCTGTCGCCCCTTCCGTCATTCCCGCGCAGGCGGGAATCCATCTGCCGTCGGGATCATGTGATCCTTCGCTGGATTCCCGCCTGCGCGGGAATGACGGAGGGGGCAGAAGAATTAACAGCGCGAATTGAGTCGATCAGTCGACCGCAATCCAGCCGACGATGTCGTTAGGAGCAACGAACTCGTCGACAGCCTTGGTGATTTGAACGAGTTCGCCCGTTTGCCCGGCCTGGATGTCGAAGGTGATGCCAGGGACCAAGACTTCGACGACATTGTCGCCTGCGATCACCGTTTGACCCACATCAACAAGCCACGCGCTGATGCGGATCTTGTCGTCGCCAGCACCAAGGTCGGGAACAGTAATCGGTATTCGTTTGGCCGTTGATTCGGACGTCATACTCGCAGCACATCCGTCATTTCGCCGGCATGGTAGCTGGAGCGAACGAACGGGCCGCTGGCGACCATGCCGAAGCCGAGCTTGCGAACTTGCTCGCCGATTTCGTCGAACTCTTCGGGTGGAAGGTAGCGTTCGACCGGCAGGTGATCCAAAGTTGGCTGCAAGTACTGGCCGAGGGTCAGCATATCGCAGCCGACCGACCGAAGATCCGCACAGACTTCCATCAGTTCTTCACGAGTTTCGCCCAAGCCCAGCATCAGACCGCTCTTGGTCAGCATGTCGGGGACTTCGTCTTTGACTTGCTTGAGCAAATTCAGCGTTCGCTGGTATTCGGCGTTTCTGCGGACTCGATCGTAGAGCCGCGGTACGGTTTCGGTATTGTGGTTGAAGACATCGGGGCGAGATTCGATGACGCGATGAATGGCGTCGCGATTGCCTTTGAAGTCAGGCGTCAGAACTTCGACCCGGGCTCCGGTCTTGTTGCGAACAGCGAGTACGCATTCGTAGAAGTGGTTCGCGCCACCATCGGACAGATCGTCGCGCGTGACCGACGTAATGACGACGTATTTCAGGCCCAGTCGCTGCGCGGCTTCGGCGACGCGTTCGGGTTCGTCGAGTTGAACCGTTTCGGTCTTACCACGTGGGACCGAGCAGAACCCGCACGGACGGGTGCAGACATTTCCCAGGATCATGAACGTGGCCGTTTGCTGTGACCAGCATTCCGTTCGATTCGGACATTTGGCACTTTCGCAGACGGTTTCCAGCCGCAAGTCAGCAATCACATCCGAAGTGAACTGCATCCCCGCTTGTGGCAGCGGTCGTCGCAACCACTTTGGCAGACGCTGACGGCCGCTAGGCGTTTCGGGTGGATTGGCGGGCAGGATATTCAGCAGGTTTGTGGACATGTCACAGCTTACATTGGGAATAGAGAAGCATCACGCGTAGACGTAGACCTTGCGTGTGGAGCGATGCAGCAACGGATGCCCCGTGTACAGATGATAATTGTCATAACCGAGCGATTCCGCCAGATTGCGGATCAGGCTTTCGCGGACCGTGGCCATGCCGGTGGGTCGTGTTCGTTGAGCAGCCAGGGAGGTGACTCGTAAGGTGCCATTCGTCCAGCGGACTAGTTCAAGCGGTTCCTGCGGAACGGAAACATTCACGTACATTCCGCCATGGGTCACCCAGTCGCGAACGCCGGCGCCGATGAAGGCGAACTGGCCACAACGGCAAGTCGCGCCGTGTGCATGCTTCGCTCGCTCGGCGTCGACATCAAGATCGGACGCCGTCGCAACAAGCGTCTGTTCGAGGCGGCTGCGGTAGTCGGCGAGCCCGAGTTTCAAACGATCGAGCGGCACCATCACATAGACGGCGACCTGGCCGGGGACGTGGCAAAACGTTCCACCGCCGCGATTCAGCCACCGGATCTCCATCTGTCGGGCGACTAGCTCTTCCTGGTCGACCAAGACGTCGGCAAAGCTTCCTTCTCGACCGATGCTGATTGTGGGAGGGTGTTCACAAACGAGAACGATGCCGTGTCGATCCTGTCGCTGTGCCACCTGGTTCTGTAACCGCGCCTGCAACCCCATCGCTGACGGAAAATCGACCTTCTCCAATAGAAAGACTTCCAATGCGGTGGACGCGCGGTCCACATGCTCCCAATCTATTGGCGTGTCAGACATCTTGGCGGGGTTTTACCGGGCAGGTCGTCGAATCGAAAAACATTGATTGCTGGGCAATCGATGACGTTTCAAGTCTATCTGATGACAGAGATTCGGACAATGGGCCTGTCGATCCTGCGATTTGGCGCGGCAACCAGATATTTGATTCGTTTCGATTGTGAATTCACAGCAGATCAAGACATGATCACTCTGATAAAACGCATTCTGATGACAGATTAGGCCGTGCTGACACCGCGGCAGCAGGGGAAGACCGCATGGATTCGTTTGATCCCTATCACAAGTGGCTCGGAATTCCGAAGAAGGAGCAGCCTGCGAATCATTATCGCTTGCTGGGGATCACTGTTTTCGAACCTGATCTCGATGTGATTGAGGCTGCTGCCGATCGACAGATGGCATACGTCTCTCAGTGTGCCACGGGGGAGCATCTGAAACTTTCCCAGCAGATTCTTAACGAACTTTCCGCGGCTCGTGTCTGTTTACTTGTCCCTGCGAAGAGGGAGGTGTACGACGAGCAACTGCGAAAGAAACTGGGCCGGTCGACAGAAGCGTCAGCGCTTCCGATCCGAGAGCCAGAACCGGTCGACGAGTTCGACCAAACATTTGAGACGTTGCGGCCCGCGCCGCGGCGCAAAAAGTCGAGATCGCAGAAGCCCGAGATTCCCTATTGGATGCTGGCGGGGGGCGGTGTGGCAGTGGTGGTATCGACGATCGGCCTCTGGTCGATGATGGGGAACACTCGCTCATCAAAATCAAGAATTCGATCCGACTTAGAATCTCCGCCAGTGGCAGTTATTCCCGCGGTCACTCCTGTCGAACAAAGCACGACGCAAAATACCGATCGCAGTCCTCTTGAGAAGCCCGTTGACAAAATTGCGGTAAAGGTGGAGACGGGCAATTTGGTAGCGAACGCCACCGATTCGACAATCGGGTTAGAAGTGATCGAAGCGAGATATGGAACTCTCGACAGGTGGACTGATTTGACGGATCGCGCCCGCGTTGCATCTCGGTCAGGCATTCTCGGGATGGTGGTCGATGGCGGCTTGGTTGGAGGGGATCCCTATCCTGGGGTGCAGAAGTATCTCCATGTGCGGTATCGCGTTCGAGGCCACGACTACGATTATCTCGCGCCGGATTTTCACTCAACTTTCGTGATCGACACCCGCCCCAAGCCGGTCGTGGATCCGAAAGGGGGATTGTTGATTCATGAGGCCTGGTACAGCGGCAACATCTCGGGAGAGTCTGAGCGCATCGATGTGGCAGATCGACTGAGAACCGCTGTTCACGATGGTCGGCTGCAGGCGAACCTCGCTCAGGTTGTCGAAGGTCTGCCCAATCGCCGAATCTTGTTTGTTCGCTGGAGCGTGCGCGGTGAGGTCTGGACCAGTTCCTTCGAACTCGACGAAACGATTGATCTGGGGCCAGAGACTCCCGCTGTGATCAACCTGGCATCGCGCCGAGCGTCACGATCAGGCGACAAGCAGTCGCTGATGATTCTGGAAGTGAAATACGGTCGC
This sequence comes from Schlesneria sp., assembly GCA_028291515.1. Lineage (GTDB taxonomy): Bacteria > Planctomycetota > Planctomycetia > Planctomycetales > Planctomycetaceae > Schlesneria. The sequence continues at coordinate 8,188 of JAQGHU010000005.1, forward strand.
GGCAATCAATGGATCGATCTCACCGACAAGGTCGGCTTCGCTGAAAGGAAAGGGGTGATTGCATTTCTTGCTGACGGAACGACTGTCTCGACCGACCCCGTTCCGAATATCCCGAAGATGGTACGGGTTCGTTATCAAGCAGAGGGAATGCTATTTGACGAGCTCTATTTTAACGGATCGTTTATCTACTTTGACGCTCGAGCAGATCAACCGTCGAAGACGGGATCGGGTTTGACGATCATTCAGGCGATCTGCGGCCACGGTGTATACGGCGATCCGAAGGAGACAATGATCGACGTCACCGATCATCTGCAAAAGCAGGTTCGAGAGAATCGGCTCGTTCAATCATTCGATGCCGCGGTGCAGGATGTCGCTGGCAATATCAATCCCAAGCGGTTGCTCGTTCGCTATGCTCACAACGGACAGGTTCGGATCGTCGTGTTCAATCAGGGTGACGAGATTCGCCTCGGAGCCGAGTAACTTAGCCGTAACACAGAAACCGAGGAGACTATGCAGAGCACAATGATGGTTGCACGAATAGTACAAACGATAGTTGTTGTGCCGATATTCTATTTCATTCTTCTACAAGACAGTAATCGTAGTGATCAGGTGGTGTGGTGCTTCCTCGAATTGCTTGCGGTTGTGTTCGGCGGCGACTGGATCAAAGCTCGAATAGTGGAGAGCTTGCTGCGGCAGAGGGCACTGAAACAATCCAATCAGGAGGGCAACGCAAATTAGAGCGCATCCCACTTCACTGTGGCGTCCCGCGAGCAGAAAACCACTTGGTCTAGCCCATGTTTCAACGCGACACGTAAGTGCTATCAGCACTAGTCGATGCCCTCCGTCAATTTGCGATTGAAAAAAGAGTTCATCCGACTATTTGGGGGTTTAAGTCTTTCCACCTTCCAACTCAACGATCTGCCCCGACGAATCATTTCTCAGGAATCGGCTGGTTCAACAACAAGGCTTTGGTGAATCGCACCGGGGGCGATCCGAACGAGATCGCGCCATCGTGATACCGCTTCAGGCCAAACGTCTCACCCCAGGCGGCCTTGGCCGCGATTCGCAAGTCGCGGTGTTCCTGATAGCCGACAAAGTAGGTCGAGAGTTGAGTGGACGTAACCTGGGCTCGCGTCCACTTGCCTGCGGCTTCGCGTTCTTCCTGGAACGTGTCGTGCATCATCAGATGCATCGCCTCTTCGCGGCGCATACCGTCGACGTGAACCGATTGATCGAGAATCGCGTTCGCGATGACTCGCAGGTACCACTTCAACGTGATCAGCCGCATTAATGGATCTCGGTCGAGGAACCCTTCTTCGGACATCATCTGCTCGGTATAGACCGCCCAGCCTTCAACGAAGACACCCGATGACAGTAAGGCACGCAGTCGGTTGGGACTGCGATTGGCGTAGGCCAACTGCAGGAAGTGCCCCGGCATAGCTTCGTGAACCGTCAGATTATGAATCGAGCGGATGTTGTATTCGCGGAGGAACGATGCGCATTGAGCGTCCGTCCAATCGGTTGGAAGTGGGGCCACCGCGTAGAAGGTCTTCTGCCCTACTTCCAGCGGGCCCGGGGAATCGCAGTAGGCGACGGAGACTCCGCGCTGAAACTCGGGCATCACGATAATGTCGAGCGGGTCGGGCGGAATGCTGACCAGATCGTGTTGGCGAATGAAGTCCGTGGCGATCTTGAGTGAGTTTTGCGCGGCGGGGAGAACACCGTCTCGCGGTGGCACGTCTGCGTAGGCCTTCTCCAGCGCATCCGCAATCGCCTTCTGCTGCTGCTCGGGCGTCGGCGATTCGGGCAGGTTCGCCTCAGGCTGCAGGCCTCGCGCAATCGCATACATTTCCGTTCGAACACGACGCAATTCAAAGTCGGCTCGTTCACGGATTTCGCCGCGAGTCAAACCGGCTGCCAGGGTGAACGCCAGCTTTTCGTCGTATAGCTTCGGCCCGATCTTGGCATCGCCACGCGCTTTTGGCAGCAGTTCCGTTTCCAACCACTTCTGGTGTTGATCGACTTCCGCCGTGGTCACGGCGATGGCCTTGAGCAATCGCTCACGATCGGGTTCAGGCAACTTCTCGAGATGTGGCCGCACCAGGTTGTCGATGATGCTAAGGACGCCGCGATTCTGCTTGACCGCAGTTTCAGCATGAACCGGGGGGACTCGAGCAGGGTCGAGCGTCTCGCGAATCTGCGCGAAGAGGCGAGGGTATTGTTCGAGTCGGGCGGTGACGCTGGCCAGTCGTTGCTCGACCGGCGCAAATTCGCGAGCCATCAAGCCGTAGATGGCACCACCCGTCAGTTGCGTGTACTGAATCGGATTCCAGGCCCATTCCTGCAACGTGTCCAACGACCACAGATCGCCCTTAAGGCTATGTTCGAGCAATTGATAGTCGACTTGATTGTCACGTGAGAGCTGATTGCGATCGATCTTCTTCAGTTCGCCGAGGTAACGCAGGCAGAAATCTCGTTGATGCTGTCGTGCGGCGGGGCTGATGTCGTCCAGCTTCTGATCGAAGCGATGATCACCCAATGTTGTCGCGCCGCTCGGCGAGAGTGATGGCGATTCGTCGAGATACGATTCCGCCAACCGTTGCAGGGCCTGATCCATCGATTTCTCTTTCGGGTCCGCAGCCTGGGCAGAGGGATTGCCGATGACGGCGATCGCCGTACAAAGCACGAACACTTTCAGGGTGCTGACGAAGACCTCGTCTGGTGAACAACGAGTGAAAGCGGTCTGTGACATCTCGATTCCTTCCCATTTCCTGCGAAGCGGCAATTCACCATGTATCGCAGCACTTGCAGTAAACTTCAATGATACAACATCGCTGAGCAAAACCTTAATTCGCTCGCTGCGCTATGAAATCAGCGGTCCATCGCATACGAAAGGCGACAACAATTTGGCCGAGAATGTGTACCAGTCGGAGCGACCATGAGGATTCTGTATCTTTGCCTGGCGTTTGTCGCGGGGGCCGCCGCTTCACTTCAGGTTCCGGTGAACGCGGCGCTGCGGACCAACCTTACTCACCCCATGCAGGCGACCTTCGCTTCGTTCGTGGTTGGCATGCTGGCATCGCTAGTTTGTTGCCTGGTGTTGGGAAGCCCGTTGCCATCCGCCGACAGTATGTCACGCATTCCTTGGTGGGCCTGGTTCGGTGGCGTGCTGGGAATGATCTACGTGGGGACCGCGATTGTCGTCTCACCTAAGATCGGTGTCGCGCCGATGCTCAGCATGGTGATTGCCGGTCAAATGGTGGCGTCGATGCTGATCGACCACTTCGGACTGCTACAAGCGCCGTTGTTTCACGCCACTCCCTTGCGACTGGTGGGAGCACTCCTCGTCGCTGTGGGGGCCGCAATCATGACAATCGGGAAATAATCACATAACTGCGGCCCGATCGATTCAGCCCATCGATGATCGTCGATATACTCCGCTCTGTTCCCGCAACGGACGATCGCGGGCTAACCAAGATTGACATCACAGGCAAGGAATCGGGTTTATGCAGAAGTCATTTTGGCGTTGGATACGACATGGGGTTCTGGCAGGGCTGACTCTGATCACGCTCGTGCAAAGCAATGCTCAAGCCGACGTGAAGCTGCCGAACGTGTTCGGCGATCACATGGTTCTTCAGCAGGGACAGAAGAACAAGGTCTGGGGTTTGGCGGAGCACGGTGAAAATGTCACCGTCACGATTGACGGGCAAAGCCATCAAGCGACCGCTGGCGCAGACGGCAAATGGCAGATCATGCTCGAGCCGCTCAAGGTCGGTGGGCCGTACGAGCTGAAGGTTGTGGGCAAGAACACGATTACCTTTAAGGACGTCCTGGTCGGTGAGGTCTGGATCTGCTCCGGCCAATCCAACATGCAATGGACTGTTAACGGGTCCAATGATGCCGATCTGGAACGTGCCGCTGGGAAGTATCCGAAGCTGCGCATGATCAACTTCCCCAATGTGGGAACTCAGGAACCTGTCTGGACACACGACCGCAAATGGATGGTCTGTACGCCGGAAACGGTGGGTAACTTCTCAGCGGTCGGCTACTTTTTCGGTCGGCAATTGCAAGAGACTTTGGACGTGCCGATCGGTTTGATCAACAATTCATGGGGTGGTTCGGCCTGCGAAGCCTGGGTGCGACGCGATCTGCTGGCCGCTGATGCCAAGTACAAACCGCTGCTCGATAGCTGGGCCGAACGGGAAGCTCAGTTCAAGGCCCTGAAGGACAAGGGGGATCAGCTAACCGAAGACGAGAAAAAGCAACTCAACGGTTTGGGAGGCCAGCTCAGCGGCAATCATCGCCCAGCGAATATCTATAACGGCGTGCTCCTGTCGCATCTGGGATATGGAATTAAGGGTTCGATCTGGTACCAGGGCGAATCCAATGCTGGTCGCGCGTATCAATATCGCGATCTATTCCCGTTGATGATTAAGAACTGGCGTGACGAATGGGGTCAGGGAGACTTCCCATTCTACTGGGTTCAGCTCGCTGACTTCATGGGTGAAACTCCTGAACCTGGCGACAGTGCCTGGGCCGAACTGCGCGAAGCCCAGACGATGACGATGAGTCGTCTACCCAATACCGGTGAGGCGGTCATTATTGATATCGGTGAGGGGAAAGACATTCACCCGATGAACAAGCTCGATGTTGGTCGCCGCCTCGCGCGATGGGCCTTGGCGAAGGACTACGGAGTGAAGATTCCGTTCCACAGCCCGCAGTATAAATCGATGGAAGTACAGGGGAATAAGATTGTGCTGACGTTCGATCATGTCGACGGCTGGCGTCCCTTTGACGTGGCCGAACCTCGCGGATTCGCTATCGCTGGTGCCGACAAGAAGTTCGTCTGGGGTACGGCCAAGATCCTGCCAGACAACAAGATCGAAGTTTCAAGTCCCGCAGTGGCTGAACCCGTTGCCGTGCGCTACGCCTGGGCCAACAACCCCATCGTCAACCTGTACTCCAAAACAGGCCTGCCCACGACTCCGTTCCGCACGGACGATTGGCCGGGAGTGACTGCGAACAACACGAAGTGAGACTGATGTGATCGACCGCTGCGGAGTCCGCGAGGGCTCCGCAGTTTTTGTTAACTCAATCCGTGATTGAAGAGAAGAGTTTGAAACACAGAGGCACAGAGGAAACAGAGGAGAAGGGGTCGAATAGCTGAGAAGGTGATCTCAGTCGCCACTTCTGCTCGCCTTCTCTGTAGTCTCTGTGCCTCTGTGTTTCAAACTCTTTAAGCTCTACCGGAGCACGCCGAAGGTCACGCCCGGCCAATCATCGGTGCGGAATGGAGAGGCGGGGAGGCCTTCCTTGTTGTAGAGGTTGCAGTCTGGATTGTCGGCCCAGGCGTAGCGGATGGCGACCGGCATCGACACTTGATCGGAACTGACGACGACCTTGTTCCCAATGATCGTGGCCTTGGCCCAGACGAATTTCTGATCGGCACCGGCGATCGAGAAGCCCCGCAGGTCGTTCCCGCGTGACATCAAGCCACCACCCACGTGGTAGAACTGCAAATGGGCTTCGTTGCCAGTGATCGTCATCGACCGAAACAGTGGGCCCGACGCGACCAGCGATTGGCAGTAGGCTACCGATAACGCCTGTCGAGCCAATCGTCGACCAACTTCTTGCTTGTTCTTCGGGTGGATGTCTCGAGCGTCTCCCAGGTCAATCGTCACGGCCATTCCCGTATTCGACGCCGATAACGCTTGTCGCTGTGCTTCGCGAAGTTCTGCCCAGGCGCTGGATTCAGGTTCGGGCGGATGATCCGGTTTGTTTTTATCCGTGAGATAATTGGGAAGTTGCACGAAAAGAAATGGGAAATCGCCCTGGCCCCACGTGCGCCGCCAGTCTTCGATCATGGCAGGGAACAGTGTCCGATACTGATGAGCTCGGGTTGCATTCTGCTCGCCCTGATACCAGATCACCCCTTTGATGGCGAACGGTTGCAACGGTGCGATCACGCCGTTGTACAGGACACTCGCGCGGCCGGGAGTATTGGCTTGAGCTGGGTCCTTGTTGGCGGCCGCGGTCTTTTCAAGAAGCTGTTGATAGATCGGATCGGCTTTCAGAGTGGCATCGCTGATCCACGATTCGGCCCCACATCCGCCGTAAGCGGCTTCGATGAGACCGATCGGCCGATTGCTCAATCGCGCGTACAGTTCTTTACCGAAGAAATATCCGACGGCCGAGAATTCACCGATCGTTTCCGGTTGGCATTCCACCCACCGGCCTTCGATGTCATGTTGCGGCTCCAATGCGGTCTGGCGTTCGACTTGAAAGAACCGCAACAATGGCAGCTTCGCAGCGGGGACTTCGTCTTTGGCCCCGGTCGATTCGGATACGCGCCACTGCATGTTGGATTGCCCTGAGCAGATCCAAACATCGCCAATCAAGGCATTTTTCAGGGCGATCGTATTCTTGCCGGCAACAAGGACTTCGACCGGCCCAAACTTCGAAACAGCGGGGCATCGCAAGGACCAGCGTCCGTCCGCTCCCGCCACCGCCATCGTAGTTTTCCCGGCAACGGTGACTGAGACCTGTTCGCCTGCCTCAGCCCATCCCCAAAAGGGGAGGTCGTGTCCCTGCTGCAACATCATGTTGTCGCCGATGATCGCCGGCAATTTAACATCCGCTCGAACGGCACCAGTGGCCAGCATCGATACAGTGATCGCGACACAAATCGTGCGAAACCAGCACATTTCAAGGAGATTCCGGAAGGGTAAGGACCACCAGCATTTCGACTTCAGGGTGACTGATACGAAACGTGGCCCTGACAAACCGTAACGGATGCCGACGATGCCAGCAAGCGGACCGACTATCCCATGAACTTCGCGTGAACTTTATCCGGGGTAAGGTTGTCAACAGCGTGTCCAAAACCATACTGTTTGTCGTGAAAAGTTCGAGTTCATCTGCTAAAGGCCGCGCTCTCCGTGTCTGAACCCTCGTCCGTTTCCTCAGTTGAGGCACATTCGGCACTTGCTTTGGAATCCTCAACAGCCACGCCAGATGACAGTCCGAGCACATTAAGCGAATTACATGTGAAAGGCGTGCCGGGGGGATATCGAGAACTGCTGGCCATCGCAGTCCCGATGATTTTGAGCTCGGGAACACAGTCGCTGATGCATGTGATCGACCGGATCTACCTGACTTGGTATTCCGAGGCCGCTGTCGCTGCGGCGTTGCCAGCCGGCATCCTCTTTTGGGCAGGACTAAGTCTGCCATTTGGTGTTGTGTCGTACGCCAACGCGTTTGTGGCTCAGTATGACGGTGCCAAACAGCCTGGTCGAGCGGCGAGTTGTGTCTGGCAGGCAGCCTACTTCGCGGTTGTATGCGGGCTACTGCTGATCATACCGGCGTATTGGTCAGAGTCGCTGTTTCACATCGTCGGCCATGAATCCAATGTGCAGCGATTGGAGGTTGAGTACTTCTCGTGGCTGTGCATGGGGGCGGCACCGGCGTTGCTGGCAGGGGCGCTGTCGTGCTTTTTCAGCGGTCGCGGTCAGACGAGACTAGTGCTGCTGGTGAACGCGTCGAGCATGGTGATGAATGGCGTTCTCGATTACGCGATGGTTTTCGGTTGGGGGCCAATTCCCCAGATGGGAATGGCAGGAGCCGCAATTGCCACGAATATTGCCAACGTCTTCGCTGCCATCTGCTACCTGATGCTGCTGACACGACACGACGCGCGTGTGAAGTATTCATTCTGGAAACATTGGCGACTAGACAAAGTATTGATGTTCGACCTGTTTAAATTCGGCGGCCCCAGCGGGCTGCAGATGTTCTTGGATGTCGCCGGCTTCACGGCGTTCATGATGATGATTGGTTGGATTGGGCAGCGTGAACTGGCCGCGACGAACATCGCCTTCAATTTGAATACGCTGGCATTTATACCCGTGATCGGCGTGGGGATCGCGGTCTCGACTCTGGTCGGACAACGGATCGGTGAAGGTCGTCCGGATATCGCGGAGAAATCGGTCCGCAAGGGATTCGTCCTGGCGGGCGGAATCATGGTCGCCTTCGGGGCCATCTATGTATTGGCTCCCCAAGTACTGCTGGCTCCTTACGAATACGGTGCGAATAGCCACGTCGTTGAAGCAGCAGAGGGTGCTTCGGCAATCGCCGTCGAGAACTCAGCCACGAAGGGGAATTTCGCGGAAGTCCGTGCCGTGGTCATCATCCTGCTGAGGTTCGTCGCGATCTACTCATTCTTCGATGCGATGGCGATCATCTTCGGTTCGGCGATCCGAGCGGCCGGAGACACGGTCTTCTCGATGATTGTCACATTCGTGTGTGCCTGGGGATTACTGGTCCTGCCGACCTATTTGACGTGGACGTATGTGCAGGAAAACCGCGCAGAGACCCTGTTGTTTTGGAGTTGGATCTGGTGTTCTGTCTACGTGATGACCCTCGGCTTCATCTATTTCTTCCGATTCCAGGGGGGACGCTGGAAGACCATGAGCGTGATCGAGCCGGAATCTGCTTTCAGTGATGCCGCCGCGTGAGACGGCTCCTACCGGGCCGGGGACGTAAGTCCCTTGGCCGTCTGGAGTGGAGCACCCGATTTTCTCGACTTCCAACACTTTGTGGTCCTGCGGCGTAGGCTTCGAGACGGCTTGCCCGGATCGTGTCAATCGGTCAAGATGCGGCCGGAAGGAACCACAATGTCACTTGAGTTGCGCAACGTCACTAAGACCTATCGTGAGCCGGGCGGGGGACGACTGCCCGTCTTAAATATCGCGAATTTCACGCTGGCTGCCGGCGAACAAGTCGTCCTGGTCGGATCGAGCGGCGGTGGCAAAACCACGCTCTTGAATATCATTGCGGGGATCACCACCCCCGATGAGGGCCAGGTCCGCATCGATGGAACGGATCTGAGTCAGTTGCCAGAGGCCGCTCGCGATCGATTCCGAGCGGAACGATTGGGCTACGTCTTCCAGACATTCAACCTGTTACCCGCATTCACCGCACTCGAAAACGTCCTGTTGGGAATGAGCTTCAGCGGGAAGCGGCCAGATCGAGCGCGAGCCATCCAGCTTCTGGATCAGGTCGGATTGAAGCATCGCCTTTATCACAAGCCGTCGCAGATGTCAGTCGGTGAACAACAGCGAACTTCGGTCGCGCGAGCGCTGGTCAATACGCCGCGACTGCTGTTGGCGGACGAACCGACGGCCAATGTGGATGCCGCCAACCAGCAGAACATCCTCGATCTGCTGCGAAGCTCGTGCAAAGAGCACAACGTGTCGCTGTTGCTGGTCACGCATGCTTCAGAAGTTGCCGGCCAATTCAATCGCGTCGAAAAGCTGGCCGATTTCAACAAGCCCGTTCGAGACGGCGGGGCGTAGTCGCGAAGAGCCCACTCATTCTTACGAATTCATATTTGCTGTTCATTCTGCTGTAAGACGGGATTTCACTCGTGAACCTTGCGACAATTGCCTGGAAAAACGTTCGCCAACGTGGTTTGGCGTCGTCATTGACGGCGATCAGCGTCGCCTTGGGCGTGATGCTGATGGTGATGGTTCTGGTGATCTATGGCATCCTGCAGAACACGTTCAACCAGCGCTCGATCAACTACGACCTGATCGTCGGTCCCAAGGGATCGCCGCTGCAGTTGGTGCTCAGCACGGTTTATCACATCAGTCCGCCGATCGAAAATCTGCCGTATCGATTCTATGAAGACATGAAAAAGGATCCACGAGTTACAGTCGCGATCCCGATCGCCATGGGCGACGTCACCGACAAGGGGAACTTTCCCATCGTGGGAACACTTCCCGAGTTCTTCAAAATCGAATACGCCCCCAAACGAGAATTCCGCGTCAAAGGGACCGAATTTCATCAACCGTTCGATGCCTATATCGGATCTCGCGTGGCGATGGAAAACAAATGGGATGTGGGAACCAAGCTGAAGTTGCGGCATGGCGGAGCGGCCGGCGATCACGTACATGACGAAGAGTTCACGGTGGTGGGTCTGCTGCAGGCAACGGGGACACCTCACGACAAGACCGTCTATGTCAATCTGGAAGGTTTCTATCAGATCCAGGGGCATGACAAGCCGCTGAACGAAGCGATCAAACGCGAACGCGAATTTTTCGGTGAACCGCCGTTGAACGATGACGAGATGGCGGCCGAGATCAAGAAGATCCAAGCGAAGTTTGGCGCGCACGATCATGCCCATGGGCACGAAGGGCATGACCACGCTCATCACGATCACCAGACCGCTCCGATCCAGAAAGAAGTGACTTCGATTCTGTTGCAGTGCAAGACCCCGATCGCGGCCCGGTTGTTGGAAAGCGAGTTGAAAAAGGGCAACAAGGCCCAGGGGGTGAATCCCATTCTCCCGATGCAAGCCTTGATGACCACGATTGTGGGGCCCATTCAACAAATGCTGCTGGTGATGACAGCAATGATCGTGCTGGTTTCGGGGATTGGCATCTTCGTCAGTATCTACAATTCAATGACGGCTCGCCGACGCGAAATTGCGATCATGCGAGCGTTGGGGGCTCAACGCAGCACGGTGTTCGCGATCATCCTGGCCGAATCAATCATCCTCTGCATCGGAGGCGGGCTGCTGGGCCTGTTGCTCGGACACGGCATGGTTTTCGTCGCGGCTCCGATCGTCGAAGTGCAAGCGGGTGTGATCGTCAATCCGCTCGCCTTCGAAACTGCCGAACTGGTGCTGTTCCCCGTGTTGCTGCTGATGGCCGTCCTGATCGGCATTCTGCCGGGCATGACGGCCTATCAAACAGATGTCGCGGAATCGTTGAGTAGTTAGCCGTACAATTCCGTAGGACGGATTTCCAATCCGTTCTACGGAAGCGACACGGCAGCCGCCTCAATGTTGCCGTGCTCCACAGGGAACGCAGCGGCTGCCATTTGGCGACCGTAGTTGCGAATGTCTTTGGGCCAGCTTTCCGTCAGTTCGTGAAAACGAGCCTGATCGCCAGCGAACAACGCACGAGTCACTTCTTCGAAACCGCTCAGATTCCCGCCGATCGAGGACAAGAAGCGATAGGTGGCCTCCTGCGCCGCGCGGATCCGATCTTTGCCTTCGTTGGCACGACTGGCTTCGTTGACGAGTTTGCGCAGAGCCACCGAGGCCCCGCCCGATTGCCGACGCAGCCATTCCCAATGCTTGGGGAGCAACGTGACCTCGTGGGCTTCTACTCCCAATTTCGGTCGCCCTGGGCCACGAGCCGCGGCGGACACCTCGACATTCTCCGCAACAGCGGCTGTGGACGGAGCCTCCGGAAGTGACTTCACGACATCGCTTACCTCGCGGCGAAAATCGACCTCAATCTGTTCCCCCGTCGCACTATCGAAGATCAGAATCGGGGCTCTCTCGCCTCGATCGATGACCTTTTTCGTCTTCGCGGCAACAGAGGACAATGTGCCAGAGGCGATCAGACAAAAGCCTTCGAACGCGGCGCAATCGGTTTGTGCGTGAGCGGGCATCGTGCGACTCCTGGGATGAATTGAGTACGTCTATTTTATCCTGGCTAAATCATATCGTCAATAATACCAGGATGAAATTAGAGAATCGCCGCAAACTGATCACTTCAGAGGCGACTCTGTCGAGTTGAGTTGCCACAGACTCGTCCTACTCGTCATATCTGTGTTTCGTAGCAACCGCATGCGGGCTCAACCATTTGATCAAGGGACAGCAATGAATTTCAAAATGGCAATCCTCGCGTTTTTAGGGATCATTGGCTTCGCAGCCAGTCGCGACGTTCATGCCCAGCAAACTGCTACGCCTGTCCCGGTCACGGCTGACAACTTTATCCGAGCGGAGTCGGATTTGTATTTCAGCAACATCGTTAAAGATCACGGGTTCGCCAAGTTTACTCATAACCGCGAACTGACCCCGATCGACAAACAACTGGTGATCCGGCAGAACCGCGACACACTGTACTCGGCCGCTGTGTTCGATCTGGATGAGGGACCGGTCACGATCACGCTGCCGGACGCGGGAAAGCGATTCATGTCGTTGCAGGTGATTACGGAAGATCACTTCACGCCTGCCGTTATCTATCAACCGGGCAGCCATACATTCAATCGCGACAAGATCGGCACTCGCTACGTCGTCATGGCAATTCGCACACTTGTCAATCCTGCTGATCCGAAGGATCTCGACCAGGTTCATGCGTTACAAGATGCGATCAAGGCTGAGCAAAAGAGCGCGGGAAAATTCGAAGTGCCACAATGGGATCCGATCAGCCAGAAGAAAGTTCGCGATGCTCTCAGCGTTCTCGGATCGACGATTCCGGACTCAAAGCATATGTTCGGGACCAAAGATCAGGTCACACCGGTCAGACACTTAATTGGATCAGCCATCGCTTGGGGCGGTAATCCAGAGACCGAGGCCGTCTACCTCAATGTGACACCCACGCTCAACGATGGCAAAACGGAGTACACCCTGACGGTGAAGGACGTGCCGGTCGATGGGTTCTGGTCGATCAATGTCTATGACGCAAAGGGCTACTTTCAGGCAAATCCGCAGAATGCCTATTCGTTGAACAACATCACGGCGACGAAGGGGGCTGACGGTTCATACACAATCCGATTCGGTGGATGCGATGGGAAGACGCCAAACTGTTTGCCGATCACCCCAGGCTGGAATTACATTGTGCGTCTGTATCGACCACGCGCCGAGATTCAGACTGGCAAATGGACCTTTCCACAGGCCACTCCACTTAAGTAAGTCGCGAGAAAACCATCACCTCTTGGGCCGACGCTCAGAAAAAAGAAGGCCATCCACCAAGTCTCAGTGGATGGCCTTCAGATTGTCGAATTGGCTTTGTTATCTGCGAACTACTTCGGTAGCGCGAGTGCTCGGACGGCGTCGATCATCGTGACTTCACCTTCGGCTGTCGTGACCTTGATTGAGTCACCCGCCTTCAGATCGGTGAGTTTTGCCATCTTCCCATCGAGCATGATCTTCGCGGTCGCTGTGATCATGTGATTGTGCTGGTTCTTTCCGTCATTGTCAGACATCACCAGTTTGCCGTCCGCGACCGAGACCACTTTGCCATCGTGAGTCTTGGCGACCTGCCCCACGTCACCTGCGTTCCTAAAAAACACGGGCGAGTCCAAACCTGAAACCGGGGCAGCCATCGCAATGCTCATTAAGATTGCAGTCAACATTTTGGGCTCCTTATCAATGCAGTGGCCGTGCTGTCATGCAGCAACCGAACATGTGTGAGAAGGGCAGCAAAGCAGGTGCCAACGTCGGAATTTGGCCCCACGTGCATAGACCTGTCTGCCTGGAAGGACAAACCGGTAACTCGACGACCACTGTGTTCTGAATTCTCGCAACCAGCGAACAGTTCAGCGCTCAGTGCAACTTTGCACATAGCGCTCGAACTCGCGGAGCTTCTGAGGAAATAGGGGCAATGAGATCTCTGGACCCATCAGTTCCGGATGCCACATCTTCTCCCACTCCAGTGAATACCAGCCGGAATAGTGATCGTCACGTAACAGTTGCAGACACTCGAATGCAGGGAATTCGCCACCGCCGAACAAAACATAGTCAGCGTGTCGATGTCCCGTCATCAATTGGCTGGCGGCGTTGGCCGCGGTCTGCGAAGCGGTCGTCGCTGCTCGTGCTGGGAGCGTTACCGAGTCTTTCCAGTGCGTATGCCGCGTCCACGGACGAATCTGACTCCACGTCTGTACGAGTGGCTCTTGATGGAATCGCCAGGGATGATGAGTATCCCAGACCAGCCCCACGTGCGGATGATTCGCCAGTTGCATCGCTTCCACACACGGTTGCGACGCTGAAAAGTCACCATGCGTTTCCAGCAGGATCTGGATTCCCGCAGGAGCCGCAAAATCCGCAAGAGTGACCAGTCCCTCGGCGATTTGTCGGATCATCGCCGATCGATTGGGATCACCAGGCGCGGGCAGAATGTCACCAAAGACACGGATGAATTCGCCTCCCAAGGCCGAGCAAAGTTCGAGATAGCGCTTGCCGATCTCAATCTGATGGGCTCGATCACTGGCCGCGATGTCGTCGAAATGGACCGATGACGCCAGTCCCGCGACGCGGAAACCGGCATCGACCAGTTCGCGACGTCGCGTCAACCATTCCGTCGGCCGCAGGTCGGCAATCTTCAGTAGATCCGTCTCGCGAGACAGTAAACGAATCTCGACCCCATCAAACCCGAACTGCGATCCATATTTCAGAACATCGTGCCAATTCCAATCGGGGCAAGCCAACGTCGAGAAGCAGATGTTCAATGTCATGGGAGCCCTTCGAGTTGGCGATCTGCAGACAAGTGGAGCTTCAATCCACGATTGACAGGTGGATCAACGTGTTGACAGCAGGCCAACGAGCCTGCGGCCATTGCTCGGAAATCTGCCAAGACAGAGTGGCCATGCCACTAGCCCAAGGGATGATTGAAGCGACCTCGGGGAGACGAACTCCCATGGCCAATCTTCAACTGTGTTTTCACGAAGCCCAGGTACTTCGCATCTTCGTCGGCGAATAAATCTTCGCCACCAACACGAAATGCCTCTTCCAGCACATTGGCCGCCTCGTTCATCTGACCCAGTTCCAGCAGGCACTGTCCCAATCGCAGATGCAGGAATGGATTCGAATCACCTTCCGGGAACTCGCGGGCATCCCACAGCAGATCGGCTCCTTCGTCGTACTCTTTCATGCGAAAGTGGGCATCGCCGGCCGACATCAAAATCCACGTTGCGGCGGGCCATTGGTTGCGAGGTTCGGGGAGGAGATCCCAAGCCTGACCGTACTTTTCCAATGCATCGTCGTACTGTTCCAAGCCGGCGAAGTGGTCCCCTTTGCGACACAAATCGTCAACGACCTGGGTAATTTCTTTGGGCAACTTATCCATACAGATTCAGTTTCGGGTCCGCTCGTTGATGATCGATGAGTCACGTGCGAATGCGTCGCACTCATCCAAGATATCCCACGACCACGGCTGTCACAAGAATGCCCGGAAAACGCCGCTGTCATCAACAGCCGCCAAGCTGATTGCAATGTATGGGATACCACTGTGGGTTGCTTGGATGTCGACCCGTCATCTAAAGTGACGCCTCGCGGAAGAAACCCTTTTTTCAGAAGGTTATGAGAGCAATTCACGGATGAGCAACGTTGTTTCGCCCGGCACGACGCCGAATACAGTCCGCTACAGTGACGGCACGCTGGTCACAATCCCCGATGACTGGGTCTTGTTACCTCCTGGCGACGCGGCCTTGACCCGGCGTGCCAAAGCGGCTGGCGACCATTGGATCGTTCAGGAGAAACGGGGAAGGAAGGTCTTTTCCCGTGGCGTTTACACGGCAGCAGCCACTGTCGAACGGATACGACTGGAACTTGAAGCCGAGCGGTCGACCGCAAGCTTCGCGAAAAAGAAGGAAGCAAATGTCCGGCGACGAGAGAAAGTTCAAACGGAGTATGTCGAGGACTTCTTCGGCGCGGTCGTGTCGTTCCTCGCATTTCATCGGGACCACGCGGCTCTGACTGATCGGTTTGCGCGAGCTGTCACCGATCATGCAACGCCTGTGGGGAGCGGCACGGTCGATCGGACCAAACGCATTCCTGTCGAAGAGCGAGCCGAGGTGGCCGTTATCGCCTGGATGCGGCACCAAACCACCGGCTATGACGGGATGGTCATTCCCCGTGTCAAAGGGAAGCGTCGCGAGATTCGGCGTATGCTGGCCCAGCGATCAAAGGAACTGCTGCAGCGTTATCGCAGCGGCGCGGCCATCGAACTGCAATGTCCATTGAAGCTTGCACTAGCTGATGCTCCCTGAACTGGTCTTGGGGCCATATTCAAGTCGGCGGACGGACCGGTTCAACGATGTGTAGTGGCGGCTGAGCCAAGGTCACTCTACGCAGTCTCATTAACGAAAAGAGCGTGACCAGCCCGACGCCGAGGGAGTCAATCAGCACATCCCAGATGGTGCCTCCACGCGTCGGGACAAATGTTTGGTGGAACTCGTCTGAAGCAGCGAACAGCAGGGCCAGTGCCGCTGCCACAAAAATATTCGCCATTCGTGTCGTGGGTCGCCAAACATTCAGAAGGCCAATCAGCCCGGCCGTCAGGATCGCGAACTCGGTGACGTGCCACCCCTTGACGACCGTGAACCAGGCAATCCCCCAAAAGATCTCAAACTGTTCGAGCGACTCCTTCCCAAAGATGAGACCCACCAGCGAGAAGAGTTCATCGGTTCCGATCACCGTGCAGGAGGTTCCAAAGATCATCGCGGCCCAAGCAAAACAAATGCTACAACCCATTTGCGCATCGATCACCTTTCGTTGATTCGCCTGCTTCTTCGCGCTGTGCGACTGGCGGCTCAACTCACGTGGCAAAGTCCAAGATTTGAGAAAACCAGCAACTCGACGTTAATCTTGCGTCCGTTCTCCGGTGAACATCGTATCCAGAACTGAAGACAGTTACGGTGCGTCGTTTCAGGAAGGACGGACTGAGATGGGAAATACAACCGCGAGGAAGCGAAACCCGGACAATCATCGACTTCGAGCAACTCCCGCTTTGTTAGCTCGCGTCCGAGACTGGGTCGAGCGGGAGATCAAGTATGTTGATTACGCCGAGTACGCTGGAGCAGGAGCCGCAGGATGGCTAGCCATGTCTCGCCCGCGGTCGCTCGATGACATCACTATTGCCCTCTCCGAACCGGCAATCGCGTTCGTACCGGGACTGGTCGATGCTCCGTTGTTGGCCCCGGATGAGGAAGTGTATCTCTTCAAGTGGATGAACTTCCTGAGATATCGCGCGGAACAGCGCCGGCAGCGACTCAGTTTGAACTCACCCAATGAATCACTGGTCGACCAGATTGAAGCCGACTGTGCAGAATCCATCGCGGTTCGGAACCGCATTATCAGCAGCAATCTGCGATTGGTTGTCGCCCTCGCCAGAAAATTATCGACATCTCTGGATCAGATGTCCGACTTGATCGCTGAGGCCACGGTGCCGTTGATACGTTCTGTGGAACTCTTCGATATCGGGTTGGGAAATCGCTTCAGCACCTACGCCACCTGGGCCGTTCGCAATCACATGCTGCGTTGTCTGAAGCGGCGACAGTCCACTACGGATAGAAACGTGGGTCGCGATCAGTCGGTGCTGGAGCAAATGCCCGATGAACGAACCGATCCCGACGAGCAACTGCGAACGGCCGAGCAACGCGTCCAAGCGGTCCATCGCCTGCTCGATTCATTAAACGAACGCGAACGAATCGTGATTACGGCTCGCTTTGGCTTGGACGGCCAACCTCGCGGACAAAGCCTGCAGGACATTGCTTCCCAAATCGGATTGAGCAAGGAGCGAGTTCGCCAGATCGCGATGTCGGCGATCGGAAAGCTGCAGGGACTCGCTAAATCCGCAGACATCGCGTCCTGAGCCCGACCGCTGTCATTGAAGATCGTAGTTATAGCTGCCCACACTTTGATCACGCGACTCGACAATCATCAATGAAGGTTGAAATGAGCGAGCGGTGAAAGTATGACCTATTCACGACTTTGTTGGGCGCATCGTGAATTGGGTCAAATTGGACTGACTGCCGCCGTCACGATTCGCCACAATATCCAAAATGATTTGTGGGCAACTGGTGATGGTGGGATACACGAACTTGCACCGCTCCGTCGCTTTGATGATCGCTAGTCTGCTTGTCGGGTTAGCTCAACTTGCTGTTGCAGCCGATCCGGTAGCAGACGCGATTGACTTCGAATCCGCAGTCCAACCAATCCTGCAACGCGCCTGTTTACGCTGCCACGGCCCCGAAAAACAGAAGGCCGATTTTCGAGTCGATCTCCGTCAAAGCGCTTTGCATGGCGGCGAGTCCTACGCACCCAATATCGTTCCCGGCAAGGGCGACGAAAGTCCACTGATCAAGTTCATTTCGGGGACTGGTGACTTGGTCATGCCGCCCGAAGGTGACCGGCTCACGGCGGCTGAGATCAGCACGCTGCGGTTGTGGATCGACCAGGGGGCGAAATGGCCTGACGCACTGGCGGGAGAAGTGAAAGACAAGCGTGACTGGTGGTCTCTTCGCCCCTTGCCGACGGCGGATAGCATCAAATTGCGAAATGTTCGCCGTCCCTCGATCGACGCATTCATTCAGGACAAACTGGAAGCGAGCAATCTGAAACTCGTCCCTGAAGCAACGCGTCTGTCATTGATCCGGCGTGTCTATTTCGATCTGATCGGACTGCCACCGACCCCGGAAGAAGTTCAGGCGTTCGTCGCGGATCCTGCCACCAATGCCTACGAACTGTTGGTCGATCGTCTGCTCGACTCGCCTCGATTCGGCGAGCGTTGGGCTCGACATTGGATCGACGCCGCTCACTTTGCCGAGACGCACGGGAACGATCAGGACCGGATCCGAGAGAATGCGTGGCCTTATCGTGATTACTTGATCCAGTCGCTCAACGCCGACAAACCGTACGCTCGCTTTGTCCAGGAACAAGTCGCGGGGGATGTGTTGTTTCCCGATGATCCTCAGGCAACCATCGCACTCGGCTTCCTGGCAGCGGGGCCTTGGGATGAAAGTTCGCTGAGGGACATTCGCGAAGACACCTTGGATCGCCAGATCGCCAGGTATCTTGATCGCGACGACATGATCGCGAACGTGATCAACAATGTGACCAGTTTGACGGTGCAGTGTGCCCGCTGCCACGACCACAAATTCGATCCGATCTCACAGGCGGATTACTATGCGCTGCAAGCAGTCTTTTCCGGCGTGGAACGAGCGAATCGCGCTTACGATCCCGACCCGGCAGTGGGGGTCAAGCGCCGAAACCTCACCGTGCGACGTGGACAGCTTCAGCAGAAGGGACCGACCCTCCTGGCCGAGTTGCTCGCGCCAGCAATCCAAGAGCAGGTCGCGGACTGGGAGCGCCGACTTGGTTCACAAGGGGCCGTATGGCGACCGCTTGATCCCGAATCGTTTCTGTCATCCGATGGAGCGACCCTGACCAAACTTTCTGATGGATCCGTGCTGTCGGGGGGGACTCGCCCGGAACGCGACACGATCACCATCATCGCCCCGATCACGCTCCCCAAAGTCACAGCGGTGAAGCTGGAAGTGCTCACGGACGATAGTCTGCCTCATCGGGGACCGGGAAGACAAGACAACGGCAATCTCCATCTGTCGGAATTCGAAATCTTCGTCGATGGCAGCGATGTGCCGCTCGCTTTGGTGAATCCGCGAGCCGATTTCGATCAACAGGACTGGGGTATTGCCCGAGCCATCGACAAGGTCGAGCCGACCGCTTGGGGAATCTATCCTCAGGTGGGGCGGACTCACGCCGCTGTGTTTGAGTTGCGCGAACCGCTCGTTTCCACAGCAGCGACCAAGCTGAAGATCGTGTTGAAGCAGCGTCATGGCGGCGGACATCTGATTGGCCGAGCACGGTTGATGATCTCTGACGCGGCACCGCCAGTTCGCCTGGACGTCTTGCCCGAACCGATCGCGGCGATCCTCGCGACTTCGTCTGAACAACGCAGCGACCAACAACGAATTGACTTGGCGTTGTTCCAGCAGACGGAAGATGTGGAGCGACAGATCTCGCAGTTGCCAATTCCGTCGCGAGTGTACTCCGCCGCCGCCGACTTTGAGCCGGACGGAGGATTGCGTCCGCCGCCGGGTCCACGTCCGATTCATGTGCTTCATCGAGGCGACATTAATCACCCGCGCGATGCCGCTGTGCCGGGGACGCTGGGTTGCGTCGTCGGCTTGAAATCTCGATTCGAGATTAATGCCACCGCGCCGGAGTCAGAACGTCGAGCGGCACTCGCACGTTGGCTGACCGATTCGCAGAATGCCCTCACTTGGCGATCGATCGTGAATCGCGTCTGGCATCATCACTTTGGACGTGGCCTGGTGGGGACATTGAATGATTTTGGACACATGGGCGAAGTCCCGACGCATCCCGAATTGCTCGACTGGCTGGCGATTGAATTCCGCGATCAGGGACAATCTCTCAAGCAGCTTCATCGTATAATTGTGACAAGTGCGACCTATCGCCAGACGGCGAGCGTCAATCCGGAAGCAGCGGTTGCGGATCCCGACAATCGTCTATTGTCTCGCATGAATCGGACGCGACTGGATGCCGAATGCGTTCGCGATGCTGTGCTCCAGGTCTCAGGGCGCCTGAATCTGCGGATGGGGGGGCCATCCGATCGACAGTTCGATCTGCAACCGGGAATTCACGTGACACCGAAGGTGGACTACACCAAGTTCAACCTCGATAGCGATCTCGGCCGACGACGTAGTATCTATCGATTTCTGTTCCGGACGCTGCCTGATCCGTTCATGGAAACTCTCGATTGTCCATCGGGGGATCAGATCACTCCGACACGTACCAATAGCGTCACCGTGCAGCAGGCGTTGGCCCTGTGGAACGACGTGTTCATCGCCCGCCATTGCGAACATATTGCGAGCCGAATTCAGAACGAGTCCGCTGCCAATCAACTGCGGCAACAAGTCGCTCGTGCTTCAGCATTGATCCTGTGTCGGACGGCAACCGAGGCTGAACTCGACGCGCTGGTCGCATATGCCGAGAAGCACGGTTTGGCGAATGCCTGTCGACTGCTGCTCAACAGCAACGAATTCTTGTTCGTGAACTGAGAGATCGATCGATGAGCACGCCAGCTATCAATGTCGGAACGCCTCGCCGCGACTTCCTGTCCTCGATCGCAGGTGGATTCGGATCCGTGGCGTTGGCAAACCTGCTCGGTCAAACGCAGAGCCTGGCCGATCAACCGCGTCCCGAATTCAATGGGGGCCTACACCATCCCGCCAAGGTGCGCCGGGTCATTCAGCTCTTCATGAATGGCGGCGCGAGTCAGATGGATCTGTTCGACTACAAGCCTGAATTATTTCGCCGAGCTGGCGAGAAGTTCGACCCGGGAACCAGCGAACGCGTCGAGGCGGCCACCAGTGCGCCCGGCAATGTGTTGAAGCCGCCGTTCGAACTGCATCAAAAGGGTCAATGCGGCCGCTGGATCAGCGATTTGTTGCCTCACTTGGGAAATCATGTCGACGACATGGCGTTTCTGATGGCGATGAAGTCGCGCACGAATGTGCATGGCCCCGGCAGCTATCTGATGAACACGGGTTTCCTGTTGCCCGGTTTTCCCTCCCTCGGGGCTTGGGTCAGCTATGGACTCGGCAGCCTGACCGACAATCTGCCGACCTTCGTCGTACTTCCCGATGCACGCGGTCTGCCCTACAACCAGAAGGGGAATTTCGCCTCGGGGTTTCTGCCGGTGACGCATCAGGGAACGATCATCAACAGTTCGCAGGCCGAGCCGATTGCTGACCTGAAAGCTCCCGCTTCAGCAACATTCATTACCCTCGATGCTGACCGTGACGGACTCGCACTGCTGCAGCAAATGAATCGAACGCATTTGGCCGCGAATGATCATGACTCGCGATTGGAAGCGAGGATCCGCTCGTACGAACTCGCGGCGAAGATGCAGTTGAGTGCTCCGGAGGCCTTCGATGTCACTCGCGAATCCGAGGCAACTCAGAAGTCTTACGGCTTGGATGAAAAGCCCACAGAAGACTTCGGCAAGCGATGCCTGCTGGCTCGTCGACTGATCGAACGAGGCGTTCGTTTCGTTCAAGTCTGGAGTGGAGCGGGTGGGCCCTCGAACAACTGGGACAATCACAACAGCATTGTCAAAGAATTGGCTCCGATGTGTCAGGCGACCGATAAGCCGATTGCGGCTCTGTTGATGGATCTCAAGCAACGCGGGCTGCTCGAAGACACGTTGGTGCTGTGGAACACGGAATTCGGGCGGATGCCGTTCTCACAAGGAAGTGAAGGTCGGGACCACAACGGTGGTTCATTTGTCGGCTGGATGGTGGGGGCCGGCGTTAAAGGTGGCACTTCCTACGGGGAAAGTGACCCTTGGGCTTGGCGAGCGGTGCGCGATGTGACCACTAACTATGACTTCCACGCCACCGTCTTGCATCTGCTCGGAATCGACCACGAACGGCTCTCGATGAAGAACAATGGAGCGAATCGACGCTTGACCGATGTGCATGGCCACGTCGTTCATGCTGTGTTGGCCTAATTCGAGTGCTCGCGATGACTTCCGCTGGGAGATTATCCGCGGGAACTTTTTCGGACCGGCATCGTCTACCGTGTCAGGGCTCTGATTCCGTGACGTGAACGCTATACTTGGCGGCATGGTCCGGACGGCCAGCACATCTTTGATGCAAGGAATGGTTCACATCATGCGGAAGTACATCGTTCTGGCGAGTTTGTTGTCAACAGTCGTGGCGTCGTGGATGTTGATGGCCGAGGAGGCTGGCAAACCCGTGAATCGAGATCAGTTAAAGCAACAATTTGACGCTGGCAACTTTAAGGTCGCCTACGACGGCTATCGCAAGCTGGCGATTGATCCGAAGACCGAGCCCGGCAAAGTGGCAGGCGATCTCAGCCAGGCGGTTCAGGCACTGCGCAATCTGGGTCGCGTTGATGAATTCGACGAACTTGTCGAAGCCTCGATCAAAGCACATGAAAAGAACTGGCGACTGCTGCGACAAGCGGCGGAACAATACCGCAGCATTGAGCAGTGGGGCTTCATGGTTGCCGGAAAGTTCAATCGAGGGTCACATCGCGGTGGCGGAAAGTACGTCGCATCAACCGATCGCGATCGCGTGCGAATGCTGCAGTTGCTGCAACAGGCCTTGCCACTGGCCAGCAAAGATGACAACAAGGCCGAGGTCGGTCGGTTCTACCTGGATTTCGCCGGATCGCTCCAAGGAGTCGAAGCCTGGCGTCTACAGGCACTTTCCGATTTAGCCACATTGCCCGACTATGAAGAAGGCCATCAGGGTTTTGGCCGCGGGCGTATGGGCTGGGGTGGCGGCCGTGGAGGCGAGAGCAAAGGGGCTCCCGTTGATGCCGATGGCAATCCCGTCTTCCACCATGTCCCCAAATCCTGGGAAACAGCAACCTCTGACGGAGAACGCTGGCGCTGGATGCTGCTGCAGGCAATCGAAGCAGACAACGGTTTGCGGAATGAAGCCGATTCCAACTGGGCTTCCTTTCTGCATAATCAATTTGACGTCCAGACGATGGCCTGGTTGCGACACGGCAGCGGACGAGATGACGACAAAGATGACAGCGGCCCATTCGCGGTCGATACGCTCAGCGATGACGAAACGATCGCGAAGCTGGCCACCGGCGTGAAGCGGTTGAAGCTGCCCGATGAATTCAACAGCCTGAAGATCTTCCAGCAGATCTTCCAACGCAGCGCCGACCAATATGCGAAGAATGCCGGCGACACGGTAGCTCAGACGTATGAAGATCGCCGCCAGTACTCCAAAGCCGCGATGGCATGGCAAGCTGCTATCGCCAAAGTTGGCGATGAAAATCACCGCCAGCAGCGACTCGATCAGATCGTGAAAAACTGGGGTCGCTTCGAAAACTTGCAGATGCAGCCTGCAGGCAAAGGGGCCACCATCGATCTGCGATATCGCAACGGAAAGCAAGTCACGCTGGAAGCTCATGCGATCAAGATCGACAAGCTGCTGGACGACGTGAAAGCCTATTTGAAGACCGCTCCCGGTCAACTGGACTGGCAGAAGATCAACGTCCAGGAAGTCGGCTATACGCTGGTGACTCAGAATCAGACTCAGTATTTGGGCGAAAAGGTCGCTTCCTGGTCATTGGATCTGAAACCCAAAGCCGACCATTACGATAGCCTGGTCACGATTGCGACACCGCTGCAGAAGGCTGGGGCTTACCTGGTCACAGGCACGATGAAAGACGGCAACGTCAGCCGGGTGATTGTCTGGCTGTCCGATACGGCTCTCGTCCGCAAGCCGCTCGATGGAAAGTCTCTGTACTTCGTCGCCGATTCAGTCTCGGGACAACCGGTCGCCAAAGCGAATGTGGAGTTTTTCGGGTGGCGACAAGAACAGGTTGCTCCTGGCAAACCACAGTGGAAGATCCTGACATCGAATTTTGCTGAGTTCACCGATGCCGATGGGCAGTTGATGCTGCCCTCGAACAAAGTCGGCCACGAGTACCAATGGTTAATCATGGCGCGAACGCCTGAAGGGCGATTTGCCTACAATGGATTTACTCATGCTCTGTGGGGTCAGAAGCACGATCAGGATTACCAGGCGACGCGCGTCTTCACCATTACGGACCGTCCCGTCTATCGACCCGAGCAGACGGTGAAGTTCAAATTCTGGATCGAGAAGTCTCAATACGATCAGCCCGACTCTGCCGCATATGGCGAGCAGGATTTTCCGGTCCAAATCAACAACCCCCAGGGCGAAAAGGTCTTCGAAAAGACTCTCAAGACCGATAAATTTGGCGGCATCGAAGGCGAGTTTCCGCTGCCGAAGGGGGCCATGCTCGGTAACTACTCATTGATGGTGATGGCCCCGTTCAATTCCGGGGGTAGCTTTCGCGTCGAAGAGTACAAGAAACCCGAGTACGAAGTCGTGATCGATGCACCGTCGGAACCGGTCGCGCTGGGTGAGAAAGTCCCCGCGACAATCAAAGCGAAGTATTTCTTCGGTGCCCCAGTGACCAAGGCCAAAGTGAAGTACAAGGTTCTGCGATCGCCTCACAACAGCGACTGGTATCCAACCGCTCGCTGGGACTGGTTCTACGGTAAGGGATATTGGTGGTTCGCTTCTGACTACACGTGGTATCCCGGCTGGAGCCGGTGGGGCTGTGCTCGACCTATCGGCTGGTGGATTGGTCGCAACAATGCACCTCCGGAAGTGGTCTCTGAACAGGAAGTCGAAATCGGAGCCGATGGCACGGTCCAAATCGAAATCGATACTTCTGCTGCGAAACAAGTCCACGGTGACGAGGATCATTCGTACTCCATCACCGCCGAAGTCGTCGACGAATCTCGCCGCACAATCGTCGGGACGGGGACTGTCCTGGTCAGCCGCACGCCGTTCCGCGTCTTCGCGTGGGTCGATCGTGGTCACTACAAGGTCGGTGACAATGTGCAGGCCAACTTCGATGCTCATACTCTCGATAACAAGCCGGTCAGCGGCAAGGGTGAGCTGACACTGTTCAAGGTCACTTACGACGACAAGCAGAAACCCGTCGAAGAAGCGGTCCAATCCTGGAAGCTGGACACCGATACGACGGGACATGCGCGTCAACAACTTGCGGCCACCAAAGCGGGCCAATACCGGCTCTCCTATAAAGTGACTGACTCCAAAGACCATGTCATTGAGGGCGGATACCTGTTTGTCGTTCGTGGCGAAGGATTTGACGGCCGCGAATTTCGGTTCAACGACCTGGAACTGATCACCGACAAGCAAGAGTACGCCGCTGGTGACAAAGTCCGCCTGATGGTGAACACGAATCGAGCCGATGGCTGCGTCGTGCTGTTTTTGCGTCCTTCGAATGGAATCTACCTGCCACCGAAAATCATTCGTCTGAAGGGCAAGAACACGGTCGAAGAAGTGGCCGTGGTCCAGAAAGACATGCCGAACTTCTTCATCGAAGCGTTTACGATCGCGGAAGGAAAGTACTTCCAGGAGATTCGTGAAGTCGTTGTCCCGCCAGAAAAACGAGTGATCAACGTCAACGTGGCCCCTTCTCAATCCGAGTACAAACCGGGGGCCGATGCCAAGGTGAAGGTGACGCTGACGGATGCAACGGGCGAGCCTTTCGTGGGCTCGACCGTGCTGACGGTTTACGACAAGAGTGTCGAATACATCTCGGGTGGATCGAATGTCCCGGAAATTAAAGAGTTCTTCTGGAAATGGCGTCGTCAGCACTACCCACAACGCGACTGCACACTGGATCGCCTGTTCTACAATCTGCTGAAGAACGGCGAGATTGGGATGGCCGATCTGGGTGCCTTCGGCGGGTTGCTGGATGGCGAAGGAGGTTTCGGTGGTGGCGGAGGTGGGGGGATTGCTCGACCAATGATGGCACGCGGCACTGCGACTCGAATGCGATCAATGGCGACTGCTCCGGGCGGGCCAGAAGCCGCATCGTTGGCAGTGGATGCCGCTGCTGATAAACAATCCTTCGCGCGAGAAGGACTCGCCCTCGCCAGGGGAGCCGAAGGAGTGGGCGAATCGGACGCTCGAGCTCCTGCGATTCGCTCAAACTTCGCGGATACAGCCTTCTGGGCGGGAAGCATCACCACTGACAAGACCGGAACCGCAGAAGTCAGCTTCAAGATGCCTGAAAGCCTGACGGGTTGGAAGGTAAAAACCTGGGCCATGGGACTGGGAACGAAGGTTGGCCAGGGTGAGGCTGAAGTGACCACCAAGAAGAATCTGCTGGTCCGTCTGCAGGCACCACGCTTCTTCGTTGAAAAAGACGAAATCGTGATCTCCGCCAACGTACACAACTACTTCAAGGGTGAAAAGTCGCCGCTGGTTTCCATTGAGATCGAGGGAGACGCCGTCGAGGTGGCCAGCCGCAACCGCGAACAGCGCGTCATGGTTGCACCTGACGGCGAAGTGCGCGTGGACTGGCGAGTGAAGGTGAAGGCCGAAGGAACTGCCAGCATCACCGTGAAAGCGATATCCGACGAAGAATCGGATGCCATGAAGATGTCATTCCCAGTCTATGTGCACGGCATGCTCAAGACGGAATCGTTCAGTGGCGCCATGCGTCCGGCCGACGCGAAGGGCCAGATCAAGTTTACCGTTCCCGCAGAACGACGACAGAACGAGTCACGTCTGGAAGCTCGTTTCTCGCCAACGTTGGCGGGAGCAATGGTCGACGCCCTCCCTTACATGATCGATTACCCCTACGGCTGTACTGAACAGACACTCAATCGGTTCCTGCCGACGGTGATCACTCAGAAGATCCTGTTGAATATGCAGCTCAACCTGAAGGATATTCAAGAGAAGCGCACGAACTTGAACGCTCAGGAAATTGGTGACGATGCCGCCCGCGCCAAGCAGTGGAAGCGGTTTGATCGCAATCCGGTATTCGACGAGGCCGAAGTTCAGTCGATGGTCAAGGAAGGTCTCGAACGTCTAAACTCCATGCAGTGTGCTGACGGCGGCTGGGGCTGGTTCAGCGGTTGGGGCGAACATTCGTGGCCACATACTACGGCGGTCGTCGTCCACGGTCTGCAGGTCGCCAAGGCGAACGATGTCGCCCTCGTCCCTGGCATCCTCGAAAAGGGCGTCGACTGGTTGAAACGCTATCAGGACGAACAAGTTCAGTGGATCAAGAACTGGGGCAAGAAAGACGTTCGACAGAAGCAGTTTGCAGACGCTCTCGACGCTTTGGTCTACATGATCCTGGTCGACGCCGATATCGCCAATGGCGAGATGAACGAATTCCTCTATCGCGACCGTACACAACTGCCGGTCTATGCCAAGGCCCTGTTCGGACTGGCCCTGCACAAACAACAGCAGGCTGACAAGCTGAAGATGGTCCTGGAGAACATCGAGCAGTTCGTCGTGCAGGACGAAGAAAATCAGACCGCCTATCTGAAGTTGCCGAATGACGGCTGGTGGTACTGGTATGGCAGCGATATTGAGGCCAACGCCTATTACCTGAAGTTGCTCTCCAAAACGAATCCGCAGGACGTTCGAGCTTCGCGACTAGTCAAGTACATCTTGAATAACCGCAAGCACGCGACCTACTGGAACAGTACTCGCGACAGCTCCCTGTGCATCGAGGCTCTGGCGGACTACATGAAGGCCAGCGGCGAGGACAAACCAGACCTGACTGTGGAAGTCTGGCTCGATGGCAAGAAGCACAAGGAAGTGAAGATCGATTCTTCGAACCTGTTCACGTTCGACAATAAGTTCATTCTCGAAGGCGACGCCGTTACCACCGGCGAGCACACTTTCGAATTCCGTAAACAAGGAACCGGACCGCTGTACTTCAACGTGTACCAGACCAACTTCACGCTGGAAGACTTCATCAAGAAGGCCGGGCTGGAGGTCAAGGTTGAACGTAAGTTCTACAAGCTGACGAAGTCCGACAAGAAGGTTGATGTGGCAGGGTCGAGCGGCCAGGCACTCAAGCAGAAAGTCGAAAAGTACGATCGAACCGAATTGCCGAACTTAAGCGAACTGAAGAGTGGTGATCTGGTCGAAGTTGAACTCGAGATCGACAGCAAGAACGACTACGAATACCTGTTGTTCGAAGATATGAAAGCAGCAGGCTTCGAGCCCGTAGATGTTCGTAGCGGATACAACGGAAACGAAATGGGAGCTTTCGTCGAATTCCGTGACGAACGAGTTGCCTTCTTCGTCCGCCAGTTGATGCGCGGCAAACACAGTCTGAGCTATCGCCTGCGAGCGGAAATCCCTGGCAAATTCAGCGCGCTGCCAACCAAGGCGAGTGCGATGTATGCACCGGAGTTGAAGGCGAACAGCGATGAAATGAAGATCGGTATCACAGACTGACATGGTGTTTCGATGTGGACCGATCGCCGGATCGGTCCACATTCTTTTACGCAATCAGCCGGTGACTTTCAGTTGCCGCCGGAACCCCGACGGAGTCATACCCGTCACCTGTCGAAATGTGATCGACAGTTGGCGGCTGTCAGTCAGTCCCGAGCGGTGAGCCACTTCCGGCATCGCCAGATCCGTTGTCGCCAGCAGATGCTTGGCTCGCTCCACGTGAGCGCGACGGATCTCTTGCAGGATGCTGCGCTGCAGCCACTTTCGAAAACGCCGTTCCAATGCCCGTCGCGCAATCGGAACGGCTCGCAGGATATCGTCGACTTTAAACGGCCGATGGGCTTGATCAGCGATGAAACGCACCGCTGCCGCAACATATGGATCAGGAACCGCCTGCAGGTTGGAGGATTGTCGAATGGCGACACCAGCCGGAGGCAACACCAACGTCTTCTCGGTGGGCGGACTGCCCGTTTGCAGCCATTCATCCAATAGCCGCGCCGCCTCGAAACCGATTCGCTCGGCCGGAAGTCGAACACTGGAGAGCGAGGGGCGGGAGAGCTCACAAAGCAGATCATCATCATCCGCACCGACGATCGCGACTTGATCTGGGACAATCAACTGCAGTTGATGGCAGTACTCGGCGACCTGAGCCCCCTGCGTGTCATGACTCGCCACGATGCCGATCGGCTTAGGCAGACTCCGCAGCCAGGTTAACAACGGCTCATTCCAGCGCCAGACTCCGGTTGGATCTTCGAGACGTCGATTCTGTTCGTAGAATGAGTGAACCGACGTTCCAATCTCGGCGGCGATTTCTCGCAACCCTCGTTCTCGATCGACTGAAAACTCGTGGCTGCGGTATCCGACGAACGCCAGGTGACGCAGCCCACTCGACACCAGATGTCTGCCGGCTTGTCGTCCCACTTCCACATGATCGCTGACAACGCGCGGAAACGGGAGATCGGGCAAGACTCCCGAAACGTTGATGACCGGACGCTTCAGTGATCGCAGTTTTAGCCCCAGGGGCCGATGGAAAATGTGCGCAATGTAGCCGTGACAGCGAAGTGGCTTGACCAGTTCCAAGGCTTTCGGGTCGGCGGCGATAGGAGTGAATAGCCAGTCTGGACGATCGCTGGCAAAGGTTTTGATCCCTCGCAGGATTTGGCGATAGAATGACAGTGAATGCTCCATAACAAGGCCGATGCGGATGAAAGGAGCAGTCATTCGATTGATCAATCCATTTTCACAATGTCGCAAAACGACAAAAGATTTCCGCATTATCGCCTCGCATCCCTGAGAATGCCACGATCAAATGGTGAACATGCAATGATCTCGGCAGTTGCCATGTTTTCAGGTGGAGTCAATGTACGTGTACTCGCGAGTTCGCTATTTGCTGCTAGTCGCCGCGACGATGATCGCGACCGATGCCATTGCGGCCGATCCGACAGCGGCAAAGTTCTTTCGCGGAATCAATTTGCATGGGCCCACCGTCACTATTGATGGCAATCAATGGGAGGCGGGAAATACGCCGAACTTGCGTTGCAACGGAGACGGATTCGACAACCAATCGGTCACGTTGAAACCGGCGACCGATCCTGAGCGGGCGAAGATGATTCGCAGCAGCCGTTGGGCCCGTGAGATCGATGTTGATCTGCTGAATATTCCCGCCGGCGACTACCAGGTCTGCCTCTATGTGTGGGAAGACAACGAATCGACGACATTTTGGGTGCTGGTGAATGATCGCAAAGTACTGGATCGATTTGCCAGCGGGCCTGGTGGATCATGGAAGCGTCTGGGGCCGTGGCGGGCTCGGCCGATCGATGGTGTGATCCGTGTTTCCGCACGCGGCGGCGATGCGAATCTTTCCGGAGTTGAAGTCTGGACCGGCTCAGGGACACTCCCGAATCCACTGGAATCCGCCTTCAACTCGCAGCCCACCGACGAGGAACTCGCGTTCTTCGAAAGCAAGATTCGTCCCGTCCTGGTCAAGCACTGCTATGAATGCCACAGCCAGGGATCCAAAGAGTTGGGTGGTAACCTGCTGGTCGATTCGCGTCCCGGTCTCATTAGAGGAGGCGACACCGAGCCCCCGATTGTTCCGGGCGATCCCAATGCCAGCTTGTTAATTCGAGCGATCCGGCAGTCCGATCCCGATTTGAAGATGCCGCCAGAGGGGAAACTGGCAGCTCACGAAATTGCCGATCTCGAACGCTGGGTGACGCTGCGCGCACCCGATCCCCGAACAAGCGACACAGTGATCATACGAAAGCCCAAGTCTTCGATTGATTGGGACAAAGCCCGCGATTTCTGGTCGCTAAAGCCGCTCGTTCCGCCGTCAGTGCCGTTGGTGAACGACAAGACATGGGCGGCCAATGACATCGATCGTTTTGTGCTGGCAAAGATCGAAGGCGCAGGACTTCATCCCGCTTCCGATGCGGACAAACCGACTTTACTGAGACGAGTCACCTACGACCTGATCGGCTTGCCACCGACGCCGACCGAGATCGCCGATTTTGAGGCCGACACCTCTCCTCAGGCATTCCACAAGGTTGTCGAGAGACTGTTACAGTCGAAACAATACGGCGAGCGATGGGGACGACATTGGCTCGACGTGGTCCGCTATTCCGATACCGCCGGCGACAATTCCGATTTTCCGATTCCGCAGATGTACCGCTATCGCAATTGGGTGATCGACGCTTTCAATCGTGATTTGCCTTACGATCAGTTTGTGCGAGAACAATTGGCCGGTGACCTCCTTGGAGGGACGCCTGAGGAAGCGCGTGAGCGGCTGATCGCGACCGGCTATATTGCGAATGCCCGGCGTTTCGGTTCGCGCGTCGATGACTATCCCCAGCATCTGACGATCGAAGATACGATCGACAATCTCGGTCGAACGTTTCTCGGCACGACGATCAATTGCGCGCGATGCCACAATCACAAATTCGACCCTCTGACAGCGGACGACTACTACGGTCTGTACGGCATCTTCAACAGCACGCGCTATCCGTGGCCGGGCATTGAACTCGAGCAAAAACAGCGAGATCTGATTCCGTTGATTCCGGAAGCGGAAGCGCAGCGATTTGTCAAAGAACGCAAGCAAAAGCAAACGGAGCTCGACGCACGGGTCCAACAGCTTGAAGCTGAGCATAAATCTGCACCCGAAGATCGCCGGAACGAACTGAAGAAGCAGATTGACGAAGCCCGCCGGATCGCTCAACAGCATGCGAGTTCACCATTGCCGTTTGAGTTGGCCTACGCCGTCGCCGAGAGTTCCAGGATCGAAGATGCAGCGTTTCAGCAGAAGGGTGATCCCGCCAAGCTCGGTGCGATCGTCCCGCGGCATTTTCTGACGGTCCTGAATGGATCGAGATTGTCGGACGAGGATCGGTCGAGCGGACGCCTGCAACTTGCCAACTGGATCGTCGAACCGAGCAACCCACTCACCGCGCGAGTCATGGCGAATCGCATCTGGTTGTATCACTTTGGCAAGGGCCTGGTGCCGACGCCGAATGATTTCGGTCGCCAAGGGAAGGCACCTGCGAATCCTGAACTCTTGGATCACCTGGCAACGCAGTTCATTGCGAATGGCTGGTCGATCAAGTCCCTGCATCGACAGATCGTGCTGTCGAGAACCTATCGCCTATCGGGAAGTCGCGATGAACGTTCCAAGGAACTCGATCCGACAAATGAATTACTGGCGTCGTTCCCCCGCAATCGACTGGATGCGGAATCGATTCGCGACACACTGCTACAACTAGGCGGACAACTCGACGCTTCACCCGGTGGTCCTCATCCATTTCCGCCTCAATCGGAGTGGAAGTTTACTCAGCACAATCCGTTTAAGGCGGTCTACGAGAACAGTCGCCGCAGCGTTTATCTGATGACACAGCGGATCCAACGACATCCCTATCTGGCGATTTTTGACGGTCCCGACCCCTCCACCAGCACGCCGCTGCGACTGAACAGCACCACGCCGCTGCAGGCGCTGTACTTGCTGAACGACGCATTCGTACACCAGCAGGCGGCCGGCTTGGAGAAGCGGATTCGATCGGAACGATCAACCACGCCCGAGCGGCTCGAATTGGCGTACTTATTGATCCTTGGCCGCAAACCCAGCCTTGAAGACAGCGAAGCAGCAACCCGATTCTTAACAGACATACAGCAAAAGTTTGCCTCGACGAAAGTTCCGGACGATCAGTTAGAATCACAGAGTTGGCAGGCCCTGATCCGTGCGATGTTTCGGCTGAACGAGTTTGTCTATATCGACTGAATCGCAACGTCTTTTCCGTGGTGCGACGATTCAGTCGCACAAAGGATTGAATGCCATGAATCATCCAATCGGCCGTCGGCATCTGCTGCGAAGTCTGGCAGCGGGGTCGATGTTGATGCCCGGATTGCTGTCAGACTTGCTGGCCGATTCGGCACCTTTGCAAGCGGATCCGCTCTCACCGAAGCAAACACACTTTCCAGCCAAAGCGAAACGGGTGATCTTCATCTTTTCGAATGGTGGCGTGTCGCATATGGACAGCTTCGACTTCAAACCGAAGCTGTTCGCCGCGGACGGCAAGACGATGGGGATCGGTGGTGGACTTTCGAACCAACAGAAAGTCCTGTTGAAACCGCTGTGGCAGTTCAAACCCGGCGGACAGTGCGGAACACTGGTCAGCGACTTATTTCCCCACGTGCGGGAACGCATGGACGATATTTGCCTGATCAAGTCGATGAAGTCCGACGACAATGAACACTACCAGGCCACGTTGGCCATTCACACGGGTTCGTTCTTCTTCTCGAGGCCGAGCATCGGTTCCTGGGTCAGCTACGGCCTGGGAACGATGAACCAGAACATGCCGTCGTTCATGGTCCTGGCCCAGCAACTTCCCTACGCCGGGACGCAAGTCTACGCGAACGACTTCCTGCCAGCTTATCATCAAGGGGTACGTGTCGTTCCAGGAGCGACTCCGATCGCCGATCTCGACCGACGGACGCCGCAATCGGAAGTCCAGGAGGCCGAACTCAGCTTCGCGCAAGGCTTGAACCGGCGGCATGCTTCAGCTCGCGGCGACGATCAGGAGCTGGCAGCTCGCATTCGGACCTTTGAGACCGCGTTTCACATGCAGACGGAAGCTCGCGAGGCCTTCGATGTCTCCAGCGAAACACGCGAGACGATGGACATGTATGGCCACAAGCCCGATCAACCGGCAGGCTTTGCCTGGAAGTGCCTGGTCGCACGGCGCCTCGCCGAACGCGGAGTGCGATTCATCGAATTGATCGACGGAAGTTCCAGTGACAACTGGGATCAACATGGCAACATGGCCGACCATGCAAGCCACGCGAAGGCGATCGATCAACCGATTGCGGGCTTACTGAAGGACCTGAAGCAACGCGGCATGCTCGAAGACACATTAGTTGTCTGGACCACGGAATTCGGCCGGACGCCAGGCGTCGACGGTGACAAGGGCCGCGGACACCACAGCGCCTGTTTCTCATCATGGATGGCGGGCGGCGGTGTGAAGGGGGGCACCAGCTACGGAAGCACCGACGAACTGGGCGCCACCGTCGCAGAGAATCGTGTCCACGTCCATGACTTCCACGCCACGATCCTGCACCTGCTGGGGATTGATCATACTAAACTGACGTATCGCCACGGTGGTCGCGACTATCGCCTGACGGATGTCGCTGGAATTGTCGTCAAAGACATTATCGCGTAACAGTCACGGTCCGTCGTTCGGTGGCGCGACCGCGGCGATCTGGGATGCGTAGTGATGCACCTTCCGGATCGCCTCAACGACTTGCCGGATCGCAGCATCGCCTTCAAGCAACACCGGATGATGGAGTGTGACGATCTCCTGATCCGCGCGAGTTGCTTCTGTCAATTCTCCGACAGCACGGAACCGTCGCGATCCGTGAATCAGATGATTACTGCGGAAGCCCGCGTCCATCGCGATTTCTTCCGCCCGCAGCGCTGAAACGAACTGTTCTCGCGACAATCCAAAGCGACTCGCCGTGAAGCGGAAGCCCAGTTTGTAGTAACCGGGCTGCAACTCCTCCGTCGGCAGTTGCAAAGCAGCAAGTCCCTCAAGCCCAGTCAGCGCCGAACAAATTCGGCAAACCGCGTTGCCGCGCCGCTCATTCATCGTATCCAAGGCTTCCAACTGAGGGATGACGAGGGCGGCCTGGATTTCGGAGAGAGGATAGGCGTCATTTCCTCGTAGAACGTAGCGCTTGATTCGTTCGGCAATCACGCTCTGCGAAGTGAGAATGGCTCCGCCTCGACCAGAGGTGAGTAATTTGCTGCCACCAAAACTCAGCACGCCGACATCGCCCCAAGTTCCTGCTCGCCTTCCATACAGCGTTGCCCCTGGGTTTTGGCACGCATCTTCGACGATGGCGATCCCTGCCGGTGCGGCGATCTTGCGAATCTGCCTCATGTCGACGACACCGCCATGCAGGTGCGAGACCAGAATCGCACGCGTCTTGGGCGTGATCGCGGCCGTCAACTGCGAAGGATCGAACTGGAATGTCGCGGGATCGAGGTCAATCAGGACCGGAGTCGCCTTCAGATGCAAAACATTCTGGAAATTCGCTTTGAAGTCGTAGGCCGCCAAGATGACTTCGTCGCCCTCTTGAACACCGATGCCGCGCAGCGCGAGCTCGATCGCCGCCGTACCGCTACAGCAAGCCAGAGCGTGCTCTACCGCATGATATTCGGACAATTGCCGACACAGTTCAGGGACAAAACGACCGTGATATCGCCCCCAGTCGCCCGATTCGACCATGGAACGAAGGACATCTTTAGTCGCGTCTTCCAGCACTGGCCACTCCGGCGGGCCAGATGGCCGAACCGGCGGGCCACCGAGAATTGCGGGAAGGTCTAATGCGGAAGAACTCATGCGTTAGCGATTCGTAAGTTGATGCCGGGACGCGGGTCAGGTCTACTATGGGGGCAGGCAACTTTCAGTGTCAACCAATCCGATGCGAGTGCTCAACAAACTCGACATGGGCTGCAATCGATAGCTGAACACCGACGAGTGAACTTCTGACAGGGTGATCTGAATGGCGAAGTCGATTCGATTCGTGATGGTGGGCGGATTTTTAGGAGCTGGCAAGACGACGACGCTGGCTCGACTGGCTCGACATTACATCTCGCAGGGATTGAATGTCGCCATCGTCACGAATGACCAGGCGGCCGATTTGGTCGATACGAAATCGCTTCGTTCACAGGGCTTCGATGTCGGCGAAGTTGCAGGGGCCTGCTTTTGCTGCCGATTCGAAGATCTGATGTCCACAATCGAAGGGTTGGGGAGCGATCACGCCCCGGATCTGATTCTGGCCGAACCGGTCGGAAGCTGCACCGATCTAGTGGCAACCGTGATCCAACCAATCCGACAGCTTTATCGAGCTCAATTCCAGATTGCCCCTTATGGGGTGATCCTCAAGCCGAGCCAGGGCCGCAAGATTCTGAAGAACGAACCCGGAACCGGATTCTCGCCCAAGGCTGCCTATATCCTGCAGAAGCAGTTGGAAGAGGCGGACCTGATCCTGATTAATCGCATTGATGAACTCACCCCCGCAGAGTTAACAGAACTGCACTCGCTGCTCGACCAGCAGTATCCCGATACCCCGCGACTGGCGGTGTCGGCCAAAACGGGAATGGGATTCGACGCCTACTTCGCGTTCCTCGATCAAATCGGCGAGTTCGGTCACCGAGTATTGGACATTGACTACGACACCTACGCCGAAGGTGAGGCGGAACTGGGGTGGCTCAATAGCAGTGTCCAGATCACCGCGCCTCAAGAACTTGTCCTCGATAGTCTGTTGATTGAAATTGTTGCGGGATTGAAAAAGCGACTTGTCGAAGACGGGTTGGAGGTGGCTCATCTCAAAGTGATCGGCCTGAGTGCGGCTGCTTTTGGCGTTGCGAATCTTGTCACTCGCGACTTGGCACCCGAGTTGTCACTGCCATCGCACGCGAAAACGCTCGAATTCGATCTGGTCGTGAATGCCCGAGTTGCGTGCGATCCCGAACTGCTGGGCCGGCATGTCGACCACACCGTGCGCGAAGTCTGTGCGGCTCATGGAGCGACGCCAACATTCGGGAATGCGCAGATGTTCCGACCGGGCCGACCGCAACCGACACATCGGATGACGGCAGCCCCCTGAAGTTGATGTCATGGAATTGGCCGTGTGAGAATTTGGTTGTGTGGTTGCGTCTTGAAAGTCGTTAAAATCGATCATCAGCGAAAACAAGCGACGGACCGGAGGTTCTTCCTCCGCAAAGGATTCTGATCAATGTATTTGAGAATGGCTCGGCGACTATTGCTGGAAACTGACAAGCGCTTACTGTGGAAGCTGGCGTATAACTTTGGCTTTAAGGGAATGCTGTCGGTTGAGCGATTCAAGCGAAAGATGAAACGCGGCGAATTCTTCCCGCCGTTCCTCTACATTTCGGTGATCAATAGCTGCAACTTGCGCTGCCAGGGTTGCTGGGTCGACGTGGCCGCCAAGCAGCAGATTATCGAAGCCGACGCGATGAACCGGCTGATCAAGGAATCCAAAGAAGCGGGGAACAACTTCTTCGGAATCGTCGGTGGCGAACCGTTCATGCACCCGCAGTTGCTGGAAATCCTGGCTGCTCATCCTGACTGCTACTTCCAGGTTTTCACCAACGGACATTTTATTACCGACGAAGTCGCCAAAGAACTTCGCCGCATGGGCAATGTTACGCCGCTGATCAGTGTCGAAGGGACCGAGATCATCAGTGACGAACGACGCGGACGAATGAACGTCCTGTCGAAGACGATGGAAGGCTTGCAAAACTGCCTGAAGAACAAGGTGATTACGGGTGTTTGTACCAGTGTCTGTCAGACCAACATTGATGACCTGGTAAATGAAGCGTGGCTTGATCGCCTGATTGAGATGGGGGCCATGTACGCCTGGTTCCACGTCTATCGCCCGATGGGTCCGAATCCGCAGCCCGAACTGTCGCTCACGCGCGAACAGCAATTGCGCATCCGCAAGTTCGTGGTCGACATGCGGGTCAAAAAGCCGATCGGGATCATTGATGCGTACTATGACGGAGAAGGCCAGGCGATTTGTCCGGCGGCATCCGGATTGACGCACCACATCAACCCGTGGGGTGGCATTGAACCCTGCCCGATCATTCAGTTCGCTCGCGAATCGATTCACGATCAAAGGCATATCAAAGATGTCATTGGACAGTCGGAATTCCTGAGAGACTTCCGCCAACTGGCCGCCAAGTCGACTCGCGGCTGCATCGTGCTGGAGCGCCCCGATCTGCTCCATGAACTGGTCGTCTTGCACAACGCGGAAGACCAGACCGTGCGAAAAACCGCCGTTGCGGAACTCTTGGCAATGGAATCGCGTCCCAGCCAATACGGCCCTGGTCAGGAAATTCCCGAACGAAGCTGGGCCTACCGGTTTGCCAAGCGGTTCTGGTTCAACGATTTTGGAGCCTACGGGGCACTGGATGCGGCCGCGAAACAAGCCGTCGCAACATGAATCCTCTTGAATTCAATTCCTTAACCACTATCCAAATAAGATCTTCCGGATTCGCCGTATGAGTAGGCGTCAGCCTTGCCACTCCCCCGGCAATCCGATTATCATCCCGCCCCCGCCGTCTGTTCCAACAGAAGACAGGGAAAACCTGGAGAGGTGACAGAGTGGCCGATTGTGCTGGTCTCGAAAACCAGTGTGGGTGCAAGCTCACCGAGGGTTCGAATCCCTCCCTCTCCGCTTGTGACTGACTGCCCACGAGACATAACTTGATGTCTCGTGGGCATTTGCATTCTTGAGGACTCGTCAGAGCCTCCCGTTTGTGGCGCTGTTTGTGGCGTTTTGTAGCGGGGGAATTCTCTGACGGAGTCCCTCATGCCCTCACTGAAGCTAGCGTCCGCAACCAAAACTGCCTCCAAATCGCCGAAAAATTCCAGCCAATTTCGCATTGGAAAAGTCCAAGGGTACCTCCGGGGCAGCGTGTGGTATCTCTACTATCACGAGCAGGGTCAGCGCCGACGTCCTCGCGTCGGCCCAGACCTTGAAGTCGCTCGGCAGATGGCGGCCCAGATCAACAGCCAATTGGAGACCGGAGCACCGGCCGCTCTCTCCTTCGAAGCCATCTCAATTGTGGATCTTCGAAATCGCTGGCTGGCCCATCATGAACACGTGCTACGATCATCCATCGCCTCGATCAAGCGCTACCGAGCCGCCACGGAGCATTTGATCCGGTACATCCAGAACGTGAAGCCGGTCAAACTCGCCTCTCATTTTCGGACGAGTCACGCCAAAGACTTCGTCGGTTACTTGAGGAACATTCGAGTGTCGCCGAATGGACATCCGAAATCGGCGAAGCGTCCGCTCCTAGACAAGGGGATTCAGTACATTCTCGAAACCTGCAGGACTCTCTTTGCATATGCGATGAAACGGCGCCATCTGTCGCCGTACGCAGAGAATCCCTTTAGCGCGATGGAACTTGGGCGACTCCCGATTGAGCATGTCAAGCCGATCGTTTTGCTGACGGAAGAGCAGAAAGTCGAGTTTCTGAAGGCTTGCGATGGGTGGCAGTTTCCGGTGTATGTGACCTTGATGCTAACCGGCCTTCGTCCCGGCGAACTCGTGCATCTGCTGTTGCCGGAAGATCTCGATTTTGAGCAGCGACTTCTGTTCGTTCGCAACCGCATCAATCTCGGCTGGCAGGTTAAGACGCGAAATGAGCGCACGATTCCGCTGCTGCCATGCCTCGTCGACATCCTGAGACGCCTGATCGGCGAACGGAATCGAGGACCTGTCTTCGTGAGGCGACTGTTTCAGATCGACAACCTGCCCTCGTGGGCGAGCACTAGGCCCGCAGAGTTGGAACTGAGTAGGCGCATTCTCAAATTTGAATCGGAGAGCGGTGACCACGTCACACGAACAAAGCGTGCTCAGTTGTCGCGAGGCCTATGGAACGAAATGGGGATCGTGGAAACGGATCGCATCAGAATCGAATACATGCGCCTGACCAAAATGATCGGCCAACCTGAACTCACGGCACCTAAAACCCTACGTCACCTGTTCGCGACGGCCTTGCAGGACGCCAATGTCGACCCACTGATTCGTAACGAGTTGATGGGCCACACTGCAGCCAGCGCGATTGGTGGCAACAGCCTCGGCATGACTGCAAACTACACGCACACTCGCATCGAAACTAAGCGAAGGCAGCTTGAACAAGCATTCGAAAGAAGCTCGGTTGTCCACTATGTCCATTCGCGCTGAGTTTGGCACTGGATTCAAAATCCAGTTAGGTTCGCCACAAGGGAGGGTTCGAGTCCCTCCTTCGGCATCTCAAGCAGCGAAAAGAGTTACGGCGGTTAAACCGTAGCTCTTTTTGCTGCCGAATCACGCTGATTGGTAACAATCTGGTAAGCATGGCGGTGATATTGGTGTGGCGTCATGGCCGGACTTCAGCACCGAAACGGTAGTTACGGAATACTCTTCCGTTACCACGAGATGTAATCCGCCTTTACTCTTGGCGAAGTGACGCAGGAAGAGGCGGAAGTAAAAGCCGCTCACGTCGACTATCTGCTCATGCGATTGCAGCAGCGACTGCCGCGATTCCTCCGGGGATGTCGATTAGCGACTATCTCAGGTTCGACGGTCGCACAAAAGAAACACCTGTGGCCGAGACGGTCTCACTCGTATCACTTCGGGACCGCTATATCGCTGCTCACAGGGATTCCCTTGAGGAAACGACGATGGATGGCATCCGCATCCATTTCAATCATCTGACTTCCACCTGGGCGAATTGTTCCCAATCGCCGAACTGACCATGGCCGATTTGCAGGGTTACGTTGACCGCAGGCTGAAGGCACCTGGCTTGAAGGGTCGCAGACTGTCACCAGCCACGATCCAAAAGGAGATCATCAGCCTCCGCACGGCGTGGAACTGGGCCACGGAATCAAGCTCGTATCGGGACTGTTCCCCAGCCGTGGGCTTCAATATCCAATGACGACGGAGAAACCTCCGTTCATGACGCGTGAAGAGATCGAGCGGCTTATCGCCGCCAGAAAGCTTACCAAGGTAGAGATCAGCGACCTATTTAGCCTCGTTGATCTTCGCGGTAATAGGCCGATCATGGCGATTCGAATACAGCCACGCCCTGAATCACGATTGCCCATTGCGCTTGGACAGGCGATCCAGGTGGACGTGTGGGCGAGCTCCGTTGCCGCGGAGTTCGATGACGTTGTCGGCTCGATGTTGCGTCAGGAATGAAGTCAGGTCGACACCTAGCGTTTTCAGTTCGCCGTGGAACGCTTGTTGTTCGGAATGCAGTACGCGTTCGGATTCCACTCGTGATTGACTGTCGGCCAACCGCTGCTTACGTCGCGATTCCTGGTTCTGTTCGCGGATCTTCAAATCGGCTGTGGCTTTCTCTTGGGCGAGTTCCATGAGATGCCGCGTTTCTGCCACCTGTTCGATGTGCCGTTTGTCGACGCGCTTCATCTGGCTTTCGAGTTTGAAGTTTTCCAACGCCTGTGCCTGCTCTTCGGTAGCACGCTCCAGTTGCAACTTGGTGCGAGCTTCGATCGCCTGGTTGTGCATCTGCTGCAGTGAGTCCGCTGCGCCTTAGCCTCGATAAATGACGTTATGAATGCAGTAGCCGGATTGAGCCGATAGGGCCACGAGGGTACTTGTAAGTAGTGAGGTCGTTCAGCATTCATTGCTCACTTGGGCGATTTGCGGTCGTGGTCCTGCCACATGAGCTCGCTACTCCGAATATATCATCCACGGTAAACCCGATCCACCAGCATTCTCACAAGGGATGACGTCATGGCGGAAAGGGATTGCCGACAGAAGACCACAGCGGAAGTGGCATCGCGATAGCACCTCTAATCATGAAGTCCGGCAACCCGAGCTACTTCACGGCTGCGATTGTTGGACATTTGCATGATGTTTCTGCTGTTGTTCGATTCGATCGCCGTGGTGGCCGTCGCCATTTGGGGCGTTTTTTTTCGAAAGTGCCGACGAAGTCGACTTTTCCGCACTCGCCTTAGAACGTTTTCTTTCGCCGTTACCGTCGCCGAATTGCGAAAAGGCGTCTTTGATTTGTTAGTCTTTTGAAGCGATGATGCGCCAAAGGTTTGACACTTGCTGTCTCGATTGATAAACTGAGTCTACGGAACGATTTATATATTTTATACGCGTCGGAGACGCCGGCTGCGAGTACCTGACCTAAGACACCTCTTGCATCATCTAGAAATTGCGAGAGCTCGGAATGGGCGAAAGTATGCAGAGTCACTTTAAATGCAAACGTTCGACTTAGTCGCTCACGAATTTTCTCGTTGTAATTTTCTTCTGCTGAGTTCTCACGAAACAGCTGAAGCGCCACCCTTGCCTTTTTAGGTGAGCCGGAAAGCAAATCGGAAAAGCCTTCAAACCCACTTTGAACCCGTACCCCGGGCGTCTTCCCAGTGTCTCTCGGGTTGATGGCGATTTCCCTAATCTGAAGATCATGGCGACTGTCTTTGGCCTTCAGAACATAGATTGCTTTGTGCATCTGATCGTTCAGATAGATATGCTGCAGGATCAGGACGTTCTCGCAAATTGCAGACACCCCCTCCGGTTCCGGCACTAGTGACCGATCGTGTGGGGTCAATTCATAGGTCGCGAAGATTGTTGGACGCGCGCGGCCTGCGTCGAGGTCGACATAAGCATTTTGAAGGGTTCGGAGAAGTGCGGTCACAATTCCGGTTCGGGATGCAGGCTCGACGCATTTGATCAATTCGGCAAGACCATCAATTGCTACTCTCTCAACACGACGCGCGCGGCAGATCCAACGTAGTTCGAAGAGCAATCTATTGATGTGCAAGCTCGCTGGCGATGCGTAGATCAACGAAGCACACGCCAGTAGATCTGCCAGATCCCCTGACGTGCGTTTAAATCCTTTGATCGCTGAAGCTTCGCCCTCAAAGCTCAGGAACAGAGTGGGACCATAAAAAGCATACGCTCGATTCTTATCCTTCCAGTTTTCTCCCCGGGAGGTTGTTTCAGCCCTATAAGCCTTGATTCGCGCGGTCTTTGCATCTGAAAGACAGAAAACGCCGTCCTCATGAATGTTGCCAGCAAGAAATTGAATCGAAATCCAGGACTTCAACGTTCCCGACGAGCCAAGCAACAGGGTCGTCTCGCCTTGACGCAGACCAGGAGTCCAACTCGCGCCATCATATCGCTGTGCCCATTTATCGGGGCGACTCCAATACTCGGTGTCGCCTTGCAGCAGTTCATCGAGACCAGGAGTACCACTCCATATATAGTTGTGTGAGCTCTCTGGTGTAGGTGGCGGACCAGCTTCGACCGGATCAGCTCGGGCAGACTCCAGATATGTCGACCACTGGGGGTAGATCACGATTGTCGCGGCATGAGGAAGTTGGCTACGCGGACGTTCCGGCGGAAAACGTCGCTGCACTGCATCTGCGGATATCTGGCCGGGTGATAGATATTCGGCGGAGCTATTCAACGAAACGTCTCTCGCCGCGCCCAATTGCATTTCCCTGTACTCCCATAAGTACCTCCTCAAATCGCTGTCGAAGAATAGGGATTCATCAGTTGCAGCGGTGTAAAAATCCCATGTATGCTCACCAGCAGCCATGTAAGTGCCGTGCGATTTGACTATATCCCAAGTGCGAACCCGGCGTCCTCCGGGTGCCTCTCGGTACCCCAGACGAAACACATAATCTGCTACATATTGCTCAAGAGGCGTATCGTCGCAGCGACCCGTCGAGGATTCAGTGATTAGGAACACCAAGCCAAGGTCTTTGTCGAATTCCGTTTCAAGTCGTTCGAGAAAGTCTTCAGTGAGCCGTCGACGTTCGCCGGAAGTTGAAGCGTCACGAAGCAGGCCCGACAGGCTGTCGACGACGATTAGGGATGAGTGCCCCCGCCGATCCGGTTTGCGACGATATTCCGATATTCCGCGGAAGATGTCGTTGATCTGCTCTCCGCTGCTGGGCAACGGTCGATCCGTCCTTGCACGCGGTAATTCTGCGAAAAAGAGGTTGTCTTTCGTGAATGGATGACCAGAGTCCGAGGCCACAGGACTTTGGATCTCGTTGAATCCGTCAAACCAGCCAAATTCCGCATGGTTCTTAAAAAGTCGCTCTTTCGTGACTTCGGTGCTTAAGTAGTACATCAGATTTGCAGGGAATGGCATCAATGCCCGACAGATAGCGAGCGTAGCCGCCGTTTTCCCAGACCCTGGTGGTCCTTCTATGACGATGGATGATTTTCGACGAAAACCAATCGTCGGTGCTGTAGCCGAATCGAACGCGAACAGCGATTGACCAAACAACGCTTCTAAGCCTGGAATCGCCGGGAAAAAGTGGTCGACGTGGGAGGTGCTAGCACTATCGCTCATGAGAGAGGAGCCAGTTTGGGTAAGCAAGGTTGAATGGGAGTGTGTATGAATTAGCCACAATAGACCGCAGTGTATTTACCTGCAACTCTTCTCAGGCAACTTTCTGAGAAACTGAAACATTTTCTTGTTGAAATATACAGGTAATCGATGATTCGATCTGCCACCGAATATTGTCGTACATCTAGCCACAATCATTTTGAAAAGGTGTCGTAGCTTTCATGCAGACTTCTCGACGTTCTTACCACGATCGGCGTTCCGACTTCAAATACGCCTAGGGCCCTGGCACAGTCCGTTCTCGCGAAGCTGCACCAGGACAACCGCAGCCTCCAACTCCTGAATGCTTTGGCCGAGTCTGTGCGCTTGCCATCAGCAGCGGCCAGCACGAGTTCTTTCCATCCGTCGTGCAGCCTTGCTTGTGTCTCGATTTTCTTGTTTCGCAATCGGGCGAGAAAAGTCAACATGTTTCGATTCCTTTCGACCGTCATGGTTAAAGGACTCGCCACAGTGGCAGGCCCTATATCGCTAGCACCACGTGCGGCGCGCTTCTTCGACTTCGATTTTGGCTTGCGCTGCGCAGGCGTCTTGCCGCCGTTCTGTTTCCACAATCCAATCAGCACTGCCGCCCACGCTCGCAAAATCGGCTCGCGTAGATCAGACATGGCACACCCCCACAAATGTGCCGCT
Organism: Schlesneria sp.; assembly: GCA_028291515.1. Lineage (GTDB taxonomy): Bacteria > Planctomycetota > Planctomycetia > Planctomycetales > Planctomycetaceae > Schlesneria. The sequence continues at coordinate 52,643 of JAQGHU010000005.1, forward strand.
TTGATTGCGAGACGAGCGATCAGTTCTCAATGCTTAATGACAGTTCTGGGTCAAGCGCCAGGGCAAGGGAAGCGGAACGTCACTGAAGCTTCGAAGCTATTTCAAGGGCGCGCTCCATCCAGTTGCATTCGCCACGCCACAGGATATAAATCAAACCTAGCACGAGTGAGACAAGTGGCTTCCGAATGCTTCACCTGTGGCCCAATATCCCGCTACGTGAAGATTGGTCAGATTTTATGCAGGCGCGGAGCTGGTCCTATGAACACGACTAAGACAACCGCTTCGACGTTACGAGAGTGTCTCTCCGTAATAACGTAACGTTAACATGACAACCTTCAACGCGTCTATGAAGTGGAGATCCTCATTAATGGGCTCAGAGATTATTGGAGCTTACCACGTGGCGACATTTCCAGGATGGGAGCGCGTCGTCGTCGCGCAGTGCACTCGCCTTCGAAACAGCGGCCTCCTCGACCTGACCTGCCATATAGTTGTTGGAGTGGTCGGAGAGCGCGAACCGGCCGTCTCAACAATCGAACGCCTTCTCGATGGTAAAGCGCGAGTTACCTACTGTGGCGACATCACTGCGTTCGAGTTCCCGACATTGCAGTTGTTATACGAAGCTGCAGCAAAAACAGATTCATTTTCTTGGTATATACACACAAAAGGGATTTCAAGTCAGAGTCTGGGGGCCGAAAATCACCGCCTGTGCATGGAATCAGTCGTAATCGACAACCATGAACTTTGCTACGATACACTGAGGAATTATGACGCCTGTGGTCCAGGTTGGCGTACCGATGGTTTTGATCGCACAAATCCTCACTTTGCAGGAAATTTCTGGTGGGCTAGAACGAGCTATCTCAGGACACTAGTTTCACCTAATTCGCTCGACCTTGGTGATCGGTATCAGGCCGAATTCTGGATTGGAAAGAGTGATCGCATCCGGCCCTTTTGCTTGGAATTATCGGATGTTCCCATCACACTCTCGTCTGACCCCTTTGCGAAACCAAGTGCGTGGGTTGGACTCGAACATTATTATCAACAACTCTGTGAGATTGAAGATCCATTGGCAATCAAACGTGTAGTCGACATCGGAGTCGACTACGGGTTTTCGACATTTCATTTTGCTAAGGACTTTCCGGCGGCTGATATTGTCGGAGTGTCGGATTTCAGACTGCACTTGGATTCCGAGATGTGGGTCCGCCGACATTTGGAGCAATTTTCAAATGTCCGCCTTTTGGTTGGAGACTCTCCAACTGTTGGAGCGGCTTTTAGTGAACCCATCGACATTCTGCACCTCGACGGCGATCATTCCTACGAGGGAGTAAAAAAGGATTTTGAAGCGTGGGTCAATTGCCTTAAACCAAATGGACGAGTGATTTTTCACGATACGCAATCTTTTGATTCGGTTCGTCAGTTTTTCAACGAATTGCCTGGCCGTAAGAAGGAAATCCACGAACATCACGGATTAGGGTGCTGGTTCAAACAGGGTTAGCTGAGAACGACGAATCGTTAAGCCGGAGTAAACAATGCCAGATCGTCTCGTACCAAAGATCATCGACTCGATCAACATTGCAGGAAGCGACAATGTCGCTAGTTTCGGGGGCCTCTACGAGGGAGGTTACCATATACAACATTCTCCACAGGAGTTTGCGCAACTCGTGTGCCTCTTGGCGGCGCTAGGTCCATTTTCTGCGTATCTCGAGATTGGAACTGCAGCAGGCGGAACAATTCGATTTCTGAATGACCATATTCAAATCGACAGGAATGTGGTCATCGACGACGGGACGCACCCAAAAGCGCACTTCTGGGCAAGCCAGAATCGGCACTGCGTTCCCAATGTGGTCGATTTCATCGGCGACAGCCATTCTCCCGAAGCTGCACACTTCTTGAGCGAACTCGGTCTTGAGTTTGATCTAGTTTCAATCGATGCGGACCATAGTTACTCAGGGGCTGCGGCGGATTGGAACCTTATCCAAGATTATACACGGCCGGGAGCCATTGTGTGGTTTCATGACATCCTCGCTTGCGACGGGGTCGCGGCTTTATGGAATGAACTGAAAGTTCAACAAACTGTATTACTCGAAACTGATCAGTTCGGAATTGGTGTGCTTAAGTTGCAGTAATTCGGCCCTATTTCTCTTCGGAAAACTCATATGACGTTGCGTGGCAAACGAGCCCTCGTCACCGGTGCCGGGACCGGGATCGGTCAAGCGGCGGCGTTGGCGTTTGGCAGAGAAGGGGCTTCGGTCGTCTTGCACTATTGCCATAGCAAAGACGGTGCAATCGCGACAGCTTCGCAAATCAACTCGCTCGGCGGATCTGCTACCTGCGTGCGCGCCGATTTTAGGAGGTCAGATGACATGGTGGCTTTGGCAGAACGAGCATTAGACGTTCTGGGAGGGGTCGATATCCTTGTCAATAACGCTGGAATCACCATGAATTTGCCCGTTGGCAAAGTTACGATGGAACATTTCGACACGCTCTATTCGGTAAACGTCAAAGCTCCATTCTTTCTAACACAATCGCTCTTGCCTGCCCTTCTGAATTCCAAAGGCTGTATTGTTAACACGACATCAATTCATGCTTACGAAGGTATGCGAGAACACTCGGTCTATGCCGGCACGCGTGGCGCGATCGCTTCATACACCAGACAACTGGCGATCGAATTAGCTCCGCACGGAGTCCGCGTGAACGGCGTCGCCCCAGGGTGTGTTCCGGTTGAGCGATATTATCGCTCGATCCCCGATTTTGACGCGGATGCGGCCGGACGTACGATTCCGGTCGGACGCGTTGGAACCCCAGAGGACATTGCGGAAGTTATTCGCTTCCTTTGCACCGACGCGGCCCGCTTTATTGTCGGCCAGACACTGATAGTTGACGGCGGTTCGACATCTTGGATGCCATTCCTCGAAGAAGATTTTGGGGGCAAACTGCCCTATCAATTTGGCAATGAGTATGTGCCGGGAATGTGACGGATCTTCACTGCTATCAGTGAGAACACTGCAATGAGGCGCAGCAAGACGAATGAATACTCGCTTCAATCCAACAGCGAATGGACAACTGCATCTTGGACATCTGTATCTGATCCTGTTGAATCAACGAACCGCGAAGAAATCGGGCGGGCGTTTTCTCGTCCGATTTGATGACGACCAACCACACTGGATTCAATCAATCGGAAAGCAGGGGGTCGCCGACAGCTGCCAGTCGATCATTGAAGATCTTGATTGGATGGGAATCGACGTCGACGGATACAGCTATCAAAGCCGAGAGCGTGAAGCGAATGAACAGTTCATCAAAGATCTTCCTGGAATTCGTCCTCTCTCGGTCTCGGGGTATGGAGCGCCGCCGATGATCGTGAGTTGTGATCGTCCGTATCCTTATGTCCCGTATCTCACCGCGATCAAAGTGGCGCAGGATTATCGTGAGCAAGTCGACTGCGTCATTCGTGGTGACGATCTGATCAGCGAATTCTCGCTCTACTGTTATTTCTGTGAGCGATTGAGCATCCCTATTCCAACGTTCTTTTACGTACCCAAACTCCTCTACCAAGGAGATGACTTGACGGATGTCTCAAAAACACGCGGCAATTTTAGAGTCCGCGATTTGAGAGCAAAAGGGTTAACGCCACAGACGATGGTGTCGATCCTGGCAACAGCCTGCCTCAAAGTTCCCAAAGGCGAATGGTCATTCGAGAATATCAAACAGATTCCGGCACTGACATCAGAGGATTTTAGCCGATGGGTGTGATGATGCTTGACTACGGTCACAGTTTTGATCGGGAATCGTTGTCACGACTCGCTGATGCCGGTTGCAAAGATATTCTTCTCTTCGACTACTGGTGTGAACACGAACCTGAAGAGGGACGTTTCACTTTCGATCCACTTTTGGAATATTCGAAGACTGTTCGAGAACTTGGGATGTCTCTGCGCGTGCAAACTCCAGTTGGAGTGCCGTTGTGGTGTCCGAGAGACTGGTTCTTGACAAACGCTGAGGGAGTTCGGAGCGACTTTTACGACGCAGAAGTTCGTTACCGGATGCCTCTAACTGAACCGCTCACCTACGAGTACACCATCACTCGAGCAATCAAGACGCTATCTTACTGGAACGCGGATGCAGAGGCACACCTTGTCGAATACGTCCGCCGTCTGCGGCAAGCCGTGGAATCTGAGAACGCCACTTGTATCTGCTCGATCGGAAGTTGTGGCGAGTATCTTTTTCCTCCTGTCTATTTCTACCCATTTTTAGGCGCCGAGGCATCGCCTTGGTGGTTCGATGAGGGTGCCGAGCGATCTTGGCTGGGCTATTGCGAAGGTCGTGACGCACCTGATCGGTCAGCCTGGTTGCTGGGACAACTGGGTGAGATCACGCAGAGACGCTTAAGCCTTTTCGATGAAAAATGGCTTCAGTATGTCCCGTACTATCAAGGTTGGGGAAATTTTGGCAACGACAACGTTGATGTCGTTCTCGACCAAAATGCGAATCATCTACGGACCATATTGTTTTCCGTTTTTCACCTCAATTTCCCCGACATCGCGACTGTGCAGGCAGCGAAGTTTCCGACTTGGGGAGGTGCGGAAGGCGCAGCGAATATCGTGACCAATAGTCGTCGAGCCTACGAACTAGGTCTCAAAGGTGTCGTGTGCGGGCCTCTCTGGTTTAACTATGCCAGTGGCATGGAGACATGGATGTACGAGGAAATTCGCAAAGCAAATGAGTATTGGGAGGCCATCGAGTCGTAGGGTGTGACGACTTGCACCTGCATCAGGATGATGTCTCCAGTTCGATTCCGCTCGCGATTTCAGCTGGCCTGCACCGTAGGTTGTGGAGTTGCTGATCCGGTTCCGTCGCCAGCCCCTTGGTTAGGATCCTGAAAATCAGCAAGGGAATAGTTGAGCCCCCACTCCAACGCTTGATGATGGTAATCTTCGCTAGTTCTGGAATCATGCCAAAGGTAGAACGGCGACTTCTCACATCGATCTGTCCCCATCAATGTCCAAAGGGCGTATCCAGTTCGAGATTCTGTCATTGGATGCGCCGCCCTCCATCGCTCTGCACGTTGCGAGTTCAATCCTTCGAGACGACGCGCAAACTCATGAAGATAGCCCTCCACGAACACGCCGCGCGGCCGATGAATGTAACTCCACAAGTCGTTTAGGAACACCTCTTCACCCCATTGTGCGACAGCTAAACCGAGACACTCCGTGCGAAAGCCAAAATCGAATGTCGTGGTATAGCTGCAGAATGTGGCATATTGCGACTCCATCGCGAGCGATGAAAGGCTCTTCGTCCAATCCGTTAGAAAGATCCAACGACGCGATAGCTTGGTCATAAGGTCCACTCCCCGTGCCTTCGCCCAGACGAGGCCTCCCAAGAATGCAGTTAGATCACCAATGCAGGGTGGTTGTCGAACGCTGTTGCTTTCAAAGTCACAATCATAGCTACGGCAGAGCGATCGAAGCGTGTCGCGTTGGTGGCTTCCATCGTCATGAACCAACAACGGTACTCCCGGATAGAAACGACGGCGAGCTTCTAGTTGAAGGTGAATGTAGGGGAGGGCCGCGAATGTGCCAATGACGACACCGATGTTTGGCGGCCTCTGGAATAGATCATCGATGGTTGTTGATTGCTGAACCAACTTGTGATTGTTCCAGTCTTGCATGATCGCGAACTCGTCCGCCGCAACAGTCATGTCGAACGCCCCTCAATAACGCCACTTCGCAAGAAAACTCAACATATCTAAGTGCGAAAGATATCCAAGACTATGTCCAATAGAGTAATGCTGCAAGGGAGTTCGCTCGGATGCCTTTTGAACTGATCTGACTTGTCGCCGTTGCCACTGACTTGATTTATGGCGTTGCCGCAGTCGTTCGGCTCATTGGTGACTGCACCTGTACGACTTTGGAGGCGTCGAGTTCACAGAGCAGGTGAAGGTATACCTTTAGGGCCAGGATCTCGAAGAGTTCCGGCAGCGCGAACTTCTTCGGACTCTAAAGACGCGAACGCCCTGGCTGCACACCCTTGGTCAATTCATAGGCCGCCACCAAAACTCGCCGCGGTAATTTGGATGTTCCGCTCATCCGCGGGTGGTATCATCACCACAACCATCAGGGCAAGACCTTTTCTACAGAGCAGATCTGCCCCCTTTTCCGATCCGCCGTCCCGGAGTGCTCCGAGCAATGCCATCGCCCAACAAGATTTGGGATGGCAATGATGATTGCTTTGTTGAAGCCATCGCCGACCACCGTGGTCGGGCCGGTGCAGTGGCTATGGCTGGTTGCTTTTTGTTATGGTTGAGAGCTAGACCAGATGTATTCAACTTCTGAGTGGTTGAAGTTACGTGGCGTCCCGCTCAACAATTCTTTGCAATTCCAGCGAAAACTTTGTTAATTCTCTGCTGGAAACAATTCCTCTCGCTCCTGCATAGCTACGTCCAACTCCCTCTGTATATCCAACATTGATCCAAATGGACATCGTTAGTTCGGATTCATCTGGAGCCGACGAAACAATATCGAAATCTTCAAAAGCGAGTTCAAACCCAAGCTCCAAGGGAACGAAAACGTCAACACCGCTGCAAGTTGACGTCGCAACTCCCTGCCGCCGATGATGACGGCCAACGGCTGGTCCAGCTTTCAACTGACAGCGGCCAGAGCCCACCGGTTTGTTGGTGGTTTCGCCCACCAGTGGAATGTCGGCCACGATGCGATCGAGCAGCCGGGGATCTCTCAACAACCGTAACGCCTCTTCGACTGCCAGTTCCATCGCTTCGTGAGTCATGAACGTCTTGCGATGTCGGGCGGAATACAGATCAAACGTATACACGAACAGGCCCCTGTCGGTCGATGCCAGCAAATTCACTCGAAGCATGTTCGAGGTCTTTAATCCATACCGAATTGCCAATGAGCCAACGAAAATCCCATCATCTCGTTGGGCTTCAACGTTCGGCGACAGCGAATCAATGAAGCTCCGAGCAACATCGAGCTTGCCTGCGGTTTCGATGAGCGTTGCCATTTCCGGCAGATGCGAATGCACTATCGGCGTAAATTCTCGTCGCCAGCCGGACGCCAGCGTCTCCTGTACGATGGCCTCAACAAATGATCCCTCGCCCTGCTGTTTGCCAACGCCCAGCCCGTCCTGAAGTGCTGCGAGCAAAGGGTCAGCCCGTCTGTTCTGATGCCCCAATTCGTCTGCGAGCAAACGAGCAAAGGTCGGTCAGGGGACTTTGCTCGCAAGGTCATGACGGGAAACGGAGGGCTCGATCAGTCGGGACTGGTCAGCAGTGGCAGGCGACACAACGCCATAATTCAGCAAACAGGATGGCGTGATGCCTTGTTTGTTGAAGCCGATCACCAGCCGGGCCATCGACTGGATTTTTTATCGCCAGAAGCCTCGTTGTTGCAAAAGTTGTAATCGAACAACGCTTGTCAAACGAGTCAGGGGCTGGACGGTGGCCGGTGCAGTGGCTATGGCTAGTTGCTTTCATTGTGTGAGTATAATTCCAAAAACTGATTCATTGGTTCGAATGGCAGACGAACGGCCTCACTCGGAATGGTTCGGCGAGCTTCTTCCAGTGAAGCAACTGATCGCCATCTAATGATGCGTGAGTCGAGGTCTGCATTCTCATACTCGACGACCCTGAACTGTTCTTCTGGAGGAAATCCGGGAGGGGCTTTCAAGATACGAAAAAACATCTTTCCTCCTCCACTCGAAAATTTGTCATATTCATCGTCCCATTGCTTTATTGATTGCTTGTTGGGCGAATTCGTCAAACACGAGACTACCGGTTGTTGCCCCTATTTTGATGTGCCCATGATTGTAGAGATCGTCGAACAGATCCAACGGTATTTCATACCTGACAATGTTCAGGCAACCGCCCTTCTTCGCCACTTCATCAGCACCAAAGTTCGCAGCGTTCGCCGGATTAACTGCCATCTGGAATTCGTCAGGATTCCCCAACATTTTCGGATTGACGCCTCCTTCAGACAAGCTCGCAGCACCACTGTTGTTCGTTCCGTGATATGCGACGTATTTACCGTTCTTGGGGCCTCCCATCGGAAGCCCTTTGGCGCTGTCGCAAACATCAACGTCAACTGTATTCGGCGTCGAGACTTTTGGCTTTGAATTGCCGCTTGGAGCAACAATGAGTCGCGCTGCACGTCGTAGCCAATCTCACCGCAACCGCTGATGCCTTCTGCCGGTTATCGCCAGCGTTGGCCGATGCCAACCTCCTTTCCTGAACAAAATCCCTGATGCGTGTTTTTGTTTAGCTGTCGCTCTGGCCCTGATCGTTACGACACCCTCTTGGGCCGTTGCTGCTGCGAGCAAACGAACAATGGCAGGGCTGATGTCGTGGCCAGTTATTCTACCGTCCCCGACTCCTTGTTGTCGTCGGCTGGCTTGGGCTTGCTGTTCCGTTTTTTCGGCGGTGTCTGTGGCTTCAGCCGGGCTGGATGCGTCGCCGTGTGAATCTCTTTCAGCTTCTTGATGCTGACCTGTGTGTAAATCTCCGTGGTCGTCAGCTTGGAATGCCCCAACATCGCCTGAATGAATCGGATGTCCGCCCCGTTGTCGTGCATCAATGTGGCCATCGTGTGCCGGAACAGATGACACGATCCCTTCTTGCCAATCTCCGAATGCTCGACATACCGACGAACCAGCAGTGTCAGGGCATCCGGGTCGATCTGCTGGCCCAAGTGACTGAGGAACAACACATCTTCCGAGTTATGCCCCACAACAAGCGTCGGTCGCACTTCATCCTGATACTTGCTGATCCATGCCAACGCCCGTTCGCCAATCGGAATCATCCGATCTTTGCGACCCTTCCCCTGTCTGACCACGATTGTGCCCCGGTCGGGATCAAGGTCGTAGACGTGCAGATTGGTAAGTTCTCTTCGGCGGATGCCTGTCGAGTAGAGCGTTTCCAGAATGGCCCGGTCACGGACTCCCAACGATGTCTTCAAGTTGGCTTGAGCGATCACTTGTTCCGCTTCGCCGGATGTCAGGACATGCTTGGGAAGTCGATACTCCAATTTCGGCAGTTCAATCTCACTGGCGGGATTGAACAGGATGTAATTCTCACGGGCCAGCCACTTGAACCATGCCCGAATTGGGATCAGCCGACCATGCTGGCTTCGCACCGACAGGGGATCACCATTCCGCTTGCGGTAATGGTAGATGAATCGTTGATACCGCTGGATGACCTGCTTGGTGACTTCACAGGGCTGGACAATCCCCCGATCTTCCGCCCAACGAATGAAGAAGCCAAGGTAGAGCCGTCGAGTATCGACCGTGTGGACGGAATAGTTCCGAATCAGCATCCATTCCAGATACTTCTTCATCAGCACCAGACATCCCTGCGGATCGTCCGGGTTCCCGACGTTGGTCAATGATTTGTTCTGCATTGCTGTTCCCCACTACGTTACGACGACGCTGTTTCCATGTTCTGACACTCGTTCTGAACCTGATTGACGGGACAATCGCCGTTTGTGTCGGATTGACAGGCGGTTCCGTCGATTTGTTCGATCCGACCATCCCCCGACTTGACCCCGACCGAGGGCCGACCAACCCCCGACTTCTCAGCGATTTGCCCCGACCGCCTGCGTCGTAGCTGATCTACGTCGATCAAATCGGCGAAGAACTTCGGTCCAGATTCGATTGGCAGTCCGTGCAGTAGTTCGTAAACGAACGACTGGCCACGACCACCCCGATGGACCAGCAGATACTCCAGTTCGACCAGTCGCTTGAGATGGACTTTCAGTTGTGTGTTGCCCCAACTGGTGTGATCCCGGACATCCCGGCGACTGAACCGATAGTCGCTGCGATCCGTTCCCTGTCGTTCACAAACACCATTCACCATCGCTTCAATCATGTTGAGCAGCCTTTGAGACTGTGGCGGCAGATCATCTGCCGACTTGCCCAGCACTTCGCTGGCCAGTCGGTTAGCCACTTCAATGTCTTCCAACGTGACTTCGATGTAATGCACGTCTTCATCGTGATGGACCGTGGATCGGATCGGGCGTTGATACTGGTGCAGCAACGCCACGGCCCGGATCAGCGTCAGATACTTGAGATGATCCCGGCGTGTGCGGGTCTTGGTGTTCAAGAATGTCAGGTCTTTGGCGAAGGGGTTGGCGACCAGCAAAGGCCGTAGCAGACGCTGCGAGTTGCGATGCAGCGCCAGCACCTGCTGGTGATCCTGCCGGGCCAGCAAGCCTTGCAGCGTCTGGCGTTCCCGCTGTAACCGATGAATGGCCCGCGTCTGTTCCCGGTCTTCATCGACAGACAGGACAACACATCGGTTCAGCAATTCTTCGTCGATCTTGATGGCTGTAGTGGTCAGGAAGATCATGACCGGACCTTCAACACGATATGTCTGCGTCACCAACCGACCACTGGAAACATCCTTCCCCGTGCTGGCGATCATCAATTCCCGTTCGCTCTGCAACAGCTTCAACGCATAGCTGGCACGTTCTGCCCCTTCCTCTTCGACGATGGCCAGAATCTTGTGCTTCAAGTCTCCTTCACCCATGTAATACAACGACTGGCCTGTCATCGCTGAAAACTTCACTTGGTCTTCGCCCGGCATCAGGGACAATACCGCTTCCATCAGCGTTGTTTTCCCTGCCGCCGATGACGACTGGATGATGACGGCCAACGGTTGGTCCAGCTTGCGGCTGACAGCGGCCAGATAGCCAACAAGTTTGTTGGTGGCTTCGCCAACCAAAGGGATATCAGTCACGATTCGGTCCAGCAATTTCGGATCACGCAACAATCGCAACGCCTCTTCCTTCTCTTGAGGCGTCATCGTGGGCAGGATTTCCTTCGGTTCCAGTGCGGACTTGATTTGCTGGTCTTGAAGCTCTTCCAGTTTCAATAGCACTCGTCCCAAATCCTTCTTGATGACCTTTTCCTCAATGACCAGTTCCGTTGCCGCTTGTGTGATGAAGGTCTTTCGATGCCGGGCCGAATACAAATCGAATGTATCCACGAACAATCCCCAGTCGGTCGATGCCAGCACATTCACCCGAAGCATGTCGTAGGACAGATTCTTCGCAGTCCCACGAACCCGATAGCGACGATGGCCAATGTTCAGCACAACTTCATCCCGCTGGTCGTCTGACTGCTCCGCTTCGATGTCTTGAGGCAACGCAGGCATCAGGCTGGGCGTGGAAGCCACAGGCTGGATAGGCAATGGTGTCGCATCCGCGACGCCGGGCACTGCGGGGGAATCAGTTTCGCTGCCATCCGCCCTGGGCTTCGACAGGGCGACAGCTAATGCTGCCTGCTGTTTCCCCTTTCCCAGCCATTCGGCTTTGCGGATCAATGCTCCCAAGGCTGCGGCGGGATCTTCAAATTGTCTGGCGTAATCGCTGACGCCCAGCCCAGACGGCAGTCGCACCAGAAAGCAATCCATTCCCGCTTCAAGGATCATGGGAGCCAGCGATTCGCAGGTGGTCATCACCCTGCGAATGTTGTATTCCCGAAACGCTTGACACAGATCGGCGGACAAACGGGCTTCACCGAAAAGACTGGTCACATTGCGGTAGCCGTGGCTCCAGAGCAGCAAGGCATCGAACAGAGATTCGCACAGGATGACTTCATCTTTGATGCCGAATCCTTCGATGTTCCAGACGCCCGTGCGTTCCGTCATCATAAACAGGTCGATCAACGTCCCTTGCCGGAGCCAGGAACCGATCTTATGTCCATACAGATCGACAATCCGGCCCGTGCCATCGGGTGAATAGATCGGGAACACCACACTGCCGTTGAAGTGTTCATGGCCACTGGAAGCCCGGAACAGATTCAGCGTTTGCAATCGAGACCGAATCTCCCGGCCTGATTTTCGTTCCTTGCTGGGCAGAACCTTTCCCAGCGTGCGGTTGGCATACCCGATGCGAAAATGCTCGATGCAGTCAGGATTCGTGATTCCCTGCTTTCGCAGGAAATCCAACGCCTCAGAACTGTTCTTCAATGTTCGCTGGTAGAAGTCGACGATTTGGGCCAACAGCTTCTGATCATCGGCCTGTGGGTTCAATTCCAGATCAATCATTGACACTCCGGTTGAATCGCAATGAACTGAGGAGATGGGAACCAGTTGGACGAATTGTCATGTGGTCAATAGTTGCTTTTCCAAAGTTTACTAGTTCGACCGCAGGTGTTGCGAAGGCGGCGGAGAATGCCGCACTATAGTTGCCAAGAATATTGCCGTTGCTACCACTGTGATACCATTTTCCTCCGACGTAACTGTCGGTGGAAGTTAAACCTGGAAGTCTACCGAGTTGATTTCCGCCATGACAAACTGCACATGGCTCTACAAGTTGTCCAGATAGCGGATCGCGATAAACGTAAGTACCATCTGGTCGGAAGCCGTATCCGAGAGTGTTATCAAATCTAGGAAGTACTCGATCCCCAACTACTTGATGATCGTTTAAATCGACATCGGTACAGTTCGGAGTTGTGTCAGTATTTGCCGCGTCGCCGGTTGCTCGGATTGTGATGTTGGCTGTCCTGAGAATCGCTATTAGCGATTCCCGATGCTGATCTGTGGGATTGGCCGGTGAATCACTTTGTGACGGGTTGCAGCTCTTGATAGCGGATACTGAGGTTGGAGTTGTTGCGAATAAATCTGCTTCTGCTTCGAATTCGACATCGATCTCTGGGCTGTCTAGTAGTCCACCTGAAGGGAGTGACATTGGATCGATGATTTCGACGGTCTCACCGTCGCGCAATGTGATGCCTTTCAGCCCACTGGGATCCGTTCGATTAATCGGATCATTGGTCACGTACTGATAGAGGTTATTACCACCGTCTTGTCGGATCGGATCTTCGGAGAAGAACCTGCCGAGCAGCGTGTCGTATTCACGTCGTCGGACGTGAGTCTGGCTGATGTCATCATCTCGGTAGTAGCCGAGTTGCCCGACGTATTGCATCGGGTTGGTGGTGCTGCCGGTGGACGTGGCGACCTCGCCCCAGGCGTCATAGGCATAGTCGTCGGTGATGAGCCCGGTACTGTCAGTGAGCTGGATCGTAGATCCCAGGTCATCGAACGCGTAGTAGC
>JAQGHU010000006.1 GCA_028291515.1 Schlesneria sp.
GAAACGTCCGGCCCTTCAGGCCTTTGGAGGTCTAATAATGGGCTTAATTCCAGGGCCGAAGGGCCCTGGCTGGACAAAGTACCGGCCCCTTGGGCCTGAGGACAATGAACCGACCGACGATCATTCAAGTTGCTCTGGGGAAGATGTGTAGATACCTATGGTTTTGGAGTCCTCGACAAGGCCGTGTTTTCGACAAGGCAGCACAGCGGTTTCGAGGACCGGAACTAAGGTGCCTGTGTCTCCTGCTCTATTTGTAATCGCAAATCTCTTCAGATAGTAACGGCGCGAAACCGGCAGTGGATCACAGCGACTCAAAGAATGAGCCCAAATTCTGCCGATCTCGACTCAAGCTGTTACGCTGCCGACTGCGGGCTAGAGCGACTTCAGATACTCGATCACCGCATCGCGTTCTTCGTCCGTCAGTGATTCGCCGACGAGGTCTTCGGGGCGGTGATACTTGGTAAGGACCGCTTCGAGGCTGCGGGCCTTGCCGGTGTGGAGATAGCGGCGTCTGGAAGCGACACCTCGCAAGGTTGGTGGGTTGTATTTGTTGTCGCGATCCTTGCGGTCTTCGACTTTGCCGTCGAACGTGTCGCCGGAGGTGAACTGCGAACCGCTGTGACATGAGGCACAGCCCGCTTTGCCTGAGAACAGTGTGCGTCCCAGTTCCTGTTTTTGGGTCAGCGCTGTATCTGTCGAAGCCGCACGCGGATTAACGGGATGTCCCAACGTCTTCAAATACGCGACCATCGCAGTCGCATCCTCGTCAGTGATGGGATACTTGGTGGCCATGCTTTCGGTCAATGATCGCTTCATCGCGTCGTGCAGATCTGTTTGCCAGCCGTGCCATGTCCAGGGTCCGGTCTCGGCGACGCCGCGCAATGAGGGAGTCAGCTTGGGAGTTCCGAAGCTGCGGTCGTTGCGAGTATCAAACACTTGCCCGGCGGTGTGTCCTTCGGTGTGGCAGGTATGACAACTGAACCATGAGTGCATCGACCTATCAGCATCGTAGAAGACGAATTCACCCCGTCGCGCCAGATCAGGTTCTTCGGGACCGCCCAGCGAGATCGTTTTGGTGATGTCTCCCGAATCGAGATCGACAATTTGCAGGCAATTCAAGAGGTAGTTGGCAACCATTGCGGTCTTGTCATCCAGCAATGTCATTCCCATCGGTCGTCCGCCAACTTTGATGCGGCGGAACTTGGACGCATCTTTCTGCATCGCAGCCGGCAGGAAGTCGCCGGGATCGCCGGTGGGCCACGGAATCGATGAGAAGTCGATGACCAGCAATTCGTGAGTGCCGCCGCAGGAGACGACTAGCCGTGATTCATCGGAAGTGAAGAGGGCCACATAGGCATCGCCCACGGCTTTACCGCGGATATCCAGCCCCAGTTGTTTCTGGCTACTTGGTTCACCGTCTGGCAGTGGCAGTTTGGAAATGCGGTTGTCGATGACCCAGCCGATATCGATCATTTGCGGCGTCACTGCGAACTCACGATTGACCGCGTGCGGGATCACCAGCAGCTTGGAGTCTTTCGAGATCACGGGCACGCCGGGATTGAACGCCCCGTCGAACAGTCGACGTTCGCTAATCAGTTGTTTGGATTCCAGGTCGTGGACATAGATCGTCGCGGGAACGGCGGTGCTCGTGACCAGCAAACGTCCGTCGGGAGAGATGCGTACCGTTTTCGGAATTCCGGCAGCAGCCAACTTCGTCACGACAGATGAGGACGCCAGATCGACCTGCGCGACAGCGTCTTCGCCGCCCAAGGCGACGTAAACGGATTTGCAGTCATGCGACAACGCCAGCCCTCGGGGCTCGTCGCCCACCGAAATCGTGCGGGCAAGATCCAACCGGTCTTTGTCTCGCGAGACGACCGCGATCGCATCATCGTGAAGCAGGCTGACGATGGCCGTGGATTCATCGACCCAGACGATGTCAGCTGGGCCGTTACCGACGATCAATTCCTGCAGCACTTTGCCTGAAGCCACGTCGACCAGGCTGATTGACCGACCCGTGTGGTTTGCGGTCAGGCAAATAGATCCCTGCATAGCAGACAAGGCGAGCGGGCTGCGATTAAGTTCGTCCGCGCGGCTGATCACCGACACCGACATAATCGCGACCAACGAGAGAATCTTGACCGAGTCCATTGTGCAATTTCTCCAGATCGTGGGCTGACAAGCGCCGCTCATCTCAATGTCATACGCGATTCTGCCGACTGAAATAATGGGTGCCACGGTGTCGGAGTCCTAGACGTCGCCGTGTCTTCTTTCTTATCAGCGCTACCCCTTCATCGGCACGGCCACCCCGAAGACGGTGAGTCCGTGGCACCCAAACCAAATCCCAAGCAAGCATCATCGCGCACACTCATTCAGTATCCCACAGCCGCTCCATCTTTCCTAGGGTCGGTGGCTCCGTGGAGGGTTCCGTGTTCATGATCGATCAAGATTCCCTGATAGCCTCCATAAGACCCAGTCGCCTTTCCCAGCTTGTGTCCCAGTGCTTCCAGTTTGGACAGAGTTTCAGCTGGGAATCCGCTTTCGAGAAAAACTGTTCCCCCGTGTGGCTCTTCCGGAATGCCGGTCGGTGTTTCGGAACCTCCATGTCGGATCCGGCTGGCGTCGCCGGCCATCTGGGGGTTCATGCCGAAGTCGATCATGTTCACGAGAACTTCGACGTGCCCCTGCGGCTGCATGTCGCCTCCCATGACTCCAAAGCTGAACCATGGCTGGCCATCTTTGGTGACCATGGCAGGGATGATCGTGTGAAACGGCCGCTTATGCGGTTCCAAGCGATTGAGGTGCGTGTCGTCCAGCGCAAACAAACTGCCCCGATTCTGGAGTGCGAAGCCGACGTGGCCGGGGACGACTTGTGAACCAAAGCCGAAGTAAAGGCTTTGGATCATCGAGCAACTGTTGCGATCTTTGTCGACGACCGTCAGGTAGACGGTATCACCGTGCTCCAGCTTCGGGTCGCCTGCTTTAACGTTCACGGTCGCTTTTGCCAGATCGATCTTCTGCCGTTGCCGATCGGCGTAGGCTTTCGAGATTAACTCCGCGGTGGGAAGCCTCTCGAACGCCGGGTCCGCATAGAACTTGGCTCGGTCGGCGAAGGCCAGCTTCTTAGCTTCGACGAACAGATGCACGTACTCGGGGCTCTTGGGGCCGAGCGACTTCAGATCGAATGGTTCGAGCAGATTCAGCATCTGCAGCGCGGCAATCCCCTGTCCGCTGGGTGGCAACTCCCACAGGGTGTGACCGCGGTAGGTTGTCGAAACCGGATCAATCCAGTCGCTGGTGTGTTCTTCGAAATCGCGCAGGCTGAAGTAGCCGCCGTTGGCTTCGCTGAAGGCGACGATTTCTTTGGCGATGCGTTCTTTGTAGAAGGCGTCTCGACCACCAGCGGCAATTTCGCGATAAGCCGCAGCCAATTCCGGGAGCGCGAACATTTCGCCGTGTTCCGGGGCTCGCCCCTCTTTCAAATAGACTCGAGTCGAATCAGGCCACGCCGAGAGATTCTTGACGGACGCCTTCCACCCGCCGGCGATGATTTCGCTGACCGGGTACCCCGATTCCGCGGTCTCGATGGCGGGATGCAACAAATCTGCCAGTGGTCGTGTGCCGAATCTCGCTCGCAAGGTCTCCCAGCCGTCTACGCAACCGGGTACCGACCAGGAGAGCGGTCCCAACTCGGGGATTTCCTTCATCTGTTTTTCACGAAAGACCTCGCGAGTCAGCCTGTAGGGGCTGCGACCCGAGGCGTTCAGTCCATACAGTTTTTTGGTCTGGTTGTCCCAGTAGATCACAAACAAATCACCGCCGATGCCGCAGCTCATCGGTTCGACGACCCCGAGCATCGCATTCGTGGCGATGGCGGCATCGACAGCGTTCCCGCCTGCTTTCAGGATGTCCAGGCCCGCCTGCGCCGCAAGGGGCTGGCTGGTGGCGACCATCCCGTTCTTCGCCACGACGACCGATCGGCTTTGCTGAGCGTACTTGGCGGGCCGGTCATACTCGCCGGCCTGGCTGAAGAGGGAAGTCATCATCAGGCTCCAGGACGTTATCATCAGTAAGGCAAAAAACTTGCGGTCAAAAATCACTCTTCGGTCTCCCACCTTGAGACAACTGGGGCAGCCAGACGGCTCGGTATCTAATGTTGCCGATGCGTTGCGTATCCTAACGACTTGATGTCGCCCAGTAGAACGGTGGCAACCGAAGTATCTCATGAAGTCTTCACAACTACGGACTTCTCTGAGCGGGCTGGGTTTGTTATTCTTTTGGCCCGCCTGTCCGGTGAATCCCGGCATGCCCAAATTGTCTGTCAGCTTGCCTACCCGTGATTTCGCCCCCACGACTGAACATCATTCCCGGCCGGTCTGCCAGTCTGCTTTATGTCTAATTGAGTAACTTCCCTAGCAGGAAGCCCGCTCATCGAGTTTTTAACATCGCCCGCAGGGACTTTAGGCATTCGTGAGCCAGAAGGCACGGATCTACGGTGTCTGGCGTCAGCGGCGCGGAGAGCATCATGCGACGGTTTGATATTCGAAATATTGCGATCATTGCCCACGTTGACCATGGTAAGACCACTCTCGTGGACTGTCTGTTGAAGTCGAGCGGCCAGTTTCGCGAATCGCAATTGCAAGGGGATTGCATCCTCGATTCCAACGATCTGGAACGCGAACGCGGCATCACCATCCTCGCCAAGAACATCGCCCTGATGTACGGCGACATCAAGATTAACATCATCGATACGCCCGGCCACGCCGACTTCGGTGGTGAAGTTGAACGCGTGCTGCGAATGGCAGACGGTGCTCTGGTGCTGGTCGATGCCTTCGAAGGCCCTCGCCCACAGACCCGCTTCGTGCTGAAAAAGGCTCTGGAAGTCGGCCTGCAGCCCATCGTCGTCGTCAACAAGATCGACCGGCCAGACGCTCGACCACAGGACGTGCTCTCGGAAACATTCGACTTGTTCGTGGAACTCGGTGCCGACGACAAGATGCTCGACTTCCCTTACGTCTTCGCCAGCGGTCGCGCGGGATATGCCACACACGATCCTGAAAATCCAGGCGATTCGATCAAACCGCTGCTGGACATGATCGTCCGCCACGTTCCCGGCCCACAGACTAATCCGACCGCTCCGTTCCAGATGATGGTCACGTCGCTGGCCTATTCGGAGTTTGTCGGTCGAATCGCCACGGGACGCATCGTCAGCGGGACCATTAAGCCGCTGCAGAAGGTTGTCCTGATGAAGGCCGACGGCAAGAATGTGTCGGAGCAGGTCGTCACCGTCGAGGTCTTCGACAAGCTGGGCCGGACGGCCGTTGCTGAAGGGACCGCAGGCGATATCGTCGCTTTGACCGGTCTGGAAAAGCCGGAAATTGGCGATACGGTCGCCGATCCGTTGAACCCGGTCGCTTTGCCGCGGATCAGCGTCGATGAGCCTACGATCTCGATGTTGTTCACGATCAATTCGTCGCCGTTCGCCGGACAAGCCGGTGGTGGCAAGTACCTGACGACACGTCACATTCGTTCGCGACTGATGCGTGAGTTGGAATCCAACGTCGCGCTGCGAGTCGAAGAATCGGGCGATACGGAAGCCTTCAAAGTCTCGGGCCGTGGTGTGCTGCATCTGGCAGTACTGATCGAAACAATGCGACGTGAAGGTTATGAACTGTCCGTCGGCAAGCCGACCGTGATTCGCAAGATGATCGACGGCCGGATGTGCGAACCGTTCGAAGTTCTGGAAGTCGACGTTCCAACCGCGGAAGTCGGTCCGGTCATGGAAATTACCGGGAATCGTCGCGGTGAACTGGTCGAGATGACTGCCAACTCGGTCGGGTCAACTCACCTGGAGTTCTCGATTCCCGCACGCGGACTGATCGGTATTCGTACTCGAATGCTGAATGCGACGCGTGGCGAAGCGATCATTCATCACCGCTTCGACAGCTACAAGCCGATCGAAGGTGACGTGCCACATCGCCAGAGTGGCGTGCTGGTTTCGCAGGAGACCGGGCGAGCCGTTGCGTTCGCTCTGTTCAAACTGCAGGACGGCAAGGAATTCTTCGTCGGCCCTGGTGAAGACGTCTACGAAGGAATGATCGTCGGGGAAAACTCCCGTGACACCGACATGGTCGTCAATCCGATCAAGGAAAAGAAACTGACGAACATGCGAGCGTCAGGTTCCGACGACAACGTCATCCTGAAGCCGCCACGCAAGATGTCGCTCGAAATGGCCCTCGAATATATCGAGGACGACGAGTACGTCGAAGTGACGCCGCAAATCATCCGCCTGAGAAAGATCAAGTTGACGGAGCAAGATCGTAAGCGAAGTAATCGGTCGTCCGAAGCCAAGGTCTAAGCGTCATCGCGAGAAGACGGGGACCACGAATAACACGAATCTCCACGAATGAAGACAAGATCGCGAAATGCGGTTGTGTCTGATTTGTGGGGATTTGTTTGTTTGATGAGTGTGGTTTTTCAGGTGCCGGAGTGAATGGCATTTTGCCCAAAAAGCCAGAGGTCATCACAACAGAGAGATTCCGGCCAGGGAAATTCAAACACGATGCGATATCAATAAAGCCATTATATTAGTGATGGCTGATATTGTTGATTCTTCCGCCCCAAAGGGGGCACCCTATCGTAGCCCAGGGCAACGCCCTGGGTTCGTGTCCCACCCAATTCTGAAACCCTGAAGGGGCGATCTAATTCCTGATGCCGAGCCCACGCCATGCCGCAATCGCTCGCTAACATTTATATCCACTTGATTTTCTCCACGAAGGATCGTGTTCCCTTTCTCGCCAATGCATGGCGTCCCGATCTGCATGCCTATATGGCGACGGTGCTGGCGAATTTGAACTCGCCGGCCGTGCTCATTAATTCAGTCGAAGATCACGTGCATATTCTTTTCAACATGGGCCGTACGGTGACACTGGCACAGGTTGTGGAAGACGTGAAGAAGTCGTCGTCGAAGTGGGTCAAGACTCAGACATCGAAATTTGGGAGCTTTGCCTGGCAGGGAGGTTACGGTGGGTTTTCTGTCAGCGCATCCAATGTGCCGAAGGTGACGAATTACGTTCGTCATCAAGAAGAACATCACCGCGTGAAGTCCTTTCAGGAAGAATTTCGGGAGTTTCTTGCGAAACATAAGATCGAATACGATGAGAAGTACGTGTGGGATTGATGCCCCGCCGGGGGGCTCATCGTATACCGTTTGATCACGCCCACAAGCTGATTTTAGATCGCCCCTTCAGGGCTCGGGTTGTCGTATCGGCATGACCCAGGGCGTTGCCCTGGGCTGCGATAGGGTGCCCCTTTGGGGCGGAAGAATTAACGGCAGCGGTCGCCAAAAATAGTAGAGATCTATTGAACGTGTCCGGTGTCCGAGACTGCCTGGAACACTGGGGTGATTGATTCGCCTCGGTTACTTCAAATCGAGTGTCTGAACCCACCACAATTTGGGACCCACTTCTTCGGTGTGAGCCAACTTTAAGCGGCCCGATGTCGGATCGATTTGATAGACGGCCAGGCGGCCCGAGCTTTCTCCGGCGGCGAGCAGGAATCGTCCGCTGCGATCGATGTCGAATGATCGTGGGGTCTTTTCTGTTGGTTCCGTGGCGACGAACTTCATTGCTGTTCCGGCTTCGTCGAGGCTGATGATGGCCAGGCTGTCGTGGCCTCGATTGGAGACGTAGAGAAATCGACCGCTGGGGTGAACCTTGATTTCGGCGGTGCTGTTCGGGACTTGAGAGTCTGCAGGCAACGTTGAGACAGTCTGACCTGGTTCCAATGCTCCGTCGTCATTGAGAAGGTACGCCGTGACGCTGCTGCTCTGTTCATTGTCGATGTAGGCGATGGGCTTGGTCGGATGCCAGGCCAAGTGACGTGGGCCCGTTTGCGCCGGTCGATCCAGCTTTGGCTGCGCTTGCGGGGTCAGCAGGCCGGTTTCGGAGTTCCAGTCGAACTGGAAGATCGCGTTCGGGCCTGTGTGGGGAACGAAGGCGAACCGATTGCTTGCATCAAGCTGAATCGCGTGCGCGTTGGCGGCGGTAAGCAGTTCCTGAACGGGCTGAGTGCTGAGCGAACCGTCTTCGGCAATCAGGTGGACGCTGACTTTGCCGGCCGTGTAGTAGGCTGTCAGCAGGTATTGGCCGGTGGCATCGACTGTGATGTAAGCAGGGTTGTCGCCGGCGGCGACCTCGTTGATTGCGGTCAACTTTCCGGTCGCTGGATCGATGCGATAACTTGCCAGACGGCCGGTGGAGCGGATCGATGCGAACAGGAATTCGCCGTTGGGGGATGGGACCAATGGTCCTGGTTCGCCTGTGACGACGAGACTCGCGAGCTTCGTCAGTCGGCCGGTCTCGGAATCGAGTTGGTACGTCACAATCGACTGATCTTTGGCGGCCGAGCAGTAGACGTAGGACGTTTGAGACGCAGTGCGCGGCTTCAGTTCCAGTTCGGAATGGCTGGCGATGAACCGTAGCATCGTCTGCACCGTTGTATCGCGATCACCCAGCATCGGCTGGAAAATGATTGACAGATGGTTGCGATGCGGAATCTGCAGGCAATCGGCTTCGACTCCGTTTTTCTTCAATAACTCGGCCAATTGCAGGGACCGGACATCGCACAGCGGCATATCCTTGGACGCATACAGGATGAGAAATGGAGGCTCGTCGCCGGAGACGTGTTTCATTGGTGACGCGCTATCGGCCGCTTCTTGCGTGTTGCCGATGATGAATGCCAATTCACCTTTGCGGAAGGTGTAGATCCCACTGATAGGGATCGCGGCGCGGACGTTCTTGAACGACAGACCTTCCGCCTTGAGGTATTTCTCGTCGGTGCAGAGGAGTGCCGACAGATGTCCCCCTGCCGATTGGCCAGAGACAAAAATGCGGTCGGTCCGGCCACCGTATTCGGCAATGTGCTGGTAGGTCCAGGCGAAGGCTTTAGCGACGTCTTCGATGTGACCAGGATGACGGACGGCGGGTGTCAGTCGATAGCTGGTGACAACGGTTCCAATTCCATTTCGCGCGAAGACCTTGCCGATATTGGCGTAGAGTTTGCGGTCGCCGCTGGTCCACGCGCCGCCATGAACGAAAAACAAGACGGGGAAATCTTTGGCACCACTGGGGACATAGAGATCGAGCTTGTGCTTGCGCGGACTGGCATCTTTCCCTTCGTAGTAGGGGATGTCGAGATACGATTTGACTTGATAGTCGCCGCCAAACAGGGGTGTCGCATGTTCATCGGCCTTCCGGACGACGTTCGGTTGCTTGCGGCGAAGGATCGAGGTGACTGGAAAATGATCGGACGGTGTCCGACCGTCGCGCGACGTTCGGTCGATCGTCGCTGATCGAACCTGCCAATCGGTCGAAGCGCCGATCCAGTCGATTCGATCGCCATTCGTGGCATCCGCTTTGAAACCGGTGAATGTCCCTTCATTCGGTTTGCGGTCAGGATTCACGATGCGAAATGTATCGTTGAGCAGTGGTGGCTTGTCGAGCCGCCCAAAAAGGGGCGTGTACGGCAGGCTCCCTTCGCCAGTATTGAAGTCGCCGGTGAGAACAACGGACGCTCCGTCCGCCAGTTTTGCGATCTGCCGACCGATCAATCGCGAAGACTCTTGCCGCGCCGTCGTTCCCATGTGATCGTAATGCGTGTTGATGAACAGGATTGGAGGCAAATCGTCCTGACGTTTGTCCTTCAGCCTGACCCATGTCGCCATACGTGGGAGAGAACTGTCCCAGCTCTTGCTGCCGATCTTGTCGGGCGTTTCACTAAGCCAGAAATGGCCACCGTCGAGCTTTTCGAAACGATCGCGCTTGTAGTAGAGCGTCATCATTTCGCCGCGGTCGGCCCCGTCATCGCGGCCGACGCCAAACTGATCGTAAGCCGCGAGCTTCTCAGCGAGATAGTCGCGCTGGAACCCAAGCGTCTCCTGAGTTCCCAGCAGATCGGGATCGAAGGCCTTGATGGTGTCGATTAGGAAGTCTTTGCGACGATCCCAATGATTGTCGCCGTCGCGTGCAGTGCCGTAACGAATGTTAAAGCTCATCACGCGCAAGTCAGAATCGGCCGCTTCAACATTTGGCTCGTGATGGATCGTCACCAAACCAATGATGAGCAGCCCGCAAACGGCACGCAAAGTCATAGAAATCCTCAGACGGCCGCCGATTGAGCGGCTTTCCAGGCGGCATGCGCCTCGTGGTCACCGATCACAATTTCGAAGCCGAGATCTTCGACCATCTTGAAGTCGTCTTCGGCGGGTTGTCCCTTTGTCGTCAGATAGTCACTGACGAACATGGAATTTGCGGCATACAGCCCCATCGACTGCATGGATCGCAAGTTGACTTCGCGTCCGCCCGAGATGCGCAGTTCGACAGCGGGGTTGGTCATCCGGAACAAACAGAGCGTCTTCAAGCAATAGCGAGGATTCAGATCCCACTTGCGTTCGAGAGGTGTGCCGTCGATGGAGTGCAGGAAGTTGATCGGCGTGGAATGCACACCCAGCGTTCGCAGTTCGAAGGCAACTTCGACCAGATCCTGATCCGTTTCACCCATGCCGACGATCAGGCCGCTGCAAAGCTCCATCCCTGCTTTACGAGCGACTTGAAGCGTGTTCAGGCGGTCTTCGTAGGAGTGGGTGGTGCAGATCTGGTCGTAGAACGAGCGGCTGGTGTTCAGATTATGATTGATGCGATCGACGCCAGCATCCTTCAGCGTCTGAGCCTGTTCTGCGTTCAGCAGACCCAGGCAGCAGCAGATATGCAGGCCGTACTTGTCTTTGATCTTGGTGACAGTACTGGCGATGTGGTCGACTTCGCGGTTGCTGGGGCCTCGTCCGGAAGCGACGATGCAATACGTACGGGCCTGTGAAGCGACCGCTCGCTCGGCCCCTTCCATCAGCTTGGCTTCGTTCAGCAGGGCGTAGCGAGGAATCTCGGCCTCGGAAATGATCGATTGCGAACAGTACCCGCAATCTTCGGGGCACAGACCGCTTTTCGCATTCTTGAGGAAGTACAGATGGACCTTGCGGCCAAAATGCTTTCGCCGAACGCGATACGTTGCCGCCAGCAGATCGAGCAATTCGTCGTCATTGGACCGCAGGATCGACAGCCCTTCTTCAGCCGTCAGTTCGTGTCCTTCCAGAATCCGGTCCGCCAAGTCCTGCCAATCGGTCGTTTGGTCTGCCAGACAATTCGAATCGCCCATCGACATTCGTTCCTCAGTCTTTAATTCGCCGAAAACGTACTTTCCCCAAATCGTGCGGGTGCAAGAGTCTAGCGACGAATGTCGACCGCGGACAAGTGACGGCGAAAGATCGTCCGGAGAGGACGAGAGAGCGAAACGATCACCGCGATTGTTTCGGTTTTTAGGATCGGCGACCCCATCTCGGTTCGCGACTGCTATTCAGGGAGCCGTTGCAACGTGTGACTGGCCAAGTGGCGCTTGTCTCGCATCTCGATTCGTTCACTTTCGACAAGATCCAGCAAGTAAATATGCTGCGTTCCCCAGGTGTCCATGAGCGACTTCGCTGCGCTCTCTGGCTTCCCTTTGAGAATGTCGATGGTGACGGTCCCTTGGTCCAGCGACCATTTCATGTCAAAGTCGACCTGCTTGCCATAGAGCAAACTGCCGGCAAAATCGAGATCGAGCCGCATCTGTGCCGTTCCGTCGGCATTCAGAACCAGCGTTCGCTTGCCGAAGAACGAGTCTTGCCAGCGTCCGACCATCTGGGCGGGATCGACATTGGTTTGCAAGGGAGCCGCTGTTGGACTGTCAGTCTCAGGTCGATCCTCAGGATGTTCGTCAGACGAAACCAGATCGGCTGCAGGTATCGGTAGCTCAGTCGCTTCTGATACGCTCGGCTTGGTAGAAGCGGGGTTATCCAGTGCGAGGGTCGTGGACGACCCATTGCATCCGCTCAAGCTGCAAACAAGCAGTGGTAACAATGTCACCATTTGCAGCAGAGTCACATAGCTGGAAGGCCGTCGATTCATACTGGCGTCAATACCCACGAGAGACGGTCCAAGGAGACTATTTTGCTCAGGACGTATCATCGGAGCCGACAGGAGTTCAGTCAACGCGAAATTTGCCGTGACGAAGACTGGTCAGTAAACCTCGGTCGCTACTCTCGGATGTCGCTGGCGAACGGATCCTCTTCCAACTCTCGTGGAGGCGGACTGGTACGAGATTCCTCTTCATAGCTGGCTTGGATCACTTTCTGCGGGGCTCGGGCCTCGCCGCGAGCCATCTGTGTTCGCAAGCTGTGCTTCAAGGCCAGTCGTTGTGAATCATCGACCCCGGCAATCAACGTCACATCGTCAACGACATAGCGTTCGAATTCTCGTCGCAACGTGACTTTGGCACCGTAGCGATTATCACCTAATTTAACGGTGACTTCCTGGTCGGTAATCGCGATGCTCTCCAGTGGAGCCTTCAAGAAGGTATCCGCAGACATCCCTGAATTAGGCACATACCGAGTCTGTCCCCAGACCATCCGATTGAAGTCGGCGGTCGAGATCGCTTGCAGTCGTTCCAAGGCTGTTTCTTGCTTTTGTGGGTCGCGACCCTGGGCAATCGCACTGGCGAATTCCTGGATAGGAACGAGGATTTCCATCGTTGCCTTAAGAGATGAAGGCAAGCCGGTTTTTTGCCAGTTGACGTCGTCAACGAAGAATCGACCGTTTTCATCCCGCAGGACATAAGTGACGGACCGTGCGCCGTGGCGAACTTGAATCCGAGTCAAGGCACCCTGGAACGAGGCACTGACGAATTCCATGTCGCTGCCGTCGAATAGATCCAGCGGCATCGATTGCAGTGTTTCTGTGCTGAGTCGGCTCCAAACGCGAGTCGCCAGATCACGTGTCGATGAATGCTTCAAAGTGCCAACATCGCGGGCCTCAAGAGCGTGGACGAAGATTTCGAGCATCCCTTGCGCTGTGAACAGGGCCGAGAGTCGCTTTTCCTGCTTCGACTCGATCTCATAAATTGTCACGTCAGAAACGCGGAATTTGGCGGGGACATCGGGAGACGTTTCTGCATCGCGATGCATATCGATCTGAACCAGTTCCGTGTCATTCTTCAAGACAAAGTCAGCACGGTTGCCGCGTAGCTTCACGACCAGTTCGTGTTCCGAGAATTGAGCATCCGGCAGCTTGGCTTGGCTGAGATCACCGACAGCAAGGCTACCTTCGAAGAAGTCTGCCGAACTCAATTCGGACAGTTTCGATTTGTCACCGTTGCCGTAGGCCGCCAGGAAGGCGGTGCATCCGTTGACAGCGTGAGCCAGTTTCAACATCGATGGCAACTGTTCGTCACCTTTGGTGTCGACGGCGACATCGGAAACTTGCCAGCTTCCGTCCACCAGTTCCATCGAGATCACGGTATCACCGACATGTCGCGGCAATCGCACGACGGCGACTTTTTCGTCCATCTGAGCGTTTGGCTTGTACTTGCCACCCGTCGGCTTGCCGGTGGAGACCACTTTCGTCAGCGTGGCCAGATAGGATGGTGGCAGCGGATCGAGAGCCGCACGGAACTTCTTCGTGGTCACACCCAGAACCTGCTCGCGATCGCCTCGACTCCAGGCATCCAGGAATTCGCGGATCGACAGCAGCATATCCATCTGTTCGGTGACGGACTTATAAGCCACGACACCTTTGCGTTTCTGCTTCAAGTAGATGTCGTCGACGACCCAGTGTCCATCTTTGCCCTTGGTCAGTTCGTAGAAGATTTCCTTCTTGCTGTCACTGGAACTGCCCTTCTTGCTTTTCTTGTCTGTTTTTCCGTCGCCGACTTCTACGGTGACACGCTTCTTATTTTTGCCGTCGTCTTCGACTTCGACGATGGTCGTCTTGCCGTCGGGAAGGTTCAGGATCTTCAGGTCTTCGAAGGCCGTCGTGGTGCGCAGGGCTCGCTGGCGGAAATCGCTACTGGTCGCCTCCATCAGGCCGTCCAAGTCTTCATCGTTGAGGTTTTTGGAGAACGCCGTGATCGCTCGCGTTTCAATCATGTGCGAGCAGCCGACCCCGCCGGTGGTAGTGACCACCGCCAGTCCGAAGCAACACACGACTGAGCGGATTGTTCGAGACATGCGACTTCCTTGACCGAATCGTCGACACGCAGAAAGGTGCGCGGCGAGACCTGCAACGAACGATGAACAAATTGGGGAACTGGGAGTTCCGGCTTCTCCCAGATTCAAAACGCACGGTCAATATCAGGCGAACGAAACCAATGACGACCAATCCACTTCTGCCGAACTTGGGTTGAACTCCAGCAGATAATGCAGTTCACCGTCGTTTTCCTGGCGAAAAGCTGTCGAACTCATCATGAGCACCCGCCGCGAGATGCGCGAACCAATCAAGGTTTTCTTGTGAATGGCCGAGCCTACAGTTAAAGTGCAGATCTGTGCCGATACGAACGCAACATTGATGGACGGCGACTGTATGAAGTGGTTTGGACGTTTAAGCCTGATTGGGCTGCTCATTTGCTCTTCAACACTGCTATGGAGTGCTGAAACTCCGCCCTCGGCCTCCAAGACTCCGGCAACACCTCAGGGAGAGGCCGAAACCTTCGAGAAGGCCGTTCTGCCATTCTTGAACAAGCACTGTCTACATTGTCACGACGACAAGGTGCAAAAGGGCGAACTGCGGATCGACACGTTGTCTCGAGATTTCGCTGGCGGGGGTTCGGCGGGGCACTGGGGCGATGTGATGTATCGCATCAGTTCGGCCGAAATGCCGCCGCCAGAAGAACCACAGCCGACGGCCGACGAAGCATCCCATGTGGCGGAATGGCTGAATGCTCGCATTAAAGAAGGCGAGATGGCTCGCCTGGCGAAGCGAGAACGAGTCACTTTCCAAAAGCTCACTCGCGAAGAGTACGCCAACACGATCTATGACCTGCTGGGCGTTCACTTTGACGCCATGGACCCCAGCGCCCTGCCCGAGGATCCGAACTGGCACGGATTCGAGCGGATCGGATCGGTGTTGTCCCTGTCGCCCGCCCACGTGGAGAAATACTTCGCCGCCGCCGAAGCGGCGCTCGCGGAGGCGTTTCCAGAGGCGGAGCCCAAAAAGACGCTGATCAAGTGGGATCCCTCGAACTTCCGACATATTCGCGACAAAGAGAAACTGATCGAACAGGGATTGTGGGACAAGGTTCGTCTGGATGTCTGGGCGGGCAGCACCTTTACGGGACATCCGGGCTCCGTCCAGCATCTCACAATTCCGACCGCTGGCGATTACAAGGTGCGGATCAAGTTAAGCGGGTTGAAACCGCCGAATGGTCGCGCCCCACATATGACAGTCTACGCGGCCAATCTGGACCGCATGCTACATGAGCAAGATGTGCTGGCTCCAGAGGATCAGCCAATCGTCGTCGAATTCCAGACGCATTTCACTGCCGGCACGCACGTGATTCGGACCACGAACGAAGTTCCGGCACCATCTAATCTCGGTCGGGCGGGTCGCAGTGGTTCGAAACCGTTCTTCAGTATCAAAGATGGTCGTTTCCCCTGGCAGCGAAAGCTGACGGACGAAGAAGGGAACCCCATCGAACCGTTCCTGCTGGTCGACTGGATTGAATGGGAAGGCCCGATTCTTTCCGCGTTTCCGACGTCTGTTCAGCAGCGATTTGCGCTGACGAACGATGATCCATCGCAAGCTCGCGATGTCATCACTCGGTTTGCCGAGGCTGCACTACGTCGACCGACCAAGCCCGCGGAAGTTGATCGACTGGTGGCCCTGATGCAGGCGGAGATTGCCAAAGGTGAACAGCCGATTGCAGCCCTTCGCACTGGCATGCTGGCGGTCCTCTGCATGAAGGACTTCTTCTACATCGTGGAAGGTTCGCGAGAAGAAAACCATCGGCAAATCAACGATTGGGAACTGGCCTCGCGATTATCGTACTTCCTGTGGAGCACCACGCCCGACGAAGAACTGCTCGCCGCCGCTCGGAGTGGTACGCTGCATCAGCCCGAGGTCTTGAAAGCTCAAGTGGCTCGAATGCGGCGAGATCCACGGATCGAGCGACTGACGGACGGGTTTGCAAGGCAATGGCTGCAGCTTCGCGGAGTCGGCATGTTTCCGCCGGATAAGAAGCTGTATCCCGATTATGATGATCATCTGCAGAAAAGCATGATCAACGAGACCACAGCCTACTTTGACCACGTGTTGAAGCAGAATCTGAGTCTGCGAGAATTTATTGATTCTGATTGGACGATGTGCAATGCCCGGCTGGCGATGCACTATTCGATTCCGAATGTTTCCGAGGATCGATTCCAAAGAATCGCTTTGAAGCCCGATGACCACCGCGGGGGTTTATTGACTCAGGCCTCGGTTCTCACACTGACTTCCGACGGAACGCGGCATCGACCCATTCACCGCGGAAAATGGGTGATGGAATCGATCATTGGACGCTCGCCACCCCCTCCTCCGGCCAACGTCAAACCAGTCGAACCGACTCCGCCAACGCAGCCGAAGACCACGTTGCGAATGAAGCTAGTTGCTCACCTGAGCGATGCGAACTGTGCATCCTGCCACAAGAAAATCGATCCCCTGGGATTCGCATTCGATAATTACGACGCCATCGGTCGTTATCGCACGGAAGAACTTGTCAAAGATGGCACCGGCAACAACCCTGTGATCGATGCCAGCGGACAACTCGTCGATGGGCGAAAGTTTCACGACGCGGAAGGCCTGAAAGAGATCCTGCTGTCGGACCTCGATAAGTTCAATGCCGCATTCATCGAGAAACTCTCGACTTATGCACTGCGACGAGCGATGACGATTGATGATCGCAAGCAACTGACGGACTTGGCGCAGCACAGCCAGCACGATGGCCATCGTTTGGCTTCCATTGTTGAGGCGCTGGTGCTGTCGGAACTGTTTCAAAGCCGATAATGAAGATCACTCCACTGACTACAGACAACTCCATCGTTAGGGCCGTTTGAATGAGTTCAATCATCACGCAGAAATGGCTGCTCGACCGTCGACGAATGTTAAAGGGCGCGGGTGTCTCGATCGCTTTGCCGCTGCTGAATTCGATGGTTCCTTTGCGGGCGACTGGTGCCGAAGTGGCTCCCAAGCCCCGGCGCAGCGTGTTTGTCTACATCCCGAACGGCGTCAATGTGTTGACGTGGCAGATCACCTCTGCCGGGCGGGACTACGAGTTCAGCGAGCCGCTACGGCCGTTAGAAAAGCATCGTCAGCACATCACACCGATCAGCGGACTGCATCATCCCGGTGGGATTGGACAGGCTCACGTTTGTGCCGATACCTGGCTGACGGCGGCGAAGATCAATCAAGAAGGAGGCGCGTACAAAAATACCGTTTCCTGCGACCAGTTGATTGCCGAAGTCACCTCGCCCCAGACGCGTTTCGGTTCGCTGGAACTGTCGATCGCGGCCGGCGTGGGACAGCCTAATAATGCTTCGACCCTCGCCTGGTCGCGAGATGGCGTGCCTCTCCCCGCCGAAGACAATCCCAAGACGGTCTTCAACCGCCTGTTTGGTGAAGAACCGGGCGGCATCGAATCTCGACGCCGTCGACTTGATCGCCGCCGCAGTGTATTGGATGCGATCCTGGATGACGCACGCTCACTGAAAGCGGATCTGGGGACCGAAGATCGCGGCAAACTGGACGAGTATCTTGGTTCCGTCCGCGAAGTGGAAGTTCGCGCCGAACGGTTAGATGCGTGGCTCAATGTCCCGAAGCCAAAAGTCGACGCCGAGACAACGCAGCGAATTCAGCGGGATGTTCCGCGAACGCAGGCGGGCGAATACTATCGCACGATGTACGATTTGATTGTACTCGCCCTGCGGACGGATATGACTCGTGTGGTCTCGTACATGAGCGGCAGCGAAGGAAACGGGCTGCCGATCCCCGAGATCGGCATCAGCCAAAGCCGTCACGAACTGTCGCATCACAGTGGCGATCCTGAGATCATGGCGAGACTAAGCCGGAGCGATGCCTTCATCGCTCAGCAGTTTTCTTATTTCCTTGATCAGTTGCAGGCGATCAAGGACGGCGAGGAATCGCTGTTGGATCGAACGGTGGTGTTGTTCGGCAGCGGGATGAGCTACGGTCACAGTCACGGCAACGCCAATCTGCCGACGGTGCTGGCGGGTGGTCAATCGCTGGGTCTGAAGCATGGTCAGCACATCGACTACAACTTGCCGAAGATCAAAAAGTACGACCTGGCCAACCATGGTGGTCACTACCACCTGTGTCATTCGCCGGTGGATGGCAATGCGCGGCTGACCAATCTGTTGCTGACGATCATGAACAAGATGGAAGTTAGCACCGAGCAGTTCGTGGACAGCTTGGGGCCGATTTCCGATCTGATGGGATAAGGCCCGAGATTCCAATTTTCGTCATTCCCGCGAAGGCGGGAATCCAGCAAACTTGTGCCGACTCGCCTACGGAGTTTGGAATCGAACGAAATTGCGAAGTTCTTGGATTGGCAGCTTCTGATACCCTGCTGGATTCCCGCCTGCGCGGGAATGACGAGGGAAGTAGCCCATGAATAATGCGGGCCAACATCGCAATTGAAACCCATGCAAATAAAAACAGCCGCCAATGATGGCGGCTGCTTGATTTTACATATTCATGTCAGCATGACAGGTGCCTATCCGTGGGCACCCGGTTTACTGGCTTCTTTCGCCAGCATTTCAGCGAGTTGACGCAATTCGCCCAATTCGCCTTTTCTCTGATCGTCGGTAATGTCCGACGAGTCGCGAATTTCCAGCATGCGGCTGCTGCGGACAAACCGCAGACCACGAAGCAGAAGTTCACGTTGTCGATCCGTCAGTTCCAATTGCAACAAGTCACTCATCAGAATTCGTCCGCAGGACTGATGAAAGTGGGACGCCTCCGAGTGCCAAACGGCACAGCGTCTCACGCGGAAAATAGTAGCCTTGGCCTCGCCGCACCTCAAGGATTGAATCTGTTTCGGCGAGATTTCATCAAAAACAGGTTCTGGACGCCTTCGTCCCCTTTCAGCATCGAACCGACAGATCGGCAAACTTTGCCGGATTCTGGTCCGACGGTCGGATCGCTGCCACAAGCATCAACGATCCAATCAGACTTTGCGATGTATCCGTCTGATCATCAACTGGCCAAGTGTTAACGTGTACCGTTTGTAACGGGAATTCCTTCAGTTGCGAAGCATTCGTGGCCGAATCAGGAGAATGTGATGCTTCGTCTTTGCATGAATCGGGGATTCTTGGATGGAAGTCATTCGAGTCGGCAGCACCGGGGTTTTCGATTTTGTCGACGCAAAGGGTGACCTCGTCACGACTTTGCTCCATGCTGCGAATTTCGTACGTCAGCGTCTGAACGAGTTCCTCGAACGCTTCGAGTTGACTGAAGGTCGCTACTTGACCTTGGAAGCGCTGTCGAGAGCCGGTACGCGCGGCCTTTCTCAGTCCGACGTGGCTGAATATCTGGTCCAATCGGAATCGAATGTCAGTTCGCTGATTGATCGTCTTCAACGGGACGGTCTGGTCGACCGTAACTGGTCCGTGACCGACCGACGCAAACGCGTGCTGCTGCTGACAGAGGCGGGTCAGCAGTTAATCGATCGCGTCAATGTCGCACGTCCGCGATGGGAAGAATCGTTGCTGTCGAAGGTCGGCCCCGAAGAGCGGATCTCGCTTCTGGAAGGCCTCCGACTCATTGGCGATCCATCCGGGCCAACAGCGTCGTCGCGGCCGCCAGCGAGCAATGGTGCAGATCGAGTGGACTGGCCTGGCAATCACAGCTTGAAGCGGTGCGATCCAGATTCGCCTCATTTTGCGCTGGAACAGATGCTTTCCACGCTGGGGTTGGTGGGTCGATTTGGCGAGGGCGAACAATGATTCCAGCGAGATACCATCGCTCGATTGTTCCGTTACTTGGCAGCCTGCTGCTGTTGCTGGCAACAGGGTGTTCGCGCAATTTCTGGCGGACGCAGGCGGACTTTGACGCCCTGAATCTGCTGGAGAACAAGCAGTTCGATCCCCGCTGGGATATCCCGCGGACCACGGTCGATGCCGATCCGCGTAGTCGGTTTTACGATCCGTACAATTTGGATTTCGAGCCGCTTCCTCCCGATGATCCCGCCGCCAATCAATACATGACGGGTGTCTACGGCATGCGCGGTTACAAGAGCTGGCACAAATTCGGCGAATCGATGTCGGTTGAGAACCCACAGTGGCTGGCCAACTTTGGGCTGCAACCAGATACGTTCCATGACATCTTCCGCGCGACGGATGGTCTGACTGATGTTCCGGTTTCTTCGTTGTCGACCCCCGAACTCGATGCCGAGCGCCTGACGCCGACGATCGAAGATTTGACCTTGGAGCAGGCGATCGAATTGGCCAGCATCCACAGCCGTGACTATCAGACGCAGCTTGAGAATCTGTTCTTGTCGGCGCTGCAGTTATCGTTGGATCAGTTCCAATTCAACGTCCGATACCTGGCCTTCGGCGGTACCAGGCCGCAAGGCGATGCCACTCTGACGACCATCCCCGGCGGCGAGACTAGTCTGTTGTATGGGACGCAAGGTGGCATCAGCCAACTCCTGCCGACGGGCGGTCAATGGGTTGTCGGACTGGCGAACAACACGCTCTGGATCTTCTCGGGTGGAAACCACACCAGTTCGCAATCGTTACTCTCTTATTCGCTCATTCAGCCGTTATTGCAGGGCGCTGGTCGCAAGGTGATTCTGGAAAACCTCACCTTCAGCGAACGTAACGTGCTGTACAACACTCGGATCCTGGCCCGTTATCGCAAGGTGTTCTTTGCAGACGCCGTGGTGAATACTGGTGGTGGATCGACAAGTTCGTTGGCTGGTATTTCGTCTTCGTCGGGGTCGTCCGTTCAAAACCCAACGGTGATCAGTACCAACGCTGGTATCGCGATCGCTCCAGGTTCGACGGTTGGTTCCAGCTCGGCATCGCAAGGCAATGCGCAGGGATATTTCGGCTTGTTGTTCCAGTATCAGCAAGTTCTCAATCAACGTGACAACGTGGCACTTTTGAGAGGACAGACTGAACGTTTTCGTGAACTCGTTTCGCAGACGCCGTTCCGTCGTCTGCCGGCTGGATCGTTGCCCGACGGAATCGTCATTCCACCAGAACTCCTCCCGAAAATCGAATACTCGGCACAGACTCGTCGCATTCGCTGGAAGGCGACAGACCTGATGACGGTTGAAGATCGCGACTTGTTGCTGACGCTCAGCAATGACGAGCAGTATCTGGCGGCGATTCGAGGCTTGTACAACCAACTGCGGATCGGTGTTACAACGGTGGATACCCTGACTGTTGCCACCGCTTTGACTCAAGCCGAAATCATGGAGCGCGCACTGACACTGGCGTACTATGAGGAAATCGACCAGTACAAATTCTTTCTGGGGCTTCCGATCGATATGCAGATCTCGGTGGACAGATCGATCCTGAAGCCATTCGAGTTAACTGATCCCCGCCTGATCAAAACGGAGACCGACATCATTGGCTTCATCAGTCGCACATCCGGTGTGAATGGAGAAGATCCAGAAGTCTCAGAGCTGCGTCGGCTGGCGCGAGACTTTCAAAAATTGGCCAACAATGTCGGAGTTTTGATCGAGGTCCTGCAAGACGATTTTGGTCGCGTTGAAGCACACATGCCGCGACGACTCTCGACACTAATCAATGATGAATCGCGAGAGATCGTCACTCGAACCTATGAACGCGACTCCATCATTTTCTCAAACGTCCGGGCGGACTTCGAGGAAACGAAAAAGCTGGTGGACAATCTCGTCGGTCAATTGTCAGAAGAAGAAGTCCCCAAGAAGGCGCGAGTTGAATCGCTGGCGGTCATCAAAGACGCTCGCGAAGACCTGCTGATGTCAATTCAAAACATGCGTGTGCTTCAACTGGGGTTGCGGGCGGAATTGATCGACCTGGAAGATGTTAACCTGGATGTTGACACCGCCGTCGAGATAGCCTTGGAAAACCGGCTGGACTTGATGAATGCTCGTGGTCGCGTCATGGACGCCCGCCGTAACATGGAAGTTGCCGCCAATCGTCTGGAGGCGATCGTCAATGTGGTAGCCCAAGGAAACATCAATACGCCTCCCACAGGCAACCATCCGCTCGACTTTCGTGGACTGAACAGCAGCTATCAGTTTGGACTGCAGATGACGGCCCCGTTAGATCAGATGCAGGTTCGCAATCTGTACCGCGGGGCGCTGGTCACTTATCAGCAGTCACGTCGGTCGTACATGTTGCTGGAAGATCAGGTGAAATACGATGTTAGGACGAGTTGGCGGCAACTTCAGGTCAACCGGCAGAATCTTGAGACCAGCCGGAAGAACCTGCGCCAAGCAGCGCTGCAATTCGACATTAATGTTGCGAACAACCTAAATCCGAGAGCATCTAACACGGGGGCGGTTGTCGGTGGAGGGACCCAAGGGGGAACAAATCTGGGGAGTTCCAGCGGCCTGAACATTAATAATGCATTAGCAGCCTTGGTACGCGCCCAGAACGCTTTGATACAATACTGGACGTCGTACGAACGAAATCGGATTAACATTTACCGAGATATGGATATCATGCAGATCGACGAGCGCGGGCTCTGGATCGATCCCGTGTATCAGCGCCTCGGAAATCGCGGCACTTTCTCCACAGATGAGCCTGCCAATGTCATTGCTCCAGAAGCCTCCAGCGTCCGATTCATCCAACCCATCGAATCCGAAGACACCGGTGCCGTTAGACTCGTCCAAGGGACGGAATCTGGGCGAACAAAAGTCGCCTTGGAAGAAACGAGCGATCCTGCTGGTGCTGGCGTTCGTGATCATCGGTGGTGGCGCCGTCGGGTGGCCGGGAATCCGAAGCCAACTGTTTCCCGAGAGGAATGAGACCGAAGGTCTGATCACGGATGCCGCCAAGCTTGGCCCGTTTGAGATTACCGTGACTGAACGCGGCACGCTGGACAGCATGAAGAATGCTGTCCTTTCGAGCAAGGTCGAAGGAGCAACGACCATCATCTCGATCGTCCCTGAAGGGACGACAGTGAATGCAGGCGATCTGGTTTGCGAACTGGATTCCTCGACGTTGACCGACAGGGAGACCGCGCAGGAAATCCTCGTCGTTCGAGCCCGGGCCATGCTTGAACAGGCCAACGAAGGTCTGGCGATCCAAAAGACGCAGAATGACAGTGATACCGCGGCCTCGCAGTTGAAATACGATCTTGCCAAGCTCGATCTGGAAAAGTTCTTGAACGGCGATCTCGTTCAGCAAGTCGAAGACTTGCAGGCCGCCGTCAAACTCGCTGACGAAACGCTGTCGCGAACGCAGGAAAGCTGCAAATACATTCGTGAGATGACTCAGAAGGGATACAAGAATCAAAACGATCTTGAATCCGAAGAACTGGTCCTCCAGCGAAACGAGTTGGACAAGAAGTCGGCCGAAACGAAGTTGAGGGCTTTCAAAGATTTCACGCAAAAGCGAACGCTGAAGGAACTGGATGCCAACTCAGTGGAATTCGCTCGAGAAATCGAACGAACGGACCGCAAAGGAAAAGCGGCACTCGCCCAGAAAGACGCGGAAGTCGAATCTTGCCGCCTGACCCTGGAAGTGGAAGCGAAGAAGCTGGAACGTCTGAAAGATCAGATCGCAGCTTGCAAGATCAGAGCCTCACAGGATGGCCAAGTCGTCTATGCCAACGTCAAGGACGGCCGTTCCTCTGACCAGATTGTGATCATGGAAGGTGCCAGCGTCCGCGAACGGCAGGCGATTATCAATCTGCCGGACTTGGACAACATGAAAGTTAATGCTCGTATTCATGAGTCTCGCATCTCACAGGTACAGGCGAACCAGAAGGTGACCGTGAAAGTGGACGCGTATCCCGGTGAGGTTTTCAACGGGATCGTCGATTCTGTCGCTTCTGTCCCCAGTTCGACGGGGGGATTCGCTCGCGACTTCAAGGAATACGAAGCGTCTGTGAAGATTGTCGACGACTCTGAAAAGGTCAACAAGCTGCGACCCGGGTTGACAGCCAGCGTCGAGATTCTGGTCGAGCGTCGGCCGGATGTCTTACAGGTCCCTGTGCAAGCCGTCGTGACGGTCGGCAATCGACAGTTCATCTTCGTCGCGAAAGACCGGCACGTCAAAACGCTGGAGATCAAAGTCGGCAAAAGCAACGAGCGGATGCTCGAAATTCCTACGAAGGTCGACGGGAAAGATTACGATCCAGGCCTGAAAGAAGGCGACGAAGTGGTGATGAATCCGCGGTCGCACTTCAAGAAA
Organism: Schlesneria sp.; assembly: GCA_028291515.1. Taxonomy (GTDB): domain Bacteria; phylum Planctomycetota; class Planctomycetia; order Planctomycetales; family Planctomycetaceae; genus Schlesneria. Next base: position 24,272 of record JAQGHU010000006.1, read on the forward strand.
GAGATCGATGTGCTGGAATCCGAAGTCGCCAAAGAACAAGCGGTGTTAAGGGCCAAGGCTGCTGGTGCCGCTCCGACGCAAGGTCCACCGCTCGTTCCCAAGACGGATCAACTGACCGTACCAGTTCCCGGACCAGGTGGCCCAATGGCGGCAGGCGCGAATCCGGGAACTCCGGCGGCCGGAGGACCTCCAGGAGGCGGGAATCGTCCCGATCCGGCGACGCGATTCAAAGACCTGGACAAGAACAGCGACGGGAAGCTTTCGAAGGACGAAGTCGCCGACGATCGAATGGCGGCGCGTTTTGATTCGATGGATGCCGATGCCGACGGTCTGATCACATTGGATGAGATGAAGGCCGCTTCGGCACGATTTCGCGCGGGTGGCGGAGGAGCGGGTGGACCTCGTCCTCCAGCCAACTGAGCCGTCCTCCACAATCTTGATCGTCATCACGCCGCTGCAACTGGCTGCGGGTCGTTTGGCGATGTTCTCAGAGACTTCTCCTTTTTCGAAATGAACCGCGGATGTATGCAGCACGACTCATCGACCTCACCAAGTTCTACTACCTTGGTGACAATGTCGTGCGTGCGTTGCGCGGGGTCTCGGCCGATTTTCCACAAGGCGATTTCGTCGCCATCATGGGTTCGTCCGGTAGCGGCAAAAGCACCTTGCTCAATCTGCTGGGGGCACTCGACCGGCCGACCAGCGGGCAGTACATTCTTTCAGGATACGATGTCGGCAAGTTAAGTGATGATGATCTGTCGCAAATCCGCAATCGCTTGATCGGGTTTATCTTCCAATCGTATAACTTGATTCCCCAATACACCGTTCTGGAAAACATTCAGGTCCCGCTGCATTACCGGACGGACAGTCGCAACATTGGCCCTGCCGAAATGAATCGCTGCCTCGACTTGGCGGAACGCGTGGGGCTGGGTGATCGTTTGGATCACAGACCGTTTCAGCTATCGGGCGGGCAGCAACAGCGAGTCGCGATTGCCAGGGCCCTGGTCAACGATCCCGAAATCATCCTGGCGGATGAACCAACGGGGAACCTGGACTCGGCGACTGAAAAAGAAATCATGGATTTGCTGACGAATCTGAATCGCGAAGGCCGCACGATTATCCTGGTGACTCATGAAACCAGTGTTGCCAAGCGCGCCCGACACCAGATCGTGATGAAAGACGGATTGATTCACAGCGAAGGAATGTTTACGACTGAAGGTGAGAAGTAGATTCAACCTTGTCCCCTGGAAATTAAGTCGCGCAGAAACCGCTTCGACTCCTGCCTTTCGTCTACCGGATTCATTTTCGATCATGCCGTTTGCCAACACCCTTCGCACTGTTCGCCTGGCTTTAAAGAGCCTGCTGCTGCATAAACTGCGGTCCGGGCTCACGATGCTGGGGATCGTGTTTGGTGTGTTTTCGGTGATTGCGATGTTGGCAATTGGCGAAGGGGCCAGTGCTCAGGCTCAAAAACAGGTCCTGTCCCTGGGGGCGACGAATATCATCGTCCTCACGGTGAAGCCGCCTGCCGATTCGCAGCAGAGCCAGAATCGCGGCTCCAGCCGTAGCATGCAGGTTCCGGCCTACGGTCTGCTGCGATCCGATTACGACCTGCTGGTTTCCACGCTGCCCACGATTTCGGGGGCCGTGCGGATGCGCGAGATCCTCAGCGAAGCTCAATACCTTCAGCGGACCATCAATGCCCGCCTGGTTGGATCGACAACCGAATACGCCGAAATGAACCATCTGCAAATGCTGCGGGGACGGTTTCTGTCGGACAAGGACGAGGCAGACATGGCCAACGTCGCCGTGCTGGGAGCGGAAACGGCATCAACGCTCTTCCCGCTGGAGGATCCGATTGGCCAGACAGTTCAAGTGCGAACTCACCGGTACACCATTATTGGCGTCATGCGCTCGCGTACGGCGTCTGCCGCTATCGGTGGCAGCATGTCGGGACAGGATTTCAACAAAGATATCTACATTCCGCTCAGCACGTTCCGCGTCCGAATTGGCGATATCGTTTTCACGCGTCTCAGCGGGACATTCATGGCCGAGCAGGTGGAACTCAGCCAGATCACGCTTAAAGTCCGCGAAATGGCGGATGTTGTCCCCACGTCGGAAGTCGTCAAGGAATCGCTCCGCAAATCCCACGGATCGAAGGGCGATTTCGATGTGATCGTGCCGCTGGAATTGCTGCGTCAGGCCGATCAGATTCGTCACATCTTCAACATTGTGCTCGGATCAATTGCCGCGATCAGTCTGATCGTCGGCGGGATCGGCATCATGAACATCATGCTGGCGACCGTGACCGAGCGGACGCGAGAAATCGGGATTCGCCGCGCGTTGGGAGCACGCCAGCGCGACATCATTTCGCAGTTCCTGACCGAAACGATTGTGCTGGCTGGCTCGGGTGGGCTGATCGGGATTCTGCTGGGACTTTGCACGCCGCTCGCATTTGAGGGGTTAAAGGGGATCGTCAATAACTTCGTCCTGGATCGATCGTCGGGAACGTCTCAAATGAGCAAGATGTTCACCGAGATGGACCCCAAGATTGCCTGGTGGAGCTTGCCGGTCGCATTTGGCATCTCCGTCGGAATCGGCATCATCTTCGGAATTTACCCCGCTCGATCGGCGGCCATGATGGACCCCATCGAAGCCTTGCGGCACGAGTAGACTGCCTCGACGTTCTACGCATGCTCTTCGCCGTCATTCCCGCGCAGGCGGGAATCCAGTCTTTCGGCGCAGGATATCCCAACGCTCGGGATCGGACGAGATTCGTCTTCTCCACACGGACACCGTCCGTTCACTCGCTGGATTCCCGCCTGCGCGGGAATGACGGATGTAATGGCGATTGGTGCCCTCAACCCGCCGTGAACAATCTGGGCTGGAATCAGAGCAGCCTTCATCAAACCTGCCCCGCAAAGTTTCTCTCACTCGGGCGATACGCATCCCCCCCAAGGTCGCTGGAGAAAAAAGTTGCTCTGGCGTGCAGTCCGGTCGCCTGGCCAAACTGAGGTTGTAGAGTTCAACAGCGAGTTGGGGTCCCTTCCCTCTCGCTAACTCTCCGCGTCGTCGCACCAATGACTGGCGGAGAAGATGTTACTCGCAACTCCGGAGCCCACCATGCGAACGATGGCAATTCCTAAACTGTTTTACGTAGCTTTAGCGGGGGCTTGGCTCTCGGTTGCCACGATCGATGTGACTGCGGCCACGCCACCCATTCGCACTGCGAATTCGCGAACCCTTGTCGCGCAAGCACCGGCTCCCACGCCGTTGCCTCCCGCACCCGCACCAGGTATCGACGCTGGCCTCGGTAGTCCGATCCCGTCAGTGAATTCTGCCACTCCTACTGCTCCGGTCCCCCCACCGGAACCGGGTCCCGGTGGTGCTATGTATACCAAGCCGTTTGGAACGATGCGTGAACCGCCCCCGCCACCAGTGAAGCAGTTTACGGGTGATGCAGATGGGCAGGGATCGTTTTACACACCCAGTGATGCACCCACACCAACCACGCAGCCCATGCCGGCTCTGGATCCGAATGCGCCGATGTCCGCCACGGATCGCTTTGGTTTCACACCTCCACCAGGCACGTTAGGCCACACTTACCACCGCCGATCACGAGTCCTCGAAGACAAAGTGCATCCTCGAGTCGGTATCGTCGAAGTCCACCTGTCCGAAAACTATGACGTGTCCGCTAAGGGGCTGAAGTCAAAGTGGACGGGCAAGCACTGGGAATTGGTTTCCGATCCATTGCTGCCCGGCCTGCCCCATATCTTCGAGATCAAAGCGGAATGGGGACCAGAAAAGGATCGTAAGAAGGAAGTTCGTACTGTTCGCTTGATCATGGGTCGCGCTGTCGATCTCGAATTCTAGTGCTGGTCGCACATCCGTGTCGCGTTGAAACATGGGTTAGACTCAGTGGCTTTCCGCTCGCGGGACGCCACAGTTAGGAGATGCGCGCTAGAACTTGCCCCACTCTCCATTCGTGAGAGCTGAGAGCCCGGTCGCCTTCATCGGCAACCGGGCTTTTTTCGTTCCTTGGAGCGAGCGCTTTCGGAAGCGGTGACGCGTGTTGCCCACTGGCATCATCTCTAACGATGTTTGGCGCGCGGACGGAATCGATTACAGGCTCTCATCTTCTGCCGTCGTAGCAACATTCTGGCAACATGTGATGTCGCGTTTCGTCAACATCGGGCGGGGTTGCCAGTTAGCTCGCAGTCACCCTCGCAAAGTTTTTTATTTAGATCGTAATCATTTGTAGAAGCGGTAGTTAGGTGCGGTCTGCGGAATCGCGATGTCAAGAAAAGTGA